>CAWBHS010000020.1:0-13476 GCA_963788655.1 uncultured Verrucomicrobiae bacterium | reverse complement strand
CCCTTGCTAAGGGTGCCGGGTCGAATCTGCTGTCCCCCAGCGTGCTGCCGGCATCTTGCCGGCAGAATTTGGAACGGTGGTTCCGAATGCCGACCCCACTTCCACCTATGTCCAGCCTTCCCGCGTTCGTTTCTGCCGGCGAGACGCCGGCAGCACGTTGTTGGAGCGTGCTGCCGGCATCCTGCCGGCAGAATTTGGAACGGTGGTTCCGAACACCAACCCACCTTCAATCTTCGGCCAGCCTTCTTGTGTTCGTTTCTGCCGGCGGGACGCCGGCAGCACGTTGGTAAAGCCTGACCTGATTTGCCCATGAACTGCATGACTAAACTCCATTCCTGCAAGCTGCTCTGGCTCTTCCTGATCTTTGCGGCGCTAACCGTGAGTAATCTGCCCGCTGCCGAGTTGGTAGATACCAACGTCTGCGTTTACGGCGGCACCTCCGGTGGCGTCACGGCCGCCATCGAGGCCGCGCGCCTGGGGAAGTCGGTGGTGCTCATTTCCCAGAACAACCATCTCGGCGGGATGACCTCGGGTGGCCTGGGTTGGACAGACTATGGGAACAAAGGAGCGATTGGCGGATTGTCGCGGGAGTTTTACCGGCGAATGGGGCAACATTACGGGCAGGCGGAGTCGTTTACTTTCGAACCGCACGTGGCGGAGCAGTCGTTCAGCAACTGGCTTTACGACGCTGGCGTGCCGGTCTATTTCGGGCATCGTCTCGCCTCGGTGACCATGAACGACCAGCGCCTGAGCGAAATCATCACTGAAAACGGCGACGTGTTCCGCGCCCGCATGTTCATCGATACGACGTACGAAGGCGACTTGATGGCGGCGGCGGGGGTGAGTTTTACCTTTGGCCGCGAAGGCACGAACACGTACGGCGAATCACTCAATGGCATTCGGGCGAGCACGCCGCAGCATCAGTTTGCCGTCAACGTCGATCCGTATGTGGTGCCCGGCGATTCAAACAGCGGCTTGTTGCCATACATTGCGGCTGGCGACGGCGGCACGCCCGGCGACGGGGACCAGCGATTGCAGACCTACAATTACCGGCTGTGCCTAACCCAGGTGGCCACGAACCGGATGCCCCTCACGGCGCCGCCAGGCTATCAGGCGTCCAATTACGAGTTGCTTGGTCGCTATTTCCAGGCGCGCGTGGCGGCCGGTCAGAACCTGACTTTGCGCAACTTTCTCAAAATCGATTCGTTGCCCAACGGGAAGACCGACATCAACAACAATGGCGCGTTTTCGACCGATTTCATCGGGATGAATTACACTTACGCCACCAATACGTGGGCCGCCCGCGACCAGATGTGCCGTGACCACGAAAACTACACCCGAGGCCTGTTGTACTTCCTGGCGACGGACCCGCGCGTGCCGGCGAACGTGCGCAACGAAATGAATTCCTGGGGCCTGTGCCGCGATGAATTTCAGGACACCGGCAACTGGCCGCACCAACTGTATGTGCGCGAGGCCCGGCGCATGGTGTCGGATTACGTGATGCTCCAGCAGAATTGTCAGGGCCTGCGCTTCGCGAACGATTCGGTCGGCCTGGCCTCCTACACGATGGACTCCCACAACTGCCAACGCGTCGTGCAAAACGGCTACGTCCGCAACGAAGGCGACGTGCAGGTGGGCGTGCCGGCGCCGTATCCGATCTCGTATCGTTCGATGGTGCCGCGGGTGGGCGAGTGCGAAAACCTGTTTGTCACGTTCGCGCTGTCCGCCAGTCACATGGGCTTTGGATCCTGCCGCATGGAACCGGTCTTTATGATCACCAGCCAAAGCGCGGCGGCGGGGGCGGCGTTGGCCATTGACCGGGATGTGGCCGTTCAGAATGTTCCGTATTCCCTGCTGGAGGCGCAATTGCTCGCCGAAGGACAATTGCTCCGGTGGGGCAGTTCCACCATCGATCCGGCGAACGGAATTGTGGTGGACAGCGAAGATACAAACGGCGTGGTCCTGATTGGCGGTTGGAGCCCCAGCATGTCCGTGGCGGGTTTCCACGGCGCCAACTATTTGCACGATGGGAATACCAACCAGGGGCTCAGCAACGTTCGGTTGACTCCCAACTTGCCGCAAGCCGGTCCGTATGATGTTTATCTGCGTTGGACCATGCATGCGAATCGGGCCACCAATGTACCGGTGACGTTGAAGTATGATGGCGGGGTGAAAACGTTCTCCATCGATCAAACCGTCAACGGCAGCACGTGGTTTCCCCTGGGCCGTTTCGATTTCGAAGCCGGCACGAATGGCGACCTGCTGATCGAAACCACCGACACAAAAATTACCGGCACGAGCGGTTACGTGATTGCTGATGCCGCGCTTTGGCTGCCGGCGGACAGCGGTCTGGCGGAGGTTCAGATGTTCGCCGTGGATGGCGTGGCCGCTGAGGATGGACCCGACCCCGCAACGTTCACGTTCTTCCGTTCGGGGGACACCGCCGCAGACTTGACCGTGGACTATGCGATTTCCGGAAGCGCCACTCCGGGCGCGGATTTCACCGGCGCCACCGGCACCTTGACCATTCCCGCGGGGCAGACGGCCGTCAATCTTACCATCACTCCGTTGCTCGACACTGAAATCGAGGGTGACGAAACGGTGAGCCTGACGCTGCTGACGAACGCCGCCTACTCGGTCGGCCCGCTCGCGGCGGCGCGCGCGGTGATTCATGACGAAGCATTTGACGCCTGGCGCCTGGCGCATTTCAATGCAGCGCAACTGGCCGATCCCACCGTCAGCGGCGCGAATGCGGACCCCGATCAGGACCGCATCACCAATCTCTGGGAATGCTCCTGTGGTTCCGATCCCTGGCAAAGCAACTCGACCACCTGCCTGGTCCTCCAGCCGAATGGGGCCGGCTTCTCTCTTGAACTGACTCGAGTCCAGACTGCGGCGGCCCTCCAACTGACATTGGAGACATCGACAAACTTGATCGATTGGGCGCTGCCTTCTCCGGCGCTGCCCGCGCCCACCATCACGCGGAATGCGCCGCATGAAACCCTCCATTACCCGTTGGGCTCCGTCACGGAGAACAGCCAGTCCCGCTTTTGGCGAATGCGCCTGGCACTGCCGTCGCCCGATTCGTCATCGCAATAGAACGGCGTTTCCCGGTGTGCCTGCTATTTCGCGTCGGGCAAAGCATTGTCGCCCGCTGAAGACGCGTTTGAGGCCGGGCCTTTTTGGAGCCACACATCCACGCGCGGTGTTTCCCAGTTGTAGGGCTTGTCGAGCAGGTCCGGCTTGCCATCGCCATTCAGATCGACGACCCGCGCCTCGTGGAAACCAATGCCCGTGCTGAATTCGGTTTGGCGGAAATGCCCCTCGCCTTCGCCAAAGAACATCCACGCTTTGGCCTTCGGATTGTCCGGCTGCGGTTGGTTCTCGTGCCACTTGCCCATCTCGGCGCAAAAGATGTCGAGGTGCCCATCGCGGTCGAGGTCCGCGAGTTGGAGGCTGTGACCGTGAATCAGGTCGCGGTCAACCAGTGCGTGACCCACCCACGCCCGCGGGTTCTGCGGATCCCCTTGGCACGCGTACCATTTGAGCGGACCCACGCCATCGCCGGGTGAAATCACGACCTCCGGCCGCCCACCTTCGATCAATTGGCCCGCGAAAATCAGCCCGCCGGGACTGCCGATCGGGATCGCTTTGAACTGGTTGCCGTTGACGTGCTTGAACCAATAATTGCCCGCCAGCAAATCCACCATGCCGTCACCATCGATATCAAACGCCGACATGCCTTCGGCATAAGGCAGCTTGCCGCCCACGCCGCCGGAGAAAATCGCGGTCATGGGCCACGACTTGGCGTCGCGCGGGTTCGGCGGAATGTCGGCGAGGAAAATCTTCTTGGCTCCCTGGTTCCAGAACGCGAGTTGCAGTTTGCCGTTACCTTTGAAATCGCCGAAAACCTGATCGTGGTGCTGGGTGGCGCCGCCGGTTTTGATCACGCGACGTTTCCACGACTGCTTCGGATCGAAGTGTGGATAGGGATTCTCCCACCACCAGACATCCTTGCTCTGCCAATCGCCGCCGAGCACCAGATCGAGATCGCCGTCGCCATCAATATCGGCCACCGCGCCGCCGGCCTCGATGGTCAGGTAGGCGGACTCGATGACATAGCGATCCCACCCGCGAGCCGTATGCCGATACCAAACCAGCGCCGGCGCCTTCTGCCGGAAGCCGATCACGAAATCGTTCACCCCGTCCCGGTCCGCGTCGAACACCACGCATGCGGTCTGCTGATGAGACTCGCCCGGCACCGGCAGGTCGCCGGTGGCGCTGGTAGAGGTGTTTCCATTGCGGCAAGGGCGCGGGCGCCCCAAAGGTTTGGGGCTGGGCCGCACCCACGGCTCCAATTCCCAGCAGCCAGCCCGCGATAATGTAACAAGGTTTCATCCCATCAATGGACTGCCCATACGCGGAAGCTATTCGAGGTTTAGCCGTGGGTTGTCCAGTGATTTGACTCACTTCTGGATTAAGATCCATGGCGATCTGTCAATTTGCCATTGCTGTTCCGCAGCCGGTATTTGATGATTCGCCCATGATCGAAACCATTTATCCTCGCAGTCCCCGGGAAACCATGAACGGGTGGATGCACCTGCCGCGCTATATCGACAAAATCCGGCTGCACTTGGCCGGCAACCTGCACCCGGACTACCAGCCCAATTTTGGCAAAGGTTTCGACGGCTTGTGGCTCAAGCACGCCGGCGTGACGCATGAAGCGATGATTGATGTCGTAAAACGATCCCTCACGGACGGCCAAGTTTGCGACTGGGTGCGCGTTCATGCGCCCAAGAGCGAGGTGGAAAAAGAAGCCCATCGCCAGGACATGTTGAGTTATCCGCGCCCGGATGATGCCGCCGCCCAGGAACGTCTGCGGACGCGGATCCAGCAGGCCGGGTTGGGTCATCGCAACGATATTCAGACGTTCGTCGATTTGATCGACGCCGACGAAAAACGCCAGTAACGGCAGTCTTTTCGGCGAGCGGCTCCACCGCCCCAATTTGAAAAATAGTAGCAGCCGACGTGAGGAGGCTCATTCTTATCGATGGCGGTTCTGTCTTTAGAAGGAACTTGAGCCTCCTCACGTCGGCTGCTACGAGATGACTGGAGTCTTAAAACTTGCTCTAAACTCCGAAGCCCTTCCCCGCCCGCCCGTTTTGCGCCCACGGTTCGCGCGGATGAAAGCATCCGCGCTCCCATGGCGAGAAGAATTGCGATGGCCTATTTCGCGCCCTGGTCAATCCAAGCGCGGATCAGCCCGACCTGCGCCTTGGTCAACGGATCGGCTTTGCCTTCGGGCGGCATGGCTTCGTCTTCGTCCAGTCGTGCCACCGCAATGACCAGCGAACTCTTGGCGCTCTGGCCCGGCTGAATCACCTTGCCATCCTCGCCGCCTTTGAGGGCCGCGGACAGGCTGTCGAGTCGCATTTTGCCTTTTTGTTTTTCCGGCCCATGACACTTGAAACAGGACTTCGCAAAAATCGGCTTGATGTCCTTGTCGTACGTCAGGTCCTTTTTCTCAGAAGCCGGCGGCAGTTTGCTAATGTCCACCGCGGCGTACAGATTCAGCGCCAGCAACGAACCGGCCAGAGTGGCCCCCAGGATAACCATTGATATTCTCATAGTCTGATTAAGTGTTAATTAATAACGGATAGGTCGGACGTTGGCAAGCCGGAAGACATTCAAAACGAAAAATGAACCGGCGTCCGCGGCCGGGAACGCCGGTTCGTCAATCTTCCGCTACTTGACCTTGGGCACTTTCTCCCACTTGCCGGTTCTCGCCGACTTGAGCACGGTGTCACAGATATATTGCGTTTCCAGCCCTTCCTTGAAGGTGGGGCTGGCGGGTTTGCCTTTGGCCAGGCCGTCGAGGAAATCGGCCAGTTGATGAACGAACGAATGCTCGAAACCAATGTTCAGTCCGGGCACCCACCATTTATCCATGTACGGATGTTCGCCGCCGTGATCCGTCACGTGGATCGAGCGCCAGCCGCGCAGTTTGCCTTCGTCCCGGTGATCGAAATAGGCCAGGCGATGCAGGTCGTGCAGGTCCCAGGCGATTGAGGCGTTTTCGCCGTTGATCTCGAACGTGTAGAGCGCCTTGTGGCCGCGGGCGTAGCGGGTGGATTCGAAGGTGGCCAGCGACCCATTGGCAAAGCGGGCGAGGAAGGCGCAGGCATCGTCAATGCCCACCTTTTGGACTTTGCCGGTGAGCTGGTGTGTGCGTTCCTTGACGAACGTCTCGGTCATGGCGTTGACCTTGTCGATGCTGCCGTTGAGCCAGATCGCCGTGTCGATGCAGTGCGCCAGCAAGTCGCCGGTCACGCCGCTGCCGGCAGCTTTCACGTCCAAGCGCCAGAGGGCGTCGCCGCCCTGGGGCACATCCTTGGAAATGGTCCAGTCCTGGAGAAATTTCGCCCGGTAATGGAAAATGCGTCCCAACCGGCCTTCGTCGATCAATATTTTGGCGAGCGAGACGGCCGGAATGCGGCGGTAATTGAAGGAGACAAAGTTGGGCACTTTGGCCTTTTCAACGGCCTTGACCATGCCTACGGCTTCCTTGCCGGTCCGCGCCAGCGGCTTCTCGCAAATGATCATTTTGCCAGCCTTGGCGGCGGCAATCGCCACTTCGGCATGCGCGTTGTTTGGCAGGCAGATATCGATCAGGTCGATGTCCTTCCGGGCGATGAGTTTCTTCCAGTTGGTTTCGACCGATTCAAAGCCCCACTTGGCGGCGTGCGCTTTCGCGCGGTCCTCGTTGAAGTCGCAGATGGTCTTGAGGACTGGCTGGTATTCGAGGTCAAAGAAGTTCCCGACCCGGCGGTGAGCGTTCGAGTGTGCGCGGCCCATGAAGCCGCATCCAATGAGTCCGACGTTGAGTTGTTTCATAGATTGATTGATTAGACAGGGTTCGAAGTGTTTCTGGTGCCGTCGCGGGCGAGTCTTGCGATTACGCTTTCCATCCGTGGTTCTCGCGCACCTGGATCATGGCGGCGAGAATATCATTCCACGTTTGTTGTTGCATCATGACGTCGTTCGGGAACATGCAACCGTCCCAGCAGATGTGTTTGAACTTCTTCGTCACTTTACCGGCGTCGTCTCGCATCCAGTAACCGGCGTCGCGGGCAATGTTCAGCTTGCCCTTCGGATCGGTGGCCAGGCAATGGTGGCCGGTCTTTTCGTGGCTGCCCGAACCGAGCACGGTGGCGTCGTTTTGGGCGACATGAAAATCGATGGTCCAGGGCCGCAGCGCCTGGGTGAGCTTCTTCATGGCGGCGTGGAACTTGTCCGGTTCCCAGTTGAATTGCTCCGGGACGAGCCGGTGTTCGGGCGCATTGAAGCCCAGCACATAGAGCAGCGTGTGGGCCATGTCCGCCTGGAAGCCGAGCTGCCGGGGTTGGTTCACGCCCTCCAGCACCTGGAGCATGTATTTCCAACTGTGCATGCCGCCCCAGCAGATTTCGCCTTCCGCCGCCAACCGTTCGCCGTGGCCCTTGGCGACCTTGGCGGCTTCTTTGAACGTGGCAATGACTTTCTTGGTGTTGCCCTTGGGATCCTTGTCCCAGTCCGTCACGCTGCACGCGGAATCGATCCGCACCACGCCATGCGGACGGACCCCCAGGTCGCGCAGCACCTTGGCAATCCGGCAACCTTTGCGGACCTGCCCCACAAACGCCTGGCGTTCTTCTTCGTTGCCCATCGCTGACCCGCCGCCCGTGGGGGGCCAGATCGGCGCCACCACCGAGCCCACCACCAGGCCTTTCCGTTGAATCTTGTCCGCAATCCGTTTCAACTCGTTATCGCTGGCGTCAATCGGGATGTGCGGTTCGAACAGGAAAATGTCCACGCCGTCGAATTTGACGCCATTGACTTTGGCCTTGGCCGTCAAGTCGAGCATGGTGTCCAGGTCGAGACACGGTTCGGCGCCGGGGCTGCCTTTGCCCACCAGGCCGGGCCACATGGCGTTGTGAAGTTTGGGGAAGTTGTTTTGATTACTCATGGTGATCCTTTGCGTCGGGGAACATCAATCTGGATTGGCACGACTCCGTCCGCGGCAGAACAAGTGTGCCCGGTTGCTGATCGTGCTGCGTTTCATAGCCATTGTTTGGAAATGTCGCGAAAAGCTACCAACGGGCCTTTTCGTCAAGCAACACCAAAGTTCCCGTAATTCCCTTGAAAGCAGACTTGACGCTCAGTTGTCGGCTCCTCTAGGTTTCCAGGCTCGCGGCTTCGCGGGATTCGATCCCACCCCGGAGCCGCGCAGTGTAGTGGATCGGTATTGACCAAACCTGATGGAAAGATTTCGCCCGTGAATGTGACAATTGAAAACCTCGGCCCCTGCAAAAAGCTGGCCCGTTTTGAAGTGCCCGCCCCCGCGGTGGACCAAGCCTTCGTGGAAGTGACGAAGGAATTCTGCAAACATGCGGCCATGCCCGGCTTCCGGCCCGGCAAGGCGCCGCAGGCCATGGTGGTCAAGCAGCATGCCGAGGGCATCGCCACGGAAGTCAAACGCAAGCTGATCGGCAGCAGCTACCGCCAGGCCGTCCAGGAACACCACCTCGACGTGGTGGGTTCGCCGGACGTCGAAGAAGTCCAGTTCGCCCAGGGCCAGCCGCTGATTTTCACGGCCACGATGGAAACCTCCCCGGAATTCGAGTTACCCGAATACCGGGGGCTGCCCGCCCGGCGGGAACGCCGCACCGTGTCCGAGGAGGACATGGCCCACGCCCTCGAGGCGCTCCAGAGCCAAGCCGCCAAGTTCGAGACCGTGGCGCGGGCGATTGCCGAAGGCGACTATGCGGTGGTCAATTACACCGGCACCTGCGAGGGCAAACCGATCCTCGAAACCGCGCCGGCCGCCCGCGGCTTGAACGAACACAAGGATTTTTGGGTGGAAGTGAAACCCGATTCGTTCATTCCGGGATTTGCGATGCAATTGATCGGCGCCCAGGCGGGCGAGCAACGCACGGTGACGGTCGAGTTCCCGGCCGACTTCGTCACGCCGCAATTGGCCGGCAAAAAGGGCGACTACGCGGTGACGGTGGTCGAGGTCAAGCAACGGCAACTGCCGGAATTGAACGATGCGTTCGCGGCCACCTACGGGACGGAGACGCTCGACAAATTGCGGGAGGGCGTGCGCCAGGATCTGCAAAACGAACTGAACACGAAGAACAAGCGCGAGGTGCGGGGCCAGATTGTCCGCGCGCTGCTCGACCGGGTGCAATTCGATTTGCCGGACGTGATCGTGCAACAGGAGACGCGCAACTTCGTGTATGAGATTGTGAGCGAGAACCAGCAGCGCGGGGTGGCGAGTGAGGTCATAGAACAGCAAAAAGACCAGATTTATACGGCGGCGGCACAAAACGCGCGGGAACGGGTGAAGGTGGCGTTTCTGTTCCAAAAGATAGCGGCCAAGGAAGGCATCCGGGCGGTGCCGGAGGAAGTGAATGCGCGGGTGGTGGTGCTGGCCCAGTCGTACAAAATGGCGCCCGCCAAATTCCTGAAGGAACTGGAAAAGCGCGACGGGCTCTCGGAAATCGTCCAACAAATCGTCCACGAGAAAGTGATCGATTTCCTGGAAGACAACGCCAAGATCGAAGACGCGGCACCCGCGCCGGCGTAAGCGCGAGCTCCAGAAAACAATCCTCATTCAGCCAAGCTTGGGAGTGCGCGCGGTGGTACGCCGCGTTCGGGTTTCAGTGCGTTTGGATTTGGCTTGGACTCTGCCTCGTCAGGCTTTTACCGCCTGATGTTTGATCACGTAAGCCGGGTCGATATCCACGCCCAAGCCGGGCCCGCTAATTCGGTCGCCGGAGGAACGGCGCCGTTACGTGGCGGACCACGAGCAGCGGCTCGAAGCCGCTTCCGACCTTGCCGTGAAGGCAGAACTGCCGTCGGCGCCGCCTGACCAGAAGGAGTGACAAAACGAATTCAATGGCCCCAAAGTCGCCAGCACGCCCGTTTATCGTTTCCGAGGAATTACCAATTGTCGGGACCGACCCCTTGACAACCTCCGACCGGTCAATGACGCCAACCGCGCGGCAGACAACTGTCGCGGCTCTCGCCAGCCTTTTGGAATTCCTGGGCGATGTCGATGTTGAAAAGATAACACCCTCCGACGTTGAACGATACGCCGGCTGGCTCGCCGAGAGTGTTTCCGGCGCGACCGCAAAGATGCATCTGAGGGTCGCCCAACAGGCGATCCGGGCCTCTACGGAAACCTACTTGGTATCAAACGAGGACGTGCGGCGACTCGTCGCTGTGGCAGGGACAGATGAATGGAAGGCCCTCGTTTTGCTCATGGCGGATTGCAGCGTCCGGCTTGACGATGCGTTAGGTCTGCTGTGGAAAAATGTTCTGAGGCGGGAAAACCAGTTGCGTTATCGGTGCAAGGAAAACGGGGAAGACGTTACGGTTGACCTCGCCTCCGAACTCACCACCGTGCTTGAACGGCTATCGCATGGCAGAGGCGGGTTCCTCTTTTCGTCGTTGCGCCACTTCAAAAAAGCAAGGTTGTTGGAAGATTTGAAAGCAATAGCAGCCGCTGCCGGTCTTGCCAAGAGGTTGACGAGCTTTGCCAGTTTCCGACGACTATCCGTAAACGGTGACCGAACTTCATGATTGGTTTGCTGACGAAGCATCGTGTCGAGCTTACCTGAGAGTCCCAGAGGGGATTTGGTGGGTGGCAAGCCCGGCGTCACGCCTGCAACTCCTTGACCTGCGCTTGGCGGCTGGGGTTCGGCGGCTGGCTTTCCCGCTTCCATTTGTTTGGTGGCCACATCGGGTTCCGCTGTGCTCTTGCCGAGTTGCGACCACGCGCGCTGGTTTTTTCTCTTTCGTCACGCCACTTTGTTCAGAGCTGAATCTCAATCCTCAATCTCTCCCCAAAGAAGCGCTGAGGAATTGCCGCCAAACGCGCGTGCGTGAAAACCCCAAACGTCGCGGAGGTCTTAGCGCTGGGTGAAGCGCTTCTACGACAAACAACGGAAGAAGACATCGCTAAACTGACTAAGTTCGCCGAAAGCCGCTTGATAGCGCTGGGATTGTCTCCCGGTTCCGGAGAAGATGTGGTCCAACGGGCATTTGAGTCGATTTTGCGTGGACTGGAAACGGACCAGGAGGGTCGGCGACCGCGCCTGAAAGACGTGCAAAGCAAGGAGGCATTCGCCAATTACCTACGGGGTGCTGTGGCATCAAAAGCGGAGGCGATGACACGCCGGCGGGAATCGCGGCGCGACCACGAAACCTACGGCGATAACTCGGTTGAGCTTGCCGGCAATTCGAATGACAGTCCCGCGCATGAGGTGGAGATCGCCGACCTAGCCGCGCAGCTCTTTCTGCGTCGGCGGCAGGGAGCGCCCGCAAAGCTGATTGAAACGATTGAGGCATGGCAATCCGTGTATCCGTATACCGACCGCATACCCGCGGTGCGCGGCCAGCGCAAACTAGTCGGCGAAGTGAGGTGCCTAGCCCAGCAGGTCTTACGCGAACTCATCAGCTCCTGATCGGGCGGCGGCAAGAACCGTTGGAGAGTTTCTTCGACTCTGCCCTCGGCCGGCCAAAGCAAATTCGTGGAGCATTGTGCGCGCGCCGTCCTGCGACGGCAACTCAAAGACCTCGCGCGCGAACTGGGCTTCGCCCACCCGAGCAACTCCGATGGGGATTGGGATGATCTCTTTGGCAGAACTCGTTCAGTTCGTCCTCCCGGGAATTCATCGCAATTACATTGCAGAAATTCAGCAGAAGGGACTTCCGGTGCCGGAAGCCCACGCAGTTGTTCCAGAGACAAATTCCCTGCGTCGTCGCCATGACAAATCCCGACTTGCTGCGCATGGTCGCCAGTTGCGCCGCATCCGAAGGGTTCATTGCCAAGGGCTATTCGTCGGCAATGACCCGGCCAAGCGGTCGTCACCCGCCCCGCGCTGCTGGACCGCCCGAAAGAAATCTTTCTTCACCAATCGAAAAAGCAAGGAGGTCAGGTCCGGTTCGATCAGCGCGTTGCCACTGACGAGGCCGTCACGGGCGACCGCAGCCACATCAAAGGCCGCCGGTTCAGCGTGTCAAAGCAACGGCTGGCCGCGGTGCCCAGGAATAGCCACGCACCTACTGGAGCAACTCGGTCGCATCAGCCGCTTGAGGATCCAAACTGCTCACGCCAAACCGGACGTCGTGGGTGCTTTTGATCACCACCCTATGCCGCCAATAGTCGATGTGCGTTTGGAGGCGGTTCAAGGCGCGTTGGAATGGGCGAGAGGTATCCGGAGTCGCGACAGCGGGAGGACGTCCGAACTGGCGCGAGCGGAAGCAGCCAGCGTAACAGGCCGGGGTTGCAGGGGGCCTGGCGCGCTGGGTGCTCCGCGGACGTTGGAATCGGAGAGGCGCGTCGGAATGCGCGTCAGCGGGAGTTCCAGAGGGAGGGGCAGCCCGCGGGCGCGGGGTCCGACGGGTCTCGGCGGGGAAGGGGAGGAGGGGTAAGAGTGGGGCAGGGGGGAGGAGGGGTAAGAGCTGGGCAGGACGGCTGACGGTAGGGCGTGGGTCGCAGCGCGAAGTGGTTTCCCAGTGGGGGAGGCCCCTCTGCGTCTGGGTGGGGGTTGGCGGAAGAGGCGCTGTCAGCAAGGGGAAAGGCAGGCAGGTAGAGCCGCGAACAGCAGGACACCTTCGTTGCTGCCGGGATTATCTCGGTGCGTCTCCCAGGGATAGCTCACCGTCCCACCGGAACGGTTACGTCGTCATCGTTGAGGATGTAATTGTGAAACGATTCCGGTGTTCACCCGTGGCGTCGCCAGCGGTGATTCGGTATTGGATAGAGATGAACTTGTCCGGTTCCGGCTGCTGGTCGCCCTTGATGGTGATCGCGAAGGTCTTGGGTGTCATATCGCCATCGGCCCAGGTGAGCGTGCCTTGCGTGGGCGCATAGTCGAGCTCAGGGATGGCGAGAACCTGGGAGATGCCCAGCCAGATCTCCGGTGCCGGGGTGCCAACCGTGGCATACCGCAGATCGACACGGCCCGTGGTACCGCCAACGCGCAGGCAGGTGATGGTCATTTTCGTAGGCCCCGCGTTCCCCTCGTTGACCGCCGCGGGCGAAACCTGATAGATTGTTCCGGGGCCGTTGGTGGTGGTCGGCGGCATGGCGGGTATGACTTCCGACGCGCCCGGCGCAGTGATCGTAACGGCGGCCGCCTGGCTGGTATTGAGGTAGCTGCCGCTGGCAGTGGCCTCCAGCTTCACGGCCTTCACCTGGTAGATCACGGTGCCTGACGCGGCGCGGCTATCCGTCCAGGTGGTCTGAGTGACGGGATTGGGCGTCATTCGTCGGAAAGGCCCGTTCGGATTGGACCGGCGATAGACGTAGTAGCCGAGCAGCGGGCCGTCCGTGGAGGCCTGCCAGGCGAGCACGGGGTGATTATGACCGTCATCCTTGGCTGCTAACCATGACGGGGGTTTCACCGCGAACAGACGCAGCGTTGG
>CAWBHS010000019.1:0-54238 GCA_963788655.1 uncultured Verrucomicrobiae bacterium | reverse complement strand
AGGAGCTTGAGGTTGGCGTAAGGGTCGCTCGGAGGCGGAACACGTCGTGGTGGGAGCGTTTGGCTAATGGCCAAGGACTAAGCCCCAAACACCAAAGAATGCCCAAGCCCATAAGCACCAACCAAGAACTGATCAACTCCTCGCGATTCTATTGGTCATTTGCCATTGAGAATTCTTTGGTCATTGGTCATTGGTTTCTTGGTCATTTCCGGCAGTCCTTGGCAGCGGTAGCCGAAAATGTCCTATGACGGCCAGTTCAGTGACCGAGCCCGGATAAAAGGTTTCGCGGAAGGAGGTCATTTCCAAAAGATGTGGCGGAGACGTTTCCTGGTCTCGTTTGAGCAGGAACTTTAGTTCGTCCACATTGTCCGACCAGCGGAAGCCATTGAAGAATTCGACGCCAGCAAATTGCGTTTTGTAGAGCGCCCGTTCCGAATAACACGTGCCCAGGTGCAAATAAGCGAAGCCCCGTTGCGCCATCAACTCGACCGCCCTGGTCATCATGTACATTCCCAGGCTGCGTTGAACATAATCCAAGTCGTAGAAGGCATAGTAGTAGTAAGCAACCGTCGGTTCCTCCACGAATAACAACACGGTGCCAACTTCCCGCCCGGTCGCCTGGTCGGCGAAGTGCAACAGATGCGAAACCACCGGCCCACTCATCAGTTTGTCCAGGCGATCAAAGCTCATGATGTCGGCGCCAAAACGCTGATCCGCAAACGCCTTCCAGGCTTGCCGCCGGGTGGCGGAATAATCGAAGTGTTCGCGCGCCATCAACTCAACCGTCACCCCTTCTCCTTTGCGCAAGATACGGCGGTTTTCGGATGAGGGTTGAAACCGGTGGAGATCCACCCGGAGGTTCCGGCAAAGATAAAACCGGTCCAACTGGGGTGACGCCGGCAAGAACCCACAACGAAAAAAGTCTGCCGGTGTTTCCCCCGGCTCGGGCGCCGCCCAGATCACATAAGGATAACGGTAGCGCGCGTAATCGGCATCGGACTCGGAAAAAAGGAGAATCATGGCAATCGGCAGGGCGTTCAAACGTAAATCCGCGGCAACCGGTGGCGCCAACCCGCCAGTGCGTCATAGGCAACACTCCGCTTCCAACCGGCGATGTCGTTTGCCAAAATTCGCTCCTCCCCGTCCTCCCCCATCAGAACGACATCATCCCCAAGCTGGATTTCGGGAATTTCCGTCACATCGACGCCGATGGCATCCATGGCCACGCCCCCAATGATGGGAGCGCGTCGGCCGTGGACCAACACAAAGCCTTCGTTGCGCAAGCGCGGGAAGCCATCGCCATATCCCACCGGCAGCACCGCGATCTGTCGGCGCGTCTCAGCTTTGTACCGCAGGCCGTAGCCGTAGGTGTCGCCGGGGTTCAATTGCCGCAGGCTGACCACCCTGGCTTTCACGCTCATGACCGGCAACAGTCCCGGTAAGCGCCGGCAAACCTTCGACGGGTACACCCCCAGCGGCAGAATGCCAATGCGCACCATGTCAAACCAGGCCGGCGGCAAGTCCAAGAATCCGCCGGTATTGCACAGATGGCGCACGGGCACCTTCAACCCGCGAGCCTCCACGGCGTCCAACACCTCTTGAAAACGTTCCAGTTGTAGCCGCGCAAACGTTTTGTCGGCCTCATCCGACATGGCGAAATGGCTCATGATGCCCTTCAATTCGAGTCCCGGCATGGTGGCCAGTTCCTGTGCCGCGGCGGCGGCGTCCGTCCACCTTACTCCATACCGGCTCATGCCCGTATCGACTTTGAAATGAACGCCTACCCGCTCGCCGCGATGCCGAGCCAGCCGATCCAGTCTTTGAGCGACGCGCATTTCGCCGACGCTGACAGTCAACCGATAATCGAGGCACGCCGGCAGTTCATCCGGACAACGTTCGCCCAGCATCAGAATGGGATCCTGAATTCCCAACTGACGCAGTTCCACCGCCTCATCCATCGTGGTGACGCCAAGACCGACAGCCCCCGATTCCAGAGCAATGCGCGCCACCTCCCCTGCCCCATGGCCGTATGCATTGTCTTTGACCACCGACAGCAATTGTAGCCCTGGTGGTTTGTGCTGGTTAATGATCTGGAAATTCCGGCGCAATCGTTGGCGGTCAATTTCCACCCACGCGGATCGCCGCACCGGTTCGTGATGGCCCGATCCTGGCACCCCCCGTTCAGCGGGGGTAATCTTCAAGGAGGCGTCCACAACGTCGGTCGGTTTCATTCCGGGCGCGCTCACACCGATCCGGGAGGCCAAAGTGACCGGCCCACGTCCAACCGATAATAACTCCCCAAAGAACTTAGCCGTTGGATGTTTTCGTATGCCGTGCGAATGGCCGCCGGCAAACTGCCGGCTACCGCCGCCACGTCCGCAATCCGATGGCCGGTAGTCCACAGTTGCCCCCGCGCGTCTGCAGCCACTTCGTTCCACCAAATATCACACGTCGGCTTACCAGCGACGCGTACGGGCACGCGGGGCCCTTCCAAAGCCACGTACGGATAGCCGTAACCGGCCAGCGTAACCGAGCAACCAAAGCGCAAGCCCGGGCGAAAACGAACCTGCAACCTTTGGTTCAAAGCCGTGCCCCGCAACACCTCCAGCGGATTGGCCAGCAAGCGGAGTATCAGTCCGCCGCTAGTAACGCCCAGGCGCACGTTGTATTCGATCACGTGCCAACGCCCGCGGTATTGAATGGCCGTCACCTGGACCGGTCCATTGAAATTGACATCGCGAAACCAGGAACGCAGCGGATGAATGAGTTCCCGCGCTAATCCGTACTTGTCACCCGGATCTTTCTCCACCAAACCGCCCAGGGGCGCGCCCGCCACAATGCCCTGGTTGCCGTCGAATGCCCGTTTGTATTCCTGGTTCGTCACCAGCGAATGAATTTCCCCGCCGCTGACGAGCGCGATATGACCCGCTTCGGCGCGCCCCAGGTATTCTTGGAGAAAAATCCCTTCGGCATCGTTGGCCCGCTCCAGCCAAGAGCACGTTTCCTCGACGGTTTCACAAACAATCGTGTGCAACGGACTGAAGGGCGAACAGAGCGGGTTCTTCATCACGAACGGCCGCCGTCGGCGCTTGACCATGGCCAAGGCTTCCCGCCGGTCGCGCGCCACCCAAGCCTCTGGGAAAGGGATGCGATACTTGCGGCAGAGCGCCCGGGCAAAATCACGGTCCCGCTCCAACCGCAAGGCCTCGTTGGTCGGGCACACCAGCGGCACGCCGCATTCCAGGAATTTTTCCGCCCAGGGTTTCAGCGCCCAATCGATCGCCATGGGCACCACAAAATCCGGCCGTTCCGCTTTGAGGGCGGCAAACGGCGTCGGCTGTTCGGAAGCCCGGTAAACCGGCCCCGCCAGAGCCGGCCCGTGATGGCCGTAATCCCGCATCAAGTATGCTGAGACGCGGGCTCCGGCTTCGCGCAGGATCCGCATCACGCTGTGCGTGAAAGCGCCCACGCCAAAAACCATGACCGAAGGACGGGAATCCGTTGTTCGAGACTTTGCTGCCATCGTTATCAAGGCTTCTTTTGTCGCTCCCACGCCAAGGTGTCAAACGCAAAAGCCGATTCCATCAAGTATGTGACGGCATTCCGGAGTTATCCGCGCGTGGCCAACCGGGCCGCAGCAAGTTGAAACGAGCAGTGAATTTGGGCGATTCTCAGAGTCATACGCCAATCCCTTGCTGTGGCCGGGACGGCTTCGCGCCAGCACCACCCAAGTGATACCATCCAGCATCCGGCGCAATACTCCAGCACCAGAGGCGCATCCGGCGTTTTCATGCTATGATTTCGTTGGTCAAACAATGAATCAGCTTCCGACCAGCAGGTTTTCGGACAAAAGCGTTTGGGTCAAAAACGCTCCTCCAGTCATTGATGAGGCGTTCGTAGATTTTTCGGTTGCCCCGCAACGCATGGACGCCCTGTGGCGGCAGGGTTGGCGGCACTTTGGACCGAGGTTTGCCCGTTACTCGTTTCGCCATTGGCGCGGGGGTATTCAAGCGGTGCTCCCACTGCGCATTGTCCTGGATCGCTTCACCCCTTCGAAAAGCCAACGCCGCATTTTGCGCCGCAATGAGGATTTGCAATGGACCATCCAACCGGCGGTGTTGAACGAGGAACGGCACCAGCTTTTTGACCTTCACAAAAGGCGCTTCCAAACGCACCGACCAGAGTCTCTCGATAATTTCTTGGGACCGCACTTGGAATTATATCCGTGTGAACTGATCGAGTTCAGCGCGCGGTTCGACGGGCGCCTGGTGGCCGCGAGCTACCTGGACGTTGGCAAGCGGAGCGTTTACAGCGTCTATGGGATGTTCTGTCCGACCCAAGCCCGGCGCAGCCTGGGAATATGCACCATCCTGTGGGAAATGGCTTACGCCCGGGCGCGCGGCTGCCGCTATTACTACCTCGGTTATGTATTTGGGGAGCCTTCCGTCCTGGACTACAAACGGCAATTCGCCGGCCTGCAAGGCTTCAACTGGCGCCAGCGATGGCGGCCATTGCGGCGGAAGCAAAGCCCAGCGATGAAAGCATAACGGGAACGGTTATCGCAGCCACGGCGGGATCATCTCATTGGCCCAAAGCGCCTCAAAGCTCTGCCGCGCACGCACCAAAGCGACTTTGTTTCCTCGCACCATCACCTCGGCAGCCAAGGGACGCGAATTGTAATTGGAAGCCATCACCGCTCCGTAGGCGCCCGCGCTCAGCAAGGCTAGGTAGTCGCCCTCGCCGACTTTGGGCAGCGGGCGGTCCTTGGCAAAATAATCACCCGATTCGCAAATCGGACCAACGACATCCGATGCCACGAGGCCACCCCGCCGGCGTTTCAACGGCACGATTTCGTGATACGAATCGTAAAATGCCGGCCGAATGAGGTCATTCATGGCGGCATCGACAATCACAAAGTTCTTGCTACCGGTGCGCTTCACATACTCAACCCGCGTAACCAGGAGACCGGCATTGCCGGCGATGAACCGTCCGGGCTCGATCAGGATGCGCAAGCCCAGCGGCTGGAGCAAGGGCTTCAACCGGGCAGCATAACGGTCGGGCGTCAGGATCTTGCGCGCGCGGGCGGAGCGCCACCAAGCCGGCGCCCCACTGGCCAGAGCCGGTTCATAAACAATCCCCACTCCGCCGCCAATACTGATGAACTCGAAGTCGTAACGGGCCGCCAGTTTGGCTGCCAGCGGCGCGACCTTTCGCACGGCCAATTCAAAGGGTTTGGCTTCGGTAAGTTGCGAGCCGATGTGCATTTGGATGCCACGCAACCGGACGTTCTTCAATTTGTGAGCGCGCGCATAAACTCGTTCGACTTGCTCAAAGGGAATGCCGAATTTGTTTTCGTAGGTGCCCGTGGTGATTTTGGCGTGCGTGTGCGCATCCACGTTGGGATTCACCCGCACCGCAATGGGAGCCTTCCGTTGCAAGCGCGCGGCCACGCGGTTAATCCGAAGCAATTCCGGTTCGCTTTCCACGTTGAACGAGTAGATGTTTTGTCGCAAAGCAAACTCGATCTCCGCCTCGGTCTTCCCGACGCCCGCGAAAACGCATTGACGCGGATCGCCACCCGCCGCGATCACCCGGCGCAATTCGCCTTCGCTGACCACGTCAAATCCGCTGCCGAGCCGGGCGAGCGTTCGCATGACCGCGGCATTCGAATTGGCCTTCATCGCATAACAAACAAGGTGATCCAGGGGAGCGAACGCCCGGTCGAGTTTCTGGAAATGATCCGTCAGCGTGTGTTGCGAATATACGAAAAGCGGCGTGCCGAAGCGCTGCACCAGCGTTTCGACCGCCACGCGTTCACAAAACAGTTTGTTCCCGACCCACCGAAAGTCGTGCATGCGCGGTAGTAAATGACAAACCGACGGGCAATTCAAAGGAAAAGCCCCAACAAAAAAGCCCGCCGAGCGTGACTCGACGGGCTTCGTGCTGACGGAAACAACTATGGCTCTGAAAGTATCTTCTGCCGTTCGACGTGATATTGTTGAGCGGTTACTTTATCGCTGGCATAGGCGTCCAACAAGGCATCCAGACGCTCTTGCTTGGTCCCCGTCACCGCAGCAACGTTGGCTGGTGCCGGCTCGGGGGTGCTGGGAGGAGTAACTTTGGCCGGCGCGGGTTGCGGAGCGGTTTCCGGGGCCACCGGTGATGGCTGAGTCGGTGACGGGCGAGCGGGCTGCGCTGAACTGTCCACCGGGACGGCGGCGGGCGCGGTTCGATCCGCTTTCACCAAGGCTTGGGCTTCCGCTTCGAGCCGCTTGCGCGCTTCGTTGCGTGCCTGTTCCATCGCCTCGGCCTCCATTGCTTCAATCCGTTTCCGCGCGGCTTCGTCGGCTTTGGCCACACGTTTGGCAGCAGCCTTCTCTTTGGCGATTGCCGCTTCCTCGGCTTTCTTGATTTGCTCCAATTCCGCCCGGCCCTTTTCCCAGGAACGTGGTTGGCCTTCAAGGGTGGCCGTGGGCATGGCGGGAGCAGGAGTTACGTCACTCTCGTTCAGCTTACTGGCCAGGAGGGCCTTCGCTCGTTGTTCCATTTCAGGCGTCATACCGGTAGGGGCCGTTGCCGCAGATGTAGGGGCAACCGCGGCCGGTGCTGGCACAGGGATCGGAGCGGATTCAGGAGCAACCGCGGCCGATGCGGGTGCCGGTGGCGGCGGGACTGGAGGCGCACTCTTGGGTGCCGGTGGGAGTGCTGCCGGCGCGGCGGGTGCAGGCGGCGGTGCCAATTCAGTCAAGGAATTGTCCAACAACGAACGGGCTTTGGCTTCTTGCTCGACCGACATGTTGCGAGCGGTTGGCTTGGCAGGCACTTCCGCCGCCGCGGACGGGGCTGGAAGGGCTGCAACCGGCGGTGGCTCAGCGATCGGAGCTGCTTGGGAAACTTCGGGAACAACGGCAGCCGGCGGCTTTACCGGAACCGGAGAAGCTGACGCGGCGTCGCCCCCGACCGGAAGCGGTTCCGGCACGTAACTGCTTTCCGCAGGCGTTGTTCTGCGGCCATTGATTTCAGATAGTTTCTTACGCAATACCTCGCGGGCTTTCTGTTCATCTTCAGACGACAAGTTAACTCCCGGCGGGGGTTGAATGCCCCCACCTTGGTTGCCTGCTTGCGGCGACGTCGATGGGCCGGTGGGACGGGCTGCCGTTGACTCCCCAGCGGGGGACGCAGCCGCCGACCGCCTGGACATTTGGTAAGTGGTATCCCGCAGGAGTTCGCGCGCCGCAAGGGATTGCTCTTCGGTCATTTCGGTGGACGGGGATGAAGCAACCGCGGGTGGTGCGGGAGTTGGCTCGGAAGCAGCCTCAGCCGCGATTGTCGCGGTGGCGCTCGGAGACGGCGCGGGAACCGATTTGGTTTCGGCAAGCTTGGTTTTGGGCACGATCTGCGCCTCCGCTTCTGGTTCAGCGGTCATTTGCGGCACACTCGAAGCCGGCGTAGATGCCGGCGCCACTAAAGCAGGCTGCGGAGGTGGAGTAGCGACTGTGGGGGTCACTTCCGCGCGGGCAGGCGCTGGTACTACTGGAGCAACCGTTGGCGGCGGGGGCGGGGGAGCGACTGCTTTGACAGTCTTCGCCGGCGGAGGTGTTGTTCGCGTGGCGGGCGGAGTCTGGGTCAACGTATCCAAGTCGTTCAGTTTTTGATAGAGCAAGGATCGGGCCGCCGACTCCTGCTCCGTGCTCATGCGCGGCTCTTCAACCTCCGATTCCTCGACCCAACCCAGGAACTTCCCGGTGAGTATTTGTTCATCGCCGGTTCCCATTCCCGGAGGTAATTGACCGGGCAGAGCAACTGGCTTGAGTGCGGATTGCGTTGTTGCCGGAGCCGGAGTTTCCCCAAGTTTCGGTGCGGGCGTGGTAGGTCTCGGGGGTTGGGCCGCCTTAGAAATATCCTGCAAATCCTGCTGAATCAGTTTCTTGGCCCGGACTTCATTCGCAGATGAATCCACAGATGGAGCGGCCGGTGCCACCGCCGGAGCGCTTTGAGGTTTGGGTGCGGGAGACGCCGAATCGGTCTTGGGCACTTCGCGGGCGTTGATGGGAACGGCTTCGCTTTCGTTGATGCCGTCGGTCAATAGTGTTGCTTGTCCGGCCACCGCTGAGGTGGGCTTCGGCATGGCTTCGGTAGAATTCGAAACCGTTGCGGCTTGCGGCGAAGCGTTCAGTTGCGCTTTCGGCGCTGGCGGCGGGGGCGGAGGAGGAGCAGGCGTGGGGCGCGGGGCCTTCGGCGCGGAAGCCGGAGCAGTCGCCGGCGTCCCAAGTTCCTGCTCCAAAGTCTGCAATGCTTCCTTTTGCTGGGTTGGAGTCATTGGCGCCGCCTTGGTGGGCGCCATTCCCAAGCCTCCCGACGGAGTGACGTCTTCACCGACAGGAGCGAAGTTTGGTGGGGGTGGCGGCGCGATTTCAATCCCTCCACGAACGTCAAACATGTCACGTCCACGCCGGCCCAAAAAAGAGCCTTTCACAGCTTTGGAGAAGCTATCCGTGGTTCGATGATCTCCCGTTTCAGAGTTCAACGGCACCATACCGGCGGCGCGGGGAGCCGAGTAAGATTCATTCAATACTTGCTGAAGAATTTCCTGCGCCTTGGCTGCTTCTTCAGCCGTCATCGGTGTTTGTTCACCCGGACTGGCCACCGCCGGCGGGGCTGATGCCGCAGGGGCTGCGGGCATAGGTGCGGGCGGTGCTGCGGCAGCCGCTGGTTGGGGCGCCGGAGCGGGAATAGCAGCTTCCGGAGCACTCATGACCTGGTGCAGTAATTCCCGAGCGTGGACTGCCTGCACCTGCGACAGATCGCTCTCGTTGGCTGGCGCTTGAGGAGTTGTCGGCACGCCTTGAACTTCGGATGCCGGTGCCGACACCGGTGCTGAGGGGACTACTTCTGAAGCATGACCAGCAGTGGGCGAAGCGGCAACGGCCGGTGTCACCGGAGCGGCGACGGTAGCAGAAGTCATCGGCCGCTCAGGAGCCGGAGCGGTTGGTGCGAGCCCCTGCTTGCGGGCAGCCAGTTCCGCTTCAATCCGGGCAATCCGTTCCCGCCGTTGGGCGTCCTGCTGGGATCGTTGCTCAAGTTCCTGCGCGACCGCCTGCGCGCCGCTCGCAGACGAGGGCATCCGGTTCTCCTCCCGAAGCTGGCGTTGGGATTCCTTGAGTTGCTGCTGACGCAAGATTTCGCGAGTGGGATCAATGGTCTGCGGTTGCGCGGCAACCTTGATTTCGGAGGGAGTGCCCAGCAACTTGCGGGCTTGCTCTTCCTGCTCCGGAGCCAACAAGTATTGCGCCGGATCAGGTGCGGCACCAACGGTCACATTGACGTCGGGAGAACTTGAATTCACGCGAGTCGCGGCCGGTTCAAGCCGGGAACGCCCCGCCCCATCGGGGGAAGGTTCGACAGGTTCCGGCGTGGCGGGTTGGGCCTTCACAGAAGTCAGGCCGAGGCTACCCAAGAAAAGAATCAACAGCCGTTTGCAAATTTTCATATTTCTTTGACTACCTAAAAGGCCCCGCAGAGGCAATCGCGAAAGCAGCACCCGCCACTCTCCGACTTCCCCTGAACGCCTTAAGCCATCCATTTCTCAGCCAAAACTGGGCCAATCCAAGGATTATTTACTTAGAGCCCACTCAAACATTCGTCGCCAAGCCGACGGCCACAGATAAAGCAACACCGTGCGCAGCAAAATGTTACGCACGTCGGCACGTGGAATCTTAATCGGTGATCCGGCTTCCAAGAATCTTGTTTTCACGCAATCGCTTGAGCGTTTGAACACCAATTAACACCGGCCAGGCACATGCCAAGCGCACCCGCACGCAGCGCCAAGGCAGCATGTTAGTGTAGGTCCAGCCGGTCTTCAAACAATCTTGGGCGCGGTCCAGCAGCCGGTTGTACAGCGGGCGCAATTTGGTTTCATTTCGAGGATCTAACAAGTCGCCGGGAGCAAGTTCGATCGCCAGCAGGCTTTCCCCCGGAAGATAGCAGCGTCCTTTGCGCAAGTCCGCCGGCACGTCCCGCAAAATATTAACCAATTGCAGTCCCTGGCCAAAGCGAACCCCGTTAGCCAACAGCGTTTGGTCATCCAACCGTGCGCGAGGAAATATATGGGCTCGGCAGATGCGGGTCCAAAATTCGCCGACAGATCCGGCCACGCGATACGTGTAATCGTCTAATTCGGCATCCGATCGGAGGGCGACTATGGACGGGGCGGGACGTTGGCCGGCTTCCAGTTCCGCGCGGCCGAACCGTTGTAAATCTAATTCCTGTCCGCTGGTGATGGTGAAGAGCACGTCGCGAATGAGTTGCTGGTCGGTGTCTCGAAAACTGACGAGCACAGTCAAGGCTTGCTCGATCCGCTCAAGTAACACCCGCTCGCCAACCGTGTAAGCAGTTGGAGCGGATGACGCTTCCGGGCGGATGAATTGAGTGAAGTCAAGCGGAGTCTGGCTTTGGCCCAGGATGCGCGATCGCAGTTTTTCGAGCGCCTCCAGTCGGCCAGACACCGGAACAATCTCAGTATCCGCTATGGTATCGGTGGCCCGCGCCAGCAAATACGCCAACCCGATCTGCGGACGCACGGCCCCTGGCAAAATGCGCAAGGTCTGATAAAACGAGCGCGATACGTCGCTTAAGATCGTTCCCAACAATTCCCGCGGGTTGGCTACCGGTTCAAACATGGACCGAGCGTATCGTTAGCCTTCTGCCGGCTGCCAGCCAATAAACCGTATTCTCAGAACACGGTCAGCAATGCCCCGATGAATGACCAACTCGCAATGCCCAAGGCATAAACAATGTCGAAGTCTCAAGTGCCAATTGTATGTTGGAAAGGTGGTAGTTGGTCAAACAGTCATTGCCCACTACTCAATCTCGGGTACTTGGTTCTTGGGCATTCATGAACGCCTGTCCTCAGGAAGTTCCATAAAACAAACAGCCCCGGTCCGAAGACCGGGGTTGTTTGTTTCTTATGGCCAAGCGGGGCCAACGGTAGCGGCAGTTTGTGCCCTATCGAACAAACCGACGCCGCCAATTGAACTCCCGAACAGACTTGATTCAGTCAGCCTGAAGGGAGGGGTGCGCCGGGTTACGGCACAATCCCGTAATCAACCAACATCAGGCTGCCAAATGTGTCGCCCCGCACCAACGGAGCGGAGCACGACGTATGCATCTGGATGGTTTGCACCAACGTGTTGCCCACATACACGTGGAAGTAGGTATTGGAACCAAACTTGCCGTGAACATCAAACGTTTGGTTTGAGTTCACAGTGCCGTCAAAGAAGGCACCGGAACTTCCAGTAGGCGGCGTTGAACTGCTGGAGGCAATGACCCGGACACTCGCGGCGCCTTGCGGACCACCCGCGGTTTCCGAGCACGACGTCTTGCCATTGTAAGCCATCTGCGCATTCGAGGCCTGCGCACAGCTTTGGCCCGTGTAGCTCAAGGTCAGCATATTAGGCTTGCCATTGGTGTCGCAATTACCGCCTTTGGACGGCTTGTTGCAATCCTTGTTGTCGTTGGCGTCCTTGAGCAGTTCCTTCAGGCTCTTAAGCGAATCCTTGCCGCCGTTGGTCAACGCCATGTTGACGGCCGTAATCACCTCATCCGGAGTAAACGGATATTGGATCGAGTCGGTCGCCGCATTCAACAATGCCGCCACGGCTTCCTTGAGCATATCCTTCACTTCCTTGGATCCGGCCTTGCCGTCAACAGCCTGTAGCAGGCTCTTGCCTTCGGCATCATGATAGAGCGAGGCCGCCACAAACACGCTGCCCACGCTCTGGTTGGGACTGTAGGCCGCCGGCCACACACCGGTGTTCTTCTTCCAGTAGTCGGCTTTTTGCGGGCATTCGCCGCCGGGTGTGGGCACCGGCGTACCGCTGCAGACCACTTCCTGAGCGAATTGTGATGGCAACGTAATTCCGCCCGCCGTGGCGATCGCCGTGGCGATGTTCGTGACACAGCCACTGCAAGCTTCCGGGGTGAACTTATCAATCTTGGCAGGCGAGTTGTGTTGATCCACAATCATCACGCCGCCAAAGCCGCTTGCTCCGAAGGCCGCCTGGCTCACAACGGCGGTATAGATCATCCGGTATTCCCATTGACCACTGTTCGGATCGTTGAGGGCGGGCGAATTCACCGTGTATTGCGCCAAGTTGTTCAGGAATGGCGGTTTGTTCAGGTTCTCGGTCAGTGAGGTGGTGGTGAACACCACATCCGCCACGTCGCCGGTCTGCATCTTGCCATCGCCGCCGGTTACTCCCAGCGTGCCATATCCCGATGGGTACAAACTGGTTGGCGCCGAACTGATGTAGTCAAGCTGGAAGTCCAGCACCACCTGGCCGGCCCCGTTCTTGAACTGGAACTCGGCTTTGTCGCTACCGGTCAAGTTGCTGAACTTGTGAACCTTGCTCCCCCAGCCAATCGAGTTAACGCCATAGGTATTGTCGTTCACGGCGAAGGACTGGATGAAGGTGGCCTGGATGTTGCCGTTGGGCAGCACCTGCGTGATGATCGTCCCGGTTTCCTTGCCGGTCTGGTCCGAGCACAACCGCACCGGCATGATCAAGCTGCGCACGAAGTCGTGCGAAGCGCCCGGCGCCAAGGTATCCAAGGTGCCCACCACCACATCATCGTTCAGGACGGACGGGGTGCCGTTGTCGTCACTGACCACCAGGTCGTTGATCGTTACCGTGCCGTTGTTCGTCACCGTATAGGTGTAAGTCACCACCCCGCCGGGTTCGACGATGGTTTTGTCGGCGTTCTTGAACAGGAGGAATTTCGGCTCGGCGCCGCAACTGATGACACCTTCGCAGGCGGTGCCGGCTTGAACCGGTAGGCCGTTGAAGTCGTAGTTGCACTGCGTCCCGATGCTGACCACGTTGGCCGTCGCGGTGACGTGCGCCACCACGGATTGGCCGCCCAAGGCTTCGCAATTCAGCGTCTCGGTGCAGGTGAAGGTTTGGCACTCACCGCTGGCCAAGTTGAAGGGCGCTGGCAGAGCGCAGCCCAGATTAACCAGTTCCGGAGCACTCAGCGTGACCTGGGTCAGGTCCATCATCCCCTCGTTACAGATCTGCACCGTGAACGTCACGGCGCACGGGGTGCTATCATTCGGCAAACTGACATGGTTGTCAGACGGATTGCCGTCCGTGTCACATGGCGACGTCACCGTGACCATGCAGGTCAAGCGTGCCGGCGTCACCAAGGCGACCGCCTGGTCGGTATCCGACACTTGGTCGCCATTCACGACCGATTGTCCGGTGGCCACCACCACGTTGGTGGTGTCCTGACCCCACGACATCTTCACGATACGCGTCACCGTGCCATTGACTGGCAGAACGGTGCTAGCGTTGGCGAAGAACAGGCTGGTCAGATCGCCCATCTGGTTATCCTGGACGTGCAGGTTGTCCAGGCCCACCGGGCCGCAGTTGGTCACGGTGATGCGATAGCAGAAGCCAGGATCCTGGCTGCCGGCCACACCGGAGGCGATCTTGCCAAAGGCGCCGCAAGCATCATTCGGCAACAAGCAGGCGATCTCCTTGATGACCTCGATGCAAGGCAGGTTGAGCGGACAGAGTGGTCCGCCCTGCATACTGGAGCCACCGATCACTCGGAAGTCACCCCGCACCAACCCTGGGCCGATCGGTTGCGAGCAACTAGTGTGGATGGAGGTCTGCGTCACACCGTTGATCATAATCGTGATCTCCGTCCCGAACGTGCCGTTGTCGGTTCCGTGGAAGGTGAACTGTCCGCCCGGCTGCACGGTGCCCTGGAAGACGGTCGCGCCGTTCTTCTGAGTCACCTTGATTTGTGCGTTAGGCGTGGCACCCAAGTATTGCAGGGTTAGTTCGGACACCTTGCCTTGGCACGGGCCGCACGGCGGCGGCGGGGTGGCGATGCAGACGACGGCAGTATCCGTGGCCAGGGTGGCGCGGGTGACCGGCACTTGCTGCGTGCAGTTGGTTGTCACCATGACCATCGCCTGGCCGCTGACGACCACGGTATTGGTCACGCACTGCGGACTGCACACGTCGGGCGCGCTACAGACCTTCCGTTTGGAAGGCGAATTATGCTGATCCACAATGGCCACGCTGCTAAAACCGCTGGGGCCGAAAGCGTTCTTGTCCACCACCACGGTATAGACCATGTAGTATTCCCACTGGGCGCTATTCGGATCACTCAAGGCCGGCGAGTCCTTCGTGTACTGGGCCACGTTGTTCAGGAACGGCGGCTGGTTGAGGTTGTCCGACAGCGAGGTGGAGGTCGCCAGCACACTCGCGGCGCTGCCGGTGATCATCTTGCCTTCGCCGCCCGTGACGCCGAGCGTGCCGTAACCGGACGGATACAGGCTGGTGGACGCCGCACTGATGTAATCCTCTTGGAATTGCAACACCGTCTGACCCGCTCCATTGCTGAAGGCGAACTCGGCGTGGTCGCTGCCCACGAGGTTGTTGAAGGAATGTTTGCCGGGGCCACCCCAGCCAATCGTGTTCGCGCCATACGTATTGTCGTTCACATCAAAAGCCTGCACGAAGCTGACCTTGATGTTGCCGTTAGGCAGGATCTCGGTGAGCAACTGGCCGGTTACCCCATCCGTCGGGCAACACACGTCCACCGGCAGAATAAGGGTTCGCTCCAATTGCACGGATTCTCCGGCACCCAGAACCGCGATGGTCCCGACCACCACGTCGTCGCCCGCAAAGTCGGGCGTGCCGTTGTCGTCCGCCACGACCACGTCGGTGGCGGTCACACAACTGCAGTTGCTGACCCAATACGTATAGGTGACCGGCGTAAACGGCAGCACCTGGTCGGCACTCGGAGTCTTGGTGATGGTCAAACACGGGGTCAGTTCAATGACACTGATCTGCTGGTCGCAAGAGGCCGAATTGCCGCAGGCGTCGGTGGCGGTCCAAGTCCGCTTGATGATGCTTTCCCCGGGGCAAGTGCCCGGCATCGAGGTATCACTGTGCTGGAACGTGGGATTCGGATCGCAGTTGTCGGTGGCGGTCGGCGTACAGGTGTTGGCCGGATCGGTCGGGCTGTTGACAAGAACCGTCACGTTCGGCGGGCAGGTGATCACCGGCGGCACGGTATCCACGACCGTAACGACTTGTTGGCACGACGCGGCGTTGCCGCACGCGTCCCTGGCGGTCCAGGTCCGCGTCACCGTCTTCGCCTGCGGGCACGGGCCCGGAGTGGTGGCGTCGGTGAAGGTAACGGCAGGATTCGGGTCGCAATTATCATGGACCGTCGGCTGGCCGAAGTTGATCGGTTGATCGCACTGGACCGTCAGGTTGGCCGGGCAGGCAATCACCGGCGGCGTGGTATCCACCACCGAAATGATCTGTTGGCAGGAAGCCGTGTTGCCGCAGGCGTCGGTGGCGGTCCAGGTTCGCGTCAGGGTCTTCGCCTGCGGGCACGGACCCGGCGTGGTGTTGTCGGTGAAGACGACGACCGGATTGGGATCGCAGTTGTCCGTGATCGTAGGTTGACCGAAGTTGACCGGTTGGTCGCACTCGACGGTCTGGTTGGCCGGGCACGCAATCACGGGCGCGGTGGTATCCACCTGGGTGATGATCTGGATGCAGGTGGCGGAGTTGCCACAGGCATCCGTCGCCTTCCAGGTGCGCGTAATGATGTGCGACTGCGGGCACGGTCCCGGGGCGGTGGAATCCGTAAAGGTCAGGGCCGGATTATCATCGCAGTTGTCGGTGGCGGTCGCCGAGCCCAAGTTGTCCGGAGTTGTCGGCTGATCGCACTCGACCGCGCGATCGGGCGGACACATCACCACCGGGGGCGTGGTATCCACCACGGTAATGATCTGCACGCAGGTGCTGGTGTTCTGGCAATCATCCTTGGCCGTCCAGGTGCGCGTAACGACTTTCGCCTGTGGGCACGACCCCGGGGCCACACTGTCACTATAGGTGATTTCAAATACGGGGTCGCAGTTGTCGGTAGCGGTAGCCATTCCGGTGGCAGCAGGATCCGACAACTGATCGCATTGAACCGTGGCATTCGGCGGGCACGCAATCACCGGGGGCGTGGTGTCCACCACGGTCACGCGTTGACTGCACGAAGATGCGTTACCGCAAGCATCCGTAGCCGTCCAAGTCCGGATAAGTGTCTTGGCTTCGGGGCAGGATCCGGGTTGCGTCGTTTCCACCAAGGTGACCACCGGAGCCAGATCGCAATTGTCATTAGCTCCCGGGGTCGCGGGTGCCGGCACGGCGTCACACTGCGCGGTGACATCCGCCGGACAACCTGTCAGCGTTGGCGGGATGTTATCCACCACCGTGATGCGTTGGACACAAGTGGCCGTATTTTGGCAATCATCCCGGGCTGTCCAGGTGCGGGTGATGACCTTCTCCTGAGCGCAACGTCCCGGTGACACGATGTCCGCGGGGGTGATGTTGATCACTGGATCGCAGTTATCCTGCGCGATGGGTTGCCCCGTTGAACCCGGATCGGTCGGCTGTCCGCATTGCAGGGTTACGTCAGCCGGGCAGGACACGAAGGCCGGTGGCGTCGTATCCATCACCGTGATGGTCTGGACGCAGGCGGCGGCATTGCCACAGGCGTCGATCGCGGTCCAAGTCCGGTTCAAGGTAAACGCTTCCGGACACGGGCCGGCTGTGATTGTTTCGCTGTGGCTGACCGTTGGACTTGGATCGCAGTTGTCGATCGCGCTCGCGCTCCCGGTGGAATCCGGAGTGGTGGGCGTCTGGCATTCCAAGGTCAGGTTCGGCGGGCAGAAAACCTGCGGCGGGGTGCGATCCAGCAGGGTGATGCGCTGGACGCAGGTACTGATATTCTGGCAATCATCGGTAGCCGTCCACGTCCGGGTAATGATGCGGGCTTGAGCACACCCTCCCGGTCCCACGCTATCGCTATAGGTCATGGAAAAGACCGGATCACACTCGTCGGTTGCCGTCGCCATGCCCGTAGCGCTTGGATCGCTGGCAGCATCGCACTCAATGGTCACGTCGGCCGGGCAAACAACCACGGGCGGAGTCATATCGACGACGGTGATTATCTGCGCACACGTTGCCGCGTTACCGCACGCGTCACGCACGGTCCACGTGCGGGTAATGGTTCGTTGTTCCGGGCAGTCGCGATCGGTGACCGTATCACTGTACGTAACGGATGGATTGGGATCGCAATGATCGATCCCGCCAGCGGAACCCGTAGCGCTCGGATCATTCAATTGGTCGCACTGCACCGTTACATTCGGGGGACACACCACCACCGGAGGCGTTTGATCCACTACGGTAATCACCTGCCGACAGGTGGCCGCGTTGCCGCAAGCGTCAGTAGCCGTCCAGGTTCGCGATACCATCTTGGATTGCGGGCATTGGCCCGGCGTTTCCACATCGACCGAAGTGACGTGCGGATTGGGATCACAATTGTCGGTCACGACGGGTTGGCCAAAGTTGATCGGGGTCAGGCATTCGATGGTTTGATCGGCCGGACAGTTCACAAAGGCCGGTGGGGTGCGATCAACCACCAAGATGTGTTGATCGCAAGTGGCGACATTGCCACAGTTGTCCTGGGCGGTCCAGGTACGGATTATCTCGCGGGAGTTCGGGCAGTTCCCCGGCACGATGGTGTCCACGGAAGCTGGCGTGACTTGCCCGGCGCAGTTATCAAAGGCAACGGCCTTTCCGGTGTGGAGCGGATCGGTCGGCAGATCACACTCGACGGTGACATCGACCGGACACACCAAGGCAGGAGGTTGGGAATCTTGCACGGTGATCCGCTGCAGGCAGGTCGCGGAGTTACCGCAGTCATCGGTAGCCGTCCAAGTGCGTTCGATGAGCCGGGCGGACGGACAGGACGGAATGGCAATGACCACATCCGCATAATCCACTTCGAAGCTGGGATCACAGTTGTCGGTAGCCGTGGGCTTGCCGGTCACCGTCGGATCGGTCGGAGCGTCGCACTGAACCGTCACGTCGGACGGGCAAGCCAGCACTGGCGGCGTGGTGTCCATCACCTCGATCGTTTGCACGCAAGTGGCGGTGTTACCGCATTCGTCACGGGCGGTCCAAGTGCGGGTTAGGGTCAGCTTTTCGGGGCAGGTGCCAACGGTAACTGTATCACCCCACGTCAACGAGATGTCCTGATCCAGAGTGCAATTATCCGTCGCCGTGGCCATACCGGTGCCGGAGGGTTCCGTCGATTGACCGCATTCAATGGTCACATTCGGGGGGCAGATCACGACTGGCGGCACGGGATCAATCACGGTGATGATTTGCACGCAAGTGGCGATGTTCCCGCAATCGTCGGCCACAGACCAAGTCCGGCGGATCAGCTTGGCCACTGGGCAGACTCCCGGGGTTTGCACGTCACTAAAGGTCACTGCCGGATTGGGAGTGCAGTTATCGGTGGCAGTGGCCAACCCGGTAGCCGGCGGATCGGTCGGTTGAGTGCATTCGATCGTCAAATCGGCCGGGCACACGAGCACCGGCGGCTTGGAGTCCACCACGGTGATCGTTTGCGAACACGTGCTGGTGTTCTGGCAATCGTCAATCGCCGTCCAAGTGCGTGTCACGCTGTACGACTGCGGGCAATTGCCGGGTGTCGTGCTGTCTGCGGAGGTAACGGTCACTTGGGGATCGCAATTGTCCAGTACGGTGGGGTCGTTAAAGACAACGGGCTGATCGCATTCGATGGTCTTGTCCGGAGCGCAGGTCAGTACCGGCGGAACCGTATCGACAATGGTCACCACTTGCACGCAACTGGCCGCGTTGCCACAGGCGTCCGTCGCGGTCCAGGTCCGAGTGATCGTCTGTGCTTCCGGACAGGCGCCGGGGGTGACCACGTCGGCAAAGGTGATGGCGGGCGCCGGATCGCATTTGTCCGAAGCAGTCGCCTGACCAAAGATGATTGGGTGATCGCATTGGAAGGTCTTGTCCGAGGGACAAACAATCACCGGTGGCATCGTATCGGCCACCGTGATGCGTTGCACACAGGTGCTGGTATTCTGGCAATCGTCGATCGCCGTCCAAGTGCGGGTAATGACTTTGTCTTGCGGGCACGCACCGGGCTGCACACTGTCCGCATACGTCAGAGTGACTTGAGGGTCACAATTATCCTCCACACCGGGCATGCCAATGCTGGCGGGATCGGTTGGTTCAGTGCATTCGACAGTGCTATTCGCCGGGCAAGTCAGGACCGGCGGGGTGGTATCAACCACGGTGATGATTTGCTGGCACGTCGCGAAATTGCCGCACGCGTCGGTAGCCGTCCAGATTCGGGTGACGGTGCCGGATTCCGGACACGGCCCGGCAGCAAAGGTATCCAGGTAACTTACATTGGGCGTTGGATCGCACAGGTCGGTCGCATTGGCCATCCCCAAAGTCGCCGGATCGCGCGCGGCATCGCATTCCACCGTGGCGTTGGGCGGGCAGGAAACCACCGGAGGCGTCGTGTCCACAATGGTGATCGTCTGCACGCAGGCACCGGAGTTATTGCAGTCGTCAATGGCGGTCCACGTCCGTTTGATAATTCGTTCCTGGGGGCAGGCCCCCGGTATCTCCGTGTCGGCAAAGGACACGTTCACTTGCGGATCACAATTGTCCATCGCACTCGCCTGACCGACGATCCCCGGATCGAAAGGCTGGCTGCACTCGACCGTTATATCGGGCGGACACGTCACCACCGGGGGCGTGGTGTCCACCACGTCAATCCGCTGGACGCAGGAGCCCACGTTGCCGCACGCGTCGATCCCGGTCCAAGTTCGCACGATGGTGAAGGCTCCCGGACAATTGCCCGGCGTTATGTTGTCGGAGTGGTCCACCGTTGGATTGGGATCGCACGCGTCAATCGCAGTGCCGGTTCCCATGTCGGCTGGCGGATAAATCAGCAGCGGCATTACCGAATGGACGGTATCGGCCGTGACCTGCAGTTGGGCGTAATCGAGCCGGATGGAGGAGGGCGAGGAGCTATCCACTTCGACTTGGTACAACAGCTTGCCGGAGAGATCGAGTTGCACCAACGCGACGCCGGTGATTCCACCATCGAGAATAAACCGTGCTTGAGCGGCCGTGGTCATTCCCAAATTCTGGGTATTCAAGCTGACTCCAATGACATCGCCGGGGGGAACCGGACCCGCCTTCCGGATGTAAAAGTAAGCTGTAGCTTGTACGATACCCGGGCTGGTGCCGGGAATGTAAGTGGTGATGTCGTTGAAGACGGTGCCAGCCGCGACCGGCCCACCCTGGGAGGCGTCGAACGTCTTGGTGATGGTGACCGACGGATCCGAATCTCCAGTAGTGACATCAAATCTTCCGAGCCAAGTCTGGCCTGGGGCAATCTCAATCCCATCAGAGGAGTCTCCCGTGTTGTCGCCAAAAACGTCGATATCCTGGTAGATGGGATTCGGTATGGGCATGAGATCAGATGGGGGAGCCGCACTCACGGTGCTGCATTCCACCGTGCGGTCCGGCGGACACACCACCACGGGCGGCGTGGTATCGGCCACGGTGATGGTCTGCGCGCAAATGCTGCTGTTGCCGCAGTCGTCAGTCGCCGTCCATGTGCGGGTGATTACTCGCTCTTGGGGGCATTGTCCCGGAGTTTCGGTGTCGCTGTAAGTGGTGCCTACCTGCGGATCGCAAGCATCCATAACCGTCGGCTGTCCAGCCGCGCTCGGATCGCAGGATTGGCCGCACTCGACAGTCAAGTCCGGCGGGCAAGTCAACACCGGAGGAGTGGTGTCGCGAACAGTGATCGTCTGCACGCAGGTCGCCACATTGGTGCAGGCATCGGTGGCCGTCCAGGTACGTTTGATGATCTTTTCTTGCGGGCAACTTGGCTGCGGACAGCAATCCAAGCAGTCGCTGTAAACAATGATGATGGGCAAATCGCAGTTGTCGGTCGCCGTGGCCTCGCCAGTGACGTTGGGTTCGGTCGGTTGGTCGCATTCAACGGTCACGTCGCCCGGGCACACAATAACGGGTGGGGTCTCGTCAATTGCGGTGATCGTCTGCACACACGTCGAAGCATTGCCGCAAGCATCCACCGCGCGGTAGGTTCGTGTCGTCACGGCTGGGCAAGTGCCAACGGTTTGATCGCTGACGTGCGTCACCACAGGATTCGGATCGCAGTTGTCGGTCACCGTACCACCCGCGAAATCCGGCGGGACGTTGTTGAGGCACTGAACAGTCAAGTCCAGCGGGCAAGTTATCTGTGGTGGAGTGGTATCATTGACCGTAATAATCTGCACGCACTGAGCTTGGTTGCCGCACTGGTCAACCGCCGTCCAGGTGCGGGTAATGACATTGTTACACGAGGAACCTGGATTGGATTGCGTGTCGTTATAATTCACCGCGAGGGGGCCGTCGCAGTCGTCCAGAGCGGTTACGTTGACTGCGGCGGGAACGTCCGCCAAGCATTGCACCGAGACATCGGTCGAACAACCGGTGAGAACCGGCGGAGTAACGTCCACCTTCCATGTGATCGTTTGGACAAATGTCGCCAAGTTGGTGCAGAGGTCCGCGGCGGTGTAGGTAATCGTGCGCGTATGCAAGCAGCCGGTCACCACATCGGCGCTGGCGCAGGTGATTGTCACTGGACCGCAGTTGTCGGTCGCGGTTACTTGCGCCACATCGCACACGGGAACGCTGGCCGGGTTGCAACCCAAATCCACATTAGGCGGCGGGGTCTGCGTGAAAACCGGCGGAATGGTGTCATGAACGGTAATGATTTGAGTGCAAGTGGACTGGTTCCCGCAGATATTGGTGGCCGCATAGGTGCGCGTAATGATTGTGGGACAAGCCCCCACTGCCACATCTCCCTCATGGCTTACGAGCGGATTAGGATCACAATTGTCGCTGACGGAACCACCAACGAAGTCAGCGGGAGGCACATCGCTTAGGCATTGAACCGTCACGTCCGGCGGACAAGTAACGACCGGAGGCATTGTGTCATTCACTGTAATGATTTGCACGCACTGAGCTTGGTTGCCGCACTCGTCCACGGCAGTCCATGTGCGAGTGATGACATTGTTACACGAGGAACCGGGATTGGTTTGCGTATCGCTATAATTCACCGCGAGGGGGCCATCGCAGTCGTCCAGAGCGGTTACGTTGACTGCGGCGGGAATGTCCGCCAAGCATTGCACCGAGACATCGGTCGAACAACCGGTGAGAACCGGCGGAGTAACGTCCACCTTCCATGTGATCGTTTGGACAAATGTCGCCAAGTTGGTGCAGAGGTCCGCGGCGGTGTAGGTAATCGTGCGCGTATGCAAGCAGCCGGTCACCACATCGGCGCTGGCGCAGGTGATTGTCACTGGACCGCAGTTGTCGGTCGCGGTTACTTGCGCCACATCGCACACGGGAACGCTGGCCGGGTTGCAACCCAAATCCACATTAGGCGGCGGGGTCTGCGTGAAAACCGGCGGAATGGTGTCATGAACGGTAATGATTTGAGTGCAAGTGGACTGGTTCCCGCAGATATCGGTGGCCGCATAGGTGCGCGTAATGATTGTGGGACAAGCCCCCACTGCCACATCTCCCTCATGGCTTACGAGCGGATTAGGATCACAATTGTCGCTGACGGAACCACCAACGAAGTCAGCGGGAGGCACATCGCTTAGGCATTGAACCGTCACGTCCGGCGGACAAGTAACGACCGGAGGCATTGTGTCATTCACTGTAATGATTTGCACGCACTGAGCTTGGTTGCCGCACTCGTCCACGGCGGTCCATGTGCGAGTGATGACATTGTTACACGAGGAACCGGGATTGGTTTGCGTATCGCTATAATTCACCGCGAGGGGGCCATCGCAGTCGTCCAGAGCGGTTACGTTGACTGCGGCGGGAATGTCCGCCAAGCATTGCACCGAGACATCGGTCGAACAACCGGTGAGAACCGGCGGAGTAACGTCCACCTTCCAAGTGATCGTTTGGACAAATGTCGCCAAGTTGGTGCAGAGATCCGCGGCGGTGTAGGTAATCGTGCGGGTGTGATCGCAATCGGTCACCACATCGGCGCTGCCGCAGGTGATTGTCACCGGACCGCAGTTGTCGGTCGCGGTCACTTGCGCCACATCGCACACGGGAACGCTGGCCGGGTTGCAACCCAAATCCACATCGGGAGGGGTCTGCGTGAAAACGGGGGGAATGGTATCATGAACGGTGATGACCTGAATGCATGTGGCCTGGTTGGTGCAGATATCGGTCGCTTCATACGTGCGGGTGATAATGGTCGGGCAATTCCCGGCACTCGACTCCGTCACCTGAACCGCAGGATTGGGATCGCAGTTATCGCTAACCGAAAAAGAAGACGGTGGCACATCCGCCAAACATTGCACCGTAACGTTGGGGGCACAGGTGATCACAGGCGGAATCGTATCGTTGACCGTAATGATTTGGGTGCAGGTACTGTTGGTGCAGTCATTGGAGGCTTGGTAGGTCCGGGTAATTATTGTCGGGCATGTTCCCACTGTAGTGTCGCCCACATGGGTTACAATCGTTTCCGGATGGTTGCAGGGATCAACCATGGTGCCACCAGCAAAGTCGGCCGGCGGCACATCACCCAAGCATTGGACGGCAATGTCGGGAGGACAGGTGAGGAGAATCTCCTCGCAGCAACCGGAAGTGGTCAGATCAAACACAAAGCTGGACGCAACACCATTCGCGCTCGGTGGATGGGTGATAATGGCTTCCATCGTTATCGAATATGGAGCCGTTAACGCCACCGAGGTGTTGGCATCGTCTGAAAAAGCTCCCGTAAATGGACCTTGGCTCATAACTGCTCCACCGGAGGTGTCGAGTTCCGTATTCGATGAATTCACGTAAGTGTTGAAAACCAGATTGCCGCCACTGGCCGCCGTGCCGCCCAGGCTACCAAATATAGGGCCACTTGGCGCGGGAGAAAAATTGTTATCCGAGAATTGAAGGCTCAGTGTACCTCCCTGCTTACTGGTATCCACTGAGCTTAGACTTATTTCAGGCAATATCGCTGTCCCTTGGGTCGGTTTCGTCAGCCCAGAGGTCACATTGATCGTAAAATTCCCCACGGCACCGACGTAGGTAACAACACCAGGCAACGGGCTGGAATCCAACAAATCCCCATCGGGAACGGTTACCGTGGTCGCGCCGGATTGCAGTTGCAATACCGGAACAGCACTCATCGGTAGGCAACTCACAATGACCAGCATGGTGATGCCTAAAAGGCAGGCAATTGGAGGGTATTTCGTTTTCATAGTTTTGATAGGGCTTCGTCTGTTTTTCTGAACCGATATAAATTAAACCGTGTTCGGACACTTAAACCGCAAGTCGGTTAGGAATTTCCCGCCGCGACCGGCTGAGCTTTGCGTACAGCAAACCACGCTCGGCACCTTTGGTTTTTGCATCATCCCCTCCGTTGGATTTGCAAGGCCGTGTATTACGGTCAAAAAGCTATTCGTTTCTGTCAAAAGCTCAAGATCCTTTACCCGTATTCTTGTTTCTTAAAGCACTGAAACCATCACCAAATAGCAACAGCCCAAGATTCGGACACACAGATAGTCGGCGTGATTTAGCGTTCGGAGTGCCAAGAGACTGACAGTATTCCAAACCGACTCAAAGTTGTAGCCTTAACTGTTTTGCATGAGCAACTTAGAACTTAGATAAAAACAGTCGATATGCCTAATGCAGTTGATTAAACTTGAACAAATCGTAAATATTTCCGACGGAATTTCACGTTACGATAAGCGATATATAGATAAATAATTATCCCTAAAGCACTTAGACAAAAATGAATGAAATGTAAAGAATCCCGACTCCAGTTTTACCGTTTATGCACACTATTAGACCAATAAAACCACTTGATTTGTGCGGCATGGGTGATGGTGCTCTTGAATTGCCTGAAAATGACTTGAGACATACTCATCGAACAAGAATCCTTCATTCCTCCCGGAGTGTGTAATTAAGTTGCCCATGCTAAACTCGTAGAACCCTTTCCGAATTCGCCCTGGCATGATTGCGTCTGATGCCCGACTATCCGAATCACAGTGAACGCACACAATTATTCGCTTCGTTGGCTGACCGGCACATCATTGGTGTTGCTGACGTTCCATTCGATGTTGCACGCAGCCGACCAACGGCATTGGGGCCGCACCTTTTCGAGAAACATGGTCTCACTGGAAACAAACCTGCCTTTCACATTCAATCTTGAAACAGGTCAAAACGTAAAATGGACGGCCCGCCTCGGAACGGAGACACATTCCACGCCGATCATCGCCAATGGACGGGTGCTCATCGGAACCAACAACGGCGAACCGCGCGACCCCAAACACAAAGGAGACCGGGGCGTGTTAATGTGCTTCGATGAGGAATCCGGCGCCTTCCAATGGCAACTGGCCGTGCCCAAGCTCACCAACAGCATTTTTTGGGATTGGCCGCGTGCCGGAATATGCTCAACGGCCACGGTCGAAAGCAACCGCGTTTATATCGTGAGCAATCGCGGGGAAGTGATGTGCCTCGATCTCCAAGGAATGGCAAACGGCAACCAGGGGCCTTACGTTGACGAAGGCCGACATGCCGTGCCGCCTGATGAACCGCCTCTGGTCATGGACGAGAAGGACGCTGATATTCTCTGGTTGTTCGATTTGCCGAAAGAATGCGGGGTGCGCCAACATGACTCCGCTCACAGTTCCATTCTCGTGGACGGTCCTTTCCTTTACGTGAACACCTCGAACGGCGTCGATGATTCGCATCGCAAGATCCTGGCACCGGACGCCCCAAGCCTCGTCGTGCTCGATAAGCGTTCCGGCCGACTCGTTGGACAAGATAATGAACACATTGGCCCGCGCATCTTCCACAGCACTTGGTCAGCACCTGCCTTGGGTGAAGTCAATGGCCGAAGGTTGATTATCTTTGGCGGTGGCGACGGCGTGGTGTATGCGTTTGCGGCACTTACCCCCGCGGCGCTTCAATCCGAAGATGTGATCAAACTGAAGAAAGTCTGGTCATTTGACTGTGACCCGACGGCGCCCAAGGAAAATGTCCATCGCTACAATAGCAATCGCCGGGAAAGCCCAAGCAACATTTTGGGCATGCCAGTTTTCCACGACAACCGCGTTTATGTCGTGTCACAAGGCGATCTCTGGTGGGGAAAAAACGAAGCCCGAATCACTTGCATTGATGCCACCCAGTCCGGCGACATCACCCACACCGCCAAGCTGTGGTCCTCCCCGTTGGAACGGCACAGCATTTCCACTCCCTCACTCTGGAACGGACTGGTGTTCGTTGCGGATTGCGGGAAAACGATCCATTGCCTGGATGCCGAAACAGGCAAGCCTTACTGGACCCACGAAGTCAAAGGCGAGATTTGGTCCTCGACACTGGTGGCCGACGGTAAGGTTTATGTGACGACCCGCCGCGGGGAATTTCTAGTTTTTGCGGCCAGCAAAAATGAACGGCTGCTCAGCGAAATCAGGTTGGACAGTCCCATCAGCAGCTCCCCGATCGCCGCGAATGGAGTGCTGTATCTGGCGACCATGAAAGAGCTCTACGCGGTGCAGCAGATCCAACCGTAATCGATCTTTTGGCGTTTTGACAATATGGCGCGGCGCAACTCGCCAATGACGACGCACCAGTTTTCGCTTGTTCCCAAGAGGGAACGGCTTGATAAGTGAAGCATGACAGCCGACTGTTCGAACGCAATATCCTCAACGGCGAGAAAGCCTGCTCCAACTCGCTCCCCATTAACCCGGCGGCAATTTCTCGGCACCACCGTCCTCGCCCTGGGATCGTTGAACCTCGTTCCTTCGGGAGTGCTCGGCGCTCCCGGTCGTCCAGGCGCAGGCCAACGCTTCATCGTTGCCCACATCGGGACCGGCGGCATGGGCAATACCCATTTGCAGAACATGCTGACGTTTCAAAAGGAAGGCAAAGTCCGCATCGCGGCCGTTTGCGATGTGGATGAAAACCGCCTCATCGCCGCCACGGAAACGGTCGGCAAAGGGGTCGTTCCTTATCGCGATTACCGTTACCTCATCGAGCGCAAGGATATCGATGCCGTGCTTATTGCCACGCCTGATCATTGGCACGCCGTCCAGACGGTTCACGCCTGCCAATCCGGCAAGCATGTCTATGTCGAAAAACCAGCCTCCGTCACCGTGCGTGATGGCCAGGCGATGGTCGATGCGGCGCGGGCCAACAACGTAGCCGTGCAAGTCGGCGCGCAGGCCCGGACGGCATTGGGCGGTTGGCACACTTGCCGTGCCATCCGCAACGGTATAGTCGGAAAAGTAAACAAAGTCACCTGCTGGCATTATGCCAATCCAGTGGACCCCAAACCCATTCCAGACGGCGCTCCCCCGGAAGACCTCGATTGGGATTTGTGGCTCGGTCCCCTGCCCTGGCGCCAATACAACCGACGTTATCTCCCGGCTAATTTTCGGTGGTTCCTTGAGATTGGCGGTGGGCAGATTCGCGACCGCGGCGCCCACCAGTTCAGCACGATTCTCTGGTGCATGAACGCCGACCACCAAACTTCGTTTACCGTCGAGGCCCAAGGCCGCGCTCCCACCCAAGGATTGTGGGACTGCCCAATTGACATGGATGTGGTTTATCAATTTAAGAACCCGGACTGGACCCTCGAATGGGGGCAACCGGGCAACAAGGTTGGTAAGACCGAATTCGGCAACGTCTTTTGGGGCGAACACGGTCGTCTCGTCCTGGAATGGGAAGGTGGCTACCGACCGGCCAATCCGGAAGCGATCAACTTCAAATTGCCGCCCGGTGGCGAGGAGGTCTATCGCACGGACGAATACGCGGATTTTAACATGAACCACAAAGCCGACTGGTTCAAAGCCATCCGCGAAGGCCATCACCGCCCCGCGGTCGATATCGAGATCGGTCACCGCACCGCCAATCTCTGCAACCTGGGTAACCTCGCCTACATTCTTGGGCGCAAATTGGTGTGGGACGGTAACAAACAAGAGGTGGTGGGCGATGATCAAGCCAACCGAATGCTGAGCAAGCCGCAGCGGTATCCCTATGTGCTGTGAGGCGCTGAAGGGTTTACGATTTATGAACCAACCACAGCAGAACTCTGGAAATCTGATGAACCGTCGCCATTTTTTGACGGTGGCCGCCGGAGGCGTTGCGGCGGGATTCTTGTCGCCTCACCCTACCCTGGCGGCTGGCAAAGAAAAAACACCTTGGCGCGTGCGCTTCTCGACCTCGTCAATTCACTACAAGGAATTGCCCATCGAGCAGGCCTGTGAACGCATTGCGGCGCAAGGCTTCGAGGCCATTGATATTTGGTCGGCGCACGAAGGCTGCCCCCATCTCGACGACGTTGCCCAACGGCTGGGAGCCAGCGGGCTCAAGGCCTTACTGGCCAAATACAAATTGGCCCTCTACTCCTTTTCCGTCTATCAAGGTGGTTACGCCAAATATGCGGACCTGCTCGGCAAAGCCGGTGGCGGCGTTGCCGTTCAAGGCAGTGGTCCCCCGTGCAAGCCGGAGGAACTCACCACCAAAATGCGCGCCTTTTTCGAAGGGCTGAAACCACTGGCTGATCTGGCGGAAAAACACGACTCCTGGCTCGCCATTGAAAACCACGGCGACGCCCTGCTGAACTCGCTCGATTCCTTCCAGGCGTTCGCGGATCTTAATCCGTTTCTGCGCGTAGGCATTGCCTTGGCACCTTACCATCTTCAGGCCATCAAGGTCCCCGTGGAAAAAGCCATTGCGATCTGCGACCAGCAATTGCTGTTTTTCTATGCCTGGCAGAATCAACCAGGGCTGGGCCAACTCCCCGGTCACGGGCCGACGGATTTTGCACCGTGGCTCAAGGCCTTGGCCCGCATCGCATACCCATGGTATCTGAATCCCTTCATGCACGGCCACGTCGAGCCAGACAAAATGTCAACCGCCCTCGCCAAGGCCCGCGAGTATCTCCAAGCCAAGGCTTGAGTCTTTGCAGCGGAGATGCCGTCAACGAATGCGTACCTTTGGGGGCAAGGAATAGCCCAAACAGGCAAACCACGGGTGGTAATCTCAAGTTCAGGAATTCAACTGGGTGAACGGATTGTTCACGAAGCTCGAAGACGGTGAATCACTAATGGGAGGAGGCGACGATTGGTCCTCCTGGGATGAAGGGGCCTGATCGGTTTCAGTTGTTTCCGCCGAGACCGGCATGCCTTCCTGAGTTTCCGCCGACACCGGGGGCTTGGCGCGCTTGTTGCGGGGCAATGGGCTCAAGATGACATTCACGCTCCGTCCCGCCAACTTGGAGGGGGCGTCCGGATGCCCGTAGGGCGCCAATTCCTCAATAAACTTCTCCACAACTTGGAAACCAATATCTTTGTGGGCCATCTCGCGGCCCCGAAAACGCAGGGAGAGCTTCACCTTCATTTCCTCGCACAAGAACTCGATGGCGTGCCCCAGCTTGGTCGAACGATCGTGCGGATCGATGCCCGGCCGAAGCTGAATCTCCTTCAATTTCGTGGCGTGTTGGTGTTTGCGCGCTTCCTTTTCCCGCTTGGATTGTTCGTAGCGGAATTTACCGAAATCCACAATCCGGCACACCGGAGGCTTGGCGTTCGGAGCGACTTCCACAAGGTCCATGCCCGCACCTTGGGCCGCACGGATGGCTTCGGCCAGGCTGATGACTCCGAGTTGACGCCCATCATCGGTTACAACGCGCACTTCCCGAGCGCGGATCTTACCGTTGACCCGAACGATTGGACCTGAAGAACGACGAGAAGAGTAAGGCCGACTCAAGCAGCCCTCACCGGTTGAAGCTTTAACATGCGATTTGAATCATCCGTTTACAGGAAACCGTTCCTGTTTCTCAATTGGCCCAAATCTATGCACTTGCCAGAAAACTTGCAAGCGAAAACTAATCGATATTTGAAGTCCCATCACTTCAAGATCCATCCCCTGCCCTGCGGCAGGCGGGCAGTCGGCCTGAGGCGAAAACCAAGGATCCGAGAGTGCCCGTTACAACACTGACCTGTTGACCGGCGGAAGGCTGCTTGTTCTCGGCATGGAACTTGGGCGGTTGGGCATGCTTTCGTCCTTGGTCCTTGGTCATTGGCTGTCGTCTTCCTCTCTGGCTGATCTGTCCGGGACAGCCCCATTCTCCTCCACGATGGGAGCAAAGGGATTCGCGGGATTGAGACGCGGGCGATTGACAACCGCAGTAAAGGGATTCGTCGAATGCGTGATAATCACGATCGGCTTCTTCAGATAGAACGGGCTGACCGCCACATACACCCAACCCAAAACCAAGTGGATGCCGGCCAAAGCCGCCAGTTGCACCAAGTGGATGACTCCGCTGCCGTAAAGAAGGATGCCCATGGTCAACAGCAACGCGCCGGGCATGAGCGCGGCGGAAGCCAACCGCCAACTGCCTGCCCAACCTAAGTCGCGATCCGCATAAAAGCTGATCAAGTAAACCACGGGACAGTAGAGCCCCGCGACGACAGCCCAATTTAAGAACAGACCGATGAAGACCAGCAAGCCGGTGCCGGCAAGAAGGAATGGCCGCCAAGCACCCCAGCGCGGTTCCACTTCGTTGCGATTGAATTCGATGGTCCACCGGACTGGATACTTGAACCACGCGCAACCCAACAAAGAACACACTTCAAAATTTTGGCGGTGAAAATATACCCGAATATCCGCCGCGGCGCTGATCCGCCCGGAACCACTCGGATCCACTACGAAAGCCAGGAATGAATTTTCCGCCAGCGTTTTCGGACTGACCATTGGAGCAATCAATTGCCGGTGTTCGATCCGGCCGGTCGTCGGCAACTGCCGAACGGCCCGGTCAATGATGGGAAAGTAATCGCTGGCGATGAGTCCCAACGTAGCCCCCACGGCCAGCAGCGCCACCACCAGTTCAATCAGTAGCAAGCGGCCCAGCGACTCGCGGGCAATCGTGGCGACGCCTCCGGGCGTGAGTGGTTGCCAGGCAAAGGGCGGCTCCGGTGAGGTGGATTCCGGCTGGGGATTGGCGGAAGCTACCGGTTGACGCTCGTCGTCTGACATCGGTGAGCCCTAATCTGGAGATGGCTCGGCGGGGCCAGATGGCCGGGGAGCGTTGGGATTGGAAGGGGGGGGCACGACCACCACATTGATCGGATAACGCAACTTGAGGACATCCTCCACACTGACTTCGATAAAATAGGCGCCCGGCGCCGTGAACTCCACATTTCCGAACAACGTTACGGTGGTGGCTCCAATGCCCGGATCGGCCATGCCGAACTTCACTTCGCTCTTGCGTAGTGCCGTGGTCTGGTCCGGCCCAATCAACCGCACGCTCTCGCGGAATTGTCCCAAACCAGCCGTCCAGCGATTGAACACGCTCAGCTTAAACGCGGTGACCGGTAATTGGGGTACGCGAATGACTTCCATAATCCCGATCAGGAAGAAGTTGCCATTGGCTTCCTGGCGAACTTCTTCACACAGAAGTGAACATTGCAGGTCGGGTAGAATGCGAGCGGGTTGCATAATCGGAACAAATGCTGCGGGCTGTCTATTGGCCGGGGGAGGTCAATTCCGCCGCCCGCACCGTGTTTTGCATCAGCATGGCGATGGTCATGGGACCGACCCCGCCAGGATTGGGAGTAATTTTTCCGGCCATGGGTTGAACGGGCTCAAAGTCCACGTCGCCCACCAAACGCGTGCCATCCTTGCCAGTGGGGTCGGCGATGCGGTTAACGCCCACATCGATCACCACCGCACCGGGCTTGATCATGTCGGCTTTAACGAACCGGGCCTGCCCCATCGCGGCGATCAGTATATCCGCCCGCCGGCAATGCGCTGCCAGGTCACGGCTACGAGAATGGCAGATTGTCACGGTGGCATTGGCATGTTTCGCCTTCTGGCACAAGATGGCCGCCATGGGTTTGCCCACGATGTCGCCGCGGCCCAGAATGACTACTTCCGCACCTTCGGTGTTCACCTGGCTGCGAATGAGCAGTTCCTGGATGCCGGCCGGAGTGCAGGGAGCAAAGCCCGTTCGGTCGCCGAGCAATAGCTTACCAACGTTCGTCGGGTGAAAACCATCAACGTCTTTTTGCGGCAGCACACGCGAATAGACTCGGGCGGGGCTGATCTGCGGCGGCAGTGGCGCCTGTACGAGAATGCCATGGATGCGCGGATCGGCATTGAGCCGGTCCAACAAAGCCAACAACTCCGCTTCCGGTGAGGTTTCCGGCAGGATGTGGGTTTCAGAATGAATTCCCAGTCGTCCGCTGGTGCGTTCCTTCATGCCCACGTAAACTTTGGAAGCGGGGTCGTCGCCCACACGCACGAAGGCCAAGCCGGGCTGAACGCCGCGGTTTTTCAACGCGGCAAGGCGCTGAGTCGTGTCGGCATGAATCTGCTCGGCAATGGCCCGACCGTCGATAAGATTGGCCGCGGCCATCAGGGCACTGCTTTAATCGTCTCAATCGTCAGCACCGGCGTCTTGGGCCAACGGTCATCGAGACCTTCCTGGCCAGTAACGATGATGCGCTGGCCTTTGAAGTCCAATAACACCAGATTGGTTGAAGGACTGTAAAGGTAATCGATCTTGCGCCGGTTGTTGACGCTCTGAAGCACAAACTCGGTCGGCGCCTGAATGCTCAGGCTGCGCGTAACAATGCCTTCTCGGATTACCTTGCGCTGGGGTGGCACTTCAGGTTCGGCCGGCCCCGGAGCAACTTCCGTCGGGGCCAGGTTCGGCAACCACCTCCGGGGGCGGAGGGGGGGCGATGGCTGGGCTGGGAACGGGTTCAACCATCGGCGTTGTCGGGGTGATTTCCGTCGGCGGGAGGTAGGTATCCATGGCGGGCACGGTCGTCTTTTCCGGCGGCTGGGCTACTGCCACTTCGGCGGGCGGCTCGCTTACTTTCGGTTCTGTCGGCGGCTCCGTGGCGACCACGGTAGTTGGCGGTATCGCCGGCTCGACATTCACTAGGCTGGCCGCGACGTAGGCGTAGGCTTTGGCTGCCGGTTCGATTTTGATCCAATCGCCCTTGGTTTCGAGCGGCTTGACAACGGCCCCTTTGTCGAGACGCCCCAACACACTGTAATTCTCCCCCGGACCGCTGCGCATATTCAGTCTGGAAGCTTTGACCGCTTTGGTGTCGGGATCGATGTAACTGGAATGGACCCACACGTCGGTGTTCTTGGGCAATACAATCTTGTACCGCTTGTCCGGGTCGCCCGGGGTTGATTTCTTGTGAACAATCTCCTCGACCACGGAAACCCGATCGCCTTCGTTCAAACGGGAAACAACTTCGCTCTTGATGGTGGCCTGGCCGCGGACATTGACATTCTGTCCATTGACCACCGCCGGGCGTGGCTCGCTGAGGGAAGTCTTATTGTCACCAGTATCCGGTTGGTCAGCCGTCTCATCGGGAACCGGACGAACGGGCACCGCTGCGGGGGTTTGGGAAGGCAAGTCCAATTGCGTATCCGCCACCGCTGCGTGGGCAATCAGTGCGGATGAAAGCGCCGCCAGCCAAAACATCCTGTGTTTTATGTTCATAATTTCGTAATTAGAAATACAAACTTGGATTCTGTCAATGATGACGATTTAGGACCGCAGGCGAAGGGCGAATCCTCAAAGACCGGTTATTCTCTGGTGATTGGTCATTGGCCTTTGGTCATTTACTAAAACCACCCCAAAAACACCCGTGCTCGACTTGCTGAAATCAAACCAGCGGAGCTCCGAACTCAACATCCGGCATCAAGCATTCAAGCCCGAAACTTATTCGGCTTTGGTCTTCCGCAGGCCAAACACGCGGTCTCCCGCTTTCCATTGGCCGCGTTTCTTGAGCAGTTCCACCCGTTCAAATCGCTTTAATACATTGCGCTTGGTGGCAGAGGCCGATGCGGAGCGCAAACTAGGATGTTGTGACATATTCTTTCTGGTTCAATACAGTTTTTGCCTACCCGCTCGCTAAAATGAGCGGAGGGAGCTTTTAGCATGCTTCCCATCGAATTGCCAATGGTTTAATTCACCCTGGCGCTGGTTATCAGGTGAATACGCATTCTGGTCTTCAGTTGCCGTCAGAAGTTCCCGGTTCCCTGCCAAATTGGCCCTGAGCTTGCTGGGTTTAGGTGGGCAATAACGGCGAACCAAGTCAAAATTGGGTCGCGAGTCCCCAAGTAGCAAGCAGTTGGACATGTCAGTAGGCTCATTAACCGCCAGCGAAGAGTCTCAATTGGCTCAGACCATTGAGATGTTTGAAGTCATTACGCAATCGCAGCCTAATGATTATCAATCCCTGGAAATTCTCAAGGAAGCCTATGCCAAGCTGGGCCGGGAACAGGACGTTTTCAATATCTCCAAGCGCATCGCCCAGGCCTATGTGGCCATGGGCCAACTCTCCTCCGCCATCCTCGAATACGAGAGCATTCTGCAACGATATCCGGACGACCCGGATGTGCTGGCGGCCCTGAGCGAAATCGAGAGCAAAGCCACGAGCCTGAGCGCCGAATCATCCGCCCCGGAAGTCCGGGACGCCCCCCGTCCCGCACCCTCCGGCACGCCCGCAAATCAGGATGTCGAAATCCACCCCATCCCCACCGATTACGATGATGGCCGCGATGCCATGGAGAAATTATTTGTCGTCGCGGGGAAGTATCTCACCGATGCGGATTTCGACCAATACTGGCCCAAACCGGATTTCAGTTCCAAACCGACGAAACCGGCGTCGCCCTTTATCCAAACCCTGGTGGACAAAGGCATAATGACCATGGAGCAGGCGATGAAAACGCTCTCCGACAAGTCCCGGTTAACTTACTTGCCCATTCACAATTATGACGTTGATTTCGAAATAACCCGAACTTTGCCCGTCGCCACCTGCCTGCGCTGGTGCGTGCTGCCGTTCGACCGCATGAGCAAATCCCTAATGGTCGCCACCGCCAATCCGTTCAATCGGCAAGCCGCCACGGAATTGGAGCAAGCCGCCAAGCAGCGCCTGCTATGGTATCTGGCGCCGCCCGCCGAGATCATCAAAGCCCTTCAAAAGGCCTTTCGGTAATCGCCTTTCGCCCTATGCCGCCCGTCAAAACTTTTGGAGAACGCATCGCCGACGCCCTGGTCGAGGATGGCCTGCTGTTCACGCAGCAGGTCGAGGAATTGCTCGAGCATCAGAAGAAAGAAGGCAAACGCCTGCTCAAACTCATCACCGAAAAGGCCTACGTCACCGAGCAGGACATGGCGGTTTCCATGGGCCGGGTGCTCAATACGCCGCCCATCAACCTCGGCCGCGTTGAACATCCAGCAGGAAGTCGCCGAACTGCTGCCGCGCGACATCTGCCACAATCACAAGGTCGTGCCGGTTTCCCGGCTGGAGAACAAGCTGTTCCTGGCCATGGCCGACCCGCTGAACGTGCTGGCCATCGACGACGTCCGGCGCATCACCAAGCTGGAAGTCGCCCCCCTGATCGCTTCCGAAAAAGCGATCCATGGACAAGCTCCATCAGATTGACGCGGCCAAGAGCGGGCAGCATCGAGGACATCATTGAGGACGCCGCAGAAACAGGCGGAGTTGGCCGACGAAGCGGACAAGCTCGTCACCGTCAAAGAGCAGATCGAAGAAGTCAATCTCGACAAGCTCGCGGCCTCCGTCGAAGAGGCGCCGGTCATCAAACTGGCCAACCTGATTCTCGTCCAGGCCATCAAGGACCGCGCCAGCGACATTCATGTCGAACCGTTCGACAAGCATGGTGCGGCTGCGTTACCGTGTGGACGGCGTGCTCATCGACGCGACGCCGCCGCCCAGCAACTGCAACTGGCGCTGGTCTCCCGCCTCAAAATCATGAGCAGCCTCGACATCGCCGAGCGCCGGCTGCCGCAAGACGGCCGTATGCGCGTGAAAGTCGGCGGAAGGGATTACGATTTGCGCGTTTCGTTTCTGCCCACGGTCCATGGCGAAAAATGCGTGCTGCGCGTGCTCGACAAATCCAACCTGTCCGCCAGCATGGACAAAGCTGGGCCTGGATCCTGACACGTTCCAGCAGTTCCAAGCCGCGGTCGATGCGCCGCACGGTCTCATTCTGGTCACCGGTCCGACCGGTTCCGGCAAAACCACCACGCTCTATTCGGCGCTCAACGAACTGAACAGCCCGGTATACAACATCGTCACGGTCGAAGACCCGGTGGAATTCCAAATTCCCGGCATCAACCAGGTGCCCATCAAGAAGGAAATCGGACTCACCTTCGCCAATGCCTTACGCTCCATTCTGCGGCAGGATCCCGACATCATCATGATCGGGGAAATCCGCGATACCGAAACCGCAGAAATCGCCGTCGAAGCCGCGCTGACCGGCCACCAGGTGCTCAGCACCATGCACTGTAATGACGCCGCCGGCGCCATCGCCCGCCTGGACGACATGGGCATTGCGCCGTTCCTGATTTCCTCTTCCGTGATCCTTGCCTGCGCGCAACGGTTGATGCGCAGCATCTGTCCCAGTTGCAAGGAACCGGTCACCTACCCGGCCAAGATGTACCGCGATCTGCACATTCCGACCCAACCATTTTGACGGGGTGACGCTCTTCCGTGGTCGCGGCTGTGAACGCTGCAATAACAGCGGCTATTCCGGGCGCATCGCCATCATCGAAGCCATGTCGGTTACCGACGAAATCCGCAAACTGATCATCGCCCGCGCCAGTGCCATGGAGATCTCCAAAGTCGCCATCAGTCAGGGCATGAAAACGCTCCGGGATGTCGCCTTGCTGAAAGTCAAGGAAGGCGTCACCACGCTCGAACAAACCTTGGTCATCACGGCCGGCCATTGAGCGGGTTCCCTTCCGCCTGCAATCGCTGTCGCTATAAGTCGGGGCTGATTTCGCGGCGAGCAGATTTTCACTCTGCTTGGGTTGCCAAACCGGCCCCTTCCCGCGCATGGATGCCTGATCCCCTGCTTGTAATAGTGGCAGGTTGGAGCCGCCAACGTGAGGAGATGGATTACTTGCAATGCCGCGGGGTCGCCTTACGGCGACGACATATTGCCCAAAATCAGCCCAAGCTGTTTACATCAACTTCAGCAACGTATCCGCAATGACCGATGGTGTTTCGGCCACGGCGATACCGGCAGCTTTCATCGCTTCGATCTTGGCCGCCGCCGTGCCCTTACCTCCACTCACGATGGCGCCCGCATGCCCCATGCGACGTCCAGGCGGAGCGGTGGCGCCGGCGATGAATCCCGCGACTGGTTTCCGGCAATGTTTGGCAATCCATGCTGCCGCCTCTTCTTCGGCGGCCCCGCCGATTTCCCCGATCATGATAATGCCGCGGGTGTCCGGATCGTCGTTGAACATTTGAATCGCCTCGAGGTGCGACGTGCCGATGATCGGATCGCCACCGATGCCGATGCAGGTTGATTGGCCCACGCCACGGCACGTCAATTGCCAGACCGCTTCGTAGGTCAGCGTGCCGCTGCGCGACACCACGCCGACGGATCCTTGTTGGTGAATGTAGCCCGGCGCAATGCCAATGCGACAGCCGCCGTGCGAGTCTTTACCGGATCCGGGCGCGACCAATCCCGGACAATTGGGTCCTACGAGACGCGTTTTCGCGCCGGCCATGGCCCGTTTCACTTTCACCATGTCCATGACGGGGATGCCTTCGGTAATGCAAACAGCCACCTCCAAACCGGCATCCACACCTTCCAGAATGGCATCTCCCGCAAACGCCGCAGGGACAAAAATAGCGGAAGCCGTTGCCCCAGTTTGCTGGACAGCCTCGGCCACGGTGTCAAAGATGGGGACTTTATGGTCCTGGTGTTCGAACGTTTGACCGCCCTTGCCCGGCGTAACGCCGGCCACGATTTGCGTGCCGTATTCGAGACTGAGTTGGGTGTGCCGGGCGCCAAAGCTGCCGGTAATGCCTTGGACAAGCACCTTGGTTTCAGGAGTGATCAGAATGGACATGTTTAGTAAAGTGTTCCGCCGTATTGGTCAGTGCGCAACGGCCTTGACCACCTTCTCCGCCGCGTCCGCCATCGTGTCGCCGCGAATGATGGCAACCCCACTGGCCGCCAGCGTTTGGTTGCCGAGTTGGACATTGTTTCCTTCCAGCCGGACGACCAGCGGCAATTTCAATCCGGTTTCCTTCACTGCGGCTACGATGCCAGTGGCAATGATGTTGCAATCCATGATGCCGCCAAAAATATTGACCAATATGGCCTGCACATTCGGATCCTGAAGAATGATTTTGAACGCGGCCGTTACCTGCTCCTTGCTGGCGCCGCCGCCTACGTCGAGGAAATTGGCCGGCGTACCGCCGTAATGTTTGATGATGTCCATGGTGGCCATCGCCAATCCGGCGCCGTTGACCAGGCAGGCGATGTTGCCCTCGAGCTTGATGTAATTAAGACTGTATTTGCTCGCCTCGATTTCCAGCGGCGCTTCCTCGCCCAAATCGCGCATCGCTTGAATGTCCGGGTGCCGGTAAAGCGCGTTGTCGTCGAGCGAGATTTTCGCATCGATGGCCACCAGCGTTTCCTTGCCGCCGGTTTCGCACGACGCACAAGGGATTGATCTCGACCAGCGAGGCATCGCACTCCCACCACGTCTTGTAAACGCCGAGCAGCAGCTTGGCTGCGGCATTCAACAATGCGCCTCTCAATCCAAGCGCGGCAGCCACTTTGCGCGCCTGGTAAGCCACCATGCCGAAGGCGGGATCAATGGATTCCTTGACGATCTTTTCCGGCGTTTTGGCGGCGACTTCTTCAATGTCCATGCCGCCCTCGGTGCTGGCCATCAACAGCGGACGGCCGGTGGCGCGATCCAGCAACACCGCCAAGTAAAGCTCCTTGATGAGTTTGGGCGCGTCACCCACCAGCACGGTTTTGACTTGGCGGCCCTCGGGTCCGGTTTGCTTCGTGACGAGCACCTGGCCCAACATCGCCGTGGCGGCGGCCTGCACTTCGTCCGCGGAGTTGCACAGTTTAACGCCGCCTTGGTAGCCGCTTTTGAAGGTGCCTTTGCCGCGGCCCCCGGCATGGATTTGGGCCTTGATCACCAATCGGCTGGATCCTGCGGCCAGCAGTTTTTCGGCGGCAGCTTTGGCAGCATCGGGGGTGGTACACACCTCACTTGCGGACACCGCTACACCATATTGGGCGAGCAATTGTTTGGCCTGATACTCGTGAATGTTCATAGTCTGCGTTCAAATGCCACGATCGGCGGCAGCCAATCTAGGTTTTTGGGCGGGCAGGCGTCAACGGCTATCATTTATGCGAGCAGAGATTCTGATGACATGTTCGCGGTCATGGCCATGGCCGCAGCAGCGGACCATCGGTTGGCTTCGTCAATTTTGACTTGAGGGATGCTTTCGTTGCCTTGTGAGCGTACGCAGGCCCAAAGGTTGGCAGAACCAAGTGAAAACTGAAGGCCGAATCTGAGATCAGAAAGCAAACCTCTGCCTGAAATCCAAACCGCTCCGGCCCGTCTGGATTTTGTTTCACAATGAATCTACTCTGGATTTGCAGCTCGGTTTTTGGACTGCGGATTCCCTTCGGAATTCGATCCTTGGACTTCGGACTTTGCAGCCGATCCAGCGACGCGGGTTCACAGGACGTTGGTTCGGACGTGCAACCCAGCAAGCTTCAGTTGCAGTGGGTGTTATCTATTGATTTCCAATTACTTGCAAAATTTCACATGGCCCGTTCCAGGTAACGTCGATGGTTCGAAGCTCAACCGTTTGGTGGAGTAAAACAGACTCGATTTTCTGTAAGGAAACCAATACAAGGATCGCTGGAACCTTGCTGTTAATGGTTCTGGTGCTTGGATTTCGGCGGTCAGAAAGGCTTAAATTCTTGTGATTCGGCACTTGACCTCGCCAAAAACGAGGTCTATACCCAAAGCAACAAAGTGAGTTGGTGGTGGCTTTGGCGTTAAAAGAACAACCCAAATGACTTATGACTAAACGTGACCTCGTAATTCGCATTAGCAATGAAACCGGCTTGGTCCAACAGCAAGTGCTCGAAGTCATCCAGAAAACCTTGGATTACATCGCCGGAGCTGTGGCCAAAGGGGAAAAGGTCGAGCTGCGCAACTTCGGCGTCTTCGAAGTGAAAGTCCGCAAAGCTCGGGTCGGACGCAATCCCAATAATCCCGGCACCGACGTGCCCATTCCGCAGCGCGCCGTGGTCAAATTCAAGCCGGGCAAAGAGATGCGTGAAGATGTGCTCAAATTGACACCCGAGGCTATCGCGGCTGCCAACGTCTCCCTCGAGTCTTCCGACGAATCGCACGAAGCATCACCTCCCCAGTTCTCGCCCCGGTCCCCGAATTCTTAAAGATTGGACGACGAGATTTCGAGGCGCTCCTGTCGAGCCAGCGAGCGCCGTTTTTTGTTTGCTTATGGAACGTCTTCCCGGCTTTCGTGACTTCTACCCCGAACCCTTGCCCCATGCGGATGTGTGGAGCGCTGATGCCCGGCAGTATGTATTCCGCACCTGGCGCCGGGTGGCGCAACGCTACGGCTTCCGGGAATACGACGGTCCGCCGCTCGAATCACTCGAGTTGTTTACCACCAAAAGCGGCGAGGAGATTGTGGGACAATTGTATAACTTTGCGGACAAAGGCGACCGGTCCGTGGCGCTGCGTCCGGAAATGACGCCGACCCTTGCCCGCATGGTCGCCGCGCACGAACGCAACTACAAGAAACCGATCAAATGGTTCGCCATCCCCCAGCTCTTTCGTTACGAACGCCAACAGAAAGGCCGGCTGCGGGAACACTTCCAACTGAACGCGGACATCCTGGGCGAAAAGGCCGTCGCCGCCGATGCCGAACTGGTGGCCCTGCTCATTGACTCATTGCGGGCGCTGGGATTGACCGCAGAAGGATTTCGTGGTGCGGCTCAGCAGCCGCAATGCGTGGCACGATTTCTTTACGCAGCACGACGGCGATCCGGCGCACGAATACGATTTCTTTCAGACGGTGGACAAACTGGAGCGCGAAACACCGGACAACAACCAGCAGAAACTTCAAGCCCTGGGATTCTCGCTCGAGGCGGTCACAGCGTTCATCCAGGAAGGCCAACCCACCGCCGAACTGCAAGCCATCCTCGACAATCTGGCGGCGCGCGGACTGGGCGATTTTGTCCGGGTAGATTACCACGTCATTCGGGGCCTGGCTTACTATACCGGCGTGGTTTTTGAAGCCTTCGACCGCCAAGGTGAATTTCGCGCCATCGCTGGAGGCGGCCGCTACGACAATCTCATCAAGCTCATCAGCGGCAACAAAATGGACCTGCCCGCGCTCGGTTTCGGAATGGGTGACGTGGTGCTGATGGAATTGTTGAAAGCGCGCAACCTCTTGCCGAAATTCGATTCGCACTTGGATCTCTTCTGCCTGATTGAAGACGAAACACTGCGGCCGGATTCGCTGAAACTGATCCAAGAACTGCGCAACGCCGGCAGTCGCGTTGACTATTCGTTGACGCCGCTCAAGTCTGACAAACAGTTCAAGCGCGCCCTGGAATTGAACGCTGCTTGGACGGTGCGCTTGGAACGAACTCCCGAGGGTAAACTCATGACACGGCTCAAAAATCTGAAAACGCGGGAAGAACAGTTGGTCACTCCAGCCGAGGTCATCAATCTGGTGGCACCGACAACTTCGGCTCCAGGATCGAAACCAGAATAGGCAGTCATGACGTCCGGAGCGCGGATGTCCTCATCCACGCTCCGTATGGTCGAACGCCCTTACGACCTTTCTATCGGATTTCGCTCTTGGCCGTATCAATTCAGTGGCTGATGCGGCGATAAGACAGTTCGGCGTGGTAGGACAGGCGTCTCGCCTGTCTTGGATAACCCAAGGCATCCTCACCGTTTGGTGACATAGGAAGGACTCACAGCGCCGTGATACAAGTTGTTGGTTGGCACCCGTTCGGGACAGGCGGGACGCCTGTCCTACTGAATAGTCACGGATCAGGAGTTCAGCGTGACCTACTGTTCCGCCTTCACCTTGGCGAGTTCCTGCAGGAGGAACTTCCGGCGGAATTTCACCTGGTTGTGAAAGGATTGGATGTCCTGCCGAAACGATTCCAATTCCTGACTGAGGTTGCGCCCGGTGGCCTGCGCGCGCCCGGCGATTTCCGGCTCCAAACGATTCGCCAGCGCCTCGATGACCGGCCCAAACTTCTCCTCGGTGAAGACGGTCATACACAGTTCCTGAACTCGCGTCAGAAATCGCTTCCGAAATTCCGGATTGGCCAGCAGCGGCCCGGAGAAATACCCCGGGTGCCGCCACCAAGTGGTCCCACCTTGGAAGCCACCACCAAAACCAAACCAGCCCAGCACATTGTTCGCGGCGGGTGGGCGGTCACCGTTCATGCCGTAGGTCAAGGGCATTTCATACCAATCATAGCGTTGCGACGCGCCGTCATAGTCACCCCACGTCTTGTCTTCATCCCACGGATAAATCTCCCATTTCCCGCTGCCACCAAGGTCGTGATACACGTAGTGATTGTTGAAAAAGCCATCCCAATTCTGGATGCACATATTCACCGCGTAATAACTGGCGACTTCATCGACTTGGAAATGCTGGCGAATAAAGTCCCACTGGTCCGCACCGGTCATCGGTGTTCAGTCCTTGAATCAATTTCACCAGTTGCTCGTGGCCGGTGGCGGGATTGGTTTTCTTTTCGTGCTGCCCCACGATCCCGTGGCCTTGCCAGATGACTTTGAAAAGGTCGCCGTTATTGTCGCGCCGGTTTCGGGTGAGAAAGGTCTTGTTCGGCTGTTCGATCATCAACTGGTAGCCGCGCAAGCGACCATCGTACCAGAGACGCAAGTGGTCCGTGACTGGCGCCGGCACCCCCGCCATGCGGTACAGCTTCATACGCCAGCGGTTCGGACAACACCCAACGCGAGGACCATTCGAAGATCACATTAATGCCAGTCATACCACGGAAGGTGTGATCCTTGGGAAAGTGTACTTTGAACCCGCCACGGCGCGGGCGAATTTGGACGTGATCAAACACTTCGACTTTGCCCTCACCCGGCGGCAGGACAATGAACGCACCATTTCCCACCGTGGGCGAAGCAGCCACCGAGATCGGACGACTCGTACCCAGGCGAATCCGGCTTTCCCGTTGGGGCGGCGCCACATTGATCATGTACGCAAACGGAACGCGCGCGGTGTTGGTATTGGTGAACGTGGCAATTGAATACGTCGGACATGGTTCATTCGCCGAGGGCTGAAATCGTTCGGCGCTGGCCGCGTTTTCGGCGTGCAGGCGGAACCGCACCAGCGTATTGGACGGTTGTCCGGCAATGGCCGCCCGATAAGAACCGGCGTGCGCGTCACCGGCCACGCGTTGCATCAGCACCACGGTTTCCGGGGACTCCCGCCCCGTGCTGGCCATCCGGTAGTGCAACGCCACTGCCTTCACTCCCATCGCATCATCCACGCTGGCGGTAACGATGGTTTCCTGATCGGGCTGGGGGGTGGCAAATTCGACGTTGAAAATCCTCGGTAACGGTCCGGTGGAGTAATTATCGTTCTTGCGTCCGGGTGTTCCGGCGGGTTTCTCCACGGCCGGCAACGTGGAACCCGCCCAGTTGAATGGTTCGTCACCGGACACGAAGGGGCAAATCCGTTCCAGCGAAGCCGAACTGCCGTCAGGCCCGGTTGGCCAGGGTGCGGTGTCAGAATAAACGACGCTCTCCACCGGGTTCAGTTCGCGGTCGCACAAGACGATTTTTTCGCCACCATGGCTTAGCTTGCCTTCAAAATCGCCCAGAACCCCGACGCCCAGAGGGTAATATTCAGCAAAGGCCGCGTGGTCACGGCAAATCACCAGATAACCGTCTGGCCCCAACGTGGTGGTTTCCGGAAAGGTAAAGCGGATGCCCTTGGTAAACTGCCAGTGCGAAAGGTCCACCACGGACGTTCCGCGATTGAACAGTTCGACATACTGCAAAGCCTCCAGATCGTAAGGCGGGTGATACATGATCTCGTTGATGACGACATCCTGCTTGGCAGCGCCGCAGACCAGTGCCATGGACACCAACACCGCGGCGGCGGCACTCAACTCTTCAATCCGGCAATACGCGCGTTTTATCATGGTTCCAGTTCCATTTTCAGCGACGTTCTCATGTTAAACCAAGAAAGATATACCAATAATGACGCTGCCAACACAAGCAGCCACCCATACAGCAACCGCAAAAAACAGCCACGAACAGCTTGGTGGTTTCCTTTAAATCGCGTCGCCCTGGAAATCAGCAGTCACAACGGTACCGGACCAGCAATGTCGGCGACCACAAACTCCCCTATCAGCATCCGATCCGGATAATTCCCAGGCTTGCGCCTGACCGGGATTTCTTTATAACCAGCGCCCGAATGTTTAAGCCCTTGATTGATTGGTATCTGGCAGCGCTGGACACGGGCGGGTATCCGCTGATTGCGTTGCTCATGGCCATCGAAAGTTCCATCGTGCCCTTGCCTAGCGAACTGGTGATCCCGCCGGCGGCGCATCTGGCTTACGCGGAAGGACGGTTTAGTATATGGGGCATCGTGCTGGCCGGCACGGCCGGTTCTTGGGCGGGGGCTGCGGTCATGTATTGGGTGTCACGGTTGGCGGGGCGGCCGTTCGTGCTGCGGTATGGCAAATACTTTTTCATCTCGCCTGCAAAAGTCGCGGGCGCCGAACAATGGGCGGCGCGGTTTGGGGCCTTTGGGATTTTTGCCGCCCGTTTGTTGCCGGTCGTGCGGCACTTGATCGGGATTCCCGCCGGCATCGTGCGGCTGGACTTCAAAGTCTATTCGCTTTACACCCTCATTGGCTCGGCGCTGTGGACGGCGGTGCTCTGCTGGCTCGGAGTGAAAATGGGCCAGGACGAGCGCCTGATGCAAGGCGAATTGCACCGCATCAGCTTATGGCTGATTGGCATTCTGGCGGTGCTGGGCGCCATGTATTATTTCCTCGTCCATCGATTCATGAAACCAGGTAAGAAGGATCAGCGCTAGCGAAACCATCCCAGATCTTCGCGATGGGTCTGGAATTCCCGGCGGTCAACCGGCTTGCCGGTGTTTGGCTGGTATTGTTACTCAGTCAAAGTCCACTCATGAAGTTTCATCAGGTTGCAGCCACTTGCCGACCCAGCACCGCGAACAACCCGATGGCGGGCGGCTCGACAAGCTGGTCTTCGGTGGAGGCGTGGGGCATGGCTTAACCGGTTGGTGGCATGGCTGACTCAAGACCGTGCCTGGCCAGGACGGCCTTTAACTTTTCAGCTCTGTAGCAAAATTTGTGGGTGGATTTGAAACAGCGGCTGTGAAAAAGGAAAAAGGTGCGTGGCCGGAGTGAGCGATCTGCTGGCGGGACAAACGAAGCGTGTGGGAGGCTCGACCGGTTGAGGGGAGGCCCGCCGACTGGGTCCCTTTGCGCACGATCTGAGCCGCGCTTGGGATGCGCAAGACCGGCTCCGATCGGCGCCTATCCCAGTCGGCGACCCTCCCCTCAACCTGGCGCTGGTGGTCGAGACCAGCCGCTGAGACTACGGGGCGGACGTGCGTGGCAAAAAAGAATAGCTGATCCCCTTGTGCGCCGATTAGTTTGCAGCTTGCAAACAAAACAAACCATCGACCCGGAGACCAGCTATTCAACTCGAAGTTAAAACCATCCTGAACCGGATACAACGTTTTGCGGGGTTCGTTTACAAGGAGGTCCGGCTCCTGTGCGAGCGCGACAAGCTGCGCGTTGAGATTACCCTGGAGGCGCATCAAGGGCGGTGCGGCCGGTGCTCGAAGTGCCGAGAGCCGGCGCCAGGTTACGACCGACTGCCGGAACGAACCTGGCTCTTTGTGCCGCTGTGGGGCATTAAAACCGAATTCCTCTATGCGCCGCGGCGGGTGGAGTGTCCCACGCATGGGGTCATCGTCGAGCACATGCCGTGGAGCCGGGGCAAGAGACCGATCACCACGGCGATGATGGGATTCTTGGCGCGATGGGCGCGGCACTTGTCCTGGCGACAGACCGCCCTGGCGTTTCAGACCAGTTGGGAAGCGGTCTATCGTTCGGTCGAGTGGTTCGTGGAGTGGGGGTTGGCCCACCGTCAGATTGAAGGGGTCCAATCCCTTGGCGTCGACGAGATCCATTGGGGCCAAGGCAAGCGGGCGGAGCAATTCCTGACCGTCATCTACCAGATCGACCAGCACTGTCGGCGGCTGTTGTGGGTGGGGCGCCGACGCACGCAGGCCACGCTGCGCCGGGGCTTTGAGGCGTTGGGGCCGACGGTGCTCAGCGGCGTGCGCTTTGTCTGCAGTGACATGTGGCGGGCCTACCTGAATGTGATTGGGGCCAAGATCCCGCACGCCTTGCACGTGTTGGACCGTTTCCACATCACGATGCATTTGAATCAAGCCGTCGACCAAGTGCGCCGAGCCGAGAGTGGTCGGCTGCGGGGACGTCCCGCGGCCAAAAAGCTCAAGCACATGCGGTGGAAGTTGCTGCGCCGGGGAAATCGGGTCCGCGGCCGGGCCAAGCAAAAGCTTTGGGGACTGCTGCGCAGTAAACTGGCCACTGGGCGAGCCTGGATGCTCAAGGAAACCTTCGAGCCGTTCTGGCGCTATCGCTCTGTCACTTGGGCCAGGGCTTTTCTGGACGTCTGGACTGAACGAGCTCTGCGCAGCCGCCTTGAACCGATGGCCAAAGTGGCCAGGATGCTGCGCAACCACCAAGAGCTGCTCTTGAACTGGTTCCGCGCCAAAGGGGAACTCTCGTCCGGCCCGGTCGAGGGTCTGAACAATAAAATCCGAGTGGTGACCAGAAGATCCTACGGATTTCGCACCTACGACGCGATGGAAATAGCCTTGTATCACACGTTAGGCCGGCTCCCAGAGCCGGAAACTACCCACAGATTCTGCTGACGAGGCAAACAAACGTTGCTCATGGAAGTGCAAACGTGTGTTTGAGCGCAGCGTCCGCTGCTGTGTCCGGCAACCGGCCAAGGACGGAATCAATTTCTGATTCCCGCACCGTGGCGAGATTGTCGGTCATGAGCCAGGAATCCAGCCGCAAGCCGGCTGCGACCGAACGCAGCCCAGCAGGACGAGAAATCCGCATTTATTCATAACTCAACCGTTGACCGGTGAAGACCGAATCTTTAGTCCGGCATGGAACTCAGCCGGTAGAACGCCTGGCTCTCAGCCGCAGGACCGGTATCCGTCAGCGACTCGATGCCGCCGCGGCCGGACAACTCGGCAATTGGCGTCCATTCGGATTGCCCCAACCCGGCACTCCGTTCCAGTTGGAAGCGGCGAGCCGGGGTGGCCACGAATTCAATCCGCACGGCGCCGGCCATCCGCGCGATGCGCAGAATGCGGAACACACTCGCGGGATCATTCGGATCGGTGCCGTCCTGGAATTCGCCCAGATTGTTCACGCCATCGCCATCGGAATCGAGGAGCGCGTCGTCCGGATTTCGGGGGTTGAGGCCGTGCTGAATTTCCCAGCCATCCACCATGCCATCACTATCGTTGTCCTGACTGGCCGTGGCCGGGTCCGTGCCGGGCTGCCAAGTTGCGCCCAGGGTGGGCGGGACGCCGTCGCCACCGGGAGTCAGCGCCAGCAAGCGGCCGGAATCCACCTGGCCCAGCTCCAGAAGTGCCGGATCGTATTCGCCCACAATGGCGACCAGATGAGCCGGCGTGGTGTCGGTTGCCCGCGCCCAAAGCTCGATGCGCACGCGGCCCGGTTCGGAGTTGAGCGCCGCGCGGCCGACCGCGGCAAGCTGACCGACCTGCGCAATTCGCTGGGCGAGACCGGCCACAGAGGTGCCGGTGTTGGGCTAGGTACAGGTCTGGTTCACGATGGAGACGGTGTCAATGATCACCGTCCGGGTGGGGTCGGGATTAATGACGTTCACAAATCGGGAGTATAACTCGACGCAGCCACCGCCCAGGCAGGTGCGCCACCAATCATTGGGAACCAGCGGGCAATCTCTGAGCACCGTGCATGGGCCTAGAGTGGCGCCGGCCAGCGCACCCACTGGGCAGGCGTCGATAGCATCGGGGATTCCGTCGCGTCATCATCCTCGTCCTGACAATCCAGAATACCGTCATGGTCGGTATCGTTCCCCGCAAAACCGAAAATGGGCCCGCTTTGGGGATTGCACAAGGCCCGAGGAAACTCCCGATGATCTGTTGATTGGTCCGGATTTGATCCACCGCGTTCAGACAGCCATCGCCGTCACGATCGGCGTCGCACACGTCGCCTTGGCCGTCGCCGTCCAGGTCTTCCTGGCCGGGATTCGGCATCAACGGGCAGTTATCGCAGGCATCGCCGCGGCCATCGCCGTCGCTGTCCTTCTGGTCCGGGTTCGCCTTGGAGGGACAATTGTCCACCCGATTGGCGATGAGATCGTTATCAATGTCCTGGCGGTTGTCCTCCACCCCGTCGCAGTTGGAATCGCCGAGACCCACGCCGACCGCCGCCCAGCCGTCGCGCACCGTGCAGAGGTCCTCGATCACGAAGCCGCCCTGGGCGTTATCCTTGAACCATTGCGCGGCAGCGATTTCGCGCGCGCGCGCATCGGTGAAGACGGCGTTCGACGGCAGATTCCGCATGGCCGCAAATTTCATAAGCCGGACTTTGTCCATGCCCATGCCGCGAACCAGGAAGCCATTGGTCGCGCCGCCTTCGCTCATCAAATACCCGCCGCGATTGGGAATGCCGCTGTTGGAATGAACGCCCCCGAAATCATTACCCTGGTTTGGGCTGCCCACGGCCATGCAGCAGAGGCTGCGATGTGGTCGGCTGCCCCCCACGCCCACCCGGGCGGGGAGCGCCGGGGAAATCGTAATTGCGGACCAGAAACGTCGGCTGCGGAGCCCGGCGGCCCTCGCCAATCATCCAGTTGATCGGCTGGCCACCTTCGACTTCGCCCCGTTCGCGGTCGGCGATGACGCCCATGGTGTCCGCGTAGCTCTCATCGAGCGCGCCGGACTGGAACTGGTATTGGAGGCCGCTGGTGCTCGGATGATGCCGTGGGTGAATTCATGCACCAGAATATCGTAATCCACGGCGCCATCGGCGAACTGGATTAGATCACACTGCTTGCTCGACTGCGCCACGACCGCCGGAGCGATGGTAGTGTGAATGAAAATCTCGAGTTGCGAGTCGTCGTTGTCGTAGGAGCCCCAGCCGAAATGGTGGTCGAAGTAGTGCCAGCAATCGATGGCGAAACGGTTGGCCAGCACAGCGTCCAGGTCGCCGTTGTAGTCGGAATTGAAATCGTCCTCATCCGCCACGTCTGTGTCGCTGCTCAAGTTGAAACACCAGTCGTCGTTGGCGTTGGCTTCGTGCTCGGCGTCCTGAATGTCCAGGTCGAACTCGTGCGAGGGCGCCTGGGCCAACTGGGCCACGATCTGCCGGTATGCGCGTCCACCAGGTGGACAAGGTCGGAAAATCGCATCACCACTTTCCAAACCAGATGGGGATCAAGCGGCGCTTCGATGAATAGACGCTGGTCGTAGCCATGAGTTCAGTCGTCGCCGCCAGGTCCGCGGTGGGTTGCTGAAGGTTCTGATCCGCCTTGGCCAATTCCACCGCCTCGTCCGAGCTCAGGGCGGGGGTGGGATCGAATCCCAGGGCATCGAGCGCCGCGGAGGGCAGGAGGTTGCCGGTCAGGCAGACGACCGCATTGCCATCCAGGGTGACGACGATTTCCGAGCCGACACGGGGACCTGCCATAGGTCTGAGCCAGCCAGACATCGTCGAGTCCTTCGGAATGGACTCGCTTCGTCGCCAACTCAGCATCCGGATTCTCCACCCGCAAGAGATCTTCGAAACTGCGAACAAACGAGCGCGCCCGCGCTTCGGGTGTTGCTCCCGTGACGTTGACGCGAGCAGTCATTCCTCCCGGAAATCCATTACGCCAATACAAATCCACCGGGTCCGTCGAAGCCGTTTGCAGCGCGCAGGCCAAGGACCTGGGGGTCGGTTTCGAATGGATTTGGCAAATAGGTCAATCCCGCGGGCAAATATCGCTGCCCCGCTGATCCTCGACGATGACATCGCGCGGTCCCAGCGCCTTGGTGTTGGGCAACGCCGGCACCTGACCGATGAGGGTGGTGCCGTCCTCGGACACCGTAATATTCTGAAGCAGATTGGATCCGGCGAAGCCGATGCGGACCTGCGTGGTGGCGATGAAGTTCGACCCAGAACGGTCACATAGTTCCCACCCGCGGCAAAAGCTTGGGGTAGATCAACGGAGAGGATCCGTGGCAACGTTCCGCTCACACACGCATCGGGGAGACTCGCCACGATCTCGCCACAACGGCGGACTTGCAGTTCATAGGCGCCGGCCGGGAGCGGCGGCGACTGGCCCTGGATTTCTTCCGCGCTGACCAACACGGGATACAGCAGCGGCACGCCGTTCAGCAATACTTCGTCATCCACGGTGAAATCGGCGCCGCTGATAGTGAGTTGGGCGCCGCCGGAATCCCCGATCAGTTGGGGTGAAACGCCACTGATGGTTGGCGGCAGAAACTCGGGTCCACCAGTTACGTTCACATTGAAAACGCATTCGGCGACATTGCCTGCCGCATCGGTCGCCGTGCAGTTCACGACAGTGTCGCCGGGGGCGAATAGACTGCCGGAACGTGGCGTGAAACAAGGATCGGAGCCAAGTCGCAATTGTCTGTGGCGGTTACGGTGAACTCACGATGGCCCCACAAGGTCGCGTGGCTTCAACGCCGATGTCCTCCGGACACTGAATGACGGGCGGCAGAGTATCGGTGGCAAGCGTGGTGGTCACGGAGCTGCTTCCGCCTGGTCATTGTACGCGGTCACGGTCAGGGCGTTGGGACCGGGATCCAAGGTCAGGTCGAAGACGAAGGCCGGTTCCGGGCGATTCCTGCACACAATGATCGGCTCGGAGCCGTTTAATTCGTAGGTGATTAACGTGACCGCGTTGGTGCAACTGCGGACCGTGCCGGTCAATTGGGTGGGTCCGGGCACCGCGCAGGGTGGCACGGCGAGTTGCACTTGCAGACATTGCTCGAGCACGATCCGCTCGCCGCAGCCGACCGTAAGGTCGATCGGTTGCAATCCCGTCAACGCATAACCGGAATCCGCCGGTGTCACAAAGGGGAGCAAATGGTAGGAGCCTTGCGGCAGGCCAGGATCACTTGCCCCACGGTAGCGGCGGTTTCCGCCGTGTTGGGCATGCCGAAATCCGCGTCAATATAGACGGTGTAATCGGCGGCATTGCCTTGAAAATCCGACCCCGAAATGGCCCCTCACTGAAACGCACCTGCGGACTGAAGAACGGCGTACCGGAGGAACGGAACACCAACGTCACCTCGCTGAAGCAATAACCGATGTCGTGCGTGGCTGCCTGGCCCGGGGTGATTTCCATCGTGATGTCCCGTTGGTCGGTTACGGAGAAGACATTATAGAAATAATTGCTGTCCGGAGCCTCGGGTGGCGAGGACAATGACAGGCTAAGGGTCCGGGGCAGCCAGAGACTGGGTTCGCTGTTTCAGCCCGCCCAGGGCCAACTCATAATTGCCCTCGAAGGCGAGGCTGTCGGGATTGAATGACAGGGAAAAATCCGCGTTGGCGTTCCAAAGGCCGCGGTGTGAGTCGCGCCGGCAGCCAATTGATCCACCCCGTCCGCGCTGACGCTGCTCCAATACACGCCGTACGTGCCGAGACTGTCCGGCACACCGTCCATGTCCAGATCATCGTCGCTGGCGTGCAGCAACCCGCGCAACAGCGAATCGTGACCGGGACTTTCATTTGGTCCTTGTAAAACGATCTGCCCGTCGAGGTAACCCGGATCAATGACCAACAAGTTACCCAGGTCCACGCTCTCCCCCGGCAGCACGGTTACCGCCGGATTGGCGCCCGAGCCCAGTGCCGGCGAACGAAACGACTGAATCTGGCGGCCACTTCGGATGTACATCTGCGCATACAGGGCATAGCCTGGCGATGCCGGATCCAGCGTGGACGGCGCGACATTCGGCAACAGGTAACCGCCGCTGGACGGAAGCCTGAAATCCAGTCCGGGTCCCGCAGCCCAACGCTGATTGCCAAACGGCCCATAATTGGCGATCACCGCGGTCGAATCGGGGAAATTGAGATCGTCGCGGCCATCCACGGTGAGTTCAAACTCCCCCAGCAAATCGACTTCGCCGGTGATCTGCCCCAGGTCGCCGGTATCAGGAATCACCATGTCCACCGTCGCCAGTTCGTCGCACGCGACGGTGATGTTGGTGCGCAGGAAAAAGGTGAGCCGGTCGGTGTAGAAGTCCGTGCCGCGATACCCGGTGAGGTTGAGGTCCTCGGACGTGCCGCCGGGCAAATAGACGCGCGCTTCGGTGGCGCCAGCCGGAATGGAGTTAAGGTCGATACGTATAGCTGTCGTTGTGGATCAAGCCGCCATCCACGGCCACCGGATCACCGCTGGCATCCACGAAATGAACGGTCAACACGCCCACGCATTCCGCGAAATCCACCGTCACCGGCGGTCCACCGGCGAAGACAGGCTCCGACATACGCGCATCGAATAATACTGCTCCGGCACGTTGGCCATGGTGATGCGCGGCACCACCGAGTAAGCAATGGCCCGCCTCGCTGGAATCCACGACCACTTCAAACGTCGTGCTGGTGCGGGACGTGGTTGGAACATCGTCCGGCGGCGTTGAAGGACGGCGCCGGCGGTTGGCTGTAGGCGACCACATAGACCGAGTCCATGCCTTCGTCGCCCGGCGGATTCGAGCAGGTTGAGAATGTCCGGATTGACATTGCTGAAGCGGACCGTGCCGCTGATGGTGTTGGGATTTGAGGATGACTTGGGAATGGGTGGATGGGACGATGCCGACGAACCCCGCCAGAGCCAGGAGGAGGGGAATCAGAGCAGATGTTTTCATGATGGTTTGGGATATTATCGGGACGTGGAAGTAACGCTGCGGAAAACAGCCGTTGTTGCGGATGGATTGAGTTCTGGAGCCCAAAGTGGAGTGCGGTTTCAAGAGATAGTCATGGATGGACCCGCTGAGCGACAACCCGATGAAACCGGAACAGGACGGTGCCTTCAAGGTCACGCTCCCGTTGAAACCTCCCGCGCTGCCAATCTGCCAACCGACCTTTTTGGCTAACGGCGGATCTTGGACTGCATATTGTCCTTCGTGCGAACTGGGCTTCGCGTTCATGGGATGTTTGCATTGCCGGCGTTTATCGTTTGCCTTTTCGAACGATGCCAACACTACGCCCTGGGCTGGGTGCGTGCAATGGGGTATAATCCTACCTTGCTCAGAACATGCAATTTCCCAATGTAGCCGGTAGCCACCTGTCGCAGACCGTTCCCGCGCTGGCCCCGCGCTGGCCGGGTAATGAATCCCTGCTGCCATCCTCGAACAACGGGTGTCCGCGCGTTTGTTCCTTCCCGCGCTTGGTATTTCCCCGTTCAAACTCCCTGCACGCGGCGGCGCATCTGGCCGCGGGAAGCGACCATTCGTCCCGATCATCGAGGGGTGCCGTGGCGGCTCCATTCGCGCAAACTGCGCGTGAGGCCCCGGAGATAGAAGCCGGCGGCGGCGGGGCGGCGGCACAGGCACAAGGCGTGCAACAACGCGCGGCCCAGCGGGGTCAGGGAAAGTTTGGCAGCATTCATAATCAAATCGATGGGGACGCTTTGGGTTCACGGCCGACGGAAATGTAACATTGCCGGCACCAATTGAACCCCTCCCCTCCGCAAATGCGGAGGAGAGGGCACCAGGGGTTGGCGTCTGTCAGTAAAGTCAACGGCCGGTTCAAAGCAGCCAGCGATGTGGGGGAGGAGACCAGAATTTCTTGTTCTTGAGCCGACCGTTGCTTGGGAGTGCTTCGTCCCGCCGGCCGGAAGCTGAACGTGAGATCCAGTTCCTGACCCGCGCTTTTCGCGAAGTCAAAGGCAGCCTTGATCTTCCACGGCAGGTTGCGGTCGGTGCTGGCCAGGTGGAGGCCAATCGTTTTAATCTTTGGCGCAGAGTGGGCGGTCGGAGTTGGCCAGAGGGAATCGATCTTTTTGCTCATTGCGTGAAGTCCTTGCGGCAGCGTTTTCGCATTCCAGATTCTGCATTGGTTCAGCGTGCGGGCGTGACGTTAGGCCAACGGCGGGAAATTCGTCTATGGGGTAAACACCCCATATCCCTCCGCGGGACCGGTTGCTAAAGTGGGTTGGTGATTTATCGATTTTTGAGGGGTTGGGATTTATCCCATGGACGAACCAAAACAACCGCGGGATGCGGGGATCAAAGCGGTGGGGCGCCGATGGCAATCCACCCGTCCGC
>CAWBHS010000018.1:0-17038 GCA_963788655.1 uncultured Verrucomicrobiae bacterium | reverse complement strand
ACAAACGTTGCTCATGAAAGTGCAAACGTGTGTTTGAGCGCAGCGTCCGCTGCTGTGTCCGGCAACCGGCCAAGGACGGAATCAATTTCTGATTCCCGCACCGTGACGAGATTGTCGGTCATGAGCCAGGAGTCCAGCCGCAAGCCGGCTGCGACCGAACGCAGCCCAGCAGGACGAGAAATCCCATTTCTTCATAACTCAACAGTTGACCGGTGAATACCGAATCTTTAGTCCGGCATGGAACTCAGCCGGTAAAACACCTGGCTCTCAGCCGCAGGACCGGTATCCGTCAGCGACTCGATGCCGCCGCGGCCGGACAACTCGGCAATTGGCGTCCATTCGGATTGCCCCAACCCGGCACTCCGTTCCAGTTGGAAGCGGCGAGCCGGGGTGGCCACGAATTCAATCCGCACGGCGCCGGCCATCCGCGCGATGCGCAGAATGCGGAACACACTCGCGGGATCATTCGGATCGGTGCCGTCCTGGAATTCGCCCAGATTGTTCACGCCATCGCCATCGGAATCGAGGAGCGCGTCGTCCGGATTTCGGGGGTTGAGGCCGTGCTGAATTTCCCAGCCATCCACCATGCCATCACTATCGTTGTCCTGACTGGCCGTGGCCGGGTCCGTGCCGGGCTGCCAAGTTGCGCCCAGGGTGGGCGGGACGCCGTCGCCACCGGGAGTCAGCGCCAGCAAGCGGCCGGAATCCACCTGGCCCAGCTCCAGAAGTGCCGGATCGTATTCGCCCACAATGGCGACCAGATGAGCCGGCGTGGTGTCCGTCGCCCGCGCCCAAAGCTCGATGCGCACGCGGCCCGGTTCGGAGTTGAGCGCCGCGCGGCCGACCGCGGCAAGCTGACCGACCTGCGCAATTCGCTGGGCGAGACCGGCCACAGAGGTGCCGGTGTTGGGCTGCAGGTACAGGGTCTGGTTCACGATGGAGACGGTGTCAATCATGACCGTCCGGGTGGGGTCGGGATTAATGACGTTCACAAATCGGGAGTATAACTCGACGCAGCCACCGCCCAGGCAGGTGCGCCACCAATCATTGGGAACCAGCGGGCAATCTCTGAGCACCGTGCATGGGCCTAAAGTGGCGCCGGCCAGCGCGCCCACTGGGCAGGCGTCGATAGCATCGGGGATTCCGTCGCCGTCATCATCCTCGTCCTGACAATCCAGAATACCGTCATGGTCGGTATCGTTCCCCGCAAAACCGAAAATGGGCCCGCTTTGGGGATTGCACAAAGGCCCGAGGAAACTCCCGATGATCTGTTGATTGGAGTCCGGATTCTGATCCACCGCGTTCAGACAGCCATCGCCGTCACGATCGGCGTCGCACACGTCGCCTTGGCCGTCGCCGTCCAGGTCTTCCTGGCCGGGATTCGGCATCAACGGGCAGTTATCGCAGGCATCGCCGCGGCCATCGCCGTCGCTGTCCTTCTGGTCCGGGTTCGCCTTGGAGGGACAATTGTCCACCCGATTGGCGATGAGATCGTTATCAATGTCCTGGCGGTTGTCCTCCACCCCGTCGCAGTTGGAATCGCCGAGACCCACGCCGACCGCCGCCCAGCCGTCGCGCACCGTGCAGAGGTCCTCGATCACGAAGCCGCCCTGGGCGTTATCCTTGAACCATTGCGCGGCAGCGATTTCGCGCGCGCGCGCATCGGTGAAGACGGCGTTCGACGGCAGATTCCGCATGGCCGCAAATTTCATGAGCCGGACTTTGTCCATGCCCATGCCGCGAACCAGGAAGCCATTGGTCGCGCCGCCTTCGCTCATCAAATACCCGCCGCGATTGGGAATGCCGCTGTTGGAATGAACGCCCCCGAAATCATTACCCTGGTTTGGGCTGCCCACGGCCATGCAGCAGAGGCTGCGCATGTGGTCCGGCTGCCCCCCACGCCCACCCGGGCGGGGAGCGCCGGGGAAATCGTAATTGCGGACCAGAAACGTCGGCTGCGGAGCCCGGCGGCCCTCGCCAATCATCCAGTTGATCGGCTGGCCACTTTCGACTTCGCCCCGTTCGCGGTCGGCGATGACGCCCATGGTGTCCGCGTAGCTCTCATCGAGCGCGCCGGACTGGAACTGGTATTGGAGGCCGCTGGTGCTCGCGATGATGCCGTGGGTGAATTCATGCACCAGAATATCGTAATCCACGGCGCCATCGGCGAACTGGATTAGATCACACTGCTTGCTCCACTGCGCCACGACCGCCGGAGCGATGGTCGTGTGAATGAAAATCTCGAGTTGCGAGTCGTCGTTGTCGTAGGAGCCCCAGCCGAAATGGTGGTCGAAGTAGTGCCAGCAATCGATGGCGAAACGGTTGGCCAGCACAGCGTCCAGGTCGCCGTTGTAGTCGGAATTGAAATCGTCCTCATCCGCCACGTCTGTGTCGCTGCTCAAGTTGAAACACCAGTCGTCGTTGGCGTTGGCTTCGTGCTCGGCGTCCTGAATGTCCAGGTCGAACTCGTGCGAGGGCGCCTGGGCCAACTGGGCCACGATCTGGCCGGTATGCGCGTCCACCAGGTGGACAAGGTCGGAAAATCGCATCACCACTTTCCAAACCAGATGGGGATCAAGCGGCGCTTCGATGAATAGACGCTGGTCGTACACCATGAGTTCAGTCGTCGCCGCCAGGTCCGCGGTGGGTTGCTGAAGGTTCTGATCCGCCTTGGCCAATTCCACCGCCTCGTCCGAGCTCAGGGCGGGGGTGGGATCGAATCCCAGGGCATCGAGCGCCGCGGAGGGAGGAGGTTGCCGGTCAGGCAGACGACCGCATTGCCATCCAGGTAGACGACGATTTCCGAGCCGAACACGGGGAGCCCGCCATAGGTCTGAGCCAGCCAGACATCGTCGAGTCCTTCGGAATGGACTCGCTTCGTTGCAACTCAGCATCCGGATTCTCCACCCGCAAGAGATCTTTGAAACTGCGAACAAACGAGCGCGCCCGCGCTTCGGGTGTTGCTCCCGTGACGTTGACGCGAGCAGTCATTCCTCCCGGAAATCCATTACGCCAATACAAATCCACCGGGTCCGTCGAAGCCGTTTGCAGCGCGCGCAGGCCAAGGACCTGGGGGTCGGTTTCGAATGGATTTGGCAAATAGGTCAATCCCGCGGGCAGAATATCGCTGCCCCGCTCATCCTCGACGATGACATCGCGCGGTCCCAGCGCCTCGGTGTTGGGCAACGCCGGCACCTGACCGATGAGGGTGGTGCCGTCCTCGGACACCGTAATTTCTGAAGCAGATCGGATCCGGCGAAGCCGATGCGGACCTGCGTGGTGGCGATGAAGTTCGACCCAGAACGGTCACATAATTCCCACCCGCAGCAAAAGCTTGGGGTAGATCAACGGAGAGGATCCGTGGCAACGTTCCGCTCACACACGCATCGGGGAGACTCGCCACGATCTCGCCACAACGGCGGACTTGCAGTTCATAGGCGCCGGCCGGGAGCGGCGGCGACTGGCCCTGGATTTCTTCCGCGCTGACCAACACGGGATACAGCAACGGCACGCCGTTCAGCAATACTTCGTCATCCACGGTGAAATCGGCGCCGCTGATAGTGAGTTGGGCGCCGCCGGAATCCCCGATCAGTTGGGGTGAAACGCCACTGATGGTTGGCGGCAGAAACTCGGGTCCACCAGTTACGTTCACATTGAAAACGCATTCGGCGACATTGCCTGCCGCATCGGTCGCCGTGCAGTTCACGACAGTGTCGCCGGCGGCGAATAGACTGCCGGAACGCGGCGTGCAAACAAGGATCGGAGCCAAGTCGCAATTGTCTGTGGCGGTTACGGTGAACTCCACGATGGCCCCACAAGGACGCGTGGCTTCAACGGCGATGTCCTCCGGACACTGAATGATGGGCGGCAGAGTATCGGTGGCAAGCGTGGTGGTCACGGAACTGGTTCCTCCCTGGTCATCGTACGCGGTCACGGTCAGGGCGTTGGGACCGGGATCCAAGGTCAGGTCGAAGACGAAGGCCGGTTCCGGGCCGCATTCCTCGCACACAATGATCGGCTCGGAGCCGTTTAATTCGTAGGTGATTAACGTGACCGCGTTGGTGCAACTGCGGACCGTGCCGGTCAATTGGGTGGGTCCGGGCACCGCGCAGGGTGGCACGGCGAGTTGCACTTGCAGACATTGCTCGAGCACGATCCGCTCGCCGCAGCCGACCGTAAGGTCGATCGGTTGCAATCCCGTCAACGCATAACCGGAATCCGCCGGTGTCACAAAGGGGAGCAAATGGTAGGAGCCTTGCGGCAGCGCCAGGGTCACTTGCCCCACGGTAGCGGCGGTTTCCGCCGTGTTGGGCATGCCGAAATCCGCGTCAATATAGACGGTGTAATCGGCGGCATTGCCTTGAAAATCCGGCACCCGGAAATGACCCCTCACTGAAACGCACCTGGGGACTGAAGAACGGTTACCGGAGGAACGGAACACCAACGTCACCTCGCTGAAGCAATAACCGATGTCGTGCGTGGCTGCCTGGCCCGGGGTGATTTCCATCGTGATGTCCCGTTGGTCGGTTACGGAGAAGACATTATAGAAATAATTGCTGTCCGGAGCCTCGGGTGGCGAGGACAATGACAGGCTAAGGGTCCGGGGCAGCCAGAGACTGGGTTCGCTGTTCAGCCCGCCCAGGGCCAACTCATAATTGCCCTCGAAGGCGAGGCTGTCGGGATTGAATGACAGGGAAAAATCCGCGTTGGTGTACCCAAAGGCCGCGGTGTGAGTCGCGCCGGCAGCCAATTGATCCACCCCGTCCGCGCTGACGCTGCTCCAATACACGCCGTACGTGCCGAGACTGTCCGGCACACCGTCCATGTCCAGATCATCGTCGCTGGCGTGCAGCAACCCGCGCAACAGCGAATCGTGACCGGGACTTTCATTTGGTCCTTGTAAAACGATCTGCCCGTCGAGGTAACCCGGATCAATGACCAACAAGTTACCCAGGTCCACGCTCTCCCCCGGCAGCACGGTTACCGCCGGATTGGCGCCCCAGCCCAGTGCCGGCGAACGAAACGACTGAATCTGGCGGCCACTTCGGATGTACATCTGCGCATACAGGGCATAGCCTGGCGATGCCGGATCCAGCGTGGACGGCGCGACATTCGGCAACAGGTAACCGCCGCTGGACGGAAGCACGAAATCCAGTCCCGGTACCGCAGCCCAACGCTGATTGCCAAACGGCCCATAATTGGCGATCACCGCGGTCGAATCGGGGAAATTGAGATCGTCGCGGCCATCCACGGTGAGTTCAAACTCCCCCAGCAAATCGACTTCGCCGGTGATCTGCCCCAGGTCGCCGGTATCAGGAATCACCATGTCCACCGTCGCCAGTTCGTCGCACGCGACGGTGATGTTGGTGCGCAGGAAAAAGGTGAGCCGGTCGGTGTAGAAGTCCGTGCCGCGATACCCGGTGAGGTTGAGGTCCTCGGACGTGCCGCCGGGCAAATAGACGCGCGCTTCGGTGGCGCCAGCCGGAATGGAATACCGGTAGATCGTATAGCTGTCGTTGTGGATCAAGCCGCCATCCACGGCCACCGGATCACCGCTGGCATCCACGAAATGAACGGTCAACACGCCCACGCATTCCGCGAAATCCACCGTCACCGGTGGTCCACCGGCGAAGACAGGCTCCGACGTACGGGCCTCGAAATAATACTGCTCCGGCACGTTGGCCATGGTGATGCGCGGCACCACCGAGTAAGCAATGCCCGCCTCGCTGGAATCCACGACCACTTTAAACGTCGTGCTGGTGCGGGACGTGGTTGGAACATCGTCCGTGCCGGCGTTGAAGGACGGCGCCGGCGGCTGGCTGTAGGCGACCACATAGACCGAGTCCATGCCTTCGTCGCCCGGCGGATTCAGCAGGTCGAGAATGTCCGGATTGACATTGCTGAAGCGGACCGTGCCGCTGATGGTGTTGGGATTGAGGATGACCTGGGAATGGGTGGATGGGACGATGCCGACGAACCCCGCCAGAGCCAGGAGGAGGGGAATCAGAGCAGATGTTTTCATGATGGTTTGGGATATTTTCGGGACGTGGAAGTAACGCTGCGGAAAACAGCCGTTGTTGCGGATGGATTGAGTTCTGGAGCCCAAAGTGGAGTGCGGTTTCAAGAGATAGTCATGGATGGACCCGCTGAGCGACAACCCGATGAAACCGGAACAGGACGGTGCCTTCAAGGTCACGCTCCCGTTGAAACCTCCCGCGCTGCCAATCTGCCAACCGACCTTTTTGGCTAACGGCGGATCTTGGACTGCATATTGTCCTTCGTGCGAACTGGGCTTCGCGTTCATGGGATGTTTGCATTGCCGGCGTTTATCGTTTGCCTTTTCGAACGATGCCAACACTACGCCCTGGGCTGGGTGCGTGCAATGGGGTATAATCCTACCTTGCTCAGAACATGCAATTTCCCAATGTAGCCGGTAGCCACCTGTCGCGGACCCGTTCCCGCGCTGGCCCCGCGCTGGCCGGGTAATGAATCCCTGCTGCCATCCTCGAACAACGGGTGTCCGCGCGTTTGTTCCTTCCCGCGCTTGGTATTTCCCCGTTCAAACTCCCTGCACGCGGCGGCGCATCTGGCCGCGGGAAGCGACCATTCGTCCCGATCATCGAGGGGTGCCGTGGCGGCTCCATTCGCGCAAACTGCGCGTGAGGCCCCGGAGATAGAAGCCGGCGGCGGCGGGGCGGCGGCACAGGCACAAGGCGTGCAACAACGCGCGGCCCAGCGGGGTCAGGGAAAGTTTGGCAGCATTCATAATCAAATCGATGGGGACGCTTTGGGTTCACGGCCGACGGAAATGTAACATTGCCGGCACCAATTGAACCCCTCCCCTCCGCAAATGCGGAGGAGAGGGCCCCAGGGGTTGGCGTCTGTCAGTAAAGTCAACGGCCCGTTCAAAGCAGCCAGCGATGCGGGGGAGAATCCAGAATTTCTTGTTCTTGAGCCGACCGTTGCTTGGGAGTGCTTCGTCCCGCCGGCCGGAAGCTGAACGTGAGATCCAGTTCCTGACCCGCGCTTTTCGCGAAGTCAAAGGCAGCCTTGATCTTCCACGGCAGGTTGCGGTCGGTGCTGGCCAGGTGGAGGCCAATCGTTTTAATCTTTGGCGCAGAGTGGGCGGTCGGAGTTGGCCAGAGGGAATCGATCTTTTTGCTCATAGCGAGAAGTCCTTGCGGCAGCGTTTTCGCATTCTAGATTCTGCATTGGTTCAGCATGCGGGCGTGACGTTAGGCCAACGGCGGGAAATTCGTCTATGGGGTAAACACCCCATATCCCTCCGCGGGACCGGTTGCTAAAGTGGGTTGGTGATTTATCGATTTTTGAGGGGTTGGGATTTATCCCATGGACGAACCAAAACAACCGCGGGATGCGGGGATCAAAGCGGTGGGGCGCCGATGGCAATCCACCCGTCCGCGGGAACCGGATGAAACCGCTCGGACCAAAAAAGAGATCGCCAATCCATCGCGGGTGGTGGCAGAATCGGCCCCATGGGTCAATGGAGCCGTGCATGTATTCGACCTCCAAAAGCAACCGTCAAGCGATCACTTCGTCACGGCGCAATGGGGTTGGGAGATGTCCAATCTCTGCACCGCCGCGGAAACAGGAACTAGTATCATGAAAAGCAAGTCTGCACCTAAACGCCGGCAGAAGCAGCCCGCCAAGGCGGCTCGCCCGGCAACCCCCGCGTCCCCGGCCAGCGTCTCGTTTCCCATCGTCGGCATCGGGGCTTCCGCCGGGGGACTGGAGGCCTTGGAGCAATTCCTGGGGCACGTGCCGGCGGGCAGCGGCATGGCGTTTGTCATTGTCCAGCACCTGGATCCGACGCACAAGGGGATCATGCCGGAATTGCTCCAGCGCGCCACCGGCATGAAAGTCGTGCAGGTCAAGGATCGCACCAAGGTCCGGCCGGACTGCGTCTATGTGATCCCGCCGAACAAGGACATGTCGATCCTGCACGGGGTGCTGCACCTGCTCGATCCGGCGGCGCCGCGCGGGCTGCGCCTGCCGATTGATTTTTTCCTCCGCTCGCTGGCGCTGGACCAGCAGGAGCACAGCATCGGCGTGATTCTTTCCGGCATGGGCTCCGACGGCACGCTGGGTTTGCGCGCCATCAAGGAGAAGGCGGGCGTGGTGCTGGTGCAGGAGCCGGCGACGGCCAAATTCGACGGCATGCCGCGCAGCGCGATTGACGCCGGGTTGGCGGATATCGTGGCCCCGGTGGAGGAGTTGCCGGGGAAGATCCTCGCCTATCTGCAGCGCACTCCGCTCCTCGCCCGGACGGAAGTGGCCCTGGAGGACAAGACGCAGAGCGCCTTGGAGAAAACCGTCATCCTGCTGCGCGCCCACACCGGCCACGACTTTTCCCTCTACAAACGGAACACGCTCTACCGCCGGATTGAGCGGCGCATGGGCATTCACCAGATCAACAAGATGGCGGCTTATGTCCGCTACCTGCAGGAGAACTCGCAGGAGCTGGATCTGCTCTTCAAGGAGTTGCTGATCGGGGTGACGAATTTCTTCCGCGATCCGGCGGCCTGGGAGCAATTGCGGGAAGCAGGTCATCCCGGCGCTGCTCGCGAACCGGCCGCCCGGCCAGGCGCTGCGAGCGTGGGTGCCCGGCTGTTCCACGGGCGAGGAAGCCTATTCCCTGGCCATCGTGTTCAAGGAGGCGGTCGAGCAAGCCAAGCCCAAGGGAAATTTCGCCCTGCAGATCTTCGCCACCGACCTGGACCGCGACGCGATTGACAAGGCCCGCCAGGGCTTTTTCCCGGAAAACATTGCCGCCGACGTGTCGCCGGAGCGGCTGCAGCGGTTCTTCGCCAAGGAAGATCACGGCTACCGGGTGCGCAAAGAGATTCGCGAGATGGTGATCTTTGCGCCGCAGAATCTCATCATGGACCCGCCCTTCACCAAGCTGGACATCCTGAGCTGCCGCAACCTGCTGATCTACCTGACCACGGAGGTGCAGAAGAAAGCTGATCCCGCTGTTTCACTACAGCCTCAATCCCGGCGGCATTTTGTTTCTCGGCAGCGCGGAGACGATTGGCGAGCGCCACCGACCTCTTTGCCCCGCTCCACGGCAAATCGCGGCTGTTCCAGCGCAAGGAAACCGCCCTGCGGCCCGAGCTCGGTCGAGTTTCCCTCGTCCTTCACCGTCTCCCCGGCGGGCGCCACGGAGGTTCGGCCGGCCGCCCAATCCGCCGGCCAGTCTCCAGTCCCTGGCGGATCAGTTGGTCCTGCAGCATTACGCCCCGCCGGCGGTGCTCGTCAACGACAAGGGCGACATCTTCTACATCAGCGGCCGCACGGGCAAATACCTGGAACCGGCCGCCGGCAAGGCCAACTGGAACCTGTTTGCCATGGCCCGCGAAGGCCTGCGCTACGAACTGGCCAGCGCCTTCCAGAAAGCGCTCCGGCAAAAAGAAAGCATCACCCTCCACGGGCTCAAGGTCGGCACCAATGGCGGCGAACAATGCGTGGAGGTCACCGTCCAGCGGCTCGAGGAACCCGGGCCGCTGCAGGGGTTGGTGATGATCGTGTTTACCGACGTCCCCATGCCCGCGGCCGCCTAAAGTCGGGGGCGGCGCGCCCAAAGCGTCCGCCCGGAACACGCGCCTGGCGGAACTGGAGCAGGAACTTCAGCGGATCCGCGCCGAGGCGCGCGCCACCCACGAAGAGATGCAGACCTCGCAGGAGGAACTCCGGTCGGCCAACGAGGAACTGCAATCCACCAATGAAGAACTGCAGTCCACCAACGAGGAACTCACCACCTCCAAGGAGGAGATGCAGTCGCATGAACGAGGAACTGCAGACGCGTCAACACCGAGTTGCAGGCCAAGGTGGACGAGCTGTCGCGGGCCAGCAACGACATGAAGAACCTGCTCGACAGCACGGATATCGCGACCCTCTTCCTCGACAAAGACCTTAACGTGCGGCGGTTCACCCCCCAGGCGTCGAAAATCATCAAGCTCATCCCGGGCGACGTGGGCCGGCCCATCACCGACCTGGCCTCGGACCTGCACTACCCGAAGCTGGCCGACGACGTGCAGGAAGTGCTGCGCACACTGATCTTGACGGAAAAACCGGTGGCCGCACGCGACGGCCGCTGGTTCACCGTGCGCATCATGCCCTACCGCACGCTGGATGACCGGATCGACGGCGTGGTCATCACCTTCGCGGACATCACTGCGGCCAAGACGCTGGAGGCGAAGTTGCGCAGCCGGCACGCCAGCCTGGAGAAACACGTTACTGAGCAAGCGGCGAAACGGGGGCGAAGGAAAGGGAAGGCGGATGAGTGAAGAGTAACCAGTGACCAGTGACCAGTGACCAGTGACCAGTGACCAGTGACCAGTGACCAGTGACCAGTGACCAGTGACCAGTGACCAGTGACCAGTGACCAGTGACCAGTGACCAGTGACCAGTGACCAGTGACCAGTGAGCAGTAACCAGTGAGCAGTGTGTGAACGAAAGAAAGCGAGTGAGTGAATGAATCAATTGCCGCATGCGCGCAGCTTTAGGGACTTGATCGTCTATCAGAAGGCAAGGGCCGTGGCGAAATGTGTTTTTGAAATGACCAGCCGTTTCCCCAGAGAAGAGATGTATTCGCTGACGGACCAGGCAAGGCGATCCTCCCGGTCGGTCGGCGCGCAGATCGCGGAAGCCTGGGCGAAACGGCGCTACGAAAAGCATTTCGTCAGCAAGCTTACGGACGCCGACGGGGAACAGCAGGAAACCCAACACTGGATCGACACTGCGGCTGATTGTGGTTACCTGACCGAGGAAGCGGCCAGGGGCCTGAACGGCGCCCTGGCTGAACTTGGCCGCATGTTGAACTCGATGATCGAAAAAGCCGCCTCCTTTTGCGGCGAACCTTCCTTTACGCTGAGCGAATCCACCGTTTCATACTTCAACACCACTGATGACTGATCACTGATGACTGATCACTGATGACTGATCACTGATCACTGATGACTGTTCACTGATCACTGATCACTCCTAAAGAAAGGACCACGCCATGCAAAAGAAACCGCCCCCCACAGCCGATGCCGCCGAACTGCGCCGTCGCGCCGAAGAACGCCTGCGCGAGCAACACCTGGGAGCGGGACCGGACCGGGCCGAAGCCGACACGCAGCGCCTCCTTCACGAGTTGCAAGTCCACCAGATCGAGTTGGAGCTGCAAAACGACGAGCTCCAGCACGCCCGGAACGAGATCGAGGCGGGACTGGAAAAATATAGCGACCTTTACGAATTCGCCCCGGTGGGCTACTTGACCCTCGACCGCGAGGGAACAATTCAGGAGGCCAACCTCACCGCGACCAGCTTGCTGGGGTGCGAACGAGCCCGCTTGCTCAAGCGGCGTTTCGGGACGTTCCTGGCCGCACCCAGCCTGCCCGTTTACAACGCCTTTCTCCAGCAGGTCTTCGCGGGCAAGGCCCGGGAGTGCTGCGAGGTAAAGCTCCTCAAAAATGGCAATTCCCCGGTGGCGATACGATTGGAGGCCGAGATGGCGGTGACGGGGCGGGAGTGCCGCACCGTAATGGAGGACATCACCGAGCAACAGCGGGCCGAGGCGGATCGTCTCATTCTGAGCAAGCTCGAGTCCACGGGGATTTTAGCGGGCGGCATCGCCCATGATTTCAACAATTTGCTCACGGTCATTCTCCTGAATCTCGAAATGGCCCAAATCCTCGCCCCTCCGGGGAAGGAATTGGCGAGTCATCTCGAGGCGGCGAAGCAGGCCGCCTTGACGACCCGCGGCTTGACCCAGCAACTGATTACGTTTGCCCAAGGAGGCGCGCCGCTTCGGAAGCCGACCTGTCTGTCCGGGGTGATCCCGGAATCCGCGCGGGCGGCCTTGAGCGGTTCCAAGGTACGGTCTGAATTCGCCCTGGCGGATGATCTCTGGCGGGCCGAGGTGGACGCCGCCCAGCTCGGACAGGTCATCCGGAACCTGGTCCTGAATGCGCGGGAGGCGATGCCGACGGGCGGCGTGGTTACGATCCGGGCGGAGAATGTAGTTCTGGGGCCCCATGAGAAACCTTCCCTGCCGCCCGGCGATTACGTTCGGGTGAGCATTGCCGACCACGGCGGCGGTATGGCGAAGGAGACGCTGCCGAAGATCTTTGATCCCTATTTTTCGACGAAGCAGCGAGGCACCCAAAAGGGGATGGGGCTCGGGCTGACGATCTGCCATTCGGTCATTCAGAAACATGGCGGCGCGATCGCCGTGGAGTCCGAAGTGGGGCTCGGGACCACGTTCTTTATTGACCTTCCCGTTTCCCAGAAGTTGCCCGAGAAAGAGAACGCCGCGGTGCCGGCGACTCTTCCACGGCCGGGCCGGATCCTGGTGATGGATGACGACGAGGGAGTAAGGGACGTGATCGGGACGACGCTCCGGCGGCTGGGTCTGGAAGTGGAATTGGTGGAAGAAGGTCAGAGCGCAATCGAGGCTTACCGCAACGCGCAACGCCTCGAGCGTCCTTTCGACGCGGTCATGCTGGACCTGACGGTTCGCGCCGGCATCGGGGGCCAAGAGACAATCCAGTCGCTGCTTAAGATTGACCCGAATGTGAAGGCGATTGTCATGAGCGGATACGCCGCCGATCCCGTGATTATGGAACCGGAAGGCCATGGATTCGCCGGCGGACTGGCGAAACCATTTGACAGTGACAAACTGCGGGAGATCCTTGCCCGGGTTTTGGGAGCGATGAGCAGTGGCCAGTAATCAGTGGCCAGTAACCAGTAACCAGTGACCAGTGACCAGTAATCAGTGACCAGTGACCAGTGTGAACGATAGAAAGCGAGTGAGTGAATTGAATCAATTGCCGCATGCGCGCAGCTTTAGGGACTTGATCGTCTTTCAGAAGGCAAGGACGATTGCAAAACGCGTTTTGAAATGACCAGACGTTTCCCCAGAGAAGAGATGTATTCGCTGACGGATCAGGCAAGGCGATCCTCCCGGTCAGTCGGAGCGCAGATCGCGGAAGCCTGGGCACGACGGCGTTACGAAAAGCACTTCGTCAGCAAGCTTACGGATGCGGACGGGGAACAGCAGGAAACCCAACCCTGGATCCACACCGCGGCTGATTGTGGTTACCTGACCGAGGAAGCGGCCAGGAGCCTGAACGGCGCCCTGGCTGAACTGGGCCGCAGGTTGAACTCGATGATCGAAAAAGCCGCCTCCTTTTGTGGCGAACCTTCCTTTACGCTGAGCGAATCCACCGTTTCATACTTCAACACCACTGATGACCGATGACCGATGACTGATGACGATGACCGATGACTGATGACCGATGACCGATGACCGATGACCGATGACCGATGACCGATGACCGATGACCGATGACCGATGACCGATGACCGATGACCGATGACCGATGACCGATGACCGATGACCGATGACCGATGACCGATGACCGATGACTGATCACTGATGACCGATGACCGATGACTGATCACTGATGACTGATGACTGATCACTGATGACTGATGACTGATCACTGATCACTGATCACTGATCACTTCCAGAAAAGACCGCGCTATGAATCGTAAACCAAAGACCTCCGTCGCCCCCGCCGAGTTGCGCCGCCGCGCCGAAGCCCAGTTGCGGAAGCGACAGAGGAACCAGCAGTCAGAGGTCAACAAGCAGAGGTCGGCTCCCGACACCCAGCGATTGCTCCATGAGCTGCAAGTCCACCAGATTGAGTTGGAGATGCAGAACGAGGAACTGATCCAGGCCCACGCCCAGGCGCAGGCGAGCGCCGAAAAATTCTCGGACCTGTACGACTTCGCGCCGATCGGCTATGTGAGTTTGGATGACCGCGGCCGGATCCGGGAGCTGAACTTTGCCGCCGCCAAACTGCTGGGCAAGCCGCGGGGGAAACTGGCCGGCACGCTCCTGCTGGAGAGCGTGGCCCCGCCCGCACCGGGCTACGTTTCGGCAGCACCTGCTGACTGCGGCCGCCGCGGAAGCCAACGTAACCGCCGAGGTGGACCTGATGGCGGCCGACGGTCGCGTGGTGCCCGTCCAGCTTTGCTCCATTTATCGCCGGGATACATCCAGCCCCACCCAGCAGTATCTGATGGCGCTCACCGATATCATCGAGCGCAAGCAAGCGGTGAAAATCCGCAAGCTGAATGTCGAACTGGAAGAGCGGGTCCGCGAACGCACGGCGATCATTCACCAGATGGCCATCGAACTGACGCGGGCCGAGCAGCGGGAAAAGGCCCGACTGGCCCAACTCCTCCACGATCATCTGCAACAACTGTTGGCGGGCGCCAGGTATCTCCTGGATGCCGCCCGGCAGGACGCCCCCGCCCGGGCGCAAGGGACGCTCCGGAAGTTGGACGCGATCCTCGCGCAGTCCATGGATGCCTCCCGAACACTGGCCGTGGAACTCTGCCCGCCCATCCTGGCCGAGCAGGGCTTGGCCGCCGCGTTGAGCTGGCTCGGCCGTTGGATGCGGGAAAAACATGGCCTCACCGTGCGCGTAGCCGCCCGGACGACCCCGGCGTCGCTGCCGGAACACATGGAGGTTCTGTTGTACCAGGCCACGCGGGAATTGTTGTTTAACGTCGCCAAGCACGCCCAGGTGAAGTCCGCGAGGGTGGACCTGGATTCGGTGGACAGGCAGGTGAGAATTGTGGTCAGCGACCAGGGGAAGGGCTTCAATCCCGCCCACCTGCCGACGATCGCCTCGTCCGCAAGCCAGTTTGGCCTGTTCGCATTGCGCGAGCGTCTCCGCCTCTTGGGCGGCCAAGTGGAGATTGAAAGCGCGCCGGGCCGGGGCAGCCGTTTCACGCTACGGGCGCCACTGGAGCCGACCGTTAAACCCTCAAAACGAGGAAAGACCAAAACAACCTCATGAAATCGCCAAAGTCCAGGGTTTCCCCCGCCGAGTTGCGCCGTCGCGCGGAAACCCGGTTGCGCGACCGGCGGAGGAACCAGGGAGAAACGGTTGCCGACGAGCGGTCGGCGACCGACTCCCACCGCCTGGTCCATGAATTGCAGGTTCACCAGGTGGAAATGGAGATGCAGAACACGGAGCTGCAGGAAGCCCGGGACCGGATGGAGGTGCTGCTCGATAAATACACCGACCTCTACGACTTCGCCCCGGTGGGCTATTTTTCCCTGGATGAACAGGGCCGGATCCTGGAAGTGAACCTGACCGGCGCCGCCTTGCTGGGCGTCGAACGATCCCGGCTCATTAACCGGTCCTTCCCGCGCTTTGTGGTCCCGACGAGCCGGCCGGCCTTGCTGGCCTTTCTGGAACACGTCTTCGCCGGGGCCGGCAAACAAGTCTGCGAGGCGGAACTGCGGAAGGAAGACGGCGGCACGTGTTGGGCCGATTTTCACGCCGCGTCCGCCGTCTCGCTCAGCAGTCCGCGCCAATGGTGCCGGGTGGCGGTTTCGGACATTACCGTCCTCAAGCGGGCGAAGGAAGCGCAACGCCGCATGGAGGCGCTGGCGGTCGCGAACCGGGAGCTGCGGCGGGAGATCGTCCGGCGCCAGGCGGTGGAGGCCGCCCTCAAGAAGAGCGAACAACACCAGAGCCAGATGTTGGAGCAATCGCACCAGATGCAGGAGCAGTTGCGGCATCTGTCCCATCGCATTCTGCAAGCACAGGAGGAAGAGCGGAAGCGCATCAGCCGGGAGCTGCATGATGAAATCACCCAAACCCTGGTGGGCATCAATGTCCATCTCGAAACCCTGGCCCGGGCCGGCGCGATCAACCCCCGGGGGCTCAAACAGAAGATCGCCCGCACGCAACGGCTGGTGGAGAAGTCGGTGAACATCGTGCATCGGTTCGCCCGGGAATTGCGCCCGACCGCGTTGGACGACCTGGGGCTGATTCCCGCGCTGCACGCCTTCATGAAAGAGTTCACGAAGCGGACGGGCATCCGCGTTCATTTCACGACGTTTCGCTTCCGGCCGGATTGACGAATTGGACAATGCCACGCGCACGGTGCTTTACCGCGTCGCCCAGGAAGCGCTGACCAATGTCGCCCAACATGCGCACGCCAGCCGGGTGGAAGTGAACCTTCGGAAACTATCGACCGCGCTTCACCTGGAAATTACGGACAACGGCAAATCCTTCGAGGTGGAACGGGTGCTGCACGCCAAAAAGAATCAACGCCTGGGCCTGCTCGGCATGCGGGAGCGGGTGGAGATGGTCGGCGGCAACTTCAGCATCGAATCCGCCCCCGGCCAGGGCACCACCATCCGGGCGCAGATTCCTTTCGGAACCAACCCGGCGCGGAAGAGCCGATCAAGCCGCTGACGCCAGACATTGAAAATCTATGAAACAGACCACGCCCATAGAACGCATCACTGTTCTGCTGGCGGAAGACCACACGATTGTCCGCGAAGGCCTTCGGACCTTGTTGGAAGCCGAAGGGGATATCGAGGTGGTCGGCGAAGCGGAAACCGGCCGCCAGGCGGTGGCCCTGGCCCGAAAACTTCGTCCCGCCGTGGTGGTGATGGACATCGCGATGCCGCTGCTCAACGGCCTGGAAGCCACCCGGCAAATCCTCAAAGCCGTTCCCGGCACGAAGGTGCTCATTCTCTCCGCGCACAGTGATGACGCGTATGTCGAGCAAGTGATGGCGTTGGGCGCGGCGGGTTTTCTGCTCAAACAAACCTCCGCCCACATTCTGGCCGCGGCGATTCGGGAAGTCCAAAAAGGGAACCATTTTTCAGCCCTGCGATCAGCCAGGCGGCTCCCAATCAAAACGCGTCGGCACCGGACCAGGAGAAATCGGGCAAGCATAAGGCGTCCGGCTGAGTTCGCGCGAGATGGAGGTGCTCCAACTGATCGCCGAAGGCAAGGCCAACAAACAGGTCGCGGCGGAACTGGGCATCAGCATCAAGACCGTGGAAAAACACCGGCAGCATCTCATGGACAAGCTCAACATCCACGACACCGCCGGCCTCACCCGCTACGCCATCGGCGCGGGCATCATCGAGAGCAGCGTCCAGTTGACCATTCTTTAGCCCCTGCCCGTTGGGTCAGGGGGGCGCACGGCCTCG
>CAWBHS010000017.1:0-78352 GCA_963788655.1 uncultured Verrucomicrobiae bacterium | reverse complement strand
TTCTTGTCGCTGCTATAGACGAATCCGTCAGCGCAGGGTTTGCCGTCCTTCCACTTTTCATAGTCCCACCACGGGAAATTGGGTTGGATGACAAAAAATGTGTTTAGCTCCACGGTCAGGCGCGCTTCGTCTTCCGGGACCATAACCTCATGCAGTTTCTCGCCGGGCCGAATACCGGTAAACTCGATGTCGCAATCCGGCCCCAGCGCTTTGGCCAGTTCGAGCAGATTCATGCTGGGAATTTTGGGCACGAAAATTTCCCCGCCGTGCATTCGACGCAGACTGTCCAGCACGAACTGCACGCCTTGTTCCAAGGTGATCCAAAAGCGGGTCATCCGGGCATCGGTCACGCGCAATTTGCCGGTCTGGCGTTGCTTCAGAAAGATTGGCACCACGCTGCCGCGACTGCCGACGACATTGCCGTAACGAACCACGCTGAAGCGCGTCTCGCCATGGGAGGCATAAGCGTTGGCAGCGATGAAGAGTTTGTCGGAACAGAGTTTGGTGGCGCCGTAGAGGTTGATCGGGTTCGCTGCTTTATCAGTGCTGAGCGCGATGACGCGTTTGACCCCCTGGTCAATCGCGGCATCGATCACGTTGGCGGCGCCGCTAATGTTCGTTTTGATCGCTTCGAAAGGATTGTATTCCGCGGTCGGCACTTGCTTCAACGCGGCGGCATGAATCACAATATCCACGTCGGCAAAGGCACGATATAAACGGTCTTTGTCCCGCACGTCCCCGATAAAGTATCGCAGGTCGGGATGCGAAAAGCTTTGCGTCATTTCGTGCTGCTTCAATTCGTCCCGGCTGAACACGATGACCTTCTTCGGCCGTTCCTGCTTCAGGATGGTCTCGATGAACTTCTTGCCAAAGGAACCGGTGCCTCCGGTAACCAGCACGACTTGATTCTCAATTTTCATACCCATGCACGATGGCGTAGTTCTAGCATCCGGCTGAACCGGCTCCCAACGATTTTTTTGGCAATTTCCAATCGCAATAGCGCGGTTCACTTTAGGAAATGTTTGGTCTGGCGCATCACCGAAAGGATGTCCGCCCCACCGGGACGGCGACCATCGCCGGATGGCAGCGGGTGGTAAATGCTGTCGAAGTAATACGCCACTGAATTTTTAAAGACGGTGATCGAATCTTCCTTGACCAGTGCAACGGATTGCCAGCCGGAGACGATTACCTGGGAGCGGGTGGCCGCGGATTGGATCGGAACACCGGTGGTATAGTCCTCCAATACATTGGTGATCCCCATGTACCCTCAGGACCGAAGGCAGGACATCGACGTGGGAGGTCAGCCGGTTCACCACGCGTGGCTTTTCGCCCGGTAGCCGCAGCACGGCAAAAGTTTGAGTCTGATACCGATTGAAGGAACTGGTGTGGCCAAAATGCCCAAGCTCGCCAAATTCCTCCCCGTGATCACCCACCACAACCAAAACGGTGCGATCGGTACTCGCCATAATGCCGCAGCGCATCAATGCCGCGCTGAAGTTGCCGATCCACATAATGCAAGGAGTTCAAATAATGCTTCTTGAGTTCGGCCCCCGAGTGGGAGGAAAAGGCCAGCTTTGAATAGTTGATCTCCCCGCGTTTGAGCGAACTGGAAAAGACCCCATCCGCCGCAGGGTAATGGTATGGCTGATGACTGGCGTCGAAAAAAAGAAATCCAAAAAAGGGATGAGCTGCCTCCGGTTGGCGCGCCCGCTCCTTCAGAAAGCCCACAAACCGGTCCATCATGCGCTCGTCGCGCTCGATGCGGGGTCCGTCCCAATGGTCCGTAATGGCTTCGGGAAACTCCACAAAGGCTGTTTGCCGAAATTCGGGGTAATTCAAATCGGTGCAACTGAGAATCGTTACGGCGTATCCCTGGGCCGCCAGAAAATGCAGCCAGGGAGGGCCCTGGCGCTGAGTCAGGATGGCCTGCCAGTATGTCCCCGGAATTCCATAGAGCAGACCAAAGATACCGAAGCGCGTCTCGTTGCCGGTGGAAAAATGCTTCCGGAGCAGGAAGGCATCTTGGGCCAGGGCATTGAGATGCGGCATCGCCTTGGCGGTCAGGGCATCCGCACGCCCTCCTTCAACCACGGCGACGAGAATGTTGGGCTGCCGGCGGGTGTTTGCCTCGCGCAAAGGATGACGAGGCAGCGTCACCAAAGAGTGGACGGCTCTCAGCGGATTCGGTTCCGGCGGAGGTGGTTTCCAACCCAGTTTCCGGGCCAGTCCTTTGAAAGTAAGTGGTTGATAGAGCGGCAACGCATCCCGCACCAACTGGATATCGGGGCTTCTCCGCAAATCCAGAATGGCAAACGTGGTTCGCTCCCAGAGCATACACGCGATCACTATTCCCAGGGGAACCACCGGGCTGAACCGAACCAAGCGTGGAACAATGCCTCGGGCGAGGAAGAGCCCCGCAAAGAACACCAGGAACAAGACGGTTCCCGCCGTCACCACCGTGGCGGTCCCCGCTTGTACCGTATCCCCCGCCCCGGGCGTTGTCAGAACGTTCCAAATCATACCATCAAAATGTCGGCGAAAAAGCCGAAACAACGCAACGTCGGCCAGCAACGCCACTTGAGCTAAACTGAACAAAACGGCAACCGACCAGCGCGCCGCTAGGCTTTGAGGCTTCAGCCATGTTATTCCCGTTGCGATCCCCAGTAGCCCCAGGTGGAGAAACGCCGCCTGGCTGATGATCGCCGCCGGCAGCGCCATCAGGCCGGCTCCTCGCAAACCGGTTGGAATGCCCAGGATAAAACCGAGAAACAAAACCGCGCTCACGACGGTGTTAGCCACGAAGAGCCACGACAATTCTCGGCGAAGCTTGGTAGGATTCGCTGGGTTGCTGTGACAACGGTTAACGAGCATGGTGCCTGCAATACTACGAGTGACACAGTCACTTCAACTAAAATCCCTCGCCGGCAGGGCATTTTCGCGGCATAGTCCGGGCCACCAAATGATTGAGTTTGCACGTAGAGTCTGGCACCTGGTGCGGCCGTACCGATTCCGTTTGTTTCTCGGGATCTTCACCGGCCTGTTGTGCGGCATCGTCGAACCGATGTTGATGTTCACGGTCAAAATCGTGGTGGACGTGCTTTTTCCACCGCCGGAGTCTCATCAATGATCCGCCTGCCGGACTGGGCTCCGTCCTGGATTCAGGAACGGTTAAGCGGGTTGGATCACGGCCTTGGCGGGGCGGCGCAGCATCCCACCGCCATGCTGCTGGTCGTCTCGATCATTCCCGCGAGTCATGCTGCTGCGCAGTTCCCTGGGTTACCTCAATTCCTACTTGCTCAGTTGGGTGGCCATCCGCTCGATCACCGATTTGCGCAACCGTTTATTCACTCACCTGTTTGGATTACCATTGAGTTTTTTCCATCAAACCAGCACCGGCGAGTTGATGTCGCGCATCATGAACGATGTGGGCACCCTGCGTGTCACGGTCAGCAACAACATCGGCGTGGTGATCAAGGAACCGTTCACGCTGTTGAGCCTGCTGATTTTCCTGCTCTGGCAAAGCCCGCGTCTGACGCTGGCGGCCCTGGCGGTCATCCCCATCTGCGCGGGGCCCATTCTGATTTACAGCCGCAAGGTCCGCCGGGCGGCAAAACGCATCCAGGCTGAACTGGCGGCAATTTCCAAACTGATGCACGAGTGTTTCACCGCCACGCGCATCATCAAAGCCTACAACTTGGAAGACACGATTATCCGGCAATTCCTCCACAAAGGGCGCGGTGCCATTAGCGCTACATGCGCATGGTCCGGTCCATGGAAATCCCGGGGCCGCTCATTGAATTCTTTGGTTCGGTCGGCGTGGCGGGTTTGTTGCTGTACATCATGCTGACTGGCGGGGTGCAAAAAACGTCGGCGGGCGATTTTGTGATGGTGATCGGCAGCATCTTTGCCATGTACCGGCCGATCAAACTACTGACCAAACTGCATAATCAGATGCAGCAGGCCCGCGCCGCCAGCGAACGGGTGTTTCAGTTGCTCAACACCCGTTCGGATCTTCCGGAACCCGCCCACCCGGTTCCCTTGGGTGCGGCCAACGCGGACTTCATTTTGAACACCTCTACTTCCACTACTATGAGAAGCCCGCCTTGCAGGACTTTCACCTAACGGTCAGGGCTGGCTCCATCGTCGCGCTGGTCGGCACCAGCGGTTCGGGCAAAACCACGGTGACCAATCTCCTGATGCGATTCTACGACCCGCAGACCGGCCGCGTGCGCATCGGCGACACCAACATTCGTGATGTGACCATCAGCGACCTGCGCAACCAGATCGCGGTGGTCACGCAGGAAATCATTTTGTTCAACGACACCATCCGCAACAACATTGCCCTGGGGCGCCCCGGCGCCACGACCGGAAAGTCATGGCGGCAGCCCGCATGCGCATTTGCCCACGATTTCATTGTGGCACGGCCGGAGGGATATCGACAGCGATGATTGGCGAGCGCGGCGCCATGCTCTCGGGAGGGCAGCGGCAGCGGATCGCCATCGCGCGCGCCATTTTGAGGGACGCCCCCATTCTGGTTCTGGACGAAGCCACCAGCGCCTTGGACACCGAATCCGAGCGGCTCGTGCAAGCGGCCCTGGAGGAATTGATGAAAGGCCGCACCACCATCTGCATCGCCCACCGGCTTTCGACGGTGCAAAAAGCGGACTTGATCGTGGTGATGGACCAAGGACGCATCGTCGAGCAAGGCAAACATGCCGACTTGCTGAAACGCGGTGGAATTTACCAGAAGCTGCATGAGATGCAGTTCCAGAGTGTGGAGTGAGAATTCGCCGGGAACGGCCATTTTGGTAACGTAGCGGCTTCTCAGGAGAGCGTCGCAAACTCTCGTAAGTGTCGCCCGGGATACCGGCCGGTTTGCCAGTTACGCGGTGCTCTACATTGACATGCTGAAAAAGCAACTAACCGGTGATGCACTCAAGATCCTTGGCTTCGATTCCGCCCGCCTGCAAAGCCTGTTGGCGGAGATGCGCTTCATGGAGTCGCCGGCAGTGGCGGGCAAGCTTATCCAGGGCTTGATCGTGGCTCGGAGAATCGAGTGACGCAGCGTTATGCAGGTCTTCTTTGCCAGTCCGTGGATTCCCGCCGAATGGATTGGTGCTTCCGATTCTGCCGGCGAGACGCCGGCAGCACGCTGCCAATGTGCTGCCGGCATCTTGCCGGCAGAGCGAACGGAAGAAGGGGGCGCGAATTGGCAAGAAACGACGAGCGCACCAAACGTCTCGGGAGTTGGCGTCGGTTCGGAGGTTCCTGGTGCTTCCGTTTCTGCCGGTAGCACGCTGCTGTCCGGCAGCGCGAACAGCAGCATCCATCGCTGATCCAGACGAAATTCCCTACCAGGTCCACCCCTAACACCACGCCCCGGAGACTGTGTTCGATCGAGTGTCCAGCTCGGCTTGCGGAACTTCCAGGTATCGAGCCATCGCGGGCCATTGGCCCTCCGCATAGCTCAGCGCCCGGCCCAAGGGACTCTTGGGGAGGACATCCTTGCGCATCGTGGCGATCAGTTGGCCGACCTCCATGAAGATCGGCTGGGCCTCGCGTTGCCTCAGTTCCTGACGGGCCTCAAGACTCAGCGCCTCGGCCTTGGCACGCGCTTCGATCCGATAGAGCTTCTGGATCGCGGCCAACACCAAATTGACGGCCACGGGGGCATCGGCTCGGGCCTCGAAGATCTTCCGACGAATATGCGCCATGCATGCCACATGCATCAGATCCAGCGCCTTAAACACCGGTTCATACGAACTGCCGCCATCGGCCTGCACGAACCGGGCCCGGATCCCGGTCAGGAACTCCTTGGGGCCTTGCTGGCTTTTGTCCGTGCGAAAATCAAACACCACCTCCGCCCAGGGCAACCCGTAGGCCCAGAGTCGGGCCGTCTCCATCTGGCCATCGGCCAGTTGCATCCGCACCGGGGTCTCGTCGGACTGGATCAACGAGTGAGACCGGATGTAATCGGCCAGGGCTGTGACCACCGGCGCCAACCTGGTCGCTGCACCATCCCGTCCAGTCGCAGAGCGTCTGCGGGGAAAGCGGGATCTGCAGTCGCTCAAAGGCTTGTTGCTGGCGGTACAGTGGCTGGTGCTCGACATATTTCTTGGCCACCACATCGGCGATCACGCTCCCATCGGCTTTGAGGTGGTTGTCCTGGCGAGGCGCGCTGGTTACGCCTTCATGACACTGTTGGCAGGCCATCTGGGGATACACATGGACTTGCACCTCATATTGAACGGGCAGTTTGACCAGCTTCTCACAGGTATCCTCCCCCACTTGGACCAGGGGGGATGATCCGCGCAACCCGCACAGACGGCCTGCGCGGGATCGACGGGATGCTCGATTCGCCGCCGCGGCAAATGCGCGGGAAAACCTCCGCGACCGTGCGGGCGAGCGGTGCGCTTCTTCGCTTTCTGCCGCTCCGTGGGCGAGTCGGCGGGGGCGGCAGTCGTGTCCGCCGTGGCCCTCGCTTCGGGTTGTTCTTTCTCGGCTTCGGGCGGCGGATCTCCGGGGCGTTTGTCCTTGGCCAGTTGTTCCCGGGCTTCGGCTGCCGCTTGGGCAATCCGCGCCTCCAGTTCTTTGGGATCAATCTTCTCGGATCGCGAACCAAAGAGGCAGCGCTGGTAAACGGCGATCGTGTGCGCCAGGTTGCGACGAATGACTTCAAGCTCCTGGAGCTGGATTCGCAACGCCTCGATCTCCGACTGTCCTTGGCGGTGTTGCAGGCGCAGCGCCTCGTTCTCCTCGCGCAACCGCCGGATTTCCTCCGCCAACCTTTCCTCTGGGGACTCGCTCATCGGCATAACCTTTGGCGGGCCTGGCTGCTCAGTGGATACACATACACGGCTTTCTTGGGCACCTGGATCCGGCGCTCGCGATCCCCGCGTCTGCGTCCTTGGGTGAGCCCCACCTCCAACCAATTGCTGGCCGCGTAAGCGCCGCCCGGGAAGCGGCTCCGATCCACGAACGTTTCCACCAGCTCAAGGCCATGCCCATACTTGGCTTGCCGGTCGCTCACCAGACGGCGACTCACCCGGCGCCAACCCCAACTGGCCAGTCCCCGGACCTCCAGCGGCGCAAGCTGGCGGAGCAGAGCCCATGCATTCGAGCAAACGCCATCAACGAGAGCCCCCTGCGTTCGTGCTCTTTGAGGAATCCTGGCTTTCTCTTTGGGGGTGCGATGTCGTCGGCGTTCGGCGGATTTGGACGGTTGTTGTTTCACCGCGTCATCCTGCCATGCCCGCTGCGCTCAGCGTAAGACGGCTCGGCCGGACGGTTACCCTCTTCCTGCGCTCCGCTTACCCACGTCGATGCACCGCGTGGGAAACATTGTGATTAATTGCCCTTCAAGGCGTTTTGCACCAGTGCCTTTTCCTCGGGCAGAAGCCGGCCTTTTTGGGCGATCTCCAAATACTTCTTCGCTTGGTTGGTGTTGCCGGCGGCCACCAGGAGGGTTCCGTAATACACTGCCACGGCGGGATTCTCCAGGATTTGCGGCTTGAGTTTTTCCAAGGCTTTCAGTCCGTCCTCGGTTTTTCCCTGGAGGTGTTGCGCATAAGCGTAGGTGGAGACAAACGCAGGCTGGTCCGGCGCGGCGGCATAAACCTGTTGCGCCATGTCGTACGCCTGGCTCAGTTGCGTCTTGAGCAGCATCGACGTGGTGGCCAGGTTGTTTTTAGCGGCGAGATCCTTGAGATTGAAACTGGCCTGCTCCGTATAGACTTTTTGGAGGCCGCGGGTGTTACCTTGGGTGTAATACCATTTCTCCAACTCCGCCAGCGCCCACCGTTCCGCGGGGAAGTATTGCGCAATGGTCCAAAGCAAATCTTCCCGGTCGTCGTCCCACTTCCAAGCGGTCGCCATCCGCAACAGGGTTTGCAGGGCTTTGAGGCTGGGGCGGGCTTCCGCGACCGCCTGTTTCCATTGGCTGCGGGCGGCCAACTCATGTCCCTGCTCATTGGCCGCCTTGGCCAGGATGGCCAGACGCATGAATTCCAAGGACTCCCATTTCTGGTCCTTCAGCAGTTCCTGCAACGCCACCCAATCTTCCAGCGCGGAATAACAGTCGGCCCGGGCCATCATTACCGGTTGTTGCTGTTTCGTGGGTTCGGGAAGCTGGTTCAACCATTCCAATGCTGCCTTGGCTTGTTCCTGGCCGAGCATCCAACTCGCCAAAGTGAAAATCTGGTCGGGACGTTTCTCTGCTTCCTGTTGCAACGTGGCCAGGTAATTGGTAGCCGCCGCGGCTTTGCTTTTCGTCAGGACGGTCAGATACAGAACACGATCCTCAAACGGCGCTTCCGGGTCGGCCTGGAGTTGTTGGGCGTACTTTTGGGCACTCGCGAGGTCATTCTTCTGCTGAGCCATCAGAGTCAGTTGCCGCAAAGCGTTCCGACGGACCTTCTTGTCGTTGACGAGTTCTTCGAGCGTCTGTTGGGCGGTTTGGGCGACTTGCGCATTGGTGGACTGGCTTTGTAGTACCGCGAGGTTGAGTCGCATGGCGGAATTCTCCGGGTTCAGTCGAATGGCTTCGGTAAAGTGGTGCTCCGCCTCCCCCAGGTGGCCGGCGGTGATGGCCACCATGGCCGAGGTTTCGTGAAAGGCCGAAGTGTTCCGATCCGCCTCCGCCACTCCGTCCAAGGCTTCTCGCGCAGCGGAAATATTCTTGAGGGCCACCGCCACCCGGGCGAGGTCGAGACGGTTTTGCAGGGCCTTCGGTTCCAATTCGACCACCCGTTGCCACCATTTAATGGCCGCCGGGGCGTTCGCCATTTCGGCAAGGTGCGCCATCATCCGCGTGGCTTCGACGTTGGCTGGGCGAACTGCCAGGACTTTGCGCGCACAGAGACTGGCTTCGCGATACTCGCGCTTGGCCCAGTGATCCTGCGCTTGGGCCAGGGAACGGCGGGCAACCCAATTCTTGTAGGCCGGGCGGCCAAACCATACCCCACCGGCGAGTAATCCGAGAACCAAGACACCAACGAATATCTTCTTCATGCAATTGCAACAGGCATTAATCTCGTCATCTTAATTCAAGGGCTTAAAGACGCGAATCAAAATGTGTGGCCGTGGCAATGCGATGCATTGCAAGCAACTTGATTCCAGTAGCTTGAGTGCGTTTTGCAGACTAGGATCGCACGGAACATAAACAATTCATTCAAGGTTTTGCTGAAGTCCGCCGATGTGCTTCCTGTTCCAGTTTAATCTTGAGAATCGGTGGAATTTGGTGTAAATACGGGCTATTCAGTTTAGCGCTCGTTCCAGTTTTGCTGGACACCCAACCGCATGGAGGATTTGGTTGGCAGTGTTATAAAGATCGGATCGCCGGACAATGAATGTGCGCAGATTGGCTTTAGAATTTTGGGAGAGGCAATTCCCGTCTCGGTCGGCGCTTGAGGCTGGGCTTGCCGGATAATGGAAATGATCCTGCCCAAAGGGCGAAATGCCAATGCAAACTATGAATGTGACCTTAAATACGAGAACAGTAAGAATAGGGAGTAACAACCAAAGTTGAATTGGGGTATGAGTATTATTTCAATGTTGTCCTGTGCGCTCTTGGGGCTGGGGATCACCTTTATTCTGACGCCGTGGATCATCAGGCTGTGCCAGCATCGGGAAACCGGCAATCCGTTGCGCGAATTGCACCACACCCACCAAACGCCCGTGTCCCGACTGGGAGGGCTCGCCTTGATCAGCGCTTTCCTGGTTACGGCCGCGGTGGTGGCGGCCTGTTATTCTTCCGGCGGCCACGATTTGACGATTCAGGGGATGGTGGCCTTTGGGTCAGTGGGAATGTTCCTGCTGGGGTTTGCGGATGACTTGCGGCCCATTGGAGCGCGGAAGAAGTTCTTCCTCCAGATCTTGATTGCCGCCACGGTTTATTACTTTGGAATTCGCATTGAACAATTCAAAGACCCTTTCACCGGCACAATCTATTTTCTCGGCGCCTGGGGTGGCCCGATCACGATTCTTTGGCTGGTGGCCATCACCAATTTAATCAACCTCATTGATGGCGCCGACGGGTTGGCGGCGGGCATCAGTCTGATGCTCATGGTGCTGTTGGCATACGTGGGTAACGCGGCGCAGAATATCGGCCTGTTGGCGGCCGGCATGGCGGGCGCCTTGCTGGGCTTTTTGTATTACAACTTCCCGCCCGCCCGAATTTACATGGGCGATGGCGGCGCCTATTTCCTGGGTTTCCTGATTGCCGTGCTTTCCATCGTCAGCTCACACAAGGGCACCGTGGTAGCCGCGCTGATTGCGCCCTTGTTCGTGCTGGCGCTTCCGATCCTGGATACGTTCCTGGCGATCGTACGCCGCGGGCTGAAAGGTCTGCCGGTCTTTCGCCCGGACCGCCGGCACCTTCATCATCGGCTGGCGGAAATTGGCTATTCCCGCCGCAAAGTGGTGCTGATTGTGTACCGGCATCACTCTGGGGCTGTTGTTGATGGGCTTTGGCGCCTTTTGGTCGCAAGGACGATGGGTGCCGATTCTGATGGGTCTGTTGGTGCTGGCGTTGCTGTTGTTTGCCCGCAAGTTGAGTTTCAGCCGCGAGTGGTTTTCGGTGGGTCGCGTGCTGGGCAACTCGCTCGACATGCGCCGGCAGATCCAATATGCGCTGTCATTGAATCGTTGGTTTGAGATTGAAGGCGAGCGCGCTGACTCTTTGGAGCACTTGTGGCAGGATTTCACCTTTGTCACCCGGAAACTCGGTTTCGCGACCATCAAACTGACGTTGGAAGATGGCGCGCGCGTTTGGCAGGCGGAGCCGACCGGCGAGGGACGGGAACTTTTGCCCGCTGCCCAACACGACGTGCATCAGAGCCGGGCCGGCATGATTGAATTCACCGCTCGGCCGTGTCACCTTGATTGCGATTCACGGCCCCGAACCCGTTGTTGCATGCGCTGCGCTTGTGCGGCGAACGAGAACTTGTTCCTCATCCTCAGCGAGTTGGCCTCCGAGGGTTGGCAGAAAGCCGCCCTGCGCTGGCAGCGGCAGACTCAATTGTCATTAACGTTCAATCCCCTGCCCACTTTAGCGGGAAACAACAAATCGCGGCGACTGCGGGAACCGCAACCAGCCAAGGCAGTTTGAGCCGGACGGGTCAGCCTTCGTAAGAATACTGCTGCCAAGCAGTCAACCATGGCCTGAACATGATTTATCGCACTCCCGATAGACCAACCCCGCTGGGATGTTTGACGGGACTGTTTTCGCTGGCCGTATTGGCACTGGGCGTTTTGTGTTTTTTCGTGGCGTGGAAAGCGGCGGCACCCGGGAGCGGGGTCGATTCTTTGATCCTGCGCAAACTTCTTATCGGCGGGATCGTCGCCACGGTCGCCGGGCTGGCCGGACTGATCTGGTCCTGCCGGTTATTGACCAACACGATTGCGAAGGGATCTCCGCCCGATGACGGGAGAGTTTATTAAAATGGAAGCGACCAGCCCAATGAACCAGCCCAGCCTCCCGCCGTTGATCCCCGGAACGCTGTACCTGGTGGCTACGCCGATTGGCAATCGGGAAGACATTACCTTGCGCGCGTTGCGCGTGTTGAAGGAATGCGATGTGGTGGCTGCCGAAGACACCCGGCACACCGGCCTGTTGCTCAAGTTCTTCGGCATCTCGAAGCCGTTGCTGAGTTACTTCCAGTTCAACGAAGCCAAGCGTAGCGAGGAAATCATCGACCGCCTGCGACGGGGAGAACGCGTGGCCTTGGTCACCGACGCCGGGAGTCCGGGCATCAGCGATCCCGGCGAACGGGTGGTGAAGGCGGCTTTGGCCGCCGGGTTGCGCGTAGAGCCGGTTCCCGGACCGTGCGCGTTGGTGGGGGCACTGACCGCCAGCGGTTTGGCAACTGATGAGTTTCACTTTGTGGGTTTCTTGCCGCACAAATCCGGTCAACGGCGCAAGAAATTGGAGCAATTGAAATCCCTTCCCGGCACGCTGGTTCTCTACGAATCACCCTATCGCGTGGAACGACTGTTGGGCGAATTGCTGGACGTGTTTCCGGACCGGCCGGTGGTTTTGGCGCGTGAACTGACGAAAAAATTCGAGGAGTTCTTACAAGGAACCCCGCAGGAACTCATCGAAAAGGCCCGTCAACGTTCGCTCAAGGGGGAATTTGTTGTCCTCGTCGCAGGGGAGTCCGCAAAGTAAGGCCGGGGCACGGACTATTTGGGCCAACGCGTGGGTCGATGCTCTCAGCATCGCTCAGAAAAGCCAGGAAAGCCGATGCGCCGCGCACCAAGAGTAACTATTACGCGGGAGCGTGACGTGGTGCCAACAGGGGTGTTGGTAGTGGTTCGCTAGCACGGTGCTAATCGATGACTCACGCATTGGCATTGCCCGGGCGGCGACAAATCGCTTGACAAACCATCCCAGTGGGAAAGATTACGCTCCGGTGCAGTAGTTGTTTTGGATACCAAACACGCTTTGTCGGTAGCGGCCACTTCCAGGTGACCCGATTGGACTCCTATGAGAACGAAGCAAGATTATGTGTCGGTCGTCACGTTCCGGGGTGCGTTCACCTTGATCGAATTGCTGGTGGTCATTGCGATCATCGCGATCCTGGCGGGGATGCTGCTTCCCGCGCTGTCGCGGGCCAAGGAAAGTGGCAAACGCATCCGGTGTGTGAGCAACATGCACAACCTGGGTTTGGCTTTGCGCATGTATGTGGACGATAATGAAGGCATTTTCCCGTTGCGCACCTACACCCCCTGCTGGACCGGACGCATGGCGAGCGGGATCATTGATCCGAAGATCCTCGTCTGTCCCTCCGACGGTCCGGCCGAGCCGGCCACCGCGGGTAAGACGAAGAGTGATCCCGTCAAATATCCGTTGGATGGCGCCCCACGTTCGTACATCATCAATGGCTGGAACGACTGGGTGAAAACCAGCAGCCCCTCAAACTTCCAGGCTTATTACAAAACGGGTTCGGCCGGGGTGCCGGTGCCCGAATCGGGGGTCCAGTATCCGTCGGAAACGATTGCGTTCGGCGAAAAGGAGAACGACTCGGAAGACTTCTATTTCGATTACGAAGATTACGAGGACGTTATGCGGCTCAACCAGAGCAGCCACTTTGGCGGCCGCAAGCACAGTCAAGCCGGCGGCTCGGATTATGTCTTCTGTGACGCCAGCGTGCGTTTCCTGGGATTTGGGGCAAGTTTCGCTCCGGTCAATCTATGGGCCATGACTGACCTCTGGCGCAACATTGCCGTGCCCAACCAATGAAGGGTATCGCCCTTCCCACGTTGCGGTGAATAGTTCCTTCGCTTTTCGTAACCCATCCGCGATCATGCGGCCAACTCAGTATGACGAATTGCGACAACGTATCGGTTAAGCCAGCTTCCCGAACGACCCGGAGGCTATTGGGGCTGACCCTGGCGATGGGCTGGATTCTGGCGGCTTGGTCAGGCCGGGCCGCCACTGCGAGCCGCTCCTGGAAACAACAAGGCCCCGGACTGGCTTACTGCTGCGACGAGCAACCGCGGGTTCCGCTGGCGGTTTACGTGGTCCGCATCGATCGCTCCCAACCGGACCTCGAATTATACACGACCCTGGGCGGCGTCGATCGGATCGGCGTGGCCGTGCTGTCCGAACAAGTGCGCTCGATCAAACCGTCGATCGGACAATCCGTGGCCGCAATCAATGGCGATTACTTCTTTGTCCAACGCCCGTTCATCGGCGATCCCCGGAACCTGCAAATCCTGCGGGGCGGCGAACTGGTCAGCGGCCCCGGTGAGGATCGTGCCTTTTTCTATCTGGACGCCAAGGGGCAGCCGCATCTCACCAATGCCGTAGCCGCCTTTACGGTCACCTGGCCCAATGGAAAAACCTCCCCGATCGGCCTCAACGAATACCCGGAGGCTGACCGGGCCGTGCTTTACACCAGTGCGGTTGGATTGACCACCGGCGTGGAAGGCACCGACCTGATCCTCGAGCGCTGCGGGCAAAAACCATGGCTTCCCTTGCGCATCGGCGAAACCCTCAATGCCCGGGTCCGCCGCGTCAATCCGCGGGGCTTTTCACGAATTGAGCCCGACGGTATGGTGTTGTCCCTGTACCTCGAAAACCGTCAACCGACTTCCCCCGCTGACCGTCGGCATGGAACTTCAAATCTCCACCGCCACCACCCCCGACCTCGTCGGGGCCAAACTGGCAATTGGTGGCGGTCCTTCGCTCGTGCGTGAAGGCAAGGCGCGCGCGGCACGGGAATTTCCCGGTTTCCAGCGACGCGACCCGCGCACCGCCTTCGGCTGGAACGACCGTTATTATTTCTTCGTGCAGGCCGATGGTCGTCAGCCGCGCTACTCCATGGGCATGACCATGGCCGAACTGGCTGATTACTGCGTCGAACTGGGCTGCGATTACGCCCTCAACCTGGACGGCGGCGGCTCGTGCGCCACCTGGCTGGCCGGCCGCATTGTCAACAGTCCGTCGCAACGCGGCAAGGAACGTCCCTCGGCCAACGCGCTGGTGGTGGTCCGCACCAAGCGGACCAATCCGTAGGGCTTGCCCGGCATGCTCGTCGCGCCCCCAACGGATGCTCGCGCCCGCCTGCCTTTTTGGTGCCTTTCCACCCTCTGGATACTCATCTTGGTGCTGTGTTTCACCGCGCAGCAAGTGGTGATCGTTCACCTGGGAAAACCGTATGATGCCTACCTCGCCTTAAGCTGGTATGGCATGAAGTCGGGGCATCTTTGGGAATTGTTCACCTGCCAGCTTCTGAACTGCGGCCCGATTCACCTGTTGGTCAACTTGGCTTGTCTTTGGTTTCTCGGCCGGGCGGTCGAGGCCCAACTTGGTTCCCGGCGTTTCCTGTGGTTTTGCCTCGGCACCTCGCTGGCCGGGGCCCTGTTGCAAGGTGGGGTGGCCTTGATGGGCATTCTGCTGCCCGAGTCCATCGAGTCGGTCGCCAGTTTCATCCGCTACCGCTACGGGGGTCCGGTCGATGGGGCCTCGATCGGTCCTAGCGCGATTCTGATGGCCTTTGGCCTCATCCGCTCCGAGCGAAGCGGACGCCTGGGGCGCATTGTCCCGGTGAACGCAAAGTATTGGATGTGGCTCATGCTGGGAGTCGCGGTCCTGCTGGTCATCATTCCCAGCAACCCCGATTTGCCGCACGTAGCGCATCTGGGCGCCATGTTGGCGGCGGTGGCCATCATCCGAAGGAGCCGATGTCATCTCGTTGATTCTCCCACTCCGCAATCAACCGATTAAAGATGCCTCATCCACCGGCTGACCGAACCGGGCCGCTTGACATTCGGTCGTTAACCAGAGATAATCCTGGCAATGCAAACACGTGATGCGTGACATGACTTGGCTGCTAACTTATCCAGCCCCGTAAGGAGCCACATTTGAAAGGATTCCATGGCCGACCATAATGACCCCAACGCGGTAAATTCCATCTTCTCTGACATCGATCATAGCGCCGCCGACCTCTACGATTTGTTTGGCTTTCCCAGTGCTGATGTCCAAGGGGGCGAGAAAGCCGTCATCGCCCTGACCTTCGCCTCGGTGCCGGCGGCGGGCGAGCTGGATACCGACATGCTGTACCGGATTCAAATCGCGGCCCACCAGCGAGTGGCGTGGCCGAAAGAAGATTTCAACCTGCCGGCCCTGCTGCCGGTATTTGGAGGCGGTCAAAAACAAATACCTCGGCCAGCTTAAGACGTTGGAGGTCCGGGTTACCGTTGATGCCGCCCAGCGCGTCACGCTCCGGTTCCTCAACTTCCCGGCCGGCAACTTTGCCGCCACGCTGGAAACCGACAAGGTGCAGGAAATCAAAACCCCCGATGGCCAGACGATTCGGGCGTTTGTGGGCGGCCGGGATGATGCGTTCTTCAACGACCTGCCGGGGTTCTTCCGCTCCATCAATTATGCGCCCCAGTTTTACCATGTCCCGCACACCATGACCGAGGCGCGGGAACTGCCCATTCCCAAAACCCTGCTCGAATTGGAAGGCAACGATCTTTTCAATTTTGATCCGCAAAACCCGCTGCTGGGCCGGGGGGTAAAGAAGGATCTGCCGCCCGGTCCCTGGACTTGGAAAGGCGACCGCTTCAAGAAAGACGAAAACGGGAATTACCGTTTTGTTTATAGTGGCGAGGACGCGCAGGCCGGAAAAAACGTGAACGCCATTATCCTCGAGATCCCGCTGGCGGTCATGACCCGGTCCCCGGCGGAGAACCGGATCGTCAACGTCTGGGGCGAGAGCTGGGTGCTCAAGGCGGCCGATAAAATTGAAACCATTCCGGACGATCCCTTTTGGATCGAGCACCCTTGGTCGCTCATTGACGCCATTACGCTCGATGAAGAACTCAAGAAATACAAGCTGGTCGATACGGATGGCCAACCGTTTGCCGATGCAGCGCTGAGCGAACGGGAGGACAGTCGCCAGCTCGGCGCCAATAATTTCTGGCTTGCTCCCCACTTCATCAAGCGGCTGGCCCACCTCGGCTGGGGCTTTGGCCCGTCCATCACCGCCCTCGGCCTGCAAAGTTCGTTCGACCACGACAATTCACCGGTGTCGGTCCACAAGACTTACTCGCTGGTCGCGACGGCGTTTCCGCGGGTCAAAAAGATGATCTTCCAGCAACTGCGCATGCCCGATGACTCGTGGAATCCGAAGGGTCTGGACATTCCGCTGCGGCGACCGTTCGAGGTTTTCATACCCAACGTCTGCGCCATTGACATGGACACCACCGGCACGTGGCCCTTTGGACGTCGTCTCGAAGACCAGGTCGCCACGCGGTTCCTGGCGTTGTTCCTCGACATGGACGCTGAGTTCAACGGCCACAAATACCACGTCGAACTGCTCAGTGATCCGTCCTTATGGGCGCACGCCCCGATTGTCCCCAAAACGCCTCCCAATCCCCTCAAGAACGACAAAGACTTTCTGGCGGACTTTCCGTACCTGGCCGAACCGCATGCGCGCCCGTAGGAAACCGCGCCATGGATTACCAGGCCGAACTGCAGAGGACCGAGCAAGATATCGTCGAACTCGAACGCGGCCAGGCGGACCGTCCCGCCGACCTCGAGAAAGCTACGCGCCTGGCTTTTCGCCTCTATCACCGCGCCTCGCTGACGGGGCAAGCGGCGCACTTCGAAGTGGCCGTCGCCACCCTGGAAGACACCTTGTCCCGAGTTGGTCCGCGAGAAGACCTCTGTCTGCTGAAGGCCAACCTTGATTTGACGTTCCACCGTTTAGCCGCCGCTCAAGAGGACTTGGAAATGGTTCCCACGCTACCCGTGCGCCCCGAGGCGAAGTCGCTGCTGGCTGATGTTGCTTTCCAAAAGGGCCAATATGAGCGCGCGCTTCGGGGCTACGAAGAGGCCATCGCTGAACAACGCTCGTGGGGCGACCTGGCTCGCCTGGCCTGGTTTAAATTCAAGCTGGGTGAACTCGCCGCCGCCGAAGATCTCTATGCCCAAGCCGCAGACGAACTGACCGCCAAACAAATGCGGTCTTATGCGTGGCTCGAACTCCAGCGCGGGGTCATGGACTTGAGCCGAGGCCGGTTTGCCGAGGCTGGTGCTCACTACGCCCGCGCCGCGAAAGCTTACCCCGGCTACTGGTTGATCGACGAGCACCACGCCGAATTGCTCGGCGCCCAGGGCCAATACGACGCGGCTGCCGCGCTTTACCGGAAGGTCATTGCCCAGGTTCCCAAACCCGAATACCAGCAAGCGCTGGGCGAGCTTTACACCCTCCTGAATCAACCGGAACAGGCGCAGGCCTGCTACGAAGCGGCGCTCAACGTTTACCTCGCTTCGGTTGCGAAGGGGCAGGTTCATTACTACCATCATCTCTGCGATTATTACGTTGATGTGGTCCAGGACGGCCCGGCGGCCGTAAAGTGGGCACGCCAGGACCTCGCCTTGCGGGAGAACTTTGCGACCTTGGCCGCTTTGGCTTGGTCATTGGATCGCGCTGGGGAATATGACGAAGCCTTGTCCACGATGGACCAGGCCCTTGCTTCCGGAGTTGTCGATGCGCGTCTCTTCCATCAAGCCGGGACCATTTACCTCCATGCTGGCCGTCAGTCTGAAGGTGAACAGCTCTTGCGCCGAGCATCAGCACTCAATCCCCACCACAACTGTTTCCACGTCCATCGCTGAACGAACAATCGGTTCGCCAGTGGTTGCTCCCCATGCCCCCGGCTGTGCCAGCAGAAGCAGGGACACGGATTGGCGCGGGCTCCGTTCCCCAGCCACAATTTTGCCTTCCTTTCCCACGTTCCGGCTGGCAACGTTCCCTCCACGCAACGATGACAACAAACGGATTGACCTATGCCCGACAAACCAACCCATCCCAAGAAAATTTCCGACAAGAACACCAAGCAGGAAATCCTCGAGGCCTATGGCACCCTGGTGCAACAACTCGAGGAGAAGCGCGCCGCCGAATTGAATCCGCAAAAGAAGCTGGCCGAAAAAGCCGCCGTTGAAGCCACGCAGGTCGCCGCCTCGGTGGCGCCGGAGGGCATTGACCGCGAGATTGGCACGCTCAAGTCCGAGATCACGCGGATGCTGGCCGAGGTTTCGGAAAAGCTGGCGGTCGAAGCTGACAAGTTCAAGAGCCTCCAAAAGGCCGTCGAGAGCAAGCAAAGCGAATTGCAGGAGCTGTACGGCATCGAGAAGAATGCGTCCAGTCTGGCGGCGCTCATCGAAGCGCAACATCAGAAACGCCAGGAGTTCGAGACCGACATGGCTCAACAGCGCGAGACGTTGATCCGCGAAATCAACGAAGCGCACGATGAATGGGAGAAGGAGCGGAAGGCCCACGAGGCCGAGGTCCGCGAGCGCGACACCGCCGAGAAGAAAGCCCGCGACCGCGAAAAAGAACAGTTCGAATATGCCTTCAAACGTGACCAACAAACCGCGTTGGACAAACTCAACGACCAGAAGGCCACGTTGGAAAAGGAACTCCGGCTGAAAAAGGAAACCGCTGAAAAAGAACTGACCGAGCGGGAACATCGTGTAGCCGAAAAGGAAACCGAGTTCAATCAGTTGCGCGCCAAGGCCGAGGCATTTCCGAAAGAACTCCAAACCAACGTGGACAAGGCCGTCAAGGACGTTAGCGACCGGCTCAAACTCGAAGCCAAGAACCGCGAAGACTTGCTGAAGAAAGAAGCCGAAGGCCAGATGAATGTCATGACGGCGCGCATCGAATCCCTGGAAAAGACCGTGAAAGACTTGTCGGATAACAACACCAAGCTGTCCCGCCAGCTTGAGACGGCTTACCAGAAGGTCCAGGAGATTGCCGAGAAATCAGTCGAGAGCGCTTCGCAGGCAAAGTCATTCGGTGAGTTACAAAAGCTGCTCGTCGAACAAAGTCGCAAACCCGGCGGAGAAAAGTGACTTTTTGAAAGACGCGTTCAAACAATCGTCCGTCATGGAAAGTCCGCCCGGCGCGGAGACGGTGATCGATGGGCAACGCTACCTGTATTTTGGGGGCACCGGTTACCTGGGACTGGCAGCGCATCCGGAGGTCATCGAAGCGGCGTGCGAAGCCACCCGCCGCTACGGCATCCACACCGCTACGTCGCGAACCGGGTTTGGCAATAATCCGGCCACGCTGGAAGTCGAACAACGCGCGGCGGCCTTCTTCGGTATGAAGGCGGCGTTCTATTTCAACTCCGGTTACGTTGCGAACCATATCATGGTGCAGGCGCTTGCGTCGCGATGTGACCGGGTGTTCGTGGACGAAGCGGCGCACTACTCCGTGACGGAAGCAGCCTGCTTGGCCCATCAGCCGATCACTCGGTTCCGGCATCGTGATCCGGAGGACTTGGCGCGTCGTCTGAAAGCGCAACTCAAGTCCGGCCAGCGGCCCTTGGTCATGACGGACGGCGTATTCCCGGTAACTGGCGCCCTCGCTCCCCTCGCGGATTATCTGAGTGTCCTGTCCGACTGGGCGCTCGGCAACTTTGATGATTGACGATGCGCATGGCCTGGTCGTTTTGGGTGAGCACGGACGGGGCTCGCTAGAGCACCTGGGTCTGTGGTCGAGCGCGGTGAATGCCCAGACCGATAACGACGGCGTGGGCCTGTTTGTCGGCGGCACGTTGGCCAAGGCGATGGGCGGTTTTGGCGGGATCATTCCCGGCAGCGAAACGTTCATCGGGCGGGTTCGTTCCGCGTCGCACTATTACGATGGCGCGAGCGCGCCGCCTTCCGCCGTTGCCGGCGCAACCGTCAAGGCCATTGAGCTTGTCCTGCGTGAACCGGGTTTGCGCCGACGCTTGCAGGACAATATCCGGCAACTCCGCGGCGGATTGCGCGCGCTTGGGCTGGCCGTCGAGGATTGGCCGACCGCGAACGTCGGTGTGCAGTCTGGCAACGCGGCGAACATGCAACGGATTCACGCCAAGCTGAAAGCCAGGGGCATTCTCGTGCCCTACGTGGCGGCCTATTCCGGCATTGGCCCGGAAGGCCTGTTGCGCTTCGCGGTCTGCGCATTGCACACACCGGAGATGATTGACCGGGTGTTGAATGAATTAGGAAAGATTTTGTAAACCGTCGATGAACCATCAAGTCACCATGCAACCAATCAGCTCCTTCGCTCCAATGCTGCTCACGATCGGCGCCTGCTGCGTAGCGGCGTCTGCTTCCCTTGGCGCAGAGAAATCGAAACTGGATTACTCCGCGGTCATTCCCCGATTGGAACAAGCCGTGCGCGCGCAAATGGACCTGCACCATATTCAGGGAATTGCCGTGGCTTTGGTGGACGATCAGCAGACCGTCTATGCCACTGGCTTCGGCACGGCGAAAAAGGATTCGATCTTCCGCTGTGGTTCGATCTCGAAACTGTTCAACGCCGTGGCCGTGATGCAATTGGTCGAGGCCGGCCAGCTTGACCTGGATGCGCCGGTGCAACGTTATGTCCCAACGTTCTCAATTGTGAACCCGTTTCCGGGCGCCCCGCCCATCACCTTGCGCGAACTGCTGTGCCACCGTTCGGGGATGGTTCGCGAGGCGCCCGTTGGCGGCTACATGGATGTCTCCGCGCCCAGTCTCGCGGACACCATTGCCAGCTTGCAGTCTTGTGTGCTGGTCAATCCGCCCAACACGAAAACGCGGTATTCAAACGTTGGGGCCAGTCTCGCCGGCTTGGCGGTGAGCACGGTGGCCGGGCTGGATTATGACGCCTATCAGCAAGCGAACGTCCTGGGACCAATCGGCATGACCAGTTCGTCGTATCGTCTGAAGGGTGTGCCGCGGGGGCGCGTGATGGACAGTTACATGCGGGTGACCGATGGACACGGCGGTTTTGTGAATCGCCAAACGCCGCTGTTCGAATTGGGTACCATTCCCGCCGGCAACCTGTTCACTACGGCGGAAGATCTCGCGCGTTTTCTTTCCATGCTGGCGGCGAACGGGCGCGCCGGTGAACGGCAGATTGTTTCCGCGGCCTCATTCGCGCAGATGTTCACTCCGCAATTGGTGAACACGGACACTGGGTTTGGCATGGGCTTTTTCGCCGGCAAATTTCGCGCGCACAAAACCATTCAACATCTGGGGGCCGTCTTTGGATTTACCTCGATGGTTCTCTTCCTGCCGGAATCAAAACTCGGCGTAGTGGTATTGGCCAACGAAGACATTGTGACTGGGCCGGTGCGCAAACTGACACTCGAAGCCATGTCGCTGCTGTTGGAAACCAAGCTCGGTGAGAAACCGCCGGCTGAGCTGGCGCCCTTCACCGTGTCGGCGAACGAGTTGGCCGCGTTCACCGGTGACTATGAATCGGAAAGTTTTTGGGCACATCTTGAGGTCGCCGATGGAGAACTGCGCGCCAATGTCTCCGGTCAACCGGTGCGCCTCGTTGCGGTGGGGACTACTAATTTTGTCGCCAATGGACGATTGGAGGACGACACGCCGGTCAGCTTCGAACGTGATTCCGATGGGCGCATCCGCAGTTTCACGATGGGACAGAAGTTCACGCGCGTGGCCGCTCATGTTGCCGAAGTCCCCGAAGCCTGGAAGGCTTTTTGCGGCAGTTATGGGAATTCCATCATCCCCGTCGTCATCAGCGTCCGGCATGGCCATCTCTACGCGATGACCGAGAACATGGTCGATTATCGTCTCACGCCGGTGAATCGGAATGTATTTGCCCTGCCGGAAGGCATGTATGCGGACGAGGAATTGGTGTTCCTGACCAATGTCCGCGGCAAACCGCTGGCCATCAATTTTGCCAACATGATCCTCAAGCGCCGCTAAGCTTTTCCGAACCATGCAATTGATTCTCCGCGATATTCCCCTGCCGCTGCGGCACGTCTTTACCATTGCCCACGGTTCGACGGCGGTTCAGGAAAACCTATTGGTCGAACTCCGCGACGGCGATTGGAGCGGTTACGGCGAAGGCACCTCCGCCACTTACTATGGAATCACGGTGGCCTCGATGCGCCAATCCTTCGAGGCCGCCCGTAGTCGGATTGAGGCGGAAACCCTTGATGAACCCGGAGCGTTTTGGGAACGGATGTTGCCCGTGCTCGGACACGATCGCTTTGCGTTGTGTGCGTTGGACGAGGCCGCACATGATTTGTGGGGCAAACGCCTGGGCCAACCCGTGCATCGGCTGTGGGGGCTGTCCCTCGAAAACCTGCCGCTCAGCGATTACACGATCGGCATGGATACGGTGGACAAAATGGTCGCCAAAATGAAGGAATTCGACGGCTGGCCCATCTACAAGATCAAGCTCGGCACACCGGACGATTTGGCAATTGTGCGTGAGTTGCGGCGGCACACGACGGCAACGTTCCGCGTGGACGCCAATTGTGCCTGGACCGCGGACCAAACCGTTAGCAATGCGCGCGAGTTGAAAACGCTGGGCGTCGAGTTTATCGAACAACCGCTGCCGGCCGGGGACTGGGATGGATTGAAACGCGTGTTGGCCAACTCGGCGTTGCCGATCATCGCGGATGAAAGCTGCCTGGTCGAAGAAGACGTGGCGCGGTGCGTCGGCCATTTCCACGGCGTGAACGTGAAGCTGGTCAAAGCCGGCGGCATGACGCCCGCCCGGCGCATGGTGCAACACGCCCGCCAACTCGGCCTCCAGGCGATGGTCGGTTGCATGACCGAATCCAGCGTCGGCATCTCGGCCATTGCGCAACTGCTGCCGTTGCTCGATTACGTGGACATGGACGGAGCCGTGTTGATTGCGCAGGACATCGCCAGCGGAGTCCGGTTGGAGCGGGGCCGGGCGGTCTTCCCGGAGGAGAATGGAAACGGAATCCGCATATTGTAACCCTCCGGCGCCGGGAGCTATGGAGAACTCCACGTTAGGCAAACTCCATGCGCTTCGCCAGGGCCGGTGCCCGTTCGACCGTCGCGCCAGCGTTGGGAGTGCGTCCGGCTTGCCGGCGCTTTCGACTGGGACGAGGCCTCCAGAATCTGCACGCGTTGCTTTCTTGCTTTGCGCGTCCAGCGAAACGCGACAGCGGGAGCAAGCTCCACGCACTCCCAACGGTTCGCGGCTTTCGGAGGTCACCCGTGCTCCGTTCAACCTAGGCACATGAGTTCATTTATTCACCCGGACGACTACTGGACGTTGTGGGCCGTCATGTTGGCCGGCACCGGGTTGTCGATTTGGATGGAACAGACGTGGCGGTGGGCCGCCAAACTCAGTGGGCCGGTATTGGCGTTGCTGATGGCCATGACCTTGTCAAATCTGCACCTCATGCCGTCGGTTTCGCCGGCGTACGACTTCGTTGGCCAGTATTTGGTGCCGTTGGCCATCCCATTGCTGTTGTTCCGAGCGGATGCGCGACGCATCGTGAAGGAAACCCGCTGGATGTTTGTGGCGTTTCATCTGAGCGCGGTGGGGACAATCCTGGGCGCCTTGCTGGCCACGTTTCTGTTGCACGGCCGGGTGCCGAATGTCGAACACGCGGCGGGCATCATGACCGGCAGCTATACCGGCGGGGCGATCAATTTCTTCGCGGTCAAGGAGTCGTATCACGTCAGCGAGTTGGTGACGAATCCGTTGTTGGTGGCCGATAACTTTATCATGGCGGGCATGTTTGTGGTACTGCTTACGCTGGCCGGCAGTGCCTGGTTCCGCCGCCATTATCCGCATCCGCATACCCGCGAAGCGGACACCGCCGGCGCGCAAAATCTGGCCGCGGAACACTGGCAACGCAAAGGGATTTCCCTGTTGGATATTGCCAAGTCATTGGGCATCGCTTTGGTGGTGGTCGCGGCGGCACAAGGAATCGGGCGGGCGGTGGAACATGGTTTTACACTCGGGCCGGACGCCGGGCTGGCGCTGCAAATGGTGCGCGTGTTGGTCACCAATCCGTTTGTGCTCATCACCGCGTTGTCGCTGGCCGCCGCGACGTTGTTCCAGCGACCGTTCGCCGCCATCAACGGCCCCGAAGAACTGGGAAGTTACCTGTTGTATTTGTTTTTGTTCGTGATTGGTTTGCCGGCCGACCTCCTGGCCGTGTTGCGGAATGTTCCGATGTTCTTCGGGTTCTGCGCCATCATGGCGGTCACCAATCTGGCCGTGACGTTGGTGGGGGGGAAACTGCTTCGCCTGAATCTCGAGGAACTGTTGCTTTGCGTGAACGCTACGCTTGGGGGACCGCCTTCGGCTGCTGCGATGGCCATCGCGGCGGGCTGGCGGCGCCTGGTGTTGCCGGCGTTGCTGGTAGGTATCTGGGGTTACGTGATTGGCACGACGTTGGGCGTGATCGTGACGGAGTGGCTCTTGCGAATTCCTCTGGGCGGAGCGGGGTCTCCGTAGATCGCCACAAACCCTCGTTGCCAATATTGCGGCGTTCTGCCCATACGCCGCTACGAGGGGGCATGGGTCGGGTGAAAATGATCATCACCATTGGCCCTGGAACCCGCAGATTTGCAGATCTTCCCGCTCCTTTTCCTCGACATTCGTCGGGCAGCCGCCCTACCTTGCGTCCATGAGATTCACGCATCTTTGGCTCATCATGGTCATGGCGGCTTTATCGATGCCTGCTTGTTTGGAGGCAGCTTCCGTTCCTTTGTCCGACGGCAAGACCTACGCTGGTTGGACCGGCGACACCAACCGAACGTGGCGCCTCGAGCACGGGGCTTTTGTGGGCGGCTCTCGCAAAACCACGGTGCCGCGCAACGAATTTCTCCGCACCCGCCGGAGCTACACAAATTTCATCCTGCGACTGAAATTCAAGCTGGTCGGCACTGGCGGCTTCATCAATGGCGGCGTGCAGGTGCGCAGTCAACCACTGAAGAATCCGCCCAACGAAATGAGCGGTTACCAATGCGACATGGGCGACGGTTATTGGGGAGCGCTCTACGATGAGTCGCGCCGCAACCGGATTCTCGCCAAACCCAGCGACGAAGCCGTCACCAAGGCCCTCAAACCCAACGACTGGAATGCCTACGAAATCCGATGCGAGGGCCAACGCATCCGCACGGCGATCAACGGCGTGCCGATGATCGATTACACCGAAGCCGACCCACAGATCCCACAGTATGGACTGATTGGTCTGCAAATCCACGGGGGTGGTCCGGCGGAAGCGGCCTACCAGGATTTGCGGATTGAAGAATTGCCCTGAACGATTCGTTGTCCGTGCGCAACCACTGAACCGCTTTCCACCGTGGGCGTCAAACTCCAAATCCTGAGCGACCTGCACCTTGAATTTGGTCCGGCCGACGTAGGAGAAACCGACGCGGATGTGATTGTGCTGGCGGGCGATATTGCGCCGGGATTGACCGGGCTCAAAGTCGCCCAATCGAAGTTCCCCGAGCGGCCGGTAGTGTATGTTGCCGGTAACCACGAATACTACGGCCAGGCGCTGCCCGAGCTCACCGAAGCCTTGAAGCAGGAAGCCGAGGGTTCCCAGGTGCATTTCCTGGACAACCGGGAAGTGGTGCTCGCAAGCGTCCGTTTTCTGGGCTGCACCTTGTGGACGGACTTTGCCTTGTTTGGCGAAGAAAAGCGAACGGAAGCCACGCTCATGGCGGCGGCTTCGATGAATGATTATCGGGTGATTCGCAACAGCGAGAACCGATGGAAAACTGCGGCCGGCCATCACGCGGGGATTGCACGAGGCCAGCCGGGCGTGGCTCGAAAGCGCCCTGGCCAAACCGTTTGCCGGCGCGACGGTGGTGGTGACGCACCACGCACCGTGTCTCAAATCAATTGATCCGTTATTTCGCGGCGATCCGCTATCGGCAGCGTATGCGAGCAATTTGGAATCGTTGATGGGCGAAGACAAAGCGGCGCTATGGGTGCATGGGCACACCCATCGTTCGGTCCATTACGAACTGAACGGCACGCGGGTGATCAGCAACCAGCGCGGGTATCCGGAGCAACGGCACACCGGCTTCAAACCGGGGCTCGTTATCGAGGTTTAGACCGGAAGTTTACGCTTGCCGTAGCCGACGACGTGCGGAGGAGAAATACGGCCAGATACATACAGTCCGCCTCCTCACGTCGGCGGCTACTGGCTGTTGGCCCTGCAAGTGGTGGGGAGAGGTTTTTCGGTTAGAATCGTGTCAGCCGCTCCAATTCCTTTACTCGTTTATTGATGCGAGGCCGTGTGGCGCGCGTCAGGCCGGTGAGACCAAATCCTTCGCAACAGAACGAGGCCACCACGCTGCCGTGGATCATTGCGCGGCGCAGGTTCTTCTCGATCGCGCCCTTTGTTTGGGACAGGTACCCCATCAGACCACCGACAAACGAGTCGCCGGCTCCAGTGGGATCGACGACTTTATCCAACGGGTAGGCTGGTGCCAGGAACATACCATGCGGTGCCGAGAGCAGTGAACCATGCTGCCCTTTTTTGATGATGAGATATTTGGGGCCCAGCTTGTGAATGGCGCGCGCGGCGCGGAACAGGTTCGTTTGCTCGGTCAATTGGTGGGCTTCGCTTTCGTTCAGCACAAACAAATCGATCCGTTTCAATAGAGCAAGCAACTCCTTCAGGGCGATGTTCAACCAGAGGTCCATCGTATCGGCCGCCACCAACCGTGGCCGGGTGGCTTGGTCCAGCACGTGCATCTGGAGCGAGGGTGCGATATTCGCCAGGAGCACGAAAGGCGTCTTGGTATAGGCGGCCGGCAGCACGGGCGAAAAGGTTTCAAACACGCCGAGTTCAGTCAGCAGCGTTCGCCGGTGGTCCAGGTTGAGTTCGTATTCGCCCGACCAATGGAACGTCTGGCCCTCCTTGATCTGGAGCCCTTCCAAGTCGATTTGATGCCGCCGATACAGTTGGAGGTATTTCTTCGGAAAGTCTGTCCCGACGACGCCCACCATTTGCACCGGGGAAAAGAAGCTGGCCGCCACCGCCGCGTAACTGGCGGAGCCGCCCAGCAGGCGGGGGTTTTCGGACGCGGGGGTTTTGATGGAATCCAGGGCGGTCGAGCCGACGATCAATACGCTCATGCAGGTTCTGACGGATGGTTGTTTGGTTTCGTGTTCGCTTTCGTATTCAACTTCGAGCTGCGGACATTAAACGTTCCTTCCACTGCTGACAAGCCGCAGTGACATCCGGGGCGTTCAAAATGGCCGACACCGCGCACACCCGCCGCGCTCCGGCAGCCAACACTGCATCGAGGTTATCGAGGTTCAGGCCGCCGATGGCGAACCAGGGGAGCGTTACGTTAGCGTCCGCCCAGCGAACGTAGTCCAAGGTGACGGGCTGGGCCGTGGGTTTGGTGGGGGTGGCGAACACGGGACCGATGGCCAGGTAATCCGGTGCCGCCCGCAACGCGCGCAGAGCTTGTTCCGGGGCGTGCGTACTCAAACCCAAACGCATTTCGGGCGGGCAACCGGTCACTTGCGCAGCCATTCGGTAGCCCGCTTGAAAGAAATCCTCCTGGCCGAGATGGCAAACGGGCGCGCCGATTTGCAGCGCTATCTTGGGAAAATCGTTGATGACCAAGCCGACGCCGGCTTGGTCGGTGATCGGCAGGAGGGCTTCGGCCAATTGCCGGATCTCCGACTCGGATGAAGTTTTCGCGCGCAATTGCACCAGATCAGCGCCGCCGTCGCAGAGTTGCCGGGCAACCTCGACCGGATCGCGTCCGTGCAGATACGCGGTATCGACAAACGTGTAGAGGAGGCAATCGGATAAAGACTTCACGCTTGGCAGAACGAGGGCGAAGCCGAAATCCGAAACCCGAAACCCGAGGTCCGAGAAAAGCCCGAAGGCCGAAATCCGAAGTATGTCAGCCCGTTTGAGGTTTGCCTGGCAATGGTTCGAAACCGAATCTGTTTTCGGTCTTCAGTTTTCGAAGGTCTCTCGGCTGACGGCCCTCGGTTTTCGGATTTTACCGCCACTCTAAACATCCTTTTCGATCAGCTCGCGCCGGGCGCCGGAGAGCAGTTGCTCGACAAAGTTGGTCGAATAAACCCCGCGCCGGAAATTGGGATCCTGCAGGATGGCCTGCTGGAAGGAGATCGTGGTCTTGACGCCGGTGATCATGTATTCGCCCAGCGCGCGGCTCATCCGGTCCATGGCTTCGCGGCGATCTCGGCCGGTGGTGATGAGCTTGCCGATCATCGAATCGTAGGACGGGCGGGATGGTGTAGCCGGCATAGGCATGGCTGTCCACCCGCACGCCGCGGCCGCCGGGCTGGTAATACATCTCGATGCGGCCCGGGCTGGGACGAAACTCGTCGAAGGGATCTTCGGCATTGATGCGGCATTCGATGGCGTGGCCCTTGAACGCGGATTCGCTTTGCGGAGAGCTTGCAGCGGCTCGCCCATGGCGATGCATGATTTGGTAGCGCAACCAGATCCATGCCGGTGACCTCCTCGGTGATCGGGTGCTCCACCTGGATGCGCTTGTTGACTTCGAGGAAATAGAAATTGCCCTTGTTCATCCACGATGAACTCGACGGTGCCGGCGTTGGTGTAGTTGGGCCGCTTCGGCAATCTTGATGGCCGCCCTGCCCATCTTCTCGCGCAAGTCTCTTGAACTTCGGTTTCGAACAGCGGCGAAGGGCGTTTCTTCGACGACCTTCTGGTTGCGGCGCTGGATGGAGCAATCGCGTTCGCCCAAGTGAATGATGTGGCCCTTGTTGTCCCCCAGAATCTGGAACTCGATGTGGTGCGGGATTCTCGATGAATTTCTCGATGTAAACGCCCGAATTGCCAAACGCCTTCTCCGCTTCGGTGCGCGCGGTGTGGTAGCCCTTGACCAGCGAAATGTCGTTGTGGGCGACGCGCATGCCCCGGCCGCCGCCGCCGGCGACGGCCTTGATCATCACCGGGTAGCCGATGCGTTTGGCGACCGCGCAGCGCGTCCTGCTCGTTCTCCACCACCCCATCGGAGCCGGGGGGCGTGGGCACGCCGGCCTTCTTGGCCAGCGCGCGGCTGACGGCCTTGTCCTCCAGCGCGTTCATCGCGCGGGAACTGGGGCCGATGAAGCGGATGTTGCAGCTTTCGCACACGTCCGCGAAATGGGCGTTCTCCGCCAGGAACCCGTAGCCGGGATGGATGGCGTCCACGTCGGTGATCTCCGCCGCGCTGACGATGCGATCAATGCGCAGATAGCTTTCGCTGGCGGCGGCCTTTGCCGATGCAGATCGCTTCGTCGGCCATCTGCACGTGCATCGAATTGGCGTCCGCTTCCGAATAGATCGCCACGGTGCGGATGTTCAGTTCCTTGCAGGCGCGGATGACGCGGACGGCGATTTCGCCGCGATTGGCGACTAGAATTTTTTCGAACATGCTGAGCGTGAGCGTAGGGCGAATTAAGCAGTATAACTCTGGCCAATTGGCAAAGCCGGGACGCGGGGTCACAGACGGCCGAATCTTGAACATCGGCTGGCCGAACTCGACCGGCTTGGCGTTTTCGACCAGAACCTGGGTGATGACCACCTTCGCGCTTCGGCCTTGATTTCATTCATCACCTTCATGGCCTCGATGATGCAGACCACGGTTTCGGCATTGACCTCGGTGCCCACCTCAACGTAAGGCGCCGATTCCGGGGAGGGCGCGCGGTAGAAGGTGCCGATCATGGGCGACTTGATCTCCAATTCGCCGGTGGGCGCTGGTTGCGCTGGAGGGGGCGGCGTCGCGGCGTTTTGGGCAACTTGAGCCACGGGAACGCTAACGATAGCCGGCGAATAGCCGTTTTCGTCAATTTGTCCCACCGTTGCTCCGCCGCGCTTGAGCCGAATTTTGAAATCCTGACGTTCCAACTCGAATTCAGAGATCGAGTTCTTCTTCATCAAATCGATGATGGCTCGGATATCCTTTAAGTCCACGAAACGCCTCCTGCTATCCACTCGGAAAAACCAGTTGTTAGATCAATTGTGTTCATTAAGCAAAAAAGCAGTGACCGGAAACAGACACTGCTCACAAATTCAATTGGCGGTGAGGTTAAGGAAGCCGTTTCAGAGCGTCAAGCAGTAAAAAACAGGCCAATCTCTTGATCAGGAAACCACTGTTAAAAGTGGCTAAACCGCGGTAACCAGAGACTTATTTTAGGTCGTTAATGTTAACGGAATCCCGCATTGCCAAAATGGAGTTGACCACTCCAAAACCGCTGATCCGGCCTCGGCAAACGGGTGCGATCAACAAATGGTGTTGGAATTCTTCACGCGCATGGATCTTGGAAAGATGTGAATCGACGACGCAATTTCCGTGGTTACGGTGAGTGCGGAGTCTTTGGGCGGGCGCTGCCGATAAGCCAGCCCGTCAGCAGGAATTGCGGCCAGGCGATGGCCGGAATGTAGAGGCCAAACTCCACCAGGCCTTGAGTCGCCAGCCCCAAGAGCCCCAGCCAGACCGCCAGCCGCAAGGGATCATTCTGGCAACCACGATGAAGCCAAGTCATTGCGCCGGCGATGAACACCGCATACAGCAAGAAACCCGGCACGCCCGCATCGGCGCCTTGTTCGAGGTAATCGTTATGGGCCAGACGCGCCATTTCGGATTCCGGCGCTTTCAGCCGCGCATAACCGACCTGGAACGTGCCGGGGCCCCAGCCCAACGCCGGCTTTTCCAACATCAACCTCCAACCGGCCTTCCAGTAATCGAGCCGGGCCGAAACGCTGGTTGCGCCCCGGGAAAAGTACCCCGCATACACTGCCATGAAGCCGGCCAATCCCGCTACGACGACGACGCTGGCGATGCCGAGCTTGAGTCGCCGGGGCAGCGGCCAATGCAATAACGCCACCACGGCCAGTCCCAACATGATCAGCCAACCCGCTTTCGAACCGGACCAATACAGGCACGCCAGACTGCCAACCGCCAGCGCGCCCGCTGCGATCCCCTTGCCCCAGCGCGTCTCGGGAACCTGCCAGACTGCCGTTAGAAAAATGGGCAGCAACAGAATGATCACCCCGGCCAGGGTGTTGGGGTAAAACAGTGTGGCATAGATTCGATTGCTGCTGAGTTTCTTGATGAACTCGGGTGGGAACTCCTGCCAATTGGGCAGTTCGTAAAAATAGCGTCGTGTTTCCTCCAGACCGCCAAAGTGCTGGTTCCAACCCACAATCAGCACCACGAGGAATCCACCCAGGAGCCCGATCCAAAGCAAACGCAGCCGGTTCACCGAACTTAGCGCGAACAGGCCGAGATAAAAGACGACCGCACACGAGGCAAAATGGGTCAGGACCGGCTTGGTCAAGGTAGGATTGACGGTTTGGATGCCGGCGAACACTTCCCAAATGAACCAGACCAGCGGCAGGACGACCAACCACTTGGGCGCCATGGTGCGCCAGCGCCAGAAGCCGATGCCCCCCAGCACGACGCCGCCCAGTAGCCAATAGCCCCAGTCCGGCGGCCAGGTGGATACCACAAGTTCGGCCCAATTGGTGGGCGCTTCGATCTTGCCTTCGAGGATGACCGGATTGCCGAATTTGATCAGCGTCAGCGCCAGCCACAAACCCACGCCGCCGACGAACAGAATCTCCCCGAGAGCAGGTCTGGATGCGGATGGGATTGGGCCAGAACTTGGTTGGGCACTCCGGCGCAGAGTTCCGCCTTTAGGCGGTCGGGGCGCGGTACCGTCTGAAGACGGGACTCCAAACCCAGCGCCTCCCTGTTCGGATGACTTTTCACCCTGCGTCTTGGCGCTGGCCTTGGCGGACTTGGATCGCTTCGGAGGCCCTGATTCCGGTGATCCGCTTGGCCCTTTGAGTTTCACGTGGCTGGTTTTACAACTTGAGTTTCAGCAGCGCCACTTCGAGCGCCAGCGCTTCCTGAATATTCGAGGTGAGCAACCGTTGCAGTCGTTCCAGCAAGTGCAGGTTTTCCATGGCAGCCCGGGCGTCGATCCGTTGCGCGACGGCCTGCGAACGATCCGCCAGTTGCGGGTACATCAACAAGTCCTGCCCGAGTTGCTGCGTTTCCAGCCAGACATCGCGCAGCCACCATTCCACGCCCTTGAGCACGTCGGCGCGCTGCCGCCGGTATTCGGACTCGATGGCGGCGGACAACTCGTGTTCCCATTTATCCTTGAGGTCCGATTCCACGTCCTCGTATTGCTCGAGCGGCGATTGTTTGGTGAGCCAGTCGCTGATGCCGGATTTCAATTCGTTGAGCTTCGCCAGTAACACCGCCAGCAACTTATAACGCACCAACAGGCTTTTCTGCGGCGCGCCGGCCATCGTGGCAAACTGCCCCAGCCATTGCACCGTGGCGGGATCCTGCAAATGGGTGCCTTCGCCGGAAAAATTCAGCCGCAGACAGCGCGAGAGAATGGTTTCCAAAATCCGTTGCGGATCAGTGGTGAGCAGAATGAGAATCGAATCCGCCGGCGGCTCCTCGAGCGTTTTCAGAAAGGCGTTGGCCGCCTGGATTTGCAGCCGGTCGGCGTCCACGATGATGGCGATTTTGAACCGCGCCTGCGTAGGCTTCAGATTGACCGCCTGCAACAGCTCACGAATCTGGCCGATGAGGATCACCCGTAGCTTGGATTCCGGCCGCACCCAGATCACATCCGGATGGTTGGCGCCGTTGATCTTGCGGCAGTTCAGGCATTCATCGCAGCAATCCAGCGCCAAGCCGCTCGCCGTGCGCCGGGGCGGCCGCTCGCAATTCAATGTCTTGGCCAGCGTGCGGGCCATGCCTTCCAATTCGGTCGGGTCGGCGCCGTTGAATAAATAAGCGTGGCCCAACCGCCCGCGTTCGAGGCTGCGCTGCAACAGTTGCACGACGTCCTGTTGTTGGGGAAACTCGCTGAACGCCATAGGGCCAACGATAATTAAGCCGGCGCTTGTTTGGGTTCGACGTGCTTGACCAGCAGCGGAATGCTGCCTTCCTGTCGGCCGTCCATGGCAAGGTCCACTGCGTACAAACCCGGTTTTTCAAACTGGATGTTCTGCATGTTCACCACCAAATTGCGCGAGACAAAGATGGTGTCGTCGGGAACCGTGACCGGCAGAGTCAACTCGATGGGCTTGAACACTGGTTGGCCTTCCGCGTCGCGGGCCTTGAGCACCGACTTGCCATCTTCATCGACGAAATTGATGCGAATCCGGTGATTGCCTTCCTCGATCTTGTTGAAGCTCATCCGCAAGGCAATCGAGCATTGCGGATGCACCGCGGGCATCCGGGCCGCGTGGATGGTGTCAAACGCGCCCAGCAAATTCAGTTTCCCACCATAATCGGTGGCGGCATCGCACAAAACGGCAACTTGTATTTCCATAAGCTCGCGGTCAGCTTAAACCTTCCCTCCAATTTCGCACCAACTTTCTTTGGGCCTGATCCCTTCGCGCTTGCCGTGCTTTCCTCTCGGCGCTGCCGGCTCATCAGTAATGACTTTGTGATTCTGAATGGGGTGGTTCTCCTTTTCATTTTGCGTTGCCTGATCGGCGCCAGCGAGGGCGGCACCGGCCCCGGGGACTTATCCCGGGGCACGGTGACTCGCAACCACCCGCTCTTGTGTGCAAGAGCGCATCAGGCGGGCCGCACGACCCACAATTTCGCGCGGCCCGAGGCCTGACCTCCGTTATCGGGCGGTCATCCCGCATTCACGGGGAGGCTTGGATGCCTCTATCCTATAATTAAGAAAATCGGAGGAATCCTTTCAAAGAAAGTTCTGGAATCGCCACCTGCGCCTCCGGAGTCGTTCCGGAAGCGGCGGACACGATTATCGCAACTCGGCCACGACCATGCTGTGAATATCCAGGCGGGGAACCACCACTTCCACCGCGTTCGCGGTTCGGTGGAGAACCAATTCCAGGCCTTCCGGCTCAAGGTGGACGCGGGACAGATCATACCCGTGGAACGTCACCTTGATGTCATAAATCGGCAAAGTTTCCTCGCGCAACGGCACATCATCGACCGGGAACGCATGGTTGGCGGTGGTATTCACATCGTTGAACAAATGCACCACCAAACGTTCGCCCCGCCAGCGCTGGCGCATCGTGACCGCCTGCACGCACATTGGTGCCGTAACCACCACCGGCGGCGGCGTGGCGGCAGCCCAGGTGACGGCTTGTTCGAGAATCAGCCGTTGATACGGATACGGGTAGAGGTAGTACGCCGAATCAAAACCGGCAGCCAGGAAAACAGTCCGCCCCCGCCCGTAGGTGTTCGTGACAATCGCGGGAATGGTTTCCCCGGCAATGCCCGGCTTGGGACGCAACCGGCCAATCGCCGAGGCTTCCGAACCGAGGGGCGCCACGTGGATCGCCTGGCCTTTGAACGTGACCGGATCGTTGCCCAAGTATTCCTCCATCCGCGGCGAATCGAGAAAGCTGCCGGGCGCCCGTTGAAAATCCCAGATCCCTTGGCGCTTTTCCCAATAGCTCGCGTCAAGGGCCTTCGCAAAATTGACGTCGAGTTGGCGGTTCGCCGGCCCCGTGCGCGGCGCGCCCAATACCTTCACGCCAAAGACGCGGGCCAATGCCGGCACCGACCGCGGATCGCCAAACTCATCGGCCAACGATACATCGACACTCCCCACCAATCCGCCGCCGCGCGCCACGAAATTCTCAATCGCCGCCACCTGCGCTTCGTCCAAACAGGCGGTGTTGGGCAACACCAGCACTTTGAAGGGAGCCAGGTCATTCGTGGTCAGGTTCCAATCATTGATGATGGTCAATGGCAAGTGCGCTTCCAACGCCGCCCGAAAGAAGCCCAGCACATTAGCCAGGTAACGTTCCTCGACCTGTCCCGGGCTGCGGCCGTAGAAGTTGCGCGTGTTGTCGCTCATCACCAGCGCCGCCCAGGGCTCGGGTGACTTGTGCGTCAACCAGGGTTTGCGCCGCTGCACTTCGGCCAGGCAATGATCGATCGCCGGTTGGAGATTCGGCGGTTGCCCGACCGCGATGCTGCAGCCGGCTCCATGCGTAATGGCCAGGAGCATGCGCCGCTCGATTTCGTGCGCGGGAAAGCTGTCCTTGCCGTACGGATTGCCGTGCGACATCAGGTAGGGTTCGCTGAAGGCCACCCGATGATTGCTCACCGCCCAGATATACGCGTTGGCGAAGGCGGGCAGGATCGTGGTGCCGCGGTTGCTCTCGTCGAGCCAGAACTCCTGATCGGGCGCGTCGAGCAACAGGTTCATCCGCGCCGGCATGTTCCGGGGGATGTCGCGCAAATGACCAAAGCGCCCGGCATTCGTGCTCCAGGTCACCAGCGCCAGAGTCGGCTTGATACCTTTCAGTCGCGTCTGCATCCGTTGCACGAGATTCTCCATCCTCCGGTCGGCCCAATGCTGATACCGGCGGAATTTCGGATCATCCAGGTTGACGTCCGGAATTTCCCCGCCCGTTTCCTGGCGGAACGCGTCGCGGCAATGCGCGCAATAACACACCCCGCCGTAGTGCAGACCGTCGAAACTGAAGGCGTCAACGACCGGAAACCGATTGGCAATCTCGGCCAGTACCTCGATGAAGAAATCCCCGTACGGCCCGAGCACACACAGCATGCCACCGTGGGGATAACGAGCCAGATCCACTTGCGGGATGTCCCGTGTGTTCGTGGGAATCCGTCGCCAATCGGGATGCTGGGCATAAACCTCGCCCTGCAAACACGGCGGATATACCGCCAAAATGCGGATGCCGAGCCGTTTGTATTCAGCAATATCGTTGGTTAACCGGTCCGGCGGCACGTGCGGACTGCGCTGGTGCAACAAGTCACTGTCGTAATACACGAACAACGGATCCACAAAGATCAATTCGCTGATCGACACTCCCGCCGCCGCCGCCCGGGCGCGTTGTTCGGTGCTTTGCCCGGAGAGCGTGTAACCGACCCCCACGGTATCCCCAACCCAATCCGGAATCGCCACCGGGCGGAACGGTGCTTTGTCAAAGGGCTGTTTGAGGACGACTTGGCCCCAGATAGTTGAGCCCGGGCCTTGGGCAGCGCCGGCGGAGCCTGCCAGCACGGCCAGACTTCCAACCAGGCAGCCAGCAAACGGCGAAAACTTCATGACGATTGGGTTGCTTTGGCAGCGTGATTGCACGTTAGCCAACGCCAGGAGGCTCCGTAAGCCCACACTTTCCAAGGAAAAATTCAGACTCCGTTCTGCCCCCCATCGAGGCTATTGAACGACCGGTATGTTCAAATTTCTCACCGCCCGGCGATTTCGTTGCCTTGGGCTGTAATTTCCATTTTCCGGTGGGTCACTGCTCGCGGTCAGCTATAAACCCTCCCACCGATTTCGCCCCAACTTCCTTTAAGCTGTTCGGCCAGGAAGAATTGATGGTTCTGACTTGCAGGCGAAGCGTGCCCACCAGCGTCGGGGCAGTTCGGCTTTTGGTGGCCTCATCTGGGTTCGGCATATTACCGGCCCGGGTCGCCAGGAGTCGAGCCCCAAGTATGGCCGCTGGCGGGGAGCATTCACCGACTCATCCCCCGGAGATCAGCGCTCGGGTCAGCACGGAGGATGGTTCAAAAGTCCTGCAAATCAAGGCACTATTAGGTTTTGCTTGACATTGGAGGTGAGGGGATTAACATGGCCGATATGTGGCGGAAACCACCATTAGGACCGGCGGAGAGGCTTGGGAATGGCTCCATGAAAAGCGGAACTCCGAGGCCACAAATCCGGTCATTCTGCCTGGGTGTAACCCATGATATGCGGAACTCAGTTCCGCATAATTATAGTTAGCCGTGGCCGCCATGAGATTATCAGTCACATTTCTTACGCTGTTGCTGCTTTGCCAAGGGTGCCAGAGACATTCCCAGTGTCGTCGAGCACTTTATCAGAGCTATTACGCTTCTGCGGTGGACGCTGTGACTACTATGAAAGCGGCGGATAAGGTCATGGACAAGCCCGGTTACAAGGACACCCCAGACGAATTGCGCGCCCACGGCATCATGAGTCTTGAGTCGAGCCTGACGGAATTGCGGAAGCTCAACGAGACAGCAGACAAACAGGACCTTGAGAGGATGTCTGTTCTTGCTCGCGTAATTATCAAGTATTCAGAGTCACACCGAGAGGAGTTGGTTCGATGTGATTGGTCCTTGCGGATGCTGGCATCTTTGAAGGGTATGCTTAGTGATCCTGACTACATCAAGCGAGTGACCACGTTGGAGGATTACGTTAGAGATGCGCGGAAGGATTTACCACTTTTAGAACGATGACGGCTAACAATCGGATTCACTCGAACCGCCGCCCCGCACTTCGGTTAGGACGCACCGCATACTTTGGACGCTGGATTCGCTGCCAGCGCCCGTTTCCGGCGGCGGTCGGTGATCCGGGACGTTCGGTGAATACGGCTTAACTGGCCACAGCCGATCCTCAATGCAGAGTAGCGCAATTGGACCCGGTTCTTTGAACGCAATAACAAATTCACGCCCCCACTCGGTCCGGCATATCCATTTTCGGGATGACATTAGGTTTCGAGCCATCAAGGCATGTTTCCATTCCATGCCACCCCACGGGGCCGGGATCACCGAACCAATCGGTTCACGCGAACCGGCTGCCTGCGTGTCAGTTTCATGTTTGTTTGGCATCCGTTTCCTTTCTGGTTTTCTGCCGGTCGGTGACCTCCACGTTCGGCGTCAGTATCACGTCGCTGGTGACTTCGTTGCCCCAGGACTGCCAGCCGGGACGCTTCCGGCGTGCGAACATTTCCAGCCGTGGCTCGCTGCTCACAGATTCGATGAGCGCGTATGTTTCCTCCGGCTTCTCGCTGTGCCGCTTCGGGTCGCCAGTCGTCACGATGTTTGGCCGGTAGCGGGCGCGCTCGAAGCGGCATCGGGTCTTGTATCCCATCAGTATTGTCTGCGTGCGGTGGACGAACCAGTTGCCGACGCCGCTCGGTTTTATCCAGTGGACGGGCGCGAGATACCGGAAGCCCCACGCCTCCATTACCCGAAAGCCGTCTCTCAGGTGTTGGTTGGTAGTCCACAGCCACAAGTGGCAGTCATCAGCACAGAGTTCACCGACTGGCAGAGCGCAGATTTCGTCCAGAGTCATCGTCGTATACGGTAGCGATTCCGGCAGGTTTGGCTCTTTGGCGCGCTTGCGTTTGCCGCGCATCGTCAGTTGCCACGGCGGGTCGGCCATCACACACCTGAACGCCGAACCAGGCGCTGGAGCGAATGAGTGCCCCGCCACGCTGATTGGCAGTTCGGGAGTTTGGGATGGGGCACTCATCGCTCAGCTTGGTTGTTCGGCGTCAGAGCGCGCTTGGCGATCTGGTGCGCTTGGTGTTCCCATCGAGTAACGTCCATTATCGTGCGCATGTCTTGTTGTAGGCTGGTTATCCGCCACTGCTGCTTTTCGGAGACAGATCGCAGGCGTTCGACTTCTGCGGCCAGCACATCTGCGCAGTCTGGGTATTTGTAGCGACCGGTCTGGTCTTCGACGTTTTGGGTTGCCCTTATCCGTCTTAGAGCAGCGTCCACAGCTATCTCATCAAACGCCGAACCAAGCGCTGCACACGAATCCGCGCCCCGATCCTCCGCTCGTTGCTCAGTTGGTTTTTCCATCGTTTCTTTCACGCTCGACCGTCCCGCCCGGCGCGGATCGGTGAGCTTGGTTGTTCGGAAACAAAAGCATCCGTCGCCCGCATTTTATGAATGCCAGATCAAAACATATACTTTGGGGACTAGCCGGATTTTGTGGGGGATTCGTGCTTTGCTTTTGCCTGCTTGTACCTTCTCAGACCACTTCGAGTAGGCGTGCCCCAATTGGACCAGTCTTCACCTTCACTCAGGTTCAGACGCAGAGATTCCATCTCACGCTGCCCCCTGCTGACCCAGCGAAGATGTTGCCCAATTCGAGACGGATCCTCCCAGACCAGGATCCATTGTCTCGCATCCGCAGGGATTATGATTTGATCGACACCCAGTATCAGCCTGACCTGAAAGAGACGAAATGAATCCGAACCAATCGATTCACCCAATGAGCGGCAAGCACGTCGGTTTAGAATTTGAGCGGTATTGGGATGCCGCTCATGGGTGATCTCGGCGTTGGGCAACATCATTCAGGGGCAAATATGAAACGGTGTGACTACTGCGGACGTGAGAACCCAGAGGAGTCCTTGCATTGCTCGGAATGTGGAACGTGTTTCGAGCCTGCTGCTGAGGGTGCCCCCTATCGATAGCCCGAGCAGGACGCATTTCCGGTCCCCACCACCTGCCAGGAGCGACAACATCAATGCGGGCATATTGACTGAGCTACAGAAGTTCAGGAAGATCGGACAGCTTCAGACATGGTTCCTCGCAGTTTTTTTGACTGGGGCAGTTGTTTACATGGCCATACTTCGCCACGACCGAGACCGCTACGATGAGTCGCGCACAACGCCGCAACAGTCGCCGGCGCGTCCCTGGCGCGAGGTAAGCGCCGCGATGGACCGTCTGGATTACCAGACTGCGCTGTCCCTCGCGCAACAGTTGGTCGCCAAGCAGCCCAACTACTATTACGGACACGCCTACCTCGGGAGCATCTATCTGGGATTGGGCGACGTTACAAATGCGGAGAGGCAGTTCCTTCGCGCTTACGAGTTGTGGCCCGACGAGGAGAACGAGAAGAGCTTGGCGGCGATTCGCAAACGCCTCGCGAGGGAAGCCAGCGCAGCACCAAAATGAAACCGAGAATGCCCAACCAGTCGGTAGAGCGAAGGGCTGCCCCGTCTGGCAGCGGGAGCACCGGGTTCTTCCACCGTTTTCTTCACAGTCGAGCGGGCGCTGCCGGCAGCCCTCGCTCACCTCGGCGTTGGTTGTGACATGAAGTCGCATTCATCACTGCTGAGCATGGGCAACCTGACTCAGTCCTGCCTTTCGCGGCAGGTATTCCAGGGAAGCATGCGTTGGGCGGGCGGCCGTAAGGCTACTGTCCAGGGTGTGAAGCCTTCCCGACAATGTAGCCAGCCTGGGAGCCTCAATCCGGGTGCGGCGCTAGAATTGGATGGTAGGGTCAACCCACGTGAACACTCGCAAGCATCGTCAGAGGAACGAGCCATACGAGGCTGTTTTAAGGCTCCGGCCAAAAGAAGGCCAGCGGTCAAGTTCGGGCTGTCTAACGTAGCCCGACGCGAATGGCGCACCGCCGGTGTACAGAGTGGACCTAACCCATCCTGTGGAGAATGCGGAACATGGAAAAGCTGCCAGTTCCCGCCTGGAGAGTATCCAGGCAAGCCGACCGCAAGGCAGGCCCAGGGGAGGCAGCATGAAGAGGATCGAACAAGCCAAGGCCGGTCGGTAATGGACCGGATATGCCCACGTCGATCTGGTGTCTCCTGGCAAGAAAATCAGCGGAACCCCTTCAAGCGAGAGAAGCATAGGACGAGCGACGCCCGTCGCTTGGTGCCTCTCGGTGCTGCGGCCCAAAGGAGCCGGGCGCGATATGGCCGCCGACCGGTATTGCCAAGTGGGATTGGGAAGGTCCATGACGCCTTTGGGTGTCACCGGCCTCCTGGTTACGCGGGTCCCCCGCATCCGGGGTGGCCTTGGAGAGGCTTGAGCCGTGATGAAGGGAAACTTTCAAGTCCGGTTCTTAGGGGGGCGTGGGCGGGTGACCGCCTACGCCTACCCGGTCCCACTTTGCACGCGCCATGAAATGCATCGCATCGTATTTCCTTGCAGTGCTTCTGTGCGGTTGTGCCACGCCTCACACGACAGAGGAGCCAGCCGCCCTCGCCATTTCTCCATCCTCGGCGAATTCGATGGCGTCGATGGCTGGCACGTGGCATTGCCGCGAGCGGAAGCTTGTTTGGGAGCTTAACGCAGACGGCCATTGGAAGTGGTGGGATTTGCAGGAGCAAAGCGGGCGACCGCTCACCCCTACCCGGTGCAGCGGCAGCCAAACGCCTATGAATACGACCACACTGATCCTACTGATTAGTCCTCGGCATAAGCTACACTTTCGGCACCAAAAAAGGAGCGAACTCAGGAGGCGGAACCGGGGCCACTTCCAGCGCGTCGCCTCCTCACGTCGGCGGCTACAGGCTGTCGGCGTGCTAAGCCTGGGGTGACAATTATTCAGGTTAGCAGCGTCCGAACCGGCACCCTATCCATCCCATCCACCGCGACGGAGAGGAGCGGCGGCCGGCATTTTCAGATTCACACTCGCCTGTTTCCGGCATGACTGGTAAACGTGGGGGCGATGAAACTGAAGCATGGGTTGCACCTCGCCTATTGCACGAACATCCATCGCGGCGAAACCTGGGCGGAGACCTTTGACGCGCTCCAACGCTACACGCTGGCGGTGCGGGAACGGGTATGCCCCGGCAAACCGTACGCCATTGGCCTGCGCTTGAGCGATCAGGCGTCGCGCGAACTGAGCGTCCCGACAACGCTCACCGCCTTCCAACGCTGGCTGGAGGAACACCAATGCTACGTGTTCACGATTAACGGCTTTCCCTACGGCACGTTTCACGGCACCCGCGTCAAGGAACAGGTCTATCGTCCCGACTGGACGGCTCCGGAGCGTTTGGCGTTTACGAATCGGCTCTTTGATCTGTTGGCGCAACTCGTGCCGGAGGGCGTCGAAGGCAGCGTCAGCACGGTGCCCGGCTCGTTCAAGGAATTCATCACCAGCGAAGACCAGGTGCGAGCGATGCGCGACAACCTGTGGCAGTGCGTGGAACATATCGCCAAGCTCAGTCAGCAATCCGGCAAACGGCTTCACCTCGGATTGGAGCCGGAACCGTTGTGTACGCTCGAAACCAGCGCGGAAACGGCCGAGTTCTTCGAGCGGATGCGGGCCGATCGTCCGGGCGATGACCGGTTGAACGAGCATCTCGGCGTGAATTACGACACCTGCCATCTGGCGGTCGAGTTTGAAGAACCGGCCGCGGTGGTAAACCGTTTTCGCGAACACGGCATCAAGATCAGCAAGCTCCACCTCAGCTCCGCACTCAAAGTGCAACCGACCCCCGAAGTGCAGTCGGCGCTCCGGGCGTTTGCCGACGAAGTCTATTTTCACCAGGTCATCGAACGTCAGGCGGACGGCCAGCTGGTGCGGTATCGCGACCTGGACGTGGCGCTTGCCAGCCGAGCAAGCTGCCGGCGAAGATGATTCTTCCATCGAGTGGCGCATCCATTTTCACATTCCGCTGCACAGCCAGCCGACCGCGCGGTTCCAAAACACGGCCGATCATCTGCTGGGTTTGCTGGACTTGCTGGCACAGGAGCCGGCATTATGTCGGCACTTGGAAATGGAAACCTACACGTGGGAAGTCATGCCGCCGGAAATGAAGAACCGCAGCGTGATCGACCAACTGGCCGCCGAATACGATTGGACCTTGCAGCGAATGGCGGAGCGGGGACTGGGGGCCATTTGAATTGCGGAACGATGGATTTGGAGATTGGAAACGGCATGGATGACGGCGGCGCAAAGGCAGGACGAAATCGGCAAGCCAACTATCAGAGTTTGAACGGTAGCAGCCGACGTGAGGAGGCTCTGATTTCCGTCGTGGAAAGCATGAGCCTCCTCACGTCGGCTGCTACGAGATTCGTAAGGAGTAACGGCTAAGCTAAGGCATGACCATGGCAACCTCTGCTCCAGTCACTAATCTGCGCACCTGGCTTGTCTTGGGACGCGTGTCGAACCTGCCCACGGTTTGGTCGAATTGCCTGGCGGGATGGCTGTTGGGTGGTGGTGGCGAAATCGAACAGTTCCTGTGGCTCACGCTTGGCGCCACGTGGCTGTACCTAGGTGGAGTTTTCCTCAACGACGCGTTCGATGTGCAATTCGACCAGCAGCATCGTCGCGAACGGCCCATTCCCTCGGGCCAAGTTCACGTCACCACGGTTTGGAAAATGGGCCTAAGCATGCTGGCCATCGGATTGATCTGCCTGGCGATGTTCAACAAGAGCACAGTCATTATCGCCGTGCTGCTCGCGCTGGCTCTGCTGGTCTATGATGCCATCCACAAGATTTTTGCCTTTTCGCCGGTGTTTATGGCCGCGTGCCGGACCTTACTGGTGTTGATGGCGGCTTCCATCGGGAACGATGGCATCACGGGTTTGAGTGTTTGGTCGGCGCTAGCGCTGGGTTCCTACATTGCCGGTCTGAGTTACCTGGCGAGCAAGGAGAGCATCCAAACGCCGGTTCGCTACTGGCCGTGTGTGCTGTTGGGCGTCCCTATCCTATTGGCGCTGGTTGTGGACCGCGGGCCGTACTTGATCCAGGGCGCGGCGTTGAGCGGCGCGTTGGTGATTTGGATGCTGTATTGTCTGCGCTACGCGTTCTGGACGGTGCAGCGCAACATCGGCCGGGGTGTGTCCGGCTTGCTGGCCGGCATCGTGCTCGTGGATTTACTGGCGGTATGTGGCGGTAATGCGGCCACCGCGCTGGCGTTCCTGGGATTGTTCGGCCTGACCTTGGTGCTCCAGCAATTCGTGCCGGCGACGTGAACCGCTCTCGCGGTGCTGCCCAAAGGCGTTGCTCAGATTTTCATCAAGATTTGAATAGCTTGCCACTTCAGTCCTGCAAGGACCTTCGAGAATAGCCCACGGTTTCAACCATGGGTAAGTAGGCCAAAGGGTATCAAGTCCCGGAGGGACGGCAGAGCATTGAAGTGCTCGGCAATGCACTCTATCGTCCCTGACGGGACTCAACGGGCTGAACTTTCGTTCCCACCCATAAATCGGTGGGCTATTCTCTATCGCCCTGCCGGGCTGAAACCTGGCGGTATTCACAATGCCCAAACCCTGATTGGTGCCCCCTTATTGGTGCCAGCGAAAGTTTCTTGCGGGAAATTCGCAAATCCATTTCCATAAGCTTGGAGTCAGTCAACTCCATTATGTTGAATGAACGTCTATTCTTAGTTTATCTCGTCATTGGGACGGCCTTTGTTGTCATAGGCAGCCGATTGATCGAAAGACGAGCACTTCGTAAGAGTGTGTGGCTACTTGTTCTCTCGGTTTGGGCAGTGAGCGGCGGTTTTCTGATAACAAGCATCCTTCGCACACGTCCAATTTTCGGCGCAGTGGAGGCGGGGAACCTTGGAGCGATACAGCGATTGTTGCATCGGACGCCCGCACTTGTTCGAGCCCGCACATTTTGGAGCGAAACCCTTCTTCATGCAGCGGTGGAAAAAGGTGACAATCAGGTTGTGGTGTTGCTTCTCAAAGCCGGGGGCGACGTTAACGCAAAGGACTGGTCCGACGTGACTCCTTTGCACTTGGCCGCGTGTAATGGGAACGTATCCGTGACAGAAACTTTGTTGAAATGGGGGGCGAATGTAAATGCGGCTGGATTCAGACACCATGACACGCCCCTGCACGTGGCGGCGGATAGAGGTTATGCCGACGAAGCAAAGGTGCTATTGAATTACGGTGCCAATGTGAATGCGATGGACCTGCTGCACAATACTCCTCTCCAATTGGCGCAGGAGAATCACCACACCAACGTGATTGCCATTTTAAAGGCACCGCCTCTGCCGAAGCACGAAAGCACCCTCCCGGCCTCCCGCACAGGAGGTGAGCAAAGAATCCAGTAGCCTTCAGGAAGTCACGGTGACGTTTTCATTTGACCGGTACCGCGAGAACTAGCCGATTCTCTCCGAGACAAATCGAATTTGATCAACGGTTGGCCTTCATAGTCGTGAACAAGCGCCGTCAGAGGCTCACTTCGCGCGAATATCGTAGCAGAACAGCGTGTCGTGATAGCGGAGGTAGAGTTTGCCATTGAGGATCACCGGATGGGTCCAGACATCGCTCTTTTTTCCGCGACCAGGCGGAAGCGGCCCACGAACTCGAAGCCAGTCAGACCGGGTTTGATGAAGGCCATTTCGCCTTCCTCGCTCAAGCAGTATAGCCGGCCATCGGCATACAACACTGAGCCTTTGGCCAGGGCATTGGTTTCGTAGCGCACGGCGCCAGTCCGCGCATCGACACAGGCCCAGCCTTTGTGGCGCCGGTACCACGAACCATATAGCGAGCCGTCCACGAACACCAACCCGCCGTGACAAGTGTCGAGACGGGTTGTCCAGAGTTCTTCTAGCGCGACGCCCGACAGAGCCGGGCGAATCCGATAGAGCTTGGCGTCGTCCGTGTCCGGCGCGGTGCCGAAGACGGCGTCGCCGATCAGCACCGGGGTAGCGGCAATGACCTCGAACCGCGTGCGCAATGGACGCGTCCAGAGCAAATGGCCAGTGTCGGCGTCCACCCCGAAGAGATGTCGCAAGGAGCAGCCCACGATTTGCCGGCGCCCACCAAGCTGGACTAGGATTGGCGACGCGTAACTGGTGGATTCGATTTCTCCGACGGCTTCGTCGCCGCCTGTTTGCGCCGAGCTATCCGAGCGGTTGGCGATCAGCGGTTCGGTCGTCCACACGGTCTGGCCGTTGCGAACGTCCAACGCAGCCATCAGCGCCTGCCGACCGCCGGCGGTCACGATGACGCGCGGTCCATCGACCAGCAGGCACTCGCTCACCGCCCAAGTGAGGTTCCGCCCCTCAAAACGCTTCAGCATGTTTACCGCCCACAGTTCCCGGCCCGTTACCGCGTCGAAGCAGGCGACGCGACCGTGCGCGTTCATGTGAAAAACCCGCCCATCGCGAACGGCCACACAAGCGCGCGATCCGGGATACGGTCCTTTCCAGGGCAGGCCGTTGGTGGCTTCCCACACGCGTTGGCCCTTTAGGTCGAGCGCGAACAAACGCAATCCGCCGGGGAAGTCGCCGGTGAGATAAATCCGGCCACCGGTGATGATTGGGCACGAGTAGCCACGGCCCAGTCCGTTTGTTTTCCAGAGCAACATTGGTCCGCCATCCGGCCAGCTTGGGAGCAGACCGGTTTCGTCGCAGATGCCGTCGCGTCGCGGTCCCCGCCATTGCGGCCAACCTGGCTCGGGCGAAGCAATCAGCGACGGCTGAGCCGGGCCGGTCATCGTTGGTTCAGCCGCCATAAGCGCGCGAAAGCTCAGCAGCAGGACCAACCTGGCCAAGCTACCCATCGCAACCGGGCTAACGAAGCGGTGGAGGATACGGGGGCGTTTCATGCGATCTGCGTTCGGGCACTGATGGTTGACATTTGTCCGACAGTATTAATTTCGCGCTCAAGGTTGCCAGCAATTCTGCCGGCCCGCAACCACGCGGGAGAAATTGCGGCGACGAAGGGGTGCCTGGGCGCGCTGAAGCCACTCATGGCGGTTTGGCCGACAACTGGCGCCCTTTTTGGGTCAACGGATTGGAACCCCTTGTCCTTATCCTATTCCGCTTCGTTCGCGTCGGTATAGAGGTTCAGACCAAACCAGCGCCGGCTGCCCTGTCCCAGTGAGCGCACGCCGAACCGGCAAGGTTTCCCTGGCTGGCAGAAGGTGCTGGCCAACGTTATCTGGAACAATCCCAGTTGATCGTGGGGCAACTGGCGCAATGTCACGAAAGCGCATGGTTACTCGTCCGTCGGCGGATTGCCACTGGTTGGTCTGCTCGGGCAGGTCGAAGCGGACTTGCTCCGAACCGTTCACGAGGAACACAAATCCGTCAGTCTTGGGCTCCGAGCGATAACCCAGTCCGCCGGCAAAAACGAACGTCACCCGATCTTCCTTCCCATCGGTCGGCACCGGTGCCGTTTCCCATTCGACCAGGTGGCCGAGCTGGGTCTGACGGCAGATGGGCATCTTCACATTGTCTTCGCGAAAGGAATACCAGACGCCTTCTTCGCCGTCATTGCGCACCAGCTTCGCAAAGCCGGAAAGCGCCCCGTCCAGTGCCAACGCTCCGCCAGCGGCAAGGCCGCCAGGGGCCACTTGACCTTGGGGCTTGGCAAGGTAGCGGCATGCTTCATCATTTGCGCAAGGAGCCAATCGTTCTCCGGCCGGCCGCGACTTTGTTCATGGTTCAGGCCACTCACCAGCAACGCACCCTGACCCAGTCCCACCTCGAACAGGATCGCGTCGTCCTCCACCGCTCGCAGGCTGGGCAGCGCGCGAATGATCACTTGCGGACGCTGGGGAAATTGCTCGAGGATGATTTTCCTTCCGCCTTCGAGCAAGTGGAACCAACCCGCATCGCACCAACCGTCCGGCGCCATGGCGCGGGTGATGGGATAATCATACACTCGCGTTCCGCACAGGTTGGCGTTCAAGTCGTCGCCGGCTTTCCACCACGAGCTGCGGAACGTCAACGGCCGCGAATTGAACACTCGCCCGCCCTGGAGCAACACCAGGCAGGCGCCCTGTTCCACCGTGGACAGCACCCGCCGGTTGAGATGGCCCATCACGTAAACCGCGCGCTTGGGCAATTCGCCCGTTTGGGGAATTGGCGCCAGACCCAATTCCGGCCACCGCTTCAATTGTGCCGCACTGCCATATAGCGGAACCGGTATCGCCGGCTTCGCGATGGACTGCGGATACAGCCAAGTGGTCCAATCATTCTGCCAGCGCTTTTGGGAGGCAGCGGATGTCTTCAGAGAGTTGTCCAGCCATTCCACTTCAAGGTGTAACCGCGTCGGCTCTTTGACGTCCGGCAAGGTTAATTCCAAATGCCCCACTTGTGCCACGTCCCCCTGCCCCACGTGCGCGCCCGGTAATTGGTCACCCGCAATCGCCTGGTCATTCGCTCGCAACGACCATGCGCACCGGCCGTCAGTCAGCAATCCGGGAGAATAGTTGGACACGAGCAATTTCACCGTCATCAGTTCCTCGCCTCGGTAGGTCAGTTCCAAACCATCCTGGAGCAAGACCACCTCATTGTTGAACCGGCGTACCGTGTCCGCCGTAATGGACTTGGGACGAAAGCAATGATCCACCAAACCGTTGGCCGTGGTCCAATAGTCTTGAAACAACCACCAGTGATAACCGGAGATGAAGGGATTCTTCCGCAGCGCCTCCAGGTTGGTCTTGTGCAGCAGACCATAGAGCCGTTCGGATGCTTCCGCCCACTGCGGCGCTTCATCCAGCAAACCCAAGCGCTCGAGTTTGGTCCGGCCTTCCGTCATCCAAAACGGTTTGATGTTGGCGCGGAAGGCTGCCGCCGAATCGGGCCGGGTGAACGTCACGTAGTTGCCCGTCTCATGCGAGATAATCGGTTTGATCGGTCGAGGCGTTTTGAATTTGTCCGGCAGGTCCAACGGATTGCGGCCCACGTCGAACATCAGGAAATAAACGTCCAGCGTTTCGCGGTCGTTCTTCGGATCGAGAATGTGCTGCCACATTTCGGTGACGCCGTCGGTGTCGGCAAAGGGCCGGCGCGGATCCAATTCGCGGGCGAGGCGTTGAAATTCGTGACGCAACGGAATGCCGTTCCACAACTCGTTGCCCATCACCCAGGCGAAAATCGAGGGATGATTCCGATGGCGTTTGATGGCGGCGGCCCATTCGCGCTGGTAGGTTTCCCACGCCGGCCCCGGATCGGTGCCCGGCGGCACGTGCTGCTTCCATTGCTCCGCGCCCGGCAAGTAGGAGGCGTAGGCGATGGGAAACTCCGCCGTGGGCATGATGCCGATCTCGTCGCAAGCGTCGTAATACTCCGGCGGCATGATGGTGCTGTGATGGCGAACGTGGTTGAATCCGTAACTCTTGATGAGCCGCAGCCGTTGCCGGAACAGCTCCTTGTCCGTGGGCATCGCCATTTGCTCCGGATAAATATGATCGTCGCCGTAACCGCGCAGGAACAATCGTTTGCCATTCAAAATGATGAACGGTCCGTCGAGACGTAGTTCGCGCATTCCAAAGCCATCGTCGATCACATCCAGTGGTTTGCCAGCCTGGAGCAAAGTCAGCCGGGCGCGATACCGCACCGGCTGATCCGGCGACCACAACCTGGCCTCAGGAATCGTCGCGGTGATTTGCACGTTGGCACCGGCAACCAGCGGAGCTTCGAGGCGACGTTCTTTCTGCGTCACCTTTTGGCCGTTGCTGTCCCATACTTCCAACCTGATTGCTTCGGCCTGACCCGCGTCGCCATGCACTCTTGCGCTGGCGGTGCAACTGGAGGTCTTCACGTGAGGTTGCAAGAACAGTTCACTCAGCCAGACATGAGCCCGCGCCTCCAACCGCACGTGACCCCAAATTCCGCCCCAAGCCACGTCCATGTAATCGGCCAGATCCGACGCTCCAAACATCGTGTCCACTTCCCAACGTTGTTGGGAGTCCACTTGAATGACCAACGTCGCCGGTTGACCTGTTCGCACCTGGTCCGTCACTTCGAACTCGAACGCCGACAGATACCCGATGTGCTCGCCCAAATAGTGGCCGTTGACCCAAGCCTTTGCATAACGGTGCGCGCCACCGATCCAAAGAAACACCCGCCGGCCCGTCCAGTCTGACGGGATCCGGACTGTTCGCCGATACCAACCCAAGCCCACAAAGTTGTGGCGCACTTTAGGCGTTTCGGTCCCGTACCCTTGATTGTCCCAAATCCCGGGAACGCGAATGGTGCCATTGGCGGTTGGCGCATAACCCGTCCGTGGCATGGCGGGCCACGTGGATTGCGGCTCGAACCATTTCTCCTTTTCCCCGCTCCGCTCCGGGTCGGTGGCAAATTCCCAAACGCCGTCCAGGTCGAGACTCGGGCGTATTCCGGTCGCGGTGCTCGCCGCGTTTTGGGCAGTACGTCCGTTAATAACAAGCGCCAGCAGCGCTGCCAGTGATAGAGCGCGGCAGAACCGAAGACGAAGTGGTTGAAGGATCAAAAAGTTGAAGCATTGAAGCGGATGAGAAGTCGTGCGTCGAGCGAAGCGCACGCAGGGCATTACTAAGGTGAATGTCATGCGCGAAGCATCTGTCTCGGCGCCGGATTATGCGAGCCGATTTGCTGAGCGGCATCCATTCAACAAGAACCAGTCTCTTTTGATGCTTCCCGTGCAGTACGGATTCTTCTATCCTGAACCACACCGTCTGAAATAAACCAAAGTCTGGATAGCCTTATGAAGAAGTTCCTGAAGCTGATTATTGGCAAGGCAGCGCTGCTGACCTGGATCGCGGGTCCGCTTTTGGCCCAGCCAATGGATGCGGGCCAAAATCCGAAACCGGCCGATGCGGCGTGGGTTCCGGTCGAGCCGATGAGCGTGTGGTTTGTGAAGCCCGCTCGCACTTTCCATGAATCTTCGGTGCTGGGCAATGGCCGGCTGGGAGCCATGGATCTCGGTGGGATCAGCCAGCAGCGAATTGTGCTCAACGAGTCGTCCGTCTGGACCGGGGGTCCCTACGACGGCAATCGCTATGGGGCCTATCAATGCCTGCCGGAGGTGCGCAGCAACCTGTTTGCCGGCAACCTCGGCGCAGCGCAGCGTGAGCTCTCCCGGAACTTCGGTTATGCCGATGGTGTCCGCGGTTGGAATGATCGAGATCAATTCGGATCGTATCAAACGCTGGGTGATTTGACTTTGAATTTTGGCGGCAAAGCGACGGAGAACAAAGTTATCTCGCCCAGCGGACACGAGCACGGGGACGGGAAAACGATTGCCAATTGCGTGGATGGCGATCCTGGCACGAAGTGGTGTGTGGATAAGGCGGCCAAGCCGTGGTTTGGCAGATCGAGTTGGTCAAGGAGCAGACCGCCTCCTCTTATACTTTGACCAGTGGAGACGACATGCCCAATCGTGATCCTCAAGTGTGGGCACTCGAGGGATCGGTGGATGGCAAAACCTGGACTGAACTGGACCGCCGCCGCCCCGGCAAACCATTTGAACAACGTCACCAGACTAAGACCTTTGACATCGCCAAGCCAGCCGCCTGCCGGTTCTATCGTTTCACGTTCACGCCGCAGGAAGCTTACTTCCAGGTAGCGGAGATCGTCTTGACGGGCATTGATATGACCACCGCCCCGGGTTCCGTGCCGGACGATTACCGGCGTGATCTCAATCTGATGACCGGCGTGGCCACCACGCGGTACACGCGCGAGGGAGTTGGTTTCACGCGCGAACTGGTGGTTTCCAAACCGGATGAAGTAATCGCGCTGCACCTCAAGGCCAGCCAGCCGGGTGCCCTCTCGTTGACTGCGGCCCTGTCCCGCCGGGAGAACGCAAGCACCGCGACCGAGGGCGAGTTTCAGCGGATGGAAGGCCAGCTTCCTTTCCACAAGCCCAAAGGCGCCACCGGGGAAGGCGTGCGTTACCTGGCCCTTCTCGGCGCGACCACCCAAGGCGGCACCGTCACGGCTACAGAATCCGGCCTGTCCATCGCGGGAGCGGATGAGGTAACGCTCATCGTGTCCGCCGGCACGGACCTGTTTGACAAGGAATATGCGTCTGGAGTGCGACAGCGGTTAACCCGGGCCCTGGCGAAACCGTTTGCGGCCATTCGAAACGCGGCAGCAACCGACCATTCGTCGTTCATGAACCGTTGCCGGATCTCGCTGCCCGAGGGCGCCAATTCGAAGTTACCCACGCCGGAACGTGTCCGCCAAGCGGAAGCCGTTCCCGATCCAGCGCTGGCGGCGCTCTACTTCCAGTTCGGTCGCCACCTGATGGTTTCCGGCTCGCGGCCAGACTCGCAACTCCCGACCAATCTGCAAGGGATATGGGCCGAGGAATACGACACCCCCTGGCGCGGCGATTTTCATAGCAATATCAATTTGCAGATGAATTATTGGCCGGCCGAGGTGGCGAATCTTTCGGAGTGCCATCTGCCGCTGATGCGGTTTATCGAGGGCGTGGCCCGGGAAGGCGCCAAGACCGCCAAGGCCTATTACAACGCCCCCGGCTGGATGGCGAACCACACGCAGAATCCCTGGTATGACACTTCGCCGAGCAACCTGGGGGCTTGCGTTGGCCCCACCTGCGGCGCCTGGTTGGCCCAGCACATCGCGACGCATTATGCTTTCACGTTGGATAAGGAATTTCTGCGGAAGTATTATCCGCTGATGCGAGGGGCGAGCGAGTTCTGTCAGGCTGTATTGGTGGAGGATCCCAAGACCCATTTGCTGGTGACCGCCCCCTCCAACTCCCCGGAGAATTCCTACCGCTACCAAGATCGCGACGGAAAGAGTCACACCACGTCCTTCTGCGTGGGCTCAACCTTTGACCTGCAAATCATCCGCGACTTGCTGGCCCGCACTGCCAAAGCCGCACGCATCCTCGGAACCGACGAAGACTTTGCCCGAAGCCTGGACGCCACCCGGGCCCGGCTCATGCCCACCCGCGTGAACCAAGCCGGTCGGATCATGGAATGGCAGGAAGATTTCGAGGAAGCTGAAATTCATCACCGCCATTGTTCGCACCTGTGGGGTCTTTACCCAGGAACGGAAATCAATCCTCAGGCTCCCGAATTGTTCCAAGGCGCGCGACTTTCGCTGGAACGTCGCGGCGATGCCTCCACCGGCTGGTCCATGGCCTGGAAGGCTAACTTCTGGGCTCGCCTGCAGGATGGCGACCATGCCAACAAATTGCTGACGATGCTGATTGGCCGCGGCGCGCCGAACCTGTTCTGCCTGCACGCGCCGTTTCAGATTGACGGCAACTTCGGCGGCTGTGCGGCCGTGGCTGAAATGTTGATTCAAAGCCACGAACTCACCCCCGACGGCCAGCCCATCCTCCGCCTGCTCCCGGCCCTGCCGAAGGCGTGGGCGACGGGTTCCGTCCAGGGCCTGCGCGCGCGCGGCAACTTCACCGTGGACTTCCAGTGGCAGGACGGCACGGTGACGGACTACCGCATCACCTCGACCCAGCCACGCCCGGTAACAATCGTCGTTAATGGTGAAACCAAAACCGTGCGCGCGCAGCGTTAGTCCCGCATACTTCATGTCCCCGTCAAAACCCAAACCGGTTGTGGCGGTGGCTCGTCAGAGCACCGCTGGATTCCGCAGTTGAGCTGGCCACCAAAGAGGCACAAACGGCTCAAGAACATTGGCAGTCTCGTTGAATGGGTGAACGGTTCCTGCGTGGTTGAAATTGACTATGCCCAGCAAAATGGTTCAATGCTGCTATGACGGCGACGTTAGAACAAACCCAGGCTGACCTGTTGAAGCTGGTCAACTTGGTGCAGCAAGGCGAAGAAGTGGTCATCACCAGCCAGGGCCGCGCCGTGGCCAAACTTAGCGCGGTGCCGCCACCGGAGCCAATGCCCAATCGACAGGCTTGGCTGGCGCGGCTACGACAGTTGCGCGAAAGCACCGCCACCGGCAAGACTTCGCCCACGACCGAGGAGATACTGGAGGACCTCCGGTCGGATCGTTGCTAAATGAGCTACTGGGACACGTCCACTTTGGTGAAGCTCTACGCGCAGGAGGCGGACTCGATCGCCTTTGAACACTACGCCCTGAACGCTTCCGCCAAGCCCGTTACCTCCAGAATCGCACTTTACGAAGCCCGGGCCACGTTCCAGCGCAAGGAAATGGAAGCCATCCTCCAGGCGGGGACAGCTCAAATGCTTTACGCCCAGTTGCTACAGGACGTAAACGCCGGCGAGTTGCGGTTGGTGGAATTGGGAGCCGATTTGGAAAGGGAATATGGGCAGGTGCTGGTTGCATGCTATCAGCCACCCCAGCCAGTTCCGCTCCGCACTCTCGATGCGCTCCACCTGGCCACCGCTCGCGTGGCCGGAGAAACGGAAGTTGTGTCCACCGACAAGCGGATGCGCGAGGCGGCCAGACGGCTAAGTTTCTCGTTGTTCCCAGTTTGAAAAGATGGGCAATACACCCGGCGACTGTGCTTGAATCGGATTGAGGCTCATTCTTCCAGCCCGTCAGGGCGACCACAATAGCCCAGTGTTTCAACGCTGGAATTAATCGTAGAAAGGAACGAGTCCCGTCAGGGACGACAGAACGCTCTCTCTCGCCGGCACAATTTCTTTCGTCCCGCGCTCGACGCGCGTGACGGGAAGATGGGGACGCGCGGCAGCGCGTCCCTACCGCACGTTGGTAGGGTGGCGCTTCCGCGCCGCCCAAATCTAAACTACAGCCGCCGCGCGCCCGGCTGGCTTGAAACCGTTCGGCTTCTTTTGTTTGCGGCAATCTTCTGCTCCCGAATCGCCAGCGCCTTGAGCGAGTGGTGATATTTCTCTCGTTTGTCGCGCATCCGCTTGGGACGGCGGCGGGGACGGAACGTGTACGAGAGTTGCGTGACGGTGAAGATGCCTTTGCTCCGGAGTTTCTGGCGCTCCTTCGCGCTTATGCCGGCCAGCAGGCTGAGGTCGTCCTTCTCGATGGCGATCTTGCGGCAGCGCTCCTGGAATTCGCACTCGCCGCAATGCCGGTTCAGCACGAGATCGGGTGGCGCATCGTTGGAGAGTAACTCGACGGTTTTCGCTTTTCGTTTGCGCACTTCGCCCACCAGAGCCGCGGTTTTCACCTTGGTCACCGTGGGGCGTAGCTGCGCTGGTGAAAGCGCGGCTGATTTCTCATCTACTGTTAGCCCCGTCGGGTGATCATTGGATTCAGCCACGCTCTCGCGAGCGCAGCTTCCGTCGCCGTGGATGATCTTGCCGGCGGCGATGTCGCGTCCCAGCGCTTGCGCGAGCACGAAGGCATCGATGTCCAGCAGCAGCTTGTCATCCTTGGTGAGCTTGTTGAAGAAGCTGAACCGGATGGGAATGAACTGCGCCGCCTTACCCCGGCCTTCAGCGGGCACGCGCTCGACGGCGTGGAGGCGGGATTCAATTTCGGATTGTGGATTGCGGATTGCGGATTGAGAAATCGTAGCCGCCGAGGTCACGAGACTCTGGTCTTCACTTCCGCCTTTTGCATTCTTGCTTCGGCCTTCAATTCGCGCCTCCTTACGTCGGCTGCTACGAGGCGTTTCCGGCGTTTGCGCGACGAGGTCCACCGCCATTCGCCATTTGGCAGTCTTCAGATGTTCCGCTGAATAATGAGCCTCGTCACCTCGGCTGCTACCGGTTGCGCGGACCACCTCGTCCGGCGGGATTTCCGCGAGCAATCGCTCGGTTTGGGCGGCGCGGAAGGATTCGTTTTGCGACTGAACCCATTCGGCGTACGGGTTGCCGCTGGACGTTTCGTTATTGGCGCGGAGCCAGCATTTGGTCGGGCATTTCAGAAATGCATCAAAGAGGAATGAGGTAATTTTCATGGAGAAATCTACGCCTCCTCGAACCGCTTGGCCATTGATCCCGAAGACCGAATTCGGTTTACATGTGGAAACAGAGGGAACAGAGACTGAGGTACTTGCGGCGATTGGTCGGGAAAGATTCTTGTCCCCGCTTGGATCGACGGAAGCTGCTCTACCTCTGTTTCTTCCGTTTACTCCTGTGGAATGTATTTTGGAATGTAGGTTGAGAAGGGGTCATCCATTACAGGTTCGTGCCAAGAGACACAATTATTCTATCGCCAAAAAATTCTTTTTGACGCGACGAGTAGGGGTCAGTCCCGAATGACCCCTGCGTGAGATCTGTTTCCAGGCTTGGAATTCGCCCGTTTGCCGGTTAGAAAATTTCCATGCAAAAGCCTGCCTCTAAGTCCGCCTGCGGTTGCACGTCCAGTGACTGCCATGCCGAAATGGCTCGCCGCGACTTTCTCAAATTGACCGGCCTTGCCGCCACCGGCCTGGCGCTGTCGAACCTGCCCGCGATGGCTGGACCATTCACGCGAGCCGATTTCGAGAAGCTGGTTCCCGCCGACAAGAAGCTGCATCCCGACTGGGTGAAGTCGCTCTTTGCCCGGGGCACGCGCACGGTCTATCGCTGGCCGGAATCGCAAAAAATCGGCATGCCGATTGGCGGAATCTGCGCCGGGCAATTGTATCTCGGCGGCGATGGGAAGCTGTGGCATTGGGACATCTTCAATCACGTCGTCGGTACCGGTGACGGACATTACGCCAGCCCTCCGCTGCCCGCTTCGCCGCTCGATCAAGGCTTTGCTTTGAAGACTACCATTGGCGGCCAACCGCAGGTCCGCCCGCTGGATCACACCGGCTGGAAGGAAATCACGTTCAACGGCGAATACCCGATTGGTTTCGTGGAATATCGTGATCCGGGCGCGCCTGTTCAGGTATCGCTCGAAGCCTTCTCCCCGTTCATTCCGTTGAATCCCGAAGACTCTGCGTTGCCCGCCACGGTCATGCGGTTCACGATCCACAATACCAGCAATCAACCGGTTGAAACCGAACTGGCCGGCTGGCTGGAAAACGCCGTTTGCCTGCACACGGCACATGTGACCGCCGGCCAGCGGCGCAACCGAATTGTGCGGCGCAACGGCTATGCCTTCCTCGATTGCAGTGCCGAAGCTTTGCCCACGCCGCCGGCTCCGGCGAAACGGCCGGACATTGTTTTCGACGATTTTGAACGCGCGACTTACGACCGTTGGACCACCACCGGAACGGCGTTTGGGGCCGGTCCGATTGAAACCGGGAAGATCCCCGGTTACCAGGGCGACGTGGGCGCCCACGGCAAACGCACGGTCAACTCACATGCCACCGCTCCCGGTGGCGACGTGGGCGCCAAGGATTCGGCCACCGGCACGCTGACCAGCAAGCCATTCGTCATCGAACGCAACTTCATCACCTTCCTGATCGGCGGCGGCGCGCACCAGGGCAAGACCTGCGTCAACTTGCGGATCGATGATAAAGTCGTGCTCAGTGCCACCGGCAAGAATGACAACCGAATGCAGCCGCATAGTCTGGATGTCCGGCGCTGGGCTGGCCAAACGGCCCGGCTGCAAGTGGTCGATGATGATTCGGGCGGCTGGGGCAACATCGGCCTGGACGACATCGTGTTCAGCGATGAATCACGCGCGCCCAGCGTGGTGCTGAACGAGCAATCGGATTTCGGCACGATGGGTTTGGCGTTGCTGGAAGAGGGATCTCAACGCTCAGATTTGAAATCCCAAACTATCGTGGCTTCCGCGCTTTCCAATCCGCAGACCCCCGCCGACTATTTCTCCACGCCCGCCGCCAACGACACGCCCGCCGCCAAATCCTTCGGTGAAAAACTCGTAGGCGCGCTCAGCCGAAAACTGTCGCTCGCCGCCGGCCAATCCGCCACGGTCACGTTCGCGATCACGTGGCACTTTCTCAACATCAAACTTAGCGGTCTCGGTGATTACGACGGTCGCAGCTATGGCCAACGGTTCCCCAATGCGCTGGCGGTGGCGGATTACGTGACGCAACAATTTGACCGGCTGACCTCGCAAACGCGCCGGTGGCACGACACCTGGTACGACTCCACCCTGCCTTACTGGTTCCTCGACCGCACGATGGCGCCGACTTCGCATCTGGCTACCAACACATGCTACTGGTTCGGCAATGGCCGCTTCTACGCATGGGAAGGCGTGGGTTGCTGCGCCGGCACCTGCACGCACGTCTGGCATTATGCGCACGCCGTCGCCCGGCTTTTCCCGCCACTGGAACGTAGCCTGCGCGAGGTGGTCGATTACGGCGTGGGCTTCGATGCTGACACGGGCCGCATTCGGTTCCGCGCCGAGCACAACAATCATTGGGCGGCGGACGGCCAGTCCGGTTGCATTTTGCGCACCTACCGTGAACACCAGATGAGCGGCGACGACGCTTTTCTGCGCCGACTTTGGCCGCGCGTAAAGAAGTCCATCGAGTTTCTCATGGTTAAAGACACTGGAAACGACGGCCTGCTGGATGGCCCGCAGCACAACACGTTGGATGCCGATTGGTGGGGGCACATCGCGTGGTTGAGCGGGCTTTACTTATCGGCCCTGCGCGCCGGTGAGGAAATGGCGCATGAGGTCGGTGATGAAGCGTTTGCCCGGCAGTGCGCGTCGATCCTGGAAAAGGGCCGGCGGCTCCTGGTCGAGCAATTGTTCGATGGCGAATACTTCGTCAACCAGATCAACCCTCAGCATCTCGACGCCATCAACTCCGGCACCGGTTGTGAAATCGACCAAGCTCATGCGCAGAGTTGGGCTTTCCAGGTCGGCCTTGGCCGGGTGCTGCCGGAAAAGGAAACGCGTTCAGCCCTGCAATCGTTGTGGCGTTACAACTTTACCCCGGACGTGGGCCCGTATCGCAACGTCAATAAACCAGGCCGCTGGTATGCCATGGCGGGCGAGGCCGGACTGCTGATGTGTACGTTCCCGCGCACCGACTGGGATTACGCGAAGGCCGCCGGCAAAGGTCCGAATTGGGCGGCCGGTTATTTCAACGAGTGTATGAACGGCTTCGAGTATCAGGCCGCCGGACACATGATCTGGGAGGGCTTGGTGAAAGAGGGATTGGCCGTAACACGCGCGATCCACGACCGGTATCATGCGGCCCGCCGCAATCCGTGGAACGAAGTCGAATGCGGCGATCATTACGCGCGTTCGATGGCGGCCTACGGGGTTTACCTGGCAGCGTGCGGTTACGAGCATCACGGTCCGAAAGGGCATCTGGGTTTTGCGCCTCGCCTGACGCCGGAGCACTTCCGAGCCGCCTTCACCACCGCCGAGAGCTGGGGGACGTTTGCGCAGCAATTTGAAACCGCAAAGCTCAAAGCTCAAATCGCCCTGAAGTGGGGCAAGTTGCGTCTGCGGACATTAGCACTCGGACTCCCGCGGAATTTCCGGCCAACACAAGTAACGGTGACTGCGGCCGGTAAGCCAGTAACCGCGACGTTGGCCGTAAAAGACGGACGAGCAACAATCAACCTGAGTGACGGGATCGCGATGCAGGAAGGCGATGTAATGGAACTCTTACTGGCCTGAACGCGCGGGCAACCATGTTAAAAGCCGTCCAAGATCCGTTTCCCTGCACCCCGGCCCTCTCCCCAGGGAGAGGGAGAAAAGTTCGCCGCGTGGAATTCAAATCTCACATTCCGGGAATTTGTAGCGCTTTCCCTGCTGTTCCCTCTCCTTGGGGAGAGGGTTAGGGTGAGGGGAAAACACCGCCTTCTAATCAACGAGAAAGCGTAGCGGCGTACAATCAGTTCAAGAAACAAACCTTTACCGTGACCATGTTCCGATTAAAACGAACCGTTACGCGGACCAGTTTCACCGTGCTGCTGGTCGTGATCAGCCTGTGGCTGGTTCTAAAGAACAAGAATCCATGGTCGGTAACGGAAAAGCCACCAGCACACATCCTGGCGTTCTGGGACCGCTTTTATGCCACGAACGCAGGGTGGCTCGAGCCGCAGCCGCCCGCGTTTTCCTACGAAATCGTGCTGCAACAGCAAGACCGCGACGTTCGCACGCCGACCAATTTCTGGCGGGATTCCAACGTGCTGAAAACATGGTGTACCCCAACCGCATCATCCTGCTCGGCGCCAGCGCCGGCACCCGCTGGGCGCCGCGGCTCGCCTTGGCCGAACCGGACGGCATCATTGCCATCGCGATGTTTGGTTACTCCGAGGACGGGATGAAGGACACCATCGTGTGGCAGAACACCGTTGGCCCCTGGCGGAACATTGCCAAAATTTTTGACGCGGACAATGACCGCACAGTGACCCGCGCCGAATACGACGAGGTTCTCAAGCGCAAAGGCAGAATTGTTTCGGACCTTCTGCCCTTCGATCAACTTGACCGCAACCAGGACCGCATCGTTACGCCCACAGAAATGAACCACGGGCCGCATGCGGAGGAGATTTTGAAAGCCGTGCAGAACCGCGATGACGACTATCTGTGGGACAACGTGCTGAATCTTTCTTCGGCGTATTTGCTCGAGGAATGGGAGAGTCCACCGCCCCATGAAACCCTGCTCAAACTGAATGTGCCCCTGGCAATTTTCCACGACGAGAATGACGGAGCCTGCCGCGTCGAAGGCGCCCTCGCAGCGCAGCGAGCCTTTCGGGAATCTGGGAAGATCAATCTCTCCGTGCGAACGTACCCCAAAACGGATCACGATCTGAACTGGGCCAGCTATCTCAAGGAGGGCACGATTCCCCCGGCGTTTGGGGATCTGTTCGATTACATCGCAAAGTGCGGGAAGCAAAGTTCACCTACCGTGATGAATTGAAGACAGCAAAGGTCCGCAAGCACCAATACGGGCTGGAGCGTTCCGTCGGCAGCAAGGCTCGTGCGGGTCGCGCTTGTCTGACACTCTCCATTCCGAGCGCATTTCCCCGTTCGATCTGCCGGCAGGATGCCGGCAGCACGTTGGGTTCGTCATTGTGATTACCACCACCACGTAACAAGCACACCCCAAGCGTGCTTCGGACTACTTCGGTTCGCCGGACGGTCGTTCCATTTTGCGGAGCTTCAGGTAAAAGGCGATCATCATCAGACCCATCAGCGTAATGCTGGCGAGCAAACCGGCCTGTCGATACCGGTATTCCGACTTCGCCTGTTTGACCACGCCGGCCATGGTGGTAATGGCGGCTTCTCCGGGCGCAGCGGCTTGTTGAAAACTGTTGCTACTGAATGAATGGATATACGACCGGGACTTGCGCAGATCGTCTTCAAGCTTGTTCAATTGGCTGTCGATCGGGTCAATGTCCAGTCCCTTAACGGCTAATTGCTCAGCGACGGTTTGATAGTGGACCAAGCCGTCCTGCAACTGGGTGACCGTGTTATAGAAATAGTCCGCCGTGGCGTTGCACTTCGGGTTGTCTTTGGCGTATTCCCCGTGGCATTGCACGCAAACCGACTTCTCCCCGGTGCCCAGCATGGAATCATGAGTTTTGGCGATGGCATGCTTGCCGTGGCATTGGGCGCACTGGGGCCAGTTGTGCTGCTCGAAGGCCACTTTGTGTTTGCTGCCGTCAAAGAGGCTGGCGTTATTGGCATGACACAGACTGCAACTTTGGCTCACACTGGACACCCCCACCGGCATGGCGGCGTGGTTGCCATGGCAGTCGTTGCACGCCGGCGCTCCCAGGTCACCGCGTTGCAACAAGGCCAGACCATGGACGCTGCTCCGGTATTGTTCGTACTGGCTGGTGGGCAACGGCGAACCATCGGGCAGCTTGAATCCCGCCATGGTTTTGGGATTGGCGTGGCAGGCGCCGCAGGTGGCGGGGACGTTGCGGGCATACACCTTGGAGTCCGGATTCTTGGCATCGCGAATGCCGTGGACTCCGTGGCAACTGATGCAGGTGGGTGCCCGGTTGTCTTTCTGTTCCAGCAGCGTCCGGCCGTGCGGACTTTCTCTGAACTTCGCCAATTGATCGGTGGGCAACGAGGGGTTGAACCGGTTCATGAACGTGGGATCGGAATGGCACCGCGCACAGAAGTCCAGGATCCAGGCGCGGGACTCGCGGCGGCCACTCTCCGGCCACTGCTTTACAAAATCATGACCGAAATCGGCCGTAGGATCACCGCCGTGGCAACCGGCGCAGGACAGGCCCCGGCGAAAATGCGTGTCCTCGACCAAATCCTTCAGGTTCAAATGGGCCGGCGAAGCGTTTGATCCGGGGGTCAACGTAAACAGGGTGGCCGCGGTTTGAACCTCCGGATCGGTGTGGCACAGGAGGCAATGATCCTGCAACAACAGCTCCAGCTTTTGCGGTCGCAGCTTCAACGCCAGCAAGTGGCTCAAGTGACTTGGCTTGGTGACCAATTGGTTCGTCACGACCGCGGCCAGCAGGCCCTTGAGGTGATCATTCAGGCCATCCACGTAAGTCCGCTGTTCCGGACTGACGACTGGCTGGCCCGCTTCGGTTTGAGCGGAAAGCAGCGTGAGAACTTCGGGGGGCAACGATGCCGCGTGGCCGGCCACCGTCAGCACAGCGCCGATGGCCAGTAGCATTCGGCGGAGATTCTTTAAAAGCGGTTTCATGCGGCCCCCTCCGTACCGGTTTCGGATCGCTTGGACTTGACGCAAACAAACGTTATCGCGACCGCTCCGGCGGCTGCTGCGATGGCGCCCGCCAAAAGGTACGAAAGCCCAAACACTCCGTGCAAGCACACATGTAGTAACGCGGCGGCAGTCAGGAAAAACCACCGGTCCCCTTGCGCCAACCGAACGCCGAGAATTAGTGCGCCCGCGCCCAGCGTCCACCAGGCACAGGTCCAGGCCACCGCCCGGATGGCGGCGGTTTCCTCCGCGGTTCCCGGCGTGCCAATGTCCCACGCCTTCAGAGTAAGAAAGGTGAGGAATAAAATCGCCGCCCAGCCGAAATCACTGAAGGCCGGCGACGGTTGATCCCGGTAGGCCCGCCGGTCGAGCCAGGGAATGATCGCCCAAATGGCCAGCAGAAGACTGACAATCAGAAGGCAAACTTGGGGACCTTCCAAGCCAAACAGGTGCGGGGGAAATTCCTTGAGCAACTGGTAGGTCCACAGGAAATACCACTCGGGTTTGATCCCCGGATAGGCCGGTGCGGTGGGATCGGCCTTGTCGCCCAATTCCCAATCCATGCCCGGAACCCCCGGCCCGTACGGCACGAACACGGCGAGGATGAGCAACACCATCAAACAGCCCAGCCACAGCAACACATCGCGTCCGGCGAAATTGGGGAAGAACTTCATGCCCCGCGGCGCGGCTTTGGCACCCAAGGGAGGCGCCATGCCCTGGCGTTGAATGAACAGCAGGTGCGTGCCGATGATCGCGACAAAGGCCAGCGGAAGAATGACCACGTGAATCGCAAAAAAACGGTAGAGGGTGTTGATCGTCACGTTTTCCCCGCCGCGCAAGACTTGCAACAGCCAATTGCCGATGCCAGGCACCGATTTGACCAGGTCCGTTCCAACGGCGGTGGCGAAGAATGCCAGTTTGTTCCACGGCAGCAAGTATCCGGAGAAACCAAAACCCAGGGTGAGCGCGAACAACAGATAACCGGAAACCCACGTGAGTTCCCGCGGCGGACGATAGGCTTTCAGCATCATGGTGCTGAACATGTGGGTGACCAGCGAAACGATCATGAGGTGGGCGCTCCAGCAATGCACCGACCGCATCAGCCAGCCGAACGGCACTTTGGTGGTCAGGTAACGGATGCTTTCATGGGCGGTCGCTTCCCCGGGTTGATAATACATCAGCAGCAGCGCTCCGGTGACGATTTGCACCATGAAGAAGAACATCGTCGCCCCGCCCAGGTAGTACCACACCAGGGAATGGTGGCCCAGCGGCACTTCCTTGTGCCGCAGAAAATCGATCAGCGGCGTGATCTGGTAACGGCGATCCAGCCATCCCCGCCATCCCTCGGCGTGGTCGGTTTTATGCATTCGCCTGACTTTCCGGGCTGATCATGATGCCCCCGTCCTCCTGGCGCTGCACGGCGTATTGGGGCAAGGGACGCGGAGGCGGTCCCGACAAGACGTGTCCGTTGATGCCGAATTTTCCGTTGTGGCAAGGGCACCAAATGATGGATTCGTTGGGCAGGTATTGGACGGTGCAGCCTTCGTGGGTGCATTTGGCGCTGAAGGCCAGAATTTCACGCTGAGGATCCTGCAGCACGATCACCCGTTTGCCGCCCACCAACAGAATGACGAACTGCTTTTGATTCAGCTTGGTGAGTTCATCCGCCGTGAGTTCCCGGGGGCCGGTGGGACCGGCCTGCGGGAGCGGTTTGAGGTAACGCACTACCGGGTAAATAATGCTTCCCAGCCAAGCCACCACCGTCAGGCCCAGAATAAAATCCAGGAAGCTCCGCCGCGTCGCTTTGCCGGCAACGTGAGGCGCGGCGGAATTCCCGGCAGATGCCTCGGGTTGGCTCAACTGATTGCCCTGGGTTCGGGGCCTACTTCGATTTGCTGAACGTGTGAATGTAGGCGATCAGGCCTTTGATTTCATCATCACTAAGCTGGTCGCCGTAGGCCTTCATCTTCTTCTTACCGTTCTTGACTACCCCGTCTTTGATGGCTTTGTGCATTTCGTCCTCCTTCAGCTTGGCCTGCACTTGCGGATCCGTGTAATCGATGATCTTGAGAATCCGCCCCATCTTGGTGTGCCCGTCACCATTTTCGTTATGGCATTTGGCGCATTCCTTTTTCCAAGTGGCTTTGACCTGGTCAGTGATTTCGGCGCCCTGCGCCGGAAGGGCGAGCGTGACGAGGGTGGTGAAGCTGAGCGAAACGAGAAGCACTTTTATTTTCATATTTTCTTTTACTACTAAATTATGTCTGATCAATGCAACCAGAATTTCTTTTTGCTAGTTGAATTGACGGAGCCCGACAAGGAAATATTCGCCCTTCCTGGGACTCAAAGTGAGCAAATCTTGACCTGGATCAAGTTTGCGCTCACCGCCCGGTCTTGGGCCAAGTCCCGGCAGATGATTTCCCCGATAGCTGCCAATAAGGCGGCCCCGGCCAGGGGACCTGAAAGGCCGCAACCGTGCCGCTTGAAGTCACCCAGTACATCCCAAAGTTGGCGGCGCGGGCGGACGCCCAGTGAGGGCACCGGGACTACCGACAAACGACGTTCTCCTTGTAAGGCCCGTGCCCCCACGCCGCGGATGAGGTAGAGCCACCGACAACCTGGGGATGCATCGAAAGTCGCGGTTCATCAGATTGGAGCTTGACTCCATAAGGTTTAGCTAATTAATTATTTTAAGTCACATTATCAAAGCATCCACCCCGACCGCGGTGGACGCGACGACCGATCCGATGAAATCGTTTGTAGGCTTGGCCGACTACTGCTGGGCCAGCCAAAGCAACTTCCGCAACGCCTGATGTGCGATGGGAAGCCAGAACTTCCAGATTCCCAGCCGCGTCCGCCTGGAGGACGGGGGGAGGATTGTTATCATTGGCGGCGGACCAGCCGGTGCTTTTTGTGCCATTCACCTCCTGCGCCGAGCCCAGGCGCTGCACCGCGACGTGCGCGTCACCATACTCGAACGGCGTTGCCGGAGTTGTCCTCCCGGCCCGTGCTGCCCGGCGGAAGGCTGGAAAGGTTGCAACTATTGCGCGGGCGGTATTTCCCCCAAGCTGAGCGACACCTTGAACAGTCTGGACCTCACCATTCCGCCGGACGTGATCCAGAATCGCATCCACCAAATCACCATTCAAGGCTACTGGAAGAACATCGAACTGGAGGTGCCTGCCGGACGGGAAATGCTGTCCGTCTTTCGGGGAGCGCGTCCGGCGCGCCGGCAGGATTCGGGTCGCAGTTTTGATGCGTACCTCTTGGATGCGGCGCTCGCGCGAGGAGCGGAATTGATCAGCGGGGAGGTCCATCAGACCGCCTATTCGCCTCGCGGCCGGCCCACCGTGGTCTATCGTGCCAAGGGCTCGGACACAGAAATTGAAGCCGATTTCGTGGTCTTTGCCGCCGGGGTCAACGAGGTGCCCGATGGCCAGGTCAACGGGCGCGGCGTAGGCACGTTGTTGCGGCAGTTGATCCCCGACTACGAACCGCCGCGATTGCGTCGGGCTTTGATCCTGGAACTGGAGGCGCGGGCGGGTCTCCCGCCCCACTTGGAAGGAGAATTGTATTTCGTGGAATACGGCTCCCATCGGTTGCACTTGGAGATGTGCTCGTTGGTGCCCAAACGCGGCTTCATTACGGTGGTGCTGCTCGGGGGCAGCGTGGATACGGCGGCGACCGTTTCGGAGCACCGGGAAATCGTCCAGGAGTTTCTGGCGTTGCCTCACGTGCGGAAATTGGTGCCGCGCACCATTTCGTTGCGCGCCACGTGTGTTTGCAATCCCAATATGGTGGTCGGCTCGGCCCGCCATCCTTTTGGCGAACGCGTGGCCGCGATTGGCGACCTGGTTACCTCCCGGCTTTACAAAGACGGCATTTTTACCGCCCACCAGACCGCGCAGGCGCTGGCCACCACATTATTGGAACAGGGCCTCGACGCGGGAAGCCTGAGAACCGGTTACCTGCCCGCCATCCAGCGTTTGGAGCGGGACAATCAGTTTGCCGCCCGGGTGTTTCTGGTTCATCGCCTGGTGTTCGGCTCGTCCGTGCTGAGCCGAATTTTTTACCAGGCGGTCATCAGCGAGCGCAAGGCCATGCCCGGGCCGCAGCGCCGCCTGGACCGGATTCTCTGGCGCATCGCCAGTGGTGACGACCAGTATGAAGACATCTACCGATCGATGCGCCAACTGGCGGTGGTCTGGTCGATCTTCACCGGTGGGATCTTGATCACGGCGCGCAATTACTTTACCGAGCTCCTGTTCGGACTGCCCTGGGAAGGATTCGGCCGGTTCCCGACCGGCGTGGCCATTGAACGGTTCGAAGCCAAACGGACCTTGTTGGGACGCGCGATGGCGGAAGGCAGCCTGACCATGCTGGAGCAACCGGAGTTCGAGCGAATGTACACGATCAAGATTCGCGCCCGTCGAGCCCAAGTCCTGGAGCAACTGGAGGAATTCGGAGAACCGGACCGGCGCTTTATGCATCCCCGCTGGGTGCGGATTCACCGCATAGCCGGCCAACCTCATGAGCCAGGTTGCGTAATCGAGTACGTGGTCGGGAGCCGCCCGTTTTGCTTCCACCTGGTACTCGAACGCATCGTGGGAGAACACTTGGCCGTCTATCGGGTGCAGGACGGGTTTGCGCGGGGCGGTGTGCTCATCTTCGAAATTGAGAAGCTCTTTGACAACCTGTGCGCCCTATCCATTTACGTCGCGTTCAATTTCAAGCGCGGTCGAAGTTGGGCGACCCGACCGTTTTGGTGGTTGTTTCGCCGACTCTTTCCGGCGTTTGTACACGACGTGATCTGGAACCATTCGCTCTGCCAGTTCAAAGACGTAGTGGAGGAAGCCGAGTGAACTGGGAACTCATAGGCGTGATGGGGGGGGATGCCGGATGCGGGATGCCGGATAGAACATTCGCCTGGTCCGCCCAGGGGCAGTGGAATCAGCGGGCAACGGATTCACCCGTAGCTCACGCCATCCAGGGCCGCGGACGCTCCTGGTTTAACACCAGCGTTTCCATCGCGGTCTTCACGTCTTCAGCGATTTCAAAATCGATCAGGCCTGCCGCGAGTACGAAGTCCGCACCGCTGGAAAACTCATAGTGGAAAGGCTGCTTGGGCGGAATGGCTTCCGACGCCATTGTTTTGAAGGCTATCCACGGTTTCTTGACGGCTTTCATCACTTCAATGGTTTCCTCCGGTTCGCGGCACCAATACCCCGGGAACTCATTGTAAGGCGTGGTTACTTCATCGGGCTTCGGGCCGGTCGGGAAACGGCAATGGGGGAATGGCATGTTGTAGAAATCGGCCTCAATCCCGTGCTTTTCACAGGCTTTCACCACATCCAATGCATGTGCGCCGACCCCGGAAGGCACGCCGTATTCCTTGGGCAGCGCGACCGCTTGGGCCACCAGGTCGTATTTGCCTTGGGCCACCAGCGAATCCGCATGAACGCCCCACAGATAAAATGCTTCGCAGCCATCCTTCAGCAATTCTTCCACCCGTCGCCGATACTCGCCCATGTCCGGCGTCACCGGTGCGGTTGGGCAGATGATCCACTGAATCTTGCCGCCGCGTTCTCTACGGTAGCGGCGGATCGCGGAAATCACGTGCCGCGGGTTAGGCATGGAAAGCGTATTGATGCCGGTCGTCTCGGCCAGCGCCAGGGTTTCCATGATCTTCTCGTCCATGTTGTAATGAGACACAAGATTATAGAGATATTGCATGTCGCGGCTGTAGGTGTAGTGCGTCAGTAAATTGCCGCCGAGAATAATCCGGCTGATTTCCAGTTTGCCAATTTTTCCTTTGGCCAGCCCCGGTTGCGCGGAGGGCGGATTGGCGGTGGGCGCCGTAGCATTCTGACCGCGCGACTCCACGGACATCGCCAAGCCGGCGGAGGTAAGGAGGGTGCTCTTGACGAAGGAACGACGATTCATTTCGGTAGCCATTACATTGCCTTCATTTGTGAATCTTCATTTTGAATTCCCCAACAGCGCTAATTGCTCAGTCTTTCTTCCATCAGAAACAAGGTTTTTCGAAACGCCCTGCTTCGGCAGTGGACTGCGGGCACGCAAGCCCTGTAGGACAGCCGTCTCGGCTGTCCCGAACGTCCCCTGACCGCCCCCGCCGGGCTATCGGACGTCGTTTAGAAATCCGAGACAGGCGGGACGCCTGTCCTGCGAAACATGCTGATCAGGGAGCTTCCAGCCGGAAGAATTTCGCGCCGTCGGTCACTTCCAACGTGGCGGTCACCTGGTCGTTGGTCGATTCCCGGTCAACCGATGCGGGCTCCCACATGATCGGCGGTGACAGGTTGGTAGCCGAGTACAACGTGTAGCTCGAAGCCCACGCCGGCCAGGCGAGTTGAAGTTGGCTGCCGGCCCAGCCGACGCTCAACGCCGGCAACGCTACCGTGATGGTGACTGGAGCGGACGTGGTCATGAGCGAATAATTGTCAGTGACCCGCGCCGTAAGGGTGAACGTGCCAGGTTGGGTGTTGGTCCACACCACACCAAACGGCGCCACGCCGGCTTCGGCCACCTTGTTCCCGTTGGCGAACAACTCCACCAGCGCGACCAGTCCATCCGGATCGGTGGCGTCGATGGTGATGGGAATCTGGCCCGCGGAAACCAGCGCGCCGTCGGCCGGGTCCGCGATGGACACTTCGGGCGGCGTATTGGTTACGGTGGTGTTGCCCAGCAGTTCCAAGTCGAAACTGATGTCCGAACTGGACGCCGCCACCTGGTGAACTTCCACCGCCAGCACATTGCCCCCTGATCGCAAGCGGGCCGGATCCACGGCGGTACCGAAGAAGGCAGTTTCCGCCGCGTCGGTAACTGGGTACGATGCCAGGGTCGTGCTGTTCACCGTGCCGGTCGGCATGTTGCTGCGAAAGATTTCGACATTGTTCAGGTAAACGATGGCTCCGTCATCGCGCCGAATCCGCAAAAAGAGGTTGGTGTAAACCGACGGATCCAGCACGTCTAATGCCCGGCGAAAGTAGGTGGTGATGTAGTGATTGTTGGCCGGCCCGCTATTGATGACTGTTGTTTCGTCGCCATCGCCGTAACCCAGTTCCGCCGTTCCGGTGGACCAGTTGCCATCATTGTAGCCCACCACCCGCCAAATCGTGCCGCGCTCCGAGCCGTCATCGAGATACTTCCACTCCGAGCCGAGCGGCACCAACCCGGGCAACAACTTTCCGGAGGCATAAATGTCGGCCGTCCCCGTGATGGTTGCGAGATCCGGATTGTTCGGATCCAGTGGACCGCTGAATCCGAAGGAAATGTGGACGGATACGATGTTATTGGAGACTTGCACCGTGCCGTCCACCGTATCGGCATAGTTGGTGCCCAATGAAGCCAGACTGAAATTGGTGCTGCACGGTTGGCCCTGGCCTTGCAGGATGCTGCAAATGGCGCCCGAGGCCGTGTAGGTGCCGTCCCCGGTGGTCAGGAACGGCACGTTGGTAATGGAGAAGGCATCCCCGGTGATGGGAAAGAACGGTTGCACCGCTTCAGGTTCGGCGTGGTAAACTCGCAGCCCGGTCAGCGCCGCATTGATGCGACCCAACAGCCCGTAGTTCAGCAGGAAATTGTAGTCGCCCATAGCCTGGACGTCGAAGTCTTGGAGGGCGATTTGCGTCGGCGTGTCGCTGTCCAAATTGACTGCAACGCTGCCTTGCAGGCTTTGGGTTTCGGTGTCACACGTCCCGGCGACGCACAATTCGAATTGGAACGAAGACGCGCCCGTGTCCACGGTCAGGGATACCTGTTCTGCGTCCAGTCGCCAGACGACGCTGCCAAGCACCAGCCACATCAATAGTCTTTTCATGATCATCACCTCGGTTGAATTTGATTGCTCATCTGATTTGGTCTGAATCCACCCGGCCCCGCGCGCGGTTCATTCTCTGCTGCTTTCCGCTGCGTTTTTGCACGCAAGCCAAGTCATCCTCGTTCCCCCTCAACTCGCCACGTTTCCACGCTTCCACGACCCACTTCCATCACCGCTCGGTCGCACTGGGTTTCTATGTGTCGCTCCGGAACGCGTGCGCGTCAATCGCTAAACTTTGTTACAGAGTGGTGCGGAAAGCGTTACGGAACTGTAAAAGTTGTGCCGGGAACGCAATCCCTTTTTGACATCCTCGCCCGGCTTGTGGAATAGGATCGGCATGCAAAGATTTCTGCTGATTGGGTTGGCACTAGGTCTGGCCGGCTGCGCGTTGCCGCGGCGAAAAGGGGTGTCCCATGTCGATCCCTACGACTCGGTGAAAGTGGACCAAATGGTGGGCAATTATGTTCACGAGACGATCCTGGCCAAAACCGTGCTTGGCTTGAACGCGCGGCGCGAAACGCGACTCCTAACCGCGTTGACGAACGTGAACGTGGTGAACGTGACCAATCCGGTGGTCGTGGCCACCACCAACCAAATCGTGTCGCTGTCCACCAATTATACTGTCACCCGGATGACCAACGCCACGCCCAGTCCCGTGGCCGAGGAAGACACTGCGGCAACCGAAGCAGCTTCCGGCAACGGGACGGCCCCGAAGAGCGACGCAACCCCAGTCGTGGTGGCGGCCAGCCCCACGGTTTCTTCGAACACCACGGTCACGCTCTCCACGAACCAGACCGCCACCGTGGCTCCCAACCAAACCTCCGCCAACACGCAGGTTATCCGCAATTACAATAACCAGCTCACCACCATCTCAAACAATGTGAGTATTTCCACGATGACTAACCAGGTGATCACCGCCGAAACCAATTTGGCGGTCAACTACGTCACGAATTACGTTATCTCGGCCATTACCAACGTGACCATCGCGCCCACCAACCTGCCGGTACACGATTACTTCCTGTACACCGAATTGATTCCCCCACCGGACTTCACCCTGGCCAACGGCGAAACGCTGATCCTGCTGGTGGACGGCGTCCGGTACGGATTCTCCGCCACCAACTCAAGCCTGTTCCTCGGTCGCAAAGGATTTACGTCCACGCTCTACCCTGCGTCGCCCGAGGTGCTCGTGGCCATTGCCAATGCCCGGGAAGTCAAGGTGCGGGTGCGCGGCACCACCACGGCGATTGAAAAAGACATGAACGGCCGAAGCATCAAGAGCTTCAAAAAATACCTGTTGAAATACTTTCGTCCAGTCACCGCGGAACCCAAATCTAAACTCACCACAGAACCATTGAAATCACCTCGTGCCACCCAAGCATCGAGCCCGCTCCCGAGCGCACGCCGCGACCTCAGTCGGCGCACAAACGTTGCGCTCTTAAGCAATCAACCATTGAATCGAACTTTTCTATGAAACCTTCCGTTATTGTTCTTGGCATCGTGTGCGTTGTGCTGGTGGGCATGTTGTATTTGAACCACAACAGTGCGCAAAAGCAGGAGGCCGAAACGGCCCAACAACTCGAAAGCCTCACCAACCAAATCCGGAAGGCCGAAACCGAGTCCTTCAAAACCATCGGTGACCTCCACTACACCAACAGCCTCCAAGCCAGTAATCTTGAGGTGTGCGTGCGGCAGTTGGCCACCGCCTCGAATCGATTATCCCATACCGTCAGTCAGTTGGCCTCGACGAGAAAAACCCTGGCGGACACGCACGGCGAGGTGGCCACCTTGAACGGACAACTTGAAGGGTTGCGGAATGAAGCGAACGCGGTGAACCATCAACTGGAAACGCTTAAACCGGTGCGCCAAGAACTCAAGGAAACCAAACAGGATCTCCTGGCAACGCAGCGGCGGCTCAGTCGGGTGCTTGAAGAACTGGGTGGTCTGCGCGTCGAATACCACGACCTTTCCAACAAGCTGAACGACGTGGAATTCTTGAAGCTGCAGACGGTCAAAGCCAAAGAACTTGAAAAGTTGCGGTCCCAAGCCGTCAAAGCCAAACCGGATGAAAAACTGGACCCCCATGCCCCGTTGGTGCTGCTGCCCGACGGCACCGTCCGCCTGGCTTCCCAGGCTGAAACCACCCCAACCGTAGCGGCGCCTCGGTAGAGCGCCGCAGATTGGGGCAACGAAGGATTGCGGCAATCTACCGAAGCGCCGGCATTCCAAGATTGCTCTCCGGCATCCAGTATCTGGCATCCGGCATCCGGCATCCGGCATCCGGCATCCAGCATCCAGCATCCAGCATCCAGCATCCAGCATCCAGCATCCAGCATCCAGCATCCAGCATCCAGGCATCCGCATCCAGCATCCAGCATCCAGCATCCAGCATCCAGCATCCAGCATCCAGCATCCAGCATCCAGCATACCATCCTCAGCGTTGACATCGCGGCATCGCTTTCGATGATACTCCCATGCAACACCGCGAGTCCAAGCGCTCCGCCCCCCGGCGACCGATGCTGCTGCAAATGATCCTGGCGGCGTCTCTGGTCGTCATGGCTCTGGTGCTATTCCCGCTTCTCGGCAAAATGCGCACCGGCGGCCATGACCTCATCCAGCTAACCAATCGTGGCAAATTCCATTACGATCGAGGCGAGACCGCCCAGGCCATTGAGCTGTTTCAACAGGCCCTGAAGTTGAGTCCCGCCAATCCGGATGCGCTCATGAATCTCGCCAATGCCTACCTGCTGGCCAATGACCCCGCGAACGCCATCCAGCTCGCCCAGGAAGTGTTGGCGCAGAACCCCAATGCGGCCGCGGCGCACTATGTTATTGGCTGCGCTGACTTGCGGGAGCGCCAGGATGAAGCCGCGGTGAAATCCCTGCAACAGGCCCAAGACATCGATCCAACGGTTGGCGCGGTGACCTTTCAACTGGCCCTGGCGCAACAGGAACTCGGGCAGTTCGACGCGGCGATCGCCCTGCTGGAAGAAGTGGTCCGGGTCGAGCCGGAACATCCCTTAGCGCACTATTTGCTCAGCCAGTTATTCAATCGCACCGGGCGGAATGACGCCGCCAAGCGGCAATTGGAAATCCACCAGCAACTCCAATCCAAGCGCACGGGCGCCCCGGTCAACCTCGTCATGTTTGAGCGATGCAAATACACGAACATCCGCATTCCGGCCAAACTGGAGCAGCCCTCCGGCTTGCAATGAAACGAGTCGGCGTCGAAGTCACCGCTTCGATACTCAACAAAGCGGCCGCCCACTCAGATCTGCCGGCAACGTGCTGCCGGCGTCCCGCCGGCAGAACCGGGTACGCTGGTCACGTTCGAACATCTAATCCCAATCCTTGCGGCTTTATCCGTTCGATCTGCCGGCAGGATGCCGGCAGCACGTTGGAACGGCAGACGCATGGCGTCGGCGCTTACTTCCCTTTCACATCGAGCGCCACCAGATTTTCGAGACTGCGGCAATATATCCGGCCGTTGGCCAGCAAGGGCGACGCCCAGGTGTCTTTGCCGCCCAGAATTTGCGCGTGCGAGATTTCACGGAAGCCTTCCGGTGTGGGCTTGGCAATCCCCAGCTTGCCACGGTCGCTGTATAGAATCAGCTTGTTGTCCGCCAACATGAGCGAGCCTTTGCCATAGCTGCGCTCGCTCCATTTGACTTCCCCGGTGTTGAAATCCAGGCATTTGAGCTGGCTCTCATCGAAACCATAAAGGTAGCCCTTCCAGAGCACGCAACTGTTCACGTGATTGCGCATCTCTTTGTTGCGCCAGACTTCTTTCGCTCCGGAGGACGTCAATTCCAGCAGTGTGCAGCCGGTGTTGTAACCGGAGGAGATGAACACCTTGTTGCCCTGCACAATCGGCGTGGCCGCATTCACACCGTAACTAGTTTTCCATTTGTGCCGCCACAGTTCGGCGCCATCAGCCATCTTCCGTCCGATCAGACTGTCCTTGCTAAATTCCACCAGGCAGCGCTGGCCCGCGTGAGCGAACGCAACCAAGGATGCATAGCCAGCTTCGTCGTCTCCGTTCTTCCAAATCTCCTTGCCCGTCGCCTTGTCGAAGGCCACCACGGCTGCTCCGGGCGCCCCCACTTCCACCAGCACCCAATTCTTCTCGATCAACGGCGATCCCGCATAGCCCCAGTGCGGTACTTTGGCGCCATAGTCTTTGGGGAAATTCTTCGACCAGACCACCTTTCCATCCCGGGCATCCAGGCAGAACATGTTGCCCGCCCGACTGACGGTATAAACCCGATTGCCGTCCACCGTCGGCGTTGCGCGGGTGCCGTGGTAACCGTTGGGGTCTTTGGCGATGCAGGGGTACTGGTGTTCCCAGATCGTCTTGCCGGTTTCCGCGTCCAGGCAATAAACCGAATCCACGTCGTGGTTGTTGCCCATGGTGTAGAGTCGTCCCTGGCTCACCGAATACGACGAATAACCCACGCCCACCTTGGCCTCCCAAATTCGCCGGGGACCGTTATCGGGCCATTGGGATTGCCAACCGGTTTCCTGGGAAATGCCGTTGCCGTCCGGCCCGCGCCATCGGGGCCAGTCATCGCCCTGGACGGACATTTGAAAACTGAACCATAAAACCATTCCCGCGCCCCAAAGCAGCGAACGCGAACCGAGACGGTGCGCGGCGACAACAACAAAATCAGATTTCGTGCTCAACATAGTCTGGCAGAGCTTGCCCAGGCTTGTACAAGTGTCAAGCCGGTCCGCACAAAAAGCGATCTCTTGCAGGCTGCATCCCTGTTTTGACGGAGCGCGGACATTCCAGTCCGCTCGCACGGCGAAAGCGGGGCCTCAGCCGTATCGATGCAATTGTGTTTGGGGGAGCGCGCCCGCTTCGGGCGTTGCCAACCGGCGCTCTCGCCGGTTGGCAACGCGACTGAGCAGCCACTAAATAGTGAATCTCTTGGGATCCTCGAAAGTGGTTGGCGAGGCGCCAACCACGGCGCCCGGGGCGGGCGCGCTCCCCTTTTTGACTGAATCGTTCCGGCTTGGACCGGGGTTGCTCGCTTTCGGAGTCCCGTTCACATGCGGGCGGACGGAAATGTCTGCGATCTTCTACAAGGTGACGCAACTTGTCCCGCCGCCTGCCCTCCTCGCCCCTCACTGCCCGGATTGCGCTCCGTTGTCCTCCTTCGGCTGCTTCGGCAATTCTCGTACTTCCCGACTCAAGGTCGCGCCAGTCCATTTCCGGCCGGTGCGGGTCTTGAATCCGTCCGCGTTCAACTTGTCCACGATTGCCTTGAGTTTGAGTTTCTGCGCCAGCAACTCCCGGATGACCTGGCACGCTTTTTCAAATTGCTCGCGATGCTGTTTCTTGATCGGGACGTATTCGGGCAGGACCACCGGCGGCGGGCGTTCGATGACTTGGTAGGGTTGGAGCGCCAGCGCCTTTCGTTCGGCGGATTTGACTTTCATCTCGGCGTGCAACGGACACTCGCTGCGGCACCGCGCGTGGAAGGGATTCTCCTCGCAGTCGCACAAAAACGGAACCGCCGAACCATAGATGTATTTGACGTTGGACTTGGTGCTGTGCCGGATTCTCGAACCGCTGGACCTGGAAATGGCCGACAGCATGTCGAGGCAATAATCCGTCAGCCACTCGCAGCAAGCTTCCTGCGGGAAGCCGGCATGCCGACCCCAGGCGGCCAGGTACTGCGTCACATCCTGACGGCACGGTCGGAATTCGTTTTCGGCGAAGCGCGTCAAGTCGAGTCCGTTGCGGACGAGGTCTTCCACACACACGTACAACTCGCCCGCCGCCTGCCTGGCCAGCAGGCTTTTCAAGCGCTCCCAATGTTGGCTGTCGTTCATTGCGTTTCGACGCGGCTAACGCTGCTGTTCCTAGCGAATTGCCGGCGGCCTGTCCAGCGCCAATGCCGGGCACCGAGCATGCACGCCGAACGCCACCCACGGACCCGCGACCGTCGGTGGAAAATTGGCGTAGTCGCGCCGGGGCCAACGCAGGACAAAAAACCAAATCCCGAACCCGGCCAAAGCCACCAACGCCAGAATGCGATACCGCTGGCTCATGCCAGGGACGTTAAAACGAGGTGCGTTAACATCTTATCCAGATTGATATGATTCAATCGATTCAACCAGGCCAAAGCGATGTCTGCATGCACCATTGCCGGTATTGCTCGCCGGCGGCTTATGGGACCGCCGGCGTTCGTGGTAAAATGGATTTTGCCCAAGTGTCCCGCTCAGTCGCCCACCGGCTTGCCCGCGGCGTCGATCACGCGCATCTGGCCCAGGCCCAGGTCGCGGAGTCCGGATTCGATTTTGGAGCGGTCGCCGACCACCAGCCAAACGAGGCGCTGGGGATGAACGACAGTTTTAGCGGCCTGTTCGACTTCGGCCTGGTTCAGCGACTGTACCTTTGCCGGGATAGGTTTCAAAGTAATTGTCGGGCAGATCGAATTGCACCATTTCCGCGATGGACCTTGCGACCACGCGACTGGTTTCCCAACGGCCGGGCAGCGTCAAGGTTTCGTTCTTCTTGGCTTTGTTCAATTCGTCATCGGTGACCGAACGTTTCCCCAGGATGCCGTTGAGTTCCTTGTCCATTTCGGCGGTGGCTTCCTTGGTTTTGTCCGTCTGGACTGGAGCGTAGGCAATGAACGGGCGCGGTCCGCGGGCATCGTAAAGCATCGTGCGGGCGCCATAGGTCCAATGCTTGTCCTCGCGCAGGTTCATGTTGAGCCGCGAGGTGAAGGTGCCGCCGAGAATGCTGTTCATCGTTTCAATGGCCACTTCGTGTTTCCCACCGGTCGGCGGCGCGAGATCGGCGGCAACGACCACCGATTGAATGGAGCCGGGTCGGTCGATGAGATAGACGGCGGGTTTCTCCGGTTGCGGTGCGGGACCAATGTTTTTGTGCGGCACGTCGCCGGCTTTCCAGGCCGCGAACCGTTGTTCCAACTGCGGCACGATTTCCTTTAGCGTCGTATCGCCAACGACGATCAGGGTGGCGTTGTTGGGCTTGAACCAAGTTTGGTGGAATTTCGCCATGTCGGCGGGCGTCATGGTCGCGACGGCAGCTTCGGTGCCCGAGCCGGTGAACGGACTCGCGTAGGCATGGTCTGGTCCGTAGAGCAAACGGGGCAACACGCGCATGGCCATGGCCCGGGGCTCGGTCATTTCACGCTTGGATTTCGGCCAGTCGCTGCGTTTGGAGCCGTTTGAATTCAGCCTCCGGGAAGGATGGGTTCAAGAACGACATCAGCGAAAATATCGAGGGACGGGGTCGAGGTTGGCTTTCAGGGCCGACAGCGAAACGGTGGACGTATCCAGATCCGAACCAGTCCCCAGGTCGGCGCCGAGCAATCCAAGTTGTTCACTGATTTGGAGGGCCGTCCGGCTTTTCGTGCCTTCGTCCAACATGTCCATGGCGAGCCGCGCGGTGCCCGGCCGGGCGAACTGGTCGGCGGCATAACCGGCGTTGACCTGGAGATTGAAATTGACCACGGGCACGGCGTGGCGTTCGGCCAGGATGATCTTCAGGCCGTTGGCGAGTTGGGTGCGCTGGAGTTCGGGGAATTTCACTTCCGGTGTCGATCCGGGCGTCGGCAACTTCGAACGGTCCACGTGGGTTTGGGCGGTTTGATATTCGGGGAACGGATGGACTTCGAGAATATAAACGCCATCGCCCAGCCATTTGCGACCGGCGTCGCGGAGGTTCGTCGCAGTGGCGGCTTCGACGTTGTGCAGGATCGTTTTGTAGTAGTCGGGACTGCCCTTGTAAGTCTGGTTCATGGCCAGGATGTCGGACTTGCCACCGAAGCCGCCGATGCGTTCGATGCCGCGGATGAACCGGGCGAAGTATTGCGTTTTGACCCGTTGCATTTCTTCCGGCGTGGGGCCCTTCTCCAGCAGGCGGGCCAGTTCCTCGTCGATGGCTTTCTCGACTGCCTTCAAGTCGCCGCCCGGCCGCGCGGTGGCGACGATGCCGAATTGGCCGCCGATTTCCTCGAGGATCGACGAAGGCCGGAGACGTCGGTGGCGATCTGGTCGTCATAAACGAGGCGTTTGTAGAGGCGCGAGGTTTTGCCCGAAGCCAGCACGTCGCTGAGCAAATCGAGATACGTCGTGTCCGCCGCGCCGTAGGGCGGGATGTTCCAGACCTTGTAAATCCGCGCCTGGGGAACGCGGTCCTGCGTGATCTCGCGCCGGGTGCCGGTCATCTTGGGAATCCATGCTTCGAACTTGGTGACCGGCGGGCCGGAGGGAATATCGCCGAAATACTTCTTGGCCTTCGATGGCGTCGCGCGGTTTCGATGTCGCCGGCAATCACCAGCATGGCGTTGGCGGCGCCGTAATAGGTTTTGAACCATTTATGCACGTCGTCCAGCGAAGCGGCGTTCAGGTCTTCCATGGAACCGATGACCGTCCACGAATACGGATGCCCGACCGGGGCGGTGCCTTTTGTGATCAACTGGTTTACCAGGCCGTAGGGCTGGTTCTCGCCCTGGCGTTTCTCGTTTTGCACCACGCCGCGTTGCTCATCGAGCCTGGCCTGGTCGATGGCGCCCAGCATATAGCCCATGCGGTCGGACTCCATCCATAACGCGACGTCGAGGGCGTTCTTGGGCACGTTCTCAAAA
>CAWBHS010000016.1:0-20356 GCA_963788655.1 uncultured Verrucomicrobiae bacterium | reverse complement strand
CAGTTCGTTTGCATTAAAAAGCGCCCGGCAAAACGCGGGTAATCCATGTGCGCTGATCAACCTGGTTGCGGCCGAGAGTTCTTCCACATCGGGATGACGGTTGAACGCCAGACTGAAGGCCCGTTGCACCTCGCCGGAAGGATCCGGCCCGGCTTCCTTTCGAAGTCGTTCCGCCAGGAATCCCGCTTGTTGAGTGATGAAACGACTATTCATGAGGTTCAAGGCCTGCAACGGGGTAGTCGAGCGCGTGCGCTTGGGGGGATCTGGCCGCCGTCCGGACAATCAAACGCACCGAACACACCATCTGGACGCTGCCGGAAGACCGTGGCATAAACCATTCGTCGCCATTCGGCGGGACCAAATTCCTGCTTCGGAACATAAACTCGGACGTATTGTCATTGGGCTCGAATACGCTAAAACCCGGCCCGCCCAGGCGAAGATCGAGCTTCCCGCTGACGGCCAAAATCAGATCACGAATCGGCTCGGCATCGAGGCGGCGCGGAGGAAAACGCCAGAGCAGTCGAGAGCCGGCGTCCACGGCCAGGCATTCAGGCCGGGAGGCGCTGGCCTGCCGATAGGTTGCCGAATTGACGATCAGCCGCTGAATGTCCTTAATGCTCCAACCGCGCGCCATGAATTCGGCGGCCAGCCAATCGAGCAGTCGGGATGTGTGGGCGCAGCCCCATTGGCGCCGAAGTCGCTCGGGGTGCTCACCAATCCCTGGCCAAAGTGGTATTGCCAAATCCGGTTCACCATGACCCGCGCTGTGAGCGGATTGGCTGGATCGATGATCCACCGGGCCAGCGCCAACCGGCGGCGTTGGTCTTCGGTGAGCGAACCGGTTTTCGGCTCCAGCTTGCCGACTTGGTACTTCACCGGCACCAAACCCAGCGCACCGGGTTCAACCACTTCGCGCTCCGCCATCGGATCGCCGCGGTACAAACGGTGCGTCGGCACCGGTTGCGCGTCGAACACGCCCGCATAAACCATCGGAGTCCGACTTAATTCCGCAATGCGGGTCTCCTGCCTGGCTCGGTCCTCCAACAGCTTTTTCGCCCGCCCGGCTGCTTCGGGAGCCAAGCCAGCCAAGCCGAACGACTCCTCCGGTTTGCGGTCGGCGACGTAAGGCTGCCGATCAGCCGAGGAAGCGACCAAGCGCCAGTCGTTAGAGCCAGTGGCAACTTCAATGCGATATTCGGTGGCCAGACGATCACGGTATTTCTGTTCGCGGTCACGGCCCCAAACGACCCGGTCAATGGACACCACCTTTGGAAACTCGAGTTCAACCCAACCTTGACCGCGTTCATTGGAAATCCAACTTCGGCCGTTGCCGTAGCGCCCGTCATTTATATGCTCAAGGCGGTGGAGATCAGAATTCGGATACACGCTGGAAGCCCGCGCCTGGGTGCCGGCAGAGGCGAGCGCAATATTTCGCGGGGACGATTCAGTGGTGTACACCTCCAGTTCGTCGAGACACGGTTCGGCACCGGTGGTCTGGCTGATGGTGAAGCGCAGCCGCTTCGCCGAAGTCGCCGCAAATCGATCAATGTTCCGTCGGGGATCCACTAGCGCACGCCTGGGTTCCTTCGCCGCCGGCATGGCTAATGGTTCAAATTCGGCCAGCGTCGCGTCGATCACCGCCAATTGCCGGCGGCACTCGGCCAGTTCCTTGTCCTGGGCGGCGGCATCGGTCGTCTGCATTGGGCGATCACCATGTTTGACGCCTTCGAAGATCGCCTTCATCGTATAGTATTCGCGCTGCGGGATGGGATCGAATTTGTGGTTGTGACAGCGGGCGCAGCCGACCGTCAGCCCGAGAAAGGTGCTGCTGGTAGTGCTGATGATGTCGTTCAGTTCGTTGGCGCGTTGGTTGGCGGTCAGAACCGGATCCGGACTCTTGACCTTATCATCCGGGCCGGCCACGAGGAATCCGGTGGCGGCGTCTTCACCCACGGCGTCACCCGCCAGTTGCTCCAGGACAAAACGATCGTACGGCTTGTCTTCGTTGAAAGCGCGGATGACGTAGTCGCGATACGGCCAGGCATTGGGCCGTGGCAGGTTCATTTCGAAGCCGGTGGTTTCCGCGAAGCGCACGATATCCAGCCAATGCCGGGCCCAGCGCTCACCGTAATGGGGCGACGCCAGCAACCGCTCGACAAGCTGCGCATAAGCGTTGGGGCTGGCATCCGCTTGAAACGCCTCGACTTGCTCCGGCGTCGGCGGCAATCCCAACAGATCAAAGTAAAGCCGCCGGATCAAAGTACGCCGGTCCGCTTCGGGAGACGGCGCCAGTTGCTTCCCCGCCAAAGTCGCTCCTATGAATCGATCAATCTCGTCGCGTCCCGGATAAACCGAATAAGGCACAAGACCCCGCGTTACCGGTTGGAACGCCCAATGGCGTTTCTCGGGCAACCCGGCGGCTTCCGCCTCCGGCCAGGGCGCACCCTGGTCGATCCAAGCCCGGAGCAGTCCAATACTTTCCGCGCTCAAGGGCTGCCCTCTCGGCGGCATGCGCATATCCTCCACGAGTCCCGCGACCAATTGAATGAGCGGACTCTCCGCACTGTGGCCAGGCTTGATCGCCGGGTGGTAATTGTCGCCTCCTTTCAAGGCAATGTCCTTGCGATCCAAGCGAAAGCCGCTGCGCTGCTTGTCCGGCCCGTGGCATTTGTAGCAGTTCGCCGCGAAAATCGGTTGAATGTCCTTGGCGAAATCAACCGTGTGCGCCGCCGGGACAGGTAGCGGGCTGAGTTCACCCGCGGGACACAACGTCACCCCGGGAAGAAACGCGATCAATGGTAGCCAGCAAGTGCGGGCGAACAATCTCGACGCAACCTGAACACAAGACCGCTTGTCTGCTGTCATAAAGTAATTTTCTATGTTATGCATGCTTATGTATTCTGCGGCGAAGTATCCCCTTCCGGGCCGCAGGCCTTTATGGATTTTGGTCAACCGTCTCTAAAGGGCCGAATGATTACACTGCTTTTCCCCTTCGCCGGGGATACGTAAAACGTGTGGCCACGTTCGCGTATCATAATACTGTATACACTTTGCGTAAGGGCTCCAGCCCTGACAAGCATGAAGTTGCTTCTGGTTCCACCATGGTCCAAACGTGTCTCCTGCCCAGCCTACCAGGACGGTTCCATTTTGATGGCCGGCAGCGTTTTGGGCAGTACCTGGGTCCGGCGCATAAATTTCAAACTCATCCACGCCGGCAGCCGGCATATTCGGAGTCTTCGGTGCCACCGTCACTTTGACAAACATCGCTCTGACGGCGGGAACCTCAATGTCCACGGTCGAGCTTGGGGCATAATTCTTGACCGACGAAAGGTGAGGATTGTCGAACACGTCTTGCCACTGCCGACCGTCGAGGGAGACTTCGATTTGCAAATGTTCCACTGCCCGGTCGTGGTATTGCCCGGTGCGGTCGCGGCCGAACTTGAAGCATCCGATGGTGGCCGGTGCAGCCAATTCGATTTGAAACGAGGCCGGCGAGCGGTTCGCGATCCAGCAACTGGTGTTGCCGTAGCGACCATCGTTCACTCCGATGGCTTTGTGTTTGGGATCGGGATATTCCGACGAAGCGGTGGCCGGTTTGGCGCCGTTGCCGACATAAGCCAGATTGTCCGGGCCGTTCGGTTCTTCAGCGGAAACTTTCAGTGTCGGAAATGGAGTGCCCCGCCGAGCCAGCATTCGGCGCACACCCGCCAAGGGCATGGTCGCGCTGGCCAGGTAGTTCATGACCGCCAAGTGCGACCCAAAAATCCATTCACTGATGCCGCGTTCTCGAAAATCATTGACCATGTCAATCACGGTTTGATCCGCCAGTTTGGGATCGACCAAGTCCAGCGTATTGACAAACCAGCCGGTCGCCGTGGCCCAGTAGCCGCCGTTTTGGTAGGCATCCTTGGGACCAGCGGCTTCCCAATAAACGCCTCCCGGCAAATGGCGAATTTGCCCGCGTTGGACGATTTCGCCGTAGTGTTCCTTAAAATATTTCGCAATGGTCCGGGCTTGTTCCGGGGTGGCGACCGCAAGGTAAACCGCAAAAGCCGAACCCCAGACATCCGGTTGCCGGCATTGAATTGTGGCCGCACGGAACAATCCAATCTGGCCGTCCCAGAAGGTTTCGCGAATCGCCGCTTCGAGCCGGAGACCCTCGCTCCGCCATTTGGCGGCCTCCGTGGGACGTTGGATTGCTGCCAGCAGGTCAGCCAATTGCCGGCACGCCTGCACGTAGAGCAGTGAACAAAACAAGATGTCGCCTTGCTTGCGGACGGTATCAGTGAATCCGTAAGGACATCGGTCCCAACCGCCGGGTTTGATGTGGACGAGGCCAGTCTGGGGATTGCGGGACACGGCCTTCATGGTCTGGACGAGCCGGTCAATGATTTCGCGGAGGAGGCCGATATCTTTGGTTTGCTGCCAGGTGTACCACGCCACTTCCACGGTGAATTGGGAACCGTCGGCCACCGGGTTGGCGCCCATGCTGCCGTAACCCGGCTGGTAGATCGGTTGACCAGTGAACTTGACGCAATCCACGCCCGCACCATCCGCGCGCATGGCCTGGATGAACAACCGGCACGCATCCGTGAGTTCCTTGGCGCTGAAGGCGTCTGCACACCCCTCCAATTGATACGCGTAGTCGCGCAGCCAAAATGCTTCATACCCGCCGCCAACTTGCGGGGGAAACGCGGCGACCCCGTTCGGCATTTCCCGGCGGCTTGCCCGAATCATCCCTCTGGCTTTGACCGCCAGGCGGGCGACGGCCTCGTCAAGAGTCGTGATTGAGGCTGGATCAGCGGGTCGGGATTCGGAAACGATCGCTCCCGCCAGCGGACTCGTGGCGAACATAATGGAGAACGACAGGACAATGCATTGGCGCCAACAGCGAAGTGCTCTTGGCGATGTCCTGCGCGAATGGTGGCTGGGAGCGATATTCATGAGCGGACAGATTTTCGGGTTTTGAGTTGGACGACAAGCGCTGTTTTCTAAATGTGTGCTCCGCGACGGAGGAGCGCACCGGCAACCAGGAAGCCTGTTCGGCCGGTGCGCCCTCCCGTTTTGCGCAGAGATAGCCAGCGGGCCGCGTTAGCGCACGACCCGGTAGAATCGCGCCGAGCTGCCCGCATCCATGGACACGGTGTAAGGGGAGACGACGTCACCGACGCATTCCCAGGGGCCTTCCAAACTGATTGCGGTGAGCAGACCGCCACCGCCGGTCCAGGAAATGACCAGACTGCCTTCGACCAGGACGGTCCGCACTTGCGGCAGCGGCCGAGTCGCAGCGGTGTTCACTTCGATTTCGTCTATGGAAACCAGCCCGTCAGGCACTTTGATGCGCAGACCAGTCGCTTCAACGGGAAATCCGCCCGTCGAAACTTCGAAGCGATGCCGCAGGTAAGAACTGAATTCGGGCGGTTCGTTCCGGCGATAATCGATCGTGCCAAGGGTGGCCCAACCGGTGGAGGCCTCTCCGGTATCGATGGTGGCAGCGTCGGGCATCGGCACCGACGTGATCTGCAAGGTGTAAACGCCCAGGCTGCGATCCGTGCATGTACCTCCGCAGGGCGGCTCGGTGGTGTCGCCGTTGTCACGGCTCCAGGCGATATTGGTGATGGCCACCGTCTCGCCGAAACTCAAACCGACAAACGGATCCGGATCGGTGGTGCCGCCCACGCCGTTGGCGGAAATCCAACTGTGGTTGTTACCATACAGTCCGTCGTTGACGTTGGCACTGAAATGAACGCCCAAATCAAGCTCGCTGCTGCCGAAGGCGGTCGTGCCCTCGCTCGCCAGCGCGCGATTGGACGGAGCCGCAGCGCCGGCGGCCGGATCGAAGAAATGTCCTTCGTTGCCATCCCAGGCAATTTCGAAGCCAAACGCCGGATTGAGGCCGACCGGGCCCAGGGGCGGCGGCGCGTCGATGGACGTGTTGACTTCGATTTCGTCCAAGGCCGTACCGGGATTGGAGATTTTGATGCGAATCCCGGTGGCGTTGACGGGGCCGCCCGCTTCCGACACCTCGAATCGGTGACGCAAGTAGGACGTGAAGAAGGGTGGCTCGTCACCGACATACGTGACGGTGCCCAGGTCAGCCCAACCGGTGAAGGCGTCACCCGTATCGGGCGTCGTGGCGTCGGGCGTCCCGACCAAAGTGTATTGCAACCGGTAACTATCCAGGGCTCGGTCAACACACGTGCCGCCGGCACAACCGGTCTCCGTGGTGTCGCCATTGTCGCGGCTCCATGCAATGTTGGTAATGCCCACCTCGCCGCCGAAACTCAGGCCGATAAAAGGATCCGGGTCCGGGACGGTGAAATCGGGAATCCAACTCTGCGAATTACCATAGAGCCCATTGTTGACGTTGGTAATGAAATGAACGCCCAAATCGAGCTGGCTGCTGCCGAATGCTGTTGTGCCTTCGCTGGCCAACGCCCGATTGGGCGGGGACGCGGCGCCGGCGGCGAGATCGTTAAACTGTCCGTCGTTGCCGTCCCACGTGATACTCAATCCCGGGGCGCTGGCGATCTGGATCGCCTCCTGTTCGATGGCTTGGTTCGCGTTGACTTCGATTTCGTCAATGTCGATCTCATTGTTCGGCACCAGGATGCGCAGGCCGGTAGCGGCGATGGGATTGCCGCCTTGAGTGACGTCGAAGCGATGCCGGAGATAAGCGGTGAAATAGTTCGGGTCTTCGTCCTTGTAATTGACCATGCCGATCGTGACCCAACCGGCTTCAGGATTAATTCCACAGACTTCCGGGGTGCTGAGGCCGGGATCAGGAACGGTGGTTATTTGCAGCACATACACCCCGAGGGTGCGGTCCGTGCAGGTGCCGCCAGCACAACCTGTCTCGACGGTGTCACCGTTGTCGCGGCCCCACGCAATGCTGCGCAACGCGATCCGGCGGCCAAAATTGATTCCAATGAACGGCATCGGATCCGGCACGGCCGACCAATCGGGCATCCAACTATGCGCATTTCCATAAAACCCATCGTTGACGTTGGGAATATAATGGACACCAAAATCAAGTTCGCTGCTCCCAAACGCCACGGCGCCCCGACTGGTCGAGGCGTCATTCTCCAAAACCGGTGCAGGCGAATCCGGCGTGCTGAAATTGCCTTCGTTGCCATCCCACGCGATGGAGAAATCCGCGTTCGGCAAGACCTCAATGAAGTCAGTTATCGGCCGGGCCGGGCCGTTGTAAAGGGTATCTCGAATGTCGAAGGTGCCGGAGTATTCGAAAACGCGCACGGTTTCGATAACGCCGTCGAAGCCCCGGTTGTCGCCCGTGCCTGCATTGCCGGCACCGATGCGGATCCCAGCCCCCGGATCCTGGGCGGCGTTGTTGAAGCTGGCTCTCAGGGTGCCATCCACCCACAACTGCCAGGCGCCACCGTTAAGGACGGCGGCCACATGCTGGGTCTGGCCGACGAGCACCGGAGTGGTATCGGCGGTGATGGCCACATTCGGCCGGTGCAGGCCCCACGCGCCGTCGCCGAACGTTTGCAGGATAATGCCGTTGTTGTCGGTGCCGGTGCCCAATTCGATTACTGCGAGTTCCTGGTTGTATGGCCGGCAATGAGTCGATGCGCACGATGGCTTCAACGCCCCAGTGGGCGGTGTCCCCTGGATTCACATCACCGTCCGCGCTGGCGTAATACTCCGTGGCGGGGACGTTGTGGGCGCTGCCCACGTTGGCAAAGTCCACGCCGAGACCGTCACCCAGCGATTCGTAAACCGGCGAGCCGGTCAGGCTCAGGTTCAATCCGCCATTCGTATCCAGCAGGGTTGCCGCGGCGAGTTCGCCCGCGACACCGCCCTCGGCGTCGCCCATCGTCCAAGTGTGCAGGACGGTGAGCGTTCCCGCCGTGGAGGGCAAAGCCAGCCCCAGGAGGCAGAGCGCGGACAGGAAAATAACGCCCGGCTTGATCCGATTGTTTAAAGCACCGACGACCAGACTCGTCATTCGCCGGAAAGGCCCTGGCCATGAGCCGGGGAACCGACAGTTTAACAAGTGTTTATTCTGACGCATATATGACCTTTGGGTTATGGGTTGTGGGTTGTTAGGTTGGGGAACATGGTTCGTTATTCCATTCGCACACGGAAAAATCGCTGGGGCCCTGGTTCAATTTGTTCGTTCAGGGTGAGGATGGCGCTGGCAGCCACCCATGTGTTTCCCACCGGAGTCCAGACTGGTGTATTGAGATCCTCTTTGTATTCCAAGCGGTAGCTGCGGCCGGGGACGGCGCTGAACGTAAGTGTCATCGTCCCAGCCTCAACTACGAACGCCGTAATTTCCGGCGCCGCGGGCAAGTCCAGTCGATTCGAAGCCCGCGGCGTCCAGTTGGTCATGAAGTGGATCGAGCCGACCGCACCGTCCGGGAACAACCCCTGGCTGACGTTTTCGGATTGTGGCCCGAAGACGATCGCATGCTGGGGAGAATAACCGTCCGGCGCGAACAATCCCAAGGCCTCGCCGCCGGTGCTGAGTTTGAAGTTCGCGTGCAGGTCGGCATTTGTCGGTGAATTCTGCGAGCCATCCTCGTCAGCCCACACCAGCAAAAAGCCGCGTCCGGCGATGATCGTGTTGGTGGGGATGGCCCATTTGGTGGGTTGCGCGAGATCGTCGGTAAGGTAGTAACCGCTCAGGTCCACGGAGGTTGCGTTCGGATTGAAGAGTTCGAACCAGTCCTGGAACAGCCCATCGACCGGGTCCGCCATTCCTCCGGGACCGGCATTGTCGGCCATCCATTCATTGATGACCACCGGTCGCAGCGCGGCCGGCGCCGAATTGGTGACGGTGATGGTATCCACCAGATCCGTTCGGCGGTTGCCGGTCAAATCCACCGCCTGCACCCGGAGCAGGTTCGCCCCCTCGGCCAGCGGAACCTTCAACGACCAGGCGGTGTCGCCCGTCCAGTTCACCGGGTAGGGAACGTCGTTCACCTCGATCTCCCGGATGTCCAGCCAGCCATTACCCGTTAGCATGACGTAGTTTGTTTCGGCGGCGAAGTCCTCGCCGCTATTCGACGTGATGTCAAACGGCACCTCCGCCGGCAGTTGGCTGCGCGCCGAGTTGGACCGGCTCGTGATGTAGGCGGACGCGCTGGAGTAGTCCTGTCCCACCACGTTGCCATAGCGCTCCAACCAGGGAGTCATGTAAGTCGGGTTGAAAACGGTGTCGAGCAGTTCCTGAACCTGGCTCAGATAGAAACGGCGCGTGGCGGGATTGTTCATGAACTTGCTGATGTTGTACGTCGAAGTCGGGAAGATGGAGGCAGTGGCGCTTTGGGTGAAAACGAAGTCCATGTCCCAAGGCAGAAATTGGGCGGCCCCGCCGTCGGCCGGTGTATAAATACGGCAGTTGTGGGGCAGAGCCGGGGTGGCGCTGAAGTAAATGTCGCCAATCCCGCAAAGAATGGTCAGCGCGGTAACCCGCAGCGCCTCCTCCACGTCCAGGGCTGAACCGATGTCCGCGTCAAACTGCGGTTGCGGCGCTCCCATCGCTTTGCAGAGCCGCATAATCCCGGTAAAATCGTCCCGCCGTTCCCCCGTCCGCAGGCTGAAGGGAACGCGGTATTGTTCCTTGTCGTCTCCCAAATCCTGCATGTCGGTGAGGATGTGAGGCTGGAGGGGGACCGGGAGTTTGATACCTTCGAAATCACCGTCCACCGTGGCACTGGGCTCATACGTGATGTCGAAATTGAAAGTGGAACCATCCACCCCGTACTGCTCGTCCACAAAGGTGCCGTCGTAGCCGCCCAGTTGCAGGATGGCGGTTCCCGTGTAGAGCGTTTGAGGTGAAATGAAGTAACAAAGGTCAGTGTGGTGTACGGGGAGGCCCGCCCGTTCGAACATGTGCAGGATGTAGATTTCATCCTGGTGACCCACGACGGGAGCGCGGCCGGCGCGATCAATGCCAACGCTGCCATGCACGCCCCGGAAGAGGTGGGTGGACGGAAATTGGATGTTAAAGCTGATGTATGCGTCGCCGTCGCGCGCCCGGCTCGCGGCCGTGCCGCGCAAGCGCACGCCCACATCGTAGAAGACCTCCGATTCATCGTAGATCACAGTACCGCCAACGCGCCCCTGGCTGATGACGTTGGTCGGCATCAGCATGAAATCCCGATCGGTATCCAGTTGGATAAGACGCAACTCGTGTGCGGAAAGGGCGGTGCCTTGCGTATCGACCACTTGATACAAGGCGCGCGAGTCCGGTCCCCCGCTGGGAGCAAAGGTGGTCGCCCCCAATCCGTCTTCGGCGACCACGTAAAACTGCACGACCTTGCCGATGGCCTGGCCGGGAATGGTGCCTTCCCAGGCACCGCTCGATTGCGCCACCATGGGAATGCTGGTAAACGCAAGGGTTGGATTCACCCGGTAATAAAGCGTTGCCGATCCGACCTGGTCGGGATCGTCAATGCGCACGGAAACGGTCACCGGCTCGTTAGGCTGCGGAATCACAGGGACGTGAGCCAATCCCTCGAATGTGGGCCCGGCGTTTGGGATTCGTGTTGAATTGGGCGCCCCTGGGGTGCCCAGGCGCGACGGGAGCTTAAGCGCCGTGGCGCGGGCCAGGCGTTGATGATACGCGCTGGAGTGGATCAGCGACGATCCCCTCAACCAACGGGCCCGGAAACTCACTTCGTATTCCTGGCCATCGACTAATGGGGTGTTGGCCAGAAACGACGTTTCGACGTGATTGTGGCTGCTCCGCGCCGGTGCGCTGGCGGAAATCTCCAGGACGTTGTTCGCCGGATTGTCCGGATCGGTGATGATCCGGCTTTCCTGGTGGGAACCCAACCAGCGCCAGTGGACATTGCCAGTGGTGGTTTCGAAGCCACCATTCTGAATCAATTGTTGCGCGCTCCCGTCGGGATCCTGCACCACGCTTACGTCGTCCACCAGGACCTCTCCGGAATCGAGCAGACCGAAACGAAACTCGTTCCATAAACTCGAGCCGAACCGTTGCCCGGCAATCATACGATACACGACGGTCTGCCACTCGCTATGCGAACTTTCATCGCTGCCACGCCAGGCGTCGGCCTGCGCGTTGTCAGCCCGAGGATCGATCAATTCCACGCTGGACCCGCCGCCGTCGCTGAAGCCGCGTTCGTGAATTCTAATCCGATCGACGGCATTCCCCACCGCGTCCTGGAGCATGAGTGTATCCCCATCATGAAGCCGGCCGGAGAAATCCCCGATAATTTGGGCGGCGACCTCCGGCCACTTGGCGCGCAGGGTAATCGCGTCCCGGGCAATCACCAGATAACCATCCGGGGCCACTACCACGCCCGTCGGGAAAAGGAAATCAACCGTCCCGGCAAGACTCCACTGGCTTAGGTCGATGGCGTCGGCACCGCGGTTGTAAAGTTCGATCCATTCTTCGTCGGACGCGCGGAACGGTTCGGCCGGCACCAGGGTGGTGGTTAGGGCGAGCTGCGCGCCAAAAGCCACGTCGCCCGAGGTGTCCGGCGGATTCACTTCGAGTTCATCAATGCAGGTACCACCGCCGATACCCGTACCGGGAACCAACAAGCGAATTCCGGTCGCGTCCACCGGATCGAACTTGAATCGATGCCGCCGCGACGGATTGGCAAACAAGCCACCCCCCGCGCGCTGATAGTTGAGGGTGCCAATGGTGGCCCAACCCGTGTCGGGATTACCGGTAAAACTGGTGCCGGTACCGGGCGACGCAACGCGCGTATATTGCAGCGTGTAAACGCCCAGGGCCCGATCCGTATAAGCGCCCAGATTGTCGCGGCCAAACGCCAGGCCGCTGATGGTAAACAACCCGCCGAAGCTCACCCCCGCAAAGCCCGGATTGCCGGAGTTGCCGATCCAACTGTTGCCGTTGCCGTACACTCCGTCGGTGAGGCCGACGAAATTGTGATTGGGATAGCCGGCCAACGAATCAATCACGAAGGGTGCCGCGCCCGGCTGCCGGGCCAGGTTCATCGGCGGCGTGCCGTCAAAAGGCCCCTCTTCGACCAGCGTCAGTCCACCCCCATTGAGCACGATGCCGTCGATCGCCGTCGGCGCCGTGGCCTGGTGCACTTCCACCGCCAGTACATTCACTCCCAACACGAGCACGTCGGCGGGCAAGTCGAGCGTTTCGACAAAACCCGCATCTCCCACGGCCGCGCTGGCGGACGTTTCATACGTGATGAGTCCGGCGGGCATGCCCTGGCGTAGAATTTCCACGCCGTTGAGATAAAAGACCGCGCCATCATCGACAATCGAGCGCAGGCTGAGACTCAGGTTGGTGCCGCCATTGAAGTCGAAGCGGGTGCGAAAATAATACGTGCCGCGGTCCGCTGCCAACGTGGTGCCGACCGGTGCGGGTAACGAACCGTTGTTAACTCCCAGCAACCCGGAGCCGGTCGGCCATGAACTGTCGTCATATCCCGGTTCCCGCCATGCGGTTCCCAAATCCGTCCCGGAGTCTTCGTAACGCCAATTTCCGTTCACCGCGATCACATTCAGATTGGAGGTGACGGCCGGGGAAGCATCGGTCGGTGGATAATGATACATGATCTCATTGATGACGAGATCCTCATTCAAGAAGACGAGGTTGGAACCGCCCGGTGTCGGCAGGTTCGGGATCATCCATTCTCCCGCGCCATCGGGCCGCCGTCCCTGGGGAGTGGCTTGGACCGTGACCGCATCCAGCAAGTTGAATCCCCCGGGAGCGTACAAATACAGTTTATCACCCGCCACGGCTCCGAAGCCCAACTGCGCCTGAGGTACGACGGTGATGCCGCCGGGAGCAAGCACGAGCGAGGGAAATTCGTAGGCGAAGCCGCCACCGCTGCCGACCACGCGGACGCCGGCCAAGTCCTGCGGGGTGTCACCGGCATTGATGATTTCAAGCCAGAACAAAGTGGCGCTGGCCTGGGAAAGCTCGTTGAACACAAACGGGGGTGGCGGCGGCAGGAGGTCGGTGGCAGTCAGTTCCAGGCCAAAGACCGCATCAAAACTGGCCAGTGACGGCGTGTTGATTTCGATTTCGTCAAGGGAGCAACTGCTGGACACGCGAAGCCGCACGCCCGTGGCCAGAATCGGTTCGGCGCTGATCCTCGATAGATCATAGCGGTGGCGCAAATACGGGGAGAAACCGGGCTCGGCACTCAAGTGCTGCACGGTGGCAATCGTCGCCCAGCCGTTGGTGGGATTACTCGACGACGCCACCACGACGGCGGGATCGGGAGCCAGCGTGTATTGGAACGTGTAATTGCCCAGGGAACGATCCATGCACGTGCCGCCGCACGCCGCCTCGGCCGTGTCGCCATTATCGCGACTCCAGGCAATGCTGGAGATGGGCAGGATCTGATTGAAGCGCAACACCACAAATGGCGCGGGGTCACTCGCCGCCGGATTCCACGCGCCCTCGGCGCCGTAATGGCCGTCGTTCAATCCGACCGCCAGATTCGGATTGCTGCTGGCGAAGACCTCCACCCCTTGCGATGCCAGCGCCGCATTGGCCGGCGCCAGGGCGGGACTGCCTTCCGAGAAGTAATCCCCGTCAGCGCCGTCCCAGGTTGCCACATAGTTCGCGGCAGTGAGGACGCGTAGTCCTGGATTGCTCGTGGACGTGGATTGATGCAATTCGACGGCCAGCACATTCTGCCCTTCCACCAGGTTGCTGGAGGCGACACTGAGGGGGCCGGTGAACGAGGCATCGGGCACCGCCGTCGAGGCCATCGTCGCATAGGACACTGTGCCGGTTGGCATGTTCAAGCGGGCGATTTCGGCCCCGTTCAGGTAAACAATCGCGCCATCGTCCACCAGCGAACGAAGGTCAAATAGCTTGGTGCCGGGATCTCCCTCAAAGTTGAATACGTGGCGAAAATAGTACGTATTGCGACCCGGGGTGAGCGGTGTGTTTTTGGGGCCGGGCAATGGCGCTTCTTCGACGAAGAAAAGCCCCGGCCCGAAGCCCCAGGCCGAATCATCGTAGCTGAGGTTCCGCCACGCTATGCCCTGGTCCACTCCGGAGTCATCGAACCGCCACGTGCCGTCCAGGGAGACGAGATTCGTCGTCGGGCCGGTCAACGGAGGAACGCCCGCCGCATTGGTGACCACGCCGACCGTCTGTCGCTCGTTCAACCGCAATCCAAAGACGATGTCGGAACTGTTGGTGGTGGTTTGATGCACTTCCACCGCCAGCACATTCATGCCGCCAACCAGGCTGGCGGTCGGCAAAGTAAACGGCCCTTCCAGCGCGGCGTCACCGACGCCGCGCGACGCCAAAGTGGCTGGGGTGATTTCGCCTTCGGGCATGCCGGTGCGCAACACCTCGACGCCGTTCAAGTAAACCACCAGCCCATCGTCCACCAGATGAGTCACGTTCAGCGCGGCCTCGGCGGGATTGTTGGTGTAATTGAAGGTGGTGCGGAAGTAATAAGCCGTCTCTCCCAGTGTCAGCGCGGTGGCCAGCGGCAATGGCAAATTGTTGGTTTCATAGCCCAATGGTCCGGTGTCCACCTCCCAATCCCCGTCGTCAAAACTCACTTGATTCCATCCCGTCCCCGGATCACCCGAGTAATGACGCCATGTCGCCCCGTAAGGCACGAGCGTGAGATTGGTGGTGACGACGACATAGGATTCGGAAACAACCGGGAAGTTGGGCACTCCGGGCGTGCCCCCCATCTGACGACTGACCGTCCAATTTGCCGCCGAACTGCTGGCGAGATCAGGATGTCTCTTGGCGAGCGACACGCCAGATCCATCCGGGCCGACCGGCCACTCCCCGTCCGTACCGTAATGCAACGTATCCATCAGCCGACCACTGAGGTCACGCAAATTCAGAACTTCACCGCCATTGGCGAGACGTCCAGTGAAGGGGCCAACCACGTTGGTAACGCCGGCAGCGCGCAAGTTTGCCGGGGAAATCGCCACCACCAGGTCACCGCCGCCACTCAGGATTGTCCCGTCCGCAAACGTATAATCGATGCCTCCCGTAAGGCGCCACCCAGACAACTCCACGTCCACGGCGTTTTGATTGTGAAGTTCCACCCATTCACAAGCTGCTTCGTTGGTGGCCGGGTGATACATGATTTCATTGAAGACCACTACACTGTCCGCCCAGGCAATAAGTGGCAGCCCGCAGAACAGCACCGACAGACGAAAGAAAAGAGGGTTGGTTTTCACTTGATTGCAGCTCATTGAGTAACGGTTGTGGCGCAGGAATTGCCCCAGGCCAGAATCACCATGGACGCGATCAGCACGCCAATGGCGAAATAGATGTGCGTGCGCGGCTTGCCCGTAACGCCGCGCCATTCTCCGCTGATAAATCCCAGTGCCTGTCCTCCCAAAATCAAAGTTCCCTGCACAATGCCAAAGCCCACCGAAGCTCCCAACACGCCGAGTAACAACATCCCTTTGCCCAACAGCACACTGGGGATGAAAAACAGCAGGCCATAGAGCAGGGCCAGGGCAAACTCACGGGGATTTTGCCGCAAGACGTGCCAGTTGCGGTTCTTGGTCAGCAAAACCGCCGGGTACACGGTGTTGACCAATCCGGCTCCACATAGCGCGATGGCCCAGACCGCAATGCCGGCCGCGAAATCCGGTGCGCCATGCGCTTTCATGGCCTCAATAATCGGTCCCTGGCCATAGGCGAAGGCAAACCCCCATCCCGCCGACAATACCCCCGCCGTAATCACCATCACCAAGCCCAGGCCAAACCCACCCGGGCGAACCCCCGGTTGGGATTGGTTGGCCTGGAGCGCCTTCTCCCGACCAAAACCGGACAGCGAAGCCAGGAAGACGCCCACCACCATAACGACCACGCCGGTCAAGACGACCATCCCGGCTTTCGAATCCAAATTGGGCGCCGTCGAAAACACCCCCGAAGCCTTGAAGACCATGGGAGTGATTACGCCGACACAAGCGCCAATCGCGCACAAGATCCCATAGGTCAGGCTCACGCCAATCCGCACAAAGCAGAGTAAGGCGAGGATCTGCGCGACGCCCCAAGCCAAGGAGAACAAATTGGCGCGCAAGACCACACCCGACGGCACCGAGCGATAAGCGGCCAGAACATCCGGACAAAAGCTCAGGGTGATCGCCCAGGGGAGAACTAGCAGGGCAAACAACATGGAGATAAACGCAAAGTGCTCATACTGGAATTGGCGCATGAGCTTCAGCGGCCACGGACTGGTGCCCATGATCAAACCGGACCCAACCGTCACCAACACACCGATTATAACAGCATCTTGCATTGTCAGGATTTGCTAAAGCGGATTGCTGTTTCCGACCACGCCAACCGGGGACTTGGGCAGGCCGCGGCGCGGCGTGGCCTTGGGGCGCCGGGCCATCCCATTGGGGTGACCACTGGCCAAGAGTTCCTGATACAGTCCAGGCTCGATCGGAATCCCTTTTCGCCGGCGAACCTTTTCGGTCCGGTATTCCGGATCGCCCGGCACCAGCACTTCGCCCCGCGGAGCGGCCGCCGGTTGCCGACGGGCTTCTTTGACCATTTCAGCGACCACAATTGGTAACGTTTGCCCTCCGGCAAACCGCCGCGGATCAACGGCCATCATGAGGGAACCGAGGCTGCGGCGCACCGAAAGATCGCCATACATCGCCGGAATTTGGAAGCCGAACGGCATGCCATTGAGCGGACCGCAGAGAATATCAATCAGGAATGCCAAGGCATATCCCTTGTGCTCCGCCATCGGCAAGAGACCTTTCACGGCCTCCGGATTGGTCGTCGGCCGACCGCGTCCATCCAAGGCCACGCCCGGGCGCAATGGATGTCCCTCCCGGCGTGCATTCACGATCCGGTTCATGGTGATCGCACTAGTGGCCATATCCAGACACACCGGCGGTCCTTCCGCGGACGGTACGGTAATGCAAATCGGGTTGGTCCCCAGAAAAGCGCGCCGACCGCCGTGCGGCGCCACAAACGCGTCCGAGTGCGTGAAGGCAATGCCGATCAATCCCGCCTCGGCTGCTTGGCGTCCGTAAAGGCCAATCGCGCCGCAATGGTTTGAATGATGGCATCCCACGATGCCCACGCCGTTGCTCTTCGCCAGGCGAATGGCCTCCCGCATCCCACGTTCGCAGACCGCAATCCCCAAGCCATGCCCTCCATCCAACCGCCCCGTGCAAGGCCCCGTCTCGGTGAATCGCATCCGAGGTTTCGCTTCGATGGATCGCGCTTCCAGCCGACGCAGGTAATGCGGCAACAGCGCGATGCCGTGCGAGTCGATCCCCCAAAGACTGGTTTGCACCAGGCTGCGCGCCACCAGCACGGCATCGGTTTCGGACAACCCGCGGACTTTCAGTTTCTCAACGGCCCAACGCTGCAACGTTTCCGCAGGCATGTAAACCGTTCCGGGAATCTGTTTGTGTTTCGCGCTCATTCTGCCATTCGAGGTCTAACCGCCTTAAAAACTCTCCTTCGTCACTCTATTTTGAAATTGGAGCTCGATCTGCCCACCCCAATGAAAACGGCGAATCGTAATGACGACCCGTTCAGGCCCTCGGTCACAGAGCCGGGGCAACGTTCCCGGGATCCGGCCGCAGGCCTCAGTAACGATTGTGGTTTGGCTTATAAGGACCATAGACAAAGCTGTCTCCGCTTAAAGTTCCAAATCGTCTGACGGGTGCTAATGTGTATACACTTTTGAATTGATGTCAACCTTAAAGTTTGTTAATCTCAATGAACCAATCGAACCGGCTATGTCGCTGCCCCGTTTGATGTTGGAGCTTTGGTCCCGGTTGGCGGAAGGCGGTCAACCGCGAATGACATATCAAAATACGTTTCCGCCGAACTCGACCTGCCGCCGTCAAGCTTGAAACCGTTCATGCAGAAAACGTACGAGGTTCGTTTTCCTCAGCCGAACGGACTCAACGTTGGATTGGCCTGGCTTATCGCGCCCAAGGTTCCTGGGAGGCGGTCGCCAGACGCCAGGAGTTTCCGTCGAGGGTGACTACGGCGGCAGAAGCGACGCCTGCCATCACGGCCAGCAGGAGTGCATCTATGACAAGTTGAGGTGTTTTCAAGGGACGTTCTCAATCCGGATGTAGTCAATGCGAACCGTTCCTGTGGCTGCCTCGCCGGCCGTCAAATCGAGCCGCAGTTGCTTGAGAGTGCCAGCCCAACCCGGAACCGGCGCCAGCTCCAGCACGTAGTCCCGCGCGTCGTTGTCGTTCGGGGTGACTCCGAATGCTTTGGACTTGGCGTCATCCCATACGTGGTCGCCGGTGGTGGTAAAATGGAGGACCATGCGCGAGGCGGAGGTGTGATTCTGGCAGCGCAGGCGAATGGTCTGGTGCTTGTTGAGAGCGACATTTAAGTCGTCTCCAGAAATCAGCTTCGCGCCGGGCGCGTCTTCGATGGCAATGATGTAGTAACCGCCCGCTGCGTATTTCACCGGCAGGGAAGTGCCGCTTTGGTTCTTGATCGGCGTCTCGACCTGCTTTTGGGTGCCGAGGTCTGCCTCGGTCCAACCTTCCTTGTCGAGGGCCGTGTTGAACTCCCACGCCTTCGCCAGCGTGACGCCGCGGGGGAGGATGTGCGCGTTGACCAAGTCGCTCATCCACAGCTCGCCGTCATCGCCAACCAGGCGCAGCAGGTAATCGCCCGGCCGGGAGAACTCCGCGCGGCAACTCGGCGAGCCTTGGTCCTTGAAGGTCACGAGGCCGGGGCCTTCGAGCAACTCCCATCGCGTCAAGAGTCGTGACCCGGCGGGTTTCGCGTCGTCGGAGACCGATCCGGCCAGCCGCACCGAGAGTTGGTCGGAGGTGAGGTCTGGACCGGCCTCAACCACGGGCGGCCGGTTGCGGGGCATGGCGTTCTCCAGCTCGGAGACGGATGGGAACCTCGTGTTATTTCCCAGCGTCCAGTGCGTGGTGGTCGGCGCCAGATTGGTGAAGAAGGTCACGCCGGACGCCAGGACATAACCATTGCTGCGGATGATGCCCGTGCTGCAACAGACCCGCGGGTCCGGCCTGCCACTGCCCCAGACGAATATCTCCGAAGGCCCGAGCTTCCTGGCCCAGTTGTTCTTGATAAAGCGCGAGCCGCGAATCTCGACATTCTTCGGCTGCGGCGATTGCAGGCCCAAAACCTCGATGGCAGCGCCCGCGTTGTTTTCAAAAGTGCAGTTGTCGATCAGGCAGCCATCGCCGCCGTTCTCGAAGTCGATGCCGCCTTCGTCGTGACAGCCGGAGTCGGGCTGGTTGCGGAAGGTGCAGTTCCGGATGACCAGGTTCCGTGGACTGCCGAGCATGATGCCCATCGTCCCCGCAAACGCATGATAGCCGGACGCGTCGAAAATGCAGTTCTGCATGACCGAGTCCTTGGGGCCGAGCAGGGCCGGATGGGGTGAACTGTTGAAGGTGTAGCTGTGGTGAACGTAAATGCGGTCCAGCGTGACCTGCTCGCCCGCAACCCAAAAACCCCACGAATTCTGAAACAGGTCGCAGTCCCGGATCGTGATGTTCCGGCCGCGTCCGCTGACGGCGATGCCGGCGGAAGCGCGGAATCCATCATCCGTTGGCGCCGCGTAGCCACGCCATTCCGGGATGCCGCTGCAGATGGTCCATTCGCGATAAATGCCTTCGATGTGATGGGCCACGCAATCCTCGATGACCAATCCCGCGTGTCCGGGCGTCGCATAGTGGACCACAAGTCCCTTGCCTGCGCGGCTGAACGCCAGACTGCGGATGCGCAGAAAGTCCGGGTCCTTGATCAGCGCGCACCGGTCGGCAATGTCCCAGTTCCGACGGATGACAGGCCGGGCGCCCTGGCCATACGCGCCGATCTCCGCCCACCGTTCCACCGTGCCGCGCGCGCTCAGGCGCAACTCCTGGTTGATCACGCTCCCGCGCTTGATGAGCAAGCGATCCCCGGCGTTTAGGGTCTGGCCATTGATGTTGGAGAAATCCCGCCACGGCGAATCCGGCGAGGTGCCGGGATTACTGTTTCGTCCAGCGAAACCATCCACATACCAGGTCGTTCCTCCCGCGGGACTTGGTCCCGATTCGGCTGCGCCAAGGAGGGTAAGCCCCAGCGGCGAGAAAAAATGCTCCCGTTGAGAACAGCGCTCATGATGCACCGCGGATTTGCGGTGCGACCGCTGAAGATGGTTCTCATGGATTGTTGGACGCCGATGGGCAGATTTCATTCGTTCTTTCCCTGTCTCCGAATAAGGTTGAGCGATTCAATTCCGGAGCGGACTCGAGGGGCAGAGTAACTTCATGGCATCGCAGCCATGCCTTCCTGCGGCCAGGCCCCTGAAGTCCAGCCAAGGCAACGGCGCATCGTCCGTGGGTGCCGGCGGCTGCTACCAGCCAGTGGAGCATCCAGCCGTCGGTCAGGTGGTGTCGTGCTACG
>CAWBHS010000015.1:0-29634 GCA_963788655.1 uncultured Verrucomicrobiae bacterium | reverse complement strand
GGGAGGCATTGCGCTTGAGAAAGGCTCTAACGTGCAGGCAGGACAAGGTACACAAGAGGGAAAGTCGTTACTGGAAAAAACAATCGGTAATGAAATTGAATTGACCGCTCTCCGATCCCTCCTTTCAAGTTAAGGTACTAGCTTTATTGGCATCCGGACGTGACCACGGTTTCCCCAATTTTAAGGCGCTTTTGGCCCACTGAGTAAACTGTGGTGCCGCCCACACTTGGCAGGGGCTGCCACAGCTTCGGCCATGTCGCTGTTCTTCAGACTCGCATTTCAAACCTCTGCCCCTTCTGCCTTGATGGGACTCTTTTGACCGTAGCTGGGACGTTCCATTGTTTTTTGGCTTGACCAGCCCGACATCACTCCGCCATCCTGCGCATGCTTCGAAAAGGTAAATTTTATGAGTTGGCAATATCGATCACTTCAGTCTGCTTATCGTGGTATGCCCGTCCGGATAAATAAATAAAGTTATGAAGAAGAATCCCATTATCCCAAAAATACTCAACGCCATATTCGTTGCGGCTGCTGCAGCAGCTCGCTACGGCCCCACCGAATCCCGCGCGCTCCAGCAACAGCCCGACCTTTTTGATTGGGCCGTCTGGGCTGGAGGTACAAACAACGACAGCGGTCGTGCCATCGCAGTGGATGGCTCAGGGAACATCTTTGTTACTGGATATTTCATGGGAGAGGGCATGTTTGGAACAACAAATGTTTCAGTAGGCAGCACCAGTTGGGACATCTTTGTTGCCAAGTATGACTCTGCCGGTGGACTGCTCTGGGTGCGGCAAGCCGGAGGAACTATGAGTGACTGTGGAAAGAGCATCGCCGTGGATCAGGAGGGCAATGTGTACGTAAGCGGCTTTTTTTCGCGTTCCGCTACTTTCGGCCCTTTTACCGTGACCAGTCCAGATCCAGGGACCATGTTTGTGGCCAAATATGATCGGAATGGCAACGTCCTTTGGTACGGCAGGCGTTTCCCCAAACGGGGGTATCGAGTTCCAGTGGAAATAGCCTAGCGCTGGATGGTCTTGGCCACGTGTATGTGGCCGGGCATTTTTACGGTGGAATCATCCTCGGTTCGGCAACGTTGAACAGCAGCGGCGCCAACGACATTTTTCTAACGAAGTACCAGATACTGGAGGAAACGCGTTGTGGACGCGTCAGGCAGGTGGACAAGCAAGAGATGAAGGCAACGCTGTCGTCGCGGACAGCCAGGGCAACGTGTTCATGGCGGGGGATTTTGAGGAAGACGTGTCTTTTGGCTCCATCAGCCTGGTGGGGAACGGCTTGTTTCTGGCCAAATATGACAGCGAGGGCAACGAGATCTGGGCCCGCGCCGCCACAGAAGGTGCATCAAGCTTCATGTACGGTTTTGACAGACAGTCTATCGCTTTGGACGGACGAGGAGATGTATGGGTGACTGGACCGATTGTTGGCTCACTGACCTTGAACTCGTCGAATCTGACCAGCACTGGCAGCTCCGGTACGTTTGTCGCCAAGTATGATGGTTTGGGCAATCTCCGCTGGGTTCGCCAGGCCGAAGGCGAAATCTACGTTTCCAGCCGGGGCATTGCGGTAGATTCATCGGGGAACGCCTTCGTGGCAGGGGATTTTGAAGGTACTGCCACATTTTCCGGAGCCAGCATAACAAGTCGGGGCGGACAAGACGCCTTCGTGGCAAAATATAATGCAATGGGAGAGGTGCTTTGGGCGCGCCGTGTGGGCGGTGACGCCGACGAATTGGGACGTGGAGTGGCAGCCGATTCAATGGGAAACGCATATTTAACTGGATTATTCAGAGGACCTGCCGAATTTGGTGCTACCACGCTTGAAGGTGCAGGCGCTGTGGACATTTTCCTCGCTCGGTTACACGGCGAAATTGCTACCGCTTTGTTTTCGCCTCCAGGATTGATTGGCAGATGGGACGGCGACGGCTCAGCAAACGATGGCTTTGGCGGGCATCCTGGAATTATGCAAGGCGGAGCGACTTTTGCCACGGGGTTGGTCGGACTAGCGTTTCAACTTGATGGTACAAACGACTTCGTGGACCTGGGCCAATGGTCGCCAGGAGCCAAATGGACCGTGGAGGCGTGGGTAAATCCTCGTCCACCCCCGCCGGTCGGAGGACCATTGTGGGGGCTTTTTCCGCCTGCAAGGATTGGGGTATATGCATGCAAAATGGTCAATTTGGGGTCGGGATCAAACCTCCGTCGTCGGACTGTAACAGCACCGTCGGTGCCGGCGAACTTGTGGAGACTAACACGTGGTACCACGTGGCAGGTACATGCGACGGAAGCACGGCCAGGATTTATGTTAATGGACAACTCAAGAATTCGGGCACGGTGGAGCCCGGCTATATCGGCACCAGTGACGGAACTCAAATCGGCGGCGATTTCTGTTGCCAAGGCAACAACTTTCCGGGCCTAGTTGACGAAGTCGCTGTTTACAATCGCGAACTTAGAGAAGAGGAGGTTCTTTCAATTTTTGAAGCGGGCGGTGCTGGTAAACGCAAGCCGCCTAAGCCGGTTGCTTCGACTGTTGTTTATTCCTATAATTTCGAGACTGCGGTCACCGATGAATGGTCAAGCACAGGCACGGAAGTTACTCCGCTGGGAGGACGGCGATTCCTCGGCCGGTTTGGCAACCAGACTTTGACGCTCACTCGAAGCAATCTGCCGCCGCATAGCAGGCTGACCATTGACTTTGATCTATTTGTCATTGGCTCTTGGGATGGCAATACGACGCCAGGTCCAGACTTGTGGGAATTGCGGGTTTCGGGAGGACCGCTCTTGCTCCGGACTACATTTGTCAACAGAAATTATCGCAAGCCGCAGTCTTATCCGGACGACTATTTTCTAGGCAGCTTTGATGGCCGAACCGGGGCGCGGGAAATCGACACACTTGGCTATACTCCAGAAGACTCGGTTTACCATCTCTCGTATACGTTTGAGCATTCGGGAGATTATGTGCAGATTCTTTTTTCTGGTTCAGGTCTTCAAGGTCTTACTGACGAGAGCTGGGGGCTCGACAATGTTCACATCCTTATGGACGGGCCTTCGGTCAGCCTCGTAGCTCCTATCGTGCCGGTCGAATTGTCAACTCCCACTAATTTGGTAATTGAGGCAAACGCCAGCGCAGTATCCAACGAAATCCAATACGTGCAGTTCCGAACAGCGAGTGTGTTATTGGGAACAGCGACCGCGCCGCCTTTTTCGTTGAGTTGGAGCAACGTACCGCCCGGATTTCATGTAATCACGGCCACCGCGGTGGATGATTTGGAAAGGAGCGTCGATTCAACCATAGGCATCACCGTGAATGGTTTGCGGGCTGAATTTTTCAACAACGTCAATTTCTCTGGGGCAGCCCTCGTTCGGCAGGATCCTCACATTCACTTCAGGTGGAACGAAGCCGCACCAATATCGGGCATCGGAGCGAACAATTTTAGTGTTCGCTGGACAGGCGAGATTGAGGCTAGGTTCTCCGAGACGTACACTTTCACCACGTCAGTGGACGACGGTGTGCGGCTGTGGATCAATGGCCATCGAATTGTGGACGACTTTGGGCCAGGGACCTTACGTTCAGCAAGCGGTCAAATTGATCTGCAAGCAGGACGGCGGTATCCAATTCAAATAGATTATTGGGAAGGCATTGGCAATTCCCGGATCGAACTACAATGGCACAGCAGCCATCAGGCTGAAGAGCACGTAACAGCAGCGAGCTTATTCCCCGCAACTCCGGGAGAGAATCGACCTCCCAATGCGCCGGGTATCGCACTGCCGGCATTCGATGGCTATACCGTTAATCCGACGAACTTCCTAATGGCGGCCGATTCCTTTTCTGATCCGGATACGGGCGATACGCATGCAGCAACACAGTGGGAGATTTGGACGGTGGACCCACCTGAGTTGATCTGGATCTTGCTATGCACGAATAGCCAGTGCCTGCTTACGGCGGAGCTGCAAAACGGCACGTTTGTTAACAGTTATGCTGGCCTGCCCAGGCTCCTATTTGATGAAGATTACCTCCTTCAAGTACAGCATGCTGATGACAGTGGAGCGACCAATACTTGGGGGCAGTTGGCGAAACGCCTATTCAACACGCAACGACCAGTGTTGCTAACCCAGCCAGAGACGTATTCCGTCCTTGCCGGAGCGAACTTGAGGTTGCCAGTGCTGGCGGCCAATTCGACTCCATGGGTGGAATATCAATGGCAGTTCGGTGGCATGAACATCGACGATGCCACGAACTCCGCACTGTTCCTCCCAAACATCCAGTCCGACCAAGCCGGCAATTATTCAGTACTCGTTAGGAATCCCGCTGGAGAAACTTACGGACTGCAGGCAATCCTCTTCGGTCGATTCAAGTCACACCATGTTGCTCCAAAGTGCATTTGAAACCGACGCGGAAGATTGGGGTTTGGTGGGAGATCCGGTCTCGCTGGAGCCGATACATGTTGTATCATCAGGAAACCCTGGCGGTTATATCCAGGCAGAAGATATTCCAAGTGGGGATATTATCTATTGGGTGGCTCCACCAACCTTCCTTGGAAATAAGTCCGCGATATTTGGTGGTTATATTGACTTTGACCTCAAAATATCCGAGACAGCCAATCCGAAAACAGCGGATAATATCATCCTGAGTGGCGCAGGATTAAAAATCGTGTACCGGCTTTCACATTACCCCGGGATCCAATGGACGCACTTCCAGGTGCCTTTGCAGCCCGATGCAGGATGGACGGCTAACGACCTTAATGGTTCGCCGTTTACTGGAGACCAGATGCTGCGGTTGCTAAGTGCTCTTGACCAGATGTGGATACGGGCCGAGTATCGGCACGGTAAAGAAACGGATTGCTTGGACAATGTCCGGCTGCTCGCACCAGCCTGTAATTCAGACGTGCTCTTGACACTGCGCCGCACTGCAAGTGGGGACACGGTTTTGGAATGGCCGACCAATGCCTGTGGTTTTGCAGTGGAAGCCAGCAGTAATATTAGTAGCTTGAATTGGACGACGAATATTCAGGCATTGGAGTGGGAGACCAACCGTAGCCTGCACTCCATTACGGATCGACCCTAGCGGCGCTTGGAGGTTTTTCCGCCTCAGGCGCGGCATTGAATAATCTTGAACTCTGGAATCGTCCCAAACAGTCTGATTGCGTCGGTTATTGATATTTATGAATTGAAGTGCGTTGAAAAATGGAGCTCGTATCGAAACTGACGAACAAGCTGGCTGATTTGTATGCGCGCAGTCCGACTGGTTCGACTTCATTTTGATGTTTTCTGAGAATCTGGGGGCGATCGGCGCTTTTCTCGCCCTTGCGGCGTTTCACCTTCCTCTGTGCCTTTGTGTCTTTGTGGTTCCCTCCAATCCGTCACGCTTGCGGCGCTGCGGTGGCAAACCACAGAGACACAGGGACACAGAGAACGAGAACTGATGCGTCTGCCAGGATAGTGCATTGACGGCGTTTCAAAATCCCCTGAGACTGGCGAGGTCATTTAAACCAAACCATTTAACTGTATGATGAAGCTGCAACCTCATTCCCTGCTCACGACCGCAACCTTGATCCTCACTGCCAGTCAGCTTGTGCTCGCCCAATTCGGCGCCGCGGCCGAACTGGCCAAAGCGCCGTTGCCCAAGAACGATGCTGAAAAGAAAGTGCTCGAGGTGTTGGAAGTTATGGGCAAAGACCCGAGCCGGCGGTACTTGAGCGTTTCCCAAGCCGACGGCCGGTTGATGTCGCAATTAACCGAAGCGATGGGCGCCAAAACGGTGGTCGAGATCGGCACTTCGACCGGCTATTCCGGCCTGTGGTTTGCGCGGGCCTTGCTCTCGACCGGCGGCAAGCTCATCACCCACGAATACGATGCGGACCGGGCCGAAATCGCCCGGAAGAATTTCGCCAAGGCCGGCGTCGATCGCCTCGTCACCGTAGTGCAAGGTGACGCTCATGAAACGGTGAAACGGCTGAAAGGTCCCATCGATGTCGTGTTTATCGACGCCGACAAAGACGGCTACATCGATTACCTGAACCAACTGTTGCCGCTGGTGCGGCCGGGCGGATTGATTTTCGCGCACAACATGCGCCGTCCGACGCCCGACCCGCGGTACCTCAAAGCCATCACCACCAATCCGGATTTGGATACCTCCTTTGTGCTGATGGATGGTGCCGGCGTGGGGATCACGCTGAAGAAGCGGTGAACGTCTTGACTCTCCTGCGCCGAAGCACGGAAGCGCGCCATTTTCAGGGGAGCCGTTGCACACGAACAAAACACTGCCGCGCATCCAAATCGGGCAAGTCAATGCGAGTCGAAGTGTTCGTGTAATGGAACGGCGCGGAAGCCGTCAGCCACGAGGAATGGTCAAAGGACAATTCACGCCATAAATTCGTCGGCACGGACGCTTCGGTGGTTCCCTTGAAATAGCGCCAGGTCGAATTCGTTGCGATGATCACTTCGGTCGTCTGTGACTTGGCCGAACCCCCCAGCAGCACCAGGGCAAACAAGGATAACCAGCGCGAATTCATATCAGGATCGTCTATTGATAACACACCCGGCTCACAAAGCCAGCGGCCGTAAGGCAGCGCATCGTTGCCAATGGTGCCGCGCGTGGTGCGTCAGCGGTTTCAATTACACCGGCGCTCAATCTGCGCCAGCGCCGCTTCGCGCTCCAGGAGGGTTGGGTGGGAGTAGTAAAAACCGCTGTACCAAGGGTGCGGCGTTAAATTGCTCAGGTTCTTTTCCGCGAGTTTACGCAGGGACGCAACCAGAGGTTGGGCAGCGCCCATGGTGCGGGCGGCAAAGGCATCGGCCTGGTATTCGTAGCGCCGGGAGAAGGCATTGATCAGGGGGGAAAGCCAGAACGTCACCACTCCGCTAAGCAAGACGAACAAGAGCAACGCCACGACTTGGTTGCCCGTGGTGAAACCAAAGCTTTGGCAAAACCACGCCTGGTCCGCCAGCCACGCAATCAGGTAAAACCCGACCAGCGACCCGGCGGCCGAAGCCGCGAACATTTTGGGAAGATGACGCTTCTGGTAATGGCCAATTTCATGGGCGAGCACGGACTCCATTTCGGGAATGCTCAATTGCTGGATGAGCGTGTCAAACAGCACGATCTTCCGAAAGCGCCCGAAACCGGTGAAGAAGGCGTTGGAATGGCGCGAGCGTTTACTGCCATCCATCACCTGCACCTGGCTGGCCTGAAAACCGGTGCGCTCGGCCAATTGGAGGATCCCGTCGCGCAACGGACCTGCGGGCAGGGGCGTGAATTTGTTGAACAGCGGCATGATGCACACCGGCGCCAGAATCCACATCAGAAATTGGAAGGCCAACAGACAGCCCCACGCCCAGAGCCACCATTCCGCGCCGGTCCATTCCATGATTTTGAGAATCAGCACCAGCAGCGGATAGCCCAGCGCCAGGCTCAATGCCAGCCCTTTACCCCGGTCGGCCCACCAAAGCCGGGTGGTGGTGTTGTTAAAGCCGAAGCGTTCCTCCAACCCGAACTGAGAATACCAACCAAACGGCAGATTGGCGAACGAGAGTAACAGACCGATGGCCATGAGGTAGGCCGCCAAGCCCCACGCCGAGCCACCCAACCAATCGGTGAACCACCGATGGCTCCAAGGCAGCAGACCGCTGAACAAGACGCCGATCAGCACCAGCGTCCCATAAACAGTCTCCCATCGCGACAGCCGGCTTTTGGCCGCCGTGTAGCGAACTGATTTTTGGTAAGTCGCCGTGTCCATGGTTTCCTTGAACGCCGTCGGCACTTCGTCGCCCTGCAATTTTACATGGCGCTCATTGATCCATTCCAACCAGCATTCCGCCAACAGTTTCAAACCAATCAACGCCAAGCATAAGAGAGGCAAATCCAGTCATAGGTTCAACTACGGATGAACTCAGCGCGGCAGAGCCGCACGTGCTTCGTTCAACGGTTACAAGGTTGAATCGGCATTAGTATTTCGGGACGCTAGGATCAATTTCATCAGACCACGCCTGGATGCCGCCCTTCACGCTCTTGACGTACTTAAAACCCTGCGCTTGCAGAAACTTGACCGCCTTTAGGGACCGGACGCCGCTATGGCAGTGGAGGTAATAGGTTTGCTGCGGATCAAGTTCGGTGAACCGTTGTGCCAGTTGACCCAAGGGAAGCAGGCGGGTGCCGCTAATGTGCGCGATCTCGTATTCGTCCGGCTCGCGAACGTCGATGACCTGGATACCGAGTTGCGAATTCGTGAGCGCGCGTTGCATCTCGTGAACGGTTACTTCGTCGGGGTGATTGGCTGCATTCATTGGCTCGGCCGGGAGGCCGCAGAATTGTTGGTAATCGATCAACTCTTTGATGGTGGGATGCTCGCCGCAGATCGGGCATTGGGGATCGCGCCGCAGTTTCAATTCGCGAAATGTCATGTCGAGGGCATTGAACAGCAGCAGCCGGCTGATCAACGGACTGCCCTGACCCAGCGCAAGCTTGAGGATTTCCGTGGCTTGAATGCACCCGATAAGCCCCGGCAACACGCCCAACACGCCTCCTTCGGCACAACTGGGCACCATCCCAGGGGGTGGTGGTTCGGGATACAAACAGCGATAACACGGTCCACCCAGATGTGGCGCAAACACGCTGGCTTGCCCTTCGAACCGGAAGATCGAGCCATAGACGTTGGGTTTACCCAGGAGCACGCACGCATCGTTGGTCAGATAACGTGTGGGAAAATTATCCGTGCCGTCCACTACAATGTCGTAGGGTCGAATGATTTCGAGGGCGTTCCGACTGGTCAGGCGGGTTTCGTGAACCACGACGTCCACTCCTGGATTGAGCCGGTGCAGGGTCGCCTGGGCGGACGCAGTTTTGGGCTGGCCGACGTTGTCGGTGCCGTGAATGATTTGGCGTTGGAGATTCGAGAATTCTACGGCATCAAAATCCACCAGCCCCAGTTTGCCAATCCCGGCCGCCGCCAAATACATGGCAATCGGCGAGCCCAGTCCCCCGGCACCAATGCACAGGACACTGGTGGAACAAATCTTTTCCTGACCGGCCCGGCCGACTTCCGGCAACGTCAGGTGCCGTGCGTAGCGGCGGAGTTCGTCATTGGACAATTGCATAGCGCATCTTGCGACCCAGAGTAGTTGTGCGAATGCAGAAAGCAAGGTCGCAACGTGCTGCCGGCATCCTGCGGGCAGATCGAACGGAGATATCACTTTCGAACCGAGGTTATATGATCGAGCGCACTTTCCGCGTCCGTTTCTGCCGGCGAGACGCCGGCAGCACGTTGCCGCAGCGTGCTGCCGGAATCTGGCCGGCAGTTTGGAACGGGGGTGGCGTCTTCCAGTTGCCGTGGGAATGCACGAAAACGTAGGACAGCGCGTCTCGCCTGTCCCGAACTTCCAAAAGGCTTCCGATGATTCGGACAAGCTCTCTGAAACGGCGAACGGGTAGTAGCATCCAGAACAGCCGGGACGGCTGTCCTACTGGTGCGCGATGTGGGTTTGGTGATGGAATGGGCTCTCGTTTGCGCTCGCTTCTGCCGGCGGGACGCCGGCAGCACGCTGGCACGTTGAAAATTTGAAGTTGGGAATTGAATGCAAAACGCTTCCACGAAACAATGGCGGCGATATGAGTCACGTTACCAGTTCGAGCGCTTCCGGAATTGAGCCCCGCCTGGCTGCGGCGCGGTTGCGCAAGTTGTGTTCCTTGCGGCCGACGTTGGCGATCGTACTGGGGAGCGGTTTTGGGGAGACACTGCCCGGCTTGCGGGTGGCGCTGGAAATCTCGTATGCCAAACTGCCGGGATTCCCCAAGACCAGTGTGGCCGGACATGCCGGCAAATTGCGTTTTGGACTGCTGGGGGCCACCCCGTTGCTAACGTTGAGTGGCCGGGCGCACTATTACGAAGGGCACTCGATGGAGACGGTGACGTTTCCCGTCCGGGTGATGGCCGAGTTGGGGATTCAAGATGTGTTGCTGACCAACGCCGCCGGGGGCATCAACAAACGCTATCGACCGGGGGACTTCATGCTGTTGAAGGATCACCTCAATTTCATGGGGATTAATCCCCTGCGGGGCGAACCGCCGGAGGAACGGGAACGGTTTGTGGATTTGAGCCACGTTTATGATGGGCGGTTGAACCGGATGCTCAAGACTTCGGCGAAGAAAGTGAAGCTGCGTTTGCACGAAGGAGTCTATGTGGCGGTGGCCGGTCCTTCCTACGAAACTCCGGCGGAAATCCGCGCCTTCGGGCAACTGGGCGCGGACGCCATCGGAATGAGCACGGTGCCGGAAGCGATTGTGGCCAAGCAACACGGATTGGCGGTGGCCGCGATGTCCTGCATCACCAATCTGGCCGCCGGCCGCAGTAATGGCACCGTTTCCCATGCCGAAGTTCTGGCAGTGGGACGGCAGGTCCGTGCTGCGGCCACACATTGGCTCAAGGAATTCTGCGTGCTTTACGCCCATGACCGCTAAACAGCAGTTGATCGAGGCTGCGTGTCAGGCCCGCCGGCGAGCGGTGGCGCCTTATTCGGGTTTCCCGGTTGGGGCGGCTTTGCGGACGGTTTCGGGCCGAATATTTTCCGGCGCTAATGTGGAAAGCGCCAGCTACGGGCTGACTTGTTGTGCCGAACGGGTGGCCCTGTTCAAAGCGCTGAGCGAGGGGGAATCCGAGTTCACGGCGATCGCGGTGGTCGCCCGGGCCGAGGGGGGACCGATGCCTTGTGGCGCCTGCCGGCAATTGCTGGTTGAATACGCTCCCAAGGCAACCGTTTGGGTGGCGGACAGCCAGCATCCATCCATAGTTAAGCAATTTACCATTAATGACTTGCTTCCGAATCCATTTACCATCGTGCCGCCATCCGTTCCTTGATCGGTTGGTCTGTTTTGGCTCAATATGCCACCTTCTTTAGGCCATAAGCCCACCGTCCCAGCGACTTGGTAACCGACGGTGCCCTTTCGCTGGGCGGGGTATGCATCGCTGATTTTTGACGGCCATCGCCTTTCAAAAGGGCGAAATGGAAAGCCCAAAAGTATTTATGCAAACAAAATTAATAAGGTGAATTGACATCCATTCCGGGTTCGGGCTAATCTCATCCCTAATATATGCAAATTGAAAGTCTAAAAGTCTTTTGTGACCTATCGGAAACGGAAAGTTTCACCAAGGCCGCGCAGATTAACGGCGTAACGCAATCGGCGGTCAGCCAGCAAATCAGCTCCCTGGAGCGTTTGTTCAAATCGCTGCTTATCGAGCGTAGCAAAAAGAAGTTTCGGCTGACGCGCGAAGGGCAGGTCCTGTATGACTACAGCAAGCAGATCATTCAGACGTACGAGTCGCTGTTCAACAAATTGCAGGAGATCAAAGACATCATCTCCGGGACGATTCGCGTCGCCACGATCTACAGCATCGGTTTGCACGATCTGCCCACTTACCTTAAGAAGTTCCTGAAGACGTATCCCACCGTCAATGTGCATGTCGAATATCGCCGGGCGAACCAGGTTTATGAAGATGTGCTGGGCAATGTGGTGGACCTGGGATTGGTGGCCTATCCAGTGCGGGACTCGAAGCTGGAAATCGTGCCCCTACGCAAAGAACCGCTGGTGTTCGTCTGCAGCCCGCACAATCCGCTCGCCAAGGCAAAAAGCATCAAGCTGAAAGAAATTTCGGGGCAAAAGTTCATTGCGTTTGAATCCGACATTCCCACGCGCAAAGCCTTGGACAAGATTCTGCGCGACAAAGGTGTCAATGTGCAGGTGGCCATGGAGTTTGATAACATCGAAACCGTCAAGCGGGCGGTGGAAATCGATGCTGGCGTGACGATCTTGCCCCGTAACACCGTGGCGCAGGAAATCAGCAAAAACACGCTGTCCGAAGCCAAGATCGATGACAGCGACTTGACCCGCCCCATCGCGGCGATTCATAAGAAGAACAAAGTGCTTTCGCCCGCGATGAAGCAGTTTATTGCGGCGCTGAAAGGCTAGCCCGACAGCAAATCAGTTTCTCCGTCGTAAATCAGCGTTAACGTAGCTTCAGTATTCGCGAAGCAGTTATGGACTGCGGTAGTCCTCTACCGCTGTTCCATTTGCGCGAACGAACCTCGCGCGCCTTCCCTTATCCGCTCAAAAACGCCTCGTTGGCTGAACCTTAAGCCAGCCAGGCACGCTGGCGGTTCAAGGATGAAGCCAGGATTTGGCTGGCCACCGCGGCGTCCTCAGCCACTTGGAAATCGAACATGCCGACGACGGCAAAGTCGGCACCGTTTTCAAAGGCATGACGGAATCCTTCGCGCGGATGGATCGCGCCGGCGGCCAGCACCTTGTAAGCCAGCCAGGGCCGTTTGATGCTGCGCATGTGCGCGATGGTATCTTCCGGATCCATGCACCAATAGTTGTCGGTGCCGTAGTTGTCGATGACCTCCTTGTTCTGGTCGGGTTGCCGCCGCGACCAATAGTCCATGCTGTGCAGAGTCTTCATATAGAAATCCGGTTCGATGCCGGCTTTTTCCACGGTCATGGGCGTGCGAATTTCATGCCCGGCGACGCCGGCGATCAAGCCGTGATCCTTGATGATGGAAATCAATTCGCCAATGAGCCCCACGGAACCCTCGCGGGTCCATTGGTCCCCCTGGTTGCCCACGAGGAACGCTCCGCAAGCGCCGCTGTCCACCGCTTGTTTGACGGGCGTTTTCAAATCAGTCTTCTCCACCCCGATCTGCGCCAGATATTGGATCCGCCCTCCCTGGGCACGATATTTCTTATATACCTCGACCGCGTGCGGGTCGCCCGGGTAACAAATCATGGTATTGATACCGTGCTGTTCGCTCAAGGACCACGTCTCCATGATTTTTTCGTCGGAGAAATACGTCTTGAGCAATCGGGACATGTAAATCAAATCCCGGCTGTGCGCGTAGCCGCTGATGAGATTGCCGCCGCAAATCAACCGGCTGATTTCCAATTTGCCAATCTTGCCGGTCGGCATTCTTACGGCACTGGACGGAGGAGCGGGAGCGACGGATCGCGCTGGCTCGCCGGCCAATAACGCATGTTCTTCCCGGCTGAAGGCCAGGGGGGCGATGACCGAAGCGACCAGGGATTTCTTGAGGAAGCTGCGGCGGGCAAGGTTCTGTGGCATAATCAGGTTCCAATTTGATGGACGGTTATCGATTCTGGCAACGTTACCATTTTTCATTGCTTCGTCTCTGCTGGAAGCAAAGTTAAGATAATGAGGTAAACCAGCCGTTTGGCAATCCTTTTCGCCGGTCCTTTTCGCGCGCGGCCCGTCGGCTCCCGATTGAAAAAACGAAGGCCGAAGGCCGAAAACCAACGTTTCGATCAAGCCAATGTCATGATCTCGTTGGCCAAACTTAAGCGGCGCGCCAATCGCCACGGTCGTGATGGGCTTTGATCTGCAAGTGGCCCATGGATACGCCCCGTTCCCAGGCGACAATCACCTGCGGCGGCTGGCCGAAGCGGGTCTTGGGGTGATTGATTTGCAGCAGATACGATTTAACGTGCTGCCGGCATCCTGCCGGCAGTTTGGAACGGTCCGCTCCGAATTACAGCCCTCCAGTCGCATGCATGCCGGCCCTGGCACTCGTTCCTTCCGGCGGGACGCCAGAAGCACGCTGCCGAACGTGCTGCCGGCATCCTGCCGGCAGTTTGGAACGGCCCGCTCCGAATTACAGCCCTCCAGTCGCATGCATGCCGCGCTTGCTTCCGTCTCTTCCGGCGAGACGCCGGCAGCACGCTGCGGGGAACGGCCTTTCCCTAAAAAGAAACACCGCAACCGGTGTCGGTTGCGGTGTTTTGAAAATCCCTTCGCTCCCGCCAGACGATGAAGCAAGGTTTGGTTAAACTGCCGACGCTTACTTCGGCTGCACCACCCAGTCAAACTCAACGGTGATTTCGTCGCCGGTCTTGATTTCACCTATTCCCGGGATTTTAGGATTCGGTGGAGACACACTGTAATCACTCATCTTGAGCGTAGTCTTGCCCGATATCTTCAGCATTTTGTCCTTATCGGGTTCAATCTGCACGGGGATTTCGATGGCCTTTGTTACGCCGTGGATCGTGAGATCGCCTTTGCTGTCGAACTCAAACGGTTTGCCGGCGGCATGCTCGCCTTTCTTCAGGGTCAGTTCCTTCAGTTTGTATTCCATGTTCCGAAATTTGCGCTCATCCATGTGCTGCTTGTACACCTCGTCCATGCGGGCGAATTCGCTTTTCAGCGTGCGCACCGGAATGCGGACATCGGCTTTGGCCGACAGTTTGCCATTCGTGAGGCCTTCCAAGCTGGCTTTGGAAGTGTCAAAGTTCACTTTCGAGTCCACCTCGAAGTTGCCGATGATGATCGGCGATTCCATCGACCAGTCGTGAACGGTTGAGGTGCCCGAGATTTTGCACTTGCTGCCTTTGCCCGGCAGGGTTTGCTTATACCCGGTCATGGTTTGGGCCTGAAGTTGGGTGGCCAACCCCACGGCGACCAGCGCCATCAGGTGGCGTCGGTTTAATCGCAGGCCAAGGATCCAGGCCGCCCGTCCGATTTGTTTAAAGAATGATTTCATAAATGGTTTTGGTTGATCTGTGTTCTGTTGTTTTGCTTCTTGTTTGGCAAATCTGTGAATTTCGGTTCCACTACAATTGATACCATTCCGGCTGGAACTTCAGTTTCTCGCCGGCCAGGATGGCTTCGTTGGCTTTGATGACGGTCACGGTGGCCTCGAAACCGGTTTTGTAGTCCGCCGCCGCCAGCTTGTTCGCCATGGCGGACGGAAGGTAATCACGCAAGGCTTTTTCGTCGTCACCAAAGTTACCAATGAAGTCTTCCACGGCATCGCCGTACTTTCCGGAATTGGTGATGAAGGCTTCCATGGACTTGTACAGTGGCGCCTCGGTGGGCGGCAGTTCGCCGCCTGCCTTGGTCTGAGCAACCAGCTTGGTGGCATTGGCCATCATCACGATGCCGGTTTCTTTGTAGAAGGCATCTTTGCGGGCATAAACTTCCCAACCGAGCAGGGGCGCGTCCACCTCCTTGAACATCCAGGCCTGGTTGCCGCGCACCATCACGGCGCTGTCCGTGCCGTAATAAACCTCATATTCGCTGTTGTAGGAATTGGCGAGCGTGATGTCAAAAACCAGCCGGACACCGTTGTGGGTATTCGAAGATGGTTTGGATGGTGTCCGGCACGTCCCGGCCATCCTTGTCCCACGCGATGAGGCTGCCAAAACCGGTCACTGAAAGTGGCCGCGAGTTCATGTAGAAACTAACCATGTCCAACTGGTTAATACCGATTTCGCCAATGAGCCCGGTCGAGGTCGAGCGGTCCAGCCGCCAGTTAAGCAATTTCTCCTGTTCGGGGCTGGCGGAGGTGCGGCGCAAACTGGTCTTCTTGAACCATTGCGCCCGGGCCATGACCGGCTTGCCAATGGTGCCTTGTCGGATGCTCTTCCACACGTGATGACGCTGCGGGTCGGAGCGGTACGCCAAGCCCGCTTGAAAATTGACTTTATAGGCTTTGTGGGCGGCCTGTGCGATGGCGCGCGCGTCTTCAACGGTATGGGCCAGCGGCATTTCGCAATAGACGTGTTTGCCCGCTTTCATCGCCTCGATCACAATGTCCTTGTGCAGGTGGGTGGGCGTGGCCACTACCACCCCTTGGACCTTGTCGTCTTTTAGCAATTCGTGGTGATCCGTGTAGATCTTGGCATCCGGAGCGGTGCGTTTGGCTCGTTTGACGTAGGGCTCGTATGTGTCGCAAACCGCCACCAGCGGTGCATTCGGCATCGTTGCCAGCGTTTTCAAAATATCGCGACCGCGCTGGCCACAGCCGATGATGCCGAAATTGAGCGGTGGCGCCGCGGCGCTTTTGGTCCCGGTTTCGGCGCCCGCTTCGGCTTCGGCGGCGCGCAAGGGGACGCCTCCCATCAACGCTGCAAAGGTGGCAAATGAGCTGGTCTTCAGAAAGGATCGACGTGTCAAATCGACCTGAGTTTGATTCTTTTCGTGTTCCATAATATTCCGCACAGCATGCCCAACCCGGGCTTCGATTTCCACTTAATTTTCTAATTTTCCACGATTCTGCCATTTGGACGCACCGCATGCGCCTCGCCTTCATTTCTGCGACAGAATATTCAAGAAGGACCAAGGCCCAATGACCAAGGCCCAGAGAATGCCCCATGGCCAATGACCAGTTGGCGAGCGGAAGGCGCTCAAGCCCAGATTGGTGCCTGGAGGTTACGGTGTGTTGGTCTTATTACGTGGTTTTGAAAGTCGCGCCAGCGTTTGGAGTGCGTGGAGCTTGCTCCCGCTTTCGTTGGTAGCTGGGCCGATCTAGTCAACGAGCGTGCGTGGTTTGACCTGTCGCCCCAATCCGAAAGCGCCGGCAAGCCGGACGCACTCCAAACGCTGGCGCGACAATTGGCGCGCACCATTCCAGCACGGAGAAAAACAACACACAAGCGTCTCGCAGACGGTTTGGAACGTTACGCCTCAAGAATGTCCAATGACCAATCCCCGAGGCTCGGTTGACGAACGGTGGGCGCTCTAGATCCCGGATTGAAACTTGGACATTGGTCATTTTCCTTTGTTTCCCTCGCCGGTCGTTACGTTTTGTATTGGCCCGCAAACATGCGCTCATTAAGCTCTGCGCAGGAAATCAGCATGGCGAGAGTTGCAAAAAGTAAAGGCGACCGGTTCCAGTTCGAGCGTCCGCTGTGGCAAAACGGCTGCACCCTCGTCGCGGGGGTCGATGAAGCGGGCCGCGGGCCGTTGGCCGGACCGGTCGTAGCCGCGGCCGTGATGCTGCCGAACGGATGGCTGGAAACCGGATTGCCCCACGACCTGTGCGGGTTGAACGATTCCAAACAACTGACCGCGGCAGCAACGGGAGCAATTCTTCGCTGTGCTGACGACTCACGAACTGGTCCGCTTCGCCATTGCGCAGGTGGAGGCCGAGATGGTGGACCAAATCAACATTCTCCAAGCAACGCATCGTGCCATGAACGCCGCCTTGCTCGACCTGCGACCGGAACCGGAACAGGTGCTGGTGGACGGTACGCGCGTGCCATCCCTTCGTTTCGACCATACCGCCATTGTCCAGGGCGATGCCCGCAGTTATACCATTGCCGCTGCCAGTGTGCTGGCCAAGGTAACGCGCGACCGTTTGATGTTGGAATTTGACCGGCAATGGCCCGCTTACGGCTTTGCCGAGCACAAAGGCTACGGCACCCCCCGACACCTGGCCGCGTTGGCCCAGCATGGACCGTGTTCGATACATCGGCTGAGTTTTTCTCCGTTTCGGCCACGCGAACAAGAGTTGTTCTGAGGAGGGAGGTGGAATGTGAGATGCCGGATGCCGGATGCCGGATGCCGGATGCCGGATGCCGGATGCCTGGATAACGGATGCTGGATAACGGATGTGGGATTGGTGGTGGGGCTTAGGTGAATGATGGAAACAAGGCGATTATGAATCTTCGTGAACGGCTGCTGGCTTGGTGGAAGCCCAGGGAAATGCCCATCCACCTGCAACGCGGCCAATTGGGGGAACGGGCGGCCCGGAAACACTTGCGGAAACTTGGCCTCAAGTTTCTGACCGCCAACTTCAAATCCGCTCGCGGAGAAATCGACTTGGTATTTCGCGACCAGGATTGCCTGGTGTTTGTGGAAGTCAAAACCCGGTCTTCAGAGGATTGGACGCGTCCCGCCGCCGCGGTGAACGCCCGCAAGCGCCGCCTGCTCTCGCAAACGGCGCTCGACTATCTCAAACGGCTCAAGAATCCGCCGGTCAAAATCCGCTTCGACATTGTGGAGGTCTTGTTGGGGAATGGCGTGGTCACGGAAATACGGCACTTGCCCAACACTTTCCAACTGTCAGCGCCCTATCGCTACGGCTGAAACTGCGGATGCTCCCGCAGTTTTTCCCACGTCGCGGGTGACAACCGCGCTTGCCGGTACGCCGGTTCGGCGAGCGGCTCCGCACTGGTCGAACGCCGGGCGCGTCCGAGCCAACGCCGGTCCAGCGGTTCGGCGATCAGTGCCAGGGTGTTGGCGGCGATCGTCGTCTCTTCTTTTTCCCCGGTCGCATGGCCGGCACCGACAAAAAAACCTGCCACCAGCAACGTCGCTCGCAACAGCGTACTGCGGGAATAAGTGGCCAGGGCGCACGGACGCTGTGGATCGAGCAGACGGTAAAGGTTGGCGAACAATGGCGCCGTCCACATCGCCGGATTCGAGGCGGGCGAATACGCATCATACAAAATCGCATGCGGCTGGGGGAGCGTCACACTGCGAGCGTCCGCCAGCAATGCCGGGAAATCCTCCCAATTGCACCGACCAAGTTATCGACTGCTGACCATCCTTGAACTGCACTTGTCGTTCCGCCAGCAAGGTCCCCAGCGCAGCCTGGTAGTCGCCCATATATCCCAGGGCGTCCGCATGCTCCAGGGCAAAGCGCAACGGTTCGAGCGTGGCATCGAAACTCACGATCCGTAGCTTGCCCGGAAGCTCTCGAAGGGCTCGCAGCACCGTCAGCGGATTGGCGGCAGCCCCCAGACCCACGTCCCAAATCACAAACTCGCCATCCTGGCGCCGCACGCGTTCGGGCAACGCAAGTTGGCGCACGTACAGAGCCTCCGCTTCCGCCACCGGGCCGACGACCGGGTGAAACGTTTCGCGGAAAGCGGTCGAATGGACGCTAAAGACGCCATTGGCCAACTGCACCAACCGATAACCTGACAAAGATTGCACCGCGTATTTCAAACACCGCTCGCCCTCCGCTCCAAGCTTTTCTCTTGGAATACCAACTGGTGAAGCCCATCTTGCCGTTACTGGTCCTGGCTGGCTAAAGTTCCGAAACCAGCCCGCGCCGAGTTGTGCCCAATCCAACCAGGCAGGCCCTGAACCGCGCAATGACGCAACGAACATGAAAAAGCCCATCTTAAAACTGAGCCTGCTGGCGGTCGCCCTGCTGGGGCTCTGGTTCACGTACCTTGCCGTGCGGGCCCGCAGCAATCTCGTGACGCTCAACGTGCGCAACGCCGACGTGCGCCGCGTCATCAGCAAAATCGAGTGGCAAACCTGGGAAACGATTTACGTGCAGAACACCGTGACGGGCAAGGTCACACTGAACGTCCGCAAAATGCCGCTGGAAGGCGTCCTGGAAATCATCAGCGAACAAACCCGCTCGCGCTGGACAGCAGTCTATCCACTCTACACCACCGGCAAGTCATTGAGCCAATTGAAGCGTGTGGTGCGCGGCGAACTGGCGGCCGAAACCAGCGACTGGAAAGCCTGGAAGAACCGACCGTTCACCCCACCGTTCCTGTTCGGCGACAACGCCCGCAGCCAAAACACGTTGGTCACGTTGAAGCTCGCAGACAAGGATCTGGAGTTCGCCACTTACGCGTTGGCGCGCTTTGCCCGGGCGCAGATTATCCCCGAGGACGGCACGATGGGACTGGTGCAACTCGATTTGCAGCAAGCTCCCATGGCGCAAGCCGTCCAGAGCCTGGCCAAACAAACGGGCCGTAAATGGACTGTGTTTTATGTTCTGCAACCGCGCTTCTTCCGCGGCCCACGACCGGTGCTTGCCGAACGTGAGAACGCCAGCACTAATTCCGCGTCGGCGGTTGCGGCCAGCACCACAGAACTGGCCTCACCTGCGGATGCTAAACCTACCGAGACTGCTGCGACCAATGCCGACGCCGGGCTGCCAGGCCCTGGCCTGCGCGGTGGGCCGCCGGGTTTCGGCCGCGAGGAAATAACGCCCGAACAGGCCGCCACCCGCCAGAAGCAATTCGAAGCGCAATTGGCCACCATGTCCCCCGAGGAACGCGAGCGTGCCCAACAAATGCGCCAGCGCATGGAAGCACTGCGAAATCTTCCACCCGATGAACGCCGGCAGCAGATGGGGCAATTGCTAAACCTTCCGGGGATGCGGGCGCAGATCCAGGAACGCATGACCAGCCGCATGATGAACGGCATTCAAAACTCGACGCCCGAGCAGCGCATGCAGTTTTACCAGCGCGTCACCGAATTGCGCGAGCGCTTCGGGGAACGCGAACGCAATCAGTCACCACAATAATGAAACGCTTTTCTCGCGCCTTTACCCTCATCGAACTGTTGGTGGTCATTGCCATCATCGCCATTCTGGCCGGCCTGCTCCTGCCGGTGCTCGGCAAGTCCAAGGACAAAGCCCACAGTATCACTTGCCTGAGCAACCTGCGGCAGCTTGGCGTGGCGATCACGATGTATGCCGACGAACATCAATCCCTCCTGCCCGAGGCGAATCCCTGGCCCGGCAATGGCGATACGAATCCGCCCGCCATCACCACGCTGCTCGCGCCGTATCTCGGCCGCAGCAATTCGCCCGTGTTCGTGTGCCCCAGTGACAAGCCCGGCTATTCGGTGACCAACGGCACCAGCTACGAATGGAACTTCATCTTCAGCAGCAAGCGGATTGAGAATCCGGTTATTGGGCCCCATACGTTGAACATTTCCATTCCGCCGGAAATTGCGCCGCTGATGTTTGACTACGAGAATTTCCACCTCGGCCGAACGAACTTCACCAAGAACGCCATCTTCGCCGATGGCCACGTTTCTCCAATGGACAAAGTGAATTGATCCGCTCGGGCAGCCGTCCGTGCAACCGGCCTCTGTTTCCGGACCGCATACGCAGTAAACCCTATGACGAGCCAGCAACCCGAAAAGACTGTCACCCTCGCGCACCAACTCATCAAAGCCAGTCCGTGGATTGGGTTGGTTTTCGGTGTCACCGTCGCCGGACTGATCGCCTTCGTTAACCGGCCGGAACGGGCCAGCCCACGCTCCGAGGCGTTCTCGTCAGCGACCGGAACAACTTTCGCCGACCCCAAGTCCTTGTTGGCTCAAAACGATCCGGCGTCACGCTCGAGTGCGACGGAGGTTAAACCCATGTCTCAAAAGGCTTCTGATCCCAAAGCAGCCGAAGCGTCACATGGTTCATCAAATTCGCAACCCCATCGACCCTCCTCTGCCGTGCCAACGACCGATGCAAGTCAGGCGGCGGCTTCCGCGCAGAAGCAACTGATCCCAACCCCTGCTCGGCAACGTGAGCCCAAGCAAACTAACCCCGCCCGTACCGCCAACGCGGCGGTGCCGGACAAGGACGCTGACCAACCACCGTCCGAGCGCAAGCCGCCGTTCACGTTCCCTGGTGAAGTTCAGACGGTGGACGGCAAGACGTGGCAAGGCTCAATCCAACTCAGCCCGTCGGCGCTGGTGGTTCGGGAGGCGAACGGGAACGCCCGAACAATCAGTCTCAACCAACTCAAAGTGCTCCGTCCGCTGTCGGCTATGCCCGCCTCACCGCATGGTGTGCGCGGCACGTATTTCCGCAACCAGCAACTCCAGGGCGAAGGCAAAAGCCGGTTGGATGCGGTCATCGATTTTGACTGGAAATCCGGCGCCCCCATGCCCGGCATTCCGCCCGAGAATTTCAGCGACCGTTGGGAAGGCCAACTCGAAGCTCCGGTCACTGGCAAATACACGTTTTACACGGAAAGCAACGACGGCGTTCGGCTCTGGATTGGTGGCCACCGGATCATTGACCAATGGAACAATCACAGCAACCTGATCCACGAAGGCGGCATGGAGCTTCAGGCCGGCAAACGCTATGCCTTGAAGATGGAACATTATGAGCAAGGCGGCACTGCCGTGGCGCGGTTATTCTGGCGGCCGCCCGGTAAACCGCGCGCGATTGTGCCGGGGGAATATCTTTATCCCCCGCCCGAGGACGCCCAACCAAGCCCTGCGCTCACTCGCGCCGAGCACGGCCTCGCGGGCATGTATTTCAGCACCCACGATTTGGCCGGGGCCAGCCGGCGGCGCATTGATTCAACCATTGATTTCAATTGGAAATCCGGCCGCCCAATGGAAGGAATGGGCCAGGACAATTTCAGCGTTCGCTGGACCGGCCAGATCGAAACGCCGGCCAAAGGGGAATACACCTTCTACACCGAAAGCGACGACGGTGTGCGCCTCTGGATCAACAACCGGAAACTGATCGACGCTTGGCGCAACCAGAGTGTCGCTGAATCCAAAGGGACCATTTCCTTGGAGGCGGGCAAAAAGTACAATTTGAAATTAGAATACTTCGAGAGCAGCGGTGAAGCGGTGGTGCGCTTGCTGTGGAAAGGACCATCGGTGTCGCGGTCGATCATCCCGGCCCGTTACTTGTTTCCGGTTGACGCTACCGATTCGGCGCCACCCAACGAGCCGACTTCACCTGGCGTCGTCTTGACGGGCGGCTCGTTTCTGGCGGGCAAAGTTGATGCCGCCGATGACACGCGGGTGCAGTTTGCCAAACCGTATCTGGTGCCGGAATTGGCGGTCTTCAACGTCGCCCGCATCCGCTTGCAGTCCGGTGGGTCGAGCGAGGAAACCCAATTGACTACCGAGCGCGTGGGATTGTTGCTGCGGAAAAAGGACTTTGTGGAAGGCCAGTTCAAAAGTCTGGTGAATAGCAAGATCACGCTCGACTCGGTGCTGTATGGCCGGCGCACCTATAATCGAAATGACGTGCTGCTCATCGCCGCGCGTCCACTCCAGCGCACCCCCGCAATTTACGAAGTCATTACGCGGAACGCCTCCTGCCTGCACGCCAACAGCGTGGCGGTGGAATCGGAGGGCGTCATCGTGCAGAGTGCCACCCTGGGCCGCTTGGTCGTGCTGCTGGTAGAGCTCGCTGAAATTCGGATGATCCGGACCGCAAAATGACATTGCGCATTCCGTCCGGTCAGGCATCCTTTCGCTCGATGAAACTGAAACCGATTCTGCCCTGTCTATTTCTCTTCACTGCGGTCGCTTTGGCCTCCGCCCAGGAAAAACCCTTTTATCTCCACAACGGCGACCGCGTAGTCTTCTACGGCGACAGCATCACGGACCAACGGCTATACACCACGTTCACCGAAACCTACGTCGTCACGCGCTTTCCGAAAATGGACGTGAGCTTCGTCCATTCCGGATGGGGCGGCGACCGCGTCACCGGCGGCGGCGGCGGCCCGATTGATTTGCGGCTGCAACGCGACGTGTTTGCCTACAAGCCCACCGTGATGACCATCATGTTGGGCATGAACGACGGCTCGTATCGCCCTTACGACCAGAGCATTTTTGAAACCTTTAGCAAAGGCTACGAACACATCATTGACTCCGTGAAGAAAACGTTGCCCGACATTCGCATCACGGTGATCCAACCCTCGCCCTTCGACGATGTCACGCAACGGCCGCGCTTCGAAGGCGGCTACAATCAGTGTGATGGTGCGCTACGGCGAGTTTGTAAAACAACTCGGCGAACGCGACCATCTGAACGTCGCCGACTTGAACACCCCCATGGTGGCCGCGTTGGAAAAGGCCAAGGCCAAGGATCCCGAGCTGGCCAAAAAAATCATCCCCGATCGCGTGCATCCGGGACAAGCGGGCCATTTGCTGATGGCGGAGGATTTGCTGAAGTCCTGGAACGCGCCCAGCTTGGTGACCGCCGTCGAAATCGACGCGGCCGGCAAGAAGGTCGTCAGCCAGAAGAATACGCAGGTTTCCGGCCTGGCCGTCGGCGATACCGTGGCCTGGACCCAAATGGACGATGCCTTGCCGATGCCGGTAATGATGCGCGATCCGGTGACCGCCCTGGCCGTCAATTCATCGGACTTCCTACAGGCCCTCGATCAGCAGCCGCTGAAAGTAACCGGCCTGACCGCCAACGAGTACACGCTGCGCATTGACGGCCTCTCAGCCGGCGAATTCACCAAGGAGCAACTGGCCGAAGGAATCAACCTGGCGCCGTTGCCGAGCCCCATGCTCAATCAGGCGATGGAAGTCCACCAACTGACGCTCCAACACAACAACGTTCATTTCTTCCGCTGGCGGCAGATTGAGGTACCCCTGGCCAGTCACAAATCTCCCAAAGTGCAACAAGCCGGCCAGGAACTGCTGGCGGCACTGGACGAAGAAGAAGCAGTGGTGGTGAAACAACAACGCGCCGCCGCCCAACCCAAGGAACACAAATACGAATTGCTGCCCCGGTAGCCCGCTGCCACCCCTAACAAACTCCGAACAAATCGCACCGGTATCCCACCGGTGCGATTTCTTGTTTTCATAAGACCACGTTCCTGGCTTTTGGCGAGCTCAGCTCATTTCAGGATGAAGACTCGCGTTCCCCGCGCGTCGAAGTCCACTCGGAACGAGCGCAAGTTGTCTCCAATCCGCGTGCCCCGGTAAAGGTCCTGCACCGTCGCGGGCCGCGCCAGCGTAATGACTCGGGGGCCGGGCTGGTTCACGCTCACTCCGACCAGATCGTGAGTGGCCCAAACCACGTCGCCCGCCTCGGTGTAACAGTGGACTTTCCCGACTTCGGCGATGCGGCGGAGCAACGGCGTCGGCATTAGCGGCGCCGCGGAGTAAATGGCGGTCCAATCGCGGTGCTGCTTTACCACCAAGCCGGCACGACCGCCGGGCAAGTTGCCGAGCACCGTGGCTTCCGGATCATCGGCGTAGCAGGCTCGGTGAAGTTTTATGCTCCACACCATAGGTGCTGCCGGCCAGCCCGGCAGTGAGCGGATGGCCGTCGCGCAAGGTAACCCGCAACGATGCGGGCTCGTTTGTCAGCCGGAGGCCAATCCCGGTGAACTCGCGCATCGCCAGCTCATCCAGTTGCCCGTCGCGGTACAAGCCGGGCATGCCAAAGAATACCAGCACGTGGCCGTCGCATTTGAGGGCATCCACTGCTCGCCGGTCTTCCGCGGTCGGAGCAAAGCTCGTGGGAAAAAGGAACACCTTCGGTCGATGGAGTTGCGGCAAATCAGTGACCAGGTAATGCCCGACCGGCGCGCCGATGCGTTGGAGTGCGGGCAGTTGGCCCAGCAGCAGCCAGTTGCCGAGCGGGTCGCCCACGCGCAGGTAGCAAAGACTCTGCGCGTCCACCACGAAGGCGATTTCGTCCACGGCGCTGCGGTCGAACGACTGGACAGTGCGGGCGGCTGTCACCAATTCGCCAATGCGGCCCATGAGGCGCGGGTGGTTGTATTTGTTGCCACCGACGTCGAACCACCATTGCGCGGCACCGTTGACCAACGCGAGGGCAAGTTCCTTGTCCTGCTGAATTATGTCGCCGTCGAGGTTGGCGGGCCGTCCCCACTCGCCTACTTGCCCGCCGGACAAAGAGGTGCGCACGTCATTTTCGTTGAACCACACTTTTCCGTGCAGCTTGACACTGTCAAAGAGCGACATGAAATGCGCGGTGCCTTCGCCGCCGAGTTGCCGGAAGGCGTAGCTGGTCGGGCTGGTCAGGAAGTCCACATCGGGCGACGCGAGGACCTGGGCCAGCGCCAGGTGCCCGGCGTTTTGTTGGCGCTGCTCGCCGCAAAGTTGGAGGAGGTAACCATAGAACACGCCCACAATTTTTTCGCGGTGCGTTGCCTCCTTCACCGCCCGCGGCGAAATAATTGATCGTCTCCGCCACGAGATCGGAGTTGTAGCGGTAGAAATCAATGGTGGCTTGCTCGCGCGCCGGGTCGCGTAACGCGCCGAGGCCAGTCCACTGGCGCCGGGACTTCGTCGGAATGGTGGCGGTGTCGAACGTCACCTCCTCATTGCGCCAGGCGCGTCGGAGTTGCGCAAGCGAACCATACGTCTCGCGCAGCCATTGCCGAAAGTGCCCGACGTTGACCGGCGAATAATCCATCCATTCATTTTCGTTGCCGCCCCACATCATCCATTCCTCGGTAGTGCCGGAGGCGAGGTGGTAACCAATGATGCGGTCGGCATAAGGCGAGGCTTCAATGTGCGCGATCATGCGCCGGAGCGCGGCGACCGTGTCGCGCCGCCACGCTGCCGAAGCCCAGCTTGGCGCCGGCTTCCCGCCGCTGTGAATGAACGGGCGCGGCTTGCCATCGCCTGGATCAGTCAGCACCACGTCGTCGGGATGACGCTCGCTCCACCACTTGGGCGCGTGCAGGTAAAGACGCGGAAAGAAATAGGCGTTCGGGTTGACGCGCAGCAACATCATGACGCGCTGGTCAAACTCGGAGTAATCGAATTGGTCCGGCGCGACCCAGACCGTCTTGCTCAGCCCGTAACCGCCTTCCGTGGGCGTGCCGCTGAACGTGTAGAGTGTAACACCGGCTTGCGTGAAATCGCGAAAGACCGCCGACGTCGGACCGTAGGTGGCCCAAGCCATGCCGTTGTGGGGTTCACCATTGATGAAGAGCGTCGGCGTGCCGTGGTGGACTTTGACCTCGGCCACCGTCTTGCCGGGTGCGCGGGATTGGATCGTGACGGTGACCACTGGTGAATTGTCTGACAGCCGCGCGCCGCCGATTTCCGGGACGACAGTAAACTCGCCACCAGGCGCGTAGAGCGGTACGCGAAACTCGATATCCCGCAACCGCACACGTTCCGCGGGGGCCAGCTTTGACGCCGGGGTGGGCAACGCCAGAGGCACCCGGAGCAACTCGACATTTCCTTGGCGGAAGACGAGATGGGCTTCATCAGTTAACGCGGCTTGGTCCAAGGTGAACGCAAGCGTGAGCCGCGCCGCTTCGCCGGCGCGGAGTTGGCTCGGCAACGCAAACGCTTCAACGCTCAGTACCGGTGGGTCGGGACGCACGACTTCCACGCGCGCGACACGCAGCCGGTATTCCGCGCCCGCTTTGACGTCGAACGCGATGAGGGTGAAATATTCCAGCGGAAAATCCAACCGCTTGTCGGCGTCGCGCGACCAACCGGCCGGATGCCAATCCGGGCGGGCAAACTCGATCCATTGCCAGTCATTGCTGGCACCGAGCGGAACGGAACGCACCGTCCACTCCGCGCCACTGGCTTCGCGCACCTTGGCCGCGAGCGTGACGGCCGCGCCTTCATTCCTGATCCGTACCCGGACGCGGGTGAAGTCCCGCGCAATGGGGCGCCGGAGAAAGAGATCGTTGAACGTGACCCCACGCGACACAAACCGCCAGTCGAGGGCCGGTGGATTCGTGGTCGCGCTGACTTCACTCACGGAGAACTCGCGCTGCAACCGATCCGCGTCGCGCGCGACATCCCACGCCGCCACCCCGGTGGCGTCGAAAAGAACTTCGATATTGTCCGCCCGGGCTGCGGCGGTGATCAACAAAACACTGATTGTAAAGACGAAGACGGTTTTCATGCAGGCGAGCGTAGGGCTGGCGGCGACCAGATTCAACTGCTTCGAGCCGGGGTGGGGCGAACGGTTTCGAACTAACGCCCGTCCGTCGCCGGCTATGCCAACGTTTCCTCCGACGAAATCCCCCTGTAGATCAACAACGTCCGGACGGCGTCGAACGGTTCCCGCTCAAGCCTCTTGAGCCAGCTTACGGTTTCTGGTTCTTGGCAAACCAATAGAGCAACAGACTGTTTCCGGTCAGTTGGTTCGACGGTGGGTTGGTGATCGTTCGGATCCGGACCGTGCTCGACACTCCAACCGTCCCATTCGCGGTAGGCATCGGTACGACCAGTCCCAGCCGTATTCTTCGAACAGTTCGATGCAGTCTTTCAGGTAATGCGCCGCGCCGGGCGCCCAGCGGATGGCGCTGAATTCGCCGCAATAGATATGCACGTTGTAAGCCAGTTGAAACTCGCGCACGGGCTGAAGGAATTGTCGCAAGGCTTCCTGGTCGCATGGCCGGCCCTCGATCACGCCCGGATACGTTACGCCCGTCCGTGCCCCAGACACCCCCTGATGGGTGAAGCTGTGCGGCCAATATATATGGACCTGGTAGATGACCCGCGGCACGTCCACGGGTTCGAGGTAGCGGTAACCGGTGGGCGAATCCCAATCCTCGGCCTCAATGATGATGGGCGTCTCGGGATCGATGGCGCGAATGGCTTTGGCCGCCCGGACCTGGGCGCCCAGCCAGTCGGCGATGCCCGCCGGCGAAGGCTTGCCTTGCACCGGCTCGTTGACGAGATCGTAGCTCCAGATGGCCGGATTGCCCCGATAGCGGCGCGCGATCTTCTGCCAAACCTCCACGAAATGGTCCTGGTAAACCGCCTCGTGAAACATCCGCACACTATTGTCTTCGTAACGCCCACCCGGCGGCGAGTGAAGGTCCACCACGGCTTTGAGACCATAGCGGCGGCATGCCGCCAGGGCTTGATCCAAGTCGGCTAATTCGCTGTCGATCCAACGATCGTAATCGACGAGATCGAGGTCCGTGTTGGGCCGGCCCCAGTTGCGGGTGATCTGCCAGCGGATGAGGTTGGCGCGCCATTCCTGGCCCAGCACGCGCAGGTCTTCATCGCGAAACTTATTCGGCGACATTACGCCGCGGAGCCGGGGCAGGGCATGGCCCTTGAACGGCGGTGGCGGATTGGCCATCGGTGCGGGCCGCCGGGGCGGCGTACCGCGCGCTACGATCACGGCCAGGTCGTCGAACCACGCCGTGCCGGTCGAATTCTGCAATCCCAAGTCGAGTTCGCCCTGCTCGGCATCTTCGGGAATGGCTACCACAAACGACAGTTCCTTCCAGTCGAACGTGCCGTAAACATGATTGACGTTGTGCCAACTCGAGCCGAGCGAAGGCGATTTGAAGTGGAGCATGAATTTCACGCCATTGTAAGTCTCGGGCGGCTGGCTCACCCCGTCCGCTTTCGCCATGCATGTAAACTGCAGTTGCATCCCGCGATAAGCCGTCAGGTCCAATGGTCGGCGAATCATGGCGGTGGGGCCCTTGGCCGTCCCCGCCACTTGCACGCGCAATGCTATGCCGCCCCCGCGCCCCTCGTTCATCCAACGCGCCTCGGGCGTCTTCGACCACCGCGCGCGTTCGGCAGCCTCGGTAAAATCGGTTTGGAGTAGCCCTGTGCCGGCCTGCGGCTGGTCGCTCTTTGCACTCGTCAGCGTCATGATGCTCTGCTCGGGCCGCGTCAGGATGGCCTTGCCGTCAATCACCGGAATTGGCACGACCGCTCGACCATCCTCGGTGGCCGACGTGCGGATTGCCTGCCATTGCGCCGTGGGCGGACCACTCCTCACTTCCAGAATCACCTCGGCGGCCGGCAGGGATCTGACTGCCCAACCGACTGCCATTAATATAATCAACGCTGTGGCCCGCGTGCGGCTTATCGGATGCTTCATACGAAAACCAGACGTTGGCAGGATCGCGTCTGTTCATACGCACTGGCGGCACGTTGGGCAAAGCTTTGACGACATCCGGACCCTCAGGGTCTTTGACGGCAATTGACCGGTCGAAAATTGGCTCCTCCCGTGTTGCGCTCGTCGTTGCTACGCTTTGATGGGTGTTGGTTGGCAGCAATATCTTTCTTGGCCATCGCCAGCTTCTTCTCGGCCGATTCACTCGATCGGATCAGGGCATAACCCGGCTTTGCCGCAAACTTCTGCAAATGGGCTTGCCACCGAACTTAACCCGGCCATAATATGTCCTGCCTAAATTGAACAGGTTCGGGATGCGCAAGTTGCAGAGTCAGCAACCTCGACGAAGGCATCAGCAGGTGCGATCCTAGGGTTCAGCGGAACCTCAAGAATTCAACGCAAGGCGTTGATGGAGAGATGGCCGAGTGGCTGAAGGCGACGGTTTGCTAAACCGTTATACGGATAAAACTGTATCGGGGGTTCGAATCCCCCTCTCTCCGCCAAA
>CAWBHS010000014.1:0-50800 GCA_963788655.1 uncultured Verrucomicrobiae bacterium | reverse complement strand
AATCCAATTCCAAAACACACCGCATGGCTGGACAATTACGTCTCATTGGTGGGCTTTTTTCACGACGAGGCCGTGAATGTTTATTTGAACAAAGTCGCCAATTTCTTTCCCGATCTTGCGTTCATGCATGGTTACGGTGTTGACCTCTATCAATTCAGCATCTCGCAGCCTTCCCGCAGCGAGCTGTTCTTCCGGCGCTCTTTTGAAGCCAACAACATCATCCCCGAGGTTTCAGGTCCTTTCCCGCCACAAACAATGGAACTCAATGCGCCATCAAGTTACGAACAAGACATAGATAACAACAACGATTTGGTTTTAAAGCAGACTACAAAGAAGCAACTTCTGGACGCCTTGCGCAATGACCTAAGAATTGGCGCGGATTTTTTTGTGGATTCTGTGATCGAAGGTGGGAAGACAGTCGGAGACGTTCTCATGTTGAGGGCGCCGAGAGCGTGGCAACGGGCGTATATGACGGCGTAAATTATGTGGTTAATGAAGTAGCGGAAGCTGGACAACAGGTCTTCGATCTTGTGAGTCAGACGACCTTCCGACTGATACTCCGGACTGGAATCCGACTTGATCGCAACAATGTCCAGGCAAATGGCAACGACAGCGTGAAGCCAAATACCGTTACGGCGGGAGAAATTAGCGCAAATTCCCCGGCATACGTTTGGCTTTCTGTTTCGGTGCCACAAGGCGCGGAAGCAATGGCATTCGACTTTGCCATTTTCGGGGACGGCAAGTTCGATTCGTTGGCGTTTGGCATTAACACTACCAAAGTATTCAGTCTGGAAGCAAAGTATGCTGCCAATGGCGAGTTTTCGACGAGCCCTCTGATCGATGTTTCAGCCTATGCTGGCAGCACAAACGAGTTATTCTTCGGCATCATGGGCGGCACCTCAACGAACTGCGAAGTGCAAATCGAGGGCATCCGTTTCTACACGCTGGCCACACCGACTCTTGCCGTTACGCAGTCAAACGGCATCACCCAACTTTCGTGGCCGAGCACGGCAAATGGTTATGTCCTGGAGACGGCAGAAAACTTGGGGCCCCCAACTGGTTGGCTGTGTCCAACGTGCCGGCGATTTGGGCCGGAAGCTACCTCGTCACCACACACGTGGAGCGAGCCAACACGGTTTTTCCGTCTGAGGCAGCATTGAGGCAGGCAGGCTCCTGCAATTTCATTTCCTCCTTCGTCAAACACAAGAATTCCAAAATGCATCCAGTTTCCCTTTTGACGACTTCTTGCCTATTGGCCTGTTCAGCGGAGCGGGTTTGCATTCGAACATACGCTGTTGCTCGGCCTGCCGGAACAACTCCAGTCTTCTAAACCAACTGAAGACCACCTGCGCCCGGCCATAACGCCTCGCCCGCAAAACGCGCACATTTTGGTCCAGCACCAATCCGAAGGTTTACCAACGAGGCGATACAACGGCTCTTGGCTCATAACCGCGTTTCGCATAACGGCGCTCCCCCCCCGGGCACGCCACGCAAGGATCGTTAAATCCATCGCCAGCGCCCTCACAGCAGACCAACTTCACGTTCAATAATCAAAACCTCCTGTTGCTGAAAATCTCGTTTCAAATGCTCCTTCAGGTTGGCCATGAAATCCCGTAAACTGCCTGGGTCTTCACTAATGACCCGTTAAATCATAATTTCATCGCGATAAGTCATATTCCCAAACTTCCAGAATCCTTGATTGGGCTGCGGAAAATAGGTTAATCCCTCAAATCGCTCCAGAAGCCGGTTCTGCAGGTTTTGCAACTTGGTTGCTTCGATGGGAGACCCATCGTTGTAGTAAAGAGGAATAAAAAATCATACTCTTTCACCGGCAACCTCCTCCAGCCCCGGGGCATTGGCTTCACGACTCAGCTCGGTAAATCGGATGCCGGCCATTCGCAACGCTCTTCGCGCATCTTCGGAGAGCACGCAATTACGCTCAGGCAGAATCATCCCCGGAGAATGGCGTAGCAGAATCGGCAAGGCCTTGGCCTCATCTTGCTCGGTCAGATTAATGATGACTTTCATGAAAAACCTGTACGCTCTGGCAGGATGCGGCGCAATTGAATAATGGCCTCCCCGACTCTCACGCTCCCGCCAACAATTTCCGCGGACCGTTACGGTCTCACCAACAGTTGGAGCGACTAATCCCGTTTCTTCAGGTAACGACAACAGTAGCAGGCATTCGAATAAACCTGCACCCCAGCGAATTGCCGCAGAACAGCCGGTTTGAGGCGCCAATTGGATCAGAGGCTTTGAGCCAGCGGAAGTATTTCACGGTTTATTTGCTTTGGCCGGGCGCCTTTCCGGCTGAACTTGGACCCGCCGCGGCGAACAACTTCAAAAAGTCCGCCGGAGTGACCGCAGGCACCGGCGAACCGGCAAAGTCTGACACATTCAGGGTGACGATGTAGTCGCAATTTGCGCTCCGGGCCACGCTGGCCACAACCGCGTCTTCAAAATCGTTTACCGGCAACTGGCGGGCATTTTGAAAGGTGGCTTTATCCGCACCGCCGATTTCAAAGTGGCTTAACATCCATTCCACCGTCTGGTTCGCGGTCGCAGGATTCGCGCTTTTGGCAAGGATGTACCACAGCGTTGTGACGCCGTGGCTTGGCAGGATCGCGTCTATTTCTCCCGTTCTGACACGGCTTAAAACATCAGCAGAATCCAAGTAATGCGGCGGACGGTTCTGGATCACGTCCAGCAAGACATTCAAGTCCAACACGATCTTCATTTGTGCTTTTCAAGGATGTGTTGGAGGTGGGCTTCTTTCACGTCAACTTCTGGAGGAATGATGCCGGTGATCTTCTGAACCTCTGGATGAATCTCACGTCGTGGCGGACGGTGTAGCCCCTTCACCAAGCCCGCCACCACGTCGGAGACGGGGGTGCGGTGTTGATTCGCATAGGCTTCGAGAAACTCAATCTCCTCGACCGGCAACTCCAATTTTAATTCCGCTTTTGACATACGTTTCCATTTACCACGCTCACAGTGCGATTCAAGAGCAGAAATAGACGCAAGTTTCAACCGCAAGGCGATTCGACAATTGCGGGCTCCTCCGCCGTGTTTCGTGCGAAACGGCTCAAGCGGTGGGCGGGATGGGACGGGGGCTGCTTTCTGGCAAGTTTCATTTGCCGCGCACGGACGCGAATGGCGGCCTGTAATTCCTCCTGGATGCGGCCTGCCGGCAGGCGAGTAGCAACTTCCTGGAAAAGGCGATTGTACGTGTTATCCACCAGCAAATGCGCGTCCTCCCATTGGGTCAGTTTTTGCCGGCACCGACTCCACTCCGCAACCACCTCGGAGAACTTCAGGTGTTCAAGCAAGGTGTCGAAGAGCGAGTCAGATTCCAGGTCGTTCAGCGTCAGCGCAGTCGAATTCATACACGAAAGCTGCCAGCAGTTCTTCCGCAGCTCAAGCGGCTCCCGCCAGCAACTGCCGCAGCACGTAGGGCAGGATGCCGCCGTGTTGGTAGTATTCGATCTCGACGGGCGTATCAATGCGGCAGGTCACGTTGAACGTCTTCGGTTTTGCCATCGGCGCGCGTGACGCGCAAGGTCAGGTCCTGCTGCGGCTTCAGGTTTTGCGTTCACGCCGATGACATCGTAAGTCTCCGTGCCATCCAGCTTGAGCGTTTGGGCGTTGGTGTCTTCTTTGAATTGCAGCGGCAACACGCCCATGCCCACCAGGTTCGAGCGGTGAATGCGTTCGTAACTTTGCGCCACCACCGCCTTCACGCCGAGCAGCAGCGTGCCTTTGGCCGCCCAGTCGCGCGAACTGCCGGTGCCGTATTCCTGGCCGGCGATCACCACCAGCGGCGTTGGTTGGCCGCGTATTTCATGGCCGCGTCGTAAATGCTCATCGTTTCGCCGTCGGGCTGGAACTTCGTCACGCCGCCTTCCACGCCGGGAACCATCAGATTCTTGATGCGCACATTGGCAAACGTGCCGCGCGTCATCACGCGGTCATTGCCGCGGCGCGAACCGTAGCTGTTGAACTCTTCGACGGCCACGCCGTTTTCGACGCAGGTATGTGCCAGCGGGCGAACTCTTCTTGATGCTGCCGGCGGGTGAAATGTGGTCGGTCGTGACGCGAGTCACCAAAAATTCCCAGCGCGCGCGCGCCGTGAATTTCTTCCATGGCTGCCCGGTTCCAGACGAAAAGTGCTCGAAGAACGGCGGTTCCTGGATGTAGGTGCTCTTGGCGTCCCAGGCAAAGACGCTGCCGGTGCTGGCGGGAATCTCGTTCCATTTCGGATTCTGTTCCGCAAAATCCTGGTAAAGTTGCCGAAAGACTTCCGGCTGCAATGCCGACTGCAGTTGCGCCGCGGATTTCCGCGAGCGTCGGCCAGATGTCGCGCAGGTAAACCGGCTGCCCGTCCTCCCCTGCCCCAGCGGTTCCTGGGTCAGGTCGATGTCCACGCGGCCGGCCAGCGCAAAGGCGACCACCAGCGGCGGAGACATCAGGAAGTTGGCCTTGATGTTTTGATGAACGCGCGCCTCGAAGTTGCGGTTGCCGGACAACACCGAAGCCACCACCAGGTCGTGCTGGATGATGGCTTCGTTCCAGCGCCGGAGCCAGCGGGCCGGAATTGCCGATGCAGGTCGTGCAGCCGTAGCCCACCAGGTTGAAGCCGAGTTGGTCGAGGTACGGCTGCAACCCGGTTTTGTTCAAATAATCCGTGACCACGCGCGAACCGGGCGCCAGCGACGCTTTGACCGCCGGGTTCACCCGCAGGCCGCGCTCGACCGCCTTCTTCGCGAGCAAGACCGGCCGCCAGCATCACGCTGGGATTGGACGTGTTCGTGCAGCTCGTGATGGCGGCAATCACCACACTGCCGTGATGCACGTCGGTTTCAAAATTGGGGAATGCCGAGCCCGGAATTTCCTGCGGCCGATCCGGCGTCGGATGTTGATCGCGCATTTCCGATTCGCTGGAAGTCGGCACGGGGCGGTCGCCGTAGGATGGATTCGCTTCCTCGGGCGGACGGCCATTGCTCGCTACGTGGACACTGAGCTGCCAGATCGGCTTCCTGTTTGCCGAACCCGCTTTCCGTGATCGGCCGCTTTAGCGCGCTCAAGAATTCGGTTTTCAAGTTGGGCAATTCGATCCGGTCTTGCGGCCGCTTGGGGCCGGCGACGCTGGGCACCACGGTGGCCAGGTCGAGTTCCAAATCCACCGAATAATCCATCTCGCCTTTTTTGCGGGATGCCCCACATTCCCTGCGCGCGATAATAATTTTCGTAGGTGCGGCACAATTCTTCACTGCGGCCGGTGGCGCGCAGGTAGTTCACGCACTCCTCGTCGATCGGGAAGAAGCCCATCGTGGCGCCGTATTCGGGCGCCATGTTGGCGATGGTGGCGCGATCCACCACCGGCAAGCGCCGCCGCGCCGGGGCCGAAGAATTCGACGAACTTGCCGACGACTTTCGCCTGCCGCAGCATTTGCGTGACGGTGAGCGCCAGGTCGGTGGCGGTGACGCCTTCGCTCAACGATCCGGTGAGATGCACGCCCACGACATCCGGCGTGAGAAAATAAACCGGTTGCCCCAGCATGCCGGCTTCGGCTTCGATGCCGCCCACGCCCCAGCCGACAATGCCCAGGCCGTTGATCATCGTGGTGTGCGAATCAGTGCCGACCAGCGTGTCCGGATAGTAGATGGTCGCGGGTTGGTCGTTGACGGTGGATTGGGTGGAGAGCACGCCCTTGGCGAGGTATTCGAGATTGACCTGGTGGACGATGCCGATGCCGGGCGGCACGACTTTGAAGGTTTCGAACGCTTGCATGCCCCACTTGAGCAGTTGGTAGCGTTCGCGATTGCGGCGAAACTCCATGTCCAAATTGCGGGCAAAGGCTTGGGGCGAACCGGCAAAATCAACTTGCACGGAATGATCCACCACCAGGTCCACCGGCACCAGCGGTTCGATCAACTGGGGATTCTTGCCGGTGCGTTGGACGGCTGAACGCATGGCCGCCAGGTCCACCAGCAGCGGCACCCCGGTGAAATCCTGCAGGACGATGCGGGCCACCACGAAGGGGATTTCCGCCGTGCGCGGCGCTTTCGGCTGCCAGCCGGCAAGTGCCTGGATGTTGTCAGCGGTAATTTTCTGGCCGTCAAAATTGCGCAGGACCGATTCCAACACGATGCGAATGGTAACCGGCAGGCGGGAAATTTTGCCCAAACCGGCCTCCTCCAAGGCCGGCAGTGAATAGAGATGGCCCGGTTGCCCGTTTCCCAAATCGAAAGATTTCAGCGAGTTAAATTGATTGTGTGATGTTGCCATAACGTTCTCTGGTTCCCGTCGGTTCGCGCCGGCGGGTTGTGAAAAATGAAGACTGCCCGGAACAAAGTCAAGAAACGCGCGTGGTCCGAGAGCCCGTTCGCTGGGGGCGCTGGTGGCTGCAACGGCGTACCGAATATTAACCGGGGCTAAACGTTGCAACGACCGTTTCGAACTGCCGTCAACTAGCTGAAGCAACGTGCTGCCGGCGTCCCGCGGGCAAAAACGAACGCACGAGAACCTCCGAACCGATCCCAACTCCGAGGCGTTCGGTGCGCTCGACGTTGCTGGGCCATTCGTGGCGTCTTCTTCCGTTCGGTCTGCCGGCAAGATGCCGGCAGCACGCTGGAGCAACGTGCTGCCGGCGTCCCGCCGGCAGAAACGAACGCACGAGAACCTCCGAGCCGATCCCAACTGCCGCGGCGTTTGGTGCGCTCGCAGTTGCTTGGCAACTCGTGGCGCCTTCTTCCGTTCGGTCTGCCGGCAAGATGCCGGCAGCACGCTGGAGCAACGTGCTGCTGGCGTCCCGCCGGCAGAAACGAACGGGGCAGCCCGCGCCAAACACCAACCGTGGGGCTTAACTCCGCAGCGTCCGTTCCAAACTGCCGGCAAGATGCCGGCAGCACGCTAGCCTGGATATTTCATAAGGGCGTTCATAATTGAGGGTCAAAACGCGATTCCACCCGCTGTTGACGCGGTTTTCCACCCCGTTCGGTTTAAGCAACCGCCACCGACAGTGTGTTAATCCTTTCGGGAGCGTTGCCGGGCCTTGGGAGCTGGAACCTGTTTTCTGACCAGATGCAATTCGCCCCGGTCGAGCAACTCCCACTGCACCGCTTCGCCGGGTTGCAGCCCAATGGCCGCGGCCAGGGGAATGGGAAAATAGACATACCGTTTGGGCGTTTGGCCTTTGGGGCGAATGGCCTGCACTTTGAGTGAATATTTCACTGGATTTTCCATATCTAGCCTATAGACTAGATACATGGCTAACGCAAGTCAAAGCTTTCTGTTTGAGGATTTGGGACCGCGGCGCGTGCAAGCCGATTTCTCTGGCGGCACCCTCTCCACCGACGCCGGCGCGTTGCTCCTGCGCCAGGTCGATCGGAGCCTCGGGTTGAGCGCCGAACTGGCCCGTTGCTTTGCCGACGGGCGCAATCCGATCTGGGTGGACCATTCAGTGCCGGAGTTGTTGTGTCAGCGCCTCTTCGGCGTGGCGCTGGGCTACGAGGACCTCAATGATCATCAACGCTTGCGCTTGGACCCGCTGCTGGCCGCGGCCTGCGGCAAGACTGATCCGCTGGGGGAACAGCGGGTGTTGCCCCAACATCGGGGCATCGCGCTGGCGGGTCCCGCGACCCTCAACCGCCTGGAGTTGTCGAATAACAAGGAGACGCGTTGCCACAAATTGCCCCACAACCCCGCCCAGATCGAAGCGTGCCTGCTGAAAATGGGGACGCGTTGCCTGCCCAAACACGCCACGGAGGTGGTGGTGGATTTGGATGCGATGGGGCATCGGCTCCACGGCTTGCAGGAGGGGCGGCATTTCAACGCCTACTATGACGATTATTGTTATCTGCCGCTCTACGCGTTTGTCGGGGACTTCCCGTTGTGGGCGCAACTGCGCACCGCCGAGCACGAGGCGGCGCATGGGGCGGTGCCCGCACTGGAGAAAATCGTGGCGGCCATCCGGCAACGGTGCCGCAAGGCGCGGATCATCATTCGCGGGGACAGCGGGTTTGGCCGGGAGGAGATCATGGCCTGGTGTGAGAGTCAACGAGAGGTGTACTACTGCCTGGGCTTGGCCAAGAACCCGGTGCTGATTGAGAAGCTGGGGCCGGCGCTGGCCCAGGCGCGGGCGCGCCACTGTCTGAGCGGGGCCGAGCGCGTGCGGGAGTTCACCGAGTTTCGGTATCGGACACGCAAGAGTTGGAGTCGGGAGCGCCGGGTCATTGGCAAGGCGGAGGTGATGCGGGAGGGGGAAAATCCGCGCTTCATCGTGACCAATTTACCGGCCAACGGGTTTAAAAAGGAACGGGACAAGACGCGCTTCTGTCCGGCGCGGCTCTACGAAGAACTCTATTGCGCGCGGGGGGATATGGAAAACAAACTCAAGCAGCAGGTGTTGGATTTGCAGGCCGACCGGATGAGCACGCACCATCTGGCCAGCAATCAGTTTCGGCTGTGGGAGGCGATGTTCGCTTACCTGTTGTTGGAGCGGTTGCGCACGCTGGGGCTGAAGGGAACGGAGTTGGAGCGAGCGACGGCGGGAAGTCTGCGGTTGAAACTGTTGAAGATCGCCGCCCAAGTGCAAGTGAGCGTGCGGCGCGTCTATGTGCAAATGAGCAGCGCCTTCCCACTGCCAGAGCTCTTTGCCCTTTGCCACCGGCGGCTGATGCGGCTGTCGTCCCCGGCGGGTTAAATCCAAGCAACGACTTTTGATGAGGCAGCCCTACGGAAGAGGTGTGTACAAAACCGGCCCTAATTTTCAATTTTTAAGGTTTTAGCGTCCGTATTGTCCATCGTGCGGCAAAAACACCTCCTTGTTGCCGAATTCTGCTCCCCAAATCCGCGCTCGCCCCAAAAATCCGAAGGGCTTATGAAATATCCGGGCTAGGGTTTGACAAGGCCCTGCAAAATCCACTACACCATCCCGAATCATTTTGTGCAGAGCGGGCAACTCGGCAGGATTGCATGCGTCTCCCGGTGGCATCCGGCGGACAAGCAGGTCGGACCATGGGGCGGTTCCCGGTGGCGAGTTGGCTTTGCGCAACGGCGACGAAGGCCCTGATCCAGGAAGCACGTAATGAATTATGAGCACTGACACGTTCAAATTATTGCCCATCGATTTAATCATCTTTTTCGGTTTCATCGTGGCCGTGGTGGCCATTGGCACCTTGAAGAGCCGCCACGAAAAGGACAGTGAATCCTACTTCCTGGCCGGGCGCGGACTGAGTTGGTGGCTGATTGGATTTTCGCTGATCGCTGCCAACATCTCGACCGAACAATTCATCGGCATGTCCGGCAGCGCCGCCAACTGGCTGGGGTTGGCCATCGCCAGTTACGAATGGATGGCGGCCATCACCCTGGTGGTGGTGGCGTTTGTCTTCCTGCCGCTGTTCTTGCGAGCCGGCATTTACACGATCCCGGAATACATGGAATACCGGTATAATCACTATGCGCGCATGCTGATGGGCTTGTTCATGGTGCTGATTTACACCTTTGTGACGTTTCCCGCAGTGGTCTATTCCGGGGCGCTGACGTTGCGGACGTTGTTCGGGTATGAACTGGGGCCCTTGTCGTGGAGCATCGGTATCATCGCCGGTATTTACGTGGCGGCAGGTGGCTTGAAAGCCTGCGCCTGGGCGGACTTGCTCCAAGGTTCGGCGTTGATCGCCGGCGGCGCGGTCGTCGTCTATTTTGCCATGCAAGCGCTCGGTGCTGCGACGGCGGACACCGTCCCGGCTCTCGCGGCGGCAAACATTCCGGACACGGCCAGCGCGCTGCACAAATTCACGGCCCTCAATTCGGCCAAACTGCACATGGTCCTACCGGCCACCGATCCGGCCATTCCTTGGACGGCGCTGGTGATCGGCTTGTGGATTCCCAATTTTTATTATTGGGGATTGAACCAGTACATCACCCAACGAACACTGGGATCCAAGTCGCTGGCGGAGGGGCAGAAGGGAGTTGTGTTTGCGGCGGCACTGAAGTTGATCGTTCCTTTCATCATCGTGGTGCCCGGCATCATCGCCTTCAATTTGTTCTCGAAGGACATGCAGCAGGAAGCGGCGGTGGACAATCGTCCCGGGCTCGAACTGTTCGCGTCCGTGAAAGCCAATCCGGCCGAAGCCAAGGTGGCGTTCGCGTTCACCGGCAACTTTGCCGAAGTCAACGAGCAGACCGCCCGGGAAATCGTGGCTTACAATTGCGCCGTAGCGGGCATTCCGGTGCCGCAGGATGTGTCGCTGGACGATGCCAACAAAATCGCGCTCAAAGCCATTGCCGCGAAGAACGAGCAAGGTGTGTCCATCGAAGTGCAAAAGCCGTTCATCGGTTACAAACACGATTCGGCGTTTGCGTTGCTGATCAAGAAGCTGATACCGCCCGGATTGCGGGGTTTCATGCTCGCGGCGATTATGGGAGCGGTCGTCAGTTCGCTGGCCTCGATGCTGAACTCGGCTTCGACGATTTTCACGATGGACATTTACCGCAAATACCTCAATCCGCGCGCGTCCCAAACGAATTTGGTTTCGGTGGGCCGGATGGGTGTGGGCGTATGTTTGGCCATCGGCTGCATCATCGCGCCGCAACTCGGTAATCCGAAACTGGGTGGCATCTTCAATTATATTCAGGAATTTCAAGGGTACATCAGCCCGGGCATCCTGGCGGTGTTTGTGTTTGGTCTGCTCGCGCCCAAGGCCCCGCCGGTCTGCGGCGTGGTGGGATTGATTTTAACCCCGTTGGTCTATGGCTTGTTGGCGGTGGTCTTGACCTCCTGGGCGTTCCTGGATCGGATGGCACTCACGTTTGGTTGTGTGCTGCTGGTCATGGGTGTGATCACCATGCTCAAGCCGCTGGGCCAGCCGTTCGTATTGCCCAAGAACACGACCATCAGTCTGGAGTCCTCCGGGCTGGCCAAGTTTTGGGGTTGGGTGGTCGTGTTGCTGACGTTGGGTTTATACCTATACTTCTGGTAATCCCGATCCATGCCGCCAGGCGAATACGCGGAGCACAACCGTCGCCCTCAGCACGGGCAGCCTTTCGCATTGAAGCGGCGTTTCCTGGCGTCCTGCCACCGGGACAAAGGCAACATTTCAGTCCAGCTTGATTGGCAATGGACATGGAGTCGTTCAAACAAAAGAAACGCGGGAAATCTTTTGACCATTTGACCGACGCCGGTTACACCAATGGCTTGTACGGGATTGACTGGCAATCGTAATTAATAATGCACGTTCCGTTGTACATGTTGGCCATGGCTGATTTGCCCTTTGTGTGGGATCAGGCCACCCCCGAAGGCAAGGCGATCATCATCATTTTGGTGATCTTCTCCATTTTTGCGTGGTCGGTGATGGCCTCCAAAGCCATGCAAATGCGCCGCGGCAAGCGGTTGAATCACTTGTTCGACGCCGAGTTTCGCACCCAGCGTCACGTGCTCGATGTCTATAACCGGCGCATTCAAGTGCCGGATTGCCCGTTGTACGTGGTGTACCAGGAAGGTTGTCGGGAAATAGACGCCCGCTTGCGTCCCGGCGGCGACGAAGAACGGAAGAAATACGTGTCCTTGAAAACCATGGAACACGTGAAACGCACGTTGGAAAATGCCGTCGCCCAGCAATCGCTCAAGCTCGAATCCGGGCTGATCCTGCTGGCCATTGCGGTCAGCGGCGCGCCGTTCCTGGGCTTGCTCGGCACCGTGTGGGGCGTGATGAGCGCGTTCAGCTACGTGGCCATGGCGGCGGCGAAGGGCGGACATGCCGACCTGGCAACCATGGCGCCGGGCGTGGCTGCCGCGTTGATTACCACTGTGGCCGGCCTGCTGGTCGCCATCCCCTCCATGTTTGGCTATAATTGGCTGGTGCATACCTTGCGCACGATGACCGTCGAACTGGACAACTTCGCGCAAGAGCTGGTCTCCCGGATGGAGACGGAGTATTTGAAGGACGAAGACGTCGAATGAAAGGAATGCAAGACACGATGCTAGAAGAGGGATACCAGATGCCGGATACCGGATACCGGATGGATACCGGATGTCAACCGGGATGGTCTGCGGGACACTATCCGGTATCCAGTATCCGGCATCCGGCATCCATTCTCTAGCCTCCCATGCGCCGATTTTCCCAACGCAGTCACTTGGTCACGCTGGCAGAGATCAATCTCACGCCGCTGCTGGACTTGGCGTTTGTGTTGTTGATCATTTTCGTGATCACCACCCCGCTGTTGGAGCAGGGAATGAACCTGCAATTGCCGGAAGGCGGTAAACCGGACACGCGCAAAATTGAACGGCAAGACATTCGCACGGTGGAAGTCAATCCGCAGGGCGATTACATGATAAACGGCCGCCACTTGAATCTGGACCAAATCACGCAAGGGCTCGTGGCGGAGGCCCGGCAAAATCCAAATCTTATTGTGGACATTCGGGGGGACGAGAATGCACCCTACAAATACGTGGCGGCCATCTTCGACCGGTTGGAGCAGGCGGGCGTCGAGAATGTGTCCTTGCGCACGCGACCGCCACGTCGCTGATTTATGAGTCGGATGCAAAAAAAATGTCTATTGGCCTCGGCCGGCATGCACACCGTGTTGGTGCTGCTGCTGGTCACCGGCACGGCGTTTTTGTCCTCTGACAAAAAACGGCCTGTCCTAACGGAGCGCCTGAACGTAATCCCCAGCATTCTCATCGACCAAGCCATGTCCGGTGGCGGTGGCGATCCGACCGCCCCCAAGACGGACGAGCAGGTCAAGAAGCAAGTCGAACCTCCGCCTCAGCCTAAACCACCCCAACCGAAACCGAAAAAGGTGGAACCAAAGAAGGTGACTCCGCCTCCGAAAGAAACGGTTAAGCAAACGGTAAAGGCTCCGCCCAAGCCGCGTCCCGAACCGAAAAAGGTGGAGATACCCAAAATTGAAATAACACCGGTTGTCCGCCGCCACGAGGACGTGAATGCAGCGCGCGAGCGAGCCGCCGAGAAAACCCGCAAAAAAGCCCAACAGCAAGCCGCCAAACAATTCGACAAAATCGTTGGCAAGCTCCGGGAAGGTTTTGAACAGGGCACGGTCGTGAAGACCTACGGTCCCGGAGGCGCCGCTTATGCAAATTACGCCCAGTTCGTGCGGTCAGTGTACGAAGATGCCTGGGTGGTGTCCGGCGATTTCGAGGACGAAGACTCGACCGCCACCGCCACGATCGTCATTGCCCGCGACGGCACCGTGATTTCTGCGCACATTTCCCGGCGGTCGGGGAATCCGTTGTTGGACCGCTCCGTGCAAAAAGCCCTCGACAAAGTCAAAAAGTTACCGCCCTTTCCCAAAGGGGCTACCGAAGCCTCCCGCACGTTCACCATTAATTTTAACCTCAAAGCAAAAAGTCTGGTTGGATGAAATTGAAACCTGTTGCCTTCATTGCCGTCGCCCTGATCACGGTTGGAATCGCGTTTGCCGGCGCGGTTCAAGCCGCCTCCTCAACCCAAATCGATATCAGTCGAAGTCTGACGGTCGATGGTTTTTTGAAACCGATTCCGGTGAACATCTCCGGCTTCACGGGCGAAGCGGACGGTGTCTTGAAGAACGATCTACTGTTCATGGGCATCGTCAATGTCAGCGCTGCCGAAGCCAAGTTCCTGATCACGGGCAGTAATCAAGGGCACGTGGAAGGGCGCGTCCTCGAGAAATTCAACCAGCAACAGCGCCTGGCCAAAGCTTACAATGGCGGGACGATCCGAGCCCAAACCCACGCGCTGGCCGATGAGATTGCCAAGGAACTCACCGGCAAACCCGGTATTGCTCAAACCAAGATTGCCTTCCGCGTCGAGACCGGTGCCGGCAAAAGTGAGATTTATATTTCGGACTATGACGGTCAAAACGCCCAGTCCGTCACGCAAGACAGCTCGATTGCGGCGGCGCCCGCTTGGGCGGGAACCTCCGCGTTGTACTACGATTCCTACAAACTGGGACGCCTGAATGTTTTCTACCATGATCTGAATTCCGGCACGCGCCGCTGCATTACCCCGTACGGCGGATCGAGCATGAGCCCGGCGGTTTCGCCGGACGGCCGGCAGGTGGCAATGATCCTCAGCAAGGGCGGTAGTCCGGACCTGTATGTGGCCAACCGGGATGGCAGCAACTTGCGGCAGTTGACCAAGACCCGCGAGGCAGAGTCTTCACCCTGTTGGTCCCCTGACGGTACGTCCATCTGCTTTACTTCCCGAGTGCGCGGGCCGGCGAGCCTGTTTGTGGTCTCGGCCAGCGGCGGTCCGATGAAACGCATCCCCACCACGGGCGTGCCCAATGCCACCGAACCGGACTGGTCGCCGGATGGGAAGTGGATCATTTTCACCACGCAAATGCGGGACTTTAATATCTGCCTGGTGAAGGCCAGCGGGGGAATCGCGCAGGTGGTGGTGGCCGGGGAAGATCCCACGTGGGCGGCCAATTCACGGGCAGTTATTTACTGCCAAGGCCCGGATCACGCGAAATCATTGTCTTTGCTTGACGTGCCCACTAAAGAACATAAAACTATCGGTCGATTTTTGCAGAGCAATTCGCAGCCGAGTTGGGCGCGATAAGTGAACTCGAAAAAACTATTAACCATGAAACAAATCATTTCCTTGAGTTGGCTGGCGGTTGTCGTGCTCATTTCCACCAGTGTCGTTGGCTGCAAGAAACACCCCGAACGCCTCACGAACATCCCCGGGTCCACCCCTCCCCCGATCAGTGACATGAACTCGGAGTTGAACACCGGTCCGTTGACTGGGGGTCCCGGAGTGAATGAAGGGGCGATGAGCGAAACGGGTATCGCCGCGAGCAATCTGCCGCTGGACCAGTGGACTCCCGCCGCGGAACAACCTTTCACGGCGGACACCGTGTATTTCGACTTCGACAAGTCCAGCATTCGCCCCAGCGAAGTGCCGAAGATCGAGCACGTGGCCAATATGATGAAGAATTATCCCGGCAAGGCTCTCCGCGTCGAGGGCAATTGCGATGAACGGGGCACCGAAGAATACAACCGGGCCTTGGGGGAACGCCGGGCACTTTCTGCGCGTGAATATCTCGTCCGCTTGGGCGTCAACTATCAGATGATCGACACCATCAGTTACGGCGAGGACCGCCCCGCCGACCCCGGGCATACTCCGGCCGCGTGGGCGAAGAACCGCCGCGCGGAATTCCTGCTCTTGGAACCACCGAAGTAGCCTGAAGGAGCATGTCCTCAGTGCGTCGTTAAGCGGGAATAGACCCCGTGGTTTTTATTCCTTTACAATCAGCTAGCGCCGTCTAGCTTAAATCTGTTGTTAGTTTAAACGTGAATTTTAACTTTGTTTGCTATGTTAGGCTGGCCTGAAATTGTCGGTATTTTGATCATTGTTTTAGTGTTGTTTGGCGCCAAGAAAGTTCCGGAATTGATGCGCGGGCTGGGCAGTGGCCTCAAGGAATTCAAGAAGGCGACGCGCGAAGTGCAGGATGAAATCCAGCAGGCGATTGAAGAAGAACCGTCCCAGCCTGCTCGCAAGGCCAAGTCGCCAACCTCTTCCAAGAACGTCAGTAGCGATGCGGATCCCGAAAACCCTGAAGGGCCATCCGCCGACGAAGACTCGGCCAAGACCGTCGCTCAGACTTCTTCCGAGCGATCTTCGTAGTTCTCGGCTGAACGTTTTTCCGCATGGACAAAGAGCCCGAGGAAGGGCCCGCTCCCATTGACGACGAAGAAGAAGGCGGGGGTCCGGTAAAGACTTTTCTCGAACATCTCGAGGATTTCGCTGGACCCTGATCAAATGTATCGCCACAGTCGTCTTATCGATGTTTGTCTGCCTGATCGCGGGCAAGTATTTGGTGGCCATCCTCGTGTGGCCCTTGACCAACGCGGAAACCTTCCTGCAGAATGACACCGGTGAGGTGCCGATATTGTTAGGTCCCGGCACCAATGAAATCGGCAAGGTCCGGCTGAGCGAATTTGGCGCTGGAATTTGGGATACCAACACGCGGGCGGGCGCACTGCGCTTGGTGCCGATTCAGGCCGGGACGAACTATGTTCTCACCGTTCAGATCGAGAAAAAGCCCATCAAGTCCGGTCCGACCAAGCTCGTAATGATCAAGAACTACAGTCCCGTCGAGGGAATTGTAGTGGCGATGAAACTGGCCTTGTATGGCGGGCTGGTCCTGGCCGCCCCCTTCCTGTTTCTCTTCATTGGTCAATTCGTCCTGCCGGCCTTGAAATTTCACGAAAAGAAACTGCTCTACAACGCGGTGGGCGTGGGCACGATCCTGTTCTTTCTGGGCGTGGCGTTTTGCTATTTCATTGTGTCCGCCGTTGCCCTTGGAGCCACCGTCCAGTTCTCGCAATGGCTGGGCTTTGGCGCCGACGAATGGCGGGCGGACGCCTACATCAGCTTCATGTGCAAATTCATGCTCGGGATGGGCGCGAGTTTTGAATTGCCCGTGGTCATCCTGACCCTCGTAAAGATCGGGCTGCTGGATTACCAGAAACTGGCCGGGTTCCGCTCCTACGCCATTGTCGGCAACCTGATCATCGCCGCCGTGGCGACGCCCTCCGGCGATCCCATTACGATGATGGTGATGGCCGCCCCGATGCAATTGCTCTATGAAATCAGCGTGCTCATCTGCTGGATGTGGGAGCGCAAGGCCAAACGCCTGGCCACCGAAGAACAAGTCCAGCCACCCGGAGCGTCGGAATAGAGGTCGCCCTTTCGCAATGCTAATTTCCGGAAAACGCGCTTTACAAATCAGCGAATGCCGGTAGCCTCGGGCGCAACAACAACATTATGATGCGTTACTTCACAATTTTGGTTGTCGTCACCGCCGGTCTGATTTTCACCGGTTGTGCCGGGCCGGAGAGCAAACTGGGCCGCGGCATGAATAACGTTACGGAGTTTGCCCGCATGGGAGAAATGCGCCGTTCCATCGAACAAACGGCCTTGTGGGACAGTCCCGCTGATGCGTTTACCACCGGGATCATTCGCGGGTTCAATCGCAGCGTGGTTCGTACCGCACTGGGCGTTTACGATATTGTTACCTTCCCCTTCCCGCCGTATCGGCCGCTGCTCACGCCCAAGTATAATCTATATCCCGACATCACCGTCCAAAACGCCAGCTATCCATTCGGTGGCCTGCGGCTGACCGCCAATCCGACCTACCCAGCCAGTTATGCGCCCAACTTACTGGCGGACCAGATTTTTGCGACCGATACGTCATTGGGCTTCAGCGGCGGTGATATTGCCCCGATGATCATGGGCAGCCGTTTCCGGATATTTGATAATTGATCGGTTTCAACGGTTCGCGGTCAAACCTTTGGCCTGGCGCCCGCAAATTTTTGCCGGCGCCATTTCTATTGCATGACCCTGGAAAAGCCATCCTGGTGCAAGGTCAACCTGTTGCTGAACATCCTTGGCAAACGCCCGGATGGCTTCCACGAACTGGAAACCGTCATGCAACCGGTTCGCCTTTGCGACCGCCTCAGCTTCCGACGCGCCGGCAACGGCATTCAATTGACCTGCAGTGACCCGCGTTTACCGACCGACTCGCGAAACTTGGTGTATCGGGCGGCGGAAGCGTTTCTCAAAGCGGCAGCCATTCGGGACGGGGTTCAAATCCACCTTGAAAAACACATCCCGTTGGCGGCGGGTTTGGGGGGCGGCAGTGGAAATGCCGCCACGACTTTGTGGGGCCTCAATGAACTGTTCGGCCACCCCTTGCGTCTCGGACAAGTCGATACCCTGGCTGCCGCCCTGGGTTCGGACATCCCCTTCTTCCTGCAAACCAAACCCGCCCTCGCCACCGGACGCGGAGAGAAGATCGAGCCGCTCGAAGAATTCGCCGCGTTGCGAGGCACGGCCCTGTTGCTGATCCATCCCGGCTTTGGCATCTCCACCGGCTGGGCCTACCAACAATTGACCCGATTTCCCGCCGCCTTGAATGGACAACCCGGCCGCGCCCGTCAATTGATTACGCTCCTGCAATCTGCCGAGTTACTCACGGCTGCCGCCGCCTTTTACAATTCACTGGAAGCCCCGGCGCTGGTGAAATATCCGGTTCTGGAACTTTATCAGGAGTTTCTGCGAAGCCATGGCGCGGTGGGCACCTTAATGTCCGGTAGCGGTTCCACGACTTATGCCGTGACCGCCAGCGAAGCGATCGCGCGGGATCTGGAAGATCAATTCATAGCCAAATTCGGCCCCGTCTGGACTGCCGTCGTGCCGGGATGCGAGCCCGGTTCTTAAAGGAGTAGCGCACGCTGCCAAGCCGTTGGTTTACGGTTGTCTGGGAGTAACGGCGCGGTAGGACGGGCGTCTCGCCGGTCTCGAATCGCCAAGCCCATCCTCCCCTGTTGGTGACCTGGAGAGACCTCCTGCGACGCGGGGCAAATCGGTGGTTGGCAGTCGTTCGAAACCGGCAGGACGCCTGTTCTACTGAATAGTCACGACTTGGTTCAGAGACGCGATTCTCTGAGCCAGGCACATTTGCGGCGCCCTGCCGAGGCGCCGCAACGTTTTCGAAGGCCAATGCGCTTTGACAAGCGTCGCGGTTTGTTCTTACCCTGTCTCCATGGAAATACTGCACGCGCCGTGGCGCATTGAATACATCCTGGCGCCCAAACCGCCGCCCAGCGGGGACTCGCTGTTTACGCGCCTGGCCCAGTCGAATGAGGATGTAGTCAATCATGTCATCGCGCGGGACCGGACGTGCTACGCCATGTTGAACACGTTCCCGTACAACGGCGGCCATTTGATGGTGATCCCCTATAAACAGACCGCTGATCTGAACGACCTCACGGAGGAGGAAATGGCCGAGCTCATGAAACTGACCCGCCGTTGCATGAACGCGTTGCGTCAGACCATGAACCCCGACGGCTTCAATGTGGGCATGAACCTGGGGCGCTGCGCCGGCGCGGGCATCACCGAGCATTTGCACATTCACATCGTTCCGCGTTGGAACGGCGACACCAATTTCATGCCCGTGTTGAGCGATACCCGGGTGTTGCCCGATGCACTGGCCGAGGTCGCCCAGCGGTTGCGCACAGCTTTGTCCGAAGGCGCAACGGTTCAATCATGATCGCCGCCGTCTGGGAGGATTAAATGCCCACCGAAACGCTTCATTACGAGAACGCCCGGTTTGCCCAACAGCTTTTCAACAACGACACGCAGAACTTGCGGGCGTTGGAGGAAACGTTGGGCCTCAAGGTCACCTCGCGCGAAGGCTGGATTCGGCTCGAAGGTCCGGTCGAGGCGTTGCAGCAAGCCAAGCAAATGTTCCAGTCGCTCGAGGCCTCGCTCAAGAGCGGGACTCCCGTCCGCACGCGTGATTTCAATTATGCCTTGAACGTGGTCCAACATGAAGGCGCGGAAGTCTTGCACGGTCTTTTGACCGAACGCATTCAGAACGTCCCCCAAGAAAGCCAACGTCACGCCCAAAACCCTGGGCCAAAAGAAATACGTCGAGGCCATTCGCCAGCACGATGTCACCTTTGGAATTGGTCCGGCCGGCACGGGCAAAACGTATCTGGCCATGGCCATGGCGGTGTCGGCGTTGCGCAGTGAGACGGTGGGACGCATCATCCTGACCCGTCCGGCCGTCGAAGCCGGCGAGGCGTTGGGATTTTTGCCCGGTGATTTGTATGAGAAGATCGCGCCCTATTTGCGGCCGCTCCACGACGCCTTGCACGACATGCTGCCTCCCGAAGAGGTTCAGCGGCACATGGAACGTGGCACCGTGGAAGTCGCGCCCCTGGCTTACATGCGGGGACGCACCTTGAATCATGCGTTCATCATTCTCGATGAAGCGCAGAATTCGACCATGGAGCAAATGTTCATGTTTTTGACCCGGCTTGGTTTCAACTCCAAGGCGGTCATTACCGGCGACATTACCCAGGTGGATTTGCCGGCGCACAAACACTCCGGTCTGGTGGAAGCGCGGCATGCCCTGCAGCAGACCGAAGGCGTGGCCATTGTCGAGTTCACTCGCCGGGACGTGGTGCGCCATCCGCTGGTCCAACGCATCATTGCGGCCTACGAAGAGCATCGCGGCAAAAAGGAATGAACTCCCACCTGGCCCTGCGCAACCGCCAACGGACCTGCCCGGTTGATTTGCGCCGGTTGCGGCAACTGATCAAAATCCTGCTCGTCGAAGACGTTGCCGACGGCCAGTCGTACGAGCTCGGCGTTCATTTGGTGGCGGATCCGGAGATGACCCGGCTCAATGAGCAATACCTGCGACACGCCGGTGCGACCGACGTGATCACGTTTGACTACCGCGAGGAAACGGAACCTGCCTCCAACGTGGTGTTGTTCGGTGATATTTTTGTGTGTCTGGATGAAGCCGTCAGGCAGGCCCGCCGGTTTCGAACGTCCTGGCCAAAGGAACTCGCGCGATATGTCATCCATGGCCTGCTGCACTTGCGGGGATTTGACGACCACCATCCGGACGACCGACGGCACATGAAACGCGAAGAGAATCGCCGTCTGCGAAAAGTGTCGCAGTGCTTTCCCTTGAGCACTCTGCAAAGCACCGCTACGGTGCGGCAATGAAAGTGAACGTACTGGCGCAGTGGCAGCGGAATTTCTTCGCCGGGCTGGCGGTGATTTTGCCGGCGGTGCTGTCCATTGCCATTGTCGTCTGGTCGTTCGGCACGGTGGCGAACTTCACCGACATCCTGCTGTTTTTCCTACCCAAGGCCTGGACCCATTCCCAAAACGGCGCCGGCCCAATCTATTTGTATTGGAGCGTGGTGGCGTTCTGCCTGGCGATTCTGCTGGTTACTCTGATCGGATCGCTGGCCCGGTTTTATATTGGCAAGAAAATCATCGCCTTCTTCGAACTGGGGCTGATGCGGATTCCGCTGCTGAACAAAATTTACAGCACGATCAAGCAGGTGAATGATGCGTTTTCTTCCTCGAAAAAATCGGCGTTCAAACAAGTGGTGCTGGTGCAATTCCCACGGGCCGGCCACTACTCGGTGGGCTTCCTCACCGGCGAGCAACACGAAGAAGTCCAAGCCCGCACGCGCGAGAAGGTCGTGAGTGTGTTCGTCCCCACCACGCCTAATCCGACGACTGGTTTCCTGATCCTGGTGCCCGAGGGGGAGGTCACTCGCTTGAAAATGTCCGTGGCCGAAGGCATCCGTTTCATCATCAGCCTTGGTTCCGTGTCGCCGGAATACCGTCCGGAATTGGAGCCGGCGGCCAAATTCGTCACGTTGCCCGATCCGCCACCGGCTACTGCGCAGGGTGGGAAGTAGGCGACTCTGGCACGCACCGTGGACACTGCAACTGACACGCCTCTGCACACGGAAGCCACCCCACCTGGCTTGCGAAAGCGCCGGCAAGCCGGACGCACTCCAAGCGCTTCGCGATTTCCGACTCCCGTTCAAACGACGCGCCAGCGTTTGGAGTGCGCGGAGCTTGCTCCCGCTTTCGTTGGCAAACGGGCGAGCAATGTTTCAGCGGGGTCTGAAATTGGCCAACGCCCAGTGGACGGCAAATCTGCGAGCCAGCACATTGAGAATCTGAGCTACGCCTGGCGGCAACCACGGTCGGCCATCCGGCTGAAGAGCCTTGTCTAAGGAACCGCCATGGACGAACGCGCCACCGGCCTGATCTTGCGGACCCGACCCTTGACTGAAACCAGCCTGATTGTGCAATGGCTGACCATCAAAGCAGGCCGGGTCGCTACGGTGGCCAAAGGTGCCCGGCGGCCGAAGTCGCCGTTACGCGGTAAGCTGGATGTGTTCTACGCGGCGGAGTTCAGCTTCGCGCGGAGTCGCCGCTCGGAGTTGCACGTCTTGCGCGAAGTCAGCTTGTGCGAAACCCATCCGGCCCTGCGTCAAGATTTGGGGCGGCTGCGGCAAGCGGCTTACTGCGCGGCCCTCATCGAACAAACGACCGAGACCGAAACACCGTTGCCCGGATTGTACCAGTTGTTTGCCGGTCTGATTGATCACGTCAGCAGGCAACCCACGGAAGCCAAGACCGTGTTCGCATTCGAGATGAAACTGCTGGCGGACTTGGGTTTGGCGCCAGACTTGACGACTTCGCGGCTCAATCCCGGAACTCGTCAAGTGTTGAAGCGGTTTAACGGTGGTTGATTGGCCGGCGCTTTCGAGTCTGCAGCTTAGTCAGCCTCAGTTCTGTGGAGATCCGCCAGTTTTTGCAGGGCTTTCTCCAGTTTCATCTCGGTCGAATCCCCGGCGGTCGGGCTCTGGCCTTGGCGGACGACCGGAACAAGTAGGACATGCGCCCGCCGATTCCGAATTTTCAAAGGCGCCGGACATTTCACCCAACTGCCGCTGGCGTAGGTTGAGTCCTGGCGCAGGCAGCCAAAAGCTTGGCCTGCCCCTCTCCGCAGGTTTGCGTAATTGTCTTGAAATTGATTCCTATGCATCCGCTATCCACGACACTGAAAAACAAGCGAGCAACCCAGGAGACCTTTTGGTGCGGCGACAGGCTAAGCCCTTCCCGGGTAACAGTTACTTTTGGCACGCGGCGGCCTGATCCTCATCCCGCGGAAACAAATACCGTGCTCTTCAGCCGGCCGGCTGCCGCGCCCGATGAGGATTGGGATGACACGACTCTGATTTGCTGGTTGAAGGTTGAGTTGATGTTTAATCGAGAGAAGATGGAGCCTACTAACGTCGCCTGCGGTCGCGCTATTTCGGCAAAGCACGTTTTGCTCGCAGTTTCACCTGGGTGACAATTCCGCCGCGGCGCGAAACCCGCTCATGGTAGGCTGAGACTGGGAGCCTCAATAGCCCCCGAACTCCAGCGCCGCGTCATACATCGCCAGCACGTTCTCGGGCGGCACGTCGGCTTGGATGTTGTGGACGCCGTTGAACACGTAGCCGCCACCCGGTTTGAACGCCGCAAGATTGTGCCGCACGTTTTCGCGCACCTCGGCGGGGGTGCCGCTGGGCAGCACATGCTGCGTGTCCACGCCTCCGCCCCAGAACACCAACCGGTCGCCGAATTGGGACTTCAACTTGGCCGGGTCCATTCCTTTGGCGGAAATCTGCACCGGGTTTAGAATGTCAATGCCGTTGTCCAGCAGGTCGGGAATGTATTCGGTTATCGCCCCGCACGAGTGATACCAGAGCTTCGCTTTGGTCCGGGACTTGATGTATTGCACGAGGCGCTTCTGACGCGGCTTGACGATGGCCCGATAAATTTTGGGCGAGAACAGCGGCCCGGCCTGGCCGGACAGGTCATCGCCAATCATGATGATGTCCACCACGTCACCGGCTTCATCAAGAAACAGACGGAACCAGTCCAACCAGAACTGGAGCGTGCGGTCGATGATCGTTTCTACCACTTCCGGGCGCTCAATCATATCGGTGAACAGGTTTTCCAGTCCGCGGAGATACCAGCAAAATTCATAAACCACGCCGGAAATGCCGCTGACCACGGCATAAGGTGTCTCGCGTTTGAGGGTGAGGATGCGTTCGCGCAGTCCCTCGAAGCGAGTTGGGTCGTCTCCTCTGGGAAACGGGTAATCCTTGATCGCTTGAAGCGACAACCCGGCCAGCGGCGAATGGGAGATGTCGTGATACAGCGGCGCATCCTCCGGCATGGACCAAGTAATGCCAAATTCGTCGGTGAAATCATGCCAGGTGCGCCCGTCGCGTTGACTTCGCACCACACCGCCCTTGAAGCTGGCGGCCCCTTGGGCCCAGACGTAACGCGTATCCACGTTCAACCGTTGCAGCACCGCCTCGGACGGTTTGGCGAGTTGCTGCACCAGGTCCATGATGGTGATCTCTTCCTGAAAGCCGAACCGGTCGAGCAACTTCTGATAGGCCAGCTTGTGGATGCCGGTCTGATTGCCGCCGAGGTCAATCGGCACCCGATCCGGGGGCTGGTGGTTCAGAGCGGTCAACACGCGTTCACGGGGCGTCATGGTCGTCTTCATGGCGGGATCATTGACCAGCGCGAAATCTTTTCCAAGTCCAGAACCCAGGCGGAAGGCCGGCGGCAAAACGACCGCTGTGATTTTTTTGGCATCGCAGTTTCGTGAGGCGCGCCTCGACGTTTGGCACGCTGCGGATACCAGCCGGCCGAAAGCCTCGGAGGCTTCAGCAGTTCAATGGGACCGAGTTATGTCTGAAGCTCGCAGCAAGCAGACTTACCATCTTCTCCGGCACCGCTTCCCCCACCGCCATCGCTCATTTCTCACCCGCCGCCAATAGCGTGGCAAAGTGCGGTTCGTCTTCCTCGCGGGCCACAATGCTGAGTTCGATCTGTTTGAATCCGGCGACTTCGAGCCAACGCTGCAAATCGCTTTCGGCAAATCCCAACCACCGGTCGCCAAACAGTTCGTGCGCTTTGGTGAACTTGTGCTTGAGCAAATCCAGGATGATCAAACGTCCCTTGGGCCGCAGGATGCGATAGGAAGCCGTCACGGCTTGTGACGGATCGTCCGCATGGTGCAGGGCCTGGCTGAGCACCACCAGATCAACCGAGCCCGAGTCAACCGGCGGGTCCATTAAATCGCCCAATCGGAATTCCAGGTTTTTGATGCCGTTCTTTTTGGCCTTGGCTGCGCCGAAGGCGACAATTTTTTCCGAGTTGTCCACGGCGATGACTTTTTTGCAACGCCGAGCCAGCAGCTCGCTCAACAAACCTTCGCCCGCCCCCAGGTCCGCCACGACCAACGGCGGCAGCACCCGCAAGAGCAATTGCCCGAAGGCCTGCCAGGAACGGCCCGGCCCATACACTCGATCGAACCGGCCCGCCACCTGGTTGAAATACACCTGCGCCTGGTCGAGCCGACGCGCCAGAATGCGCTTCAAATTGACCTGGTCCGCAGTGTATTCCGGCATTTCCTTTGCTCCCCGAACGGCCAGTTGCGTGAATTCGCGGGCGGCCCCGTCGGCTGGGGCGTTGAACCGGTAGTAACTGCGCTTACCTTCCCGGCGAAATTCCAGCAGGTCGGCCTCCTGGAGTTGTCGCAGGTGCGTGGAAACACGCGACTGGCCCAAGCGGGTGATTTCCTGAAGTTCGTTGACGGAAAGCTCGTCGCGCTCGAGCAGCGCCATGATCCGCAAGCGGGTTGGATCTGCCAGAGCGCGTAGCGATTTTAATGTGTTGGACATAAATCTGTTATCATCAATGGCGCCATTCACTTGGCCGGGGAGCGCGCCCGCCCCGGGCGCTGTCAACGGCGCCTCGCCGTTGGCTCGCAAGTCGCCGCCCGCCACTGAATCGGAAGCGCCCTTCCAATGGCGACCGGTGCGAGGCGCACCGACCGACAGGCGGGGCGCCTGTGCTCCCCGTCAATTGCAGCAGTCCGATTTTGAGTTCGGCAACTCCAAACTCAGTAAATGTACGCAGAAGCAAATTTTGCAGTTGACGGCACTGGCCACTGTTATATCTTCGCATCCTGATACGTCAATATGAACTTTTGACGATGCGGTCGAATAGAGAATTACGGACATGAGCAAAAATTACATCTTTTCTTCCGAGTCCGTCGGCGAAGGCCACCCGGACAAAGTTTGCGACACGATTTCCGACGCCGTTCTGGACGCCTGCCTGGAGCAGGACAGGACCAGCCGGGTGGCTTGCGAAACCTACGCCAAGAGCAATCTGGTGGTCGTGGGCGGCGAAATCACCACCAAGCGCCAAACTGGATTACAACGCCATCGCGCGAAAGGCCATCCGCGACATCGGCTACGTCAACGACGACGACGTGTTTCATGCGGACAAGGTGCTCATCATGAATGCCATCACGCAGCAGAGCCCGGACATCGCCCAGGGCGTGGACGCCCGCGAGGCCGAAGGCAAGAAGCCACCGCCGAACAAGGTGCCGGCGACCAGGGATTGATGTTCGGTTACGCCTGCAACGAAACCCCGGAATTGATGCCCGCGCCGATCATGTTCGCCCATCGCCTCGGCCGCGAACTGACCAACATCCGCAAGACCGGCAAAGTGGAGTGGCTGCGGCCGGACGCCAAATCGCAGGTGTCCGTTCAATACGTAGATGACCAGCCGGCCCGCATCACCAACGTGGTCATTTCCACGCAGCACGCCGCCGAAAGCGAAACACAAGACCATCCGCGAGTTCATCATCGAGGAAGTCATCAAGAAAGTATTGCCGGCGAACATGCTCGACAAGCAGACCCAATTCCTGATCAACCCGACCGGACGGTTCGTCGTCGGCGGACCGCAGGGCGACACCGGATTGACCGGCCGCAAAATCATCGTGGACACCTACGGCGGCATGGGCCGGCACGGCGGCGGCGCGTTCTCAGCGGCAAGGATCCCTCGAAAGTGGACCGCAGCGCCGCCTACATGGGCCGCTACGTGGCCAAGAACATTGTGGCGGCCGGGTCTCGCCACGAGCGCGAAATCCAGTTCGCCTACGCCATCGGCTATCCGCATCCGGTGTCGATCAGCGTGAACACGTTTGGCACCGCGAAAGGCGGCCTGACCGACGAAGACCATCGAGGCCGCCGTGCGGAAGGTGTTCAGTTTCAAGCCCGCCGACATCGTCAAACAACTCAACCTGCTCCGGCCGATTTACCGGAAGACCACCAACTACGGTCACTTCGGCAAAATCGATGACCTGGACAGTCACCTGGGAACGCACCGACAAAGTGGCTGCACTCAAACGCGCGCTGAAGTAACCCCCTTTCATTTACTCGATATCAAACACTGCATGAATACGACAACCGTTAAACCGACGACCGCCCCGGACTTCAAAGTCAAGGACCTCAGCCTGGCCGATTGGGGCCGCAAGACCATTTCCGTCTCCGAGCACGAAATGCCCGGCCTGATGGCCATTCGCCAGAAATACGCGCCCCAAAAGCCGCTCAAGGGCGTGCGCATCACCGGCTCGCTGCACATGACCATCGAGACGGCGGTGCTCATCGAGACGCTCGTCGAACTCGGCGCCTCCGTGCGCTGGGCCAGTTGCAACATCTTCTCCACCCAGGATCATGCCGCCGCCGCCATCGCCAAAGCCGGCGTGCCCGTGTTCGCCTGGAAAGGCGAAACGTCTCGAAGAATACTGGAGTGTCACGCTACCAGGCGCTCACCCATCCCGGGAACAAGGGCCCGCAACTGATCGTGGACGACGGCGGCGACGCCACGCTGCTCATTCACAAAGGCTACGAACTCGAAGAAGGCAGCGACTGGGTCAACACTCCCAGCGACCAGCCAGGAAGAGCAGTCATCAAGAACCTGCTCAAGGAAGTTCGCGCAAGGAACGTCCTGATCGCTGGCACGAGCTGGTGAAGGACTGGAAAGGCGTCTCCGAAGAAACCACCACCGGCGTGCATCGCCTTTACCAGATGCTGGAAGCCGGCAAACTCCTCGTGCCCGCCATCAACGTCAACGACTCCGTCACCAAGTCCAAGTTCGATAATCTCTACGGCTGCCGCGAATCGTTGGCCGACGGCATCAAGCGCGCCACGGACGTCATGATCGCCGGCAAAGTCGCCGTGGTCTGCGGTTACGGCGACGTCGGCAAAGGCTGCGCGCACTCGCTGCGCGGATTTGGCGCGCGGGTCATCGTCACCGAGATTGATCCCATCAACGCGCTTCAGGCCGCGATGGAAGGATTCGAAGTCACCACCATCGAAGACACGCTGGGCAAAGGCGACATCTACGTCACCACGCACCGGCAACCGCGACGTCATCACGCCTGGAACACATCCTCAAGATGAAAGACCAGGCGATCGTCTGCAACATCGGCCACTTCGACAACGAGATCCAGGTGGACCGGCTGAACAACTTCGCCGGGCGTGAAGCAAGCTGAACATCAAGCCGCAAGTGGACAAATACACCTTCGCCGACGGCCACAGCATCTACCTGCTGGCCGAAGGCCGGCTGGTGAACCTCGGCTGCGCCACCGGCCATCCGAGCTTCGTGATGTCGCAACAGCTTCACCAACCAGGTGCCTGGCGCAAATGGACCTCTGGAAGAACAAAGAGAAATACAAGCCGGGCGTCTATCGTCTGCCCAAGAAGCTCGACGAAGAAGTCGCCCGTCTGCACCTCGAAAAGATCGGCGTCAAGCTGACCAAGCTCACCAAGAAACAGGCCGACTACATCGGCGTGCCGGTCGAAGGCCCCTACAAGCCGGAGCACTACCGGTATTGATCAGGCTGCGACGTTTGCGGATTGAGGGCCGGATGGTTTGGGGTGATTCTCACCCCTCACCCGGCCCTCTACGCTTTGAGGGGCGAGGGTTAGGGTGAGGGGTGAGAATGTCCATTGGCGCCCGCACTGCAAGCAGTCACCACCCTCCTCCGTCGTCCTCCTATAAACCACTAATCCATTTTGCCCGCTAACTCTCGCTGCCCGCCGCTCGCCCCAATCCATATTCCTTGAGCTTGTATTGCAACGCGCGCCGGCTGATCCCCAAAGCCTTGGCGGCGGTTTCCCGGTTGGCGCTCACGTGGGCCAGCGTGTTGCGGATCAACAACTTTTCCACCTCGGCCAACGACATGCCGGGACGCACCGTAAACTCCGCCGCGTCGCCTTCGGTGGTCCGCAGAAAATCGGGTAAGTCAGCACGACCGATCGTGTTGCCCGGACAAGTGATGACCAGCCGTTCGATGAGATTACGGACTTGTCGCACATTGCCGGGCCAGGGAAAGCGCTGACAGACTTGCAGGGCCTCGCCGGACAACGTCTTGCGATGCCGTTTGTGCTTGGCGGCAAAATGATGGAGGAACGATTCGATCAACAGCGGAATGTCCTCGGGCCGGTCACGCAACGGCGGCATGACGATGGGCACGATTTGCAAACGGTAAAACAAGTCCTCGCGAAAGGCTCCCGCCTGGACCGCTTGCGACAGATGCTTGTTCGTGGCCGCAATGACGCGGACATTGACTTGTACCGCTTCCGTCCCGCCAACCATGCGCAAACAACCTTCCTCGAGCACCCGCAATAAGTCGCCCTGCCCTTTCGGCGGCAAGTCGCCAATTTCGTCCAGGAACAACGTGCCGCCGTCCGCCATTTGAAAACGGCCCGGCTTTTGGTGCATCGCCCCAGTGAACGCCCCTTTGACGTGGCCAAACAATTCCGACTCCACCAGGGACTCGGACAACGCGGCGCAATTCACGATGACAAAGGGCTCTTGGTGACGCGGGCTCTTGAAGTGGATCTCGCGGGCCACCAGTTCCTTGCCGGTGCCGCTCTCGCCTTCAATGAGCACGGTCACTTCACTGAGCGCCACGTCCTCGATCAACCGATGAATGGCGCGCATGGTTTCGGTTTGGCTGATCAACAAGCTGGGTTCCGCCGGATTTTGGAGCCGGAGACGCAACTCGTGGTTTTCGGTGACCACGGCTTGAAATTCGAGCGCCTTTTGCACCACGGCGCGCAGCCGTTTCATGTCGATGGGCTTGGTCAGGTAATCGTACGCGCCTTGCTTCATTGCTTCGACGGCGCTTTCCACGCTGCCGTAAGCGGTCATCAAAATGAAGAACGTGTCGTGGCTCTTTTGCCGGACCTGAGTGAGCAATTCAAGACCGCTTAGCTTGGGCATTTTGATGTCGGAAACGACCAGGTTGAACAGATGATGCTCCATCAACTTGAGCGCCGTGAGCGCGTTGTTGGCCGCCGCGACATCATACCCTTCGCGCCGCAATGCCTCCTGAATCCCCGCGCACAAGCCGGGCTCGTCGTCCACGACCAATATATTGATTCTCGACTTATCCATGGTTGGTCGCCGGTTCGCGCAACGGCAATTCGAAGGTGAACACCGCGCCTCCGGAGGAACGGTTCTTTACCCGGACCGCCCCGCCGTGCGCCGTGATGATTTGCTGCACAATCCACAAGCCCAGCCCCGTGCCTTCAGGCTTGGTCGTATAATACGGTTCGAAGATGGTGAGCTGCTGGTCCGCCGGTACGCCGGGCCCGGAATCCTGCACTTCGATCAGGAGCGTGGCCGGCGGGGCGTGACGGCAGCGGACCTCGATGCCTCCGTGTTCGCCCACCGCTTGGAGGGCATTGATGACGACATTGAGCAGGGCCTGGGTTAATTGTCCGGGGTCGGCCAGGAACACCGGCAGATTCTCCTCGAGATGGAATGATAACTCGACTCCGTGAATTGCCGCGTCCGGCTGCAACAAGCGGCAGACATGTTTGCAGACCGCCGACAAGTCCGTCGGCTCCAGTTCGAGATTCGAGGTGCCGGCCAGTTTGAGGAAATGTTTGACCGTGGTTTCCAACCGATGCACTTCGTTGCGGATGATCTCCAACCGGCTGGCAGTTTTCTCTTTGAGCGGAGATTCCAGCTCCATCAAGTCCTCCTCCAGTAATTGGAAGTGAATGTCCATCGAACTGAGCGGATTGCGGATCTCGTGCGCCAACCGTCCCAGCAACCGTGAGAGCAGCATGCGCTTTTCCGCCGCGGCCAATTGGGTCGCGTCTTGACCAAGTGCGGTTGAAAGAATGTTATCCACGCCAGAATCTTGTCGCCGGCAACGTGCTGTCGGCGTCTCGCCGGCAGGAACGGATGCCCATGTCCGGTCCAACGAACAGTGCCGGTCGAATTCGAACGCCCCGGTTCAAAACTGCCGGCAACGTGCTGTCGGCGTCTCGCCGACAGAAACGAATGCAATCGATCAGTCCATTGGCCGGCGCGCGTTGAATTCGAAGGCCTACGTTCCAAAACTGCCGGCAGGATACCGGCAGCACGCTACAATGCATGTGCCAATATGAAAGGCCAGAGCGCTGGAATTCAAAGCAATTAACCAACAGGACAACGATCAAAACCGACAGCCGAAATCCGAGATTCGAATGAAGCAAACCATAGCCACATGGCCCACGGGAGTTTGGCCCGGCTCGCGCTGCTTTCAGGTTTCGGGCTTCGCTTCAGAATTACAGGTCAGTCGTGCTTCAGCCCCAGAATGCTAACGAAGAAACTTGAGAAGACAATCTGCACCCCCAGCGTCAACAGGGTCACGGACGGTATCACCTGCCGCAGACTTTCCGGATAAGCAAGATCCCCAAATCCGACACTTTGCCAGTTCCATACGGCGCCGGCCAACAATCCAGCCCCCGCCATGCAGAACAGCAACCCGGCAACCAGGCCCTTTTCCAGCGCGAACGGTTTGAGCAGCCGCGTCAGGCTGGGATGCGCCGGCAGCAATCCGCGCTGCATGCAATAGAGCCGCGTAAAGATGCCGAAGAACAGCACTTGAAAGCCGACCACGACCATCATGCTGGCCACTAGCATCGAGTTGATTTCCAACCGGATTCGGCCGAAATGAACCGTGCCGAAACAGAGCGGCACAAACAACGCCAGTCCCACGACCAACAACGCCAATCCCGGCCAAATAAACAACCACCGCGGTGAATAGAGCAACATCAGCCGCAACGTTCGCCAGCCGTCGCGCCAAGTTCGTAAATGCGGCCGACCGGAGCGACCATCGCGCCCAAGCTTGATCGGCACCTCGGCAATCCGAAGCCCTTTCACGGTGGCCTGGATCGCCATTTCAGGGGCGAACTCCATGCCCGTGGCCCCAAGATTCAGTTTCGCGTAGGCCTCCTTGGTGAATCCGCGCAAACCACAATACACATCCGAAATTGGGCATTTGAAGAAGAACCGGCTGATAGCCGAGAGCGCTGGGTTCCCAATCCAGCGATGTTTCCACGGCATGGCACCTGGTACGATCGTGCCTCCGCCCTGGGGCAAGCGGCAGCCCATCACCAACTCATAGCCTTCCCGCAACCGAGCCAGGAATGCGTCGAGCTGGGAGAAATCGTAGCTATCATCCGCGTCGCCCATGATAATCCATTTGCCCTGAGCCGCCGCGATGCCAGCGCGCAGGGCGTGGCCATAGCCTTTCGGGCCAACTGGCACCACGCGGGCACCGAGTTGGCGGGCGAGTTCGCGCGAGGCGTCGGTGCTGCCGTTGTCCGCCACCAGGACTTCTCCCCGGATCCCGGATTGAGCGAGCGTAGCCTGTGCTTTCTGGACGCAGGCCCCGAGGCTTTCCGCCTCGTTCAGACAGGGCATCAAAATGGTCAGCTCGAGTGGTTGTTCCATAGTACCGGCGGCCATCATCATGAGCGCCCTTTAGCCGCATGTCGAGGGCGTTGTCCAAATTGAACCGAACTCCGAAGCTCAAATGCCGAAAACCGAAGCCCGAATCCAAGTCGTTTGGGCCTCGAGTTTCGGACTTTTTCCGGCAATCGGATTTCGATTGGGCCTGGCGGTTTAGTTTTTCGGTTTTACATCAAACACCTGCACTTCTAACCTCTACCAATGATCCAATATCCGCGTCGATGAAACCCAAACCAGTCAGCAAACCGGCCCCGAAGCCAGTAATCGGCAGTTCAATCCTGCCCAACCCCGCCGTGCAGCGTTGGGTTCCCTGGGCCGTCTGGATCGTGGTCATCGTCACCATGCTGACGGTGCCGCTGAAAATCATCCAATACGGTTACCGGCCACCCGACGATGCGTTGCGCCATGCGGCGAAGGTTGTGTCCGGCAAAGCCTGGCCGGAAATTCTCGTGATGCGTAGCGATCTGGCCATGGATCCCAGTCCGGGCTGGCATGCCATCCTCGGAGGGATTTACCACTCCTCACAATGCAGCACCGACGGCTTGGTGGTCTTCTCGGTTGTGTCCTTGATGCTTCTGGTCTGTCTATCAGCGTTGCCCTGGCTGCGTCGGCCGGAAGCCTGGTTGGCGGCGTTGCTGGTAGCGGTGGTGGTGGCACCCAAACTGATTCTGCGCTTGACGTTTGGCCGGCCTTTTCTGGTGAGCATGGCCATCTTGATTACCCTGCTTTTCTTGTGGTCGCGGTTGGGCGATGAGCGGCCGAAAACAGGCGTCCTGATTTCCACGTTGCTCATGTTCGCCGCCGCGGCCTGGATTCACGGCTCATGGTTCCTGTTCGCGCTGCCGGTGACGGCGTTTTTTCTGACCGGTATGTGGCGACGGGCAGCGTGGTTGGGTGGTTGTTGGTTGGGAGGCAGTTTTTTGGGTGGCGTGTTGACGGGGCATCCCGTCCAGTTTTTGTTGCAATCGGCGCGATGGGTGTACCTGACTTTCGGCGAACACCTGCTGACGCGCCAGTTGGTGGTCGAGTATTTGCCGTCCGGCGGTGACTTCGCGGCCGTGTTGGTTGTCGCGGTTGTGTTGATTTGGCGAGCGCGTTCGCCGGATTGGAAGCCGCAAGACTTGCTCAGCCCGATTTTCCTGATGATCGTCGTCGGCTGGCTGCTCGGATTGAAAGTCATCCGCAACTGGTGGGATTGGGGCATTCCCGCGCTGGTGGTTTGGTTGGGATTGGAGTTACAAAAGCAATGTGAACATTTCCTTGCCTGGGATTCCTGGAAACGGTTGGTGATCACGTGCGGACTGGCCGCCGGGGTCTATCTCGGTGCCACGAGCGATTACGAAAACCGGTGGACATGGAATCTGGGTAATCAATATCTCAGTGAGGATAACCCGTCGTTGACCGGTTGGTTGCCAGAACCAGGCGGCATTCTCTACAACACGGACCTGGATGTTTTTTACAATACGTTCTACAAAAATCCAAAGGCGCCCTGGCGTTATGCCTTGGGCTTTGAATCGATATTGATGCCCCCGGATAATCTTGAAGTCTTCCGCCAGGTGCAGTTGCAGTTCGGCAATCCCCAGGCCTACGAACCCTGGGTAAAAAAAATGCGGCTGCAAGATCGACTCGTAATTCCGAGATCCATGTCGCCGGCCGCCGGCCCGCCGCATATCCCCGAGTTGGAGTGGGCCTTGGCACTCGGCAATTATTGGATCGGCCGCACCCCCCACGGGACCAACAATCCCCCCGCCGCGCCGCCGCTTAAGTAGCCGATCCGGAGACGTCCGCTCCGCCTGGACCGTTGAAGGCAGCCCGCCAATCGCCGGATGCCACGCACCTTGACCGCCAGGCATCTTACGCGGTGGTGGCCCAGGAACTCGGCATGAGCGAGGAAGCCGTTAAGATGGCCGTGAGCCGGTTGCGCCGCCGGTTGCGCGAGGTTCTGCGCGCACGGATCGCCGAAACGGTGTCGAACCAGGAAGACGTGGCGGAGGAGTATCACTATTTGTCACAGGTTCTGACCCGCCAACGGGAATAATGAACCAGCACGTAAGATTTCCTGCTACCTCGCTACCAAATTTTCAACATTAGGAGATAGAGCGTGGCGTCATAACCGATGGCGACCGCCGTGAAGTAACCAGTGAGTTCAGACCGCACATGCAGACAATGCAGCGCCCAGTTGGCAGCGGAGCATCCAGTGGAAGTCTGCCCCGGCTGCCTGTTGCAAGGGGCGCTGCTCGACGACGACGAAACCGGAGATTGCCTCCATGCCTCCGGTGGCGCCCCCGGAGCACCCGGCTCTGTGGGGATTACGAGTTGCTCGATCAGATCGGCCGCGGGGGAATGGGTGTGGTTTACCGAGCTCGCAAGCCGAATTTGAATAAGGTGTGCGCGCTCAAGATGCTCAACCTGGTCGAACGGACACCAGTTTGGACGAACGCCTTGCCACTGAGTCCGCTGTTGTTCTCCGAACCGGTGGACGCCAATGGCTCAGGCCTTTCTATCGGGCGGTGGCCAAGTGAGCTGACTGAAGCAGTTCCACTACGCTGCCACCCGCATCCAAGACCTGTGATACGCGATCAATTATTCAGTCAATCGGCCCTGCTTACGATTTCGTTTCCACTGCTTGAGGGTAGTCATCGAAGAACTTCACCACCTCATCGAAAAAGTCGGTGAACCGCGGATACTTTTCTCGCTGCTTCTCGTAACGGCCCAGCAATTCGACCAGTTCCGGCATCCATAAGAATCCCCGACTGACCTCGCCAGCGGTGGCCAGAGCCGCGGCGCCCAGGCCATTGTAGGTTTGGGTATAGCGGATCACCGAAGCGCGCACGACGGATTCGTGCATCATCGTGGTCCAATTGCCGTAGGCCTGCCGTTGCATACTCCCTTTGACCTGGGCGAACAGTTTCTGTCCGGCATTTTCCAGTTGCGCGGTGTGCGCATACACCAGCGGATTCACGTACGAATGACAAAACTCGTGGACCACTGTTCCCAGCATCCGCGGCTCGAAAACCGGCTGGCCCGCCGCATCGACCCGCCAGGCACCCAGAATGCAATAAAGTTCCTCGCGCCCTTTCACCTTAAGACTGGCGCCGTAGTTACTGGGGCCGTTCAACAGGGAAATGACGATCTTGAAATCCGCACCAGGTCGTGCACCGAAAAACTGGTCAAACCATTCCAGGTGGGCCTCCGATTGAATCAATTTCCGGGCACGGTCCACCGTTAATTTGTATAGGTCGGATTGGTTCTTCATGAACCCTGCAAAGTGCGTGGCCCGAGTGAAATTGCGTAACTGTTCCAAAAACTCCGGCATCCGATCCTGTGGCCAGCGGCGATCCAAACCAGGCGGGCGCGGTTCAAAGGGAATGCGTTCCTTCAATTCGGGCGGCTCCGTCAAATGCACCACCAGGCTCATCGGCGCATCATAGGACACGCCACGAGTCCGCCGGAATTCGCGCGCCAGTTTCACTGCCGGATGATTTCGCTGCGCGCCAAAATGGTCGTCCACCGCTCGGGCATAGGATGTGACGGCCGGCGCGGTTGTATTCCGGATGGCCGGCCAAACGGAAGAGCACGCAAAACAATTCCACGCGCGAATCGATGGTTACTGGAACCGAAGCGGCAGTTGAGGCACTTGTCGAATTCTTGACTGCTGCGCCATAGCCCGAGCTCGCGCTGAGGGTGGCGACAAGGGTCATTATGAGTGAATTCTTCATAACATTGGCGGATTCCTAATGCGGATCCAGCCAAGACACCGCTACGGTTCGGGCGGGTGATCCAAGCGATTTTACACGCAGTATGGAAACGCTTTATCCGGATCAACGTTCAAATCCTTGATGGCCTGCGCCACCAATTTCTTTTCCACAAGTCCCTGCCGAGCCATGGCGTGGAGAGCGGCCACGGCGATCATTGGCGGATCAATTTCGAAGAAACGCCGCAGATTCTCCCGGGTGTCGCTCCGGCCAAAGCCATCGGTGCCCAGCGTCGTCAAACCGCCCGGTACCCAGCGCCCAATCTGGTCGGGAACGGATTTCACGTAATCGCTGACGGCCACGAACGGTCCCAGTTCTCCGGCGAGCGTGGCTTCGAGGTGAGATTGCCGGGGCGCTTCCTCCGGATGGAGCATGTTCCAGCGCTCGACGCGCAACGCGTCGGTGCGAAGCTGCTTGTAGTTGGTGGCACTCCACACGTCGGCCGAAATGTCGTAACGTTCGGCCAGCATATACTGGGCGACCAGGGCATTGCGCAGGATGGGACCGCTGCCCAAGATATGGACCTTCCGTTCAGTATTGGCGGAGCCCGGTTTGAATTTGTAGAGGCCATTGAGGATGCCCTGCTCGACGCCTTTGGGCATCGGCGGCATGGTGTAGTTTTCGTTGTAGAGCGTGAGGTAGTAGATAAATGTTCTCGCCATCCGCATACATGCGTTTCATCCCATCCTGAATGATGACGGCCAGTTCGTAAGCGAAAGCCGGATCGTAAACCATCACGTTGGGAATGGTGCTCATGAGCAGCGGACTATGGCCGTCTTCGTGCTGGAGGCCTTCGCCGTTGAGGGTGGTGCGGCCCGAGGTGGCCCCGAGCAAAAAGCCCTTGGCCATGATGTCGCCGGCCAGCCACATGAGATCGCCGACGCGCTGGAATCCGAACATCGAGTAGTAAATGTAAAACGGAATCAGGTTGAGGCCGAAGTTGGCGTAGGCCGTCCCGGCGGCAATGAACGACGAAATGGAACCGGCTTCGGTGATGCCTTCTTCGAGAATCTGCCCGTCTTTGGCTTCGTTGTAATACAGCAACGACGATCGGTCCACCGGTTCGTAAAGCTGGCCTTTGGAAGCGTAAATCCCGATCTCCCGAAACAACCCGTCCAACCCGAAGGTGCGGGCCTCATCCGGAATGATGGGGACAATGTTGCGGCCGATTTTCTTATGGCGCAACAAACTGCTGAGCAGTCGCACGAAGGCCATCGTCGTCGAAACTTCCATCCGCCCGCTGCCCTTGAGGAACTCGGCGAAATCCGATAGCGGCGGTACCGCGAGGGGCTTGGATTCAACCAGGCGTTTCGGCAGGAAACCGCCCAGCTCTTGGCGCCGTTTCAAAATGTACTTCGCTTCCCGGCTGCTGGCGGGTGGACGATAGAACGGCGTTTCCGCCACTTCATCATCGCTGATTGGAACATTGAACCGCGCACGAAATACGCGCAGTTCTTTCTCGTTCATTTTCTTCTGTTGGTGCGTGATGTTGCGGCCTTCCCCGGCTTCGCCGAGACCGTAGCCTTTGACGGTTTTGGCCAGAATAACAGTCGGCTGGCCCGTGTGATTCACGGCCGCTTTGTAGGCGGCATACACTTTGCGCGAATCGTGGCCGCCGCGTTGCAGCTTGCGCAGTTGATCGTCCGACAAGTGGTTGATCATACCGCGCAGTTCCGGGTATTTGCCGAAGAAATTCTTCCGGATATAACTGCCGGCTTCGACGGAGTATTTCTGGTATTCGCCATCCACCGTCTCCTCCATGCGTTTGACGAGCAAGCCCTGCTGGTCCGCGGCGAGAAGTTCATCCCAATCCGATCCCCAGATGACTTTGATGACGTTCCAGCCGGCGCCGCGGAAGAGGCTTTCCAATTCCTGAATGATCTTGCCGTTGCCGCGCACCGGACCGTCCAGACGCTGGAGATTGCAGTTGACCACCCAGATGAGGTTGTCGAGGTGTTCGCGAGCGGCCAAGGTGAGCTGGCCGAGCGTCTCGGGTTCGTCGCTCTCGCCGTCGCCAACGAAGGCCCACACCTTGGGTTCCGTCGTCCAATCCACCAGCTTGCGCGCCTGAAGGTAACGATTGAACCGCGCTTGGTAAATCGAGAGCATCGGCCCCAGCCCCATTGACACCGTGGGAAACTGCCAAAAGTCCGGCATCAAGTACGGGTGCGGATAGGAGGACAACCCACCATGGGGCGAAGCTCCTGTCGGAAATGGTGCAATTGCCGTTCATCCAAACGCCCTTCCAGAAAAGCCCGCGCATAAATACCCGGCGTCGAGTGGCCCTGGAAATAAACCATGTCAGCCGGACGCCCCTTTTCGCCACCGTGAAAGAAATGATTGAAGCCGACCTCGTACAACGTGGCGCACGACGCGTAGGTCGAAATATGGCCGCCAATGCCACTGCGCTCGCGATTGGCGTTGACGACCATGGCCATGGCGTTCCAGCGGACCAGGCTCTTGATCCGGCGCTCGAGCTGCCAGTCGCCGGGATAAGGCGGCTGCTCCGCCACCGGGATGGTGTTGACGTACGGGGTGTTGATGGGCTTGGGCGCTTCGACGCCCGCCTCACACACTTGTTCCACCAGGTCATTGAGAAACCCGGAAACCCGCGCTGCCTTCTGCCGTTTCAGCGTTTCCGCCACCACGAAGCTCAAGGCCTCATTCAAGTCGCGCGCCCCATCCGTCGCTGCCGGCGTTGCGGCCACCGCTGACTTCCGGGCCGCGGGTTCGCTCGTTTTTTGCTTCGTCTTGTCCATCACGAGTTGAAGAATAACGAAAGCCAGACTTAAATGCCAACGGTTATGCACTATCTGGACCTGACCCTGCCCACCCCCGCCGAAAACCTCGCCGGGGACGAGGCACTGCTCGAAACGAGCGAAACCGGCGTGGGACACGAATCGTTACGGTTCTGGCAACCCCGCCAATATTTTGTGGTGTTGGGTTACGCCAATGGTGCCGAGCGCGAAGTCGATTGGGAAGCCTGCCGGGCCGCCGGAGTGCCGGTCTATCGACGTATCAGCGGCGGCGGCACGGTCCTGCAAGGGCCGGGATGTCTCAACTACAATCTGATTTTGAAGATCGAACATTCGACTCCATTGGCCGGCATCACGGACACCAACCGCTTCATCATGGAACGTCACGCCGCGGCGTTGACCGCCGTAGTCAACCGCCCGGTGCGCGTGCAAGGTTTCACGGACCTGACGGTGCATGACCTGAAGTTTTCGGGAAACTCGCAGCGCCGGAAGCGACGGTTCCTTATGTTCCACGGCACGTTCCTTTTGGATTTCGATCTCGACCTGATGGAACGTTTGCTCCGTTTCCCGTCGCACCAACCCGATTATCGGCAAGACCGGGCACACCGGGCATTTCTCACCAATCTCCAGGTGCCGGCCGATACCCGTAAAAGCAGCTCTCACAAAATCCTGGCAGGCCGACGAGGGCTTGCCGGAACTGCCGGCGAACTCCATTGAACAACTGGTTCGCGAAAAGTATTCCCGCGAAGAATGGAACTTGAAATTCCGCTAATCAGGCCCAGCTAAAGTAGGCTTGACCCACTCGATGGACCGGGGTTTCTAGGTGCAAGTGAAGAGGAGGGTTCGCGATGAATTCACGAGGCCGTTGGAATTAATTTCTTGAGCCGCAACTCATTTTCCGGGAAAAAACTCGCGCCGGCTTATGTCTTGACGGAGAGGTGCTCCCTCGGTAGCCGGTTTGTATCCGACTATGGAATTCATTAAAAGCCTGCTGGGCATGATCGTGAAGGTTCTGGCCGACCAGCCAAATCCCAAGGGGGATTTTCTGGCGCTGGTGCCGGAATCGGTCCGGCCGTGGCTTTCCTGCGTGCTGTCCGTGGTGCCGATCATGGTCGTATTTCCGCTGCTGTTCGCGGTGGCGACCCTGCTCGAACGTAAGGGATTGGGGCGCATTCAAAACCGGTATGGTCCGAACCGCGTTGGCCCCTGGGGCATTCTCCAACCGGTAGCCGATGGCTTGAAGATGCTGACCAAGGAAGACATTGTGCCGCGCGCGGCGGACCAGGTGGTGCATTTCCTGGCACCCATCACGTTGCTCGTGCCGGTGTTCCTCACGTTCTCGGTGTTGCCGTTCGGGCACAACTTGGTGCCGCTGGACATGCCGGTGGGCTTGCTGTTCTTCTTTGCCGTGGGCGCGGCGACCGAAGTTTCGGTTTTTATGGCCGGTTGGGGCAGCCGCAACAAATACTCGCTGCTTGGTGCCATGCGGGCCATTGCCCAAATGATCAGTTATGAAATGCCCCTGGTGATTTCGGCGGTCACCGTGGTGATGGTGGCGGGCTCGTTGTCGCTGGTGAATATCGTCGATGCGCAGCAAGGTTCCTTCCTTCACTGGAATGTTTGCACGCCGTGGGGGTTGGCCGGATTTCTTTTGTTCCTCACCGCTGCGGTGGCGGAATCCAACCGTTCGCCGTTTGACATTCCGGAAGGTGAGTCGGAAATCATCGCCGGGCACATGATCGAGTATTCCGGTTTCAAGTATGCCTTGTTTTTCATGGCGGAATATCTCGGCATGTTTGCCGTCAGCGGCATGGCGATCACCCTGTTTCTGGGCGGCTACCATCCTCCGTTTCCGTTTTTGAACGTCGTGCCTGCCTACGTGTGGTTTTTCGGCAAGCTGCTGGGATTTATTGCGTTCTTCATTTGGCTACGGGGAACCTTGCCGCGTTTGCGGGTCGATCAACTCATGGGGTTTGCCTGGAAATTCATGCTGCCCATGACGCTCCTCAATATCTTCGTGGCAGCGATTTGGCATTTTTCAAGGAACTGGGGTCTGCCAGGCGGCGGGGTGTTGCGGTGGCTAATTTGCCTGGCCATCCTGGGCGCAAGTTATTACCTGCTGGGCCGCGCGGTGGAACCGACGACTGGACCGCGCGTGTATCGTTACGCGGATTGAGCCCGGCATGGAAATTTCCTTCATCATCATCGCCGCGCTCATCCTCGTCAGTGCCGTTGCCGCCATGGCGCTGCGCAACTTGGTGCATTGCGCGCTTTGCCTGACGGTCACGTTTGTGGGCCTGGCGGCGATGTACCTGCAACTGGATGCCCAGTTCATCGGATTCGCGCAGATTCTTGTCTATGTCGGCGCGGTGGCCATCCTGATCCTGTTTGCGATCCTGCTGACGCGTAGCGGCGAAACGGGCCCGACCTCGCGGCTGGCGTCGGGATGGTGGATCGGTCTGGCGGTCGCGGCGGCGGCGTTCGTCGGGCTTTGGATGGCCATCCGGTCGAGTGGTGTCCTGCCGACTGGACCTGCGCCGTTGCCGGAAATCAGCGTCAAGATGATCGGCGAACAACTGTTAAACCGGCCCGAGGGCAATCCGGAGAGTTATATCCTGCCCCTGCTCGTTACCGGGGTCTTGCTCACGGCCGCCATGCTCGGTGCCGTGCTCATTGCCCTGCAGGAAAGGAAAGAAAAGTGAGGCTTGGTTGAACCTATGATTCCCCTGCATGACTATTTGATATTATCCGCGCTGCTGTTCGCCGTCGGCCTGGCCGGCGCACTGACGCGGCGCAATGCCATCCTGGTGTTGATCGGTATCGAGCTGATGCTGAACGCTGCGAATCTGAATTTCATCGCGTTCTGGCGCTATCTACCGCATCCGGACCAATTGAGCGGCGTCATGTTCGTATTGTTCTCGATCGCCATCGCCGCGGCGGAAGCGGCAGTAGGTCTCGCGCTGATCATTGCCATTTACCGGCACTACCGAACCACCAACCTGGACCAGATCGATTCCATGAAGGGCTGAAACAGTTATATGCGCGCCAGCTTCCACCATTATTCTCACGGCATGCTCATAACCGAAAACCCCCTCCTTGCCCTGTTGATGCGGCGGGGGGATTCGACCAACCACACGCCGAATGCCGCCACGTTGCAGTGCGCGCGCACTTGCCTCGAAAACGGCAACCGAATACATTTCTGACGCATGAGTCATACGATCACTATTCGTCTTAACAACGATCTAGCGGAATGGTTGGAACAAACCGCTACTAAAACAGGCATGTCGCAAGGACAATTGGTTCGGGAACATCTCGAACGCGCCAAGTCCAGAGGAGGCGGGCAGCCGTTCATGCGCCTTGCGGGTTCCATCAAAGGGCGGCCCAAAGACCTCTCCAAACGAAAGGGCTATACCAAGGGATGAAGGGCATTGCGGACACCGGCTTTCTGGTGGCTTTTGCCAGCCGGAGCGACACCTATCACGACTGGGCCGTGAGCGTGGCGGCCAGCGTGACCGAACCGTTGTTGACCTGCGAAGCCGTGCTTTCGGAAACCGCGTTTCACTTGGAAAGCGTCCCCGTGGTGTTGGCGATGCTCCACGAGGGCCTGATCACGCTCGCCTTCGACTGCAACGATCATTTGCCGCAGCTTGCAGCCCTGGCCGAGCGATACGGAGACCGCAAACCCGACTTGGCCGATCTTTGCTTGGTGTGTTTGAGTGAGCTGAATCCGCGCCACAGCGTAATCACGGTAGATCGCCAGGATTTCCGCGTCTATCGGCGCAACAAGCGGGAGGTCATTCCGTTAATCTGCCCGCCAGAGACGTGATCCCGATGTCTATACCCAACACACAATCAGTAACCATATCCAATCTGCGGGAAGTCGCCCTGCGCGGCAAACTCCGGCTCGCCAGCTTGCAGGCGGCAGCTACCCGACGACAGGAGGAGGCAGACGCTGCATGACGTGGATAGTCCACAACCTGTGGTTGATCCCGGTGCTACCGTTACTGGCAGCCGGGGTTACCGCGTTGGCCGGTCAACCGCGGCGCAAGTTTGCCGCGTCGCTGGCCATTGGTTCGATGGCCGTCTCAATGTGCCTGGCGTTCTGGGCCTTTGTGACCACGTTCGGGCCCTCACCGGAAGGGGAAGTCTGGCGCAAGATGGCTGACTTCAAATGGCTTGAAATGGGCCAGGCGCCGTTGCGTTTGGGTTGGGTGCTGGATCCGCTGACGGCAATCATGCTGGTGATGGTGACGTTGGTCGGGCTCCTGATTTTCATCTACAGCGTGGGCTACATGGCGGACGACGAGAACTTCACGCGGTTCTTCTGTTTCCTCTCGTTGTTTGCCGCGGCGATGCTCGGGTTGGTGATCGCCAACAGTCTGTTGCTGCTGTTCATCTGCTGGGAATTGGTGGGGCTGGCGTCGTATTTGTTGATCGGATTTTGGTATCACAAACCCAGCGCCGCGGCGGCGGCCAAGAAGGCGTTCATTGTTACGCGCATTGGGGACATGGGCTTCTTCCTGGGCATGCTCTGGCTCTATGCGCAAACGGGCACGTTGCTTTTTTACGATGCGGGCCATGGTTGCCTGGAGCATTCGGCGCTGACGCAAATGGTGGCGCTAACTGTGGGCGGGGGTATGGCCGTCAGCACGGCAATTTCGTTACTGATCTTCTGCGGGGCCATTGGTAAATCGGGCCAGGTGCCGTTGCACGTCTGGCTGCCGGACGCCATGGAAGGTCCCACGCCCGTCAGCGCCCTGATCCACGCAGCCACGATGGTGGCGGCCGGTGTTTTTCTGGTGGCGCGGGTGTATCCGCTGATGAGCGCCCGGATGGATGGATTTCCGCCGGAGACGACGGCGTTGCAGGTGGTCACCTGGGTCGGGGCCATCACGGCCTTCTTCGCGGCGCTGATTGCGGTGGCGCAGACGGACATCAAGCGCATTCTGGCCTATTCGACGGTTTCCCAACTGGGTTACATGATGATGGGCCTTGCCGTAGGCGGCCCGCGGTCGGGATGTTTCATTTGATTACGCACGCGTTTTTCAAGGCCCTGCTGTTCATGGGCGCAGGTTCGGTGATCCACGGCTGCAATGGCGAACAGGACATCCGGCGCATGGGCGGTTTGCGAGGTCCAATGCGGCTCACGTTCCTGACTTACGCGGTTGGCATGATGGCGTTGTGCGGCGTGCCGTTCTTCTTCTCGGGCTTTTGGAGCAAGGATGAAATTCTGCACTTCGCCCATGGGCTGGCAGCCCTCGAAGTGGCCGTTTTACCTGGGCTTACTCGGGGTGGTGCTGACCGCCTTCTACATGACCCGGCAGGTGCTTTATGTGTTCTTTGGATCGTACCGTGGCGCGGCGGCGGCGCCAGCGAAGTCGGAACTCCAAACACGGCCATGCGACCGGGCAGCCCCACGAAAGCCCGTCGGTCATGACGCTGCCGTTGGTGGTGCTGGCGGCGTTCTCGATGTTGCTCGCCGCAATTGGCACTCCGTTCTGGCCGTGGTTCCATGAATACATGACCGGGCACTTGCCCGACTTGCGGCTGGCCGGGCACGTCGAAACCGGTGTGCTGGTGACGATGTTGATGTCCAGTTGCTTTGTCGCCGTCGGGATTGGATTAGGCTGGTGGTTCTATGGGCGGAAGCCGGGCGCCTGCGCGGCGGAAACGGATCCACTGGAAACGTTGCAACCGGATCTCTTCACGTTGCTGCGCCACAAGTTTTACGTGGACGAGCTTTACGAAATGACGGTGGTCAAGGCGAACGTCCTCCTGGCGCGGGGCAGCAACTGGCTGGATCAATTCGTTTGGAACGGACTGGTGTGGGCGGTGGCGTATCTGATGATGGGGCTCTCGTGGGTGAACCAGGCGTTGGACGAATTTGTGGTCAACCTCGGTTTTGATCGGGGGTGCGACTCGGTTCGGTCTTCCGGTCGGCTGTTGTCGCTTTGGCAAAATGGGCGGGTGCAGCGTTACCTGCGGGTCATTGGCCTGGCGCTGGCGATCTTCGCGCTGTGCTTTGTGTGGGGGTGCGCGCTCATGAACGGAATTTCGCCGTTCACCTGGCTGACGATCACGCCGCTGGTGGGCGCGCTGGCCACGGCGTTGCTACCGAAGCGGGACAAGTATCTGGCCCGGGGGCTGGGCTTTCTGTTCAGCTTGCTAGCGCTGGCCATGGCGGTGGTGCTCTGGGTAAAGTTCGATCCCAATGCCGCCGGGATGCAATTCGTTGAACAACACGATTGGATTCCAATTATCCACGCGCAGTATTACGTCGGCATTGATGGACTGGGTCTGCTGATGGTTTTGTTGACAACGCTGGTGGTGCCATTCGCCTTGGTGGCAACGTGGCGGATCGAGGAAAACCCCAGACTCCTGGTTTCCTTCTTCCTGGCGTTGCAGGCGGCCTTGTTTGGGACGTTCACGGCCCTGAACTTTTTCCACTGGTTCATCTTCTGGGAACTGAGCCTGGTGCCGGCGTTTTTTCTGATCAAGCTCTGGGGCGGCCCGAACCGGGTGCCGGCGGCCACGCAATTCTTCGTTTATACGTTTGTCGGCAGCATCGCCATGTTGCTGGGATTCGCCGCATTGATGCCGGCGGCTGGACACGTTCAACTTCACTGAGCTGGCTGAGAAAGGCCCGGACCGGCAAAATCTGCTCCAAGCCTATTATGGCAATCACTTGGGTTGGACCATCGCGCCGCCAGCCCTGGCCATGGTGATCTTCACGGGGGTCTTCCTGGGTTTTGCGGTGAAGGTGCCACTAATGCCATTCCACACGTGGCTGCCTGCGGCGTACACCGAAGCGCCCATCGGCGTGACGATGGTGCTCACGGGCGTGATGTCCAAGATGGGCGTCTATGGTTTCCTGCGGATGCTGCTGCCCGATCTTCCCGGCGCAAATGCAGGCGGCGGGCACGGTGCTGTTGTGGCTGGCCATCATCACCATCGTAGCTTCGGCGCTGGCGGCGTTTGCGCAGCGCGATCTGAAACGGATGTTCGCGTACTCGTCGATCAACCATCTCGGCTATTGCCTGCTGGGCATCTTCGCGGCCGCGCAGTTGACGGGCACGGAACTGCAATGGACCACCGAAAAGGCGGCGGCGCTCAACGGCGTCCTGCTGCAGATGTTCAATCACGGCCTCACCGCGGCGGCGTTGTTCTTTTTCGTGGGCTTGATCGAACAGCGGACGGCGGATTGCGCGGACTGGATGATTTCGGCGGCCTCCGGAAAGTCGCGCCGGTGTTCTGCGGGCTGATGGGAATCGCGGTCTTCTCATCGCTGGGCTTGCCGGGACTGAACGGCTTTGTGGGCGAGTTCCTGATCTTCAAAGGCTTGTTCCCGCTGGCGCCCTGGGCGGCCGTCCTGGCAGTGCCGGGCCTGCTGGTGACGGCGATGTTCCTCCTGACGATGCTCCAGCGCGTTTTTCACGGACCTCTGAACTCGAAATGGGCGGAGCTTCCGCGACTTGACGATCAGCGAGCGCATCATCCTGGTGCCCGCGCTCGCACTCATGTTCGTGATGGGCCTCTATCCGCAAGCTGTGCTCGGCGTGATCAACGGCAGCGTGTTGAAAATGGTGGCGCAATTGGGGAGTTGAGGAAGATGGGTATGAACGAATTTCGCAACAACTAACCATGCTTGCCTGGACCATTTACATTTCATTTCTCGGCGTGCTGGTGCTGATGCTGCTGCCGGGCAAAAACGTGCGGTTGGCGCGCGTGGTCGCGCTCGGGACGGCGCTCGCCGGACTGGGCGTCGCGCTGGCCGGGGCAATGGCGTACGATCCCAATTTGGGGGTGGCCACCATCAGCCAGACGCGCTGGATTCCTTCGCTTGGGCATCGAGTATCACCTGGCGGCGGATGGCATCAGCCTGACGCTGGTGTTGCTGACGGGCTTGGCGGCGGTGGCGGGCATTTTGTTTTCCTGGAACGTCGAGCATCGAACGAAGGAATTCTTCGCGTTTTACCTGGCGCTGATTGGCGGCGTGTATGGCGTGTTCCTGAGCTTTGATTTGTTCCTGCTGTTTGTCTTTTACGAAATCGCCATCATTCCGAAGTATTTCCTCATCGCCATCTGGGGTTCGACGCGGAAGGAATACGGCGCGATGAAGCTGGCGCTGTATTCGTTCGTTGGCAGCGCGATGGTGCTGGTCGGGCTGATTGCCGCTTATGTGGTGGCCGGGTGCGAAGACGTTCGATCTGCTCGAACTGGCCAAGTTTCCCTTTCCCGACGAGTTTTCAAATGTGGGCGTTTCCGCTGGTGTTCGTCGGCTTCGCCATCCTGGCCGGCTTGTGGCCGTTTCACACCTGGGCGCCGACCGGTCATGTGGCCGCGCCGACGGCCGCTTCGATGTTGCTGGCCGGGCGTGGTGATGAAGCTGGGCGCTTACGGCGCGTCTGCGGGTGGCGATGACGCTGTTTCCGCAGGGCTTGATGGCGTGGCGCGAAACCATCGCGGTGCTGGCGGTCATCGGCATTGTGTATGGCGCGATGGTGGCGCTGGTGCAAAAGGATTTCAAATTTGTCATCGGCTATTCGAGCGTGAGCCACATGGGTTTTGTGCTGCTCGGGTTGGCCACGCTGAACTACGATCGGGCTTGAGCGGCGCGGTGCTGCAAATGTTCTCGCACGGCATCATTGCGGGACTGCTGTTCGCCGTGGTGGGACGCATGGTTTATGACCGGACGCACACGCGCGAACTGGCGATCTTGAGCACGATGCGTCTGGAACAAAGCCATTCCGTTTGCGGCCGTGACCTTCGTCATCGGCGGGTATGGCGTCGATGGGGCTGCCGGGCTTCAGCGGATTCGTGGCGGAGTTGCAGGTGCTGATCGGCGCGTGGACGGCCTTCCCGGTTTTGGCGGTCCTGGCCGGCGTCGGCATCCTGGTGGGCATTGCCTATATGATCCGCACGATTGCAGCGGTCGTTTTATTCGGGCGCTCACGAGGAACCAGACGAAACGCCGCCCGCCGCGACGGCGCCACCGTTGGATCCCATTACGTTGCCGGAGCGTTGCGGCGCGGTGATCCTGATGGCGACCACGCTGCTGATCGGATTGTATCCGCAGCTCTTGTTGCGGATGATTGTGCCCAGTTTGAATTCGCCGTTAATGGCCAATCTCCTGAAAGGAGCCGGACAATGAGTTTCTTTGAACTGCTCGTGCTCCTGGTTCCTGAAGCGCTGGTGCTGGTCACCGGCCTGGTGGTGCTGGCGGTTGACCTGGCCGAAATGCGCCACAAATCCTTGCCCGCTCGGTTGCTGGTGGCATCGATCATCACCACCGTGGGATGCTTGGTGGCCATCCTGTGGCTGGCGCAGGCTTACTCGCCTCACCAAACCAAAATCATGGATGGCCTGCTGGTCATCGATCCGATGGTGTTACTGGTCAAACAAGTCATCCTGGTGTTGACGATCTTCACCGGGCTGCTTTCCCGCGAATCCCGACTTTACCGAGCACGTTGGGCGAATATTTCCTCCTGCTGCTGCTGGCTGCGCTGGGGATGATGTTCCTGGTCAGTTCCGAGAATCTGTTGATGATTTTCGTTTCGCTCGAACTGGTCAGCTTGTCGCTCTACATCCTGACCGCCTTCAACAAACGCCAAATCCAATCGGCGGAAGCAGCGCTGAAGTATTTCCTGTTTGGCGGGATGTCGGCCGGGTTCATGTTGTATGGCCTGAGCTGGCTTTACGGTTGCACGGGCGAATTGTCGCTAGTCGGCATCGCGGCGAAGGCCGGCACCGTCAATCCCGATCCGCTATTGCTCATGGCCATGGCGATGGTGGCAATCGGTTTGGGCTTCAAGGTGGCGGCGGTGCCGTTTCATCTGTGGGCGCCGGACACTTACCAGGGTGCGCCGCTGCCCAGCGCGGCGTTCATTGCCTCGGGCTCGAAGGTGGCGAGCTTCTTCATCCTCGCCAAGGTCATGGTTTATGGTTTGAAAGGCGCCGCCGGCAGTGGCGCTTGGCAGGGGTTGGCAGAAGGTTGGGTGCCGCTGATTGCCGTGATGGCCGCGTTGTCCATGGTGTTGGGCAACTTGGCGGCCATCGTGCAAGGCAGCGTGCGACGGTTGCTCGCTTATTCCGCGGTCGCCCAGGCGGGTTACATGCTGGTTGGTTTGCTGGCCAATGACCAGGCTGGGGTGAGTGCGCTGATGTACTACGCAATCACCTACGCTCTGACCACTCTTGGCGCCTTCGGAGTCGTGGCCATCGTGCAGGAGCAACTGGGAACGGACTCGATCACGTCTTTCGCGGGACTAAGCCGGCGGGCACCGGTGCTGTCGTTTTGCATGCTGATCTTCATGCTGTCGTTGGCGGGAATTCCGCCGCTGGCGGGTTTCTTCGGCAAATTCTATTTGTTCGCATCCGCGCTGAGCAGCGGGCGAAACCTGGGCCTGCTCTGGCTGGTCATCTTGGCCGTCGCCATGAGCGCGGTGGCCCTTTATTACTACTTGATCGTGCTCAAACAGATTTATGTCGAGAAGCCGCCCGCGGACGCGGTTCCCCTAAAGTGCCGGCTCGCGAGTCGGTTGGTTGTTCTGCTGTTGGCTGCCGGAGTGGTGGCGTTGGGCTGTTTTCCGAACCTCCTGGTGGGGCAACTGGCACAACTGGCCAAATACGTCAGTCCGTGACCGACCGTGCATTTGCCGAAGTCAGCCATGAATGCCTTCTGCTTGCCGGCGCTTACGAAGGCGGAAGGTCCGGCCAAAGCCGGCGGGTATTTTTTTGGTTTTGTGGCGTGCTGTGTCTAACGAATGCGGGAGCAAGCTCCACGCACTCCAAACGCTTCGCGAAGTTCGGTGCCCTGCCCAGGTCACGCCAGCGTTTGGATTGCGTCCGACTTGCCGGTGTTTTCGATGGCTGACACTTCGTGAAACTACATGATTGAACCGACCACCATGCCCCATCAGAAGCCCCGCCGTCCGGCACGTTACCGCCCGTTACCCGCCAGCTTTTACGCGCCTTCGGCAGAGATTGTAGCGCCGCATTTGTTGGGGCATTTCCTCCTCCGCAACACGCCGGACGGGCCTTGCGGCGGGCCCATTGTGGAGGCGGAAGCGTATTTGGCAACTGATCCGGCCTGTCACGCCTTCAAACGCGAAACGTTGCGCAACCGCTCGATGTACGGTCCGCCCGGACATGCGTACGTGTATTTCATTTACGGCAACCATTATTGTTTCAATGCGGTTTGCTGTCCGGCCGGAACGGCGGAAGCAGTTTTGGTGCGCGCCGTCGAACCGGTGATCGGCGACGCGATCTTGCGTCAAAACCGTGCGGTTGCCCACGCCTTCGATTTGACGAATGGTCCGGGCAAACTCTGCGCCGCGATGGGAATTGATCGGACGTTGGACAGCGCTCCATTGATAAACGAGGGTTTCATACTGGCGTATTTTCAACAATGAACGATCGAGCTCAGGATAATCAAGTTTGGCGATTTTATCCTCCAGCTCGTCAGCTGCAGCCAACAGGTCAACCGTCATGCCGGTGTTCTCATCCAGACCGATATCCACCTGCGCCTCTGCCGCCTTGATGAAACGCTCACGATAAACCTCGAAAGCATCACCAAGCTCGGTAATGATACTCAGGTCTTCCTCACCCTTAACAAGACTGGTCAGGCCCTTCAGGTTCTGGCTGGCTACGATTATCCGGGTGTCGAATTTACCCAGCAAAATCGGATATTTTTTCAGGTAGAATTCGCTCTCGCTACGCCGGGCGTTCAACAGGTCGACCTGGACCTCATGGATGCCATTTTCGAACTCAACCATCCGCTACGGAAATGGTGATCGCGTTCTGCTCCGCATCCAGAACCTGGTAGTAGGCGAAACCGATGACAGCAAAGCTTGACTCCACCATCAAACCTATTTAATAAGCCAGTTAATTTCTGGGTAATCTTTACATTACGTGACTTTATCTTAATATCCGCCATTTCGACATTTTTGATTTAAGAGATATCATAACTAGTACTCTCCAGGTATTTGTCAGCAGACTGTTGAAGGCGATTCATAAATACAACTCGTATGTTAAAATATTTATCTGGCTACGCTGGACTTCAGAAATTCGAAAAATGCACGGTGATCAAAACACAGCCATATCACTTCCTGAACCGCATACACTTCAGTAACGAACTCGGTCAAACCTGCAGGCAGTAGTGGCGTATGGTTTGGCAGGATACGGTAGAATGCTCGTGTCTTGGCAGGTTTTCTATTAGCAAACCAACTGACTTCTGTCCTTTTTCAAGAACCAGAAGATTATTGTGTTCCA
>CAWBHS010000013.1:0-12258 GCA_963788655.1 uncultured Verrucomicrobiae bacterium | reverse complement strand
CGTCAGCAGAATCTGTGGGTAGTTTCCGGCTCTGGGAGCCGGCCTAACGTGTGATACAAGGCTATTTCCATCGCGTCGTAGGTGCGAAATCCGTAGGATCTTCTGGTCACCACTCGGATTTTATTGTTCAGACCCTCGACCGGGCCGGACGAGAGTTCCCCTTTGGCGCGGAACCAGTTCAAGAGCAGCTCTTGGTGGTTGCGCAGCATCCTGGCCACTTTGGCCATCGGTTCAAGGCGGCTGCGCAGAGCTCGTTCAGTCCAAACGTCCAGAAAAGCCCTGGCCCAAGTGACAGAGCGATAGCGCCAGAACGGCTCGAAGGTTTCCTTGAGCATCCAGGCTCGCCCAGTGGCCAGTTTACTGCGCAGCAGTCCCCAAAGCTTTTGCTTGGCCCGGCCGCGGACCCGATTTCCCCGGCGCAGCAACTTCCACCGCATGTGCTTGAGCTTTTTGGCCGCGGGACGTCCCCGCAGCCGACCACTCTCGGCTCGGCGCACTTGGTCGACGGCTTGATTCAAATGCATCGTGATGTGGAAACGGTCCAACACGTGCAAGGCGTGCGGGATCTTGGCCCCAATCACATTCAGGTAGGCCCGCCACATGTCACTGCAGACAAAGCGCACGCCGCTGAGCACCGTCGGCCCCAACGCCTCAAAGCCCCGGCGCAGCGTGGCCTGCGTGCGTCGGCGCCCCACCCACAACAGCCGCCGACAGTGCTGGTCGATCTGGTAGATGACGGTCAGGAATTGCTCCGCCCGCTTGCCTTGGCCCCAATGGATCTCGTCGACGCCAAGGGATTGGACCCCTTCAATCTGACGGTGGGCCAACCCCCACTCCACGAACCACTCGACCGAACGATAGACCGCTTCCCAACTGGTCTGAAACGCCAGGGCGGTCTGTCGCCAGGACAAGTGCCGCGCCCATCGCGCCAAGAATCCCATCATCGCCGTGGTGATCGGTCTCTTGCCCCGGCTCCACGGCATGTGCTCGACGATGACCCCATGCGTGGGACACTCCACCCGCCGCGGCGCATAGAGGAATTCGGTTTTAATGCCCCACAGCGGCACAAAGAGCCAGGTTCGTTCCGGGTCTCGGTCGTAACGGTGGCGCCGGCTCCAGGGAGTTCCAGCACCTGCCGCACCGCCCTCGATGCGCCTCCAGGGTAATCTCAACGCGCAGCTTGTCGCGCTCGCACAGGAGCCGGACCTCCTTGTAAACGAACCCCGCAAAACGTTGTATCCGGTTCAGGATGGTTTTAACTTCGAGTTGAACAGCCGGTTCCCGGGTCGATGGTTTGTTTTGTTTGCAAGTGAAACTAATCGGCGCACAAGGGGATCAGCTATTCTTTTTTGCCACGCACGCTCCGCCCCGTAGTCCCAGCCGTCGGTTGTCCACCAGCGCCAGGTTGAGGGGAGGGTCGCCGATGGGGATAGGCGCCGATCGGAGCCTGTCTTTTTCTCATTGAAATGCGGCTCAGATCGTGCGCAAGGTGTCCCAGGTCCGGCGGTATTCCTCTCACCCGGTTGAGCCTCCTCCATATGTTCCGTTCGTCCCGCTCAGCAATATCGTCACTCTGGCGACGCACCTTTTTCCTTTTTCATAGTCCGCTCTGTTTCAAATCCACCCACAAATTTTGCTACAGAGCGAATTGGTTCCTCGGTCATTACCCAAAGCCTTCGCCCGACACCCCTGGCATTCCACCTTATCCTCGCGCTTCAAAAAACCTGGAGTGTCTCCAGCACCGCTTTGGTGCGGGCCACTTCGTGAGTGCGAAGTGCATCGGTGCGCCCCAACGCCGCCAGCACCGCAAAGAATGGTTCCGCACAGCGCACTTCCTCGCCAAAGAACTCGAACGCATGCGGCAACGCCCGACAAATCGGAACGCCCAACGACCGCAACCGAAAGCTGCCGAAGAACACCGTCATCCCGGCCGAACCGCCCGCGCCGTCCTCGACATTGCGGTAATAGAAACCCAGGCCCGGATCAATCAGGATACGCTCCACGCCCTGCTCGGCGGCGGCTTCGATCTGGCGGGCAAAGAATCCGGACATCCCAGCCACCGGATCAGCCCCGAAGTCGAAATCGCCCACCTCGCGAACATTGGGCCCTTGGACGTAACAGATAATGACGGCTGCCGCATGATCGGCAGCCATCCGGTAGATTTCGTTGCCGTGATCGCTGCCAGTAAGATTGAGCACCTTGGCCCCCGCCTCCAAACAGGCCCGGGCGACCGCCGGCTGATAGGTTTCCGCGGATACCAGCACGTTCGCCTGCCGCAACGCCGCAATCACCGGCAGCAACCGGGACGTTTGCCCCGCCGCATCAACTCGTGCCGCTTGCGCCAGCGTGGACTCGGCGCCCACGTCCACCAAGTCCGCTCCCTGCGCCGTCAGCACGAGGGCTTGTTGCACGGCTTGTTCAGTGGAAAGACAAACACTTTCCCGATACCATGAATCGGCGGAAAGGTTGACCACGCCCATCAATGCGGGACGGGTATTGAAGGCAAAAACGCGGCCGTCCAGGGAAAATTCTTTGACCGTCGCGGACAGCGCTTCTCGATTCGTCTCCACCAACTCAGCCAGGTATTCCAGTTTCAGCATAATGTAAAAGCCGTCCTGATTTAGTTCGAACGGGGAGCGCGCCCGCCTCGGGCGCCGTGGTTGGCGCCTCGCCAACCACGTTCGAATATCCGAGTAGCCTCACGATTCAATGACGTCTCGGCCACCGGACCAACCGGCGAGGGCGCCGGTTGGTAGCGCCCGAGGCGGGCCCGCTCCCGACACGCAAATGCATGGTGACGGTTAAGGCGCTTTCCGCCGTCACGATGAACCATAACCGAAGCGCCGCTGGTATTCGCTTTCCGCCAAGGGTCGATAATCGAACGGTTCCAAGGTGTAGGAACCCAAGCCACCCGTGAGGGAGCGGATGGTGGTCGCGTAGCCAAACATCTGCGACAACGGGACCGTGCCCCGCACCACCTTGCGGTTGCCCTCGATGATTGAATATCGCTGATGCTGGCGCCGCGACGGTTGAGATCGCTGACGATGTTGCCAACCGCTTGTTCCGGCCCCGTCACCGCGAAGGTCATGTGCGGCTCGACGATCGTCGCCTTGGTCTGCGCCACCGCCTGGCGAACCGCGTTGGCGGCGGCAGAACTGTAAGCGGCGTCCGCGCTTTCGGTGGTGACGGTTCCCCCGAGCAGCCGAAGTTCCGAGTAAATCAACGGATAACCGGCCACCGGACCGCTGCCCGCTTCGCTGAGTAAACCGGCTCTGATTGCCGGCAGAAAACGCGCCAGGGCTTTCCGCGTCACCTCGTTGGGAAAGTCCTCGATCACGCGAGGTGCCACTTGCTGCGTCGAGGGAGTGACCCGGACGCGCACGTGCCCGAACACGCTTTTATCGCCGAGTTTGACCGCGCACGTTGCTTCGCCCTCGGCGGACGTTTGGGGCATTTCCTTGTAGGCCACCTGCGGTTCACGCAGTGTCGCGGCCACTTTGAAGTCGTTTGTGATTCGGAACAGGATTACCTCGGCGTGCAATTCGCCCATGCATTGCAGCATGGTCTGCCCGGTATCCGCGTGCTTCGCCACCCGAAAAGTCGGATCATCTTTCGCCAGCCAATGGAGGACTGTGTTCAACTTGTCACGATCCGCGCTCGACTTGGGCTCGATGGCGACCTGCAACACCGGCTCGGGAAAGTGCATCGTCTCCAGGAGAATCGGCCACCGTTTGTCGCATAGTGTGTCGCCCGTTACAGTGGATTTGAGTCCCACGACGGTCACGATTTCGCCCGGTCCCGCCACCTCAATCGCATCCCGACGGTGATTGGCAAACATACGGTAAAGCCGGAGCGGACGTTCCGGCTGGCCGGCGCGCGGATTGTAAAGCCGGTCGCCCCGGTGCAGCGAACCGGAGTAGATGCGCAGAAACGTCAACTCGCCATGCTGATCCGTGCTCGTTTTGAACGCCAGCGCACAAAGATGCGTGTCCGTTCGCAGGTCACGGCGGGCTGGATTACCCTCGGGATCGCGTCCTTCAATGATCGGAACATCCAGTGGCGATGGGAGGAAATCGACGATGCCATCGATCACCGGCTGCACCCCCGCGTGCAACCTTGCGGCGCCGGCAAACGTGGGCTGAATACGGCACGCCAACGTCGCCTTGCGCAATCCGCGCTTGATCTCGTCAAGGGTCAGGGGCTGGTTCTCGATGAACTTGTCCATGAGTTCCTCGTCCGCCTCCGCCGCCGCTTCCGTGGCTTCCGCGCGGTAACGCGCCGCTTCTTCGGCCTGTTCCGGCGGGACCTCGTCTTCAATGATCGTCGCCCCCTCGGTCGCCGGATCGAAGCGCAGGCGCTTCATTCGTAGCACGTCGATGACGCCCGCGAATCCGGCCTCCGCGCCGGCGGGCATCGTCAAGACCACTGGCCGGCCATCGAGCCGACGACGAATGGACTCCAGACTTGCCTCGAAGCGGGCGCCCACCCGGTCCATTTTGTTAAGGAAACACAGCCGCGGCACGGCATAATGGTTGGCCTGACGCCACACCGTCTCGGTTTGAGCCTCGACGCCTGACACCGCATCAAAGACCACCACCGCCCCATCGAGAACGCGCAGCGAACGCTCGACTTCGGCGGTGAAATCCACATGTCCCGGCGTGTCGATCAGGTTGAGCATGCAGTCGCGCCACTGGCAGGTGATGGCTGCGCTGAAGATCGTGATACCCTTGCGCTGTTCCAGGAGGTAATCGTCGGTGGTCGTGTTGCCTTCGTCCACCGTGCCCGTTTGGTGGATGACCTTGGCGAAGCGCAGCAAGTTTTCCGTGGTCGTCGTCTTCCCGGCATCGATGTGCGCAATGATGCCGAAGTTGCGAAGCCGCTCGCGCGGCATCCCGTAGAACGGATCGCCTTGCGGGTCAGGGGCGGGGCGCGAACACGTCGCGCGGTTCGAAGTGGACCGTGATGTCAGAAAACGCGCCCGTAAGGACGGCGGCCATTGTCTTGCGATTCATTGCCCGAACACTCTTGCAGTTTGAAATGCGAAATGCAGCAAGAAAATGCAAAGCGATGAAGGGCGATTTTGGGGGAGATTTTACTCGCTTTGAAACGGTGCGCCGTGACTCGCGCCAGCGTTTGGAGTGCGTCCGGCTTGCCGGCGCTTTCGGCGGTCAAGAAACGAACGATTGTCTGAGGCACGGTTCACTGCTTTGCGTACGTGCAACACCTCACCAAAGCGGGAGCAAGCTCCACGCACTCCAGACGCTGCGCGATGTTCGATCACCGCTAACTCAAAGACGCCAAAGAAAAATTGCACGCCCTATGGCTGTTCGGGACAGGCGGGACGCCGGTCCTACTTTTTGAGCAAATAACTGAACGCGCCTTTCACTGGCATGACGTAAGTCAATCCGCGCGCAGTGCGCAATGCGGCCGGACCCATTTCTTGGCCTTCTTTGTCCAAAGCCATCGCCGACGAAGCCGTGATGGCAAAGCCGCACTCGGCGTTGTTGTAGAGCAGGATTTCATGTTGGCCGTCCGGTAGCATCCGGCAGATGCCGATGTCGTTGCCGGCTGCTTTCGGGAAACGCACGAACTGCCCGCGGCCATCGATGAACAGATAGGCGGGCGTCGCGGCGTAGTCGCAACGGTGCCCTCGAGGATCGCTGCTGAGGACTTCGATCTGCCCGTCCTCCGTCCACCCGGCGTAACCGTTCGGCGGCAGATCGAGATCCCGTCCGTACGCTTGGACCTTCATGCGCTCCGTTTTGCTGCCGTTGGCGGCGGTGATCGTGCCGTCGCTGTATCGCGTGACGATTTGTGATCGCCGGTAAGCACCGCTAGCCACCGCAGCAGAAGTATCCAGCAACTTCCCCTCGGCGTCGGCGTAGCGGATGTCGGAGGCGCTGGCGAGGCAATAGCGACTGTGCAGTTGCTGGAGCATATAATAGCTTTTCAGCGCGTGCGGAAGACCGCCTTCATAAGTGAGAAAACCGGGATGACCAAAGGCCACCGTGGCGGCCAGAAATCGGTCGAACCAGCCTTCTTCCTCCATCGCGTGTTTATCATTGGCGAAGAACATACCGGGATTGCCCATCCCGAAGTTACAACCGAGATCGTGCATTTTACGGAGATCGAAGTCCACCAGCCAGGGATTCTCCGCCGGGCGATAGCTTTGGTCCTGACCGTAATTGCCATCCGTAAGCCCGTTGTAGAAGCAGTGGTAGTTGCCTTCGGAATAGACCGGTCCGCCCCAGGCCCGCTTTTGCAGCAGCATGATTTCGCCGTAGGCATAGAAGACCGCCGCGAAGGTGCCTGCCCCCGGCACGCGCGGATCGTAATCGACGCGGTGCCACGGCGCGACGGCGGTATGCACGTCGCAATAAGCGGTGCTGAAATGGAACTTCTGTTCGATCCGCGGTGCCAACCGGGCGCAATACTCGACCGCCCGTGCCGGTTTGGGCGCGTAGCAACGCATCCAGGCGTGTTGCAATTGATTGTCCGGCGTGCGGCTGATCAGGTCGAAATTCCAGAACTCATTCACCGGCGCGAAATCGGTGTAGTTGTTGTAGGGACCATAAACGAAACCCAGCTTATCCTGCATCAACCGGGCGTAATCGTATTGGCCGGCGTCTCCGCCTTTGCCCGGCGCGGCGCGGGTGCGGAAGGTGAAGCTCTCCCCGCCGTCGCGCCAGCCGGTTTCGTGATCGGTCACGATGACCTGCGTCATGCCCCAGCGATGGCACTCGGTCCAATGCTCCGCGTCACGCTCGCGATTGGAAGCCCCGTGCGCCCGCCAGAGTCGCGTGCCGGTGATCTGTTTCCAGGGCGAGATCGGATTCGGGATATTGGGCAGCACTTCCTCGAAGCGCGGCGCGATGGTGATAAAGAATCGTTCGAAGCAATCATTGCGTTTGCCGTTCGTCAGCGGCACGTAGCGGGTGCCGCCATTGTAAACCGCGCCTTGTTCCGAAACTGAGTTGGCCGCCCACATAATCGAGGCGTTCGAGCGATACCAATCCACGTTGCCCATCAGGAATAGTGGTGCGTTGGTGGAACCCGAAACCGCCACCGCCGGGCGTCCGCCTTCGGCCGGATAAAATGGATTGGTCACCAACTGCGGGTGGTCCAATCCCGCAACCCGGCCAAAGCGCACCTCCCCAATTCCACCGCCGGGCGCCAGGACATCAATGACGAGGGACTTGTTCCACAGCCGATAGACAAAAGTCACCTCGGCGGTCGTACCCGAAGCCGGTCAGCCGCCACCGAGATTCAATGGTGTCGCCCTTTTGTTGGGTGCCGAGATGTTCAACTCGCTCAGGCAGCACCGGACCTTTCGCGGTTGCGAGGTAAACTCCACCGTCCAGGCATGGGTGGATTTTGAAATCCGCTTTCCCTTCCGGCGCGGCGCTGTCGTGCGGTCGAAGTTCGCCTTCCGCAGTGACATCGCTCCAAGTGCCTGTTTGTGGTTTCAGCCGGTAAAGCAACCGTCCGTCCTTGCCTTCATAAACCAGCTCGAATTCGTTTTCCCGCGCGCGGGTCGTCACTTTGAAATCCGACGTCAGATTATCGGGAAGAATGGTTTCTGGACGAGTGGGGAATGGTAGTTTACCCGGCCCCGTGTTGGCTCCCACGGATTGGCCGGGAAACATGGCAACGCCGCGTTCGGGCCGTGGCTTGAAGGTGAGCGGCGGAAATTGTTCGGTGAACACTGCGAGGTTGTCGAAGTAAAGTGTTCGATCCTCCTGATTGTTGCCACCGGCGATGAGCAGGCCGACGAAGCTGGCCCCGTGCTTGACGCGCTCAATTTGCTCCGGCGTGAGCCGCTTGTGTAGCAGATACCACTCGGTCCAATTGACGTTAAAGAGATAGACGGCAAATTCTTTGCCCGACGCATCCGCAAACAAAGCCGTAAGGCGCACCTGCGGCGTCTTCGGATCGGGCGCCCAGCCCCAGTTGTTGCCATAGCACCAGAGCGTCACGGCATCAAAGGGCACCTTGATGGGAATCGGCGCCGGCGGTAGGACGCGGACTTCAGGTTGGTTACCCGCACCGCGGTAAGCCAATTTGCCGACGTACTTGCCCCAAATTTGTTCCTCGCGCGTGCGCTGAAACGTAGCCTCCGCGTCTTTGATCGCCACGTGCCAGCCGGAGAGGTTTTCGAAATCGACCAGCGGTGCATGGTCGTCATTGGTCCGATTGGCCCAGACCATTTCGTAAGGACGCTGGCCGACGGCTGCGGTCTTGGTCTCCTGGGCCATCGCAGCAACGCCCAATAGCAGAGCACTGATAAAGATGATTGGCTTCACGGTACAAGGATCAAACCGGTTGCTTCGAATACGAGCAAGGATTATCGAAGAGATGGGGAGCTGGACTGGACTTTCCCGCAGCGCCGAGTTGCAACTCTGCGCTAGCAGGTTTGCGCCAATCGGCAACCCCTGCGTTGAGCGCTGGAATGATCGCTGACAAGGCCCATTGGTGTCGCCCTGCCGGAATGCCGCGGTTCGCGCGCGCTCTGCAACCTATGGCCGGGTTTGACTGTCGATGACAAAGCCGATGCGGATGAATCTGGAATTCGGTGATGCGACGCCTCTCTGAAATTTGCGTTTCTATGGGATTCACCCCAGCGGGGTTTATTCCGTTCCGACTTCCGACTCGGAGCGCTGATTTGCAATCCGGATGCGGCGCTGGAAGTTGCGGCGTTGGATTCATGTGAAGTGGTCAGTAATGTGGAGTAGTGGGGGCGATCACTGCGGCTGGCGCGGGTTCGGCTCGTGTTTTACTTCACATTATTGACAAGGGGTTTTGACGATTATAGCGACTCCAGCCATTTGATCAGATTTTGATCTGATCGCCATCGCCCCGACTGACCGTTGCGCGCCAACATTGGTTTTGCCTTGGCCAAAGCTTCCCGTTTGGCCTCCAGATCAAGCGTGATGTACTTATTAGTGGTGTTCACGCTCGCGTGTCCAAGCAAATGCGCAATAGTGCTTAAATCGACTCCCGATCGGAGGAGGTGAACCGCAGTGCTGTGACGCCAACTGTGCGGGTGAAGCCGCTTCTTTTTCAGTGTCGGGGTATGGCGGGCGGCTTGATGGACATGCTTTTGCAGTATCCAGCGGATCCCAAATCGGCTGAGCGGAAATCCCCGATGATTGCAGAACACACTGCGCTTTTCCTCGAGGCCGATGGCACGGCCCTCCAGATACTGCCGCAACGCCCGGACGGTTTCCGGCCAAAGGGGACAGACTCGCTCCTTTCGGCCTTTTCCTCGCAAGAGAACACTGGTCGGTGGGATTAAACGAAGATCACAGGCTTGTAACCCCACCACTTCACTGACGCGGGCACCGGTGTTGAACAACAGACTTAACAGCACAAAGTCGCGCTGACCTTCGCCGACCCGCTGGTCGATGCCCCGGAGCACCGCTTGGATTTCCGCACACTCCAGGTGCTGGATCTCGCGGGAAGCGGTGCATTTAAATGGGATACTCAGGAGGCGTTGAGTTTGCGCCAGGTGCTGGGGATAATGGGCCCCCAAATAGCGGAAGAAGCTGTGAATGGCACTCAAGTGTACATTGCGTGTGCGGGCCGCATTGTGGCGCTCGGTCTCCAGATGCTGCAAAAACGCAGTGACCTGCTCAACCGTCAACTGCTCGACGGCCAACTGACTGGGATCGGCCTTCTTCCCGGCGACAAATTGCAGCAGCAGCTTTAGGCTGTCTCGGTAGCTGGCAACCGTATGTGGGCTCATGGCTTTCTGCCGGGGCAAGTAGTCGGTAAAGAAGCCCCGTAAGGCAGACGCTAAGACGGTGATGGGGCCGATTTTTCAATCGGCACCTCCGTCGGCAAAGATGGGGAACGCGTACTGATGGAAGCGCCGGTTGGCGGCTTGTTGCAGCTCCGGCGTGAGGTGGAGATAGTGGTGCGTGGAAACCGGATTAACATGGCCAAGATAAGTCGCCAAATGGGGCAGCTTGGTGTGGAGATTTGTGCCCGTTTTGTACCACCGCTCTAAAATGGCTACCGCGCAGCTGTGCCGGAGGTCATGGATTCGTGGGGGACGACCGCGTTCGTCTAGCCCCCCGGTGGCTAGACATAAGAACTGCCAATTGCCGGCGAGTGCGGAAGCACTATAGACTTGGGTGGCAGCCACGGGATTATCGCTCCAGATGAGATAATCGTTGGGTTGGACCGCCAACCCTCGACGCCGTCGCAGTGCCCGATACCATTGTAAGGCTTGGGCGACGGATTTGGATAAAGGAACCAAGCGAGATTTGTGGAACTTGGTGGCTTCGATGCGGAGCAGGTCTTCCTGGAGATCGCAGTGGCGCCATTGCAGGCGCAACAACTCACCGCGCCGCAAGCCACAGCAAAACAACAGGAGCAATGCCAACCGAACGGTTTGAGGTCGAAGAGGATTTTGATGAGAGGCTGGCAACTGATCGGCCGTGGCCAGCACCCGGGCCATCTCCGAGGCCGAGACCAGATATGGGGGACGATGCGGGCTGGGTTTGGGGAAGGTCGCCAAATCCGGGATGAAGGTTTTCGGATGCTGGCGGGCATGGAAAAGCAGAAAGTTGCGCACGATCCGCAGGCGATTCCGGAGCACTGTCGGGTGGAGTTTGGTCAGGGTCTGCGACCAGTGGTAAAACATCTCGGAGCGGACTTGGCGCACCGAACCAAACTCACGATGCAGAAACTCATCCCACCGTCGGAGTACGGTCTCTTCCCGGTCATAGCGTCGGCCCAAAGCGCGACGGTTGGCCAGATAGAGCCGAAGGGAGTTCGCCAAGCTGCTGTGAAAATCCGCGCTGGTCAAGGGCAAGGCTCGCACGGGACCCACGCGGAGCAATTTGACGTTCCAACCGGCGGGTTCCAGCATGGCGGCGGTTCCACCTTGGGGCACGCCCAAGCCCACTTGACGCAGATCGTCGACCGCCAAACGGAGATAAACGGTGGTGCTTTCTGGATCACGATGTCCCAGCACATCCCCGATGGCTCCGAGCGTAACTCCGCGGCGCAACAGGTGAACCGCCAGTGAATGGCGCAACGCATGCGTGCCCATCGGGGGAAGATCCAGACCGCTCTGGCCGATGCGATGCTCCAAAATATCATGCACGGCCGTGGGGGCTAACGGCCCCATCGGAGCTCGTCGCCGTAGGAACAGTTCGCGAAACGAACTGCGTGGGCGAGCGATTTTTAAGTAGCGCGTGAAAATATCCCCGGCTTCATCGGTCAAGGGCAGTCGGAGAACCTGCCGGGTCTTTGTTTGCGGGACTTGCAGGATACCCGCACGCCAATCAATGTCCTCCAATTTCAGTCGCACCAGCTCCCCGCTGCGCAAACCATACCGGGCCGCCATATACAACAGGGTGAAGTCACGCAGACCAGCCGGCTGTGAGCGGTCAATGGAGCGGAGCAGCGCAACGATCGGCTCCCAGGGCAACGCGCGCGGCAGTTGCTCCAGTCGGTAGGTGCGCGGGGTGTCGATCTGCTGATGTAACGGTTGTTTGATAACGCCTTGGGCATGCTGCCGCCGGAGAAAGCCACGTAACGAGGCGACGACGTGTGGGAGGCTAAACCGGTTGTTGGTTTTGGCCGCCTTGCGCAGAAAGGCCGCGATCCGGTCTGTCCGTAACCTGCGGATTACCGCAGGGTCTTGATCAAACTTCAGGAATCGCAGGAAGAACCGGAGGCGGTTCTGGTGCCCCGCGATAGTCGACTCCGCCATGCCGCGCACTTCTCGCAAATAAGTGCCGTAAGCTTGCAACTCCCGCTCCGAAGCCAGGAGCGGAGCGGCCTGGCCTTCGGGAATCAGTTGCTGATCTCGAAAGAATCTTTCCACGGCGCGCGTCGTGCCGGCCACATCCGGACGACGTAAGCGAAACCAATCGTAGGCCGCACTCAAATCCAGTTGCGTGAGTCCCTTGAGGGCAGGTCCTCGGCGTCGTTTTAGCCAGCGGATCAGGCAACTGATCCCCTTGAGGTAATTACGGAGTGTCGACTCGGCGTATTCGTGGTGCCGAAGCCAAGTCAGCATATCGTCCAAGACCGGACCAATGACCGGCAGTTGACGATACCGGGACCGAGGCCCTGGAGGCATACGAAACTGTTTGCAAGGTAATATTGCTTTCATTCCCGGCAGCAACCGGGAAACCCCAATCCCCTTGTCAATAATGTGAAGTAAAACACGAGCCGAACCCGCGCCAGCCGCAGTGATCGCCCCCACTACTCCACATTACTGACCACTTCACATGAATCCAA
>CAWBHS010000012.1:0-63346 GCA_963788655.1 uncultured Verrucomicrobiae bacterium | reverse complement strand
CGTGCCAAGTTGTTCCGTCCCACCGGGCAACACCTCTGCAGGTAACTTCGCCCGCAGTCGTGAATCGGCCGCCGACGTAGAGATTTGTTCCGGACAACGCGAGCGCATTCACCCCATTGTTCACCCCGGCACCCAACGCGGACCACGCCGTACCGTCCCATTGGGTTATTTGGGCCTGCGCCCCACCGACTTTCGAAAAAGTAGCCCCCGGCGTAAACAATGGCATCTGACGCTGCCAATGCATTGAAGTACCGAGGAAGATGAGCATCGGCGAGCCCGTCACGTAATGACGACCATTGCACCCCGTCCCAACGTGCGATGCCGTTAACGGCCTTTCCACCCGCCCCTTGAAACCTGCCTCCCACGTAAAGGTCTGTACCTGACTCCGCCAGCGCGTTCACGCCACCGTCCAGCCCCATGCCAAGCGGCCACCATCTGTTCCCGTCCCACTGTGCGACGCACCCCGCATTCGGAGACCATTCGAAACTACCGTGAGCATAGAGGTTTGTCCCCGCTGTCACCAGAACTCCCCCGCCCGTGAATTTTGAACCCATCCGGGACCATTCCGTTCCATTCCACTTCCCGATACCTGGCAACTCAATGACGCCGATAGGGTCTCCGCGAGGATCCGGGGGGGGCATGCCAATCGTCGCGCTAAAGCCTCCCGCAACGATTAGGTCGTCGCCTATCACCACGAGATCATAGACACTGCTATTCAGCCCGGTACCCAAAGGTGACCAGGCGCTTCCATCCCACTTGACGATGGACTCAAAGCCACTCGCCCAGTCGCTGTAACCTAGGTACAATCTGTGCCTAATACCACTAAATCGCTTATCTGGCCTCCTCTTCCCCGGGTTCCGTTTGCAACTGAAACCAGAGCCGTCCAAGGGCTCCCCAATGCCAACCAACCGCTCCCATCCCATTTGGCCACCGCATTGGCCTCTATTCCATCGGCCGTATTGAAGTTTCCCCCGACATAGAGATCGGTGCCCGACGCTGCCAGAACCGAAACCGCGACTACAAAGCCCGTGCCCAAGGATGACCAAGAACTCCCATCCCATTTGGCGAGGGAATTGGCCTGGATTCCGCCGGCGTTGGTGAACACGCCTCCGACGTACAGGTCGTCGCCAAGACCTGTAAGAACTGAGACGGTACCAGGAATGGTAAAAACCTTACCGCTTAGGTTTTCCCACATGCGCACCACCCCTGAACCAAGAGGAACCCACATCGTCCCATCCCACTTCGCAATAGAGTTGGGCGAGTTGCCCGCCCGCATAAGCGAATGTGCCGCCGACGTAAAGATCGCCGTTCCACACACGTAACACAGTGACATCGACAGGGAGACGCGGCTCAGAGATTTCGAGACCGCTCCCCATTGGCGCCCAAGCGCTGCCGTCCCACTGGGCCACATGGTTTGCCCGAATCCCGCCAGCCTCGGTGAAAGAGCCCCCAGCTGTACAATGTGTTCCCGGAGACGGCGAGCACATCCACTTGGTCATTTAGTCCCGAGCCCAGCGGATGCCAAACGCTGCCGTCCCACATGGCTACGTTGCTCACGAATACGCCGCCAGCCATGTTGAAGCGTCCCCCAATGTAAACCTTTCCTGAGTCGTCAACCACCATTGCGTTGACGCTGCCCCCGCTGATGGTTGGTGTCACGCCCATACTTACCCAATCCTGCTCGCTAAAGGCGCCGATTGCCATGGATTGGGAGGCTAGTACTATGGGGAGCAAAACACTCAGTGCCTTGCAGATTTTGTGTGAGCCAGAAGCGATGGCAGGCAAGACCACACTGGTGGCAAGCCGAGAAAAAACAGCAAATAGGGGATTGGCTTTCATAATATTAGCTTGGTTAGTTTCGTCGAGGCAGTCCTCAGCGTCTGAAGTTTCGCTCCACTTCTTTCTGAAATGAGGCGCTTCCCAAAGCGGCGCAGTAATCCTGGATGGCTTTGAAGAAACGCTTGGCTACAGGAGAACTGCAACCGTGCCGGTCGTAAAACAACTGCGCATCCGTCCGCGCTTTGTCCACGTTCATCGCCAGATTCAGTTGGAACTGCCGGCCTGCTGCATAGCCTGCTTTGGCAGCGCCCGCAAAATCGCCGGGGGTATGCCGATTTCTGGAACTGGCTAAACCGCCCAGCATCTGACCAAGCATATTCATCTGGCCGTGTTCGGCGATCTTCGCGTAGGCATAGGTGGACACTACGTTTTGGCAGCCGTCGGTGTTGCGAAACATACTCAGAAACTGCACTAAGTATGCTGCCAATGCGCCTGGATTTGCCTCCTGCAACTTGCCGTCATAAGCCGCCTGAAAAAATTTGGGATTCGAATACCCCTTGGAGGTGAAGACGTACCGCGCCAACTCTTCGCTGGCGTCAACACCGGATTGGCTGGCGCGGCGGAAGAATTTCTCGGCCTTTTCCGCATCCACCGTGACGCCTTCGCCTTCGGCGTACGCCCAACCCAGGTTGAAGGCGGCCATCCGGTAACCCATTGCATTGGCTTTTAGGTAGCACTGGAAGGCTTCCTGGGGACGGCCTGACGCGGCATACGCGCGTCCGAGTTGGTAATGAAATCGCGCTGTATTAGGATGTTCTTTTGTTGCCTGTTGACAATTTATCAATGCCAACCGCGGAACGATCTTGTCCATTTCCACCCCAGGCGCCATCCGATCCGGATCCTTCGGATGCGCCGCGCATGCGTCGCAAGGATGGACCTTATCGTATCCCTTGGCCAGAGTCACGGGATCGGATACTCGGTTTTCTGATGATCCTGGAGACGGCTGAGCTCCGGAACTCGATTGATGACCGGTTGCCCTGCCCGTCACCTCCGGTTGGGAGGCGGAGTCGGTTTTCGCCTGATCGCAGCCAGCGAGAGCAACCGATAGGATAAGCCCTCCAATATGGACCACAGGTGCCATTGTCTGGTTTTGATACTTTTTCATTCTGCTTTCTCCTTTTGAACATTCAGGATGGGGGCGCTAGCCATTCTGTTGGTTGAGGTTTTCAATATCTGGAAAGTCATGTTTTGTTAATCCTTGGGCTGAACTGATTTTGAATGCAAAGTCGTGGGAACAGCCCCACTGCTTGCTCGAACGACATAAAAACGCTGCGTAAGGCTTGCCGCGTCCGGATCGATAAATTGATACTGGCCCGACGAGGTTTCGGTGGCGTAGCCAAGTTCAGGCCAATCACTCGACAGTGCGGTCATGCCCTCGGTGCCTGGCTCGCCCCCGACGCCGCTAACGTCAAGAGTTTCTTCAGAAATCAGCGAGTTTATCCAAAGAAGCCGGTTTGCAGTTTCTGCTTCGCCCGAACTGTCCAGCGTTTCAAGGTATAGCGAGCCGATGCAACAATTCACTCTTTTGAGTGTTCTGCTCGGTTTCAGCGCCGTCTCAGCATTGCTCACGTCTCGCTTCTGCCAGAAAGAAAACGAATAGTCAAGATGTAAATTTCTAAATCTACTGGGCCGTAGGACGCACCTTTTCGACTCGGTAAGCTCCAGGACTCCGGAAATTTTGCGGAAATTAGTGCGTGCAAGCGCTCAGGGCCGCCGTCGCGGCGTCCGAAGCGTTTTTAAAACTTACGGGTGGTGACGCGGCTGCATGGATTGATCTGCCGGCATCGGTCCACCCACACCTGAGCGAAACTGACGACCACCCGACGGAAGAGGCTCAAGGCGAAGGCCGCTTTGGAATTGCGGACCCGACTGTCAAAGGGTCAGAGATGTCTAATGGAGTATGTGGACGCCATAGTCATTTTCGCCGGTTCAATCCCACCGCCCGCACCGCATTCGCCGCCGTCCGCCAGTGGCCCATCGCCAATTGCTCGGCAATCCAACGCCAGGTCATGGTCGTTTCGGCTCGCAGGCGCGCCACCATAAACGTAAACGGGTCATCCATTAAAGGTTCGTGTCAAGAGACAAAATTATTCGGTTGCCAAAAAACTGTTTTTTGACACGACGCACCGATGCTCGTCCGTGCCGCCAGGTCCGCCGTTGCACCGACAACTTCCCTCGCCAGGTTCCAACGTTTAACGTCCCGCCTGCGGGGCGCCATCCGTTTTGTCCGGTCATCCATCTGGTTCTAGTCCGGTCCGGCAGGCCTGGCGGCCTGCGTTTCGAACCGGCCCCACTCCGCGCGCGCCGAGCCAGAAAATCATTCGTACCAACCCAGGTACAATAAGGAGCGCACAGTCCCATGACTCGCGGCCGGGGCGGTTTCCCGTCCGCCCGCGTTCAACCCACGCTGACTCTTGGGCCGGACAAAACAGCGTTTACTGCCAGCTCGCCCGAGCGGTTAAATGGATCCGGTGGCGGCGCTCCAATCAGTCCTGGTGGTTTCACACCAACCCCTTCACCTGGTTTGCCGCCCCCACCGAAAGCTTAGCCAAAGACTTGTTGAATCTTAAAATCTGCTTGATTCTTGAGTAGGTAATACGCCGCGTTGGCCAGTTTGGCCGCGACCGCTTTTAGGGCGATCGCCGTCTGGCCGCCGCAGCGTTTGAGTTTGCGTTGATACCAGGCTTTGATTTGCGGGCTGTAGCGGATCGCAAAATGCGCAGCTTCCATCCAGGCCCAGGCCAGATACTTGTTCCCACATTTGCGGTTGTTCTGGCCTTTCTTGCGCTCGTTGGAAAGTTTCTCGGCGCGCACCCCCCGACAATAGGAAACGTAATTACCCGCCCCGGCAAATCGCGTGATCGGCCCGGTCTCCAGCGTTTTGAGGCTGAGGCGATTCTTTCAAGGTTCGCTGCTCCGACGAAACCGGATCAGCCTCTGTAATCCATTTATGTGAAGGATATCGCGCCATCTTTTTGACAGGAATTTGGCGCAAAAAACAGAAGTGATCGGAGCGCAGACTGAGCGTGGAGTGTCTCGGAGGTGAGCATTTCTTGGTTTTCTGAGCCGCGGCAGGTAGTCTCCTTCGCATCAGCAATGAAAATTAATTGTTTCCATATTATTTTGGCCATAGCCCTGGGCGCCGTGGCGGCGGAATCGAATTTGACCGAGTGCAACCCGCGCGGCGGTTTGCCCAACGTGTTGGCTAAATTGAAGGACGGGGACACGGTCCGGATCGCGTATCTGGGCGGTAGCATCACGGCGCAAGCGGGTTGGCGTCCCAAAACGCTCAAATGGTTTCAGGAACAATATCCTGATGCACGGGTGAGTGAGATCAATGCGGCGATTGGCGGGACGGGTTCGGACCTGGGTGTGTTTCGATTGCGGCAAGACGTGTTGGACCATGAGCCGGATTTGATGTTTGTGGAGTTTGCCGTAAACGACGGGGGCGCGTCGCCCGAGCGGATTTATCGCAGCATGGAAGGGATCGTGCGGCAAACTTGGCGCCACGATCCACAAACAGATATTTGTTTTGTTTACACCGTAGCAGGCAACATGCTCCAGACCTTGCAGGAAGGTGCGCTGCCGCGTTCTTATCAAGCCATGGAAAAGATCGCCGAGCATTACCACATCCCTTCGATCAACTTGGGATTGGAGGTGGCTCGTTTGGAAAAGGCGGCCAAGCTGATCTTCAAAGGCAGCAAGCCGAAGACCGACGCCCAAAAAGCAGCCGTAGGTGACAAGATACCATTTTCACCGGATGGCGTGCATCCGTATCCCGATACCGGACATCAACTGTACCTCGAAGCGATTGTGCGCAGCATGACGGAAATCCGTGGCGTCGGGCAAACCGGCTCGCACCCGCTGGGAACTCCGTTTGTGGCTGACAATTGGGAGGCGGCCAAACTAGTGCCCCTGAATCGGGCCAAGCTGAGCCAAGGTTGGCGAAAGATGGATCCCGCGAAAGATGGTTTGGCGCGGCGCTTTGCCAATCGGTTGCCGGAGATGTGGACCGCCCAAACACCGGGCGAAAGCATTGAGTTCAAGTTTCGCGGCACCATGGCGGGCATTTACGATTTGTTGGGCCCGGATTGCGGGCAGGTCATTGTCCACCTGGACGATCGTCCGCCGGTGACAGTGCCGCGGTTTGACGCGTATTGCACTTACCATCGGCTGGCCCAGTTGTGGGTGGGGACAGGGCTGCAGGACACGGTCCATTCGGTCCGGATCGAGATTCATCCCGAGCAACCTGACAAGGTAAAAATCCTGAGCCGGCGAAATGAGAAAATGGACGATCCGAAGCGATTTGATGGCCGTGCGTGGTACGCCGGGGCGCTCATGCTGATCGGCGATCTGGTACCGGGGGAATAGGTGGTTTGCCAGTGCTGCTTTTCAATTGTGCCGGCCAAGGCTTTGCCACTAACGTTCCGGCATGACGCTGACTGAACTCCACGCGAACGAAGAACTGCGGTGCCACGAATTTCCCGTGGCGCGCGCGAAGGCTTTCCTGGCGCATGCCGGAGTATGCCCCTTGCCGCGCCGGGTGGCGGAAGCCATTAGAGATTACGCCGCTCAGTCAACCCTAGGCGACCAGGAAACCATTGGACCCGGTCTGCGGGTTAAGCAGACGCGCGAAATGGCAGCCCGCTTGCTGAAGGCGCAACCGGAAGAGATCGCTTTCGTGGGACCGACTTCGCTCGGATTGAGTTTCATTGCCAGCGGCTTTCCCTGCGGCAAAGGCGACAACGTCGTGATCTACCACGACGATTATCCTTCGAACGTCTATCCCTGGATGGCCTTGGTGGACCGGGGCGTCGAGGTCCGGTTCCTGAACGTACGCGAACTGGGGCGGATTCGTTTGGTGGACGTGCAAGGTCAAGTTGATGAGCAAACCCGCCTGGTGGCCCTGGCCTCCTGCCACTTTGTAGGCGGTTGGCGGATCGACTTGGATGGCATTGGCCGGTTTCTCCACTCGCGCGGCATTGCGTTTTGCGTGGATGCCATTCAAACGGTGGGAGCGTTTCCGACCACGGTCGAACACATTGATTTCCTGGCTGCCGACGCCCACAAGTGGATGCTCGGACCTTGTGCCGCCGGCATTTTATATGTGCGGAAAGCCTGGCAGGACAAGTTGCGGCCACCCATTTACGGCTGGCACAATGTGCGGTGTCCGGACTTCATCTCCCAGGAGGAATTGGTTTATCCACCGGATTCGCGTCGATACGAAGCAGGATCCGACAATCTGTTGGGCTTGGTGGGCATCCATGCGGCGCTGGAACTGATCATGGAACTGGGGGTGGAAGAGATTTCTGGAGAACTGTTGCGCAAACGTAATTGGCTGGTGCCAGCCTTGCAGGCCAAAGGGTATCAGGTGCTGCAAGCCGAAGCCCCGCCGGAACATGCCAGCGGCATCGTAACGTGTTATCGACTGGACGCCGACCTGCCAGCATTGCACCAGAAACTGGAAAAAGCTGGCATTGTTGTTTCGTTGCGTTCCGACCGCGCCGGGCAGCGGTATCTTCGCTATTCCCCCCATTTTTACAACACCGACAGCGAGTTGGAGCGAGCCGTGGCTCTGCTGTAGAGGCCGGTCGAGCCGATCGGTTCACCAGCGGGTTTCCTGCCGTAGGGGGGCGTTCAGTTCGGCCGGAAGCCCCCTGTTCACCAATGAGGCGCGCCCATTGTCGGCGCATGGCGCATTAAGGAATCAACATACAAAACATTCCTCTGGTTAAAAAGATGATCTTTGGGTCATCTTTATAATTGACAATTTCTATATCAGTTAGGATTCTGCCAAAAACGAATTATGATGGGCCTTTCACAAACCACGGGTTACGCGGTACACGCGTTGTGCTGCTTGGAAGACCCGACGTGTCATCCCCGCCTGATTCGTGACATTGCCGAGTGTACTGCCATTCCCAAACCGTATTTGGCCAAGATCATCAACCAATTGTCCCGTAAAGGCCTGGTCACCACCAAACGAGGCTATCGCGGCGGCATCTTTCTTACCCGGCCTTCCACGGAAATCTCCCTGCTGGACGTGGTGGAAGCGATTGAAGGCAAAGCCTGGATCGGGGAGTGCCTGTTGGGAATGGACGACTACACGGCGTACTGTGTTTGCCCCACGCAAAAGATCTGGAAGAAGATTCGGGGGCAGATCCAAGACGCCTTGCGCAACACCAGTCTGGCCAGTGTGGTGCAGTGCATGATCGAACTCAAACGCAAGGTAGGTCGGGCACCGCAGACCTCCTCCGGCAGTCAGACGCTCGTCCGCTCGCGAGCCGGGCAAACCCTGAAGCCGGCCTCCACCAAACTTGCGCGGCACTGCTGTCGCCGACCGGGAAATTCCCGCAATCACTCCAACCTCTCATGACGTTTCAACGGGAAGGGACTTCCAGACAGGTTGCGGGCTGGGGCCGTCGTCGGGAACCTCTGTTTCGAGCCCGGCTGGTTGGCGATTTGCTCAAGGCAAAATATGCAAAGGTAAAGGCAAGATCGGTGTTTACGCCGTTTTTGGCCGCAACTACTCTCACCTCCCGTTGGTCATGAATAACAGCGATACAATTCAAGAATTGCCCTCCTGTTGCAGGAGCGGGCGTGCTATGGGGATCGCTGGTCAACGATAAATCTAACGCAAGCTCGCAATTATCTATGAAGCCGCAAATGCACTTATCAAAAACCCTCGCGAGAAAGATGACTTACATGTCGTCATTAACGATGATGGCGTTGGCTGTGGCCTGGAGTTTAATGGGCCCGGCGCCACGCGTGGTGGCTGAGACTTTTGACCAACCCGTGTTGCACGAAGGGGGGATTCTGCCGCTTCCATACATCACCTCGGTGGTCCGCAGCAACCAGCAAGTCACGGTTCAATGGTGGGATCCGTTTGGCGGGCCGTTCACGCTGCAACAAACACCAACGTTGGGAACGCAAAGTTGGTCCATGGTGACCCAGACTTACGGCACCAACTTCACCTTGCCCGCGACCAGCGACAACCAATATTTCCGCGTCACTACTCCGGCTCCGCTGTTTGCCGGCGCCGGCGTGTGTCTGACCTGCCACACCAATTTCAATCCGGAAACCGCCGGGTGGGTCAACACCCACCACGCCACGGCGCTGGAGACGCTGAAACGGATTCACCAGGACCACAACAGCGAGTGCTTGCAGTGCCACACGGTGGGATATGGATTGCCCACGGGCTTCACGAATGAGACGGCCAATGCCAATTTGGCGGGAGTGCAGTGCGAAAATTGTCACGGTCCGGCGGGTGACCATGCGCGGAGTCCGTTCTTTACCAAGCCGCCGATTGTCTGGGAAGCAGCGGAATTGTGCGGCGGGTGCCACAACGGTTTTCACCATCCGACCTACGATGATTGGTCCACGTCGCCCCACGGGGCAGTGGTCGAGGATGCGATCAACGAAGGATCGAATGCGTCGCGCATGAAATCCTGTGGTGCTTGCCACTCCGGCGCGGTGCGGCTGGCCATGCTCAAGAGTTATAAGGAGAACCTTCCGCTGGATGGCTTGTTGCCCACTGCGGAAGAAGCGGCCGTCACGGCCGTGACGTGCGTGGTCTGCCATAATCCCCACACCCCGACCGGGAACGACCTCCAACTGCGCAATCCCGAGGAGTCCTTGGAATTCTTCTCCTACCAGACCAGCGTCGATTTTGCCGCGCAGTACAATCCCAACATCAATGTATGCGGCCAGTGCCATAATCAGCGGGGCGCCAAATGGGACGATACCAGCCGGCCACCGCACCATTCGCCGCAGTATAATATCTTGATCGGAGACGGCGGTTATGAATTGGGGCCGCTGCCACCGCCGCAGTCCTACCATCGTCAGGTGGATGAGCAGTGCGCGCATTGCCACATGCACCCGGAAGAACCGGAAGAACCCAGTGACGAAGAACCGGTCTATACCGGACATGGTTTTAGGCCGCGGCTGGACTCGTGCGCGCCATGCCATTCCGAAAGTGAAGCAGAGTTGTTCATCGCGCATGTCCAAACGGAGATCACCAATCGCATCGCGCAGGTGAAGGATCTGCTCGATACGTGGGCCACCATGAAAGCACCTGCCGGACTGACCCAATACGGAACTCTGGCCTGGGAATACACCAACGAAGGCCAACTTTCGAATCCCACCGGAAATCCCGATCTAAAGGGACCGTCTTCCAGTGAGCAGGCGTTGATTCCTGACAACATCAAACAAGCGCGTTTTAACCTTTATTTGGTGGAGCACGACGCTAGCTTCGGCGTACACAACGCGGACTACGAGCGGTATCTGTTGAGTGTGGCGGAGTATCTGGTCAATGCCGAATTGGATCAGGTCGAATAGGGCAGGGGACGGCCGGCGCAAATGGTCGACATCGCGCGCGATCATTTACGGCCATTGGCCTCTGTTGAACGTGTGAAGTTACCGGCGCAGCAAGATCACTTAGAATAACGATGAAACCTGAAACCGCGTCCACAGACGCAAACACATTTCGCTTCGGAAGGTGGCTTCGCCACCGGAGACTCTGGGTGGCCGGCAGCGCCTTGGTGGTTTCCCTGGTAGTGGTGTCTTGTGTTTCCACTAACCAGTCCTCTGGTGATTCCTTCGCAGATTCCCGGGGCGACCTTCATTGGGTCGGAAGACTGTATGATTTGCCACGATCAAATCACGCAGGGATTCAAGGCGGGAGCGGACCACGCGCTGTTGAAGGTCAACAGCCCCAATGCGATCAATGTGGGCTGCGAGGCTTGCCATGGCCCGGGAAGCGTCCATTCGGATGCGGGCGGCGGCCGGGGAAACATCGTCAATCCGCGCAAGTCACCGGAAATCTGCTTCCAATGCCACATGGATAAGCGGGGACAGTTCCAAAACATGCCCTATCACCACCAGGTGCTTGAAGGTCGGATGAGCTGTAGCGATTGTCACAATCCGCATAAAGGATCGCTGTTGGGTCATCGAGGTACTTCGACGGACTCGATCGATGCGCTGTGTTTTGATTGTCACATCGAGCAGCGCGGTCCGTTCGTTTTCCAGCATGAGGCGATGCGGGAAGGTTGCACCACCTGCCATGACCCGCATGGTTCGGTCAATGCCAAGCTGCTGCGCCAGCGCAACGCCAACTTGTGCCTGAAATGTCATTTCCAACAACGCACCTCGAGTGGCATTCTCATTGGGGATATTCCCCATCAAGATTTTCTGGCGCGCGGCACCTGTTGGACGGCCGGCTGTCACGAAGCGGTCCATGGTTCACAAGTGAGCCCGTCTTTGCACTATTAGTTGAATGCCGGAACCTCAGAAACCTATGCAACTAGAATCCAATACTCAATCCAAGGATCGCCGATTTGCGCGTGGGCTCGTGTTGTTTACCGGCTTGTGCCTGATGGGCAGCCCGGCGCTGGCCGCCGAAGATGCCTCGGCGGCGAAATCCAATGACCAACCCGAGCCCAAGGCCGAAGCGGAAGAAGAACCCGAAGTGGACGTTTCGGAACTGAAGAATTGGGTGAATGTTTCAGTGGGCGGCGTGGCCGTGGACGGCGACAAAGCGCAGTTCATGAAACGGCATAACCTGCCGCGCGGTGCGTTTGGTGGCGTCGAGGGTTTTCATTACGAAAAGAGCGTCGGGAAAGAAGGACTGTTCAAACTGGACGGGCGTGGAATCTTCGATCTGCACGACTACAACCTGAAGCTGGATTATTCGTATCCGGACAAGGGTTATGTGCGGGCCGGGTATCGGGAATATCGGACTTGGTATGACGGCAGCGGTGGGTTTCTGCCCCAGGGCGAAAAATGGTTTTCGTTGTACAACGAGAATTTGCACATCGATCGCGGGGATGCTTGGTTCGAAGCAGGATTGACCATGCCCGATCTGCCGATACTCAAGTTCCGGTATGATCACAAATTTCGCCGCGGCCTGGAAGACTCCACCTCGTGGGGAGATTATTCCACCGTCAATCGTCCCAATGCGGCCGATCCTTTTCTGCGCGGCATTGTGCCCTCCTTCCGGGATATTGACGAGAAGCGCGACATTTTTGAATTAACTGGCCGGCACACGATCGCCAAGACCACTCTGGGCCTGGGCCTGCGTTATGAAACTTCGGAAATTGATGATTCGCTGAATGTGCATCGGCGTCCCGGCGAATCCTTTCCGGGGCTGATGATACAACCCGACCGTTACGTGACTACCCGGGACAAGAACAACGTTGATTTGTTCAACGTTCATGGTTCGGCGATCACCCGGTTCAATGACAAGCTGATGCTGACGGCCGGAGCTTCCTTCACCACGTTGGACAGCGATTTGTCTGGCAGCCGGTTTTATGGGGCGGGTTACGATCTGGCGTACGACTTGAATACTTTCGGGCTGCGGGCGCTGCCCGGCGATGAGGGCTATTGGAACCTCTCCGGTGGCTCGCAGTTGAAGGAGTACGTCGTCAACCTCAACCTCGCTTACAAGCCCTGGGAATACTTCTCGGTGGTGCCGTCTGTGCGGGTGGAAAAACAAGATACCGAGGCCAGTTCGATCTTTGACGATCTTGCCAGTCCGCGCAACTCCCTCATCAGTTCGCGCGCTGACAGTGACCGCGATTTGCTGGCGGTTTCGGAGCGCCTGGACCTGCGTTACTCGCGCCTCACGAATTGGGTGTTCTACGGCCGGGCGGAATGGGCACAGGACCAGGGCAACAAGAACGACCGTTTTTCGGGAGGGCTGTCCCTCTTTAGCAATCCCCTATTACCGGACGCCTATACGCAGCAAACCGACTACAACCGCTTCACCCAGAAGTACAGCATAGGCGCCAACTGGTATCCGTGGAAGCGCCTGAATTTCGCCGCCCAGTACTATCACAAAATGCGGAACAACGATTACGACCATTCTGTGATCTGGGCACCGCAAACGACTTACAAACGGTATCCCGGCTTCATCGACGAGCAGGAATTCGACACGGATGATGTGAACTTCCGCTTTACCCTGCGCCCGTTGAACAATCTGACCTTCGTGAGCCGGTACGATTTCCAACTTTCGCGCATCGACACCCGGGGAAACGGGCTGACCGAAATCCAAAGCGCTGAAACCACTTCGCACATCTTTGGCGAAAGCATCTCCTGGGTGCCATGCAATCGACTTTTCTTGCAGGCGAGTGCCAATGTCGCGTTCGACAAGACCGAAACCCCGGCCAACGACTTGGCTGGAGCGGATGCCAATTTGGTGTTGCCGTCGAAGAACGACTATTGGAGCGCCAATTTCATGGTCAGTTACAACCTCAACGCCAAGACGGATCTCCAGGCCAACTATTCCTATTACCGCGCCAACAACTTCGTGGACAACTCCAGCGTCAGTGTGCCCTATGGAGCGGATGACGAAGAGCATGCCGTCACGTTGGCGATGATCCGGCGGATCAACGCGCGTATGCGCTGGACCCTGAAATACGGATACTTTGACAATCGGGATTATGCGTCCGGGGGCTATAACGACTATCAAGCTCACATGGTTTATTCCAGCATCCAGTATCTGTTTTGAGAAACCGACGTGCGCAACAGAATACCGTGGCTGATTTCCCCGTCCAACTTTGGCACGCTGCTCTCTGTGTCGAGGGCCGTGCCGCATAAAAAATCGTAAGCAAATACAATACTGACAAAACAAAAATAGCTATGAACTGGAAACTAAAAACCGCAATCGCCGCGCTGGCCGTGACTGCTTTTACCTGGAACGTTTCGGCTGCCGATGCTCAGGCCAATTGGGACAAACAATGCGCCAAATGCCACGGCAAGGAAGGCAAAGGCGACACCAAAATGGGCCAGAAGCTCAAGTGCAAGGATTACACGGATGCGAAGGTGCAGGCCGCCTTCAGCGACGAAGAAGCCACCAAGATCATCAAGGAAGGCAAGAAGGAAGGCTCGCGGACCGTGATGAAAGGCTACGCTTCGACCCTCTCCGATGCCGATATCAAGGCCTTGGTTGACCTGATCCGCAAGATGAAGAAATAACTGCGGCTGGATTCAGCGAGCAACGGTCCATCCGGAGGCTCCGGACGTGGGTTGGATCCCAACACCATGGACTCGGATCGGTTCGCTTCCGAAGTTTGAGTCTTTATCTCCATTGTTATACGAATGAAACGACGAACCGGGAACCGGGACAAAGGGACGGTTCCCGGTTCGCTTTTTAAATATGTTGCGCCCTAAGATCCCCCCGCAAGTCACCCGGATTTTGCTGCTGACAATTGGTATTGTCGGCTCGTATTCGGTGGCGCGATTTTTTCTGACGCCGCCTTCGTTCAACGAGTACGGGTGGTACCGGGGCAACGCTCTGGAGGAACTGGCCAGTTATGACCGCGTTTATGCGGGTTCGAAAGCTTGTGAAGAATGTCACGCCGACGAGTATGAAAAAGTAACCGACGGGCGTACACAAAACGTTGTCTTGCGAAGGATGCCACGGCGCCGGGCAGGCCCATGTGGACAATCCCGACATCCATTCCATGACGATTTTGACTTATAGCCACTGTGTCCGCTGCCATGAGGCCAATCCCTCCCGGCCGAAATGGCACAAGCAGATCAACTCCAAAGAGCATTACGCCGGTGACAAATGCACCGAGTGTCATGTGCCCCATCAACCGACGGAGGTGCCATGAAAAAGACGATTTCCCGGCGCAGCGTTCTCGGCCGAATCAGTGGCATTGTCGCGGGGTTAGCTGCCCTGCCGGCGTTAAAGACCGCCAAGGCAGCGGTAAGAAAAGTATTTGTTTCCTCCGGTGCCCCCAAAGGTTATGACCCCACCAAGCACAAGTGGGTCATGGCCATCGATGCCAATCGGTGTATCGGTTGTGGCCTTTGCGCCGAAGCCTGCAAGCGAGAGAACCATGTGCCGGAAGGACCCTACTTTCGCACTTGGATTGAACGCTATATCATCACCAAACCCAAGCCCGGATCGGGTGAAGCCCGGGGCGAAACGCTGGTGGATTCTCCGGACGGCGGAATGCACGGCTTCTCAACTGTGCCGGTTCCCGCGGAAGAGATTCAGCATTCGTTTTTCGTGCCCAAACTGTGCAACCTTTGTGAGCACTCACCTTGCACCCAGGCCTGTCCAGTCGGGGCCACCTTTGATGCTCCGGACGGTGCGGTGCTGATTGATCCGAAGTATTGCATTGGTTGTGGCTTCTGCATCCAGGCCTGCCCCTACGGCTGCCGATTTTTGAGCCCGCTGACGAAGACCGCGGAGAAATGCACGCTCTGTTATCATCGGATTACCCGTGGCCTGAAGCCGGCCTGCGTGGAGGTCTGTCCCACGCAAGCGCGAATCTTTGGTGATTTGTTGACCGCAGGTCCAGATGATCCCATCCAGGTGTTTTACCGGAACAATCGCGTGGAAGCGCTGAAACCGCACCTGGGCACGGCCCCGCGGGTCTATTACGCGGGCATTGACAAGGAGGTTCGATAACATGACGAACGCAATTACCAATATCGTCGTGGAAGTGTTGCCGCACTTGGAAGGATATGTCTATCCCAATGAGGCCACGCATGCACCCGCTGTGGAGCATGTTGATCGTCCTGTATCCGTACATCACCGGGCTGGTGGCGGGTGCCTTCATCATGGCCTCGCTGGTGCGGGTGTTCAAGGTCAAGGCCCTGGAGCCGGTGTATCGGTTGTCGCTGTTGACGGCGTTCGCCTTCCTGCTCTGCGCCGCCTTGCCGCTGCTCTGCCACTTGGGGCATCCCGAGCGGTGCTTCGAAATCATGATGACGCCGCATCTGACTTCGCCCATGGCGATCTTCGGATTCGTTTATGCCTGGTATTTGATGGCGGTGTTGTTGCTGGAGTTGTGGTTTGATTATCGGCACGATTTTGTGGAATGGTCCGAAAACCAGGCGGGATTGAAAGGTATTCTATACCGGCTGTTTACCGTGGGAGTGACCGATGTCTCTCCGCCAGCGCTCGCGCTGGATGCTAAAATTGGACGTGATCCTTTCCATTGTGGGTATCCCTTCGGCGTTCCTGTTGCACGGTTATGTGGGCTTTATCTTCGGTTCGATCAAGGCCAATCCCTGGTGGGGCAATGTGCTGATGCCGATCATTTTCATCATGTCCGCCATTGTTTCCGGCATTGCGCTGTGTGTGTTCAATTACATGGTTTTGAGCTGGGTCCGCCGGAAGACCGTGGACATGAAGTGTCTCGATGTCATGGGGATGTTTCTATTTTTTGCCTTGGTTGTTGATGCGTCCCTGGAAGGCCTGGATTGGATCCATCGGGTCTATTCGGCGGAAGAAGGCTTCCAAGTCATGCAATACATGGCCCACGAACGACTGTTTTACACGTTGAATCTGGGCCAGGCCTTGTGTGGCACGCTGGTGCCGCTGATTTTGCTGGGGTCGTTGCAGTTGATCCGCAAGCACGTGCCGGAATTGCAGCGGCGGCGGATGTATTTTGCGAGTTCGATGCTGATCCTCGTCGGCGTGCTGGCAATGCGCTGGAACGTGGTCATTGGGGGCCAGCTTTTCTCCAAAAGCTTGCGTGGCATCATGAGCTACAAAATGGAATTCATTGGAATGGAAGGTATGCTGATGTCACTCTTTCTTTTGTTGCTGCCGTTTCTCATTCTGGTGGTTTTTATCAAGTTGTTCCTGCCGCCCGACCTCGAAAGCAGCGAACATCATTCAACCGGCAGTTCCGCCGTTTTGGCCACCAGCGGGGAAGCGCCATGAGGGAGCCGGCCGTCGCAGACCATCAGTTTTTCATCAGCCCCCTCGGGAAGCGCGGCGACTTGAGCCTTGCCCGTGGTTGGCACGGTCAAACGATGCCACCGGCCACCGGCAATCCGTCCCCCATTTACCAACTTGTTTCGTGAAGATTAATCTATGAGTAATGATTCCCCTGCAAAACCGCCCACACGCCTCGCGTTGTTCCGCAATTGGTTAAGCTGGTGCGGCATGGCGGTCATGGCCGCCAGCTTGTTCTCGTTCTTTCTCCTGCTGTTCATTCATGTCCTCGCCCCGACCTCGAATCCGTACGTTGGGATTCTGAATTTCATCGTGGCGCCTGCCTTCCTGATTCTTGGGATTGGCCTGACGTTGCTGGGCGCTTTTCTGCGGCACCGGCAAGTGATCAAAGCGCACGGCGCACCGCTGCCCATGACGATCAATCTGTCGCGGCCGCGGGACCGCCGGATCTTTGCGTACTTCCTGACCGGCGGCGTGCTCTTCCTGCTGCTGTCGGCGCTGGGCAGCTATAAGACTTATCATTTCACGGAATCGGTGCAGTTCTGCGGCGGGGCCTGCCATACCGTGATGCGACCGGAACTGGTCACCTACCAACATTCGCCGCATGCGCGCGTTGCCTGCACCGAATGCCACATTGGTCCGGGCGCCACTTGGTTTGTCCGTTCCAAGCTGTCCGGCACGTATCAGGTGTACGCCACCCTGGCGGATAAATATCCGCGGCCCATTCCCACCCCGATCAAGCATCTGCGCCCGGCCCAGGACACGTGTGAGCAGTGTCATTGGCCAAGAAAGTTTGTCGGCAATTTGGACCGCACTTTTTCGCATTTCTTAACCGACCAGACCAACACCGAGTATTCTGTGCGCCTGCTGCTCAAGGTCGGTGGGGGCGATCCGACTTCCGGACCGGTGGGCGGCATCCACTGGCACATGAACGTCGGGAACAAGGTCGAGTATTTCCCCCGCGACAAGGCGCGCCAGGATATTCCGTGGGTGCGGCTCACCGATGCCCAGGGCGTGGTGACGGTGTTTCGGGTTGAAGACTTCACCAACCAAGTGGCGGAAAGCGAAATTCGAACCGTGGACTGCATGGATTGTCACAACCGGCCGGCGCACATTTACAAATCGCCCAACGACGCGGTGAACCTGGCCATGAGTCTGGGGAACATTGATCCTTCCATTCCCTTGGTCAAGAGCAATGCCATGTACGTCCTTACCCAAACGTACACGAATGAAACCGACGCGCTCCAGAAGATTGCGACGTCCCTGGCCAGCAGCTATCCCAACAGCCCCCAGGCGCGCAAGGTAATCAGCGCCGTCCAGACGATCTATAGCGAGAATTTCTTCCCGGAGATGAAGGCCAACTGGAAAGCCTATCCCGATAATATTGGACATAAGATGTGGCCAGGGTGTTTCCGTTGTCACGACGGCAAACACGTTTCGGATGGCGGCAAGGAGATGATCAAGTCCGGTGATTGCAACGCCTGTCACATCATCTTGACGCAGGGCCGCGGCGAAGAACTTAATCACCTCAGTGCCGAAGGGCAGGAGTTCAAACATCCGAGTGATGCATACGACCCCGACTTCCTGTGCAGCGATTGTCATACGGGAGGATTATAGAATGGCCATGCGTGTCCCGGTTGTTCCTCTTCATTCAATGCCCCGTACAATTCTAAATCGCCGCTCGTTCGCCAGGATGGGAGGAGGATGTCTCGTTGCGGTTCTGTTGCCGCTGGTGGGTTTCAACGCTGGCGCCGCGGAAGCCGAACCGGCGGCCGCGCCCGAGACTATTGCCAACTCCGATTGCCTGGATTGTCACCTGGAACCCGACCAGGTCCGCACGGTGAACGGGAAGGAAGTGCCGATGCCGGTCTTCCCCACGAATACGTTCGACCTCTCCGTGCATGCCATTCTGGATTGTGTGGATTGTCACGCCGGCATTAAAGAGCTCGTTCACGCCAGCAATTTGCCGCCACCGATTTGCGCTGAATGTCACGAAGACGAAGCCAAAGCGTATGCGACCAGCATCCACGGCGTGAGCCACAAGCTCGGCGCCTCGGGCGCGGCCAATTGTTGGGATTGCCACGGCTCGCACGACATTTTGCCGGTCAACAATCCGGCGTCGCCGGTCTTCAAGTTGAATCTCCCGCGAACCTGCGCCAAGTGCCATAGCAATCCGGGTCTGACGAAGGAATACGAAATGAAGTATCCCCGAGGCGGCGTCCGAATACGTGGACAGCATCCACGGACACGCCTTGCTGAAAATGGGATTGATTGTGGCGCCGTCGTGCGACGATTGCCACGGCGTGCATGACATCAAACGCGACGTGGACCGCGATTCGCCGATCAACCACGCCAACGTCGCCAAGACCTGCGGCAAATGCCACCTGGGCATCGAGCAGACGTACGATCAAAGCGTTCACGGCCAATTGCTGGCCAAAGGCGACCAGCGCGGGCCGGTTTGCACCGATTGCCACACCGCGCACGAAATTGAAAATCCCGCCGAACAACAACTTCAAGGCCATCAGCGACCAACGTTGCGGCAAATGCCACGAAGATCGCCTGGAGCATTACCACGACACCTACCACGGCAAGGCCATGGCGCTGGGCAAACCGAATTCGCGCTCCGGCGGTGGCCGCGTGTTACGACTGCCACGGCTATCACGACGTGCTGCCGCCGTCCGATCCGCGCTCGCATCTGTCCCAAACCAACATTCTGGCCACCTGCCAGAAGTGTCATCCCGGCGCAACGATCGGTTTCACGCAATACGATCCGCACGCCAACCCGCTGGACGGCAAGCATTATCCGTTGCTCCACGCCGTCTTTCTGGGCATGACGGGCCTGCTGATCGGCGTCTTCACGTTCTTTGGCCTGCACACCATCATCTGGCTCGTCCGCGCGGTTTATCTTTACCTGCACGACTCGAAGAAATTCCGCGAAGCCAAAATCCAAACGCAGGTGGACGACGAATGGTTCACTCGCTTCCTGCCGTTTGAACGCTTCCTGCATTTCCTGGTGGTGACCAGTTTTCTGCTGCTGGTCATCACCGGCATGCCGCTCAAGTTCTACTACACGGACTGGGCCAAGGTGATTTTCAACGTCATCGGCGGCCCGGAAACCGCGCGCACGTTGCACCGCTTCGGCGCGCTGGTCACGTTCCTTTACTTCGGCCTGCACCTGGCCTCGCTGATGGGCAAGGCGTGGAAAGGCAGGAAATCGCTGCGCGATCCCGCCACGCGGCAAGTTCCAGTTCAAACGGCTCTGGCACGTGCTCTTCGGCCCGGATTCCATGATGCCAACCTGGCAGGATTGGAGAGATTTTGTGGCGCACAACAAATGGTTCTTTGGCAAGGGGCCGAAACCGCAATTTGACCGCTGGACGTATTGGGAAAAGTTCGATTACTTCGCCGTGTTCTGGGGCGTGGCCATCATTGGCGCTTCCGGACTGATCATGTGGTTTCCGACCGTTCTTCACGCGCTTTCTGCCGGGCTGGATCATCAACATCGCGCTGATCATTCACTCGGACGAGGCGCTGCTGGCGGCGGGCTTCATCTTCTCCATCCATTTCTTCAACACGCATTTCCGCATCGAGAAATTCCCGATGGATACCGTCATTTTCTCCGGCCGCGTCTCCAAGACCGAGATGCTGCACGAGCGCAAACGCTGGTATGACCGATTGGTGGCCGAAGGCCGGTTGGATTCAGTACCGCATACGGGATGAATGGGAACGCTGGAAGAACCATCGCCCGCTCGTTTGGCTACTTCTTCTTTGGGCTGGGCATTATCCTGCTGTTGCTGATCATCTACGCGATGACCACTCGGCTCTTCCATTGAACCCGGCACGGCCGCAACGTGCTGCCGGCGTCTCGCCGGCAGAATCGACTGCCAGGGAAGCGTTCGATTGTCCGGCGGGTGGCGGATCGAAGTGCCCGTTGCCAAATGGCTGGCCGGAGGCCGGCCGCACATTGGAAGGGCCGATTCGGCTTTTTCTTGGGGGTCAGGCCCGCTAAAACATATTGACAGAAAGCGGCATTTAAACTGAGGCTTGGGACTATCGTGTTTGCAAATCGTAACCAAATCCCAAACACTGCGGGAACAGGCGGCTCTTTTGGCACCCAGAAGAGCCGGGCAATTGGTTTTCCGCGTGATGACCGCTTTGGTTGCGAGCGTGGCGGGATGCCGGCGGGTAGCGGCGGGGCGGCTGCACAATTTGCCCCGGTGGAAACCCGGCGGCCGACAAATTGAACCTTTGACTTTGATTCACTCCAACTTTTCCGCACTATGGCTGCCCAAGATACCATGGCAATCTTCGAACAAGGCAGAAAGGAAAAAACTGAACCCAACGTTTTGCCGCCGCCCGCCGCATCCCGGCAGGTCGATAATCGGCGCCACCCAGGACGGTCGATGAGCGACGGAAACCACTTGTCCTTGTTTAACAAAGTCCGGAACTTCCGTAGCGCCGCCCAGGTGCGGGCGCTTGGTTTATATCCCTATTTTCGCACCATCTCTTCCGCCCAGGATACCGAAGTCATCATCAACGGCAAAAAGGTGTTGATGCTGGGCTCCAATAGTTACCTGGGCCTTACCAATCATCCAAAGATTAAAGAAGCCGCCCGCGCGGCGGTAACCAAGTACGGCACCGGTTGCGCGGGATCGCGCTTCCTGAACGGTTCGCTCGACATTCATCTCGAACTCGAGCAAGCCTTGGCCCAACTGGTAAAGAAGGAGTCCGTGCTGCTCTACAGCACCGGGTTCCAGGTCAATCTCGGAGTTATCAGCTCCCTGGTGGGCAAGGGCGAGTACGTTCTGGCCGACAAAAGCGACCACGCCAGCATCGTGGAAGGATGCTTGCTGTCGCAGGGGGAGTTCGTCCGTTTTCCGCACAAGGACATGGCCGGCTTGGAGAACCGGTTGCGCAAGCTCGATCCCGAGGCTGGCAAACTGATTGTGGTCGATGGCGTCTTCAGCATGGAAGGCGACATCATCCAATTGCCGGACCTGTGCCGGTTGGCCCGGAAGTATCGCGCGGCCGTCATGATCGATGACGCGCATGCCATCGGCGTACTGGGCCAAGCGGGCGCCGGGACTTCCAGTCATTTTGGAATAGCGGACGATGTCCATTTGATCATGGGCACGTTCAGCAAATCGCTGGCGAGCCTGGGCGGCTTCATCGCGTCCGACGCCGCCACGATTGACTACCTCAAGCACCATTCCCGCCCCTTGATCTTTAGCGCCAGTATGAGCCCCGCCAACGCTGCGGCCGTGCTGGCGGCGCTGGAAATCATGCGCGCCGAACCGGAACGCATGGCGCAGCTCTGGCGGAACACCGAGCGCATGAAAGGTGGTCTGGCTTCGCTGGGCTTTGATCTCGGTGAGTCGGAAACCCCGATCCTCCCGGTGTATTGCCGCGATCTCATGGCCGCATTCAAAATGTGCAAGCGCCTCGAGGAAGAGGGCGTGTTTGTAAATCCGGTGGTTTCTCCCGCCGTGCCGGTGGGCCAGGAATTGATCCGCATCAGCCTGATGGCCAACCATACGGACCGGCAAATCGATTTCGCGCTCGACAAGCTCGGCAAGGTGGGCCGAGAGCTGGGACTGCGCTAACCGGAATCCTTTCACGATGCTCGTCCTGGCAACGGTACTGGCGGGTTGGCCCGTTCCTCCCCGCGGCGCATGAAAGTTCTTCTCACCGGTGCGAGCGGCTTCGTGGGAAGCCATATTCTGGATGTATTACGGAACCGGAATATCGATACGGCGGTGCTCTTGCGCTCGACCAGTAATCCGCGATTCCTTCGGGCGCACTTACCCACCCTTGAAGTTCGCACCGGTTCCATTGGCGATCCCGAAAGCCTCCGCCGGGCGCTGCGCGGGATTACCCATGTGATTCATGGCGCCGGCTTGACCAAGGCCCTTCGGCGAAGCGACTTTTACCAGGGCAACCAGTTCGGCAGCCGCAATGTGGCCGAGGCCGTCAGCCAGCACCGCGACTCCATCCAGCGTCTGGTCCATATTTCGAGCCTGGCAGTCGGTGGTCCGGCGTTGCCGGCCAAGCCCGCGAGGGAGGACGATTCCCCGCAGCCGATTTCCGATTACGGCCAGAGCAAGCTCGGCGGTGAAGAGGCAGTGAAGTCGATCTGCCAGGTGCCATACGTTATTGTCCGCCCGCCCGCGGTGTATGGGCCGCGCGACGACGGTTTTTTGTCACTCTTCCAAGCGGTCAAAGCTCACGTCATTCCTCATTTCCTGGGCGGCATTGCGGCGTTGAGCATGGTGTATGTAAAAGACCTGGCGGACGCCGTGTTGAGTTGTCTCACGCATCCGGCGGCGACGGGTCGCACGTATTACGTGGCGTCACCGACGGTGTTGCCGGGCGATGAGTTTGCGCGGGAAATTGCCCGGCAACTGAAGACGTGGACAGTTACATTACCGCTGCCGGTGCCACTGTTGTGGCCGGTTTGCCTCGCTCAAGAAGCCATTTCGCAACTGACGCGCCAGGCGCACGTGCTGGGTTTGCAGAAATATCCCGAACTGCGCGCTCCGGGTTGGGTATGTGATCCCACCCGGTTGCGCGAAGAACTTGGCGTGGTGGCTGCCACCCCGTTCGCGGACGGCATTGCCGAGACCTTGGCGTGGTACCGCCAGGAGGGGTGGTTGTGATGATGGGGTTCGAGGTTGGGCGCATAGTCCTCTGCACTCCACGATTGCGGATGAGACGGTTTTGGCCAAAAGATGGCACCCATGGTAGCGGGCACCCTGGCTGGCGCCAAACCTTTCGGCCTGCGCTGAGAGCCCGCCAAGTCAGAGGTCCATTTCCACCACCAGCCACGCCGTGAAGCACTACACCTTTGTCGATTACGCCACGCAAGGTTACACCGTGTTGGCGGGCTTGCTGATGATGCTGCTGCACAATGACACCGTCCCGAGTTGGCAATGGATGCTGGCCGGACACGCCGCCTGTGTGGTGGCAGTCCATTGGTTGATCCAGCGACACGGTCGCGGCCGCGCGGGCAAGATCCTCGATTTTTTTCGCCACTTTTATCCTGTGTTGCTGTACACGGCGTTCTTTCGGGAAACGGGCATGCTGAATCGGATGTTGGTCACGGACTACATGGATCCGATGGTTATCGCGTGGGACCAGGCCCTCTTTGGCATCCAGCCCAGCGTGCTGTTCATGGATAAACTTCCCTATTTGGCGGTTAGCGAGATGTTCTACGCTGCCTATTTTTCGTATTACATCATGATCGCTGGGGTGGGATTGGCGTTGTTTTTTCGAAACCGCCGGCAGTTCTTTCACTACGTCTCCATCGTTTCGTTTGTTTTTTATATTTGTTACATCGTTTACATCTTTCTCCCAGTGATTGGACCGCGGGTGTTTTTTCGCGAAATTGAAGGATATACTCTCCCCCCTGAAGTTCAAATCCTGGCCGCCACGGATGTCTATCCAGCCGCGGTGAAATCGGGGATGTTCTTTCAACTCATGGCCTTCATCTACCGGGTGTTCGAGGCGCCCGGCGCCGCGTTTCCCAGCAGCCACGTGGCGGTGGCACTGTGTACGGTGTATTTCTCGTTTCGTTATCTGCGCCCCATCCGCTACTGGCACTTAGCCGTGGCGATTCTTCTGTGCTGCGCCACGGTCTATTGCCGCTATCATTACGTGGTGGATGTCCTCGCCGGCCTGGCGACCGCCGCCGTGCTGGTTCCATTAGGGAACTGGCTGTATGTCCGCTCGCTGAAATCCGCCACGTCGCCTGGAATAAGCAGCGTCCAGTGACCAAGCCCCACCGCAGGCCCAATTCCGAAACTCCCCTTCGAATCTGAGCCGCCGCTCGCCGCAACGCGGGTCATTTTGGGTATTGCTCATTCTTTTTGGGGAGCGCGCCCGCCTCGGGCGCTGTCAACGGCGCCTCGCCGTTGAGCCGGATGGGCGGGGGCGCTCGATTTATTACAAGACTCTCTCCAACTTGCCCGACGACCGGTGCGAGGCGCACCGGGGGACGGGCGGGGCGCCCGTGCTCCCCATTCCGACAGGGAGCGTAATCACCTCGGGCGCTGTCAATGGCACCCTCGCCAGTGACACCGATGTCGCGCGCCGATGGGGCCAAGGAAACTGGTCAATTCTTCGCTTTTGTCACGTGTTCACATGCACGACTTTTGCCGGCGGAAAACCGTTGAACCACGTGGCTGAGGCGTTGCTGTAGGCGCCGATGTTCACCGCGTACACCAGATCGTCGATTTCCAGCTTCGGTAATTCCTCGGACTGGGAAATGGTATCCAGCCCATCACACGTCTGTCCAAACACCGCACAGATTTCCATTCGGCCTTTCTTGAAGGCCTTCACGTGATATTGGCAATGGTCAAAAATGATGCCACTGAACGTGTGGTAAACACTGTCGTCAATGTAGTAACACGGTTTGCCGTCCCGGACGGCCTTGCCAATAATCCGCGCCACCGAGGTCGCGGCCGTGGCCACGATGAACCGGCCCGGTTCGGCCAGGATCTGGATTTCGGGACTGAACAACCGGTCAATCTCGGCGTTAATCTTCCGCGCCAGTTGTTCGAACGGCTTCACGTGTTTGTCATACGGCGCCGGAAAACCACCGCCAATGTCGAGAATTTTGATTGCGTGCCCGCGGGACTTGGCTTCCTGGATCACCGCGGCGGCCATGTTCAGCGCCTGCACGAAGTTTTCGAAGTTGGTGCATTGGCTGCCGACGTGAAAACTGATCCCCTCCACCACCAGTCCCATGCCGGAAGCCTTCGAGGATCAAGTCCACCGCCTCGCCGGGATCGCAGCCGAACTTGGACGACAGTTCCACCATCGACCCGGTGTTCGGCACCCGCAACCGCAACACCAGGCCGGCGTGCGGCGCGTGCTGCTTGATCTTCTGCAACTCGGTGGGATTGTCGTAAGTGACCAGGGGCTTGTATTGGTCGAGGACTTTTAACGTTTCCTTGGGCTTGGTGGGATTGGCGTAAATGATTTTGTCCCAAATGAAATCCTGCTGCTCCTTGGGCGGCAGCGTCTGAATGTCTTCGTAAACCAGCATGAACTCCGGCAGCGAGGCCACGTCGAAACTGGCGCCGGCCTGGTACAGCGTGCGTACGATTTCCGGTGCCGGATTGGCCTTCACCGCGTAATAGGCCTGGACCTTGGGCAGGTGCTTGCGGAACGCGGCGTAGTTTCGGCGAATGATATCATGGTCCACCACCACCACGGGGGTGCCGAATTGCTTGGCAATGGATTGCAGTTCTTTAGCGGTCATCACAGTTAATGTTGCCGCCCGGCTTTAGGCGGTTTCGGCCCGCGGCTCAAGCTTAAACTGGTTTCGGAAATCTCATTTCGATCCTGCGGACCCTCCGGTATCCTGGCGTTGTGGCACGACCGCAATTTATTGAACTGGGCCGCAAACGGGATCTGACCCGGCTGCCGATTCTCTACGAGGACCGGTCGGTGATCGCCATCGACAAACCGGCGGGCTGGATGCTGGTGCCATTTTCCTGGCAACGCACGCAACGCAATCTCCAGGCGGCCATCACTTCGTCCATCGCCGCGCGAGACTTCTGGGCCAAATCGCGCAACCTCAAATTCCTCCGGCACGTGCATCGGCTGGATGGCGACACCACGGGCATCCTTTTATTTGCAAAAAGCCTCGGGGCGGTCAACACCTACGCGGACTTGTTTGAGTCGCGAAAAATGGAGAAACGGTATCTCGCCGTGGTGCATGGTGTCCCCCAATCGACCGAATGGACCTGTGGGGCCCGGCTGGGTCGCGATCCCCGGCAAATCGGACGGATCATGGTTGCCCCGCACGATGGGAAGGAGGCCGAGACGTTCTTTCGCGTGCTGCACACCCAGGGCCAAAGATCGTTGATCGAAGCCCGGCCCGTCACGGGGCGTACCCATCAAATTCGCGTTCACCTGCTCGCGGCGGGACATCCCGTCGTGGGTGATCGTCTCTATGGGCCGGCAGCAGACTCTGCGAAAACGGCGTCCTCACGAAACCGTTCCCGCTTTCCGCTTGGTTTGCGTGCCGTGAGCCTGGGCTACTTTGATCCGTTTCAACGAAAGCCTGTCCACATCCAAGCGCCTACGGACGAGTTTCTAAAATCTTTTGGCCTGCCGGTGGCGGAAATATCGCCGCAGTGTGGTGCCACGGATTGAAACTCAGCGCTACCACAAGGTGGGACTGCAACATTGAAAAGGGCCATACGAATGGCCGCCAGGTTTTGGAGTGCGGCAGTCCTCTGCCGCTTTTGGGAGGCGGTGGGACATTCAAAAGCGGCAGAGGACTGCCGCACTCCAAGACGCTGCCGCGTTTGCGCCGGCGCCGCGGTGCATCGCAGAGTTTTATCGACCGGGAGGAATGCCTTTCCTGCGAGCCCAAACCAGATGCAAGTCGCCTGCGGTCCAGCAAAACCTGCTGGCGAACCAAGCTGTTTGTCACCGCGGTGAACCAAACTGCGCCATGTTTCTTTATCTCCGCCAGCAATCTAAACGCTCGAAAAACTTGCCGCCGCCGGTTCCTGCGTGTTTATTGCCCGCGTATGTTGCCCACTCGACAAGGCTCATTTCATTTGTTCCGCTTTGCGGGAATCGACGTATTTCTGCACTGGTCGTGGTTTCTGGTGGTGGTTTATGCCATCAGCCTCCGCGCTACGGTATATACGTCGCTCGTGTGGAACGTCCTGGAGTATGTGGCGCTGTTTGCGATTGTGCTGACCCACGAATTTGGCCACTCGCTGGCGTGCCAGCAGGTGGGTGGTCAAGCCGATCAAATCGTGCTCTGGCCGTTGGGCGGTGTGGCGTATGTGAATCCGCCGCCGCGTCCCGGGGCCACGTTGTGGAGCATCGCCGCCGGGCCCCTGGTGAACGTCGCCCTCATTCCCGTCCTCACCTTTCTCCGTGTGGTGATCGGTTTGTTGATCGACCCGTTGGCCATGCCCAATTTGCACACGTTTCTCTATACGATCTGGTGGGTCAATCTCGCGTTGCTGATCTTCAATCTGCTGCCCATCTATCCGCTCGATGGTGGACAGATCCTGCGCTCGCTGCTCTGGTTCCCGCTCGGCCGCGCCCGCAGCCTGTTGGTGACTTCGATGATTGGTTTTGTGGGGGTCATCGCTTTGGTCGCGTTGGCCGTGTTCGTACACTCGGTCTGGCTGGGCATCATGGCGGCGTTCATTCTCATGAATTGCTGGCGGGGCTTGATGCTGGCTCGCGCCATGACGCGAGCGGCTCAGGCGCCCAATTTTCCCAATTACGACTGAACAGCCGGCGCCTGCCAGAATTCAACTCCGCGCCTTGTCGGGTGGTAATTCAGCGATCACTCCTTTTCGACAAGGCTGAGCCAGCGGATTTCGCCGTAGCCCGGGTGCGACACCGTGAGGACCGTCGGGGTGGCGATGACCAGATCGGTATTGATGAGTGGCTTCCGCTTGGTTACCGGCAGCGTCAACGCTTCCGCCAATCCTTCGATCCGCAGGTTTGATTTTTCCGCGAACGGGCTGAAGCCAACAGCCAAATGATACTTTCCCGGCTCGACGCGGAATCGGAATTGCAGGCCGTCGCGTACCCGGCAACCGTCGCCGTCGAGCTTCGAGCGGTCCCAGGCGCGGTTTTCATTTTGCAGGGCGGGCGAATTGAAACCATAACCTCGGGCCTCATTCCAAACATCCGCGGCTTGGACCGGAATGTAGGGAAACTTGATCCCTTCCAGCAGATGCGTTCCCAAGCGTTCGGCGGAGCCAAAGTCGTAGAGGTATTTGCGGCACGCCTTTGCCCGCTCGCGGCGCTTCAACTGCTCGCGTTGCTGTGCGTCATACGCCTTTAGCAAGTCCCGCCATCCGGCGCTGGCGCTTAGCTTGCGGAGGTAAACCGGATAAGGCGTGAGCTCCAATTCAGCCGTGTTCTTGGATTCGATACGTGCGCCAAATGCGTCGGTGATCTCACAGTGTCCGAGGTCAACTCCCAACCGGGCTTGGCCATCCACCGTCCAGGCGGTCAGCAGCGGTTCGCCGCCGGCATTCCACTTCAACAGCCAGACGCGTTCGTCCGGGTGCGGCAACCGCTCGGCGCCGCCCTGCACCGCGGCAAACTGCCGGACCAGCGTGGCGAAGGTGAACCAGGAGGGTTTCTCCGTGAAGTCGTTCCGCAGCAGCCCGGAGCAGGCATGCATCGAGGGAGTGGAACCGGATTCGCGATAGACGAAGACTTTGTCCACGCCAAAGGCCAGGCACAGCATCACCACTCGGGGTAACCGCGCGGCCTGCACGGCCTCGCTCGTGCCGAAGGGACCGTCCGAATCATAGCCGGTTTCCGTCATCCAGATGGGTAGCTTGGGGGCATATTGGTCGCGCCAGGTTGTCAACGCTTCGAGGTCCTGGCGAAACGTGGTGCTGCTTTGCACCCGCGCGTTGCCATCCTCGGTGGCGGTTTCCGGGGGCTGCCGCCCGGAGTAATAATGCACATTGAGCACCTCGACGAAATCGAGCGGGTGCTTTCCGTCCGGATACGTGTAGGTGCGCAAACGGTTGACGGTTTCGACCTGGATGCCCGCATAGCCGGCACTGGTGACCGTGGCGGTCGGGTCGGCTCGCTTGATCGATTCGGCGCCATAACGCATCATCTGGTAATACTCGTCCAGCGAGGCCGACCAACCGCCCCAGGTGGCGGTGGGCTTCGGGTTCAATCCTGGCTCATTCCACAGCTCGTAATAATGCACCAGACCCAGGCCGGATTTCTTGTCGCGGCTGAGCAACGTGTCGGCCGGATGGCGCCTGTTACCGTAGCGCGCCGCCGTCTGGAAACAGAACTCACCGAACAATGCGGGATCTTTAGGCGGAAACGTGGTCACCCGATCCGGCTTGGTGTCCGGCGGTGCGCTGGAAGCCCAATGCGGAGTGAGGAACATGTAGGTCAACACGTTCAATCCGTTCCGGTGATAGGTTTCAAAAATCTCGTCCGTGTTCACATGCCAGGGGGCGACGGAACCGTCGAAGGCATACTGCTGCGGGGCGGGCGAAACAAAGGGCCATTTCATGTTCTCGAAGCGCACCCAGCCAATCCCCAGGTCGCGCAATTTGGGCGCCAACGGGCGATGCGCGGCGTTCAGTCCAAACCGCGAATTGGTTGAAACCAGCGCTGCGTCCGCCTTGGGGGCAATGAACAGGTGGCGGTAGTCCAAGGTGCGCCGGCCTGATCCAGTGGCGTCCAGACCCAGAAAGCAGGCACCCGCCTCGATCGTCGCCTGAAGCGGCAACGCAACCAACCGAAATGACCGGGCCGGGATCGTCGTTGGGATTGTCCCGGCCTCGAGCACGGCCCCAACCTGCGGCAATTCGACGCGCTCGTCGGCCACACCGTCGTAAAGCGCCAACTCGGAGGGGAACCGAATATTGGGAACCTTCTTGTCCGGGTCACCCGTGTGGTAGCGGAAGCGAATCACCTTGGCTTCGAAGGGCGACGTTAGTGGATAATCTTGCCAGCCCCATTGCTTGTACTGATTTACGTTCTGGAGTCCTTCGACCGGATTGAACTTCTGACCATTTTGCGAAGCAGCCACGTCCACAAACCAAGTGTGATTCGCGTCGCCGGACAGCCAGGACATTTTCGTGATGCGCCGTACTTTATCCAACTCCACGTATTGGAAGGCCTCCGTGAAATGATCGGTCTTGTAAACCGTGCCGGCGTCGGTCCAGCGCAATCCATCGGTCAGCGAACCCGTTTCAATCGTTTCGCCATCCGCCACCGACCAACTCTTCATTCCAAGCGCATGATTTGATCCCGCGACCGGATCGGGCAACGGCGTTGAATACAACGCCGAGTCTCGCTGTAACGAATAGGCCAGCTCAACATCAACGGATTGGTCCGTGTAATTAACCGCCAGGACGCTGGCGGGCATCGGTTGGCCCGGTGGGACAATGTCGGGGGCGGAGAGGCTGAAGGTGACTCCCGTTTTGTCTCCCAGTGCGGTGCGGTCCACCAGCGCTACCAGGCCGTCCACCGCGATCTGCGTGGCGCCCGGTGCTTTGGCGAACCAGACCACATTCACGCTTTTCAGCGGCGAATCGATTCGGGAGTTCTTCTTCGGCTGGGGATAGGATTGATGCACGGAGTCGCCGGTCGTCGCGAATTCAATCCATTTCCAGCCGAGCCAATCCGCCGGAACGAGCATCATCAGCGCTTCGCTTTGGGCGTCGTAAACCTGAATGCCTGCCCGCTCGACGTTGGCATCCGCGGCCAGGTGAATCCACAGGCCCAGCGCGTCGGTATCGCCGGGCAAGTCCCCGTGGATCGTGAAGTCGCCCTTGCTGCCGGCGATTTCCGCTTCGCCCGCGAATACCAAAGCGGCTCGACCGACCTTGGGCTCCAGGCCGGCGGCGGTTTCGATGCGCGGATTCTTCATGCGCCAGCCCCCGCTGCGAATCGCATTGCCCGGTTCCATCGGGCCAATGAGCAGGCACTGCCGGTTATTCGGATTCCGGGCAAACAGGCTTCCGGGCGGCATCGCCGATGACTGGGCCTTCACCAAAGCAGTGGCCGCCAGCAGGAACCCCATGGCGATTTGGATTGGACGGAAGAACCATTTCAGATGCGATGCCATAATAAGCGATTTCAAGAGACGTTTTTGGGTGCCAAGGGAATCGAGTTATCACAAGAGACGTAAAGCCGCAACCACGGAGTGTTTTCACACTCGGGCTGCCAACGCCCTGCGAACTCGTAAGTCGCCGGCACAAGCCAGTCGCGTTGTCGTGTCTTCCCGCGGTTTGTGGTCACGGTTTGCCGGTTGACGATGCCCGGTTTTGCTGGTGTGCTGGGGACATGCTGAAACCGAAACCATCCATTCTCATTCGTTGGGAACCGGCCGGCGAGCTTTGGGCCCGGATTGGCTTGCTGCTGTTGTTTCTCGTGATCACCGGGTCATTGGTCGCCCAACAAGTGCCGGTGGTCGAGAAGACCTTGGCCAACGGCATGCGCGTGCTGTTGGTCGAGCGCCCTGACGATCCCACGATTTCCGGTGGTTGGGTGGCGCACGTGGGCAGCGCCAACGAACATCCGGGCATCACCGGCATTGCGCATTTGTTCGAGCACATGATGTTCAAAGGCACGCCGACGATTGGCACCCGGAACTACCCCAAGGATCTTGAGATCATCGCCCAACAGGAACAATTGCGCGGCGCCATGCGGCGGAACAGGCCAAACTGCGCGCCGCCTGGCGGCGGGGGGAAATCGACAATCCGTATTCAGCCGGAGAATCGCACGCCGCGCCTCAAGGAATTGGACCAGGAATTTCAGAAGCTCATTGCCGAACAGCGCGACATTCTCGTGAAAAACGAATTTGACCGGGTTTATACCACTGCGGGCGGTTCCGGCATGAACGCCTTCACCTCGGAGGACATGACCGCGTATTTCATCACGGTGCCGGCCAACAAACTGGAACTCTGGTGCTGGATGGAGTGCGAGCGCCTTTTGCACCCGGTCTTCCGCGAATTCTATGCCGAACGGGACGTGGTCCACGAAGAACGCCGCATGCGCACCGACTCGACGCCGTTGGGCAAATTCGAGGAAGCCTTCCAGGCGATGGTCTGGGAATCGCATCCGTATAGTTGGCCGGTGGTGGGCTGGCCATCGGATTTGCCCGCCATCACCAAGGATCGAGGCGGACAAGTTTTACGCCCTTTATTATGCGCCGCAAAACATCACCTTGATCCTCGTGGGCGACTTCAAACCGGATGCCATTGCGCCGATGGCGGAGAAATACTTTGGCCGCATCCCGCGCGGCAAAGCGGATGCGCCGGAAGTTGTGACTGCGGAAATCAAGCAACTTGCCGAGAAGCGCATGTATGCCGAGGCGGAAGCCAATCCGCAGGTCGATATTCGTCTGGCACACGGTGCCATTTGGGCATCGGGATTCGTACGTGTTCGATATTCTTTCCCAGATTCTGTCCACGCGCACCGGTCGGCTTTACAAAGGATTGGTGCTGGGCAAGGAAGTGGCCACGCAAGCTTCCTCGTATGCCGACCATCGCAAATGGGCCGGTCTGTTTGGCATCCAAGCCGAAGCCAAAGACGGCCATACGCCCGAGGAAGTGGAACAGGCCATCTATGCGGAACTGGACAAGCTCAAGAACGAGGAGGTGCCGCCGGAAGAATTGCAGAAGGTCAAAAACAATTTTGCCGCCTACGAGTACCGGAAACTGGGTTCGAATATGTCGATCCTCTTTCAATTGATCTTCTATGACGGATTGGGCAACTGGCGCGAAATCAACGAGGCCGGCGCCCGGCACCAAGCCGTCACCGCCGCCGATGTCAAACGCGTCGTGAACGAATATTTGACGCGCGAAAACCGCAACGTGGCCATTTACACCCGCAAGCCTTCCTCCACCAAGGAATCTCAAACCAAGTCATGAAAATCCACGCGACTTTTATCTTCGGCCTCGGATTGGTTGCCGCCCTTTGTGCGTTCAGTCCGCCGCAAGACCAAACCAAAACCACCGGCATTCCCGACCGGCCGGAGAAACTCACCTTCCCACCACTGGTGTATGAGCCGCCGAATCCCGCGGAGTATCGCGTTGAACTGAAGTCCGGGCCCATCGCCTATGTGGTTCCCGACCGCGAACTGCCGCTGGTCAACCTCGTCATTTATGTCCGCACCGGCGACTACCTGGAACCTGCCGGCAAAGAGGGCCTGGCCAGTTTGACGGGTTACCTTTTGGCGCGTGGCGGCACCAAATCCCGCACCGCCGAAGATCTCGAAGAACGCCTGGCATTTCTCGCGGCCAACCTGGGTTCCGGCGTGGGCGCTACCGAAGGCAGCATCAGCTTGAATCTGCTTTCCAAAGACCTGGACGAGGGGCTGTCCATTCTGCGCGAGGTCCTCACCGAACCGCGCTTCCAACCGGACAAATTTGCGTTGCGCAAACAGCAAATGCTGCAAGCGATGAAACAGCGCAACGACGACTCGTCCGACATCGAAGGCCGCGAGCGCGGGTTCCTGGCTTACGGCGAATCGTTTTGGGCGAATCGCTACTCCACCCAGGCCTCGCTGGATGCCATCACCGAGGACGATCTCCGCACCTTCCACCATCGCTGGTTTCATCCGGCCAATTTTATTGTGGCAGTGAATGGTGACTTCGACCGCGACACGATGCTTCAGAAGCTGGAAAAGCTGTTTGCCAACTGGCCGTTCGAAGGCGAGCGCGCTCCGACTGTCCCCGGCAAGATTGAATTGGCCAAACCGGGAGTTTATCTCGTGGACAAGGATGTGAACCAGGGACGTGTGGATCTGCTGCTGCCCGGCGTCATGCGCGACAATCCCGACTACTTTGCCATCATGGTCATGAACGACATTTTGGGCGGCGGCGGATTTACTTCGCGCATGATGAACCGGGTGCGCTCGGACGAGGGTCTGGCCTACTCCGTTCATTCGCGCTTCCCCGGCGGTGTCTATTACGCTCCGCCATACACCGCCGGTTTCCAAACCAAATCCGGCACCGTGCCCTACGCCATTGCGATCATGAAAAAAGAGATGCAGCAAATCGGCGCTGAGCCCGTCAGTGCTGGGGAACTGACGACCGCCAAACGATCGTTCATTGACACCTTCCCCCGGCGGTTCTCCACCAAAAGCCAGGTGGCGAACACCTTTGCGCAGGATGAGTTCACCGGTCGCTACGCGGAGGATCCGGCTTACTGGAAAAACTACCGCCGCCGGGTTGACGCGGTGACGGCGGCGGACGTTCAGCGGGTGGCAAAGAAGTATTTGAAGCAGGCGCGGCTCGTCGTCCTCGTCGTCGGCCACAAGGCCGACATCCTGAAAGGCCATCCAGACCACTCCCAAAAACTGTCCGATTTTGGCCCTATTACTGAATTGCCACTGCGCGATCCACTGACGATGAAACCCGTGACGGAATCCGAAAGAAGTCCGAAAGCTGAAGGACCGAAATGATAGGCGCCAGTGGCTCGGTTGAAGCAATACGCGCCGGATTGGGCACCCGACGTACGAGTTCAGCAACGTGCTGCTGGCGTCTCGCCAGCAGAAACGGACTCGATTGTGGCCTTCGAATGCGCTCGGGGGGGTAGTATGCGAACGGCCCGTTCCAAACTGCCGGCAAGATGCCGACAGCACGTTGAAACCATTATTGTAATTACGGTCCGAAACCCCAGGTCTTAGCTCATTGTGATCAGAATACATCCGTTAATCTCCGTGACATTTGCGTTCGCTCTGGCGGCATTGTCTGCCGGCGGCCAACTTACTGACGTGCGCCCGAGACCCGCACCGGCGTCTCAGCGGCTCCTCGTGATTACGCCATCCACTTTCGTTCCAGCATTGGGCGAATTCATTGCGCACAAACAAAAACTTCTGCCCACGGAACTATGCTCGCTGGAGGACATTCTCAAAAACACCTCCGGCGTGGATGCGCCCGAAAAACTCAAGCGTTTCCTGTACAACGAATGGCGTCAGCACGGCCTCGGCTACACGTTGTTGGTCGGTGACGTGGACGTAATGCCGGTGCGTTACATGGTGCTGGATCGCGTCACGCCGGAGGCTTTCGACTACGCTTTCTATCCAAGCGATCTGTATTACAGCGACCTTGCCAAGCCGGACGGCGCCTTCGACAATTGGAATGCCCAACAGGAGTCCTTCCATGCCGGTTATTTCGGCGAAGTGCGCGGCGAGAAAAATAAACAAGATCCGATCAACTTCGACCGGGTCGATTACCGTCCGGATATTGCTGTGGGACGCTGGCCGGTTAGCACGCCTGAGGAAGTGCGCCGCGTGGCTGATAAAACCATGGCTTACGAAGATAGCGTGCTCACCAACACGACTGTGGTCCAGCGACGGGCGGCATTCTTCGCGGTGGGTGGCTGGGTGGACAGCCGCCGCCAGATGGGGCGGCTGGCGGCTCAATTCACGAACGCATGGACGGTGGACAAACGCTTTTACTCCGATGCCCGCCGATCCTCCGGCACGCCGCCGCCTAATCATCAGGAACTGCGTGCGCTTCTAAACGCCGGATTGGATCTAGCCGTACACACCGGCCATGGCCAACCGGATGCCTGGGAGCAGTGTTTTTCCGTGCGCGACTTGGATCGCATTACCAATGCAGCGCGGTTGCCGGTTGTCATTTCAGCGGGATGCAGCACGGCTTACTTTGCGCCCCTGGCGCCGTATGATGGTTACGTGGACGTGGACGGCAAGGAACACGCGGGCACTTATCACCGTGAGCAGTTCAAAGCACCGCCTCCGCCGCCCGCGCCGTTCCAATCAGGTCGTTTCAATCCCACCGGCCTGGGCGAGCAGATTCTCAAGCGGAACGCCAACGGAGCCGTGGCGTACATCGGTTGCAACACCGGTAGCCAGCCGTGCGGTTTGACCCTCGTGGAAGGTTTCGTCACCGCCTTCGCCAAAACCCATGAACCGCGTCTCGGTGATTGTTGGGCCCAGGCCATCCGCCATTATTACGGGAAGGAACATCTGGCCAGCTTGAAGCCAACCCAAAGCTGGTACCCGCCCAGCATCTTTTTCCAGGGAATGAAATTCATGCTCTTCGGCGATCCCAGCCTGCGGTTGCCGGCCAACGCGTCGGCAGACTCTAAATGACCAACCGGTGAACACCGCTCTTTGCCGGATCCTCTGCACTGAAACTCAAGCGACGCTGTTGAAATGGTAGGAAAGGCGTCCCGCCTGTCTCGAAGCGCTGGAAGCTTCCGCTGCTACGGAACCTCGCTGTCATCTCGAACGCGCCTTCTGCTTCCGAACAGTCGGGACGGCTGTCCTGCGTGTTGGCGGTTTCGCTAGGTTCTGCTGTGATCCTACAAACTCCGCGTCACTTCACCAACCTCCGCCCCTTCAACTCTTCACATTTCACGCTTCACGCTTCACCCCTTCAATCCTTCACCCCATTCGACTCTCCCCGCCACATCGCCAATCGTTTTCCCAGCGGCTCCAGCGAGGACAAGTCGGGGACAATGCCCGGGAAATCACGGCAAAGCTGTTCGACCGTCGGGATCACGCCCCAGGCGGTAACCGTAAAGACCTCCATCGCGTGCTCCGTGGCCAGGCTCAGTTCGCGGTTCTTGCGCGTGAACCGCCGCCGCAAGGTCTGTGTCCATTCGTCCAGGTTGTGCGGAGCTTGCATGTCATGCCGGCCCACCCAGGGCAGCCATTCGGTGATTTGCGATTGGTGGCACCAGGACAGCCGGCCAATCAAGGGGAACGCTTCCTCGACATCGACCGCAAAATCAAATGCGTTGGCTCCGAACATGTAACCGTCATAAACGTTCAAGATCACGGGGACTTTGCACGGCGCGGATTGCGTTTCATCGGCGGGGTATTCGGGGGTGAACGCATGCGGCACATTGATCATGTACGCCACGCGGCGGACGGCTTCGGCTACGACCACGTGATCGCTGTGAACACCCGCCCGCGGATCGGCCGGCAACGGCGGGCAAAACAAATAGTCCGGTTCAAAATCCCGAATGGCCTTCCATAGCGCCGCCAAAAAATCTGAGGTCACGGTCTGGCACGCTTCCCGCGGCACCTGTCCGTTCGGCAACCGGAGCAATTCGAATTCGTATTGGCCCAACGCGGCCGACGCGTGTTGCTCCTTCAGCCGAAGCTGTCCCGTCTCTTCGCGGGGGCGAAAATGGTGGCCGGCCTGGCCGTCGGTGCAGACAATCACCCGGCCGCGAAAGTCCTTCCCCAATCGGCGACGACACAATTCAAACGTGCCGGCGACGACAAATTCGTAGTCATCAAAATGAGCGTGAATGCAGAGCGCTTTCATGGTAGCGCCCGTGAGCATGAAGCCGCAATCGCGAGGAAACAAGCCTCCGTGAGCAGGCGCATGAAATCCGAAGGCCAAAATCCGAAAGTGCTGAATTTCGAAGCGCTTTTAGCCCATTCCTCGGCAAGACGCCTTCAAGCGGAAATTATTCGGATTTCAGCTTCTTTCGGCCCTCGGTTTCACTCCGCATACCGCGCCGCGCTCGTCTGAAAATAGTCCACAAACTGAAACTCTAACTCTGGATTTTTAGCCCGGTTATCGCTTAGAGTCGCGGCATGGAATTACTGAGTTGGGTCTATGTGATTGCCGCGGTGGTGCTCCTTTTCGGGGCATCGGTGTTCGTTCATGAATTCGGACACTTTTGGGTGGCCCGGCGGCGCGGGCTGAAAGTCGAGGAGTTTTCGATCGGCTTCGGCCCCAAGATCTTTGGCTGGATGCGCGACGGCGTTGCCTATAGCTGGCGGTGGATTCCAGCGGGCGGGTACGTCAAGTTGCCCCAGATGGTCACCGCGGAATCCCTCGAGGGCGAAACGCAGGAACAAGAACCCTTGCCACCGGCTTCGCCTGGCTCCAAAATCCTCGTCGCCCTTGCCGGACCAGTCATGAACGTGGTGTTTGCTTTCGTCATTGCGTCCGCCATCTATTTTCTGGGGCTGCCGCGGCCCGCCAACCCAGCCGTCATAGGTATGGTGCCACCCGATTCGCCGGCGGCAAAATTGGGTATCCGCGCCGGCGACCGCATCGTGGCCGTGGACGGCAAGCCCGTCAAAACCTGGCAGGAAGTTCAGCAGACCACCGCCCTGGCGCTCACCAATGTACTGCCCGTAACCATCCAGCGAGACGGTACGCGCACCACGTATCACTTGCCCGCGATCGTTAACCAGGAACTGGACGTTAAAGTGCTCGAGCTCGAACCGTCGGGACGGCCGAGCATCGCCAGCGTGTCGCGGGATGGCGCCGGTGCCGAGGCCGGATTAAAGAAGGGCGATGAGGTGATTTCCTTTGCCGGAATCCCGATCGCTGATCAACAACAGTTGATCGACCTCATTCGCAAACGGCCCGAGAAAACCACGCCGATGGAAATCCAACGCGGTTCGGAACGTCTGAAGCTGACGGTTACGCCCCAGGCCGTCCCCGGCGCGAACACCGGCATTCTGGGCGTCATGTTGATTCCGAACAGCACGGTGATTTATCAAGTGGAGCGTCCCGGTCCCTTACCTTGGACGATGGTGGGCCAGGTTTGTCAGCAAACGTTCGGCACGCTGGCGGCTTTGTTTCATGGAAAGCGCAGCGGGGTCGGCGTCGGCGATCTCAGCGGTCCACCCGGCATTTTGGCCATGCTCGCCGCCGAGGTGAAGACCGATTATCGGCTGGCTCTGAAGTTCATGGTGCTGCTCAACATCAGCCTGGCGATTCTCAACCTGCTGCCGATTCCGGTGCTCGATGGCGGCCATATTACGCTGTCGATTTTTGAGAAAGTGCGGGGCCGCCCGCTGAACCCGCGTATCCAGGGTGCGTTGACCACGGGGTTTGCGGTGCTGTTGATCTCGTTCATGCTCTACGTCTCGTTCAATGATGTCTTTCGCCGCTTCTCACTCTACAAGTCCATGTTCAATCAACCGGTGGAAATTGAGTCGGGCAACGGTGCCTCCAATTCCGTGCCGTCACCGAAGTAGGCGCGAAACGGAAAAATCGGAACGGGTCATGCAGAACGGAGAAGCCAAATTAAAAATGGCGCTGGTAGCAGAGCCAAGGAGGCGGGATGGGGAATCCCTTTGAGGTGATATTCCTGCTACCAGCACCGGCTCTTGTTTAGCAAATCCCCCCGATGGATGTCAAAGGTATTCGGCGCTTTTTCGAGTAGCCGGCGGGCGGTTCAAAATCCGAAGAACTAAGGCCGAAATCCGAGAGAAATCCGAAATCCGATGGCCGCTCTCATTTCAAGCCGCAGCCGGGCGAAGCGATCTCGGGTCGGAACACTTGATTCTGGATTGCTGACTGCGGGCTTCTTTCGGGCCTCGAATTTCGGCCATCGGAATTCCCGCCGCTCCATTCGCGTTCCTTCGATTTCCTGCTGCGTTGCGTTGCCACGGCGATACGGGATAGACTCTGCCCGATTATGAAATGCGTAAGCAGATGGCTCTTGCTGTTGTTCATTGCTTTTTCGTGGATGGTTTTGGGTGCGGCCCAGGTTGAGCGCCGACCGGCCTTGCCGAATTTGCTGGTCATTCTCACCGACGACCAGGGGCGGGCCGAATACAGCGCCTACGGCACGCGCGATCTGAAGACGCCGCACATGGACCGGTTGTTTCGGGAAGGGATGACGTTCGACAATTTCTACGCCAGTTGCTGCGTTTGCTCACCCACACGCGCGGCGTTGTTGACCGGATGTTATCCGGATCGGGTGGGCGTGCCCGGAGTCATTCGCAGTCACGCGGACGATTCCTGGGGATACCTGGCGGCGAAGGCCGTGCTGATGCCGCAGTTGCTCAAGCCGGCTGGCTACCACACGGGGATTGTTGGTAAATGGCACCTGGGCCTGACCGCCCCCAATACGCCCAACGACCGCGGCTTTGACTTCTTTCACGGGTTTCTCGGCGACATGATGGACGACTACTGGACGCATCTCCGGCACGGAACAAATTACCTCCGGCTGAATCGCGAAGTCATCAATCCCCAAGGGCACGCGACGGATTTGTTTACCGACTGGGCTTGCGCCTGGATCGAGGAGCAGGCCCGGTTGGACCACCCTTTCTTCCTGTATCTCGCTTACAACGCGCCGCACAACCCGGTCCAGCCGCCCAACGACTGGCTGGCCAAAGTGCGTCAGCGTGAACCGGACCTGCCGCTGCGCCGGGCTAAACTGGTGGCCTTGATCGAGCACTTGGATGCGGGCATTGGCCGCGTATTGAAGACGCTGGATCAAACGGGCCTGGCCACGAATACGCTGGTGATTTTCACGTCCGACAATGGCGGTTTGCTGAGCGCGGGCGCCAACAATGGTTCCTGGCGTTCCGGCAAACAGCACATGTACGAAGGCGGGTTGCGGGTGCCGTTTGCCGCGCGTTGGCCGGGCAAAATCAAGTCCGGCAGCCGCAGCGCCCAGGTTGCATTGACCATGGATTTGTTGCCCACCTTGCTCGAGGCAGCCGGAGCCGACGTGCCGGCGGGCATTGATGGGGTTAGTTGCCTGCCGGTGTTGTTGGGAACCGAGCCAGCGCCCGCCAGCCGGGAGTATTATTTTGTCCGGCGCGAAGGCAACAACACCTATGGGGGCAAAACCATCGAAGCGCTGCGACGCGGCGATTGGAAGCTCGTCCAGGACAGTCCGTTTGCGCCGTTGGAATTGTTCAATGTGAAAAACGACCCGGCGGAAACGACGGACCTCGCGGGGAAGGAACGCAGGGTGTTCAACGAAATGGAAGCCGCCCTGCGCGTCCACATCCAGCGGGGCGGTGCCGTCCCCTGGCAACCGCCCGGGCGATGAGCGGACTTCAGTAAGTCAATGGTGTATTCATTCTTGCGCACTGCTGTTCGAGTTGTAATTTCTGTTGCATGCTCTCTGAAGAAATCAACCAGACAATAATGGAACTTTCGGTGGAAGACCGTTTGGAACTGGCGCGACAGCTAATCGAAAGCGTGGTAGTTCCTGCTTCGCTGAATGCAGCGGTAACCGAAGGAATCCACCGCCTTGAAGACGTAGTTGAAGGGCGGACTTCTGGCCTGTCAGAGGAAGAATTCCGAACAGCACTGCGATGACGATTGTTTACCACCCCGACTTTCCCAGGGACATTCAAAATTTCGCAGAGGATTACGAGAAGATTTCCATGGGATTAGCGGCTCGTTTTCGCAGGGAGATCGATGATGCCCTGGCCAGGATCAAGGCCGCGCCCCAAGCTGCTGGCCATTTTTTGAACACTTGATCGCAGGTAGTGCGCGACGTGCGACGCCGCAATCTTCGCGCCTTTCCTTTCTTCATTCTCTACGGGCTCAGTGGCGATACGCTGATCATTGGCTCGCTGATCCCCAGCCGGTCAGATCCGCTGACGTGGCTGATCCGTCTCGATTGAAGGATTGGGTAGGTGTGCAAATTGCAGGACTGCCTGCGCACGACAACACCCTCATCCGGGCAGGGCATGTATCGACTTACAATTGCGCTGATTTGCTTAATGGAATAATCCACCGCCTTTAGTATTTTGATCATGACGCCGTTCGCCGGCGCGGGTTTAATAGCTCCATGATCAGCAAACACACTCGCGTTGTCTGGCCCCTGCTGGTATTCTTGCTGACAATCAGCCAGGGCTTCAGTCAGACCCAACAAGTCGCCGCGGCTTCCTCAGCCGGCTCGACTGATTTGAAGGAACGCTTTACCCATCCGCCCGCCGAAGCGCGCATTGTAAAAATCATCCACAACTGGCCGGATGCAGCCGCCGCGCAGGATCAATTGATCCAACGGCTCCAAACGCAAGGCTTCGGCGGAGTGGTTTGCAACGTGAACTTCCAGGACTACCTGGAAAGCGACGCCAAATGGGCCGCGTTCGTACGCGCCGTCAAGGCGGCCAAACAAGCCGGCATGGCTTTGTGGCTTTACGACGAAAAGGGGTATCCGTCTGCCAACGCCGGCGGGCTGGTGTTGCGAGACCATCCCGATTGGGAAGCGACTGGTTTGCTGGCGGCCGACACCGAATGCCAGGGAGGAGAAGTCACGTTGTCGGTGCCACCCGGAAAGCTCTTTCTTGCGGCCGCCTTTCCTGTGGTGAAGGGCGAGATTCAATTGGACAGCAAAGTCGATCTGACCGGCAACGTTGCGGACGGTAAATTGTCCTGGCAGGCGCCGCCAGGTTCGTGGCGTGTGATGGCGATCACCGAAAGCTCCCTGTACGAGGGCACCCACGCGGAACTCAACTTGGCCGCCAAGATGCCCTACCCGAATTTGCTCCTGCCCGAGCCGACTGCCCGATTTCTCGAAGTCACGCATCAACGTTACGCGCAGTACTTGGGGAATGACCTGGGCCAATGGTTTGTTGCCACGTTCACTGACGAACCTTCCTTAATGAGCCTGTTTCTGCGGCGCCAGCCGTATCGGCCGTTGCCCTGGGGGCCAAACCTGCCGGACGAGTTCAAGCGACGCCGCGGTTATGCGATCGAGCCGCTGGTGCCCACGCTGTTGGCCGATGCCGGTGCGGCCGGACAAAAGGCGCGCTACGATTTCTGGCGCACGGTGGGCGAATTGGTTTCCGAAAACTACTTTGGGCAAATTCAGCGATGGTGCGCCCAGCATGACCTGCGTTCCGGCGGCCATCTGTTGTCCGAAGAAAACATTCTGTCGCACGTGCCGTTGTATGGCGACTTCTTTCGCTGCGCCCGGCGCCTGGACGCCCCGAGCATCGACTGCCTGACCAGCCTGCCGTCCAACGTGCCGTGGTACATCGCCCGCCTGTTGAGTAGTGCGGCGGAACTCGAGGGTAAAACAGTGGTCATGTGCGAAACGTCAGATCACGCCCAACGTTACCGGCCGGCTGGTGACAAGCGCCCGGTGCGGACCGTGACGGAAGCAGAGATTCGCGGAACGTGCAATCGGCTCATTGTCAGTGGCGTCAATTGCATCACCAGTTACTACAGTTATGCTGGCCTCAGCGATGAAGCAATCCGGCGGCTCAACGAGTGGATTGGACGTTGTTGCACGATGCTAACCGGCGGGCATCAAGTCGCCGAGGTTGCCGTGGTTTATCCCATTGAAAGTATTTGGCCGCGTTTCTTCCCGGCCCATCTGTGGGCCCAAGAAGCGCCGGAAGCCATGCGGATTGAAAACGCCTACCGCGCCGTATCGGACAGTCTCTTCACCGCCCGGCGGGACTTTACCTACGTGGACGGTCGAGCCCTGATGAACGCCAAGCCGGGAGGTGGTCGATTGGTGCATGGGCCGCTGCAATGGCGCGTGGTGGTGTTGCCCATGGCTGACACTTTGCCGCTGGCGGCCTGGGAGAACCTGGCCACGTTCGTCAAGCAGGGCGGAATCGTGGTGGCGGTGGGTGCGTTGCCGGCGAACAGCGATAGCAAATTTCCTTCGCCCCGGGTGCAGGCTCTTGCGCGCGATGTGTTCGGTCCAAATAACGACAAGCCTTGGGTGAACGCCAATGCTGCCGGTGGCGCGGGTATTTATTTACCGGAAGGCGCGGTCGGTTTGCTGCCCGGGCTGCTGAACCAGCTCCTGGCGTCCGACGTGCAGATCACGGACAAGCACGCGCCCTTGCGGGTGACGCATCGACGGATTGATGGGCACGAGGTGTATTTCTTGATCAACGACCGCGCCGAAACCTGGGAAGGGGAAATCAATGTCCGGGCTTCCGGCGACGGGGAGCAATGGGATCCTGTCACGGGCACGGCTACCATCCTCACGGGCAACCGGAACCTCAAGCTGAAGTTGGGCGGCTATGAGGCGACCTTGCTGCGTTTCACCACGGCGCCTGTTGGCACGCGCGTTCCGCTGCAAACTGGCGCGTTGCCCAACGTGATTTCGAAAGATTTGCCGGTGGGTGAAACCGCCGTAGCCGGCGGGGAGTTTGTCGAGCAGCAGTTGCTGGGCGAGGACGCGCCCGGTCAACTCGGCCGGAAACTTTGGCGTGCCCGAGGCATCTTGACCAAGTCGCAAGTCGATACGTTCCTCTTTGTGCGTTTTTTGTTTCCGCAGGGACTGGACTTGAGCGACGCCGATATGCTGGCTTTTGACAGCACGGTGCCTGCGGGGCAACGGACGTCCAATCAACTGCTCGTGATCCTGCACGAGAAGAATGGGGCCGATTATCTTGCCAGTTCGGGACGCTCACTGGGCGCACCGGGTCAAAGTCAGACATTCGTCCCGTTGAGCAAGTTCCAGTTGGCCGGCTGGTCAAAAGATGCCAATGGCCGGCTGGATCGTAAGGATGTGGCGGAAATCCGCATCGGCTGGGGCGGCTATTTCGGCGAGAAATACGAACGGGTGGAGTTTGAAATTTCCAACGTACAAATCGTCAAGGAGCCGTAGGCGGCTGCCGTCCGCGAAGCTGGTGGAACATTTGGATCGCTGAACTGCGGGCAACGTACTGTCGGCGTCCCGCCGACAGAAACGAATGGTCCGGAAGCGATCGGATTACGACCTTGGTTTGCGGCGCAATGCTGCGTTCGATCTGCCAGCAGGATGCCGGCAGCACATTGGGACAGCGTGCTGTCGGCGTCTCGCCGGCAGAAACGAATGGTCCGGAAGCGATCGGATTACGACCTTGGTTCGCGGCGCACTGCTGCGTTCGATCTGCCAGCAGGATGCCGGCAGCACATTGGGACAGCGTGCTGTCGGCGTCTCGCCGGCAGAAACGAATGGTCCGGAAGCGATCGGACTACGACCTCGGTTCGCGGCGCACTGCTGCGTTCGATCTGCCGGCAAGATGCCGGCAGCACATTGGGACAGCGTGCTGTCGGCGTCTCGCCGGCAGAAACGAATGGTCCGGAAGCGATCGGACTACGACCTCGGTTCGCGGCGCACTGCTGCGTTCGATCTGCCGGCAAGATGCCGGCAGCACGTTAATGGCTAACGCACGGCGGCCCGGGCAGGTTCGCTGGGCCTGGGAGCTTCGGCGATTTTGGGGAGTTCGGGGTGCTTGCTGGCAGCCGAGGTTGGACTCAGTTTGTTGGGATTCACTTCGGATTTGCCGACAAACGTCACACCTTCTTCAATCGTCAGCTTCGAGGCCCGAATGTCGCCGAACAACTCGGTCTTGGCCTTGATTTCGATCTTGTCTTTGGCGGAGACGTTCCCGGTGACTTTCCCTCGGACCACCACCGAACCGACGTTGATATTGCCATTGACCACCGAGCCATCGCCCAATTGCAGGTTGCCGTCGGAATGAATTTCACCGTCCAATTTACCCTCAAACGTCAGCTCGCCGCTGAACTTGAGATTGCCTTTGATCTCCACGTCAGAGTTCAACACGTTTTTCGAAGCCGGTCCGGATGTCGTCATAGTTATCGCTTTCACTCAATTCACTTCAAATACCCAATTTTGATCCGTTGTTAGCGCAGAGGCGCGTGCAGTGTCAATCAAACATGGTTGGGAAATGCCCGCCGCTGGGTTAGCGCGACGGCATGCAGAAGACGCTGTTCTTGCTGGACGTGATGCCGTTGGTCTATCGGGGGCATTTTGCGTAGATCGAACGCCCGCTGATGACATCGCAAGGATTCAATTGCTCGGCGCTGTTTGTGTTCACGCAAACGCTGCTCGACATCCGGAAGCACCGTCAGCCCACGCATCTCGCCGTCACCTTCGACGGCGCTGTCACGATGCAACGGCACCGCGAGTTCCCCGCTCACAAGGCTGCCGAGCGCGACACGATTAACGCTCTCATCCAAGGCACCGCGACGAATGGGAATCGTGGTGGGGATGCCTTGAAGACCAAAAAACGAGATGACTACGGCTGCATTTGCTGAATGCGATAGAACCGTTGCGTCGCGCCGCCAATGGTGTCGGTCAAGGACGTCAGTGTGGCCGTGGCGGTGACCTCCGACAGGTCGGTCCAGGTTTCGGCCGCCAGATCGTCTTTGAATTGCAGCCGGTAACTCCGTCCCACTTCGGAATCCCATGAAATCGCCACCAATCCTCCAGCCAGCCTATGAATGGCGAGGTGAACCTCCGGCGGCGGATTGCTGGCAATGACATTGGACGTGGCGGGTGTGGGAGTCGGCATGAAATAGAAATCGTTTCCACCGTCTGGCCATCGGCCCTGACTGACGTCGTTGGTCTGCGGACCGAAGCTGACGGCGTCAATGACGCTGCCGTTTGGGGCGAACAGCGCGATGGCCTCGCCGTCCTGGCTGAGTTTGAAATTGGTGTGCAGTGCCACGCTGTTGGTTCCGTTTTGTTCCACATCGTTGTCCGCCCACACCAGCAGAAAGCCATGGGCGCCGAGCGTGGTGCCGGATGGAATTGTCCAGCGTGAACTGCCGGCCAGATTGTCGGCCAATGCGTAGCCGGTGAGGTCCACGGCCAGGTCGTTTGAATTGAACAATTCGAACCAATCGTCGCTGTTGCCGTCCGCCGGATCGGCCATGAACGTGGAGTTGGCGGCCATCCATTCGTTGATGAATATTGGCAACGCCGGCGGCGAATTGTCGTTCGGCGCACCGGGTGTGGTTTGGAAGAAAGTCTGGCGCGGCCCGGTTTCGCCGTCCGGGTAACGACCGATGGAGCGGTCGGCGCCAACCGCGTAATTGACATAATCCAGTATAGCCAATTGCCCGTCGAGCGATCCCACTAACGCCAACTCGCCTTGGATTGGGTCAATGCGGAAATTCGTGTGCAGCGCGTTCGCGGTGGCTTCAGACGGTTCCCCGTCCAACCAGACCACCAGGAACTGGCCGGGGCCGATGGTGGTTCCGGCGGGAAACGGCCAGCGCGTCAGGTTGGTGTAATTGTCCGCCAGATACCAGCTATCGAGACTGATCGTGCTGGCGCCGGAGTTGTAGAGTTCCACCCACGGTTCGCGTTCGCCAGCATTGTCCGTGACCCCGGTCAGATTGTTCGGAAGTAGTTCATTGAGCCACACTGGCGGAATGGCTGGTAACGGCGCCGCGGTGCTATTGATGGCGCCAGGTGTTGCCGTCACCGGAGCGTAGGCCAGTGGAGGAAACAGGCGGAATCCGCTGCTCACCCGAAAGTTCAATACCGCGCCGTTGGTGCTGGGATGATAGCGAAAGCTCACCGTGTACGTGCCGGTCGGATCCAACGGCGTGATGGGTTGCGAGATCAACGAGCTGGAGTTGCCCCCACCGGTGCTGATCAAATGCAGACTGTGGGTTCCGGAATATGCGACGCCGGCGGTCACCACACTGCCCGCATGGTTGCCCGTCGCGAGCCACGGGGTAAGGTTGCCGGATTCGAAGCCGCCATTGACCAACAGATTTGGACCGACTTCCGGTTGGTCGCCGGCCACCAGCGAGACATCATCCACGTACAAATCACCCGCGGAACCCAGATACAGCAGGAGACTTGACGCACCGACACCGGGGGCCGTGCTCGTCTGCGTGAACCAGCGCCAACCGTTGCCATCGGTCCAATTTGCCACCCGGCTGTTGTCCTGATTGGCGTCGATGAGTTGAAGCGAGTATCCCTGATTTCTCGCGCTGTCCGGCCACGGCGGATCATCGTCATAGCTGACGCGAGCAATCACCTCGTCCGCATTGGGCGGAGTGCCGGGTTGGATCAACGTGAGCGTTTCGCCCCCATTATCCAGTTGGCCGTTGAACTCGCCTGCCACTTGAATATCGCTTCCATACGCAGAAGCGAATGCGGTGCGGTCCTCCGCAATCACCAGGTAGGCGCCGGGTTCAATGATCGTGCCGTCGGCAAACGTGAAATCGGCTCCGTTCAATCGCCAGCCGGAAAAATCGAACGCCGTGGTCATTGAAGCGTTGTAAAGCTCGACAAACTCGGCCTCCGGCGCGAGCGGACGGTACATGATCTCGTTGATCACCACGCGGCCCACGGGCGACTCCGGTGTTGCGGTGGTGGTGACGTTGATCGTAGCGGCCTCGCCCGGCAGCGGCAGTCCGTTCGCATCGTAACCCTGCAACGTCAGCGCGTTGAGGCCGTTGCTCAGCACCACGGGCAGCGTCCAAGTGGTCACGCTCGTCCAAGTCACCGGAGCTTCGATTCCGTTGACCCGAATGGTTTTGGCGTCAATCGGCGCCGTGCCCGTCAGCGTCACCAGATTGGTGTCGGTTGTGAAATCGAGCCCACCGTTGGCGGTGATGCCGAAATTCGTCGCCACCGCGTTGAGTTGCCCGACCAAGTAACTGCGGCGTTGGCTAAACCAGGTCTTGACCGCGCTGGGCGCCGTCAGGGTCTGGCCATCGCACCAGGTGATGCCATTCGCCACCAGCGCCTGATACTTGGCATCCATGCGCGGTTCATACTTCGACGGCACAAACGCGCGGTCAATGGCGGCCTGTACCGCGCGGAAATACGCCCGACGGAACGGAGGATGATTGTACAGGCGGGTGACCGTCGGATCGTTGGAACTGAACAGCGGGCCGGTAGTCGCCGTGTAATTGCCTGGTCCGTTGGGCGACACCAGCATCAGCCAATCGAGGTCGAACATATACAATTGCCAGCGGCCATCCTGCGGCTTGTACATATACATGTTCTTCCCGATGTCGTGTCCCCAACTGTCGAAATTGTTGATGATATGTTCCGCCGCAAACACGCCCATCCATTCCTCGACGTCCGCGAGCGCTTCGGTTTGTGACGTGTAGGGCTCCGGGCTGGCGGCGTTGACGGCGTTCGCAATGACAAACACGTTTGTGTAATCGTTGGCGCGGTCGTAGAAGCGCTTGATCCACGTCCAACGATACGGCTCGGTTTTCATGCGGGTGCCACCGTGGACCAGGTCGGGAGTCGTATAGACCTTGAGCTGGGGCATCGGATCGGCCACCAGACCGCCGCTGTCATTGAACTCGAAGGCACGGTCAATCTTGTAGAAATCCCCGTTGCTGTCGCCCGGCGACCATTGTTGCACGTATTCCCCACCGGGCTGCAACACGGCTTCGAAAATTCCGTGACGATCCATATCGGTAACGCCGTTGACGGTCCAGCGAATGAAATAGCGATGGCTGAACGGCAGGTCCATTTGATCGGCGATCCAATACGCCATCTGCTCCTGGATGGCGGTATTTTCATTGCCGTGTCCGCCCGGCCAATCCAACACCAGAGCAGTGTCGCCCAGGAACAAATCGTCGGGCGGAAACTCCAGACTGTAACCGCAACGATTGCCGCTGGGCGTATTGAATCCGGGCGCGATGTACGGGCTGCCCGCATACGAGGCCAAGGCATTGTAGATCACCCGTTGGTTGCCCAGGACAAAGGTGACATCGTTCATCGTGTTGTTGAGATTGTTCCGCGTGTCCCAGGTGTTGAAGGTCGCCTGCGTCATCCAAATTCGATACGACGGGAAGCTCCCGGTCGGCACGCTCTCGCCAAACCGGACCAGGCATTCGCGCGTGGGCGCATCGTTCGGGAAGGTGCTGGTCGCGGCGGGAACCGCCCCATCCGTCGCCTGCACATGGAAGGCCACCAGGGTATTGGCCGACCGGCCCGGAAGGGTCGCGCTGAACAGCCCATCACCGGCCACCGCATCCCCGCTGGCGCCATCATCGCGCATCGGCACCGTGTTGATGGTGGCAGTGGGATCGACGCGGTATCGCAGTTGCACCGACGCCAAACTATCCGGATCGTCAACGCGCGCCGTCACCACCACCGCATCATTGGCGGCGGGTAAAATTGGATGATGCGAAACCGCGCAGATGGCCGGCGCGGCGTTCGCCACGGCCCGGCTGTTCACCGCGCCCGGCGTGCCGAGGTTGGTGGGCAAATCCATTTCGACCGGGGCTTCCAGCCAGTTGCCGCGCAACCGGAACAGGATTTCCGGATGCCCGTGCAGCCAGCGGACTTTGGCGTTGATGGTGTCGGTGACGCCGGAGGGTTGCGCGGTGGTTAACGGAGTGCGAATGCGGTTCAATTGGTTGTCGCCGCGATCACTGGCGCGAACATGATACGAGCGCGTACTGCCATACCCTTCGGTAGGCTCCAGCCCGGATTGTTCCTCCGTGCCTTCCGCGGTCCAGTTGGCAGCCCCGCTTTCAAAAGTCGAGTTGGCAATTACGTTTACCCCGGTAGCTGTGCGCACTTCCACATCGTCAATAAGACATTCCCCCGGTCCTTGCAACAACACCTGGAGTTGGTCGGCGGAGACATTGCCGTTGTCGAGTACACCGGTCACGGAAACCGTCTTCCACGGAGCCTTGGCGGTTTCATCACTGTCGGCCCAATTCGCGGCCAGGCGATTGTCGCCGCGTGGATCGATCAATTCGAGGCTGCTGCCCCCGCCATCGGACCATTTGCCCCAACGGCCCCCGTCGCGATAGGTTACTTCGTCCACCACGATGTAATCGAAGTTGGTGATGACAACGTTGTGGTTGGTCGTGGTCGAAGCTTCGGGCATCGCCAGGGCAACGCGTTCCCCGCTGTTGGCCAGGCTGCCGGAATAATCGCCCACGGTATTGTTGGCGTCGAGGTTGGGATAACGCGGCATCAACCAGGCGGCATTGCGCGCAATCACCAGGTAGCCGTGCGCCGAAATAGACGCGGTGGCCGGGAACGTAAAATTAATGCCGCCTTCCAAGCGCCAGTTGGCCAGGTCCACGGCGCTGGTGCCCTGGTTGTAGAGTTCAACATACTCGTCATCGCTATTGCCCGAGATCGGCGCATACATGAGTTCGTTGATGACCAGATCCCGGACGAGGAACGCGCTGTTGCTGGCGCCGGGTGTGGGCGTGGCCAGTTCGCTGAACGTAGGCGCGCCATCCGGAAACCGGCCCGAGGACACACCGTTAGCTTGCGGCCCGATAACGCACGGCATCCAGCACCCGTGTGTTCGACGGATTGCGGAAGTAAATCGTCTCGCCGCCGGCACTCAGCGCAAAGCCCAGTTCGTTTTGATCGAACGAGACAAAACTGCCCGGCGCCAGCACCGTGCCCGCCGGGATGGTAAACTTGTTCGTGGTGCGTGCATCAGTCAGGTAGCAGCCCGAAATGTCCACCGGCACGTTGCTGTGATTGTAAAGTTCGACGTAGTCCACTTGCGGATCATCCGTGTGCGCCAGGAACTCGTTAATCATCACGTTCCGCAACGGATCGACCGTTACCGGGTCGAGCCGGCCCGGGGAACCGCCCACGGCGTCGCTCGCCGCCCACGCTTCGACCTCGCCTTCGCCGTAGGATGGACGCGCCAGCACCAGCGAATGGCCGGCGCCGTCGGCCGCAGCCGGCCAGGGCCTCACCGTATCGTAGTGCGCTTCGAGGAACACGGCACCGGTCCGGTGGCGGAGTTGAATCGTGCCGCGCGAATTGGGGAGGCTGTTCGTGTTCGAAAATGGTCCCAACACCCCGGTAATCCCATAAACCGCCTCCACGTCGGCGGGCGATTGGGCCACCACCAGGAACCCTCCGGCGGGAATCACCGTGCCGGGGGGGAAGTTAAAATCGGCGTCACCATCGAGCCGCCAGCCACTGAGGTCTTCCGCTGTGCTGAGGGAATTGAACAGCTCAACAAATTCGAGATTCTTCCCGTCGGGGCGGTCGAGCGGATTATACATGATTTCCGAAATCACCAGACTGGTGCGCCGACTGCATTGGCCCAGCGATTCCACCGGCAACGGCGCGGTGCTGTCGGTAGCGGTGGTGACATTGGCAAAATCCCGGAATGCCGCCGTTGCTGTCTGGTTCGTGTTGTGACTCGACACGGCAAAGCCCAGGAGCACCGTCGCCGGCATCGAAATGGAGGCGGATCCGAGCGTGGTCCAGTTCTCACCATCGAATCCCGCATAACTCGTGAATTGATTGGCCGCGCGCTTCAGCCGGAGCCACGTGTTTGGATAATTCACCGGGAACGAACCGGTTTGCACCGCAGCGGCGTTCGGCGCGGTGCGATATTGAAAATAGGAACCGCTGATCGTCGGCGTCGCCATCGTTCCCGCAAAACGTGAACCCGCACTCACGTCTTCCCGCGCCATCAGCCCCGCCTTCGACCATGCATCGGCCAGCGACAGCGAGTCCACGCGGACCTTCACATCGAAATCGCCGGTGCGTGGCTGGTAACTGAACTGAAACTGGTCCGCCGTGTCGCCAATGTCCGCACCGCCGCCCGTAACATTCAAACCACCGGGTACGGCGACGGTCCCGCCGGCCGGCTGCGGATTGCCCACCGCGGCGCGCGCAAACGAAATGGCCGTGAAATTCGTGCGGGTATCGGGCGCAATGAGATTCCGTCCGCTGGCGGCATCGGTGACGTTGTTCACGACCAGCATGTACGTGACGCCCTCGGTCATGGCGCTCACGTTCAGCACCACGTTGCTTTGCGTCGCATCGAGCACAGCGTCCGCAATGGTGATTGTTTCGGTGCTATTGGTGATTTGAAAATTGTCCTGGTTGGTCACGGTGTCGGCGGCCATGCGTTCCGAGAAGGTGACCTGGACCTGGGTCAAGCCCAACGCCTGCACCAACACCAGCGACGGCGGTCCGTCATCGGGGAGCACCGTCAGCACCGAGTCGTTACTGGTGGCGGTGTGCTGAATGTTGCTGACGACATTTTGGGCGACGACGTGATACACGCCGGTGTTGCTGAGTTGCAGAAATGGAATTGTATAGGCCGCATTGGTCGCACCGGGAATGGCCAGATCGTCGTGATACCATTGTAATGTCGGTGGCGGATTACCCTCCACGCCGATGCTGAAGGTTGCCGGAGTGCCTTCCACCAGGGTTTGGCTGGCTGGCGGCTGGTTGGTGATGTTCACCGGAATTTGGACAAAGGAACTGGGCGCCACGTGTATGCTGGGCAAACCGGAAGCCTTGATCAGAAGGTAATCGACATCGAACTCGGCGGTGCCACCGAGACTGCCGGCGGTAATGCCGGCGAAGCCCGTCCGGGCGCTGCTGGCGGGTGTGTAATCCCAGGACATTTGCCACGCGGTGGGTTCCGGTTGACTGCCATCGGCCAACCAAACCTTGCCGAACACATCGTTCGCGCCGCCCAGGGACGCGGCATTCGGCTCGTGGCGCAGACGCATCCAGTACCACGTGTTGTTTTGCCAGTTGAGCGAATATTCGACCGCCCACGCGCGCGCATCATCCAGAAATTCGACGTGCCGCTGTCCCGGATTCGGCTCGTCGCGCAAGTGCAGATTGATGCCCTGGCTGCTGCTCGGATCAACCGCAACGGCCACGCCCGTGCGAGCTGGATCACCGGTGCCGAAGCTCGTCACGCGAATGCGGGCGAGCACTTCCTGCACGGAATTGTTGTAACCGGCGGCTTCGTATAGCAAATGGTTGGGATCACCACTGGCGCTGGTGACGTGCAGCATGCCGCCGCTGACCGAGAACACGTTTTGTCCACGCGCCACCCAGGAAGGATTGAGCGCGGTACCGTTGAAGTCATCCTGAAATCCCGCGACCGTCGTGCCCACATCGCTGGGCACGAATTGCGCATGCGCAGCCATGGAGCCAAGATAAACACCAGCGACGAGAAAAGCCGCTACAGGCCGGCTAGCAAATAGTTTGGGCATGAATGGGAACAGTTTACTTGTGGGGTGGGGAAAATCAAGTTGGTGCCGGGGTGCCGGCGCTGGGCCGCGTTCATACGGCGCAGACTGCCGGATAGACGACAGGGCCTGGACCAAGGAGTACTGATGAGAGCTTGGGATGGACTACGCATGGTGATATTCAATCGGCTCCTTCTCCCTCACCCTAACCCTCTCCCCAAGGAGAGGGAACAGATGGAGGTCCGCTACGGAAACCAAGGGACATCGTGTTTTCAGAAGTGGGGTCATCGATTCTCCCTCTCTCTCCGGGGAGAGGGAACAGCAGTCGGCCGATGCGAGATGTTCGCAAGAACCAACTGCAATCTCCGCTGTTTGTCTGTTCGCCCAAAGGCCGAACGAAGAACCGAACGCGTCGAACATTTCAAACCAGCGGAGGGTGATTCTCCCTCTCCCTGAGGGAGCGGGCTGGGGTGAGGGGGAAGGCGGCGCTCGACAACGCCGGTGCGCCGACCGACGGCTCATGCGGAAAACCCTGTGGCTTTGAGTCCTGAATTGTAATACAAACTTCGGCGCAGACCGAATTAGTGACCTATGAAAACCAGGCTATTGTTGATCTTCCTGCTGGCGCTTTCGCTGACCGGCACGCGCGCCGAAACGGTTTCGTTGGAACAAGGTTTCCGTCACGTGCCCGAGGCGGACAGGCCGTGGGTGTATTACTGGTGGCTCAACGGCAACGTGGACGAGCGCACCATTACACGCGACTTGGAAGCGATGCGGGCGCAAGGCATTGGCGGGTTCCTCATGTTCGACGCCCGCGGCTATCATGACGACCAGAATCACGTGGTCATGCCACCGAGCAAGATGGAGTTCATGAGCCCGCAATGGCAGCGAATGGTCAAGCACACGCTCACTGAAGCGCACCGCTTGGACTTGCAGGTGAGCATCAATCTGAGCAGTTGCGCCGGGGCGCTCAAAGGACCATGGCTGGTCGGCGACGACGCGCCCAAGAGACTCATCTGGTCCGCCGCGACCGTGCAAGGACCGCAGCGATTGAGCTACGAATTGAAGCGTCCATCGGGAAAGCGGTTTTGGGATGTGGCGCTAATGGCAATCCGGGGCAACGGCCCGGCCTCAACAGCCACAGGGGCGGATAATTGGAACGAAGTTACGTCCCGGCTTCCTTCTTTGGATGCCGCTACGGAAGTGGTGGATCTGACCGCCAATGTGGATGCGCAAGGCCGCCTGGTCTGGAATGTGCCGGCGGGGACGTGGTCATTGCTCCGGTTTGGATGCGTTACCATGGAAGGGCACGAATACGACGTGGACGTGCTGGACCCGCAAGCGGTCGAGCGCCATTTCGAACGGATGGGGCGGACGATCTTGAACGATGCCGGACCACTGGCCGGCACCACGCTGACGCATTTCTACAGCGTGAGTTGGGAGGGTGCCGTGCCGACGTGGACCTTGGCGCTCGAGCGGGAGTTCGCCAAGTATCGCGGTTACGAATTGCGTCCTTGGTTGCCCGTGCTGGCGGGCTTCACCCTGAAAAGCCGCGAGCAATCGGAGCGTTTTCTGCACGACTATTATCAGACGCTTGGTGACACCTTTCGCAACAACTTTTACGGCACCATGCAGGACTTGTGTCATCAAGCCGGCTTGCAATGGCACTCCGAATCCGGTGGCCCGTGGAACCGCCGACTTGCCTCGTTCCGGGAGGCCGACCAACTGGCGTTCCTGGGCCGGAACGACATGCCGCAGGGTGAATTTTGGTTCACCGGGTATCCGATCAAGCGTCGGCAGGAAATGAACCGTCCGCCAGCCATGACCGCGCACGTTTACGGCAAACGACTCGCGGCCACCGAGGCGTTCACGCACATGACCCGGCACTGGTCGGCTTATCCCGCGGCGTTGAAACCGTTTGCCGACGCGGCCTTCTGCGACGGCATCAATCAGTTTATTTGGCACACGTTCACCTGTTCGCCACCGGAATTCGGAAAGCCCGGCAGCGAGTATTTCGCCGGCACTCACATCAACCGCAACGTGACGTGGTTCCCGCTGGCCGGGCCGTTCCTCGGCTATCTGGCGCGTTGCCAATTCATGCTGCGGCAGGGTCAGTTTGTCAGCGACGTATGCGCCTACGTTGGGGATCGGACGTATCAGCACTGGGGGCGCGGTTCCAATTGGAGTTCGCGGGCTACATTGCGCCTGCCACCGGGCTATACCTATGACCTCATTGATACCGAAGTGTTGCTCAATCGAATGGCCGTCACGAACGGTAACCTGGTGCTACCGGACGGCATGAGCTATCGCGTCCTGGTCGTGGATTTGGATGACGAAACCGTCCCACCTCCAGCGTTGCGCAAAATTGCTGCGCTCAAGCAGGCCGGCGCCACGGTGGTCTTTGGTCAGCGTAAACCGGAACGTGCTCCCGGACTCGCCAATTATCCAGCGTGCGATACCGAAGTGCGCCGCCTGGCGGATAAGCTTTGGAACAACGCGCTGGATTTGGACGAGGCGTTGAACGCGAAACACCTCGCGCCGGATTTTGAAGGTCCTTGCGACTACACCCATCGTCGGGCCGGCGGTACCGACATCTACTTCGTCTCCGGTCATGGGGCCGTCGAATGCACCTTCCGCGTAGCCGGCAAGCAGGCGGAGTTTTGGAATGCAGTCAATGGCACAATCACCACTGCGGCCAATTGGCGGGTGACCCACGACGGTCGTGCACGATTGTTCCGCTGACGCTGCCGGAAAACGGTTCAATGTTCGTGGTCTTCCGCCAACCTGGGCAGCCGCCTGCATTCACGCCGCCAGCGCCGCCGCGCTCGACGGAAGCAACTTTGACTGGACCGTGGACCCTGCACTTCGAGCCCGGCCGCGGAGCGCCGGAGTCCGCCGTGTTTGCGCAGCTCATTCCATGGGACCAAAACCCCGATGACGGCATCCGGTTTTTCTCCGGCCGCGCCACGTATCGGAAGACCTTCGAGCTGACTGCCGACGAAGCCCGGCGCGCCAGCCACCTCCAACTCGGCGAAGTCAGGTGCATTGCCCAAGTGCGGTTGAACGGCAAAGACCTTGGCATCGTGTGGACCGATCCGTGGAACGTGGAACTGTCAGGCGCCGCTGTGCCGGGTCGGAACGAACTCGAGATTGATGTTGTCAACACTTGGGTCAACCGGCTCATCGGCGATGCCGGGGCTGCCGCCGGCCCGGCGAATAACCAAGTCCAACCTGGCCCTCCAGCAAGGCCCGCGCACCCTCAAAGCGTATCAGGGCTTTGCTTCCGACGATCCCCTGATGCGTTCTGGATTGCTCGGCCCGGTGCGCTTGGAATTTCGTGACACGAACACCATTCGGGTGTTACCCCAAGCCGATGGCTATCGCGGGATTTGGTATTACAACCAGCCGTCCAAAGATGAGTATCGCTACAAATACAGCGGCGGCATGGCTACGTATCCGCAGCAGCACGAGCCCATCGCCGTTTATTGTCCGGAAGTGAACAAAACGTTTTTCGTGTATGGCGGCACGACGGCGCGCGAGGCCGCCGATCGGCAGGAAGTCTTGCATATTGTTTCCTGGTTCGATCATGCCACCGGGACGGTGCCGCGTCCGCGGATCCTGCTGAACAAGCATACCAGTGACGCGCATGACAATCCGACATTGGCGGTGGACGCCGACGGCTACCTGTGGGTCTTTTCGCCCTCGCACGGCACCGCGCGGCCCTCCTACATTCATCGCAGCACCAAGCCGTATTCCATCGACGAGTTCGAGCGGGTGTTCACCGGCAATTTCTCGTATCCGCAAGCATGGTATCTGAAGGACAAGGGCTTTGTCTTCCTGCATACCCGTTACGGCGGCGCAGGCTTGGATGTCAAAGCGCAACGTTGCCTCGGATGGGTGACCAGCCGCGACGGGCGCGAATGGTCTTCGCCGCACGCGCTGGCAGCCATCGCCCAAGGTGACTACCAGATCAGTTGGCCGCACGGGGGACGCTTGGCCACGGCCCTGGATTTTCATCCTTCACCGCTGGGTCTCAACGCCCGGGCCAACATTTATTATCTCGAAACCGCTGACTTCGGGGCCACGTGGAGCACTGCCGCGGACACGCCGGTTGCCTTGCCCCTGACCAATGCTCAGAATGCCGCCCTCATCTACGATTCCGTGCGTGAGAGCCGATTGGTGTATTTGAAAGACCTGAATTTCGACGCCAAAGGTCGGCCCGTAATTCTGTTTCTGACGAGCCAAGGGTTATGCCTCCGGCCCGCAAAATGGACCGCGCCAATGGAATACCATTCGCTGGACAGGCACCGCGTGGGAAGTGCATGACGTGACCACGTCCGACAACAATTACGATCATGGCTCGCTTTACCTGGAGGCGGACGGCACCTGGCGCATTATCGCCCCGACCGCTACTGGTCCCCAGCCGTACAATCCCGGCGGCGAAATGGTGATGTGGATCAGCCACGACCAGGGCGCGCATTGGAAGAAACTCAGGCAACTCACCCACGACAGTCCGTTCAATCACACCTACGCCCGGCGCCCGCTCAACGCGCAGCCGGAATTCTACGCCTTGTGGGCTGACGGGCATGCACGCCAGCCTTCCGCCTCGCAGCTCTACTTCACCGACCGGGATGGCACCCACGTCTGGCGTTTGCCGGCGCAGATCGAAGGCGAGACGGCCAAACCGGAAATTGTGCCGTAGCGACGAAGCGGACTTCGAAAAGCAAACCAAGGACACGAAGCGCGCAAAGATACTCACTCACGTTCTTTATGCACTTCGTCTCATTGCGGTTGAACCGTGACGATTCAATAGGACCGGAGTCCCGCCGGTCCGAACGACTGCCAACTATCGATTTGCACCGCGGCGTAGGAAGTCTCTCCCGGACACCCTCAGGGGCGGGTGTGCTTGGCGATTCGAGACGGACGAGACGCCTGTCCTACGGCGCCGAATCAAACAGGACGGCGCCCGAGCGCTCTGGACGGACTATCCGGACAAGCCGCTGCCTACCTTCGATGGCCTGAGGCCGCTGCCTTTGAAGGCGGGCTGGACCCGGCCCGTGAAGGCGCGATGAAGCAATGTGATGAAGGTGCTCGGAGAGCCGGATGTGGGATTCTGCTCGTCCGGTTCGTTGAGGGGCCTGAAGCCGTGAAACGGACATTGACCACTGCGGTCGGTTCAAGTCCGCCCTTCCGGCTCCGGCCTCCTCTACTAAGAGCGATGACGGAAGCTGACTTGGCGGCGGCCAAGCAACATTGCCCCGAGCGCCAGGGCAAACAGGACCAGTGTGCGGCTTCGGTCCGGCACGGACACGGGATCGCCGCTCACGGTGAGCCCCCAGTTAATGATGGTGGGAGTTCCCACAGCGGAAAGGTCAGCCACGTACAGGAACCACACGCCGTTGGGATTCATTCCGTTAAAATCCGCCAGCGAACCGATGCGCGGGGTGGTATCCATGGCTCCTGTGGGAGCGAAGCCCGCCCCGATGCTCGGGGCAAGCAAATCGCGACCATCCGGCTGCCAGGTGCCCGTCAACGAAGCGCCGGCGGGGTTCACCACCGCGTGGTAGTTGTGAATGTCGCCGCTGGCGGCGTCATCGGCGAAGGTCACGTCGAGACCGCTGTCGAAATACCCGTATTCGATCCCGCTGGTGCGTCCGGGCCGGTTTACCAGGACCACGGTTTGCGAACCGCGCGTCAGGCACACCACCAGATCACCGTTGTAGCCGCCAGCGATTTGCAGTGTCACCTGCAGGCCACTGAGGGACTGGACGGCGGACGTCAAAGTGCGCTCGTCAACGACTCCTTTGGGATCGTTGTCGGGCACCACCGAATTTACATCAAAACGGGTGGTGTCAGTGATGGTGGTCGCGAGCGCGGGTAACGAGGAGAACAAAAGCCAGCCGGCGCCAACGGCGACGAGAAAATTGCGTTGTCTGTTCATGAGTATCTCTGGTTGAAGGTTAGGGAGCCAACTCCGTTCGGTAAAACCGCCGGGCTGGCGCGGGATTCAACAGGTCTTCGTATTCGATCGATCCGGACGCATCCGCCACTAAACGGGGCGAAAGCGTCGTCCAGGAGCCGGGGACTGCCGTGGTTTGTTGAAAGAAATAGGCCTGGCCTGGAACGCCGGTAAAACGGAGCAGTTTGCCCGTGGAGGTTAAGGTGATGGACACCCGGTTGGGCGACGGAGCGCCTGCCGGTCGAATGGTTACCACCACCGTGCCCTGCCCATTGCTGCCCTGCCCATCGGTGATGACGTAGGTGAAACGATCCTCGCCGATAAAGTCCTTTGGCGGAGAGTACGTCACATACTCCCCTTTCAGCGCCACCACCGCGCCGTTGGTGCTTAGCGGTCCGGCCGTCACCAGCGTCAAGGGATCGCCGTCGGCGTCGGTGTCGTTGGCGAGCAGCTTTACCACCGGCGCGTCCACCGCGGTATTCGCGCTGGTGCCAAGCGTATCCAATCCTGCCACCGGCGGCGTGTTGACCGCGCTAGCCCGCACAACCACGAGAGCCGGAGCATTGATCAGCGAAACAAGCAAACTCACCAGCAGCAACGATCTCATCATTCCGCTGGTGACTGCCAGACGTGCCGCATCCTCTTTTCCCATTGTTCCGTCGTTTGTCTGCATTATCTACGTGCAGTTTTCAGGTCCATCTTTCAGACCCTTTAACCTAAACATCCGTAGTGCTTCAGCAATCCGGCGAAAATCGGAGCGTGGTTAAAGATTCAAGCAACGGCGGGCCAGCAAAATTCCTAGTCCGGCGGCTAGGCCATCCGTTGGGTTCGTCCGGGGCGTCCATTGCCTGGCCCGCGCCACCGACATTCGTTGCGCCAAGGCGGTGGGACGATTGCTGGGTGCCTCAACCGCGGTGGCCAGCCGGTGAGAAAGCACCGGCAAGCCGGGCGCGCACTCCCAACGCTGGCGCGGCTGATTCCACGTCGTTCCAGATCGAACGCTAGTTACTACCCTTGGCACATCACATTCGCAGCAATGGATTGGTGCGATCGGCCAAGGGAAAACTCACCCGCGCTCGCGTTCGCTGCGATTCGTAAACGGCGGCCAACATTTCGATGGTCCAGCGTCCGTCGTCGCCGCTGCAGATGGATTGTGTGTCCGTCTCGAGGGCGTGAATCAGACTCTTAATCGGATGCCGCTCGTGGTCGGGCCACGCAAAGGTTTTCGGCTCTGGTAGCGGCAGCCATTTGCCTCGATCATCTTTGTGGGCCAGGAACGGGGAATCGAGATACGCGAAGCCGAACCCGTCCTGGTATGCCAGGATGCGCCGGGTGCCGATGATTTCGAAGGCCCAGCGTCCCCGCTGCGGGCCGCCCCATTCCTCGGTCGTTTTCACCGAACTCCAGTGCAGCATGATGTTTTGCGGGAACGCGAACAACGCGTGGATCGTGTCGCCAGCCACCAGAATGGGTTCGTGACCCCGATGGACGTCGGCACGGGTGATGTCGCGACCACCCATCGTAACGCTGGCCTGACACCATTGCGGATCACCGAAACAGAACCGCATGAAATCAAAATCATGCGTGCCCAGCACGATCATGTCCTCGCCGCCAACGCGCGAATCCTGCTTGCCCTGGCAACGGATTTGTCGGACTTGCCCCAGGAATCCTTCGGCGATCAATGCCCTGGCCCGAACAAAATCCGGCGTCCACCGACGGTTGTGGGCGAGCTGGATTTTAACGCCTTTCGTTTCGGCGGCCGCCAGGATGGCGTCGGCTTCCGCGAGCGTTTCGGTAAACGGTTTCTCCATGAAAATGCCGCGACAGACCTTGATGGCCGCCAGCGCCATCGCCGGATGACAATCCGGAAGGCGCGGGGCAATGCTCACCAGGTCGGGTTTCTCCTGTTCGAGCATTTCCCGGTAGTCGCGATACGTCCGTTTCGCGCCGGAGCGTTCGGCGGCCTTCTGCAATCCCTCCGCGTTTTCATCGGCGATGGCCTCGACGACGACGTTGTTCAGTCCCGCAAAAATCCGTTCATAGCCATGCCCATAGTCGCCGCCGCCGGTTCGGCCAATGACGGCGGCGCGATACTGACGTTTGGAGTTCTCCGCCCCACGAGCGAGCGAGCTCAGACGCAAGGCTCCAGCGGTGGCGGCGGCAGCGGTAAGGAATTGTCGGCGAGTGGTCTGCATAAGGTCGAATTCAGTTTAAGGGTCCAACTTGATGCGAATATTCGATGTTCCCTGCGTTCTTGGCGCTTTGGCTTCGAGCAAAATGCGGTTCATTCGGGGCCCCCAAACCTTGGTTAACCGCCGGCGTGTCCCCCAGTAACCGGGCCCTTCGTCGCAACTGCCGTCCGCCGGGTAAGCCAGCAAGAACCGGTCAACACTGCGCAGGACTTTGTGGACCAGTTGCCCGCGGCGCGTAGCCACCGGTTCCACCAGCAGCGAAGCGGTGAGCACGCTGGCATTGATCCAGGGATTCCAATTATTGGGCCGATGGGTGCGGGTAACCTGGTAGAAACCCATCCAGCCAAAATCATCGCGTTCGAGAAATGGCGTCAGAATGCGATGGTCAATTTCCTGGGCGAGGCGCGGGCGCAGGCGTGGCGAAACCAGGTCCAATTCGTCGTCGAGCAGGTATAACGTCCAGCTCAGTGAAACTGCCGTCTCCGCCGCGAACAGGTCCACGATCGGTTCGTTGACATCCGGCAAACCGCCCCCGGCGGCCTGCGCGGAGATATGCGCCGGATAACACCACGACGATTCCTCGCAAATCGCCCACGCCGCGTTGGCGATGGCATCAAGGAACCGGCCCCGGGCCTCGACACACTCAGCGAGGATCAGGTAATGCAGCATTTGGCGACGGGCTTTGTGGCGGGCCTCGAACCGGCTCCGGTTGCCGTTGCGCGCGAACTCCAGATACAGCGTGGCCGGCAAATCCGGCAGCGGCGTCGCCAGGGCTTCTTCGCCAAGGTGGTTGTCCCGGCACAAATAATAGCCAGCGAGAACGCCCGCCCCCCAATGAGCATCGAACCAGCCCTCGGCCCGAACCATTCCCGTTAGACCTCTCACCAGATAGGAATCGTCCAAGGCGGCGCCATTGCTCGATTCGGTTTCCGCGGCTCGGGCGGAGTCCGCGATTACTCCGGGAATGCCAAGTCCACCGATGATGCCCGCCGAAAGCTCGAGGAACTCTTTTCGATTCATTGTGCAATTCTCAATTCGCTTCATTTGTTAACCCAACAATTGGGGTGAGCGACCGCCGCCGACAGAACCGGTGGAATGCACGAGGCACTCTCGAGTCGCCGCTCAGCGTTGAGCGGACGGGCGAGCCGGCAGTTCGTCTCCACCCTTCATTGTTAGGCATGTTCGTTTTCATGCTCCAATCCTGGTGCCTTGAACCTCCGGTCTCAATACGACCTCACCGCGCTCACCCGCAGCGATGGCCTAGGATTTATTATCGCGTGCCTTTGCCGGAGACACCGGCCTCCAATCATTACATAGACGTGCGTACCAATCAAACACCTGCCGGATCGCAGTCGGACAATGTTCGTGTTCGACTAGCGATAACAACGGATCGTACGCTGAAAGAAATGTGGATTGACTCATGTGGCCAGTCGCATACATGCGCCACGCCGGACCAAAGCTCAGTACCAGTAAACAGCACTCAAGCAGCCAAGAACAGCGCATAGCCACATGCACAATCGAACTTCTCGTCGCGTTCGAAATGTTCTTTTCATCGGCTGCCGGTCTTTCCACAAGGCGGCGGCATCATGTGCAGCCGAACGACAAGGATCACCGACCGCCGCCGAAAACGGGCGCTGGCGCGAATCCAGCGTCCAAATAGCCATCGCGTCCGACCCGAAACTCGGGGCGGCGGTTCGCGTGCATCCGCTTGTTGGGCTGATTCAAATGCCCGCACCCGGAGTTCATGAACTGT
>CAWBHS010000011.1:0-126119 GCA_963788655.1 uncultured Verrucomicrobiae bacterium | reverse complement strand
GACCGGGCCATCGAGGCTGTCGCAATGGGCTTGTGCGGATTGAGAGGCGAGCAACGCAGCGGTCAGCATGGCCGCAGCAGCCAAGGTGATTTTCAAGTTGTTTTTCATGGTTTGATTGCTTTTTGGTTGTGGTTTCAGGAACGAATCATCGTGAGAATCATCTCGGCACCTTGCAGCCGGTGGGGCTGGCCGGAGATCGTGATTTCAGCCTCTCCTTCGAGCACCTGCGCGAGCGCATCAAAGGGAGCGGTGTGCTCGGCTTCAAGCCCTGGCCTTCGTCGCAGGCGAACAGGGCGACGTTACCAGTTGCCTTCCTGACCAGCGCGGCTGGGAATGGCACCGTCCTGGTAGCTGATAAGTTCCAGGACATTTTCGAACTGACTGCCAAAAAATCCATCGGATTTGGTTGGAGTTGTTGGTTTCATCGTGACTGATGGTCCATTATCGGCTGACTTGTTCGGTTTTGCAATGGGGAACAATTAATTCCAGCGACGACTTCAGAATGCGGTTTGAAACGGAATGAGATTGGCTTTTTGAAAACCGAATCCGAGATGTCTCCGGCGGCAACGCACGTCCGAGTCACACCGGGCGACGAACGCGAAAGCCGCGCACATCCTGCCGCAGCAGCAGTGGCACGTGCTCCCCGAAACGCGCCCGGTAAAGATCGAGCAGTCGTTGTTCGGTCAGTTCTTCAAAGCGCATGATTTGAGTTCATGTTTTGATCCGCCCACCGGCCGGGCCGATGGGTCAATTCGTTGGCGGAGCGGCCCTTTGCGCCAGACGATGATTATAGCCGAAACCGATTGCCAGGAAGAGCACCATTGCCAGCGGAGCGATGATGCCCTCGCGCGTCGGAAACATTCCGAGAATCTCGATCCGCGGAAAACTCGCCAGCGGATGGATCGGCAGATAGCCGGCTTCCTGCAACGCTGCGACGCCCTTGCCGGTCAGCACGACGGCCAGCAGCGCGATCAGCACCGAGCTGTAGGCGAAGAACTTGCCAATGGGCAGCAGGCGCCCGTAGCGCAGCATCACCGCAGCCACCGCCAACAGAGCAAGCACCGCCGTCGCTCCGCCCGCCAGCACCGCGCCGCTATTTCCCTGATTCCAGATCGCGGCGTAGAACAGGATCGTCTCGAACACTTCGCGATAGACCACGATGAAGGACAACCCGAACAGGAACCATGCGGAGCGGCGCTTGAGCGCGTGATTCAGCTCATCCAGACACATAGCATTGCCAGGCCTGGCGTTGCTCTTGCGCGTGCATCCACACGCCCACCCAGAGCAGGATAATCGCCGGCCAGGACGGAGCCGAAACCTTCCGTCAACTCCCGACTGGCGCCGCTGATGCCGATGAGATAGGTGCCGACGCCCCATGTCAAACCACCCGCCACCAGCGCCGCGATCCAACCGCCGTGGACGTAAGGCAGCGCATCCTTCGCGCTCCACCTTCCGCAGAAAGGCGAGCATCGCGACGACGATCAGAAGCGCTTCCAGCCCTTCGCGCAGCAGGATCGTGAACGCGCCGAAGAAGCTGGATCCGGCCGACGCTTCGTGGCGCGCGAGCGCGGCTTCCGCCTCGGGCAACAGCGTATTGAGCGCCGCCGCCTGTTTACGGACTTCGTCCGGGGCAGCCCTTTGGCAATGTTGGCGCGCAACGTTCCCATCGCGCCTTCGATGCGAATCTTGAGCGCATTGTCGCGCACGGCTAGCATCGGTTCGACCGGTTCAAAACCGTCGAGATAGGCCGACAGCGCCAGGTCGGCGGCGGCTTTGCGAGCACCTTCGTTGCGTAGGCGGTCAACGCCTCGTCCAGGCGGGTGCGGGCCAGCGTGAGCGGACCGGTCGTTGATTGCGGGTTCCTGCACGGCGGCCGGATGGCGACGCAGATAGGCGGTGATGGCATCCGCCTTGGTTTCGCCGATTTCGTTCGCGAGCGAAGCCGGAGTCAGGCCCACCAGTTTTTCCAGATTGATGTCGGCGCGCAGCGTCGCGTTCTCCTGCCAGATTCGCCGGCCTTCGTCCGCGGCGCTTTCGGGAAACGCAAAGGCACTGACATAAAGTGCCAGGTCCCACCGATCCTCGGGCGGCAACACGCCGAAGCTGGCCATGCTGGTGCCGGGGATGCCCTGCTCGATCACCTGATAAAGCGCGAACACGCTTCGTTCGCGGGCGCGATGTTTGTCGGTAAACGCGATCGGCGGCGGGACCAGCCCAAGGGCAGCCGGACCATTACCGTCCCCGTTCGCGCCGTGGCAACTCAGGCAGTTCTGCGTGTAGAGCGTCTGCCCGCGTGCGAAATCGAGCGGCTTCACCGGTGCGAGCGTTATCGGATAGGCCTTGATGAGATCGGCCGCGAGCGTGCGCGCCGTCGCCGCGACGGTCGTGGCGGGAGCTTTGTTGGCAATGAGGGTTTGCAGCGCTACCGCCCGGTGTTGCAGATCGGCGCGCGCGCTGGACGGGGGCAACTCATTGATCCGCTCGTGAGCCGACGCCGCGAACTCGGTCATCTCCGCAAACTCTGCCTCGCTGATCACCGCGCCATCATGAACCGCCCCCGGATAATCAACCGCGATATAGTCGAGCAGCCGCCAGGCGGTTTGAACCGATGCGGTCTCGGCGCGAGCCAGGGAAACCGCGAGCACTGTCGCGAACAACCACAAGATGAGAATACGACAAATCATAGACGAGCTTCGATGCGCCATTACAGCATTCTTGCCGCAAGGTGGTGCGCAGCACGCGTTGGTCCGGCTATGAGTTCATAGCGACGGCCTATTCGCGTTAGCCATGGTCTTTCCTGCTTGTCGTCGGTGCCTCAATGCGGAATCCCAATGCCGTGGACGTGGGCGAGATATTCGCCGATCTCCCGTGGGTCCGCGACGAACGCGCGGCCGTTGGCATGTTGCACCTTGAGGTGCGCGGGAGGATTTTGCGGCACGGTTGCGAGCACCAGAACCGGGCAACCTTGATTGGCCTCGCCCAGCAGTGAAACCAGCTCCGGCCGCGGCCGCGCAAAATCCACGTAGTGAATTTCAATGCCCGGTTTGAGCGCGGGATAAAATTCGAGGAGGCCGATCATTTCGGCGCAGCCGGGGCAGTAGTAGGTTTTACCCTGATCCTGGAAGTTGTGTTTGAGGAGATAGAGTTGATCGTGTTTCATGATTTTTGTTTTGGGAGAATCAGGTCGCTCCGGTGCCGAGCAGGCAACAAACGGCATCGGCGGCGGTGTATGAATTCTTTTTTGCCGGGAGGAATTCCGCAATCCGGCCGAAGTCATTGCCAGCCGTCACCAGTGCGGGTTCATTTCCAGATTCGGACCGCACTTGCACAAAGCCGGCGGTGGCCATCAGCCCGTTGCAGATACATTTGCGCCCCTCGGTTTCGTCAGCGGGTCCGCCTTTCCGCACATAATCTTCAACGGGCTCGCTGGGGCAGCGATAGCCGACGGTGCCGTCCGCCTTGCGGTAAGGTCGCCGGAGCGCGCCGATGTCGCAGATGCGTTCACGGGCCGCAAAAATTTCCGGATCGGAAAGCGTGCCCGGCATCGCCGCCACCTTGAAAGGAAAGCCGGTGGGCGAAGCCAGCGGATCGGTGAAGATTTCCGCCCGGCCCGCGCGGGAAAGTCCGATCGGCCTGCTGCTTGAGTTCATGTTGAAGGCCGGATTCCTCGCAGAATGCGAAGGCGGTTCCGACCTGGATGCCGGCGGCACCGAGGCGCAGGGCTTCTTCAAGTTTTCCCGGCTGCCCGTAGGAACCGGCCAGCCAGAACGGCAGCCCCAGCGCGCGGATTTTCTCCAGCTCCGGGACATCGCGCGAGCCATAGATCGGTTCGCCCTTGGCACTGAGCTGCATGGAGCCGCGCGGCGGCGCGTTATGACCTCCGGCGGTTTCGCCTTCGACGATGAAGCCGTCCACGCGGCCGTTGGATTTGCGCGACAGCGTCATGGCCAGCGTGGCTGAGGAAATCACCGCGAAGAACTTTGGCCGTTTGAGTGTCGGCACGTTGCCATCGCAGAATGCCTGCGGATCGAAAGTGGAGACGAATTCCTCTCCGGGAAGAGCGCCTTCGACATCGATCTTCAATTCGGCGGTTTCGCCGGCGGCCAACCGGTCCAGCGCTGCCGGGAATGGCGCGCGGAATTCCCGCGCCCATGAGCACGCAAGTCACGCCCGCGAGCATGGCGCCGAACAGCGCCGGCAAAGTGGGGAGCTGGACTTTTTCAAGGAGATTGATGCCGACCGCACCATCGTGCCCCTCTTTGGCGAGAAACACTTCGACGAAAGCGCCGAGAACAACCGGCTCCACAAAACGCGGGCCGGGCTTCAGCGAGGCTTTCGGGACGAGGCGAAAGGGCGCATTTTCGGCCTTGCCGCCTTCAATGAAATAATCCGCCAACACGCGTTCGACCATGGCGGGGAACGGGAAATGCGCCAAGCGCCCGCCGAATCGCCCCGCGCGGGATCGCCCAGTTGCAGGCGTCGCGCGAGCATCGTCTCGATGCCCGTGCCGGACACGACGCCGAATTGCCCGAGACGCGACACGGCCCGCGCGAGCTTCCAATTCGAGATCGCGACACCCATGCCGCCCTGGATAATTTTAGGGAATACGGTCATTGGCGAAGGTTGGCAGGGCGCCGGAAAGACGCGGCCGTTCAGAGACGGCTGCAGAATCAACGAAGACGGTGAAATGGCATCGTCCATCGCCCGATGAAATTGGGAGCAACCCGGGATGAAGCCTCGATGGTTTGAAGAGTTGGTTCACCACGGCGTGGGTGAATTCAGTTTGCGCCATGGAATCGCAACCGCCGGAGGCGCGGAGTTCCTGCGCCATTTGGCGGATCAGCGGCAAGGTCGCGCGCATCAAACCGGTGCCAAAAGTCACCCGCCGGACGCCAAGTTGTTCCAGTTCGGCAATCGTCGGAGCACCCGGCCCGGCCATGATGTTTAGCGGACAGCCGATTTCCGGAACGAGGCGCGCGATGGTTTCGCGATTTTTCAATCCGATGGGAAACACACAGTCCGCTCCCGCGTCGCGATACGCCTTTGCGCGCTGAACGACTTGGGCGAAACGATCCGGTTCGTCGCCCCCTCCATGCAAATAAACATCCACGCGCGCGTTCACAACAAACGGAATTTCGCAGTCCGTCGCTACCTGGCGAATCGCTTGGATGACTTCAACTTGATACGCAAGATCGGCGAGCCGATGATCCGCGCCACTGCTGTCTTCGATATTCGCGCCCACGACGCCCGCGCTGATGGCTTGTCGCATGAATTCCGCAACTTCCGCGACGGTCTTGCCGTAACCCGCTTCCAGATCCGCCGTCACCGGCACCGAAACCGTTTCCGCGATTCGGCCCACCAGCGCCAGCATTTCGTGTGGACGAATGTGTTGCCCATCCGGATAACCCAGCACGGCGGCGATGCCCCCACTCGTCGTGGCCAGGGCGGAAAAACCCGCCTGCTCAAAGAGCCGGGCGCTCACGCAATCCCACGCATTGGGCAACACGAGAATTTTCGGCCCGTGATGGAGATCGCGAAAGGCGGCGGCTTTGGCGCGTTGCTCGGTTGGGTTCATTTGGAAACTTGCGCCTGGTGCTGCGGCGGTTGATAGGTGCCGGGCACGGAACGGAAGCTGACGGCGAATCGGTTCCAGCCGTTGATGGCGACGATCGGCAGCGGTGAGATTCGACCAGCTCCTGTTCGGAGAAATGCCGGCGCACGTGCTCGTAGACGCTCGTCGGGCACGTGCGCGTTCGGCCACCAACGTGACCGCTCTCGGTCCAGGCCAGCGCGGCGCGTTCCCGTTCGGTGAAGAACGGCGTCTCGCGCCAGGCGTTCAGCGCGTAGATGCGCTGTTCGCTTTCGCCCGCGGCGCGCGCGTCCTTGGTGTGCATGTCCAGGCAGTAAGCGCAGCCGTTGATTTGCGAGGCGCGGATTTTGATCAGTTCCAGCAGCGCCGGTTCCAAACCGCAACTACGGACATACGTTTCAAAGGCCAACATCGCCTGGAAGGCGGCGGGCGCGATTTTCTGGTATTCGATTCGTGCTTTCATAATTCAAAGCGGCAAGCAACGGCCGGGTAAGTTTTCCCGACGCCGTCACTGGCTTTGGTTGGTTTTTGCATCACGGTTCAGGTTTGTCAGATGTTGGGCAGCAGATCGAAGTATTCGTCGTCTTCATTCTTTCCGCCTTCGCCCTGGCCCACGGTTTTCTCCGACTCGACAAACTCGATCCGTTCAATCCATTTGACCATTTTGTAGCCCAGTTGGTTTTCAACGCGTAACCGCAGGGGCGCGCCATAGACCTCTGGCAGCGGCTGTCCGTTCATGTGCGAAGCGATCAGGCATTGCGGCTTGAGTGTATTTTCGATGGTCTGGGTATCGTAATACGCGCCGCCATAAAGGGCTTCACCGAAGGAATAAAACACCACGGTTCGGGCTTCGGGTTTCGGACGCACCAGGTCAATGATGGCCTTCATCGGAACGCCGCCCCACTGCGCTATCCCACTCCAGCCCTGAATGCAGTGGTGCATGGTGATCTGCTCGGTTTCTCCGAGTCTGGCGATGTCCGCTAGTGAAAGTTCAACCGGCTTCTCGACCAATCCGCCAACCTTCAGCCGGTAATCCCGGAAACCATTTTCCGCCAGCCGCCGCCACTCGGCGCTGGTCGGCATCTTCCCGTTGGGCCAGAAATGTGGGGAGAGGTCATCCAAGGTGTAGTGCTGCTGCGGAACCAGCCGGTTCAGGGTGAGCAACTGCATCGGATAGGTGACCAGTTTCAACGCGTGCTGGACCTTGCGTGGGTGATGCCAGGAGAGGTAATGCACCACCCACCAGGAAAAGACCACCGCTCCGATGGCGACAAGTCCCAGGATGATTCCTCGTGGGTGAAGATCGTCGGTGCCCCACACGATATGGTTCATGTTGCGGGCAAAACCGGTGATGCTGACCAAAGCCACATGCACGAGGATAAACCCCACAAAGCCGAGCATGTTGAGGAAGTGGATCGAACGGGCCGTCTGCCGTCCTCCAAAAAGATGCGCGCATACCACGGAAAGCGGTTCACCACTGCGGGCGACATGGCAATGCCCGTCAGAATGGCCAAAGGACCAAACCCGAAGACCACGATGAAATAAGACAGTTGTTGCAGGGCGTTGTAAGCATAGAACCCGTTGGGCTCGGACGGCAATGGAACGTGGCATAATGCACCCAGTTGTCCATGCCTGCGCCGAATATTTCCGGATGAATGCGGGATCAGCCGCCGCCATTGCTCGCTGACGAAGAGCATGACGAAAAAGAAAACGCCCGTGAGAATGAACCCGTGGACGTTGATGAAGTGCCAGACGCGCGCAATGCCAATGGTGTGACGATAACCGGGTGTGCTTACCAGTGGCGTGAGGTAGCGGGCATCGTCTTTTGCGGTCCAGAGCCGGTCACGAGGCACCTTGAGCGGCGTGAGGCGAATCCATTCGCTTCCCGGCGTGCAGTGATCGTTGAAATAAAGGCGCGGATGATCCATCAGAATCGAGAGGCCGCTGCGGATCAGCAGCATCAAAAAGAAAAAATTCAAAAAATGACAGAGCCGCAGCCAGAGGGGAAATCCGTGCGGACTTGTGGGATTGTCAGCTTCCGGCAGAACGGCGATGTGTGGCAGGCCGACTATGGCGAACTCGGTCCACGCGGCCGCGATCAAACTCAATATCACCACGCCAGCCACCACCAGAATGGAAGGACGCACCCAAATGCGAAACCGCCGATCCGGCGGATAGTGAACGGCCTGGTGCGCGGCATCGAAAGCGATCATGGCAGCAGTTCCGGTTCGAGCAAATCGGCAAACTCGGGATATTGCTTGATGAACCCGGCGACATACGAACAGCGGGGGATGACTTTCCAATGGCGCTGCCGCGCCTCGGTCAAGGCGACGCGAGCCAGGTTCGCGGCGATGCCCTTTCCGCGAAGTTTATCCGGGACAAACGTGTGCTCGAAGGTGATGCGGTCGCCCTCGATCGTGTAGTTCAGAAACGACAAGGATGCGTCGGCAGACTGAGTTTCAAAGCGCCGAGAATTTGCATTGTGGGTCACGACAGGAGGCGTGGTTCGGTTGCGGCGTCGCGGAAGGGAGGTCCGGGGACGAGACGGGTCGGCGGCGGCTCCAGTCTTCCTGCACCTGTGCCCGGATGTCTTGCTCGGAACTCAAAGACAGAATTTCGCAGCGAACTCGCTGGCCGCGGTCAAATCAATGGAACGGATGGCGTGTTTAATCTCCAGCAGCCGCCCCGGGCTGACACTGAAGCGCCGAAATCCCAACCCCAGCAGCAAGGCGGTGTAAACCGGGTCACTGGCGATTTCGCCACACAAGAGAAATGGGTGTGTCTTTGCTTCGGGCGGTCGTCGCCAACGAGGCGAGCATCTGCAGAACTGCGGGATGCAGCGGTTCGTAGGCGGAATCCGCTTCGCCACTGATTCGGTCAGCGGCCAGCAGATACTGCACAAGGTCGTTGGTGCCGACGCTAAGGAAGTCCACCTCGTCAGCCAGTGGCGCGATGAGGACCGCAGCGGACGGGGTTTCGATCATGACACCCACTCGGAAGATCTGGATTGAACGACTCTCCCGCCGCGGCGAGTTCCAATTTTACACTTTCGATGGCGGCTTTGGTTGCGCGCAATTCGTCCAGGCCGCGGATCATGGGCAGCAGGATGGAAACCGGATGCGTCGCGCTCAGTCGCAGAATGGCCCGCAACTGGGTGTGGAGTATTTCGGGGTGCGCGAGCAGCAGTCGGATGCCACGACAGCCGAGGGCGGGATTGGCTTCGCGTGGCAATGGAAAATAGGCGAGCGGTTTGTCGCTGCCCGCGTCCAGAACGCGGATCACCGTCTCGCCTGGCTGTAGGTGCTCGGCCGTGGCCCGGTAAAAGCGGTATTGTTCAGCTTCCGAAGGGAAATGATCCTGCGCGAGGAAAACGAATTCCGTGCGATACAGTCCGGCGCCATCGGCTTTGACGCGCACGGCAGTTACCGCATCAGCCGTTTGACCGATGTTGGCCGAGAGCTTGATCTCGACGCCATCCGCGGTTATTGCCGGGAGGTCCACCAGGTTCTTCAAGGCATTCTGGTGGGCTTGCAGATCAGCGTCCAATTGATCGTAGGCGTGCAGGATGTCTGATTTCGGGTTGATGAAGGCACGGCCCGCCAGGGCATCTACGATCAGCAGATCGCCTGCGGAAATTTTCTCCGTGGCCTGCGGCACTTTCACGAGCATGGGGATACCAAGGGCCCGGGCGAGGATCGTGGCGTGGGCCGTCAGACCGCCGCGCTCTACAATCAGCCCCCGCACGCCACGACCTTCCAACTGCGCCACGGCCGAGGAGAACAATTCGCTGGTGACCAGCACGCATCCTTCAGGATCATCCGGAATGTCTGAAAGCGACTGGCTTGCCAGGTGGTTCAGGCAGGCGCTTTCCCACTTCACGCAGATCGACGGCCCGCTCACGAAAATAGGCATCTTCAAGCTGTTCGAACTTTGCGGCCAGCCGCTGGATGGCTTCTTCGAGCGTGGCCTCCACATTGACCCGCTTGGCGACGCAACTGTCGCGGACCGCCTTGCGCAGTCCCGGGTCGCGCGCGAGAAGGATTTGCGCTTCAAAAATTTCCGCTTCAGTGTTTCCCAGTGCACGTCGGACGCCTGCCTGCACGTCCTTCAACTTCTGTTCGACGGCGGTCACCGCCTCATCGAATCGCTCGATTTCCGAATTGATCTCCGTCTCGTCTATTTGTCGGCGCGGCACGGCCACCTGTTTGGCGCAGTCACACAACAAGGCGCGCCCGCGGGCCAGCCCGGAAGAGGCCACTTCGCCCAGAATCATCGCTGCGGCGCGCTGCGCGTTATCGGTTCTGTCCATAAGGTTAGGCAGCTGCGTATTTCTCCATCGTCATTCTGTTGCCAGGGCTTGGGTAAAATCCTCCCGCAAGTCCTCGGCATCCTCAATGCCAACAGAAACGCGCACCAAGCCGTCGCTGATGCCGGCACGCTGGCGCTCAGTAGGACGTCATGGTGCGATGTGAAGTGCGGCTCGGAATGCAGATCAGGCTTTCAACACCGCCGAGACTCAACGCCGGCATGACGATGCGCAGCCGGCTTAACAAGCGGTCCACCTGGGACTGGATCGCGCAGTTCGAAGGAAAGCATTCCGCCAAATCCGCGCATCTGGCGCGCGGCGATGGCGTGGTCGGGATGCTCGGACAGGCCGGGGTAGTTGACTCGGGCCACGGCCGGATGGGACGCAAGAAAGCGGGCGAGACAGTCGGCATTCTCATTGTGTCGTTGCACGCGGAGAGCCAGCGTTTTCAGACCGCGCTCGAGCTGGAACACGCGTGCGCATCCAGCATCCCACCCAAGTTCACGGCGCTTGCCGTAACGCGGCGGATGATTTCCGTGGAAGCTACGACCACGCCCGCGTTCACGTCACTGTGGCCGTTGAGATATTTGGTGGCGCTGTGGACGACCGCGTCAAGGCCCAGCGGAATCGGGTTCTGGTTGATGGGAGTGGCGAAGGTGTTGTCTATGATCGTCAGGACGCCGTGGCGCTTGCCCAACTCAGCCACCGCCGTCAAGTCCACGCAATGCAGCAGCGGATTGGAGGGCGATTCGACATAGATCAGCCGGGTTTCGGGCCGCACGGCAGCAGCGAATTCCTCAACGGTAGAACCCCATGAAACCTCCACGCCGAGTCGCTGGAGTTCCCGGGTGATCAACTGCATTGTTCCGCCGTAGAGATCGTTCTGAAAGATCGCGTGGTCGCCGGGCTTGAGGTGAGCCAGCAACAACGTGGAAATCGCCGCCATGCCCGAGCCAAACACGACTGCCGCCTCGCCCTTTTCCAGCGCGGCCAGCTTGCGGTTGATGACCTGCTGGTTGGGCGTGTTGAAGTAGCGTGGATAGATGTTCTCGTTCGCCGGGTTCGGAAACGCGTAGGCGGTGGAAGTGAAGATGGGACTGCACGCGCCGCCAGTGGCCTGATCCAGATGCGTGCCAGCGTGGATGCAGAGGGTCGAGAGTCCGTGGTGGTTTCGGGTCAATGTTCATGGCGTCGGCTTCCGTCGCGAGGCTTTGCGGGATGAGGACTTCGTCTCCAGGAGATACTCACGCAGCACCACCGCCTGATTGTGCGCCTCGTCGTGTGCGGAATACACCAGTGTTACCGACGCCGCGCGTCAGCGCGTCACGCAGAGGCTGCAATGCCGTCGGTTGCGACTTTCAATTCGGCCCGGTAGCGGCGGCGAAATTCCGTCCATCGCGCCGGGTCATGTCCGAACCAGCGGCGTAAAGCGTCGCTCGGAGCAACGTCTTTGAGCCAGGCGGTGAGAGCCAGCGTTTCCTTCTTCACCCCGCGCGGCCACAGTCGGTCCACCAGAAATCGTGCGCCGTCCTCCGGCAATGCGGGTTCGTAGGCGCGTTTGATGCGAAGCTCCATCTGAATGCACGACAGTTCGATCCAGCCGCTACCGCTTCGAACTTCTTTCAAGTAACACACCGGGCTGGAAGGTTCGCGGCCATTCCTCTTCCACCTCGTCGGGCACATCCGCGTGGTTGGACAAGGGACGCGTGCGTTGTCGGCGAATCTGCTCTGAACGACGCTTCGGCTTCCTGCGGATCGAAATCCTCATGGTATTTTTTCTTCACGCCCATTTTGCTGAGATCGTAATGCTTGTCCGCCTTGAGGCCCTGCCGTTTGAGAATCTGCGCGGCGCAGTGGAGCGGGCAACCATCGAGCGCGATGATGGGCCGGCCGGATTTGGCCGTGCGCACCAGCGGTTTCACGTCGCCACCCACGCCCGCGATGCAGGACATCTCGGCGACCTTCAGCCGGTCGAGTTTGACGGCAATGTGATTGGCCATTTGCGCGGCGCTCGACGCGCCGGAGCAGGAGTAAACCAACGGCAACTTGCCCTTTTGGCTCATGCCGATGCTCCGAAGGCCAGCGCGCGCGGGAACAGGACGTTGTTCTCCTTGTGAACGTGCTGGTGCATGTTCTTTTCCAATTGCGCCAGACCATCGTAAAGCGCACGGAACGTGTTGCAGGCCCAGTCTGGCGGTGAGTAACGGTCCGTCAGCTCGGTAAAACGCGCCAGCGCCGCCCCGGCGCTGTCGTGTTCGGACTCCAATTTACCGAAGGACGTTTTCAGTGCGGCCGACGCCGCCACCCGGTTGCCATTGGCGGCTTCCAATTGACGTATCGCCGGGAAAACCTGTTCGTCCTCCTCCCGGGTGTGAGAGGCAAGGTCCGCTTGGAACGTCTCGAATACTTGCCGCACTTCGAGCAGGCGGGGTTCGTGTTCGCCGTGAACCGCGGCCACTTTGCGCGTCATGAAATCCAGCCGCGGCAATTCCTCGCGCAGATAGCCGTGATGGACTGCCTCGATGTGATCGCAGAGCGCTGAAAGCGTCATCGTGTCCGGATTGACCGAGGCAGGATCCGGTGCTCCGTCCAACGCGGCCAACATGGCGACCACCGTGGCCGCATCGAGCCCCTTTTTCTGACAGGCTTCGGCCAGCGGCTTCTTGCCGCCGCAACAATAGTCAATGCCGAGGTTTTCAAACACGCGTGACCGGCCCGGCTGGGCGCGGACGATTTCTCCCACAGTGGTTTCAACGGTTATGTTTTTCATGCGCTATATGTTTTTGGGGGGCAGATTGCGCTCCGGTCCGCACCGAAGAATTTGATCCCACAACTGCCCAAATTTCACTGCGCAACAGAGTAACCAACTTAAAGATGTATTACAAATACATTTTTTACTTGATCGGCTTTTCTTTCGGTGTCATTTTGCCGCCCGATGCAACTGAGCACCTACTCTGATTATTCGCTCCGAGTGCTGATGCACGCCGCGCTGCGCTGCCCCGAACGAGTCACGGTGGACGAAGTGGCCGAGACGTTTGGCATCTCGCGCCATCACTTGGTCAAGGTCGTGCATGACCTGGGCCGGAACGGGTTTCTCGCAACCCAACGCGGGATTGGCGGCGGATTTACGCTGGGCCGTCCCGCGGACTCGATCCGGTTGGGCGACATCGTGCGATTGGGTGAGGAGACTGAAATGGTGATCAACTGCACCGATCGCACCAATCGCCAGTGCCGCCTTTTTCCCGCCTGCCGTTTGCGCGACGTGCTGGATGAAGCCGCGGCGGCTTTCTTTGCGGTGTTGGATAATTACTCGCTGGCCGATCTGATGAAACGACCGGCTGCGATGCGAACTGCCTTGGGAATCTGAACTGATGAACTATCGAAAACTCTGGACCAGTCTGGTCATCGTCATCGTCGCGTCGTTTGCCGTGCTGATTTACTACGGAAACGACCTGTACCATAAAATGCCGCCAATTCCGTCCAAGGTGGTCACGGCGGATGGCACCGTCCTCTACACCGGACAGGAGATCCGCGATGGCCAGAACGTGTGGCAATCCGCCGGTGGGCAGCAGATGGGCTCCGTGTGGGGCCACGGCGCCTACGTGGCGCCGGACTGGTCGGCCGACTGGTTGCACCGCGAGTCGGTCTGGCTGCTGGACCATTGGGCCAACCAGCAGTTTGGAAAGCCCTACGTCGAGGTGGCGGCGACCGATCAGGCGGCGTTGCGGGAGAAACTGCGGGAAGAGATTCGCACGAACACCTACCATCCCGACACGGGCGAACTGGTGGTTTCGAAGGATCGCGGCGACGCGATCCAGGCGGTGGCCGGGCATTACGCAACGCTGTTCAGTAACGCGCCGGAGTTGGCCAAATTACGCGAAGCTTATGCGATTCCCGGCAATGTGTTGCGCGACCCGCAGCGCCGGCACAAACTAACCGGCTTCTTCTTCTGGGCCGCCTGGGCATGCGCAACCGATCGGCCCGGGGAAACGATCAGTTACACCCACAACTGGCCGCCGGAGTCGCTGGTGGGCAACGTGCCGACCGGTTCCAGCGTGTTGTGGTCGGTCGTCAGTTTCGTGCTGCTGCTCGCGGGCGTGGGCGCGCTGGCGTGGTATTACGCCGTGCTCAAACACCAGGAGGAAACCCCGCCGGAACTGCCGGAGAAAGATCCGTTGCTCGGACTGCAACCGACGCCATCAATGCAGGCGACGTTGAAATATTTCTGGGTGGTGGCGGCGTTGATCGTGGCCCAGGTGATCATGGGCGTGGTGACGGCGCACTATGGCGTGGAAGGCAATGGATTCTACGGCATTCCATTGGCCGAGTGGTTGCCCTATTCGGTCACCCGCACCTGGCACACGCAGTTGGCGGTGTTCTGGATTGCCACGGCCTGGTTGGCAACCGGCCTGTTCATCGCGCCCGCCGTGTCCGGACACGAACCCAAGTTCCAGCGGGCCGGCGTAAACTTTCTCTTTGTTTGTCTGCTAATCATCGTCGTCGGTTCGATGTTCGGCACCTGGTACGGCACGCGCCAGCGGATGGGCTACGCTATGAACTTTCTGGTTTGGCCATCAAGGCTACGAATACGTGGATCTCGGGCGCTTCTGGCAAATCTTCCTCTTCGTGGGATTGTGGGTGTGGCTCTTCCTCATGGGCCGGGCCATGTGGCCGGCCATTCGGAAGCCGGGCGAGCATCGACATCTGCTGGCGCTGTTCCTGATTGCCTCGACCGCGATTGCCTTGTTCTACGGGGCTGGGCTGATGTGGGGCCGGCAAACCCATTACGCCCTGGCGGAATATTGGCGTTGGTGGGTGGTGCATCTGTGGGTGGAAGGTTTCTTCGAGGTCTTCGCCACCGTGGTCATTGCCTTTCTCTTCACGCGCATGGGCTTGTTACGCACGGTGACGGCCACGGCGGCGGTTCTGTTTTCCACAACCATATTTCTTTCGGGCGGAATCATTGGCACCTTCCATCATCTGTACTTCAGCGGGACGCCCACGGCGGTGATGGCATTGGGAGCCGTGTTTAGCGCGTTGGAGGTCGTGCCGCTGGTGTTGATCGGCTTCGAAGCCTACGAGAATCTGACGCTCTCCCGGGCGCGACGGTGGGTGTCAGCATACCGCTGGCCGATCTATTGCTTTGTCGCCGTGGCCTTTTGGAATCTGGTAGGCGCGGGTCTGTTTGGCTTTCTCATCAATCCACCGATTGCCCTGTATTACATGCAGGGGCTCAACACCACCGCCGTTCACGGGCACACGGCCTTGTTCGGCGTTTACGGAATGTTGGGCATTGGCTTAATGCTGTTCTGCCTCAAAGGCCTCACCGTCCGCCGCCACTGGCGCACGTCACCGCTCGCCATCGCCTTCTGGTCCATCAATATCGGCCTGGCGCTTATGGTGCTGCTATCCGATCTGCCCCGCGGTCTGCTGCAAACCGTGGCCAGCGTCAACGAGGGCATGTGGTGGGCACGCTCCGCCGACTTCATGCAGCAGGGCCTCATGCAGACACTTCGCTGGATGCGGGTGATTGGTGACAGCATTTTCGGCATCGGCGTGGTGGTGCTCGGGTGGTTTGTGTTGGGCCTCAAGACAGGTTGGTCGCTGACGGGGCAACCGGACGCCGTCGCGGAACAATTTCCAGATAACGTGGCGACGGAAGGTCTGAGGAATTGATGCGGAAGCCCAAACTCCGTCTCATGCCGAAACCACCGGCACGTTTAACCAGGACGCAACGAAACAGTGGCGTCACCAAGACAACCACGGCTGGGGACGCTTAATCCCATGAGCAATCAAGTTAAGACGAAAGCGCGCCGGATGCCGGATGGCGGCCGAGCCGCGAGAAAGGAGCATATCACGGGGATCTGTAACTGACGAGCAACCAAGGGATCCGTCCGGCAGACAAGCGAGTCAGACCGTCCTCGCCTCCAGGAAGGCCTTGAGTTCCGCGGCCGCCTTGCCGCCAAAGCCGGGCACTTCCGCGATCTGTTCCACCGTGGCCAAACGCAGCCGTTGGACGGAGCCGAACTTTTTCAGCAGTGCCGCCTTGCGGTGCCCCCCGATGCCGGGGAATTCGTCGAGCACACTTTCGGAGATGCGTTTCATCCGCAATTGGGCGTTGTAGGAATTGGCCACCCGATGTGATTCGTCCCGGATGCGTTGCAACAATTTCAACGCCCCGGTCTGATGGTTCAAGCGCAACGGTTCAGCTTCACCCGGACGATAAATCTCTTCAAACTCCTTCGCCAGGCCGATGACTGGAATTCGCTCCAATCCCAGCTTGGCCAACTCTTCACAGGCGGCATTCAGTTGGCCTTTGCCGCCATCGATCAAAATCAAATCCGGCAACGAGGTCTTGCCGGCAGGCCCCTGCTTGGCAGCTTCAGGATGCGGCGGCCCAGTCTCGCGCAATTCCTCACCTGCCGGTTTGTCCAGTGACATCTTCCGCCGACGTCGGTTCGCTTTGCTGTTCCCGCAACACGCGGGTATAGCGGCGGCGAACGGTTTCGGCCATGCAGGCGAAATCATCCTGGCCGACCACGGTTTTCATCTTGAACCGCCGATAGTTGGCGCGCTCCGGCCGGCCGTTGCGGAAACTCACCAACGAAGCCACCGCAAAGGTGCCGCTGATGTTGGAAATATCGAAACCTTCGATCCGTTCGGGTGGCGCCGGAAGCCCAAGCACACGGGCGAGTTCCTGCAAGTCGTTGCTCGGATCAAGCGCCACGGGCAGCGAATACGGCACGCGCTCGAACCGCGCCGTCTTGGCGGTGGTTTTGCGCACGTCACCCAACAGGTCCCGCAGTTCCGCCGCCTTCTCGTATTCCTGCGCGGCGGCGGCTTTCTTCATCTCCGCTTCGATTTGTCCGGCCATTTCCTCGCACTGGCCGGCCAGGAAATCGCAGGCCGCCGTGACCTGTTCCAGATACTGTTCCCGCGTCACATTGCCGATGCATGGGGCGGTGCAATGCTTGAGGTGGGCGTAGAGACAATGCTTGTAATCGCTCTCGGTCGGCGTCAGGGGCCGGCAGCCGCGCAAGTTGAATTCGTGCCGAATCAGGTTCAGCGTGTTCCGCAACGCTCCGGAGTTGGCGAACGGGCCGAAATAACGGGCTCCGTCATCCGTGCGCAGCCGGGTCAGGCTGAACCGCGGGATGGGATCGTGGAGGTTGACCTTGAGCAACAGAAACCGTTTGTCGTCGCGGAAGCTGACGTTGTAACGCGGATGGAATTCCTTGATCAACTTGCCTTCGAGCAACAGCGCTTCCGGCTCGCTTCGCACCACGTGAACGTCCAGATCATGAATGGCGTCCACCAGCGCCCGGAACTTCAAATCCCAGCCCATCCGCCGCGACGGATGAAAATACTGGCTGACCCGTTTCCGCAAATCGCGCGCCTTGCCGACATAGATCACCGTGCCGAAGCGGTCCTTCATCAAGTAAACGCCCGGCTTGTGCGGCAGCTCGCTGAGCTTGCGTCGAATGGTGTCATTTGCAGGCACGGGGGCAATATGACCAATGCCACTCCAAATGCCAAGGCATCACCCGGGATTGAGGAACCGCACGGATGTTGCACCCCTTGACCTCGACGCGCCTGTTCCTTCAGAAGTTGCCCCAGCCGTGCAACTTCTCCATTCCTTTCCAATTCACCGCTTCAATTCATTAACTCCTCAACCTGACTATTCCTGCCCGTGCAAGACCATGACCGGACAAGGAGCATACCGCACGACGCGTTCCGCGGTGCTGCCCAACAAGGCTCGTTCCAGCCCAGTGTAACCGTGGGTGGCGATGATGATCAGGTCCGTTTTCATCTCCCGAGCCACGTCGGTGATTTCCCGGAACGGCTTGCCGGTGCGCACCAGGGCTTGATCGACGAGCCGCGGACCTTTCGAGCGCGGTTTGCTCAGCACTTTGAGCTTGCGGTTCGCGGTTTCGATCACGCGTTCGGGATTCATCGCCATCGGCAAATACTCCATGTCCGGGGTCGCAATCGGCTCGACGACGTGCAGCAGAACGATCTGCGCCTTGAAATGTTCGGCAAACGCCGCCGCGCTGCGCAGCGCCTTGAGTGAGGGCTCGGAGAAGTCCACCGGCACCAGAATAATCTTGATGTTCTTCGGGGCAAAACTGGGTTCCACCTGGTGACGACTTGGTGTTTTGGTTTTTGCTTTCATGGTCCTGCTGGTTGTGATTGACGGCCTGCTTCACGGCCATTCCCGCCGCGGGTGGCCGGCCCGACAGTAACCGAAGGCCCGCGCCTCAAGAAAGCAGAATCGAGACGGTTTACACCTGGACCGGCCAGTTGTTTGAATAAGTGCTGGCGGTTCGGGCCCTATTCCATCCGCAAACGATAGAATCCGGTCGGTGATCCGGGTTCCGGCATGCCTACCCAGTTGGTGCCGTAAATCGGCCCGTCAATCGTCATCCAGTGCGGCGGATTGAGCGTGGGCGTAAACTCGATGTAAATCTCGAGGTCGGTTTCTTCCCATTGGAAGGAAACGGCGCCATTCGGTTGGAGCGGGGCAGCCTGCAAGACGGGTGGCACGATGCCATAGCGGAAATAGTGCAAGCCCTCGCTCCAGTCCGACCAGGCATACCGGCTGTCCTGGGCTCGAATCCGCCAATAGTAGCGAGTGCCAATCACCAGTTCCTCAGACCCGGCAAGTTCTTCGAGCGCCACCGCCACCGCCCAATAGGATTCCGTGGGCGGTTCGGCCAGGGTGATGTTGTCCACGTCAATCAACGGCGCGGTAAACGCCGAAGCCGAGTCAATCTGGATGTGATATTGCTCAATGGTATCGCCCGCATCCGGGTCCACGGTCGGATACCATACCAGCAACTCGGTCAGGTTCGAAAAGAGCACACTATGATTGGGCGAAACGATCAACACCGGTAACGGTGGATTGTTCACTTCGTTCACGTAAAACGTGGCGGTCGCCATCCAGGGGCCCACATTGGTGCCGTCACTGGCCTGGCTGCGCCACCAGGTACTGGGCGTTGTTCTGCAAGTTCACATCCACCGGCCAGGCACTCGTGCCCTCGCCGCTGGCCACCGCGGGAACCTGGGCCACCAAGTCGGTCAGTCCGGCATCGGCATAGACTTCGAACCGGTAGGTCAAGGGATCGCCTTGAAAATCAATGGCGTTGTTCACGATCCAATGTGGGCCGCACCACCTCGACAATGCTCGAAGGCGCGGGCGCGTTGCAGTGTCGGCGCGGCGGGCGGCGGTTCGCCAATACCCAAGTTGTCGAGGTAAATGTCTTCGTCCGGCGCGCTGGAATTACCTGACGTTTGAATGCGCAAGCGCACGACCTGATTCGTGTAGGCTTGCAGGGAAATGGATTGCTTCGTCCAGTCAGCGTTCCAATCATAATTCAAGCCGCCGGGCAAATCCGTCCAGTTCACGCCGTCATCCGCCGATAGCTGGACGCGGAAATACGATTTGTATTGAAGATGGCCCTTCATCCAAAACGTCAGCATCGGATTGACCGCGCTGCGCAAATCCAATTCCCGCGTCAAAACCAGCCACAAGACCGTGTCGGGCGGAATGCGCGTGGGCACCGTGTCGTGAGCCGCGGCGCTGCCGGACCAAGGCTCGTTGGCGTCGGTCGTCCAGGCGGCGTGCAGCCAGTTCGTGAGGCCGTGTTCGAAGTCGTCGTAGAAAGGATAGACTTGGCCCACGGCCTGGTCCGCGAGGCTGAGGTCGTCGATATACCAACCGTCATTCGGCGTCCCGCCGGTGTTCACCTGAAAGCGAACCCAGACCTGCGATTGATTCTTCCAAGGGGACAGATCGATGCTTTGCTCGACCCAGTTGGTGCGCACGCCGGAGACGCCATAGACCCGTTGCCAGTTTGCATCTCCGTTCCACGAAATCCACAACCGGCCCCAATCGGCATCACCGAAAGCATGGCGATCCCAGAACCTCAACACCGGCCAGGTCATCCCGCTCAAGTTCACCGCGAACTGGGCGTAGCTTTCCGAACTGGTGGCAAAGTCACCCGGCGAATCGACCAGCGCGCCCGAACCAGCGCGCCCGGCACCCGGCACCGTGGTCCAAGTGCCCGTGTACGTCCAACCCGCCTGGCTCGTCTCAAAGGAATCGTTCCACGGCACCGGCATGCCATCGGTCAGGGCGGAGGCTTGATTGGAGCCGTTGCCGGTGTCGTTTTCGTTGTAAAGATAGACGCGATAGTAATAGGTCTTGCGCGCCATCAGGTCGGTGTCCGTAAACGTCGTGGTGCGGCGGTCGCTGATGGTCGCCACGAGTTGTGAACCCTCATCCACCGTCGCGGTCTCGGAGCGATAAACGCGGTATTCCTTGAAGTTCGCCACGGTCGCCTCGGTCCAGTTCAATCGCATTGAGGACACGGTAATGGAGTCGGGAGGCTGCAACGTCACGGCGGTGGGCGCGTCTTCCAGGGTGATCTTGTCCAGCCGCACTTCGACGTCCGGTGCGCTGCTGTTATCATTCACGTTGAAGCGCAAGCGAATGGTTTGGCCGACGAATTGTTGCAGCGACACTTGGAGACGCTGCCAGTCGCAATCAGCGTCATAGTTGAGGTTGGCCGCACTCAATTCCCCCCAAGTCAAACCGCCATTTGCCGAATAATGCACCCGAAAATACGATTTGTAACGCAGGTGTCCTTTGACGAAGAACACCAACTGCGGATTGACCACGTTGGTCAACGTTACCTCGCTGCCCAGCACCAGCCAATGCTGCACATCCGGCCCCATTCGCACGCCCGGCGCATCCTTAACCGCACCTTGGCCAGCGTAAGTGTCCTTGGTGTCAATGAACCAACTCGAGTGCAGCCAATGGCTCAAGTCGCTTTCAAAATCTTCATTGAAGGGCAAGATAATTGCCACCGGCGTGTGTTCGACCACCTGGACCTCGTCGATCAGCCAACCGTCGTCCGTCGTAGTGGTATCGGTCCAGAAATGGAACCGGATCCGAAGGTTGGCCTGGTTCTTCCAAGGCGACAAGTCGATGCTCTGCTCCGCCCATTCTGCGCGCGCGCCCACAATGCCATAGACACGCTGTCCACGTGTTGCCGTCGGTGGAGACTTCCACCCGGCCCCAGTCGTTTGCCGCCACACTGAAACGGTCCCAAAACTTCAATACCGGCCAGGTGCTGCCCGACAGGTTGACCGCGGTCAGCGCGTACGTATCGGTGCTGTTGGCGTAATCGCCTACGGGCGAATCCGCCAGGCAACCGTCGCCGCCGTGTGTTCCGTTGGTGGCGATGCCCCAATCGCCCGTCGTCACCCATTGGGCGGTGGATTCCATCCCATCGACCAGCGGCAGCGTAACCGGCACCGTGGTAGTGGACCGTTCATTCGACGGCGCATAGACATCGTTGGTATCGACCGTGAATACCTTGTAGTAATACGTCGTGCCAATGCTCAAGTCCGTATCCGTCTGCGTCGTGTCATTCGGCTCGATAAAGGTGCCAATCAGGGTGTCGTCGATGGTGACGTTGGCGTGCGTGGCCTGATACACCTCATACCGTTGGAAGGCCGCCCCCAGGCCCGACGGCGTCCAGGTCAAGTCCACCGAGCGCAAATGCGGCACTGTCGTTTCCAGCGTGACCACTGCCGGCGTCTCTTCCAGAATGATTTGGTCGAGCAACACTTCGACGTCCGGTGCGCTATTGTTGTCTGTCACGGCGAAACGCAAACGGACCGTTTTGCCGACCAACGATTCCAGCGACACCTGCAGCCGCCGCCAGTCCCAATCGGCGTCATAATTAAGGTTGGCGGCGCTCAGGTCCGGCCAGGTTAAACCGCCATCCGCCGAATACTGCACCCGGAAATACGACTTGTAATGCAAGTGTCCCTTGACGAAGAACACCAACTGCGGACTAACCACATTGGTCAACGTCAATTCCCCGCCGAGCACCAGCCAATGCTGCACATCCGGTCCCATTCGCACGCCGGGCGCATCCTTCGCCGCGCCCTGTCCGGTGTACGCATCATTGGTGTCGATCAACCAGCTCGAATGGAGCCAATGGCTCAGGTCGCCTTCAAACCCTTCGGCGAATGGAACATTAATGGTGACGGGAACGTGTTCAAGCACCTGGACATCATCGATCAGCCAGCCATCGTCAGTGGTGTTGCCGTCGGTCCATAGATGGAACCGAATGCGGAGGTTGGCCTGGTTTTTCCACGGCGACAGATCAATGCTCTGTTCCGCCCATTCGTGGCGCGTGTCGGAAATCCCATACACCGACGTCCACGTGTTCCCATCGGTGGAGACTTCCACCCGCCCCCAATCATTCGCCGCCAGGCTGAAACGGTCCCAGAATTTCAACACCGGCCAGATGCTGCCCGACATGTTCACCGCAGTTAACGCGTAGGTGTCCGTGCTGTTGGCGTAGTCGCCCACCGGTGAATCGGCCAAACAGCCGCTGCCGCTGTGGGTTCCGTTCGTGGCGATGCCCCAACTGCCCGTGGTTACCCATTGATCGGCATTATCCATCCCATCAACCAGCGGCAGCGTGACTGGCACCGTGGTGGTGGACCGTTCATTAGACGGCGCGGCGACATCGTTGGTGTCGAACGTGAAGACCTTGTAATAATACGTCGCACCAATGCTCAGTCCGCTGTCGGTCAGCGTCGTGATATTCGGGTCGGTGAAGGTTCCAATCAGTGTGTCGCTCACAGTAACATTCGCGTGCGTCGCCTGATATACCTCATACCGTTGGAAGGCATCCCCCAGAATTGATGGCGTCCAGGTCAAGTCCACCGACCGCAAATGTGGCACGGTTGTTTCCAAGGTCACGGCTGCGGGCATTTCCTCCAGGATAATCTTGTCCAACTGCACCTCCACATCCGGCGCACTGCTGTTGTCACTGACCGCAAAACGCAAGCGAACGGTCTGGCCGACGAACTGGTCCAGCGACACCTGCATCCGTTGCCAGTCCCAACTGGAGTCGTAGTTGAGATTGGCCGCGCTCAATTCCGGCCAGGTCAAACCGCCATCCTTCGAATATTGCACCCGAAAATACGATTTGTAATGCAGGTGCCCCTTGACGAAGAACACCAATTGTGGATTAACCACATTGGTCAACGTCAATTCACCGCCTAACACCAGCCAATGTTGCACGTCCGGCCCCATCCGCACGCCCGGGGCATCTTTGGCCGCGCCCTGCCCGGCGTACGCTTCGTTGGTATCGATGAACCAACTGGAGTGCAGCCAATTGCTCAGGTTGCCTTCAAAACCTTCCGCGAACGGCAAGGTCACGGAAACCGGTGGGTGTTCGACCACCTGAACATCGTCAATCGACCAACCGTCCTCCGTCGTGTTGCTGTCGGTCCACAAATGGAACCGGATGCGCAGGTTGGCTTGGTTCTTCCACGGCGACAAATCAATGCTCTGCTCGGCCCATTCATCGCGGGCGCCGGCAATCCCATAGACGTACGTCCACGCATTGCCGTCGGTGGAGACTTCCACCCGGCCCCAATCATTCGCCGCCACGTTGAAACGATCCCAAAACTTCAACACCGGCCAACTCGTGCCTGCCAGGTTCACCGCCGTTTGCGCGGAGGAATCGGATGAATTCCCGTAAGTGGTTCCCGGCGAATCAGCCAGACTGGCGCGGCCGCTGTGGGCCTCGTTGGTGGTGATTCCCCACGTGCCAGTCAAGTTCCACTCGTCCAGCGTCGCTTCGAAGTCATCACCGAAGGGCAAGGGATTGTTCAGCGTGCGGATGGTGCTCTCCAGGGCGCTATCCGGCGAGAACGTGCCGTAAGGGTTCACGGCATAGACGCGATAGTAATACACCGTGTCCAACGCCAAGCCAGTATCCGTAAACGTCGTGAGGGTCTGATTTGAAATCGTGGTCACCAGCGTCGCATTGATGCCCACGCCCGACGCGGTGGACCGAAAAATCGCGTAATGCGAAAACAGGGCATCGGTGCTTGCCGCCCAGTTCAAACGGATCGTGTGCGACGTGACCTGGTCCAGCGTGGGCGCCGGCACGACCGTGGGCGATTCCGCCACGGAAATGTCATCAACATGCCAACCGTCCGCTTGCCCGGAGGCATCGGTGGTAAGCCGGAACCGCACCAGGACCGCCGTCGCATCAGTGTAAGGGGCCAGGCTGATGCGTCCGCGCCGCCAATCACCGGATTGCCCGGTAAAGGTGGCCAGCGACGTCCAATCTGCCCCGTTGTTCACCGACAATTCGACGTTACCGGAATCGCCGGACGCAAAATCGTATTGGTGACGGAAGGACAACACCGGCGCCACCGCCTGTCCGGCCAACCGCAGCGGCGCCGCGAGAGTCAGCGACTGCGAAGGAATGCCGTTCACGTAATTGGCCTCGGGCGAATCCGACCACGCGTGAGTCGGCGATGCGGCGGCCTCATCGCTCAATCGCCCACGGCGCGTCAGCCGCCCAATTCATGGAACCACCCTCGCCGTTGTCCAGAAACGGATAGTCCATCCCGGCGGGAGTGTTGGCCTGAATTTCGTTGCTCAGCGAGTGCAGGTCATCCGTGCTGAGCACCATTCACGCGGTAGTAATACCTGGATTTGGGCCCAACGGTGATGTCCGTAGCCGTAGTCGTGGATCGCTCAGAAATCTGCGCCACGACTTGGGCTGTGTGCCAGTCCAGCGCAGGGGACTGCGAACGGTAAATCCGATAAGCCGCGAAACCGGCCTCGGCCGATTCGCTCCAGGACAATTGCACCGAATTGGGCGTGACGGCCACCGGCGCCTCAAGCGTGACGGCTACCGGCGCTTCGGCGACGCGCACGTCGTCCACATACCAACCATCCATCACCACCGAAAAATCCGTTACCAACCGGAACCGGATTCGCACATCGGACTGCCCCGCCCAAGCCGACAAGTCCAGTTGTTCCCGCGACATCGCCGTGCTGGAACCGGTGTAGCCGGCCAGCGGGGTGGCGTTCCAGGAATTGCCGCCGTCGCTGGACACTTCCACGTAGCCGAAGTCGTAATCGGGCTCGAGCAAATGCTGGTGATGAAAACTCACCACCGGTTGCGTCGCGCTACTCAAATCCAGGGAAGTGCCGAGCGTCAAGGTAGCGTCGGTGTCATTGGCGTAGAAGCTGCCGGGACTGTCCGTGACGCTGCGGGTGGGCGAATTGGCGCGGGCCGCCGTCAATCCCCAACCGCCGTTTGTGGTCCACTGGCTCAGGCCGTTTTCGAAATTGTCAAAAAACGGTAAGGAAGCGGCGCGCATGGAAGCAGCGGTTGATCCGAGCAAAGCCAGCAGAATCAAACCAAGTCGCAAGACGTATTGACCGAATGGAGAACGCAAAGGTTGAGGCAGAAACAGCGCGTGGATGTTGTTAGGCTTCATAGCGATAGTTCCGTTTTTCCAATTATGGACCGGGATTGCACACTCAGCCCGCAGCGACCTGGCAGCAGATTGCCAGGCGCCTATGCGGGTAATCCCTACAGGCATTACATCGGACGCTCGGAAGCTTTCCTTAACGTCTTATCGCAGAAGCATGAAGAGGGCGAATGGGGGAAGCACCTGTCCGAGACTCCGGTGGAGAATCCTGCGTCCGGACGGCAATTCGACCCAGCCGCCTGAAGGCAGGTATTTGTTCGGCGATGCATCTTCGCCGAGGCACAGGCGCGGGGCGACTGCCTTGCTTTCGGTTGCCGCATGCCGCGTAAAAAGTCGTTCGTGACTCGCGCTTCCCAAGCGACGGCGGATTTGGTAAACATCCCTCCCATGAAACCGCATGCCATTTACCTGCATTGCATTCTTGTCCACGCTGGATTGGCTCTGGCCCTATGGCGTTCCCACGGTTGGTTTAAGCCAGAGCAACCCGGTTGCTTCCAAACCGGCGTTCTATGTCCCTGAGAATCCGAACTATACCATCGTCGATTCGGTGAAGGATTCGCTCCGATTCACGCTGACCAAGACCCTCCGGCCGGACGCTCAAGGCCATTTGGTTTCCATTTCCAGTTTCGTAAATCCGCAAGGCGAGGTCATGGGCTGGCACGATTTCGGCAATCTGGAAGGTCCCGGTTGGGCCGCCAATGCCGTTGGCGGTGCCTGGGAGATTTACCGCTGGGGGACATTTCTGGGAAAGCCTGCCTGGCAATCCAACGCGCTGGCCATCCTGGATCACGTGCTCGAAGCTGGATTTCTGGACCCGCAAACCGGCTTCATTCGCGGCTATCGGGAAACGACCACCGGCAAATTCTGTTTGAACTACAAGCACAACTCGGACTGGTTCTGTCCTGGGTCAATGGCCAAGGTCGCGTTTCAACTGCTGATTTTTGCCGACGATCTCGGCAATGATCCCCGCGCCGAGCGGCTTCGCACCCAGGCCGTGCGCTGCGCTGATTGGATTCATCGCCACGTCGAAGCTGTTCCCAATTGCTGGTATCCCCGCCGCACCCTGCCGGACGGCAAGGTTTATCGCAAATCACCCGACGGCGGGAACGACAAGTTCTGGCAAAACTCGGCCGACGGGCTGTTCATCCTCCAACTCGAAGCGGCGTTGACCCAACGAAAATTGGCGGACTACCGCGATGAGTTGCGAGTGAAGACGGACGTGTTCATGCGGGCCGGTGGCATCTTTGGCAGCATTAATCACGACACCTACGATCCGCACGAGAACGTGGCCTATTCGGTGGCGTTCCGGACGTTGCTGCTGGTTTCACGAGTGCTCGATGATTCAGCCATCCGCCAGTTCGCCTTCGATAAATGCCTGGCGGGATTGGAGCAGTTCCGGATGCATGAAGACCGCCATGATGTGGCCACCCAAGGGCTGCTCTACATGGAAAAATCCTGGGACACTGCCTACCTGTGGGAGAATGCAGAAGCCGCGCTCGCCTACTTCGAAGCCGCTGCCGATACGCGGGCGCACGACCGCGAGCGCAGTCGGGAATTTGAATTGGCTGGTCTGACCATTCTGCGGGCGATTGCCAAACATCACCATGGTCCTTATGGCTTCTTGACCGAGGGCGTGGACTGGAATGATCACGTCAGCCAAAAGCACCACATCGACCAACAAAAATATGGCGACATCCAATACACCGAGCCGTTTCTGAACAATCAGCACCTCGCCGAACCCACGTTGTTCTATTTGCAGGAACTGGCCACGAAGACCAATTCCGGCGGCCAAACGGAATGGCGCGACGCGGAAAACAACGTGTTGCTGGCTCCGCCCGTAAAGTCCCGGCGCTGCCACCCAAAAATTCCTGCAAAATAGCTTTGCCAGCGCGGGGGAAACCCGTAGCATCCGCACTCCCGCCCGCCGGGCGGAATTCAACTATTTTACAAATGAAAAGTTACAATATTGCAGTAATTGGCGGCGACGGCACCGGGCCGGAAGTGACCCGGGAAGCGGTCAAAGTCCTCGATGCGGCCGCCGGGAAATTCAAGTTCAAACTGGACTACACCGACTACGATTTCGGCGGCGACCGCTACCTCCGCACCAACGAAGTGTTGCCGGACAGCGCAGCGGATGAACTCCGCAAATTCCCGGCCATCTTGCTGGGAGCCATCGGGCATCCGAACGTCAAACCCGGCATCCTGGAAAAGGGCATCTTACTGCGCCTGCGCTTCGAAATGGAGCAATACATCAACCTGCGCCCGGTCAAGCTGTTCGATGACCGTTTCTGCCCGTTGAAGGACAAGAAGCCCGCAGATATTGATTTTGTGGTCGTGCGCGAAAACAACGAAGGCCTTTACACCGGCGCCGGCGGTTTCGTGTTCAAAGGCACCGCGAACGAAGTGGCCATCCAGGAAAGCGTGAACACCCGGCGGGGCGTAGAGCGTTGCCTGCGTTACGCCTTTGACTACGCGCGCAAACGCCGCGGTGGCCAACCATGGAAAGGGCTCGGTTCCGAGGCAGTGGCCGAAGGCAAAAAGGCCCAACTCACCTTGTCCGGCAAAACCAATGTGCTCACCTACGCCTTTGACCTCTGGGAGCGCGCCTTCCATGAGATTGGGCAAAAAGACTATCCGGAGATCAAACGCGATTACGCGCACGTGGATGCCACGACCATGTGGTTCGTCAAGAATCCGGAGTGGTTCGACGTGATTGTCACCGACAACATGTTTGGCGACATCATCACCGACCTCGGCGCCATGCTGCAGGGCGGCATGGGCATCGCCGCGGGCGGCAACATCAATCCCGAAGGCACCAGCATGTTCGAACCGATTGGCGGCAGTGCTCCGAAATACACGGGCAAAAACGTGATCAATCCGCTCGCCGCGATCTGCGCCGGCCAGATGATGCTCGAGTTCCTCGGCGAAATGGAAGCAGCGAAGGCCATCGAAGATGCGGTCATCAAGACGGTACGTGATAAGATCAAAAGCCTGGGTGCCGGCAAAATGGGCCACAGCACTTCGGAAGTCGGCGACTTGGTGGCCGCAGCAGTGTAACCCGGCCGAGCCAAGGAATTTCCTAGGTGCGACGCTGGATCAGCCATGGTATAAGAACATCATTATTGAAGAGTTTGATTCGGGTAGCAGAACGTTTCTTCAGCGGGGCTTCCCCAACCCCCACCTCCTTGGCGTCTGTTACCCGAATCGTTTTTTTGGTGGTGCTTTTGCCGGCGTATTGCTCCCAGGTGCCGAACGGCGCGATCGCTCGGTGTCCACCACAACTTCGACGCCGCTTCAATTCAGCAACCATGTCCAGGAACTTCAAAAACGCGTCCCCTCGGGTTTTACCGTCATCGTCCAGCCTCCCTTTGTAGTTATTGGCGACGAACCAGGAACTACTGTTCGCCAATGGGCCCGCGGCACGGTGAAATGGGCGGTGGACTTGTTGCAACAGGATTTCTTTCGGCGCGATCTGGGCGAGATCATTGACATCTGGCTCTTCAAGGACAAGGCCAGTTACGAAAAGTATTGCCGACGCTTGTTTGGCGAGACGCCGACAACGCCCTTCGGTTATTACTCCCCTGCCCATCGGGCGTTGATCATGAACATCAGCACCGGCGGCGGCACGCTGGTCCACGAAATTGTGCATCCGTTCATGCGGGCCAACTTTCCGGAATGCCCCGCCTGGTTCAACGAAGGCATGGGCTCGCTATTCGAGCAAAGCGGCGAACGCAACGGACACATCGTGGGTTATACCAACTGGCGGCTCGCCGGACTTCAAGCCGCCATTCGGGCGGGCGCATTACCGTCATTCCCCACGATGATGTCCATGAGTGACCATGAGTTTTACGGTCGAACGGTGGGTGCCAAATACAATGAGCACTACGCGCAAGCCCGGTATCTCTGCTATTATCTCCAGGAACGCAACCTCCTGGTGAAATACTATCGTGAATTCACTGCCCAGGCCAAAAACGATCCGCACGGCATCCAATCACTCAAGAAGATTCTGGGTAGCGACGACCTCGCCACCTTCCAAAAAACGTGGGAGGCCTTCGTGCTCAAACTGAACTTTCCCTAAACCGTGACAATTCGGTAGGACAGGCGTCCCGCCTGTCTCGAACAACTGCAAACCATCGATTGGCACCGCGTCGTAGGAAGTCCCTCCAAGTCGCCTATAGGTGAGGATGTGCTTGGCTATTCGAGACAGGCGAGACGCCTGTCCTACCACGCCGAATCGCATCATCGCTGCTCCAGCTACTGAATGGATACGGCTAACCAGCGGTCGCGGGTGTTTACAGCGAGAGAGCCAACTGCACCTGCTTGCCGGTGAATTGATCCAAGACAAGGCTTGAATTCAGCCCCCTCCTTCCCGTCAACTGCCTTGCATGAAGCAAATTGCTTTCATTGCTGCGGTCGTGTTGGCGGCATTGCCAAGCGGAAACTTGTGGGCGGCTTATGTGACCTCGACGGCCATACCGCCGGCGCCGCTTCGGGAATTTCGCGGCGTGTGGGTCGCCACGGTCAACAACATCGACTGGCCGTCGAAACCCGGACTCAGCACGGCCCAGCAACAGGCGGAACTCCGGGCAATCCTGGACCGGTCCGTGCAACTGAAACTGAACGCGATCATTCTCCAGGTGCGCCCGGCGTGCGACGCGCTGTATGCGTCCAAGCTGGAGCCGTGGTCGGAATATCTCACCGGCCGCATGGGGCAGGCGCCGAAGCCGTTCTACGATCCGCTGGCGTTCGCCATCGAGGAAGCACACCAGCGCGGCTTGGAACTGCACGCGTGGTTCAATCCGTTTCGCGCGCGGCATTCCCTCGCAAAATCCCCGGTGGCCGCCAACCACATCAGCCGAACCAAACCGTACCTCGTCAAGAAATACGGCAGCGAGCAATGGTTGGATCCGGGAGAAGTGGACGTGCAACGCCATTCCCAGGCGGTCATTCTCGATGTCGTCAAACGCTACAATATCGACGGCATTCACCTGGACGACTATTTCTACCCGTACCCGGAACGCGATGCCAAGGGCGGTTTGCTGGCGTTCCCGGATTACTCAAGTAGGAAGCGTTACTTGGACAGCGGCGGCCGGTTGCAGCGCGATTCCTGGCGCCGGCAAAACGTAAACAACTTCATCCAGAAACTCTACCAAGCCGTCAAGGCGGCGAAACCCGCCGTCAAGGTGGGCATCAGCCCGTTCGGCATCTGGCGACCCGGCGTCCCGGCACAGATCAAAGGCTTTGACGCCTACGCGTTGCTGTATGCCGACGCCCGAGAATGGTTACAGCAAGGCTGGCTGGACTATTTTGCGCCGCAACTTTATTGGGCCATCGGCGCGCAGGCACAAAGTTTTCCGGTCTTGTTGCAATGGTGGGCGGGGCAAAACGTCAAGCATCGCGAGTTGTGGCCGGGCATCTCCACCTACCGCCACAGCCCGTATGAATTGGCCAGCCAAATTCGGCTGACCCGCAAACAAAGCGGCGCCGACGGCAACCTTCTGTGGAGCGCCAAAGTGCTCATGGAAAATCGCAATGGTTTTGCCACCCGCTTGGAGAAAGAAATATACACCCAGCCAGCCCTGGTTCCCGCGTTCCCCTGGTTGGATCACCAACCGCCGAGCCGCCCCCAACTTGCCGTGACCAGCGAGACGCCAGGACGGGTGAAGCTGTCATGGCAATCTACCGGCACGGAACCCGCCTGGCTGTGGTTGTTGCAGAGCAAAACCGACCGGGCCTGGACCACCTCGATTCTGACGGGGCGCGAATTCTCCCGGGAGATTGCGGGCCAAGCCCCGCCGGACCTCATCGCGCTCCGAGCCGTGGACAAGTGCGGCAACGTGGGAATGGCCGCCGTCCTGCAATACCGCCGCCGGTGATCTGGCTTGATGCCGGTCACAAGATGGTAGCAGCTTACGTAAACAAGCTCGCTATTCCTCGACGATCTTCTTGCGCTTGCTCCCCGATTGGCCAAAACAGTGGGGGAGCAAGAGCTGGAGCAAGCGCAAGAGCAAGCGCAAGAGCAAGCGCAAGAATGTCTGAACCGGCGGTATTGACCGGCCCGGGGCGGGTGCTAATCTTCCGCGCGTGAGTTCTGCACGAAAATGGACGGATAAGCGCCGCACTCTGGAGAAACACGAGGTTTCTCACGCAAAGCCCGGCGAAACCAACCCGAAAAAACCGCGAGCCAATTTCATCGAGATGCTGGCTTCGGCGGGCAAACAGTCGCACCCCACCAATTGGCCAGGGTTTGCCCAGGAGGGTAAACCGCATCAACGCAGCCGCTTCGTGGGCGGCTCCGGCGCGCTGCTGCTCTTGCTGCTGGGATTGTTCGTTCTGCTTTCGCCCGGCTGCCTGCTCGCGGCTATTTTGGAAACTCCGTCCTTCCGGTTGACGCTCTCCCCCGAAACCGGTCGCTACGAAATTCAGGACAAACAGGCGAATGTGACTTGGCGCTCCAATCCCTATCAAGCGCAGTTCGGAGCCGTGACAGTCAGACTCAACGGCCAGCCGAAGACACTCGCCCTGGCCAAGTGCGAGATCAAGGAAACTGCCGGCCAACTGGAAGCCACATTCCGACCCTTGCCCAGCCAACCGGCGGCGAGTTTGCGGGTCCGCATTCAAGTGCTGGAAGATCAGCGGACCTTGGAGTTTACCTACGACGCTGATCCCTCGCTGGCAGTGGAGAAACTTCGTTTGCTGGATGATGCGGTGTGGGTCACCGATGATACCAAAGGTTACGTCGTGGTTCCGGTGCGATTGGGTCTGTTGATTCCCGCCGACAGCGGGCTCAGCTTCACTCGCAGTTTTGACACGTACGCCTACGAAGGTTGCCACATGGAAATGCTCGGCCTCGTTCAAAACGGCGCTGCCGCCCTCGTCACGTGGAACGATCCGTATGTCGCCGCTGAAATCAAAAGCATGGTCACTTCCGCTCCATGGTTGAAGGGCCGGCAGGCAGTTTCGACGTCGCTGGTGTTGCGCAAATCGGCCCACTCATTTCGTCTCCAGTTCCTTGGCCAGGGCGATTATGTGACCATTGCCAAAGCCTATCAATCCGTGGCCAAAGCCCGGGGATGGTATGTGCCCTGGTCGGAGAAGCTCAAAACCAATCCCGCGCGCGCGAAACTGTTCGGCGCCATCAATTACAAGTTGTGGAGCCTGCTCAGCCGCCGGATGAGCGAAGACAGCCAGCAGGAAATCAGCAAGCGCGTCAACTGGACGTTCGCCGAAGCGGCGCAAATCGCCGAGCATCTCAAGCACGATCTCAAACTCGACAAAGTGCTCTTCACCATGGGCGGCTGGATTCACCGCGGCTACGACAATCAACACCCGGACATTCTACCTACTGCGCCCGAGTGCGGCGGCGACCAGGCCTTTGCCGATTGTGCCCGGCAGGTCATGGGATTGGGTTACCTCTTTTGCCTGCACGACAATTACCAGGACATGTACCGCGATGCGCCGTCCTGGGATGAATCGTTCCTCAACCGCAATCCCGACGGCACGCTGACAACGGGCGGCCATTGGGCCGGCGGGCGCGCCTACATTACCTGCTCACAAAAGGCGGTCGAACTGGCCCGCCGCCCGCAGAATCTGCCGGCGGTCAAAACGCTTTGCAACGCTAACGCCTATTTCATCGACACCACGTATGCAGCCGGGTTGTTCGAGTGTTTCAGCAAGGAACATCCGCTGACTCGCGTCGATGACCTGCACTGGAAGCAGATCCTCTCCGATTACGCGCGTGATGTTTTCGGCATCTTCGGCAGCGAGTGTGGTCGCGAATGGGCCATTCCGCACAGCGATTTCTTTGAGGGCCTGACTGGGGTCAGCGGCAGCTACTACCACAACAAAACGCTGTTGGCCAGCGTGGGGGGCGTGGTGGTGCCCCTGTTCGAACTGGTTTATCGCGACAGCATCGCCCTGTATGGCAAGTACGGTTACGACATCACGAAATCCACCGAGTATGTGCTCCATCACCTCAGCATTGGCCGGCCGCTCAATTACCACAGCATCCCGCCGCACCTCTATTGGCAACAAACCCGGAAGCCCGCCGACCAGCAAAACTCGGATACCGGACTGTTCACCCGCGGCGACAATGGCTGGACCGAAGGCCTGCATCCGCTGGATCGTTTTGTGAAGAACACCTACGAGATCCTTTCACCGCTGAATGAATTGACAGCGCAGATGCCCATGACCGAACACGTGTTTCTCACGGCGGATCGCAACGTGCAGCGCACCGTGTTTGGACAGGGAACTGATCGGGTCGAAGTGATCATCAACACCGGGATTCGCGAGCAATTCCACACCTCAAAGATGGGGGGTGAAGTGGCGCTGCCCCGGTTCGGTTTTTTGGTTGAAGGGCCGACGTTTGTGGCCTTCCATGCCACTCAGTGGAACGGCGTGAATTACAAGTCGCCCGCTCTGTTTACGCTACGAAGCCTGGATGGCAAACCGCTGAATCAGTCGGGGCGCGTGCGGGTGTTCCATGGCTTTGGCGACGCGAAAATCAAGGTGGGAGACACTCTGCGTACCGTCAGCCACGAGCAGGTTTTTTGAAGCGGGGGGAACCTTGGCGACGGGGTCGGCCGGAGGGCTGGCTGTAGACGACATCGCATCATTGATGCTGGCGCCATAGTCACCGTTTTCTGGAGCGCGGATGCCTTCATCCGCACGCACTACCGCGGCTGACATCACAGCGACACTTTCAGATAGTTATCGCGCATTGCGGTCAAAGCGTCGGATCACGTAGCAGCAGACGTGAGTCTGCTCTGACTTTCTCCGAAGTGAAAAGAGTGAGCGGGCTCACCTCCGCTGCTACGAGGTTGGTGGCACCCAGGGGGGGCGCGCTCCCTTTTGCAACTAAATCGGTATGCTTTGGCAACCCATTCCCACCGCCGACGCGCCTCACTCCACCAGCTTGAATTTACTGGCGGCCGGCACTTTGGGCAGGCCCGGCATCGTGACAATGTTCCCGCAGATGGCCACGACAAATCCGGCACCCGCGGCGACACGCAATTCGTTGACGGTAATCCGAAAACCCTTCGGCCGCCCCCGCAAGCCCGGCGTGTCCGATAGCGACAACGGCGTCTTGGCGATACACACCGGCATTTTGTCGTAACCGTGTCGGCTCAATAAGTCCAAATCGGTTTCGGCAGTGCGGTTGTAATCCACGCCCTCCGCGCCGTACAACTGCCGCGCCAGGATACCGATCTTGCATTGGAGGGAATCGTCAAGCGCATACAGGAACCGGAACTTGCGCCGGCGATTCTTCTCGATGGCGCGCAAGACCGCCTCCGCCAGGTCCACCGCTCCCAACCCACCGCGGAAGAAGTGATCCGCCAACACAGCTTCAACCTTTTGGCGGGCGCAGAACCGGATAATCCGCTTCAAGTCCGCCGGATTGTCCTCCGCAAAATGGTTCAACGCCACCACGGGTTCGATGCCGAACGCCCGGACGTTTTCGATATGCTTGGCCAAGTTCCCGAAACCACCACGAGCAGTGAATCCTCCGTGGTACGCCACCGCTTTGGCCGTCGCCACAATGACTGCCGCCGCTGGCTTGAGGCCCGCCGAACGGCACTTGATGTGGAAGAACTTCTCCGCGCCCAGGTCCGTGGCAAAGCCGGCTTCGGTGACGACGTAATCCGCCAGCTTCAACGCCAAACGGGTGGAAACCGCCGTGTTGGTACCCTGCGCAATGTTTGCAAACGGTCCGCCATGAACGAATGCGGGCGTGCCTTCCAGCGATTGCACCAGGTTCGGGTGAATGGCATCGCGCATCAAGACCTGCATGGCCCCGGCGGCTTCGACGTCGCGCGCATGGATCGGTTCGCCCTTGTAAGTGAACGCGGCCACCATGTTGCTCATTCGTTTCCCGAGATCCACATAATCCCGCGCCAGGCACAAGATCGCCATCACTTCGGAAGCCGGCGTGATGTTGAATCCATCCGGACGGGGCACGCCGTGTTTGACGCCGCCCAGTCCGATGATGATGTCCCGCAAGGCGCGATCATTCAGATCGATCACCCGCCGCAATTTGATTCGCCGAGGATCGATGCCCAGTTCGTTGCCGTGTTGCAGATGATTGTCCACCAAAGCCGCCAGCAAATTGTTGGCCTTGGTCACGGCATACATGTCACCCACGAAATGAAGGTTGATGTCTTCGGCGGGTACGACCTGGGCTTTGCCGGCGCCGGTGCCGCCGCCTTTGATGCCGAAGTAGGGGCCCAACGACGGTTCGCGCACGCAGAACATGGTGCGCTTGCCCAAGTGACGCAAGGCATCCGCCAAGCCAATCGTCGTCGTGGTTTTACCCTCCCCTTGCGGGGTTGGGCTCATGGCCGTCACGAGGATCAACCGGCCATCGGGTTGATCCTGGCGCGCGGTCAGTTCCTCGATGGGAATCTTGGCGATGTAATGGCCGTGCGGGAGGATGGTGTCCGGGTTCAAGCCCAGATCTTCGGCCACGGCATGAATCCGTCGCGGCGGTTTCGCGTTCAGCAAAGTGGTTTCAGGCATGATCAATACTGGTGTTTGCGGCACGATTGAAGCGCAACGGTGCCAGCAAGCCAAGCAAACAAACTGGCGATAGGACTGGCGAAGCCCATCCGTGATCGGTATGCTGAGTGTGTGGAAATCGTGGTTCAAAAGTTCCGTTCGCATGCCGAAGCTGAGCAATCGGAAAAGGACTATTACCTTTCCCTGACGCCCGAGCAGCGAATGGAAATCTTCTTTGAATTGTTGAAGCAGGGGCAGACTGATGAAGCTGAGCAAGGATTTGCGCGAGTTTATCGCATTGCTAAACTCCACGGGAGTTAAGTGCGTCCTCGTTGGAGGACATGCCGTCGCTTACCACGGCTATCCCCGTTTTACGGGTGACATCGATTTCTTTGTCGAACGCTCACCCGACAATGCCGCCAAGCTCACCAACGTTTTGAACCAATTCGGCTTTGGCAGTCTCGGACTTAAAGGGTCGGATTTTCTGGAAGCGGGCATCGTGGTTCAATTGGGCCGTCCCCCTATCGCATTGACTTGCTGACTTCCATCGATGGCGTCGAGTTTGTCGAAGCCTGGGCCAGCAAGGTCGAAGCCATTATCGACGATCTGCCCGTGCCGGTTATCAGCAAGGAACTGCTCATTCGCAACAAACAAGCTGCGGCCCGTGCGCAAGATGCAGCCGATCTGGCCAGGATTTCGACGGAGGATCAGATTTAACCAAACCTGTTCAACCGAGGCAGGGCGGTGATGCTGCGCCCCCCCTGGGGCTTCAGGAAATTATGGGCCGCGAACGCCGGTGCTCTTCGTTCGCTGTTCGGTAACCGCTCGCTAACGTTCGGCTTGCGCGAATACACTTCAGGCGCGGGGCGGAACGGCAATTCCGCCGCTACCATCTTTTGAATTTATGCAGTTTATTGCAGTTCCACCTTCCCGCACAAATGCACCTCGAGGCCCAGTTCCGCCATCATCGCGGCCTTGATCCGGCAGGCGCGGTGGGCCTGCTTTTCGTTGGGGGCATAGACCACCTGAATGTGATTGGACTTGTGCCGGGCCATCATCTGGTCACGACTAATGTTTTGTAACACGGCGTGCATGATCGGCCATTGTGGCGTGGTTTCGCGCCAACGGCGTTCAGTTTCCTTCGGCGGCAATTTCACGACTTCGCCCACGCCCAAGTCGCAGTGCAATTTGCCGTCCATGGTGAATACCCGGCTCCAAACGATCCAACCGGGCTTGGCAACGCCTTTCACCGAGCCACCGCCCAAGCGGAAGTACATTGGCGGCTGTCGCTCGCTGCTCGTGCCTTTATAACCACCGACATGGTGCGTCGGCGGCGCGGCACCTGAAATCAAGAACACCCAAACGTAGTCATTCACTCCGTTGCCGCGATACGCCTGACCCCAGCGCAAGTCGTGCAGCGTGTTTTCAGGCGCAAACCCAAGCTTGCGCCAAAGTCGATATGTCACCAATCCGTCCAGCCCGGCGCACTCGTCCACTTCGTTGAAATGCGGCAGCGCCTCGCCCGCGAACAACCCCCGCGCCGACTTCGCCGCTTTCACCGGCGGCCGATCGACATTGTTCAACAGTCCTTCGGCCAGATCACTCGCCGGAGCGAGATCCTTGAGTCCTTGCTGGTATTGAATCCCAATGGTCGAACAGCCAAAGTCATCGGCGATCCGCAACGCAGCGATGTACATTTTGCACTGCTGGAGGGTCTGCTTTTCCGTCAACTCGGTTTCTTCCTCGGCACCCCACTTGAACGTCATGCCCTTTTTGAGCAACCAATTCAACGCGTCGCGCGCCTCGGCGTCCGTGACCTGTTGCATGGCCGCATACAGGCTGGACTGGCTCAGGCGTTCCTTAAACACGCCCGTTGGGTGCAGCAGTTCATCGGGAATAATGGCGTTGAACATGCCCATGCATCCTTCATCGAACACGCCCATGATGGCTTTCTGCTGTTTGAGTTCCTGGCCGGCCTCCCGGCCCAGGGCTTCATCCGCGGCCGGCAGTTTGAGCAGCGCTAAATCCTTCACATGGCTCTGATCGTGGGTGACCGTCCCGGTGGTGAGCCACTGGCGCAGTCCGTTCTTGAAATAGGGATCAGTGAACTTTTCGCTCCACAGCGTGCTGTAGCGAATGCCGGCCTTGGTCATCGAACCGTTCAAGTTCAACATGCCCACCAAACCCGGCCAAGTACCGCTCCAATTGGCCACGGTGAGAATCGGCCCACGATGCGTGAACAAACCGTGCAGCAGGTGATGGCTGTATTGCCACACGCTTTCGGCCACGATCAACGGCGCGTCCGGATCGAGCGTGCGAAAAACCGCCATGCCCATTTTCTGCGAATCGATGAAACCGTGCTTTTTCTTTTTATCGGTACGAATGGGCGCGAACAACTGTCCAGCCCTCGGCTTTGAGGGCTTGGGTCAACAGTGCTTCCATCTTGGCTTGCTCCGCCCAGCACACCTGATTGGCGGAAAGGCGCAGGTCGCCGTTGGACATTAAATAAACGTGACGCGGTTTCAAAGTTGTCGGCTTCTTCATAGTTAATCAAATTGATGGCTTTGAAGTTGCGGCAAACTGATGCGCGTGGGAAGCCCAAAATTGGGTCTGCAACCCATTGAAACTTGTCTTCCCAGGGTGGCGTTAGGTAGCTTGAGCTATCCGCAATGAAGTTTAAGCCGCAGAAGCCTTTGGCCGGCACCGTTCGAATCGACCCCAAGCCCACGGAAGCGGACTTGTCGGAATTCGAAATCACGACCGGCCTGCTGCAATGCCTGCCCGGCACGGTGGCGCGGCGCTTCGAAGCGATGCCCGTCGGCTTGCACGGCGCCACGCTCTGGATCGCTGTGGCCAAAGACACGCCGCCGGAAGTCATGGCGCAACTGCAATCGATCCTGCGGCGTTCGGTCCGTTTTTTCCTGGTCAACCGCGAGCAGTTGCGGGTTTTGCTCACGCGATATTACGGCGTGGACGATAATCGCTGATAAAGCCCAGGCCGTGGATGCAATGACGGAGGCTGCGTTCGTGAGAACGCGGCTGACTTTAAAGAGAACCACCGCCCGAACGGCAGCGTCCCATTGGTCACTGGAAAGTGACCGGATTGCCTGGAGCAGCTTTCACCGCGCTCAGTTAGCCGCGTTCTCACGAACGCAGCTACTCCAACTGAATTGATGCGGATGCGGCTCCAATACTATCGGAGACCCCGGCGGCATCTTGCATTCGGAGTTGAGTCCGGGAATCGCCGCAATTAATCTCCCGTCAATGCCCGGTGAATGGATCCCGGCTCACTGAACGCGGCCTCGGGCGGCGATCAATTCGAGCGGCTCCACAGTGCAGCGTACGTTCGCAAACGTACTCCGGGCAGAATATCTGGTGTTGGCAGAGCAAATCAGCGCGGAAACAAAATGAAGAACCAACCTAACTATCGGCGGATCGAGTTGAACCGGCCCATCGTGAACAATGCCACCCTCACCCGCCGGCGCTTCCTGGCCGGCGCCGGGGTTATCCTCACCGGTCCATCCTTTATTGCCGCGTGCGGCGCAGCCCTCGCGGACGAGTCCAGGGTCCGGCCCGCGAACACCACCCGCGTCCGCTTTCGGCTCGAGGATACACAAACCGGCCAGCCCACGCCCGCCATGGTGTGCATCACGAACGCCAACTCCGGTGAAGTCCGCCTGCCTCCCGATGGCCGGATCGCCACTCGTCCTTCCACCGTCCAGGAGTTTATTTCCGGCGTGAAATTCAATTCCGACCCAAACTGGATTGGGCCGGTGCGCAAAATGCAGGGCACGGGCGACAACAACGACCGCAGCTACGTGTATGAAAAGCGGCCTTCCATCCCGTATTGGCCTGAGCCGGTCATCTATCAAACCTCGGGCCACTTCCTCATCGATCTGCCGGCGGGCCAATGGCGAATCCGGGCCAGTCATGGAATGGAATACGTCCCGGTGGCTGACGAGTTCGAAGTAAACGGTCGGGGCGAGGTGAAGAAAACGCTGCCGCTTCGCCGGTGGATTGATCTCCCGGCCCAGGGTTGGTGGTCGGGAGACGTGCATGTCCATCACCCCTCGGTCGATCCGGCCCAGCGCGAGTTCCTGATTCAGTACGCGGTGGCCGAAGACGTGCATCTGGTCAACCTTTTGGAGATGGGCGATCACACGGGCACGGCCTTCAAACAGGCCGGATTTGGCCAGCCCTTCCGGGTGCAGCGAGGCAACTTCGCCCTGGTCGCCGGCCAGGAGGATCCCCGCAGCACGTTCGGTCATATCATTGGATTGAATCTCCAATCCATGGTGCGCGACACCACGACGTACGATTTTTATGACGTCACCTTTCGCGGCATCCACGCTCAAAAAGACGCGTTGGTCGGATTCGCACACTTCGCCTGGAACGGATGCGACCTCCCCCGCGGTTTCCCCTGGTACGTAACCACGGGTGAGCTTGACTTCGTTGAACTGCTGCAGTTCGGCCTGCTCAACCGGTTGGATTACATCGACTACCTGAACCTGGGCTTCCGGCTGACCGCCGCGGCCGGCAGTGACACGCCCTGGGGTTCGACAATTGGCGAGGTGCGAACTTATGTGCATACCGGGCCGACGTTTGACGTGGACGCCTGGTTTCGGAATCTCAAAGCCGGTCATACGTTCGTGAGCAACGGGCCGGCGCTCGAGTTCACCGTGGATGATGAATTGCCGGGCACCGAGTTGACTCGAACCGCAGGTGCGCGTTTGAAAATTCGCGCCCGCGCCCGCGGACATGCTCGCGTCGGCCTACCCACCGCACTGCGGGTTGAAAGCGCTGCGGGGGTGGTGAAAGAAGTCAAGAGCGCTCAAGGCCAAAGCGAACTGGCGATCGAACTCGAACACGTCATCGAGGACAGTCAGTGGCTCATGGCCGGGGTTGTTTGCGATAATGGCGCGCTGGCCCACACCACGCCGGTTTATGTGGTGGTGAAGGCCCAGCCAACGTGGAATGCGAAGCTCGGGCCGCGCATCATTGACAAGCAACTTGCCGGCATCGCGAAGATCGAAGCCGAATTGGCCAACCACAACGACGACCGGGCCAAAGGTGTGCGCGAACGATTGCAGCGCGCCCGGATCTTTTATGCCGATCTGCGCAAGCGAATGTCGGTTTGACCGACGTTCAACCTGGAAAGTGGTTAGTCTTCAGGGAACCGCCGGCAAGGGTCGGCGCTCCACCCCTTCACGCGTGATCTGAACCGGCTTGATGCGGCCCTGCTCATCGAATTCCATGCGATCAATGCAGGTTACCCGGTGGTTCGCATCCCTTTCCGATAGCGGACGGCGGTGGTAGACGATGTACCAGTCGTCAGAACGGGGCACGTGCAGCACGGAATGATGGCCGGCGCCGGTGGCCACCGAGCGATCCTGCTGAAGGATTTTGCCAATGCGCTGGAACGGGCCAAGAGGTGAATCCCCAATGGCGTAGGCGACAGAATAATTCGGTCCAGTCCATCCGCCTTCGGACCACATGAAATAATACTTGTCGCCGCGAAGGAACATCCAGGGCCCTTCGACGTACCGATCGGGAGTAATCTCTTTAAAAACGGAACCATCCGGGAACGGCAGCAGTCCGGTGAAGTCAGGTTTGAGCCGCGCGATGTTGCAGTGCGACCAGCCGCCGTAAATCAGATAATCCTGACCGTCTTGATCGCGGAACACGAATTGGTCGATGGGTTGGGCGCCGTTGACAATGTCGCCAACCAGCGGCTTGCCCAGCAGGTCTTTGAACGGTCCTTCGGGCCGATCGGCCACGGCCACCCCGATGCCACCGATCTCACCTTGATGCACGTCGTTGGCTCCGAAGAACAGATAGTATTTCCCCGTGCGCTCGACCGCCGCGGGCGCCCAAAGCGCGCGCCGGGCCCACCGCACTTCGTTCGTGTCGAGAATTCGCGGATGCTTGGTCCAATGCACGAGATCCGGGGAGGAAAAGGCATCGAAGAACACCTGTTGATCTGGACGGAGCCGAGTAGGTCGGATAAATCCAGTAACGATCGCCGAACACCACCACCTCTGGATCAGCATACCACCCTTGGAGAATCGGATTGCCGGAGTGCGGCGGCGCGATCATGAGGTCTTCAATAATGTTGCCGACCTCCTTCGGGGGCATGGCCTCCAGCAGATAACGATGCTGCTTGTGCGGCGTGGGAATCCATTCGTTGTAGCCGTGCGGAACCCGGGCGTGCATCAGGCAAAGGCCAGGCTCGGAAAGCTTCCAGTAGTTGCTCGCACCGCGCACCGCATAGAGCACCGCCGTCAGGTCCCAGGCTTCACGATTGTTCAGACCGTTGTAAAGCTGATAACAGGCGCGCACGGGATTGGCCTCCGGCGTTTCGCGCAGGCGCGCTCCCACCTTGATGGCGGCGCCAATGGCGAAGCCGCTAAAGACTACCGGCGTGGGCCAGTCATTGATGGCGCGCACCGACGCGACGGTGTCCCACATGAGATTGTACTCGCCCTGACCGTTGGGGAACCGGCCGCTGGGAAAAATGCCACCCATACAAACCCATTGCTTCACCTTCTGTTTTACGAGGGCTTCGCCATCAAGTGGGCTGTAATCGTCAGGACGTGAGTCGAGGAGGTTCCGTAAGTTGGTGAGAAAGCCGACGGTGACGATGGTGACACTTTGATCGGGCTGCGTAGCAAGGAGCTTACGACACAGAAGGGCTGCGTCCGGCGCATCGCTGCTCCGCTTGAGATCGTGCGGAAAAGTCCTGGCCACCTTCTCAGCATATTTGGAGGACGTCTCGCGATCCGGATCGTTGGGATTGCGGTAGCCGTATTGGTGGCCGCGCTGGTAGCCGATCGGCAGGTCGGGCCGGCCATACCAGGTGTTGATGGCATCCAAGCACGGGGCCACCCACTCGTTTTTCGAGGAGACCATGATCCCGAGTATTTCCGCCTCGCCGCAGTTGGCCAACGCGTGCAGCGTGGCCAGCGCGCCAGCGTCATCCACGTCTTCCGCCAAGTCCACATCGAGGATGATCTTCACCGGGGTAAAGGCTTCTGCGGCGGGCGCGCTGCCCAGCGCGACCAAGGCGAAGGCCAGGACATGTCTCAACAAATTAGGTTTCATGGTTGTATCATCGTTCTTTGTTCAGCGAGTGGTTCGAGTGTAGCCAAACACCCGCCGCCTCAGCAAGGAACGATAAGCTGGCAGGCTTTTGCAGAGCGGACGGAAGCTGCCCGCGCCAAGCATCCGCACCAATCGGGCTAACAAACATATTCTCATCGATTGTGCAGTCGGGAACGGGCCAAATTCATCGACTTGCCGGCTCACCGGGCTCAACCAGCCCGCGGCTAGAAAAGCTTCCTCCAGGCCGGCAGCGAGATTTGGACAACGGCCAGCGCCGCCATTAACAGCACGCCCAACAGGAAGAGCCCCGGCACCCACGGCCAACCCGGAACTGGCAACTGTTTTCCTTCCCGCAAACGCAGCCGGACCAGACCAATCACCGCGGCCGCCGTGCTCAAACTGAGCGTAAATCCAATGAACGTCAGCAACGTCTGGTACGTTGCAGTCCAGAGCATGATCAGGGCGATCACGGATTGGAAAATGATGGAGGCACGCGGCGGGCCGTCACCCATCGAAAGCCAGCCGGGCAGATACCCATCGGCCGCCATCCGGGCATACACCCGCGGCCCGGCCATCACCATCGAGGACACCGAAGTGATCAGCGCCAACGCCACCACCGCCGTGACGGCATGGGCCCAGCCGGGACCACCCAGCGAGGCGGCGGCGATCTGGCCGATTTCCAATTTGCCGGCCAATTGCTCGACGGGCGCAGAAAAGACGAAGATGGCATTCAACGCAAGGTAGAGCAACGTCACCAGGCCGGTACCCAGCAACAAGGCGCGGGGCAAATTGCGCTCGGGATTATGGACTTCGCCACCGATATACACCGCGGCATTCCAACCGGAGTAGCTGAAGGAAATCCAGACCAGCGACATGGCAAATGTAGTAGCGGAAACAGCAGGCGATGCTTCCGTCGCCGGTGGATTCAAGCGGGCAAAAGCCAGTCCGGCAAAACCAACAATGAGTGCCACCTTCAAAATCACGGCCGCATTCTGCAGCCAGGCACCCCGCTGGATATGAAGCGCATGGATCGTCGTAAACACCAGGATCAAGAGCGTCCCAATCAACTGCGGAGGCCAGCCCGGCAGCCAAAGTTTCGTATATTCACCAAAGCCAATCGCGGCGGCCGCCAGCGGCGCGGAAAAACCAACCAGCAAGGAAACCCATCCCGCCAGATGTCCGGCCAGCGGATGCAACGTGCGTGAAAGAAAAATGTATTCGCCACCTGATTCGGGAATGCGTCGCGCCAGGGCGCCATAACACAGCGCTCCCAGGGATGCCATGATGCCTCCCACGACCCACACCGCCAGCACGATCCAGGGTGACTTGAGATCCGCCAAGGCAAACCCGCTGGTGGTGAATACGCCGGTGCCGATCATGCTGGCCACCACCAGCGCCGCCGCGCTGACCAATCCCAGTTGCCGGGGCGAAGTCGAAGCTCCGGATTTCATGCTGGGCGAACGTGTAGGAAGGATTGGTCATCCACAGCCAAGGGGAGGAAACATTCGCACCGGAAAAAATGAAGACGTCGCGGGAGGTAATGCATGAGCGGAGAGTATCGGCTCGCCGGAACTGTGTCCAGCCTGTGGCGGGCGTTGCTTGCGCGAGCGTTACCAACCTCCTGGTAGGGCGAGACTCCGTCGCGCCCTGATTTTTCCGCATCGTTTCCAAATGCCATAATCCGAAACCGCGGAAATCCTGCGGCGCTTCGACCGTCACTGGTTTCCCTTTCTTCACCACGTGGTTGTTGAATGCACTGAGGAGAAATCAGGGCTCGACGGAGTCTCGCCCTACCAGTCTGAATTCACAGGTTGAGAATTGCTCAACTGGCACAAGTTCTCCGCCATCCTAACTTTTCAACCACTGACCGTCCTGTGATTGCTATTTCCCCTTCGCCCGCCCTGCCCTACTGGCATCAAGCGGCTCGATCCCCAATTGGTTTGCCGGCGAGCTTGGCTGAAACCGACAGTCACCGTGCTGCCAATCGCGGAATCGGGGATCGGCCACCACCGTGTCTGCGGGCGCCCCTGTTTCGGTTCCCTCGCCGCGGTAGCCATTCAATTTTACCAATTCAATGTTGCCGGTACCGCTGAAGAACAGGTTCTTCGACCATCGTGTGACGGCATTGACGCCTTCGATTCGAATCTTGCCCGTGGCGTAGAGGACGTTTCGTTCCATGGTAAACCCGGTGGACCGCGGGAAGGTCAAGCGCGCGTCGCCGGGCACCACGAACACATTGTCGCGAATCACATTGTTCGTGGCCATGTGATTGTGCAACGGCCGGGAGACCCGTAGCGAAAGGTTCTTTTCGACGACGCAATCGAAACTGCGTTCATCCAAGTAATACGCCGAGGCGCCATAACCCCCGGTATCGATGATGTCCCGCGCCACGTTGCCGCGCAGGACACAGTTGGTGGCGGCGAACATGTAAATGGCCGCGCCGTCGTGCAGTACTTTCATGCAATCGTAGATCAAGTTGTATTCCACCACGTTCCCGGTGCCGCCGTAGTTGATCGCGGAATAGGTGCAGTCGTGGACTTCATTGTGGCTGACCCGGCAGTCGCGTCCGCCGCGAAAAATTCCGATGGCACTCGGATAGGACTGCCCGATGGCATGCACCAGATTGTTGCTGATCATCGACCCGGTGCCGCCCACGTAAATGCCGCCGGCGCCGCAATGGGCGATCTCCGAATCGATTATGCGGGTGGCCGTAACATTGCGGCGGCCATTGATGCCTTGACCGGCAACGTTGCGCACAGTGATCCGCGCGAACGTGCAGCCCTCGGTTTGTTCCAATGATACCGCGCCATCGAACCGTGCCGCCGCAAAGCCGCCGGCGACCAGCGGCACTGTCGTGACCGCAAAGGTCAAGCCGCACACGGTGACGTGTTTGACCGGATCGTTTCGGCGGCCTTCCAGTCGCAAAATCGTGGTCACCGTCGGGGCGATCACCGGCACGCGATTCATGTTTTCACCCGGCAACGGCCAATAAACGATCCGGTTCCGCACGCGATCGTGATACCATTGACCGGGCCGGGTCATTCCCTCGCGCGTGTTCCAGATGACAAATTTCTTCACACCAAAAGCTCCCGGCGGATGACCCGTTTCTGGCGCAAGGGTCAGAATCCCTTTGACCGGATCGTGCGCCGTCACGCCAACGCACGATTCGTCCCACATGTGATAAACGGTCACTTCGGCATTGCGCACTTCAAGATCGGCCGGAAGCAGGCCCGGTTGGTAGCACAGCGTCGTCAATTCTTCGTGAGTTGGCTTGCGTTTCCAGCCGCCGCCGGTGCTGCTCATCCAGGGGACATCGAACGAGGTCAGGTGCGGTAATTCTCCTGTTTCTGGATACTGTGCGCGCGACCGTAACTGGCCATTTACCTCGAGTGCCCGGATTTCCCAATCGGGAAGGACGGAAGCTTTTTCTGAGGCCACTGGGAATTTCGGCAACGGGGCGGCATAGAAATGTTCGCCCGCTTTTTCCCATCCGGCGATGGATTGTCCTCCGTAGAGAATCGGTGATTCGCCGGGCGCGGCTTCGAGCGTCAATCCCGAGTCTTGTGGACCGAGCACGAGGGAGATATTCCAGTAACTGCCGCTCCGCACGATGATTCTTGGTTTCGTGTCGGCAGACAACTGGCGGGTCGCGGTCAACGCCCGACTGAGGCTGGCGAAGGGCAGGTCGCGGGTGCCGGGACCGGCGTCGTTGCCCTGGGGAGCCACATAAAAATCGGCGGCAGCAGCCATACCCACATTGGCGATGGCGGCAATTACTATCCAGACAAGGTGCCCAGGAGCATGTGAATTGGATCTCTTGGTTGACAAAGACACGGAATTGGTTGTGTTCACTGCGTTGGTCATCGTGATTCGGTCTATTGGCGGCGAAGCCTCCCCAAAGCGCAAGACTGTTTTCGGTGATCCACCTCCTCACTGCCGTTTCTCCTTTGCCTACGCGTCAACTCCTGCTCAAATATTTGGCGAACACTGGCAAGTTGTGTTGAAGAAGAACCACCATAGTTCCAAAGCCCCCGCCCGGCAGCCCGGCCGCGGTTACCGAACCTTTATTTTCTTTTTGGTCATCGCACTGATAACGCTGAACTGGTGGCTGTGGCACGTCGCGTCAACCCGCGAGGTCCGAACTCAACCCCAACAGTCCGCGGACCCCATCCCGTATCAAACCGAGCCGGATGCGACCGTTTTCGCCACCTATGGCGGATCACGCAGTTGCCAGGAATGCCACGAAAAGGAATACACCGCGTGGACCAACTCGCACCATGCGCTGGCAGAACGACTCGTGGAGCCGGCCGTGGATCGCCCGTCGTTTGTCCCCCCTCAGGAGTTTGGTCACGGCAAGCAGAATTCCGAAGCGTTCGCCACCAACGGCCAGTTCGAGTTGCTGGCCTTGGGGCTGAAGGGCAAACAGGCTTTTCCGCTTGAACGGGTCATTGGCGTCGATCCCTTGCGCCAATTCTTGGTCGCCGAACCGCGCGGACGGTTTCAAGTAACGGAATTGGCCACCGATTCCCGGACCAACGACTGGTTTGACGTATATGGCAAAGAAGACCGGCAGCCCGGCGAATGGGGCCATTGGACCGGGCGGGGGATGACTTGGAACACCATGTGCGCCTTTTGCCATAACACCCGGGTGCGCAAGAATTATGACTTCGGCAGCGACACGTTTCACACGGCGTATAAGGAGCACGGCGTCAGTTGCGAATCCTGTCACGGCCCCATGGCCGATCACAACGCCTGGCAACAAGAACACCGCGGCAACAAGAAAGGCGACCCCACCATCCGCCGCCTGGACAAGCAATTGTCCATGGAATACTGCGGCGCCTGCCACGCGCGCCGGAATGACCTGACGGGCGATTTCCATCCAGGGCAACGCTTCTTTGACCACTATTTGCTGACGATCCCGGACGACACGGACACCTATTATTCCGATGGTCAGGTGCGGGATGAAAATTTCGAGTTCACGGCGTTTCTGGGCAGTCGCATGCATCTGGCGGGAGTCACGTGCATGAATTGTCACGATCCGCACACCGGTAAACGATTATTGGCCGGCAACGCGCTGTGCATGCAGTGCCACGAAAAGCCCTCGCTGGAATTCCCGATGGCCAAACCGATTGATCCCGCGACGCACAGTTTCCACAAGCCCACCACCGCCGGTGATCTCTGCACCGATTGCCACATGCCGCAAACGGTTTATATGGCGCGCCACTGGCGGCACGACCATGGATTCACCATTCCCGATCCGCTGCTGACCAAACAATTCAACATCCCCAATGCCTGCAATCGTTGTCATCAAGACAAAACCGTCGATTGGTCCATGGAATACTGCGAGAAGTGGTATGGCGATAAGATGAATCGCCACACACGAACCCGGGCGCAATGGGTGGCACAAGGACGAGCGGGAACTACCAATGCCCAGGCGAACTTGATCACCATGATTGAACAGGAGGATATTCCGCTCTGGCGCGCCGTGGCGGCCGGACTGCTGAAATTCTGGGCGGGAGAAACCAATGTCGCCGCCGCGTTGGTGAAGTGCGCTCTGGATCAGAGTCCCCTAGTGCGGTCAGTAGCCGCCCAATCACTCGAATTCGTCCCCCCGCAAACGTACCCGGAAGCGGAAGGGACCTTGCGGCAGTTACTGAATGATCCATGCCGGGCCGTTCGTGTGCGAGCGGCTTGGGCCCTGCGACGGTCCATTGACCTAACGAACGTGGCGGCAAAGGATTTACTGCTCTCGTTGGAACAAACCTGCGATCACCCGTCCGGGTTGATGCAATTAGGTGTTTGGAACCTGGATCGCGGCAATCCGGAAGCCGCGCTAGTGAATTTCAAGCGCGCCGTGGAATGGGACCCAGGCTCAGCTCCGTTGCGCCAGGCGCTGGCGGTGGCCTATAGCATTCGCGGGGAATCAGCGAAAGCAGTAACCGAACTCGAGGCCGCGTGCCGTTTAGCCCCGCGGGAGGCGGAATACCGTTACAAACTGGGACTGGCTTTGAATGAAGTGGGCAAGCTCACGGAAGCATCCAGCGCGCTTGAGGAAGCAACGAATCTGAATCCTCAGTATTCGCGCGCTTGGTACAATCTCGGTCTGGCTTATTCGGCGCAGAATATGCCGGAGCGGGCCGTGGAGGCGCTCTCCAAGGCGGAACAACTGGAGCCAAATTCGGCGCAAATTCCTTACGCCCTGGCCACCGTCCATGCGCGCTTGGGCCAGGTGGCGGCCGCGCGCTCGGCAGCTCAGCGGGCCTTGGAAATTCAACCGGGATACCCGGACGCGCAATTATTATTGCAACAGTTGCCTTAATGGCCATGGTGCAATTAACTTTTATATTACCCACGGGGACAAGACGTTGGAATCCATATCTAAAAATTCTTGAACTGCAGTTGAACGCGGTTCCCAATTTATTGTCAGCTTCTTTAGTGACCTGAAATCTCTTGTTCCCAAGCATGCCAATAGGACGGCTTCAGAAACGAATCAGGGTAAAAGATACGGTAAGATTAAAAATTCGCCTTTTTGCTTGACTTCGTTTCGTGCGGGAGAGAAGGTTTCGGGCATCAGTTACAGATAAACCCGAAAAGACGAGTACGTTGTATGAAGAGATACCTTTCCCTGCCGTTGTGTTGTGGGCTTCTTGTGTGTTTCAGTTTCCTGGCGACTCCAGTCAAGGTGCATGCGGACATGTCGCTGCCGGCCATGACCCAAAGAGAGTACATCAAATGGATGACGCAATTGACGGGCGACGACGGTTTGTTTAACGCCAATTCGACCGACGAGGACTACGTCAAGTGGGCCAAGAAACAAAAGATGGACCCCAAGGAGAGTCAAAAGCATTGGAACCTGAATGCGGCGTTGACGAAAGAGGTTTTAGCCGAATCGCTGGCGCAATTCTTCAACCTGGGCAAACCGAAGAAGGGGATGGATTACGTGCTGCTGTTGCTGCGGGAAGGCATCGCGCTGCCGGATCAGGAGGTGCTCGACCGGAAAGGTTGGATGTTGTTGGTGGATGACTTTGGGTTTTCGAGCCGAACCTCATGCATCGCCTCGTGCAAGCTGTCCCCGAACAAACCTTCGAAGAAACCCTCGAAGTTCAAACCGCCCAAACCGCCCAAGCCGCCGAAAGTCAAGACCCCGAAGAAGCCGAGCAAGAAGAAGCCGAGCAAGAAGGACAAGTAGCCGGCGAATTCGCGAAGCAGGATTTAACATAAAGGCAGGCACGCAAGTGCCTGTCTTTTCTTTTCACTTGGAGAGCCGCGGAAGCAAGTGGACGCCACAGTTGCGCTGCACTCCGGCAGCGATACTTTCAAACAACCATCGCGAATTGCGGCCAACACATCGGATCAGTAGCAGCAGACGTAAGTCTGCTCCAACGTTCTCAGAGGCGAAAAGAATGAGCGGGCTCACGTCCGTTGGCACCCAAGAAGCAACCTTGCCGAGACTTTATTGAGGCACCGAAATCCAAAGCTCCGTTCGCCAATGTTACTGAAAAGGTTGCTGATCAAGACCGACATTGCCGGTCTCGGAGGAAGCGTCAGCTATGGCCGGCTTCTGAAAGCATATCGGCCTGAACCCGCTTGGTACACCGCACAACCGTCTTTGAGACGCAAGAAGCGCAATCCCGCTGCCCGGCTTGCCGTTTTGCCGCTCTCCGCCACACTGCCTTCGCTGGCCGCAGGGATGTAAAGCGTGGCACTGGTGTTGGCCGGAATGGTAACGTCCCAAAGAAAATCTTCATCCGTTCGACTCCAATGGCTTTCAATCAGGCCGTAAGGCGAACGATGACTGGCCTTCACAAAGCTCACATTCCCAACCGGCTGCGGTTTCATGATGATGTGTTGGTAGCCCGGCTGTTCCGGATCGGCTTTGATCCCGGCGAGGTCTTCGAATAACCAGAGCACCAGGTCGCCAACGAGCATGACGTGATTACCGGAATTCATGGCGGGATCAGCGGTATCGCCGTTCCACAGTTCCCAGATGGTGGTGGCTCCCTGTTCCACCATATAACCCCAACTGGGGTAAGTGGTGTTCGTGGCAAAGGTGTAAACCAAATCCGAACGACCAAAATCCGCCAGTACGCGGTTCAGCCATTGGCCGCCCACCAAGCCGGTGCCGATGTGCCTGGCCGTCACGTTGGTGATATTCTCAACCAAATGGCCAAAGACTCGTGCTTGGAAATCCGACGGCACCAATCCAAATGCCAAGGGCAAGACGCAGGAGGTCGGAGTGCCGTTGTCGTAGAAGCCTTCCGTCCGGTTCAGGAACTTGGTGTTGAATGCCGCATTGATTTCCAACGCCAGGCGACCAAAATGCTGTTCGTCGTCATCCCGGCCCAGCAGCTTCGCGTAACGCTGCATGAGTTGGAGATCATGGAAGAAATACGCCGTGGCCAGCAACGCGCCGGACGTTTGGCGTTTGGGATCGTTCGAGTGTATGAGTTTCGGATCCTCCGGTGGCACGCACCAATCACCGTAGTTGTCTTTAGCAATGATGCCGTTGGTGAGAAACCGGGTCATGTAATCAATCCATTGCTTGGCACTGTCGTAGTGCCGGGAGATGATCTCGAGGTCACCGTATTGTTCGTACAACGAATTGGGGATGATCACCGTGCTGCTGGGCCAAGTGACGTTGTCATTGTACAGCGGCCAATAAGGCGGGCAAACATCCGGCACGCTGCCGGTTTCTGTTTGGGCGTCGGCCATGTCTTGAAGCCATTTGGAATACAAGCCGGCGATATCGAAGAGAAACGCTTCGCCCTTGGATTCGATGGAACGGTCACCCAGCCAGCCCTGGCGCTCGTCCCGTTGCGGGCAGTCGGTGGGGATGCTGCGATAATTGCCGCGCACACCCCAGCGGATGTTATGGTAAATCTGATTGAGCAAGGCTGGGAACACTCGAACGTGCCGGCCTCAGCCACGTCATCGTTGACCACCTGCCCTTCGAGGGTGGACAGGCTGGGCTTGCCCGGATAACCGCGCAGTTCAACGTAACGAAACCCATGATAAGTAAACCGCGGCTCATAGACTTCGCGCCATTTGCCCTTGATTGTGTAGGTGTCGGTCACTTTGGCGGAACGGAGGTTGTCGAGGCACAACGTGCCGTCGTCGCGCAACAATTCGGCATGCCGCAAGGTGACCACTGTCCCGCCCGGCCCGGACACTTTCAAGCGGCACCAACCCACCATGTTCTGGCCCATGTCGAAGACATAGACGCCGGGCCTGGGTTCCGTGAGCGCAACCGGTTTGAGCCTTTGGGTGACCCGGATCGGCTCAATCATTTGGGCAGCCAGAATGCCCCCCGGCGCCTTCACAAGTTGGACTGACGGCCAAAGCGAATCATCAAAGCCCGGTCGGTCCCAGTCGTCCTGTTCCCGGCGGGCGTCGTAATCCTCGCCGTCATATTCGTTGTTGGCCCGGATGGGGCCCTCGGTGAACACCTTCCAAGCTTCGTCGCTGATAATGGTGGTCGCTGATCCGTCGGTATAGTCGATCCGCAATTGCAGGAGCAGCTTGGGAAATCCGTAGGTGCGCGTGGCGGTGGGCACCTTGTCGCGCGGCGCAAAAAACCGGCCGTTGCCCAGAATGATGCCGATTGCGTTAGCCCCCTTGCGGAGGTATTTGGTCACGTCATAACTCACATAAAAAACGCGTTTCGAGTAGTCCGTGAGCCCGGGCGACAACACCGCGTCCCCCACCTTCTTCCCATTCAGGTACAGCTCGGACAGTCCCAGGCCGCTGAAATAGACCATCGCCCGTTCAACCTTGGCTTCGGCTTGGAACTCGCGACGCAACATCCGAGCGGGCAACTGGGGATTGTCTCCCGCGGCGACTTCTCCCCACGGTGCCATGCCGACGGGCCCCAAGCTCTTCGCGTTTCGCCAAGCGGGGTCCATCCTGTCCAGCTTATCCCATTCATCCACGGCTTGGTCGGAAGCCTCCCATGTTGCATCGGTGGGAATCAACAGCGGTATGCCTTCGGTAAATTCAATACACAACAACCCGACCAGTCCGGCGGGATTCGGGCTGTCGCCGGAGTTCTTGGCGGCAATCGCCAACAAATTGGTGCCGGGTTTCAATACGGACGTCAGGTCGTGTTCATTCGCCGAGTGGAAATCGAAGCCTTGTCCCATTTGGCGGCCATTGATGAGCAACACATACTCGTTGTCCGCCGTGATCAACATCCGGGCTGACTGGACCTTGCGGTTCTCTGGCAACACAAAGGTGCGCCGAAAATAGCGGGTCCCCAACGACGCGCTCTTGTCTGGTTGACCTTCGTCGAACCATATCCAATGGGTGCCGGTGAGCAGGCTTTGTTTGCGGATCCCCTCGAGCCCAATCCATTTGGCCTTCCAATCATCCGGTTGAAGCAGGCCCATCGTCCACTGGGCGGGTTTGCTCCAGGCCGAGGGCTCGCCCGCTTGGTCCCAAACGCGCACCTTCCAAAAACACGCCTGCCGGGATTCAAGCGGTTTGCCGGCATAGCGCACGTGAATGGACTGGTTGGATTCCACCTTCCCGCTGTCCCACAAGTCAGCCCGTTCATTATCCAAGTCATCCTGGGTGCCGGCCACAAGCACTTGGTAGGCAGTCTGGCTTTGATTCCGTGCCCGGCGACTGTTGGGCTCCAAGACCCAACGCAACCGCGGCGCCGTGGCATCAATCCCCAGCGGGTTCTCACGATATTCACAGCGCAAGTCGGTCGCCCGTAGGGAACCGGATACCGTCGTCGCCGTAAATCCAATTCCCAAGGAGAGCAAGGCAATGATCGCAATCTTCATTTTTCCATTCATCCAAATCATGTTTCAGCCCGAATATGGCCATGCGTACGCACGCAGAATGCCGAAATCCACGTAGATTCGATAGTTTTTTTGAAGCCGCATTGGAAATGCGTAGGGGCACCATCGCAGGAGACGAAGGAAGGAGTTTCCAGCTTCCCGATCCGCCCAACAAGTGAGACGATGCCCGTCGTCTCCTGAAAGTCCCGTGACGCGACTTCCCCAAATGATGTTTGCGCTTTGAACTGTGAAGTTGCCCAACGCTCCTTCGCCGTCGCAGATCGGCTCGGGCAGTGTTATTGGCCTGGTTGCGTTTCTTTCGCAGGGAGGGTTGCCCGGCGTCCAATGATCCGTCCGTCCGGCAATCGCACGCGTTCGGTTTCAGGCAACGATTCGATCTCGGGCAACTTTCTGAGTTCAAGATTCACCATCGTCAACCGGCCGCGCGAAATCACCACCGGCACGGTCACCCAACCTTTCCCTTCGGCCTGGGCGTTGACAAAAAATTCGCCTTCGTTCAGTGGTACCGTCATGGGGCTTTGGTCGGTATCCCCAACATGGTTGCGCACCGCTTTCACCAGTTTGCCGTCGGGAGTCGTAATGGAGTAAGGCGTGTGCGGATAATACATGATGCCACCGTCATCAACGTCTTCCGTAGCGGTATAAACCATCAGCGTTCCTTGCGGGTGTCCTGAAAACCGGGCATTGCTGGCGGTGATCGGGCCCACCGGATCGGTGACGAGTTTGGGGTGAGACGTCGCGCAACCGGCGGCCATTAGTGACCAAGATCGCTGATTGAAACAACCGATTCAGGATGGTGCTCATCGTAGAATTCTGGTAACAGGTTCTGACTAGGATGGGGGCACCGGGGGATTCGGCTCCACCGTCACTGCCCCCAGCAGGGTTGCCAGATCTTCAATGGTCCAATTCGGCTGCTTGTGCTGAAGAGCATCCGCCGCGGCGCCATGTTGCCAGACGGCGTAATTGATCGTCCGGCAGGAATGGCTCTGGAGCGGCGGCTGCGCCAACAAACCGCCGATAAAGCCCGCCAGCAAATCACCACTGCCGCCCTGGGCGAGATGAGGATTGCCCGAGCAATTGACCCACAGATCCTCCGGGTAAGCGCCAATCAGGGTTTGGTGTCCCTTCAAGACCACGCAACAGTTCCCGTAACGATGGGATAGATCCCGCAGGGCTTTGACCCGATCCGATTGCACTTCCGCCGCGGTGGTTTGCAGCATGCGGGCGGCTTCACCGGGATGCGGCGTGATCACCCGCAACGCATTCTCCAGACACGGCCCGGTCGGCAGCCAGGCGAGCGCACTGGCATCAACAATGACCGGCAGCGGTGATTCCTGCCAGGTTTCACGACAGAACTGTTTGACCGAGTCCGGCAAATAAGGCGAGGCCAATCCCAGGCCGATCAGAATGGCCGTGCAAGTGTCCGGCAGTTGGGGATTGGTCAAGGTGGGCTGGACCATGACCGCCTGCAACTGCCGGGCCACCGGTTCATAGACGCGATCCTCGGTGAACAAAGTGATCAAGCCCGGTTGGGCCCGTTGGGCGCCGCGCGAGGCCAGCACCGCGGCGCCATGATAACCAATACTGCCCGCCAGAATGGCCAGGTGACCGAAGGTGCCTTTGTGGCCTTCCAGCGGACGTGGCGGGGGAAAATTCGCAAAATCCTGCGGCGCCGACATGCGGATTTCTGTGTCGAATGGATAAGGCACCAAGCCAATCTCCGGGGCCACTTCCAGCCGTCCGATAAAAGGCCACGCCGTGGACTTGAGCAGCCCGCCTTTGACCGCTCCCAGGGTGAGGGTGCAGGTGGCCCGAATGGCGTTATCCAGCGGCAGCCCGGTATCGGCGTTCAAGCCCGAGGGCACATCCACCGAAAGTATGGGAACCTTGCTTTGGTTCAGCCCCTGCACCAGCCGCAACCACGGTTCGGACAACGAACGGCTCAGCCCGATGCCAAACAATCCGTCCACAATCAGGGCCGGACGTTGCTCCAGCAACGTCGCGATTTCTTTGGCCGCCGCCTCGGGGTTCGCAACCCGCAAGCTCTTCACCTCGCGTTCGGCCAGGTATTCGGCGGCGAACATCGCGTCATCGCCATTATGACCTTTACCGGCCACGACGAAGACGAGTTCGCCGGCGGCGGTCATTTTTTCCGCCTGCCGCGCCACCGCCTGCCCAGCCTGGCGCATGACGGTTTCTTCCACTTGACCGGAAGCCCAGGTGACTTTTTCCCATTCGCGCATCTGGGCGACTGTAATAACCGGGTGAGACATAAAACAGAAAAGTGCGTTTATCGACGATTACGGCTCCTCACTCCGAGGGTAGGCACACGAACAGGCCCATTGGGTGGCCGGCTCGTTGCCGAGCTTGGCCCAATGATCCATCGTGGATTGGTGCATTGTTTCATCGATCCATCTACTTCGACAAAGTCACTGATTGGTGACAACCATCGTCAGGCTGCGTGACTTTGAACTGAACCTTACGCAGGTTCGGCAATCCTTTGCCGTGCGACCCAAAGTGAGCAAGACGGCGCCACGCGGGCTGGATGCGCCCAATTTGCACGAGGAAGCGCCGTGCGACCAAATTATTAATACTTGGTGCGCAAGACTCAACAAGAACCCGCAAGTTTTTGCTCCGCCATCGCCAACGAGCGCAAATCCGACTTAACTGTGACTATTCAGTAGGACAGGCGTCCCGCCTGTCCCGAACGACTGCAAACCATCGACTTGTAACGGCGCCGGAAGTCTCTCCAAGTCACCAAAAGGTGAGAATGCCTTTGGTTATTCGAGACAGGCGAGACGCCTGTCCTACCACGCCGAATCGCCTTATCACTGCTCCAGCAACTGAATAGTCACGGCTTCGGACTTCTTTCGGATCTCGGATTTCCGGTCTTCGGATTTCATTTCCCTGCTCGTTCCTTCCGGTCACGCCGAACATTTTGCTTCATCCTCTGCCGCCCTTCGTTCAGTCTTTCGCCATGGAATGCATGTCGGCTGAGGAAATTCAGCGCGTGGTGAAGGCGGCCTTGGCCGAAGACGTCGGCAGCGGGGATGCCACAACCTTGGCGACCGTACCGGAAGAGTTGTCCGCCGCTGCCCGAATGGTGGCGCGCGAACCCCTGGTGCTGGCCGGAGTCGGACTGGCCGAAGCCACCTTCAAGGCATTGGCCTCAACCGTGCAAATCAAGCGCATCGCCCAAGACGGCCAGGCAGTCGAAACGGGGGCCGTTCTGCTGCAACTCTCCGGAACGGCGCGCGCCCTATTGACCGCGGAGCGCGTGGCACTGAACTTTGTCCAACGTCTGTCCGGCATTGCCACGTTGACGACCCAATTCGTGCAGGCGGTCGCGGGGACCGGGGCGCAAATCCTGGACACGCGCAAAACCACGCCGGGTTGGCGGCGTCTCGAGAAATACGCCGTCCACTGCGGCGGCGGACGCAACCACCGGTTCGGACTTTTTGACCTGGTGCTCATCAAAGACAATCATCTCGCCGCACTGACGGCTGCCCAACCCAATCCGATCGCCGCAGCAGTGGAACGTGCTCGGACTCGATTCCCCCAGCTCCAGGTCGAGGTCGAGGCGGACAACCTTGATCAGGTGGATCAGGCTTTGGCGGCAGGCGCCGATATCATTCTGCTGGACAACATGGAACTTAGCCAGATGCGCCAGGCGGTGGACCGGACCGCCGGGCGGGCGAAATTGGAAGCTAGTGGCGGCGTCACCCTCGAGCGCGCGCGCGCAATTGCCGAAACGGGAGTGGACTTTATCTCGGTCGGGGCGCTCACCCATTCCGCGCGCGCCGTGGATATTGCCTTGGATTTTCAAACATGATCCAATGGTGTCCAATTCGATTCCGTGATGCCCCATATCATGACCATTGACGCGCAAATCTTGAAGGCGCTGCGAGCGGTGGATCAACCCGCCGTGTCGGGCGCCGAACTGTCGCGGCAACTGGGCATTTCGCGGGCGGCCATTTGGGCTCGGATCGAGGAACTTCGTTCGCTGGGATACGAAATCGAGGCCAGCCCGCACCAGGGGTACCGGTTGGTGAGCGTACCCGATGTGCTGCACGCCGATGACTTGTTATCCCTGGTGGACGGCCATCGGGTCGTGGGCCGCGACATCCGGGTATTCCAAGAAACCAATTCCACCAACGACGTGGCCGAGAAGCTGGCCCGTGACGGCGCGCCCGAGGGGGTGGTCGTGTTCGCCGAATCCCAGTCGCGCGGCCGCGGCCGGTTGGGACGCACCTGGATTTCCCCCGCGCACAAGGGGCTGTGGTTCTCGGTGGTGTTGCGCCCGGATTTGCGCCCGGAAGCCGCCACGCAACTCACCGTCGCCGCCGCCAACGCGCTGGCGCGAAGCCTGCAACTGGCAACCAGCCTGGAACCGCAGATCAAGTGGCCCAATGACATCTTGATTGACGGAAAAAAGGTGGCGGGAATTTTGACCGAGCTGAGCGCGGAACTGGACCACATCAAGTATCTGGTCCTCGGCATTGGGGTGGACGTGAATCTGACCAGCAGCGATCTACCCCCGGAATTGCGCAAGCTGGCGACGTCCTTGAAGCTCGAGGCCGGACGCCATTTCCGCCGGGCAGACCTCGCCGCAGTGATTTTGCGGGAGTTGGATGCAGACTACACGCGTGTTTGCCAAAATCAATTCCCGCAAGTTGCCAGTGAATGGGCCGCTCGCTGCACCACCCTCGGCCAAACCGTGAGCATCAATTTGGGAGGCACCGTCCTGCAGGGCCAGGCGGAAGCGCTCGATGAAACCGGCGCCCTGCTCCTACGCACGACACACGGCCATTTGGAACGGATTGTGGGCGGGGATGTCACCTTGGAAACGTAAGTGCGCATGCTGCTCCTGCTCGACATCGGCAACACCCACACGCATCTCGGACTGGCGAATGAAACGCGCATTGTCCGGCAGACTGAGATACTGACCGCGGGTTGGCTCTCGCATGACAGCGGACGAGCCATCAAGCGGTTTGTGCGCAGCGCCGCGATTTCCGGAACGGCGTTGTGCAGCGTCGTGCCGCACGCAACCGTGGCTGCGCGCCGGTGGCTACGCCAGGAATGGCGGCAACCCGTATTGGAACTCACGTCCGCCACCGTCAGGGGAGTGGGCGTGAACTATCCAAAACCGCGCACCATCGGCCCGGACCGGCTCGCCAATGCCGTGGCCGTGAAGCACCATTTTGGCGCGCCAGCCGTGGCCGTGGACTTCGGCACTGCGGTTACGTTTGATGTCATCGATCAGCACGGCGATTACGTGGGTGGCATCATCGCTCCCGGGCTGTCGGCCATGACCGATTATTTGCACGAAAAAACCGCCTTGCTGCCGCGTATTCGCATCCGGGAGATCAGCAAAGTAATTGGCCGGAGCACGACCGAAGCCATGTTGATCGGGGCCATGCATGGTTACCGGGGATTGGTGCGGGGATTGATTCGCGAATTGAGGCAAGCATTGGATTGCCGCCGATTGCCATTGGTAGCCACGGGGGGTTACGCGCAACTCATGGCCGAAGGTTTGCCGGAAATTAAAGCCGTCGAACCGCTGCTGACGCTGGAGGGATTGCGGCTCGAGTGGTCAGCGCATTTTCCGTAGGACAGCCGTCCCGGCGATCCCGAATGGCCAAAGAGCGCTCGTTGGCCTTCAGGCGTTCTAAGAAGGGATGAACGTTCTTGGCGAATCCGAGACAGACGGGACGCCTGTCCTACCCTTGTCGGTGAAGAAAATTGCGAAAATCCCGATCGATCGAGTAGTGAGTTTGCGTTTGAATCGCAACGCTATGAACCTGGAACCGCATTGGTGGGGAGAATGTGGCGGTCGTTACGTCCTGCACTCCGAAGCCTGCGTTGCGGGCTCACGCGCAAAAGGACATCGACGACCAAATCGCCTGGTTGGAAAAGGGCGATCCCGACAGCGCGTGGACCCAGTGTTCACTCAATGGAGCGCGCGGGGAGAAAGCGCTCCAGGCCGGCCAGAAAACCGAGGCGGCCAAATATCTGCGCCTGGCGATCGATGGTTATCAGAAGTTGCCGCGGACCGCCGCGTCGTTGAACAATTGCGGTTTGGTTTATTTCGATCTGTTCGAGGCAACCGGCCACTCCGCCGACCACCAACGGGGTCTGGCGTTGCTGGAGGAGGCGATCACGCTGGATCCCAGCGACAGTATTCTCCTGAACAACACGGTGCATTGTCTGATTTCGCGCGCGGTGATGGATGTCATGCGCGACGCCATCCGCACCGAAGCGGTCGGCGAGGCGCCGGAGTTGTCGTCGCTTGCGTTGCTTTATTCCGATGAGGCGGCCCGCGAAACGGTCTTCACCAAGCTCCGCAACAGCGACAGCATGCAGAAGGGATTGGGATACCTGGACAAGGCCCTGTTGCTCGCGCCCAAGAATTTGAGTTTGTACCAATTGGCTCTGGCAATCCACGGTGGCTTCCGGGACTTGGAGGAATTGAAGAAACTGCGCCAGCGGTTTCAAGTGGCGGCGCCTGATTTACAGGAAATCACCCAACGCTCGCGGGAAGCCTACCGGGGCGAGCACGACCAGGAATACCAGGAACGCTTGGCGACGCGGATTCACACGTTCGAAAGTCTGTTGAATTCCAGCCCGGTGAAAGCCCATCCCTTGACGGCCCACTATGTGACCGTGGGCCTGCTGGGCTACCGGCAAGCCGCCGCCAAATATGGCGCCGCCGTGGATGAACGCCAACTGCTCGAAGCAGCCCGGGCCGCTTATGCCAGCCACCCCAATGCCGGCAGTCATTATGCATTGCTTTCCGCTCACTATTGTTGCGCCAGTGCCGAACTCGCCCGACAAAACAAGGCTTACGCCGAACTGGCGAGTCAGACCCGCCGTGCCCTCTCACCCCAACACTTGATCTTGCTGCTGTTGGAAGGTGGGGGTCAAATGGCTGAGTTGGTTCGCCAGAACCCAAACGTCGCGCAGGCAATCGCCTTGGAGAAGGAAAACGTCCAGCGCTTTGCGGGATGGGTAACCATTGAGGAATGGGCCGCCCTCCGCGCCACCGATCCCGCGCAGGCAGCGGTGGTGGCCCAGCGATTAAAAGCCAATGAAACAGCTCGGTTGCGGAACGCCCTTGAATACGAGCTGAATCCGTTGAGCGCCAGCGCCGTGGTCGAACAGTATTGGACCAGCAAGTTGCTGGGTGAGGATCAACGGGCGGCCAAACTGTACCGAGGAAGCTTGCCACCAAGGAGTGCCGCTCCCGGCGTTGTAATAGGCCGGGAGTGTGCCCGCGCACGGGTGCGCTCCCCTTGATCTGTATCTCCTCGATTCAGCTCGGAGATCGGCACGGCGGAACGGGAAATCGCTCTGGTTTCCGCGTGCAATTCACCGAGGCCGCTGATAGCGTTCCTTCCATGAAAAACCGCAGCGTGTTCGAGCCCCTCCTGCTTGCCGGCATTCTGTCACTGGGTCTGACCATTCCGCGAGATTCATCCGCCGCGGATAATGCCGCGCCGGTCGCGCCTTCGCCGTATCGCCAACTTCCCACCGCCATGCACGGGGCGATGACAGTGCTACCGCACGTCACCGTTGGCTTGCGCGACGCAGACATCATAGGCCGCGACAACCGAGCGCTCCAGGCCGCCGTGGATTATGTCGCCGGCCTGGGCGGCGGCACGGTTACGAATTGGACCGGGCGAGTTCCTGATGCGCGACTCCTTGCACCTGCGGTCGCGAGTTACGGTGCGCGGACAGGGAGAGACGACGGTTCTGCGCAAAGCCAAGGCCGCCACGTCGCCACTCGCGCTCGACGGCGACTATGGCGAGGAACAAATCACGCTGCAAATTCCGGCGGGCTTTGCGGTGGGCGATGGCGTGGCAGTATGGGACAAGAATGCCGGCGGATTTCATACCACCGTTGCGCGCATCACGGGCCGGAATGGAGACACGTTTGCCATCAGCTTGCCGCTGAATGCCGATTGCATGGTGGCAAATGGCGCCCAAGCAGCGACGGTCTTTCCCATAATTAGCGGCTACGACGTGGAGGGCTCGCGAGTGGAAAGGCTCACCATCGAGGGCAACAAGGATGAGAACGTATCGCTCAACGGCTGCCGCGGCGGCGGTATCTTTCTCTATCGCTGTCCGGGCGCGGTGATTTCTCGCTGCACCGTGCGCCATTACCACGGCGACGGCATCAGCTTCCAGCAGTGCAACGACGTGCAGGTGCTTGATTGTGTGAGCGAAGACAACGCTGCACTGGGCATTCATCCGGGCAGCGGCTCGCAGCGTCCGCTGGTCCGTGGCTGCACGGCGCGGGGCAATGGCCAGGACGGTTTGTTCCTGTGCTGGCGGGTCAAGAACGGTCGCTTCGAGGAGAACACCCTCGAGGGGAACGGGCGGTTCGGCATCAGCATCGGCCACAAGGACACCGACAATTTAATCCGTGGCAACACGGTTCAAGGCAACAGCGAGGACGGCATCTTCTTTCGCAACGAAACCGAAGGCATGGCCGGGCACCGGAACCGGGTCGAAAACAATCTCATTGAAAACAATGGCCGCCAGCGCGCCGTGGCGGGTATCCGCGTGCGGGGGGAAACGCGCGACCTGGTTTTCAAGGATAACACCATTCGCGACACGCGCACCGGCGGTGAGCGTAAGCAAGAGTTTGGCATCGTATTGGAAGAAAAAGTGGGCACCGTCCACTTGGAAGGGAACGACATCAATGCGGCCACCGCCCTTCAGGACGCGCGCCAAAAGCGCTGACTCGCAAATGACCTCGCCCTGATCACGCAACCCCGCCCGGAAATGACGGCCGAATTACTCGGTCGTCTCCAGATACTTCGGCAGACGCTTTGACGCAAAGGTCTCAATTTCATCTTCGGGTTGACGGACCATATAGGCCGCCACGCCGGGCGTTTGCTCGATGAGTTCTCGCCCGGCCACTGGTCCCAGCACGCTGACGGCGGTGGCCAGGCTGTCAGCGGTGATGGCGGTAGGAGCAATCACGGTCACCAGGCTGTGATCTGTCAGGCCGAGGCCCGTCCGCGGATCAACAATGTGCGAGTAACGTTTACCATTGATTTCGACATGTTGAAACAGATCGCCGGAGGTGGCGAGGCCGACGTTGCGTAGCAACACAAAGCGTTTGGGCGGCGCGTTGGTAACATCCAACGGCGCGATTTCAATTCGCCAACCCGGCTTGCCCGGCGGCGGTTCACCGACGGCCATGTCGCCGCCGCCCGTGACCAGCGCGCGGGTGATCCCTTGCTGTTTGAGAACCTTCAATGCTTCGTCAAGCGCATAACCTTTAGCGATGCCGCCCAAGTCCAGCCGCATGTAAGTGAGCATGAGTTGCGCGGTATGGTCGCGCGGAATTAGGCGCAATTTGCCGTACCCCACCGTCTCACGTGCGAGCGCCAATGACCTGGCGGAAGGCAATTCCTTGGTCCGGCGCGCCTTCCGCCAAAGGCTGATGTACGGGCCGGCGGTTGCGTCGAAAGCGCCATGGGTGCGGCGGGCCAGCGATTGTGCGCGTTCAAGGATAAACCACAAGTCCGGGCTCAATTTCACGGTTTGGCCTTGGCCCGCCGTTTGGGAGAGGCGGCTCAATTCACTGTCGGTGTCGTAATCGCTAAGGACCGCATTCAGTTGGGTTACGCGTTGAAAGGCCGCCGTAGCCGCCGCCGCGGCCTGGGTTTGATCCGGAGCATAGAGCACGATCCGGAACGGCATGCCCATTTGCGGTTCGGTGAACTCATACCGGTTCAGCGATTCGTCGGAATGGCCGGCCTTCGGAGAACAACAACCGGAGAAGATCGCCGGTCCAAAGACGAGGCTGAATCCGAATGCCAACCAGGGCTGCTTCAAACTTTTCCACATTGCTCCAGCATAGACGCAAACACCTGCCGGATTCAATCCAAGGAAACCAGTCGATGGTTTTGCTTCAAAGCCCATTCATCTCCAGCCATGATCGCGGCATGAAGAGAAACGAGCAATCGTCGCCGTACGACGTGGTCATCATCGGGGGCGGTAGTGCCGGTTATGCTGCGGCCCGCACCGCCGCCGCTGCGGGCTTGCGGGTGGCGGTGATCGAAGGCGGTGAGGACGTGGGCGGTTTGTGCATCCTGCGCGGCTGCATGCCGTCCAAAGCCTTGCTCTACGCGGCGGAAGTCCGGAACTTGACGCGCCAGAGCACCGTCTGGGGCCTGCAACCGCAACCCGCCGGCTTCGACTTTGGACAGGTGATGGCGCGCAAGAATGCATTGATCAAGGAATTTGCCGACGACCGATCCCGGCAACTGACCAACGGCCAATTCTCTTTCCTCCGTGCGGAAGCTCAGTTTGCCGATGCGCACACGCTAAATCTGAGCACTGGCGACCAGTTGACCGCCAGGCATTTTGTGATTGCTACCGGCTCCAGAGTTGCCCCCCCGCCCCTGCCACAACTGCGCGACGTGGGTTACCTAACCAGCGACGATGTACTGCGGATGACCCGATTGCCCAAGTCGATGCTGGTATTGGGCGGGGGCGCGGTCGGCGTCGAGTTAGCACAATTCCTGGCACGCTTCGACGTGAAGATCACCCTGCTCCAGCGCAGTGCCCATGTGCTAAGCCATTTCGATCCCGACGCTACTTCGGTCCTGGAAACCGTATTGCGCCGTGACGGGGTTGAAGTGTTAACGGACACACAGCTTCAAGATGCCTGGCAAAAGAACGGCTTGAAGGGGGTGTCGTTTGTTCACCAAGGCCGACAGGTGGAACGGATGGCGGAGGAAATTCTATATGCGCTGGGGCGGGTGCCCAACACCGATCAACTCGACTTGCACCGCGCCCAGGTGCAGACGGAGAAAGGCCGGATCATCACCAATGATCAGATGCAAACCAGCGCGCCCCACATTTATGCGGCGGGTGATTGCACCGGACCGCACGAGATTGTTCATATTGCGGTGCAACAGGGAGAGATCGCCGCACACAATATTGCGTTTCCGGCGCGGCCGCGTGCTCTGGACACGCGGCTGTTAATCATGGTGGCGTTCACCGACCCGCAACTGGCCACGGTGGGGCTTACGGAAAGGGAAGCGCAAAAGGGCGGTGCTGCTTACCGGGCTGCGAGCTACCCGTTCAATGATCACGGCAAATCGCTCATTATGGAAGCCAAGGACGGCTTCGTTAAACTGTTGGCTAACCCGACCAATGGAGAAATCATTGGCGGTGCGTGCGTGGGACCGTCGGGCGGGGAATTGATTCATGAAATCGTTGTCGCCATGCACCACCACACCACCGTCGCTGAATTGGCCGCCATGCCGCATTACCATCCCACGCTCGCAGAGATTTGGACTTATCCGGCGGAAGCGTTGATGGCCGAAGGCGGAACGTCATCCCCGTAGGACTGCCGTCCCGTCTGTCCAGGAATGCCAGATCCTCGCCGGCCGGAAAGCGTGGGTCGCACTGCTCTTGAACACCACGTAGCTGACGTAAGGAGGCGGACGCGATCGCGCGCGGGCTGCTGTCCAATGACGCGAACTTGCACGGATTGATCTTCATCCCAACTGCCGCGGCGGGGCGCCGGCTGGCTCCAATTTTCCGGACCGCTCCGGGTTGCTCACCGAAGTCTGTCTGCTGGGCAATGTGGCCGTCCGCTCGAACAAGAAGCTATTGTGGGACGGCGCCGACCTGCGGTTCACGAACGCCCAGGCTGCCAATCGACTCCTCCACCGCGAATACCGGCAGGGATGGACGTTGTGATTTCCAAACCGTAGCCCTTTGCGACAGTGTGTGCCTCATTTTAATGCAAGGTTCAGGCTACTGGGAAATGGCACTACCACAGGGCCGCTTCGTTTATTCTTTCCTGCGACTCATGTTTCCCAGGGGCGGGCGGACCTGAATCGTTTTCCGTCAATAAGTGGCACTCAGCCTGCACTATAGCAGGCTTGATACTAAATCGTCCGGTCGGGTGATCGATACGCGCATTGACCCAGCCGAAACCCGGTACAGTCGTGTAATTTGGATTGCGTGAATGAAACCTCAAGGTTTTGAGACTGCTTTTTTTGTCGGACAACCGCTGAAGGTATTGATGGTCGAAGATTCGCCGGTAGATGCCGAACTCTGCTGGCACGCCCTGGCAAGTCATGGCTACGATGTGCGACTGGATGTGGTCGCCACGCCGGAAGCCTTCACGCAAGAGCTCAGCCGGCAGACCTACGATGTCGTGCTGTCTGATTTTCATCTGCCCGGATGGACCGGGTTGGAGGTGTTGGATTTGCTGGGAACGTTGCAACAGCAGACGCCCTTCATTCTGGTAACCGGTGATCTGGACGAGGAAACCGCGGGACAACTCATTGATCGGGGCGCGGATGATTACGTCCACAAGGATCGCTTGCCCCGGCTGCCGTTGGCCGTGCGCCGGGTCATGCGCGAGCGCCGTTTGTTTGCGGAAATCAAGCAGGCCGGCGAAGAGCGGGAACGGCTGCTCCTGCGACTAAAGGAGACTTTGGATGAGGTGAAACGGCTGAACGGATTGTTACCGATTTGCGTGACCTGCAAGCGCGTGCTCAACGCGAAGGGTTTCTGGAGCCGGATTGAAATTTACCTCGAGCGTTACAGCGACGCGCAGGTCAGTCCCAGTCTCTGCCCCGATTGCGCGGCCCGGCAGCAGGAAACGCATCTCAATTGATTTTCGGGAATTTGATTTGCATTACCGCGGAAGTCAGGCATGATGATCCCGGTTGTTAGACCTCCTGTCGTGCTTCAAGACTCAGTGAATCCTCAGGTGAAGACTGTATTTCGGCCATGATGATTTGAACCCCGATGGTCGGGAAGGGTCCGGAAAGAGCAGTGTGTCTAAGATATGGAAATCTTCATGAATACGAAATTATATGTGGGCAATTTGCCCGGCGGCATTAGCCGCGATGAGTTGGAAACGCTGTTTACCCAACAGGGCGCAGTCACCGAGATCAAGATTCTGCGCGACCAGTCCGGCGGTCAAGTGCGGGGATACGCCTTCGTGACCATGGCCACCATGGAAAGTGCGCACGACGCGATCTTCGCGTTGAACGGTCGGGAAATGCACGGGCGCACGCTGACGGTGAACAAAGCGCGTTCCGGTAACGAAAGTGAAACCCGAACCTCCGGTGACCGCCGGGATTATCGCCGGGAATCCCGCCGCCGTTATTGAGTGTCAGACGGTGCGTCCGTCCTGCTTCCGGCGTAGGACAGCCGTCCCGGCTGTCTCGAACCACCAAAGCCGCCCGCTGGTTACAGGACGTTTTGCTTGCAAGTGGATGGCTTTCGGAAATCCGAGACCGGCGAGACGCCTGTCCTACGATTCGGCCGTGCTCCGAATTTCGCCTTGATGGAGACGGGTCTTTAACTTTTGTCCGGACTGGACTTCGCGTGCGTCGCGGATGATCCGGCCGGACGCGGCGTCCGTAGTGATCGAGTAACCACGTTGCAGAACGTTCTCCGGGGAAAGCAACCGCAGGCGCGCCTCGAACTGAGCATGCCGGTTGCGAAACGTTTCCAGTTGGTAACGAAGCGATTCCCGGAACCGGCGACTGAGTTCCTGCAGGGCGTGGCGGTGATGTCCCATGACTTGGGCCGGTTTGATGGCTCCCAAACGCTGCCGCAAATGACTCCACTCCGTACGCCGTTCGCGCCATCCCTGTCGGACGCAACGCTGAAGCGCGGATTGAAGATCATCCAGATACTGCAACTGTTCTTGCACGCGCCGACGAGGATGCAATCGGCTCAGACGCTGGCACCACTGCTGCAATTCATCCCACTCGTTCGCCAAACGCTGCCGCGCCCATTGCGGCAGGCGCCCCGCCACTTGGGCAATCCATTGGCGGCTGGCAAAGACGCCTTCGGTAATGATTTCGGCCGCGGCACTGGGCGTGGCGGCCCGCAGATCCGCCACCAGGTCGCTGAGGGAAAAATCAATTTCGTGGCCGACGGCCGACACCACCGGCAGCGTGGATTCAAAGACCGCCCGCGCCACCGCCTCCTCGTTGAACGCCCATAAATCTTCGAGGCTGCCGCCACCGCGAGTGACCAGGATCAAGTCCAGCCCAGCGCCTCGATCGCGGAGCGCGGTCTGATGGTATTCATTCAGAAGCCGGATGGCCGTCGCAATTTCCGCCGCTGCGCCCTCGCCCTGGACCCGACACGGCGCCAGGATGATTTCCAACCCTGGATGGCGGCGTTCCACGACATGCAACACGTCGCGAATGGCGGCGCCGGTGGGCGAGGTCACCAGACCAAGGCGTTGCGGGCAGCGCGGCAGCGAACGTTTACGCGCGGCGTCGAACAGTCCTTCTGCCTGGAGCTTCTGTTTGAGTTTTTCCAAGGCCAATTGGAGTGCCCCCACGCCCTGGAGTTCGGCCTGATGAACGACGAGTTGGTATTGGCCCCGCGGTTCGTACACGGTGAGGTCACCCTGCAAGATTACTTTCTGGCCATCCTCGAGCAGCTCCCGATGGGCCACCGGCTCGTGGCGGAACAGTCCACAATTGAGTTGGGCAAATGCGTCTTTGAGGGTGAAATAGACGTGGCCGGAACTTTGCACGCGGAGATTGGTGATTTCGCCACTGACCCAGACCAAGCCGAGTTGTTGTTCGAGCAACCGACGGACCTTGCCGGTCAATTCGCTGACGCTGAACACCAGCCGCGTGGCTTCCGGCGGAAACAGTTCGCCGAACTGCCATTGGGATTTGGTTTTGCGGGGCATGGTTGGGTGCGAGTCAGACTATGGAAACTGGGAACAGCGTCATCGCGGATAGTTCATCCTGAGCGCAAACCACCGACCGGCGGTAGCCGGCGCGATTTCATGGCAGCGGCTCCGAAATTCTCTGAATGGTGACAGCCCGGCCGCTGACCTCATCGAGGTTAAGAAGCACTCCCTGCAGAAGCGTTCGCTGTTTCGCCACGGGAAACCGCTGCGGCGTGCAGGTGAGAAACCGCTTGATCACCGGCTCAATTTCCCGGCCGAGCACGCTTTCATGCGGCCCCGTAAACCCGGCGTCGGAGATGTAGGCAGTGCCGCCCGGGAAGATTTGTTCGTCGGCCGTTTGCACGTGCGTGTGGGTGCCGATCACTGCGCTCACCTGGCCATCCAACATCCGGCCCAGGGCGATTTTTTCCGAAGTCGCCTCCGCGTGCAGGTCCACGAGGATGATTGGAGTTTGGGTCCGCAAGCGCGCGACTTCGGCTTGGGCACAGGTGAAGGGATTGTCCAATGCCGCCATGAACACCCGTCCCTGGAGATTCAATACGCCGAAGGGTGGCTGGCTTTCCAATTGAATGAGACGACTGCCTTTCCCCATGGTGCCAGGAGGATAATTGGCCGGACGCAGGAAGCGGGGCTCGTGTTCCAACAACGTGGTGACTTCCTTCTGGTCCCACAAATGGTCGCCGGTGGTCATGACATCGACGCCGCTGTTGAAGATCTCTTCGGCGGTCTTGGGAGTAATCCCAGCGCCGCCGGCGGCATTTTCGCCATTCACCACAACGGCATGAAGGGCATGGCGCTGCCGCAAACGCGGCACGAGTTCCTTCACCGCCCGCCGGCCGGGTTCGCCCACAATGTCGCCCACGAAGAGAATGTTCACCGGCGAACAGTAGAAAAGGCGCCGGCAATTGTCGAGCAGCGTAAAAGGCCGTTGCGCAACGAGCGGTTTTGTTTTTCTATCGTGACCAGCGCCCGCCAGTGAAGCGCCGATTATGCACAGAATTCTCTACATTGAGGATACGGAGAACAATCGTATCCTGGTGACCCGCCAGTTGCAACGGCGCGGTTATCAGGTGCTGACCGCCGAAGATGCGGCGCAAGGCCTGGCGCTGGCGGCCAAGGAACAGCCGGATTTGATTCTGATGGACATGGGGCTGCCGGACGTGGACGGGTGGGAGGCCACGCGCCAGTTGAAAGCCGATCCTCAAGTGCAACACATCCCGGTGATCGCGCTGACCGCCCACGTGATGCAGGGCGACCGGGAAAGCTCCCTCGAAGCCGGCTGCGATGATTATGATACCAAGCCGTTCCAATTTCCCCGGTTGTTCGACAAGATCGAAGCGCTATTGGGCTTCCGTCAACAATCTGATGACCGGTAACCGGAGGTTGTGCAATGCCTTCAAATGCTGCCCATCATACCCCGTCGTCGGAAGGCAATGACTGCCGTGAAGCCTTTGCCAAAGCCGTCGCCAAAGCCCGGCACGATCTGCGCAATCCGCTGGCGCACATTCTGGGGTTCACCGAGATTTTGATCGAACAGACCGGACCGCAAGGACTGAACTTTCTGAATTCGCGCCTTCAGTTGATCGAACGCACCGCCAATGAACTGACCCAGGCCGTGAATGGCGAACTGGAGCCGCAACGTATCGAGTCCGGTGAGAGCGATATTGCCGGACTCCTCACGCAGCTTCAAAAGACCGCCGGGCGCATTCGGCAAACCGCCGCCAGCCTGCAAAAGAAGCCGGCGGTGCGCAATGATGTTGGTTTCCTTGATGATCTGACCCGCATCGCCGGGGCGGCGAGTCAATTGGTCGAAATGGCTGAGCCTACGCTGGCGTTCCTGCTGCCGCCGCACCGTAACGCCTCCGATATTCGCGATGAACCGTCGCGGTAGGGTGCGCCGCCGAACGTGGCAGGATGTCCTCTTGTGTCAGCGGCGCGCACGGAGTGACGCGCCCTACCTTTCACCCGCTTCCGGGATTTATAGCGCAAACTTTCCGGACAATTCTCTCCTCCCAAGGAGGGGGCCAGACAAACCTTCGTGGTGCAATCGCAAAACTCCTCAGGCAAAAACCTTGACCCAAATCAGAGACGGCTTGGCCAAAAAATGTTTAGGGTTGGGCAAAACTGCCGTAGTCCGTAGCGGGGGCTGGGCGGAGATTGGATGTCGTGGTCGGCTGTGCAGTTGCTTGATTTTGTAGAGAATAGAATCACGGCCCTGGCAGTCAAAACATGATAAACCGTTCAATGATGGACCCTCGTCCAACCACAGAGAGCAGTCGCCGCGAGTTTGTGCGCGGCGCCGCCCGTTATCTGTTGCTTGGCGCCCTCACCGCTGGGGGCGCCCTGGCGACGGCAAGCCGTCGGACTGCGCCCAATCCGGCCTGCGTGAACCAGGGCATTTGCGGGGGCTGTCCGATATTCTCCGGCTGCGACCTGCCTGCGGCGTTGTCCGTAAAGAACCCACTAACTGGAGGTTGATTCATGAAAAAGCCCACCATTGATCCACTAACCCGTCGTCACTTCCTGCAAACCAGCTTGTTTGCCGCCGGCGCGGCAGGCGTGGGCGGTGCCTTGATGCTAACCCAGCGACACGGGCAAGCCGCAGATCCGAAGCAAACCAATCCGTTTGCTTACGACCTGAGCCAGTTTAGCAGAACCGACCCGAAGCTGATCCATTACGAAGAGGCCAAACGGTTCCGCTGCCCGCGAGGCGATACGCGGCGTCTGGCGTTCGGACCGGATGAACGGTTGTATGTGGCGGCGGGAAACTACGTGAGCATTCTCGACACGTCGGGCAAGCCAGTGGGTGAAAGGGCCTTGACCGGTCCGGCGCGGGCGGTGGCTGTGGCTGGCGATGGGACGCTTTACGCCGGATTGCGCGATCACGTCGAAGTGTTCGCGCCCAGACAAAACCGGCCTGCGGCTTGGGATTCGCTCGGCCAACGGGCCTGGATCACCGGATTGGCTGCTGCCAAGAATGACGTGTTTGTTGGTGATTCCGGCAATCGCGTGGTGTTGCACACCGACCGGTCGGGGAAGCTGGTTAACCGTCTTGGCCAGCACGACGCGGATCGCAATGTTCCCGGCTTGATCCTGCCCAGTCCGTTTCTGGACGTGGATATTCATCCCAGCGGGCTGCTGCAGGTCAACAATCCCGGGCGTCACCAAGTGGAGGTTTATACCTACGACGGGCATCTCGAGTTGAGTTGGGGCAAAGCGTCCGCTGCGATTGAAGGCTTCTGCGGATGCTGCAATCCGATCAGCCTGGCGATCTTGCCGGATGGCCGGATTGTCACCTGCGAAAAGGGATTGCTACGGGTGAAGGTCTATAGTGTTCACGGCGAGTTTGAATCAGTGGTGGCCGGCCCCGAGTCCTTCGTGGAAAATGCCAAAGCCGCTGTGGACAAGAATCCGGCTGACGGCAGCTACGCCGCATTGGATGTCGCCACGGACGCCGCGGGCCGCATTTACATTCTCGATACCGTCACCAACGAGATCCGGATCATGGTTAAGAAGGCCAAGACGGCTTTCGCTGCTCCGCAACCCACCAACCAACCGGGCTAAATCGATGGAAAACGATCCACAAAAGCAACCAACGCCACCGCCCGTCAGCCGCCGCCAGTTCATGCGGGACGGCTTCCGCGTGGCCGCCGTGGCGGGCTTGGGCGGATTGGCCGGGGCGCTGGTGGGGCGCACCTCGGCGAAGGAATATTATTGGCAGATTGACCCGGCGAAATGTGTGCGTTGCGGTCGCTGCGCCACCGAGTGCGTGCTGGAACAATCCGCTGTCAAATGTGTCCACTCCCACGCCATCTGCGGTTATTGCCAGCTTTGCACCGGCTACTTTGTGCCGCAGCCCAACGCTCTCAATACCGCGGCTGAGAACCAGCTTTGCCCCACGGCAGCCATCAAACGGTCCTTTGTCGAAGATCCGTATTACGAATACACCATCGACGAGGACTTGTGCATCGGTTGCGGCAAATGCGTCGAAGGTTGCAACCGGTTTGGCAACGGCTCGCTTTACCTCCAGGTGCGCCATGACCGCTGCCTGAATTGCAACGAATGTTCCATTGCCCGCGCCTGTGCCGGGGATGCCTTTCGGCGGGTGCCGGTGGATCACGCTTACCTGCTCAAGACCGCCCCGACGACGCACTAAAGGATGGAACGGTCGAATGGAGTTCAGTCGAGTAGCGTGGGCAATCAGCCGGCTTGCCAAGCGCTCAATGCCCGCGATCAGTCGCGCCAGCGTTTGGAGTGCGTCCGGCTTGCCGGCGCTTTCGGATTTGCACTACAGCGACAGTTCCGGCGAATCGCGGCAGGCGCGCGGCGTTTACGCCGCTTCACCGTCCTATCCCACAAGCCGCTGGTTGGCCTTGGGTGCTTGAAGCGGCCTAAACGCCGCGCGCCTATCGGTGAAAGTGTCGTTGTAGTGTTAGAACAAGACATCCAACCGGAGGCTGGCCAGATTGGCTCAGCCAGGCTCCCCATGAAAGCGGGATTTCGATCACTCCTCCCTCTCCTCATCGGTTTCCTGTTCTTGCTGATCGCCCAATCCGCTTTCACCGCCCAACGCTTCCCGCCGCCGGATTTCGAAGGTGGCCACCAACTGCCCACCACCGCCACGCCCGCACCACGCGCCTTAACCATGGAATATGTGGATCTGGCCGTGCTTGTCGCCGGACTGGGAATTGCCTCCTGGCTGGCGTTGAGGCGGCGCTCCCGCAAAGGCGTCGTGGCGCTTTCCCTGTTCTCGCTGGCTTATTTCGGTTTTTACCGGGCGGGCTGCTTGTGTGTCATCGGCTCCATTCAGAATGTTGCGCTGGCCCTGGGCGATCACAGTTATGTCCTGCCGCTGTTTGTGATTGGTTTCTTTGCGCTGCCGCTTTTGGTGGCGCTGTTTTTCGGACGCTCCTTCTGCGCCGGCGTCTGTCCGCACGGGGCGATCCAGGACTTGGTGCTGATCAAACCGGTCAAAGTGCCGGGTTGGGTGGAGCACGCGCTGAGCGTGGTGCCGTTCGTCTATTTGGGCGCGGGCGTTTTGTTCGCCGCCACCGGCAGCACATTTCTCATCTGCCGGTACGATCCCTTTGTGCCGCTGTTCCGTTTGTCCGGCAGTTTCGGGATACTGCTGTTGGGCGGTGCGTTCTTGCTGCTGGGCATGTTTGTAGGGCGACCCGTATTGCCGGTTTCTTTGTCCCTATGGTGCGCTGCTTAAAATGACTTCCACCGTCAGCAAATGGCGTGTGCGCACCACTCCGACCGAATGCACCCAGTGTAAACTGTGCGAACACTCTTGTCCGTTTGGCGCCATGCGCGAGCCATCGGCCGGCACTGCCAATCCCGCGACCTTGGCCCAAGACCGCCGCCGCCTCGCGGGTTTACTCTTGCTCACGCCGGTGCTGATCCTGGGATTGGGCTGGGCAGGATCGTTGTTGGGCAAACCCGCTTCGTTGCTCAATCCCAAGGTGGCATTGGCAGAGAAGTATTTGCAGAACCAAAGGTCCCCCATTGAATACGCGCCGCAGTCGCCGGAAGCCCTGGAGCTTGAACGCGCGGCGAAAGAACCCCAAGCGCTGCTCGAAAATGCCGCGGCGATTCGGCACGAATTCCTGATTGGCGGCTGGCTGCTCGGCGGTTGGATCGGCTTGGTGTTGGGTGCCAAATTGATCAGCCTGTCCGTGCGCCATTCGCGAACGGATTACGAACCGGATCGCGGTGCGTGTCTTTCGTGCGCGCGTTGTTTTGAGCATTGCCCCAACGAACGGGTGCGGCTGGGGCTGCTTCCGGCCGAGGACGTGGAGCAGTACGTCCAAACGCAATTGGAAGCTCGAAAACCGAATTAGAGACACCGCTACGCCTTCATGCCTGCCAACGTCCCAGCGCTCAATTCCAGTTCGTCCGGCCAGCCGCGGCCGGCGGAACTCAATCGTGCTGCGGTTCTGACAGCGATCATTTCCGGATTGTTCTGCCTGGTGCTCGTCCTCGGGATGATCGTCCAGCACGTGCGTTCGAAGGTGGACGACCCGTTGAAGGCGCCGCAGATGGCCGCACTCAAAGACCAACTCGCCACGTCCCCGAAAGACGAACAGCTCAAGCAGCACATACGCGAACAGGACCTGGAACTGCGCCAGAGTTATTTCAGGCAATTGTCCATGAACGGCGCCGGCGGTTGGATGCTCCTCGGGGGGCTCGCGGTCTTCCTGCTGGCCGCGAAACAGATTTATAAATTGCACGTCCAGCCCCCGCGGCCGCAACTTGCCCCGGATGCCGCCGAGCGCGCCGCTCGCTACGCCGCCCAGGCGCGCTGGTCGGTCGCCGCTCTGGGCGCCCTTTTGGTGCTGGCGTTCGCGGGCTTGGGCTTGACCATGAGCACGGCTGTGCCTTCGCGGCCAAGCGAGCTCGAGCAACTGCTGGCCCAGGACAACCCGGCTTCCGCCGCTTCCAAGACTCCCGGTCCCTCGCCCGCGGAATATCAAGCCAACTGGCCGCGTTTTCGCGGGCCGGGCGGCAATGGTCTAATCGGGCAAACCAACTTCCTGCTTCAGTTTGAGGTTGCTTCCGGCGCTGGCATTGCCTGGAAATCGCCCGTGCCGGCTTCAGGTTTCAACTCGCCCATTGTGTGGGGTAATCACGTTTTCATTTCGGGCGGCGACAAGAAGAAGCGCAAGGTGATGTGCTACGAACTCGCCTCCGGCAATTTGCTTTGGGAACGCCCCGTCGAGAATGTGCCCGGCAACACCGGTAAACTGCCGAACATTCCCGAACAAACCGGCTTCGCGGCCGCCACCATGGCCACCGACGGCCAACGCGCGTATGTGATTTTCGCCAACGGCGACCTGGCGGCATTCAACTTCGACGGCACCCTCGCCTGGGCGAAAAACCTCGGCGTCCCGCAAAACACACAGGGCCACGCCAGTTCGCTGACGACGTGGCAGGATCGGTTGATTGTGCAACTCGACCAGGGCAGCCCGGATGAACACTTGTCGCGTTTGTATGCCCTGGACGGCGCCACCGGCAACATCGTCTGGCAACGGCAGCCGCCCGTCGGTGAGTCCTGGACCACCCCCATTGTGATCGAGGCCGCCGGCAAGACCCAAATCATCACGTTGGGACCGCCGTGGGTCATCGCCAACAGCACCACCGACGGCACGGAACTCTGGCGTGCTGAAGGTCTCGAAGGCGAAGTAACGCCATCGCCGATTTTCGTGAACGACATGTTGTATGTCGTGAGTCCCAACATGTACTTAATGGCCATTCGGCCCGATGGTCAAGGGGATGTCACCAAGACGCACATCCTCTGGAAAGCCGAAGACGGCATTCCGGACATCACCAGCCCGGTCAGCAACGGCGAACTAGTGTTCTTGGTGAGCAGTTACGGCATGGTGACATGTTATGACGCCAAGGAGGGCAAGAAAGTCTGGGAACACGACTACGAAATGGACTTCAATGCCTCGCCCACGCTGGTCGGTCAACGCCTGCTGATCTTCGCCGTCGATGGCTCAGCAATCGTGTTGGAAGCCGGGCGTGAGTTCAAGGAACTGGCCCGTTCCAGCCTGGGCGAAAAAGTCTATGCCAGTCCCGCCTTTGTGCAGAATTACATGATTGTCCGCAGCGCGAAGAACCTGTTCTGCATCGGCGCGAAGGACAACAAAATGGCAGAAGCGAAGTAGTCTCGTGAGCATCCTACTCAACCATCCGGAAGTGGACCTGAAGTTTACCGATCAGGCCATCGCGCGTCTGGGTAAGTCGCCCGAGGCGGTGATCCCGCTGTTGCAGGCCATCCAGGATCAATACGGTTATCTGCCGGAGGAAGCGTTGCGTCGTCTGTGCCAAACAACGCAAATCACGCCCGCCGCCATCACGGGCGTCTCGACGTTCTACGACATGTTCCGCCATGAACCGGTCGGCAAACACATCATTCACGTTTGCCATGGCACTGCCTGCCACGTCGCCGGCGCGGAACGGATCGAGGACGCCCTCCGCCGCCATCTGCACATTGCCGCCGGCACGAACACCGATCCAGACCGACAATTCACCATCGAACCGGTCGCCTGCCTGGGCTGTTGCACCCTGGCCCCGCTGGTGAAGATCGATGAGGAAATCGTGGGCAACGCCACCACGGAAAAAGTGCCGGACATGATCCGCGATTTCCTGGCGAACCTGCAACGCCCTCCCGTCGTCAAACGCAAGCCCGCAGCCGCCCGATCGCGCAAGGGCGGCGGCGCGCAAATCCAGGTCTGCCTGGATTCCTGCTGTGTGGCCAAGGGAACCGACCGCGTGTTTAAGGCCATCGAGGAATCGGTCGAACAATCCGGCGCCGACGTTTCGCTGAAACGCGTCGGCTGCGTCGGGGCTTGCTACTGTTCGCCCTTGATCGAGATCGCCAAGCCGGATCGTCCCAACCTCGCTTTTGCCGACCTGACGCCGGCGCAAGTGCGTTCGCTGGTCGAACGACAATTTCGCCCGCAGGGTTTGTTCCGGCGGGTTTCGCAATTATGGACCCGCGCCGTGGACAGTCTGCTTTTGGACGACGCGGTGGCCGTGGATCAAGCGCCCCCGTTCACTGCGATCAATCGCGACTCGGGCGCGCGCGCGTTTCTCGACCGGCAAATCCACATCGCCACCGAACACTTCGGCAGGCTTGATCCGTTGGACCTGGACGAGTATATGGCGCACGACGGCTTTGTTGCCCTGCGCCGCGTGCTGGAAGAACTGTCGCCCGAGCAAGTCATTGAAACGATGATCAATTCGGGCGTGCGCGGCCGTGGCGGCGCCGGATTTCCCACCGGCCAAAAATGGCGAATGGTTCACCAGCAAGCGAGCGACACCAAATACGTCATCTGCAACGGCGACGAAGGCGATCCGGGCGCCTTCATGGATCGCGTGATGCTCGAATCGTTTCCGTATCGGGTGCTCGAAGGATTGGCCATTGCGGCGGTGGCCATCGGCGCGCACGAAGCCATTTTCTACATCCGGCACGAATATCCCCAGGCCTTGCGCCGCGTGCGAGCGGCCCTTGAAGAATGCACTCGCCGCGGTTGGTTGGGTGAACGTTTGCTCGGTGGCGATTACCCGCTGCACATCTCCATCAAGGAAGGTGCCGGCGCGTTTGTGTGCGGCGAGGAAACCGCCTTGATCGCCTCGGTGGAAGGCCGCCGCGGCATGCCGCGTTTGCGTCCGCCTTTTCCGGCCCAGTCGGGTTTGTGGAGTAAACCCACCCTCATCAATAACGTCGAGACCCTGGCGCTGGTGCCGTGGATCATCCGCAACGGCGCCGAAGCCTTCGCCGCCATCGGCACGGCCAGCAGCAAGGGCACCAAAGTGTTCGCGCTGGCCGGCAAGATCCAACGGGCCGGCTTGATCGAGATACCGATGGGCACCACCATTCGCGACATTGTCGAGGAAATTGGCGGTGGCGTGGCGCCCGGTCGGAAGTTCAAAGCCGTGCAAATTGGCGGCCCGTCCGGCGGCTGCCTGCCCGCGCGCTTGGCCGACACACCGGTGGACTACGAATCGTTGCGTGACGTGGGTGCGATCATGGGTTCCGGCGGTATGGTGGTGCTCGATGACACGGCGTGCATGGTCGATATCGCGCGCTACTTTCTCCAGTTCACGCAAAATCAATCCTGCGGCAAATGCACCTTCTGCCGGATCGGCACCAAGCGGATGCTCGAATTGCTGGAACTATTATGCGCCGGCAAGGCCCACCGGCGGCATCTCACCGAACTGGAACACCTGGTGGTACCAAGTCAGCCAGGGCAGCCTATGCGGTCTGGGCAAAACCGCGCCCAATCCCGTGGCCACCACCTTGCGCTATTTCCGCGACGAATACGAAGCGCATCTCCAGGGACGTTGTCCCGCCGGCAAATGCACGGCGCTCATCCATTACACCGTCAAACCCAACTGCACCGGTTGCACGTTGTGTGCCCAGCATTGCCCCGTGGACGCCATTCCGATGACCCCGTACCAGCCACACGTGATTGACCAGGACCTCTGCACCCGCTGCGATTCCTGCCGCCAGGTCTGTCCGTACAACGCCATTGAAGTGAAATAAATGAGAAGTGAACTTGAAATTCGCGCAGGCTGGAAACAACTCGCGCAATCCCCGCAGGGGATCAACCGAATAGCCGTAGGCGCCAGCCTACAAAGTTGCAATTACATCAAAGGGCAGGAGGAACACCATCGCCATGTGTCTTTTAAAGATGAGTTGCGACAATTGCTAATCAATGCCGGAGTTGAATTTGATGAAACATATCTTGATTGATAGCACGGGTTGTAGTGCGGCCCCTTCAGGGCCGTGTCAATTCGAATGCCGCTTCCCCGTAGGTTGCACCTACGGCTATTGTTGTGGATCCCCTGCGGGGATCGCCGGGCGTCAAAGAAGTGCGGACAGCAGGGAGCTTTTGCGAATCTCTCTGGACTGTCCTGCGGCAGACGTGGAATTCCAATGCCAGTAAACCTCACCATCGACGGCCGCGCGGTCGAAGTTGCTCCAGGCCAAACCGTGCTCGACGCGGCCCGCAAGCTGGGGATTACGATCCCGACGCTGTGCCACGTCGAAGGCTTTCCGCCGGCGGCTTCGTGTTTCGTGTGCGCGGTGCGCATCGAAGGGCGGCCCAATTTCTGGCCCTCCTGTGCGATGCCTGCCACCGACGGCATGGTGGTCTTCTCCGATGCGCCCGAGGTGCGGGAAGCGCGCAAGACTGCGCTGGAACTACTGCTTTCGGACCACGCCGGTGATTGCGTCGGCCCGTGCAAAACCGGTTGTCCTGCCCGCCTGGACATTCCCAATTTCATTTCGCAAATCGCCAAGGGCGACCACCGCAAATCGGCCGAAGTCGTCACCGAAGACCTGGTGCTGCCGGCGTCATTGGGCCGTGTCTGCCCGCGCCTGTGCGAACAGCGCTGCCGGCGGTGCGCGGTGGAAGAATCGCTTTCGATCCGTAATCTGCACCGGTTCAGCGCCGACCATCAACGGCTCTCCGTTTCGCCCTACATTCCTGGCAAAGAACCGCCGAGCGGCAAACGCGTCGCCATCGTCGGGGCTGGCCCGGCGGGTTTGGCCGCTGGGTATCATCTGCTCCGCCGCGGACATGAAGTCGTGATCTTCGATGCCCATCCGCAAGCCGGCGGCATGCTGCGCTACGGCATTCCGGCCTTTCGCTTGCCGCGCCAGGTTCTCGATGCGGAAATCAAATCGATCCGCAACCTGGGCGCCGATATTCGTCTGGGCCAAAAACTAGGACGGGATTTTACGCTGGAAGACTTGCGGCGCGACCATCAGGCGGTCTTCCTGGCGATTGGCGCCCAGGGCTCGCGCGGCCTGGATTGTCCCGGCGAAGAACTGGCGCTGCCCGCGGTGGAATTGCTGGAAAAAATCACCGACGGCCAACCGCCAGCCATCGGCGCCGAAGCCATCGTGGTGGGCGGCGGCAACACCGCCATGGACGCCAGTCGCTGTGCGCTGCGGTTGGGAGCGCGTTCGGTGCGGGTGTTCTATCGCCGGACGCGCCGTGAAATGCCCTGCCTCATGGAGGAAGTTGAAGCGGCCGAAGCCGAAGGCGTAAAGGTCGAGTTCCTCATTGCCCCGGTGAAACTCGAACGCCACGGCGACAAACTGCGGCTGACCTGCCAGCGGATGGAATTGGGTGCTCCGGACGCCAGCGGCCGGGCGCGGCCAGTGCCGATTGCGGGCTCGGAATTCGAAATCGAAGCTTCGTGCGTGATCGCGGCGATTGGCCAAACGGTGGAATTGGAACCGATGCACACCACGGACATCACCCTCTCGAAATGGGGCATCAGGGCCGATCCGCCAACGCTGGCCACGAATCTCGACGGTGTATTCGCCGGCGGCGACGCGGTGACCGGACCGGATCTGGCCGTGCGGGCTGTGGCGGCCGGCAAACTGGCGGCGGCCTCCATTCATCAGTATTTGTGGGACCAAAAAGTCGTTGGCGCACCGGACGCAGTCAATGTGGTCATGGGCAAGCTGAACGAGGAGGAACTGGCGGAGTTTTTGCGGGACATTGAAGCTGGTTCGCGCATGCCAATGCCGCATCTCGAGATGGAGCAGCGGCGTACAACCTTCGAGGAAGTCGAATTGGGTTTCTCGCTGGACGAGGCGGTGCGCGAGTCGCGACGCTGCCTGGGTTGCGGTTGCGGCAAGGCGATTGTCTGCCGGGTCCGTCAATACGCCACCGACTACGGTGCTGATCCGGGACGGTTTGCCGGCGAACGACGCCGCTTCAAACGCGACGCCTCCCACCCGGACATCATTTACGAGCCGGGCAAGTGCATTCTCTGCGGCGCCTGTGTGCAAGTCGCCCTCGAAGCCGGCGAAGACCTGGGCGTGTCCTTCATCGGGCGCGGCTTCCAGGCGAGCGTTGGTGTGCCCTTCGATCAACCGATGGCCATTGCGCTCAAGAAGTCCGCCAGACGCGCCGCGGAAGTTTGCCCCACCGCCGCCATCATGCTCCGCGGCACCGGCTGCGCGGGGTGCCGGTTGGGCTGAAACATCGCCGGAGCACAGGCCTGCTCAACTCTCATCCAATTCCAATCCGTGAACCGTAGCGGCGTCTCGGAAGAGCGCCGCAGACTTGTCTGGTGCAGAACGGCGGCGCTCTTCCGAGACGCCGCTATGCCAAAGATACGGTTTATGCCGCAGTGTATTCCTCCAGCAGCCGCAAATAGCAGTGGTATTGCTCCAGGGAAACGCCGGGTGGAGTTTGATGGTCCACGCTGGGTATGAAACCGCCGGTCTTCATCAGGGGCCGGAGCCGTTCGAATTCGGCGCGCATCGCGGCTTCACCCTGGTTCATGGACAATTTATTGAAGTGGCCAATCATGCGTAGCCGCGGAAACTGCTGCCGCAGCATCATGCCATCCACACCCGCCTGACGCTCCAGCGGCAGCACGCCGGTCACGCCGAGTTCTTCCAGCCACGGCACCAGCAATGTAACGTCGCCGTCCGTGTCCATGAACAGCGGAATATTGTGTTCCTGCAATCGGGGCACCAGCGCCCGGTAGTACGGCGCGACGAACTCGTCGAATGTCTTCTTCGAGATCATCGGCCCGTTGTTGTACGACATGTCCTCGGCAATGGTCATGAACGTCGGCACGCAGACCTGAAAGATTTGGTCGAGCAAACTGAAATTGAACTCGAGCAAATCGTGGTTGATTTGGTGGAGCAAGTCCGCTTGGTCGGCGAAGGCATACATCAGCTTCTCGAAGCCCATCAAGGTGCGGGGGAACCAGAAGAATCCTTCGACCGTACACCAGACCACCGCTTCGCCGCGCCGCTGCCGTTCCGCCCAGGCGGCCATGCCTGCAATGGACGCATCGTGACACGGAAACAGATCCGAACGGACCCTCCGGTAATCATCCAGATTGGCCACGATGCCTTCGACGTGATGTTGCGTGGCCTCAATGGTCGGATCCGTGGTGCTGAACCAGAACTGCTGGTAGGGATCGAGCCCGAAATACTCGGCGATGTCGATGACCTGGCTGAATTTGAGTTCGCGCGGCAGTCCCTCGCCGTGCCAGCGGTCGATGGTCTGGTCCCACCACATGGCCCATTCCCAACGCGGCAGACGGTCCACCGGCTGGAAATCCATCAAGGCGCGGAAACGTTCAACGTGGTTCATCGTCATCCCGCCGACACCTCATTGATAGACTACCAATTTCGCCGACTTCGGCGCGAACGGCTCGATGCGAATCGTGTTGGCGCCCGGTTGCAGGTGTGCGGTTACGTCAAGGCGCAATGGTTTCGCGAGGAAACCGCCGGCATATTGGCCGTTGACGGAGACGCGAGCAGCGTTTTCCGGGGCCAACTCGTCCAGTTCCAGGAAGACCCGCGATTTCGCCAGGTCTAGGCTGGCCGGTATGTCGCAGCGACCGGCAAACGGGTCCGCCGTGACCGGACTGAGCGTAATTCGGCTGCCCGCCAACCGGCCCCAGGGCGCGGCGCCAAACGGAACCACTTCTTTGGCCGCCGGCCAGGCGCGGTCATTGAAGGCCAAGTCGGTCCATCCGGCCAATTTTTCTTTGGCCGCTTTCCAGGTCTTGTCCACGCGCACCGTCATTGGTGCGCCCTGTTTGAATTGAACGACCAGGCAGCCAATCAGGCCCGCGGGATTGGGCGCGTCCGCTCCGTTGACCGCTTCGATGGCGAACTGGTTGGCACCGGGATGCAACTTCGCGGTCACGTCCAACGTCACCGGATTGCGCCAGCCTTCACTGCTCGCATCGCCTTGGCCCGCTGGCTGGCCATTGATGAACAAGGCAAAACTATTGTCCGCCGTGCCGGCGAAGGTGGCTTGCTGGATTTGGCGGTCAGCCGGGAGGGTGATTTGTTTACGGAAATAACGGGTGCCCGGTGGCACGCCTTGCTGCGGATTGCCTTCCGGAAACCAAACCCACGAACCGCCGGCAAAATGGCGAGCCGGCGTTTGTTGGCCTTCAAGCACTGGCAGCGTTGCTGCGGGCGCTGGTACCCGCACGAGAGGAATCAAAGTGCTCACGGTTGCCGTGTCAGTTTGGACGCGGGGTGGCAACGGCCGCCGGGTCGGTTGAAAGACGAGCAGCACGCTCGCATTGGGCTCCATGGTCAGGGACAATTCCACCTGTTCGCCGTGGCGGGTGAACGGCACGGAGGTGATTTCATTGCGCAGCGGATCCCAACATTCCGGCACTCCGGCGGCGCTAATGCGGAACTGAAATTGACGCGCGGCGCCCAGGTGATTCTGGTTGGCGATGAAGAACACATCACGTCCCGCTTTGATTCGATGCAGGACATGCAACCAATGATCCGTTTGACCTGCCACCACTTCCAACGACGGATGAATCTCGGCATCGCCGGCGAACACTTGTTGGAGTTGCTCCGGGGTTGGTTTGGCGGGCAGCAAATAAGACCGGCCACCGGCGAAACTGGTTTTGCACAACGCAAGACCGGGTTGGGTATTGGCGCCCCAGATCGCGTCGCGCAACTGCGCGATGGCTTCCGCATTGTGGCCAATCGTGGCGGATTTTGTCGGCAACAAACCGTAGCCCACCACGACGCCACCGCGGTCGAAGAACGCTTTGGCCTTGGCCAACGTGGCGTAAGGAATCACTTCCACCGGTGGGACAACGAGGATGCGATAGGTCTCCTCGCGGAGTTTGAGCCGCTTGCCGGAAACCGTCATGCCGTTTTCAAAGACTTCATACGGAAGCCAGTCACAGTCGTAAAGGGCGTCCTGCAAGCTTTCACTGATTTGATCGGGCGTGATGTGTTGGCCGACATGCGTGCTCTGGCCGAGGAACAACAAGGCCACCGGCGCCACGTGCCGTCCCCCGCTGAGCATCACACTGAGCCGGCTGGTGTAATCGGCAAACACGCGATACAAAGGCCAGCGCGGCTCGAATCCACTGTCGTAGAAATACGGCGGGCAATCCGTATCGTTCGGCGAGCGAGGATTGAACGAATGCGGGATCAGGAAATTCACGCCGGAAACCTGCATGTGGTCCGTCCACCACTTCATTTCCGGATAGGTCAAATCCTGGCCGCGCGCGCCGAAGATTTCCACCATCGCCACATCGTCCGGTTTGCCGTAGGCGTGCGTGATCGAGCTGCCGAGCTTGGGCGTCTGCCAACAGGGAACGTCTCGCGTTACTCGCTTGCCCCACACGAACTGATCAAACACCGCGTCGATGCCGCCCATGCTGCTGTATTTCTGCACGCCCATCAGATTGCCAGCGCAGAAATCGGGCAGCAGATACATGCCGCTGTGTTCCATGAAGTGGCCGATGGATTTGACGCCGTGTTGTTCGCACCACCGGGTGATGCCGCCATACATGGTGCGCCCCCAAGCATCGGCCCGTGCGTCAAGATATTGGTAACGCGCGGCGGCTTGTTCCTCACCGGCCAGTTGAAACTTGTACGCCACGTAAGCCTTTTTCCAATCCACGTGACGCTCGGCAAGAACACCATTCAGTTCGGTGCCCCAGTCGCCGCGCGTTTCGGGCTCATCGTAGAAAAAGCCGACAATAGTCTTGCCGAAGTCAGCTTTGAACCGGTCGTAATGCGGCTGATAAACGGTTTGCAGGAACCAATCGACACAGTCCTGGCTGGCGCCGTCCACGCTCAATTGTTTGCCACCTCCCTGACCCAATCCCGGTGCTTGTTTGTGGGTGAACTTCATGATCTTCCAGGCACCATTGGGCACTTGCCAAGCCAGCTTGCCGTCGCGAATGAATGGCGCAAGATCGACCAGGCTTCCACTTTCGACCGCACCGTTATTCGTCACGCGACCCGCCACCGCGCCGAGGTAACGTTCGCCCGCATAGTCATCGGCTACGAATGTCCGCGGGCCGGTCACTTCGACCGCGGAAGCGTCTAATTGTTTGGCCGCATAGCGTGGCGGCACCCGGCCCGCAACGCCCTGGCTGGGCCACCATTTTTCATCGAAGATCCACATTTTCAGCCCGTGCCGCTTGGCCGCATCAAGGCAGATGGCCAGGTCACGATACCAACCTTCACCCAGCCAATCCTTGTGCGGGCGCGACTCGGTGGTGAAACAGCCATTGCCGCCTTCGGCCACCTTGGCCACATACATTTCGAGACGTTCTTTGCTATCGTCACCGTGCAACCAAAAGAGCGGACCAGTCAGCCGGCGCGCCGACAACGGCAATTCACGGAACTCTTTTTCGATGGTGGCAAAGCCTGCCTCCGAACCGGCGGCTCGGGTGGAGCCGGGCAAAACCAAGAGGCAGGACAAGATCGCAATGGTCGAAACGGTAAGACGGAACGCTTTCATAGTGTGTTGAACAGTTTGTGCAATTCGCAATGTAATGATTCAACCCGTGCCGGGCGGATTTGGAAAACTAAAAATCCGTCTGAAATGCCGACTGTAACGGTGATGGCCTTGGGTGGTTACTTACCGAGAAGCGCAGTTTCCCGTAGCGGGCATCGCTGCGCCGCTGAGGGGCAAGTCGAGGTGAAGGCGCGCCGGATGCCGGATGACGGCCGAGGCGTGAGGAAGGCGCATATCCGCGGTAATCTCCAACTGACGGGCAACGAAGGCAGCCGCCCGGCAGACAAGCGCAGTCTCAACTGGATCGCATTTTGGAATTGGCAACCTTCTGCCGCACGTCAAATTTCAGCCACGCGTGACAGCGCATTGATTGCCGCACTTTGTTCGGCTTTGTCTATTTGCGGAACATAGCGCATGACCTCATCTTGACGATAAGGTAAGGCTCCAAAATTCAGTCTTCCCGTGCCGCCCTGTTGCGACCATATCTTTTCCGCAAATTCCCGAAGCGAACAGGGATACCCCGTCCCCAAGTTTGATACCCGGAAGTAATTTGTCTGAGTTACTTCCCGCAGTAGCAGACTATATCCGTGAAGCAGACGCGCTGTGTCCTGAACGTGCATGAAGTCTCGAATCTGATTCCCTTCGGTTAAATCAAGATCATTGCCAGTGCGCGCCGCCTGTAAAATCTGTGGGTAAAGACGATTTGCCGACTCGCCATCACCAAAGATGTGAAAGGGCCTAAGCACCCAGACCTTGACGTTCTCGCTGTGGGCCAGCGCGGAGGCGGCCATGGTCGCGGCAGCCTTTGATGCATGATATGGACCGGTCGGGCACAGGGGCGCGTCAGGCGGAATAAACTCGTACTGTTCACCTGCCGATCCATACTCAAAGCAAGAGCCACAAATAAGGAAGTTCCTCACTCCCGCGTTTGCGGCCCTTAACCACAGACCGAGACTGTCGGTGACGTTAACCCGAAAGGCGTCCTCCCAATTTGCGGTAGCCGGGTCAACCCCGTGAGCCGCCAAATGAAAGAGGCAGTCAGTCGCCTTAAGGCTCGCCTCCGTGAGGTCGTCCAATTCGCCATCGATCCAAACAGGCTCTCGCTCCAGTCGGATTCTGGGTTGCGTTCCCAAGCGTCTCAATGCCTGAACGTCAACGTGATAACGTGTCAGTTCATTTACCAAATGGCTTCCTAGCAGGCCAGTCGCTCCTGTTATGGTGATGTTCATAAGCTTTCTGCCCCGGGCAGGTGCAGGCGGTTAGCCCGCCCCTCCCACCCAAGAACCGTGCGTGAAAGCCTCTCCTCAAGCGGCTCAAATCTCTCCCGACTCCATCCTGTGAGGGACGCCCCGCGGTTCAACAAGCCAAGTCGTGTCATGCGACACAGCCTAGCGTGACTCAACTACTTGGCAATTCTCGAAGGTCACCGTTTCAGGCGGTGCTCCGTGAGCTTATACGCGCCCCTCCTGAAACCAGCCTCAACGAGAACTCTGCCCCGAAACTTTGGCATCGCCTATTGTGTCCCTGGGCAACCCCGCGGGATGGACTCACCATTCAAGCGAATGGTCAGCTTTCCAGAACACCCTCACGCCGGCAGTTCGTACCCTTTCCGCCGCGGCCGGCGCAACAACGCGTTGGCTTGTTCGTCGCCAACAAACACTTCCTGCCGGGGATCCCAACGCAGTTTGCGTTTTAGCAGCATGGCCAGGTTGCAGAGATGGCAGGAAGACAATTCCCGGTGATGGGAATACACGTCGGATACCGGTTCGCGCCGGGTTTTCACGCACTCGAAAAAATTCCCCATGTGCCCGTGGCGGGGCATGCCTTTGTAGAGTCGGTCGATCTCTCCGTTCAACCAGTCGCGGTCGGCGTCGGGAAATGCTTCCACTGGTTTCCCGGTAATCTTACTGCGGTTGACAAATATATTGCCCTGGTCGCCGTCGAACCAAACGCCATTGCCCGGGCCGTCGCGCACAATGATCTTTGAGCCGTTTTCGAAGGTCAGTGTGATCTTGAACTTGGTCGCCGTGTTGTAACCGTTGGCCAGCTTTTGTTTCCCGGCAAAGAAGGCGACCGGATCGAAGTTGTCCGGAAGGTTGGGGAAGTCGCCTTCGCCTTCCATTTCAATGGGGCCGGATTTATCGTAGCCCAATCCCCATTGGGCGATATCCACGTGGTGCGCGCCCCAGTCGGTCAGTTTACCGCCGGAATATTCCAGCCACCAACGGAAGCTGCCGTGACAGCGCTCGCGGGTGTATTCCACCTTGGGCGCCTGGCCCAGCCAAAAATCCCAGTCCAAGCTGGCGGGTGGGGCGCTGGTGGGGAACGGGCCGCCCCGCGGACCGCCGCCAATCGAGCAGGTCGCCGTCAACGTTTTGCCCAAACGTCCGCTGCGCGCCAGGGCCACGGCCGTCAGGAAGCGTTTATCGCTGCGTTGCTGGGTGCCCACCTGGAAGACCCGGCCCGTTTCTTTGACCACCTGGCAAATCCGTTTGCCCTCATCAATCGTCAGCGTGAGCGGTTTCTCGCAGTACACGTCGCGTCCGGATCGCAGCGCGGTAATCGCGATGGCCACGTGCCAATGGTCCGGCGTGCCGATGGTGACGGCATCCACGTCTTTTCGCTCCAGCAGCTTTCGGTAATCGCCGTAGGTCTCGCACTTGCCGCCATACCGGGAGGCGAACTTCTCGGCATGCGTGCGGTCCACGTCGCAGCAAGCCACCATGTTGCCCAACTGACCAGCATTGTGGCCAATGCCCGAACCGCGGCCGCCGACACCGATGGAGGCCACGTTCAGTTTGTCGTTTTTTGCTTCGGCGCTGCGCAGGTTGGTGGCCATCCAAAAAGCCGGGGCAGTGGCTCCGGCCAGGGCTGCCGTGGAAATCAGGAATTGGCGTCGCGTTTGCGTGTGTTTTTTCATGTCAATTATTGCTTAGTTCTCTTCGAGGAGTTCTTTGATGTTTACCGGTTTTCCTTCCTGGCGTTTGCTGACGTTGGCACCTTCCATGAAGGCAAAAATCTCCAGCGTTTCCTGCGGCGACACCGGGGCGACCCGCGTCTGGAAGAATTTAACGATCTCACGCACCAAGGGGGCGTAGTCGCCGCTGCCTTGTTGTTCGGCCACGCCTTTGGTGCCGAACACGGTTACCTTGTGAGGCGAAGGGCCGCCCCGCAGTCCGATGAGGGTGCCCACGCGTCCGCCGGACCAGGTGCCGGTCACCACATCGGTGTTGGGCGTGGCGGTGCGGACGACCGTTTCGCAACCCGAGCCCATAATCGTGAACAACGCTTCGGTGGGATGCACGCCGTACCAAAACAAGTCCGGATGATGCGGTTCGAGGTGCGCAGGGCCGTAGGAAATCACTGCGCGAATACTGCCCACGTCAGTGTGCTTCACCTTCTGGAGGCTGTCATAAAACCGGTACGACGATGAACTGAACACCGGGACGTTCCGTTCCTTTGCCAACCGGTAAATCTCGACGGCGTCGTGCAGCGAACCCGCCACCGGCTTGTCAATAAACAGGGGTTTGCCCGCTTGGATCACCGGTCGCGCCTGCGCCAGATGCGGGCGGCCATCGACACTTTCGATCAACACGGCATCCACCTGCTGACAAAGTTCTTCGATGGTGGGCACGATTTTGACGCCGAAATCGTTTTGCAGTTGGCGCGTGTAACCGTCCACGCGGCTGGCGCTCGATTCCACGTCCGGACTGCCGCCCTTGAACGCCACCACCACCTTGCCGCCGGGCACGTGATTCTTTTGCTGAGGATCGTTGAGCAACCGGGTAAACGCGATGACGTGCGAAGTGTCCAAGCCGATCATGCCAAGACGCAGATCCGCGGCCGGCAGGTTGCAGGTGAAGGCAGTGAGTCCAAGCCACAAAAACAAACGGCGAAGCAATGTTGGTTTCATGTGCCAGTATGAACGCCGTCGCCCGGTTTTTGGCAAGTGTTGAATGACTTGCCGGAAAGGGCGTCAAATGATTCTATCGAACCATGACTGCGAAAACATCCAACCAATTGCCATCCATGAACACCTCCATCCCGCGCCGTTCGTTTCTGAAACAATCCGCCTGGCTGGGCGCCGGGTTGACGGTTGCACCGTATATGCGCGCCGCGGAATCGCCGGCCAAGAAAGTGATTGTCGGCGTGATGGGGCTCGGGCGCGGTTACGATCATGTCCGTGCCTTGCTGCAAATTCCCAACGCCGAAATTGCCTACGTGTGCGACGTGGACAGCAATCGCCTCGAACGCGCCGCCAAGACGGTGGCCGAGAAACAGAAACGTCCCGTCAACGCCGTCAAAGACTTTCGCCGGATTCTCGATGATCCCGCCGTCGATGGGCTGCACATCGCCACGCCGAATTTCTGGCACGCCCCGGCGACGATCCTGGCCTGCAAAGCTGGTAAGCACGTCTATGTGGAAAAGCCCGGCAGCCACAATGCCCGCGAAGGCGAACTCATGGTCGCCGCCGCCCGAAAATATCAACGGCATGTCCAAATGGGCAACCAGCGCCGCACTTGGCCCGGTGTGGTCGAGGGCATCCAAAAGGTCAAGGAAGGCGCCATCGGCAAGGTGCTCTTTGCCCGCTGCTGGTACAACAACGCGCGCGGTTCCATTGGCAAAGGCAAACGGGTGCCGGTGCCGTCGTATCTCGATTATTCGCTGTGGCAGGGTCCGGTGCCGGAGCGGCCGTACGTGGACAATCTGGTGCATTACAACTGGCACTGGCGCTGGCATTGGGGCGGCGGCGAAATGGCCAACAACGGCGTTCACGCCCTGGATTTAGTGCGCTGGGGATTGGGCGTCGAATATCCCACCCGCGTGACTTACAATGGCGGCCGTTACCACTACGACGACGACCAGGAATCGCCCGACACGGCCGTGGCGGTTTATGATTTTGGTGCCCAAGGTGCCGCCTGGGACCAGAGCAGTTGCCATCCGCGGCGGAATGAGAACCTGCCGTTCGCCGCGTTTTACGGTGAAGGCGGCTCCATGGCGCAGAGCGGTGGGGGCTATAAGATTTACGATGAGAAGGGCAAGGAAATCGATTCCGGCAACGGCCCCGCCGGCGACGTGAGTCACATTCAAAATTTCATCGAAGCCATCCGCTCTGGCCAGGCACTGCACTCGGAGATTGAGGAAGGCCAGAAAAGCACCCTGATGTGCCACCTGGGCAACATTGCTTACCGCGTTGGTCACACGATTCATTTTGATCCGGCCACGCGCAAGATTGTCGGCGACGACGAAGCGGCGGCCCTGTGGCGGCGGGAGTATCGTCCCGGCTGGGAACCGACGATCTGACCGGGATGAACCTGGTCCGACCGGAACTGCTGGAGCAACTGCTTCCGCTGGCAGTCACTTGGGCGGAGGAGCAGGAGGAACGCATCCTTGAAACGGGCAAAGCGCTGTCCGCCTCGCAAATCGCCGATGCCCGCCAAATTGGGGTTGCGTCGCCGCAGGATGTGCGGTTGCTCACCGTACCGCGGATTCCGTTGCCGAAACATCCGGAACTACGGACTGCGGCGCTGGCCGCGCGGTTGCTCACGGAAAACACAATTGGCCTGACGGTGCGCTATGGTATTTTCATCCGGGCCGATTGCCTGGCTGATCGCCGCCTGGTCGCGCATGAACTCGTCCACACCCTGCAATATGAACGGCTGGGTGGCGTCGGCCCATTTATGTCGGCCTATTTGAGGGAATGCATTTTGCCGCCGGGGTATCCGCACGGCCCATTGGAACAGGAGGCCGTGCGGCGTTCGCAATGCTTTGGCTAACCTGGTCCCCTCAAGGAACTCTACCCGATGTTCCACGGGCGAGCGATTACGCCGTGCTCCTTTACAACGCCGTGCGTCCGATCCTGAGTTGCGATTGCTGGGATATGGTAGCGGAGTTGGTGAGCAATGGGCGATCGCAAGCCGTGACCTGACATTTCCCGGACTTGCCGTCCGGCGGCATTTCCGTTTCCATCGGCGCCATGTTGAAAACGGAATTTTTTGCGGCCGAGGAAAAAGCTTCGCGGCGGCTGATGGTGGTGCTTCATGGTTTGGGCGACAGCACCGCCGGCTACTATTGGATGCCGTCGGCCCTGCGGTTGCCGTGGATGAATTACTTGCTGGTCAACGCGCCCGATGAATACTTTGGCGGTTACTCCTGGTACGATTTCATGGGCGACGCCGACGCCGGCATCGCGCGCAGCCGCGAGTTGCTGGTGGCCGTGCTCGACCAACAACGGGAGCAGGGCTTCCCTACGGAGCAAACGATGCTGTTCGGCTTCTCGCAAGGCTGTCTCATGACGATGGAAACGGGCCTGCGCTATCCGCAGTTGTTGGCGGGATTGATCGGGATCAGCGGATACATTCATAACCTGGACCGTCTGTTGGGCGAACTTTCCCCGATGGCGCGGCAACAACGGGTGCTGATAACGCACGGCACTTATGATCCCTTGCTCCCGTTCGAAGGCACGCAGCAACAAGTCAAGCGGTTGCAAGCGTCAGGCCTGCAAGTCGAGTGGCATGAGTTTCAAAAGGAACACACCATCGCCGGCGATGCGGAACTGGACGTGATCCGCAAATTTGTCGTTGCCGGGTACCCGGAAAGCGAAGGAGTCGGTCCGTGATACTGACCACTCGGCGCAGCGCCACAGGATTCGTGACATGCCAGTTAGGGCATCAATGAGGTCAGCGGCGGCGAGCGAATTTGCACCTAGCACGAGGCGATTGACAGACCCCGTGGCATGCATCTGGCGCATTTAAGACTTCGCGACTTCCGCAATTACGCGCGATTGGACGTGGATTTTGCGCCGGGTTTCCATCTGCTGCTCGGCGACAATGCCCAGGGCAAGACCAACATTCTGGAGGCCATTTATCTGATGGCCACCTTACGTTCGTTCCGCGGTGTGGGCAGCGCGCAGATGGTGCGCCATGGGCAGACGGGCTATTTCGTTGGCGGCACCGCGGTGGGGCAGGGAGAGCATGACATCAAAATGTATTGGTCCAGTCGCGAGCGCCGGCTTGGCCTCGACGGCCAGCCGGTTCGCAAATTGACCGATTACCTGGGCGTGTTGCGCACGGTGGTTTTCTGCACCGAAGACCTGCAATTGGTCAAGGGCACGGGTCGCAGTCGCCGGCGGTTTCTGGACTTGCTGCTTTCGCAGACGCACGCCCATTACCTGCCCACGCTGCAGCGTTACGCCCGGGCGCTTCGTTCCCGCAACGCGCTGCTCAAGCAGAGGACCGTCGATGAAGCGGCTTTGGATAGTTTCTCCAGGGAACTGGTGAAGTTGGGGGAGACGATCATTCGTTTGCGGCGCGAGTTGATTCCGCGCGTTTCGCCGCTGGCGCGCCTGGCGTATCGGCGTATTTCCCATGACGCGGAGGAACTGCGCCTCGAATACCAGCCCAGCGTCAAACAGGATTTTACCATCGAACTGGCCCAGTCACGGACGCGCGAGCGCAGCTACCGCTCGACGATCATCGGGCCGCATCGCGATGACCTGCTGTTGCAACTCGACGAGCGTTCCGCCGCGCAGTTCGGCAGCGAAGGCCAGAAACGGACGTTGGCCATCGCGCTTAAAATGGCCCAGGCCGAATACCTGACCGGCCTGCACGGCTCCGCGCCCATCCTGCTGATTGATGACGTGATGGGCGAGTTGGATATCAAACGTCGCAGCGGCCTCTTGCCCTTGCTGGATCGCGCGCAACAGACCCGCGGCCAGGTGTTCATGACCTGCACCGAGGAGAACTGGCCCCGGGAATTGGGAGCGGATTGCCAGCGTTGGCAAGTGGTGGCGGGGACGGTGAACGGGTGACGGGAGTGATTGGTTCCAGGGGTGAAGAGTTGAAACCGGTAAAACCTGGCTTGAGTGTCTTGTTTGCGAGTGCGCAGGCAGCAGCGACGGGTGCAATCCGTTCTCTATCCACCTGGCACCATTCATGGCTCCGCCGGTTGCTTCCGTCCAAATTGCAGATCGCAGAACGCGGCATACAGACCACGCCGCGCCAGTAATTCGTCGTGCGTGCCGGACTCGGCGACCACGCCTTCTTTTAAGAACAAGATGCGGGTGGCGCGCCGGACGGTGGACAGGCGATGGGCAATGATGAAGGTCGTGCGCTGCTGCATGAGCGCCGCCAATGCCTCCATCAACTGGTGCTCGGTTTCCGCATCCAGCGCACTGGTGGGTTCGTCCAGGATCAGGATCGGCGCGTTCTTCAACAACGCACGGGCGATGGAAAGACGTTGCCGCTGGCCAACCGACAGAGTTCCGCCGCGTTCACCGACGACAGTCTGATAACCCGCCGGCAAGCGCGCGATGAACTCGTGCGCCCGGGCGGCGCGGGCGGCGGCTTCGATGTCAGCCAACGTGGCATGAGGCCGGCCATAGGCGATGTTCTCGGCCACGGAGAGCGGAAAGAGAAACGGCTCCTGCAACACCAGGGCAATCTGCTGGCGCACGCTGCGCAAAGTCAGGTCGCGCACGTCCCGTCCATCCAGCTTTACCCGGCCTTCCCACGGATCGAAGAAGCGCGGAATGAGACTGACCAAGGTGCTTTTCCCCGCACCAGTCACCCCCACCAACGCCACTGTTTCGCCTGGATTGACTTGCAGGGTGATGCCGCGCAGCACCGGTCTGTCGGGATGGTAACCAAAGGTGACATCTTCAAATTGCACTTCACCGCGCGCGGACGGCAAGGTCCCGGCGCCTGGCAGGTCCGCAACTTCGCGGTCCACTTCGAGCACCTCCAGCACGCGTTTTGCGCTGCCCGCAGCACCCTGGATCGTGGAGGTGGTGTACATGATGCCCTCGATGGGCGCATACAACGAACCGAGGTACGAGAGAAATAGGAGGATTGTCCCAAGGGTAAAATGGCCGGCCAACGCATACCGGGTGCCGAACCATAAGATCGTCGCGGTGCCCACCGCCGTAGCCAGGCCGATCAGGATTTTGAACCGCAATTGCAAATAGGTCAGCGACAGGGTGGCGGCCAACGTGTCCCGGGTGGTGCGGGCAAAGAGTTCGTCATTGAGTGGCTCGCGGGAGAAGGCTTGCACCGCGGGAATCGCGGAAAACGTTCGTTCCACGGTTTCGTAAATGCGGCTTTCGATTTCCTGCTGCTGGTAACTCTGATCCAGCATCGGTTGGGCATAGTGCCGAAACACGAGGATCATGTAGGGCACCACCCCCAGCGCCAGCAAGGTCAGGGTGGCATTGAGTTGCCACATAATGGAAAACATGGCCACCAGGCTGACCACTGAAGAAACGACCGGCAGCAGCGCATCCTTGAGGATGGTCGATACACAGGTGCAATCGGCGGTCACCCGGCGGATGTTGTCGCCCACCGACTGGCTGGTGTGGAACCGCAGCGAAAGCTGTTGCAGCCGCGCGAACAAATCGGCCGCCAGATCATAGACCATGCGTTGCCCCAGGCTGATGCCGGAGTAGGCGTTGGTCAACCCAATGGCCCAGCTCAACAGAAAGATCAACCCCATCGCGCCGACACTCCAACCAATCAGGTGCGTGGGCGTCGGCGAACCGGGCAGCGTGTCGATGAGCGACTGCACCCAACCCGGGCGAACTTTGTCTTGGAGGACGTAATCAACGAGGAACAACATCGGCCACGGCTTGAGCACGTCGAGTCCCACCTTCGCCAGCATCGTGACGATGACCGCCAGTAACGGCAGCCGCCGGCGTGCGGCATACTTCATCACCCAACGAAGCAGGCGGGGCATGGTCATGGTTAATTCGGAACGCATGGCACAATGAGTGACGAAAACGCAAACACAGTAAGACAGCCGTCTCGGTTGTCCTGGATAACCGGGACCGTCCCGGTAGCAATGACGCGCTGGTGAAACACTGAACATGCATCGACCATTCGAGACAGGCGGGACGCCTGTCCGACGCAGTGCGCCCACTGGGCGCAGCATCTTCGGGCAAGTGCGAGATGCCATTGCGGGAATGGTTTTCGTTCAGTCTTCATTTCGCTTTGAATCCCCCGCCCGACTGCCGCGTAACTCCGGCAATTTGAATCCGGTGCAAGTGCGCATACTCCCCGCCCAACGCCAGCAATTCTTCGTGCGTGCCGCGTTCCACAATCCGGCCTTCGTGCAACACGATGATCCGGTCAGCCCGTCGCACGGTCGAGAGTCGATGAGCAATAACCAACGTGGTGCGCCCACGCATCAGCCGTTCGATGGCCGTCAAAAGCTGGTGCTCCGTCTCGGCATCGAGCGCGCTGGTGGGCTCGTCGAGGATCAGAATCGGCGCATCTTTCAGCAACGCCCGCGCAATGGACAACCGTTGCCGTTCGCCGCCCGACAACGTGGCACCGCGTTCGCCAATGATTGTGTCGTAGCCTTGCGGCAGTTGTTCAATGAATGTCTGCGCATTCGCCGCGCGGGCGGCGGCTTCGATCTCCGTGCGGGTGGCTTGCGGACGGCTGAACGCGATGTTGTCCGCAATCGAGAGCGGAAGTAGAAAGGGTTCCTGGAGCACCAGGGCGATCTGCTGCCGCAGACTGGACAACTGCACGTCCCGCACGTCCTGTTCGTCCACCAGCACGCGGCCCGCCCACGGATCAAAGAAGCGCGGCACCAGGTTGACCAAAGTCGATTTGCCGGCGCCCGTGGCGCCCACCAGAGCAACGGTTTCCCCAGGATCGGCCTCGAGTTGGATCTCGTGCAACACCGGCCGGTCGGTTTCGTAGCCGAAAGTGACCTTATCAAGACACACCCGGCCTTGGACCGAACTCAATTTCGTGGCCGCCGATTTCTCCGGGAGATCCGGAGCCGCGTCCAGCACTTCCATTACCCGGTCCACGCTGGCGCCGAAGCGACGAAGCGAGGTGTATAAATTGGCAAGCACTTTGAACTGCGCCTGGAGCGAGGTCAGATACACGATGAACACCAGAATGCCGCCAATGGTGAGCGTTTGGGCGAGGACGTGTTGGGCGCCCACCCAAATAATGACACCGGTGCCCAGCGTGGTGATCAGACCGGAACTCAAGCTGTTGATGCTGCCCAGCAGCGTGCTGCGCTGTTGCGCTCGGATGGCGGCGTCGGCGTAGGTTTGAAAGCGGGCGTGTTCGCGCTCTTCCTGGGCAAACGCCTGCACGACCGGAATGCCCGTCAACGTCTGCTGAATATGCGCCTGGATGCGGCTTTCGATTTCGCGTTTGAGTTTGGCCGCGGCGTGCAATGGCTTGCCGATCAGCATGGAGCCGATGACCATGAACGGCGCCAGGCTCACCGCGAGCAGGGTTAGGGTGACATCCAACTGCCACATCAATACCACCATCATGATAATCGTGAGCAATGCCTGTCCGGGAGTGAACAGCAGTGTGTCAGCCAACCGATACACACACCAACTGTCCCCCGTGATCCGGCTCATGAGGTCGCCCACTGAAGTGCGGCTGTGGAACAACAGGGAACGGCGTTGCAACCGCGCGAAGAGATCTTCCGCCAACCGGTAAACCATGCGCTGGCCCGAGTAGGTCCAGGAGGACGTTAGAACCATTTCCACGGTGCTGTTCAAGGCAAACAGCAACAAGCCGCCCAGCGTCGCCAGGGCCAACAGGACCATCGGGGTGGGATTGGCGCCGAAAGTGTGAATGAAGTTTTCGAGGGCGGAAGGCGCCGCATGTTTGCCGAGTACGTAGTCCACCACGATCTTCATGGGCCACGGCTGGCAGGCGGCCAGCACGGACGAAACGAAGGTCAGCCCGGCGATGACCAGGAAGGCCTGGCGCTGGCGGGCGACATAGCGGAGCAATGTGCGGTATTTGCGCATCGGTTGTCGGAGGGGCTTTTACCAGAGAGTGGCAAAAGCAACAATGCGCCAGTATGCGAACGCGCACTAATGGGGGACGGCTACCAATTGAAGCACGCTGAGAGTTCGCCTACCATTCCTTCGCCGCAACGAGCCATCCGATGATTGGTCCAGGTTGCCCCGCCGCCGGTGGGGCGCCGCGATCACGGCGGCCACTGGGTCGGCCTTGAGCATCGCCGTCCAGGTTGGGTTCATGCGCGCCTCCCACGACGTTTTCCTGTTTGCCGGTCCGGACAGTTCTGGGACCACCTTTGGCACGCCCGTGCCATCGATCTTCGCGTAGAGGATGAGAATGGAATTGGCGCGGGCAGGCGCCCCCGCAGCCAACTGCGTGGCCACCAGCTTGTTTTACGAAATTGGGTTGCTCAGTGGTTTGACACCGATTTGCTCGTTCTGTCGCTTTATCTGCTTGAGCCCAAGGGCCAAATCGGATATAGCCAAGACGATGATGAACCGATGCCCATCCGCACGTTCGGGAAGCCCAACGCACCCCCGAAGTGCTTTGGGCATTACGAGCCGGTTGGCCCGCTCCGGTTTGGAGTCCCGCCTTCAGGCGGCACCGCCCGTCGGCCACCCGACGGCAGGACTTCCAGCCCAGCACGTCCTCATTGGGACAACTTCTGCAAACTACTCTTCGGCTCATCGGTCCTCTCACCGTGCAACCGTTATCCGAGAATCCGCTTATGTCGCACTCCATTGATCGCCGTAATTTCCTTAAGCAATCCGCTCTCGCCTCTTCCGCCGCCGCGATGACGTTTCGTTTTGAAGAACAATCGTTGCTGGCGCAGCAGCAGAAGCAGCCCGCGCCCGCATCACCGTCCCCGAAAACGCAGAGCTTTCCGCAAGGCAAGTTGGGCAAGTTATCCGTCAGCCGGCTGATTTGCGGGGGTAATTTGATCAGTGGCTTTGCGCACAGCCGCGACCTGATCTACGTGTCATCGTTGCTCAAGCACTATTTCTCCGACGAGAAAGTCTTTGAGACGCTGGCGCTGTGCGAAGCCCAAGGTATCAATACCGCCATTTTGCGGGTGGACGACAACACGATACGCATCCTAAACACCTATCGGAAGGAACGCGGCGGGAAGATCCAATGGATCGCCCAGGCGAAGATCAAGGAGAATGACATGACCGACATCAAGCGCGCCGTGGACAACGGCGCGGTGGCGGCCTACATCCACGGTGGGATTGGCGACCGTTGTGTGGCCGAAGGCAAAGTCGATCTGCTTGGAAAAGGCGTCGAACTCATCAAGCAAAACGGGCTCGTCGCCGGTGTGGCCGGCCATTCCCTCGAGGTGCCCAAAGCCGTTGAGAAGGCCAAAATCAATCCCGACTTCCTGATGAAGACCTACAACAGCAAGCGTTACTGGTCGGCGGGCCCGCAGCCGCGCAATGACAGCGTATGGTCCGAGACGCCGGAGGATACCAAAGCATTCATGTCGGAAGTGTATCGCCCGTGGATTGCCTACAAGGTGCTGGGCGCCGGCGCCATCCATCCGCGCCAGGGCTTCCAATACGCCTTCCAAAATGGCGCGGACTTCATCTGCGTGGGCATGTTCGACTACCAGGTGGCGGAAGACGCGGAAATCGCCCGCTTCGCCATCAATCAGGCCAAACAACGCGAACGCGACTGGTGCGCGTAACGCTTTTGGCAGCTTGCCAAAACTGACTTTTGTCGCAACATCGTATCCAACTATGAAGCCGATGCTTAATCGTCGTGAATTTTTTGCCACTTCCGCCACCGTGGCCGCTGGTCTGACCTTCGGACTGGGCGCCCAACTCTATTCTGCGTCCGCCGCCGAAAAACGGTTCAACACGCGCATTTATAAAGCAGTCATCATGAACAAGCCCACCGAAGAGGGCTTGAAGAAATTGAAGGATGCCGGGTTCGATGGCGTGGAAGCCGGCATTCAGCCAGTCGCGGAAGCTGAGCAATGCCGCGCCACGGCGGAAAAGGTGGGCATGCGGATTCATTCCGTGTTGCGGGGGTGGGCGGAATTCAACAGCGCCGACACTGCCAAATACGACGCCAGTTACGCCAAAACCGAAGACGCCCTGCGCGCCGCTCAGGCTTATGGCGCGGAGACGGTTCTGCTGGTGCCCTGTCGTATCGGCGGGATGAAGGCACCGTTGCCTTGGGAATTCCGAATAAAATTCGACGAACAAACCGGGCACGTCAGCAAGGTGGTCACCGGCGACAACGCTCCTTATGCGGATTACATCAAGGCGCAAAACCATGCCACCGACACCTCCCGCGAAGCGGTGAAGAAGCTCATACCGCTGGCGGAGAAATGCGGGGTGATCATCGCTCTGGAGAACGTTTGGAACAACCTGTGGGTGGACCCGGTCTTCTTTGCCCACTTCGTCCGCTCATTTCAAAGTCCGTGGGTGAAGGCCTACTTCGACATCGGCAACCACGTCAAATACGCGCGACCGGAGAAATGGATCCTCTCGCTCAACAACCTGGTTGCCAAGCTGCACGCGAAGGACTTCAAGCTCAATCGCGACGATCCCGCGGGCGGCGGCAAATTCGTCAACATCCGCGACGGTGACGTGCGCTGGCCGGTGGTGCGCCAGGCGTTGGACCGCGTCGGATACAATGGCTGGATGACCATCGAAGGCGGCAACTGCACGTTGGCAGAACACAGCAAGCGTCTGGACCTGATCATTGCCGGCAAGTAGGTGGGCGCGTTGGCCGTCGCGATGAATTCTTTCCAGTCTGCCCTGGAACACCGACTCGCCAGCATCCGGCAGCAAAACCTGTTGCGCGAACTGCGCCCGGTGCAATCGCCGCAGGGGACGCGTCTGCGAATGGGCGCTCGGTCGCTGCTCAACTTTTCCTCCAACGACTACCTTGGCCTGGCCAACGAACCCGCCCTCAAAGAAGCCGCCTGCCGGGCCATTGCCGACTTCGGGGTGGGCGCGGGTTCGTCGCGGTTGATTTGTGGTTCGCTCTCGCCGCATCACGAATTGGAATCAGCCATCGCCGCTTTCAAAGACACCGAAGCCGCGCTGACATTTTCGTCTGGTTATGCGACGGCGCTGGGCACCATCGGCGCGCTGCTCGGCAAGGACGACATCGTCATCCTCGACAAACTGGCGCACGCTTGCCTGGTCGATGCCGCCCGGCTTTGCGGCGCCAAGATCCGGGTGTTCAAACACAACGATCTCAATCGCCTGGAATCCATCCTGCAATGGGCCGATCAACGTCGTCGCAATGCGCCATCGGGTGAAACCGCACCCCGCGTCCTCATAGTCACCGAAAGCGTCTTCTCAATGGACGGCGATTTTGCGCCATTGCGGGAATTGGTCGAATTGAAGGAGCGTTACGGGGCGTGGCTGCTGCTGGATGAAGCGCATGCCACCGGATTACTTGGGACTCGCCACAGTGGCTTGGCCGAAGCCCTGGCGGTGGCGGATCGGGTCGAAGTGCAAATGGGCACCCTCGGCAAGGCCCTCGGAGCTGCGGGCGGTTACATCGCCGGTTCGAAGGCGCTGATCGATTTACTGGTCAATCGGGCGCGCAGCTTTGTGTTCAGTACCGCGCCATCGCCGGCGGCCGTGGCCGCGGCCCGCGCGGGTTTGGAACTGGTGCAATCGCCGGAAGGCGAACGCCGGTGCCGGCAATTGTTTGAACGGGTTGAACAAATGAATCAGTTGTTGGGAGAACCAGATCGCGGGAGGGCAGACGAGCGTAATGAAGACCACCCACAATCGTCCTTCCTCTTGAACGTAACGCCACCATTCCGCAGCGCCATCATCCCGCTGATCGTTGGCGCGGAAACCACGGCGCTTTCCCTGGCGGCGGCGTTGCAGGCGCAGGGCATTTTCATTCCGGCCATTCGCTATCCCACCGTGGCGCGTAACCGCGCGCGCTTGCGTTTGACGGTGACGGCCACCCACACCCCAGCGGACATCCAAGCCTTGCGCCATGCACTGGCGGGCGTCCGCGCTTCTCTGTCCAACACACCCCATGCATAAACTGGCTCGTCTGGATCAACGCTACGTTTGGCATCCGTTCACCCAGATGCGCGATTGGCGGCAACACGAACCCACCGTCATCGTATCGGGTAAAGGCACTGTGTTGAGCGACGTGCGTGGCCGCGAATATCTCGACGCCAATGCCTCCATCTGGACCAATCTGCACGGCCACAATCATCCGCGGATTAACGCCGCCATCCAGCGGCAGTTGAAGAAGATTGCGCATTCCTCCGCGCTGGGTCTGGCCAATGAACCGGCCTCGTTGCTGGCGGAAATGCTGGTGAAAGTTGCGAATCCGAGAGCCAGCGGTCTTTTTCCCGCCGTCACGACGCAGGCTAAACAAAAACGTGGATTGCCAACCGCCAATCGTCCGTTGGCCAAGGTGTTTTTCTCGGACGATGGTTCCACCGCCCTGGAAGTTGCGCTCAAGCTTGCCTACGAATACGCGCGGCGCACCGGTCGCAGTCGGCGGCCGCGTTTCCTGTCGCTGACGGGAGCGTATCACGGCGACACGGTCGGCGCGGTGAGTCTCGGTCATATTGACCTGTTTCATAAAGCCTACGGAGGCTTGCTCTTCAAGTCGGACACGGTGATGGCTCCCTACTGTTATCGTTGCCCGTTTAACCGCGCCCGCCCCGAACGCGCCGATGCGCGCACCTATCGGAAGTGCCAATGGGAATGCGTGGACCAAGTGGAAAAGCGCTTTGCCCGACAGCACCAGCGAGGCAATCCTTACGCGGCAATGGTGGTGGAACCGCGTCTTCAAGGCGCCGCCGGCATGATTCCCCAACCGGACGGTTGGCTGCGACGGGTCGCGGAAATCGTGCGGGCCAATGGCGCCCAATTGATCGCCGACGAAGTCATGACCGGCTTCGGACGAACGGGCGTGCCGGCGGATTATCATCAGTCTTCGCGTCGAACTAAACCTAACGCAGGGCAACCCGCACCGACGCTCTTCGCGTGTCATCACGAAGGCGTGCAACCGGACTTTCTCGCCGTGGCCAAGGGTTTGACCGGCGGTTACCTTCCCATGGCGGCGACGCTGACCACCCAGGCGGTGTTCGATGCGTTTCTGGGTGACTACGCAGAATTCAAAACGTTCTTCCACGGCCATAGTTTTACGGCCAACCAGTTGGGGGCGGCTGCGGCCCTGGCCAGTTTGGATATTCTGCAAAGCCAAGCATCGATTCGCGCCCGGCAGCGGCTGGAACATCATTTTACCACCGCCCTCGCTGAATTGTGGGCGTTGCCCCAGGTCGGCGACATTCGCCAAGCGGGATTGATTGCTGGTGTCGAATTGGTCAAAGACTGGCGCACGCGCGTTTCGTTCGACTTGCGCGACCAGGCTGGTATACGCGTTTGCCAGGTGATGGCCCGGCGCGGCGTATTGACCCGGCCCGTCGGCAACGTGGTGGTTTTGATGCCGCCGTATTGCACAACTGCGACCCAACTCGAACGAATGGTGGCTACGTTGCGCCAGGCTGTTGCCGAGGTTTTATGATACGTTGCTTGACCGGAACTTCTTCCTGATCGTTGCGGACCAACTTGTCCTTAACCCGCCGTCCCCCTCTGCCGATGCTCTACTCGAAGTGCATCTTGGACGAGGGGCAGGGCGGGTCGCGGGTTGCGAAACGGTATCCAACCCCGACCCGCCCTCACCAAGAAAAACCGGACAACCGCTATGACGACCAAATCAGCAACTCGAACAAAAGTGAAAAAGCTCGCGGTCAATTGGGCGCCGGAACTCAAATTCAACGTCGCGCCCAAAATCCTGTCCGCCAGCAAACGGCGGTTGCTGAAGAGTTACACCATCTCGATCTCGATGCGCAAATCCTCGGCTCCTTTACCCATCCATTCCCCCGTGGCGGAAGCCTGAGCCGGGCAACGATCCGCTTTCCCGTAATTCCCAAAGTTGCACCCGGATTTCGTGGTGTCGCTCCACCCACGCCATGACTGAACGCGGGGTGGGAGTCTGCCAGCGTCGGACGGAACCGGGATCGCCAATGAGGATCAAGTGCCGCACGTCGTGGCCGGCCTCTTTGGCCAGCAAGGCTTTGAACACCTCTTTCTCCAGCAAGGGATCCGAGTTCCCCAGGCTGTACTCCAGTTCCACGATGGTCTGCTCATTTTCGATCCAGAAGTCCACGGATTGACGATTGGCCTTGCTGAGGAACTGGTTGGCCGCGCCGGGACCGAATTCCTCCATGACCAAGAATTTCAAGTGGTCGATGACTTCCCGGGTGTACAAGTCCCCCGAATTGGCCCGCCGGGCATTGAGCAAGTCATAAGCGGCGACGACCTCCTGCGCCAGTTGAAAGATGCGTTCGGCTTTACTCATAATGGGAGCGCGGCCGGCCCCGCCGGGGCAGACCGGGTGCCGGGGTGCCGCCCGTAGTGGTAGCCGGTTCCGGCGGCAGTGTCACAATAACTTCATTCCCAGCAATCGGCCCAGGCAAACCAGCAACGTGAGGCCGATGAAACCGTAGCCGCCGGCCACGAACCAGAAATAGGGGCCACTTCGTTGCTTCCGGTCGGGGAATCGATATTGCGAGTACCAGAATCCGACGGCTCCCACAGCGCCCAGCGCGCCGAACGCCGGGCCCACGTAATGGCCCAGCAGCGGCGGGACGACCAAGCAGACAAACGTGATCCCAATCAAGCGAAAGAGAATGGCGCGGTGGTTCATTAGTTCATGCCGACGTGGCCGGCGCGGAACGCTCCCGCCACTGCCATCGGCACTTGGGCTTCCGCTTCCACCACGCGGGAGCGCATTTCGGCCACCCGGGCCGTCATTTCCTGCGCCCCGGCCACGGCCGCGGCCCGCCGGATTTCGGCGTGCGCCTGCGCGATGAGCTTGTTGGCTTCGGCCTGCTCGGCTTGCAGTTTGGCGCCGATGTTGGTGCCCACGTCCACGTCGGCGATGTCGAGGGACAGGATTTCAAAGGCGGTGTTGGCGTCGAGCGCCTTGTCGAGGACGGTTTGGGAAATGCGGTGCGGATTTTCCAACATGTCCTTGTAGACGCCGACGAACCGATGGTGCTGACGATGCCTTCGCCGACGCGCGCAATGATGGTTTCCTCCGTGGCGCCGCCGACGAAGCGATCCAGGTTGGTGCGCACGGTGACCAGCGCCCGGGCCTTGATCGCAATGCCGTCCTTGGCCACGCCCGCGATGTTTCGTTTGCCGTGGCGGGGATCCGGGACATTCAATCACCCTCGGATTGATGGAGGTGCGGACCGCTTCGATCACGCTTTTGCCCGTGCCTTTGGTGGCCAGGTCGATGGCACAGGCGCGATCGAAGATGAGGTGGATGCCCGCCTTACGGGCGGCAATCAACGCCAGGACCACCATCGACACGTCGCCGCCCGCCAGGTAATGCGTCGAAAGTTCGTCGATACTGAGCGGCACTCCGGAGCGTACGGCGGCAATCCGGTTACCCACCATCAGGCTCAGCGGGATGCGCCGCAAGCGCAAGGCGATGAGTTCGGTGAAGGTGACTTTGGCGCCGGAGAACAAGGCGCGAAGGTAGATCATCCCGAAGTGAACGAGGAGGATGCCCCCCACGAGCAGCACCACTGCGGCCAGGCCATACAGGACAACGTCGAGTTTGCCGGACAAAAAACCGGATTGAGCAAGTATAAGATTCATCATTTCGTTTTGGTGTTGGGGTTCATAGTGGAAATAGGCCTTCGCGGCGATCTCCAATTTACCTCAAGCCCGACGACCGATCGCGGGTTTTGGTTTGGGTATGGCGTTGGGCTGACGGGTGCTTTTCCCCTGTCCCGGCGGTTTGGCGTTGCCGACCTGAATCTGAAGTTCCAAATCGGTGTTGGCCTTGCGCAGCGCGCCTTCCAACGTGGCGTCACTGGCGTCAGCGCGCAAATCGGCCCGGGGAACCTCCAGCCGCACTTTCACCCGGAAGGCCCGAGAGCTGTCGCGCTCATGTTCCAAGACGATTTCGGCGGCGGTGATGGTCGTCAGGCTGTGCCAGTGATCGAGTTGTTGCGCCAGCAAAGCCGGCCAAGGGACCAGGGTGTTGAGGCTGGTGTAGGTCAGGGTGGTTTTCATTGGCCTTGGATGCGGGGTTGAAGTTGCGCGAGCAGTCGCTTGAGGGCGAAAGCCGTCGCGCCGTTATCGCTGGAAACCCGCCGAATTCTGGCGGTTCCCCGGATCATCGTGATTAAGGATGTTGTCGTAATTTTGTTTCGTTTTGCCTGACCCGATCAGGGTGGGGCGGATGTCAGACCCTGGGATCCAAACGACCGGCACGATCCGCCCCGCCGCCGCAATCCCGTTCCAGGCTGATACACCGGAGCTAGATTATGCCGCCTTCCCACCCGGCGCTATGGGGTATAACCCTACCTTGGCGGATTGGACTTGCACTTCGGAAATCGCCGGAATGTGAGTGCCGCCCTGGGAAGGCCCGCGGCTTATCTGCCTCGATAATTGTGCGGATTTCTGAGGCGATCGAGCCGTTCAAGTTCCCTTGCTTGACGCTTGATCAATTCGGTCCGTGCAGCGGCCCGCCTGGCCAGCTCCGTTCGGGAGGGAAACAGCCGTGCGATCGTTTCCCGCGATCGCTTGAAGACCGTCGAAACGACCCCACCGGCGTGAAACAGTCTGCGGAGGAAAGCGATCAATGACGTTCCTTTCGGGCGCGAACGGCTCGGCGACGGGCGGGTGGGCGGTCGGGAGCCAGTTGGAAATCCACTTGTTTCTTGAACGGATTCACTTTGAACACCTGAACTGTCACCCGGTCGCCGAGTCGGATCACGTGGCGGGTCCGGCGGCCGACGAGTTGGTTGCGTGCTGTGTCGAACACGTAAAAATCGTCCTCCAGCGCCGAGAGCGGCACCAGACCGCTCATGGCCAATCCGGGCACGTCCACGAAGAAGCCGAAGTTGCGCATATCCGTCACCAGCGCCGGATACGGCTGCGGCCGGCCGGAGCGAAGCTGGCCCTCGAGAAACGCCAAGAGCTTCACGTCCTTGCTGTCGCGCTCGGCGTCGGCGGAGTTGCGTTCCGTCACCGAGATGTGTTCGGCGGTTTCCTTGAGCGCCGAAGTCGAGGCGGCGGTTCGGTCGAACAGCGCGCGATGCACCACGAGGTCGGCGTAACGGCGGATGGGCGAGGTGAAGTGCGTGTATTTCGTCTTGGCCAGTCCATAATGGCCGAGCGGTTCCACCGCGTAGCGGGCCCGCATGCAGCGATTTGAGAAAGCCGATCTTGAGCGCCGCCCCGATGGGCAGACGTGTCGAGCTTGTGCAGCAACCGTTGCACTTCGGCCCGGTGACGGAGATTGCCGCAGGGCACGTTATGGCTCAAAACCTCCTGGCGATATTCCTCCAGCCGGGCTTCGTCGGGTGCCTCATGAACGCGATACACCGCCGGTCGGCGCAGCGCCAATCACCGGGCGGCCACCGCCTCGTTGGCCAGCAGCATGAATTCCTCGATGAGTTGGTGCGACACGTCGTTCTCCACTTTCTCGATGCGGTCCACGCGTCCCTGCTGGTCCAACCGAATCTTCATTTCCGGAAAATCGAGCGCGAGCGCACCAGCCTTGAAACGGGCGCGGCGGAGGCGCTGAGCCAGGGCGTGCGCCTGGTGCAGCATCTCGTCGAGCGGGCCGGTGGGTTTGCGTTGCAGAATACCGAGGGCTTCGGCGTACGTCAGTCGGCGCCGCGAATGAATCACCGCCGCGTAGAACTTCGTCCGCAACACCCGGCCGTCAGGTGCGAGGAGGAACTCGACACATTTCGTGAGGCGGTCCACTTCGGGCTTGAGCGAGCAGAGTTCGTTACTCAATTCCTCCGGAAGCATGGGAATGACGCGGTCCACGAGATAGGTCGAGTTGCCGCGCTGGCGCGCTTCGACATCGAGTGCGCTGCCGGGTTTGACGTAGTGGGACACGTCCGCGATGTGGACCCACAGTCGCCATTGATTTTGCCCGGCTCGTTCCAAGCCAATGGCATCGTCGAAATCCTTCGCGTCGTCCGGATCAATCGTGAGAACCCGGCGTCGGCGGCAATCGACCCGGCCCTGGAGATCGTGCGGGGTAATGGCCGTCCCCAGGGACCGCGCCTCGTGCCGCGCGTTCTTGGGGAACTGGAGGGGCAAGCCGTATTGGCGCAGCACCGAGTTCATGTCCACGCCTGGTTCATCCGGCGAACCCAGCACTTCGAGAATTTCGCCCTCCGGATTGGTGTGCCGCGACTCCCATTCACGCAAGCCGACCACCACCTTGTCCCCGACGTTCGCCGGCCGGCCGGCCGGGCGACGCGGCAGAACATAAATGTCGTGCGGAATGCGCGGATCGTCGGGAACCACGAAGAGGAATTGCCGGCTGCGCTGCAGCGTGCCGACGATCCGCGTGCGCCGACGTTCCAGGATGCGAACAACGGTGCCGGTGGACGGCGCTCGCGACTCTGGTCGCAGCCCCTGGGGCCGTACATCCAACCGCACCAACACCCGGTCTTCGTGCAAGGCGGTGGACGTGGCGCTCTCCGGGATGACGATTTCCTTCAAGTCAGGATCATCCGGCTGGAGAAAGCCTTTGCCCTGGCGGTTCATGCGAATTCGCCCGGGAACGAGATCGGCTTCACGTGGCTGGATGTAGCGGTTGCCCTTGATGCGGGCGATGCGGCCGGTCTGCGCCAGTTCGCGCAGCACCAGTTGGAGTTCCTGTTGGCCCTGAGGCCCCAAGCGAAGCCGGCGCAGCAACTCCGGAACGTTAAGGGGCACATAATCCCGCTGCCCGAGCAGGTGCAGGACTTTCGCTTTAATGTCGTTCATTTCCTGCTCACCTCATGTCACGAAGGCGCGTCCACGGCAACGTTTAAATGAGATCACGGCGCTTTCTTATTGAGATTGTTCGGCCAGCGCGGCTTGGGCGCGAGCGAGCCGGTCCCGCAAAATCGAATTGTTCGGTTCGCGTTGCAACCGATGTTTGAGTTGGTGGACGGCGGCGAACCAATGGCGATTGGCTTCGGCTTCGACAGCCTCAGCCTGGTGCCAGGCCAGGACGCCGGCTCGGGCCGCGCGATGGCCTGGCGGGTGTCCAGGCCCAATTTGATGATCTTGAGAGCGATGCGGCGGCGGACCGGGCGCTCTGGTTCGGCCGTATAGACCACGCCCATGCCGCCTTCACCGAAATACTGACCATCGGTATCCTGTACTTGTCGTCCCAGGAAAAATTTGGAAGGTTGGCTTCATGTGGTCGCCCTTAGACTTGCTGGAATTCAATAGTACGCAAAGCTTCATCGTGCCCTCCGCCGGGCAATATCCGCACCTCTGGTTGTGGGATGCCTGCTTCCACGCCATCGTGCTGGCGCATCTGCGGCCGGAACTGGCCTTTCGCGAAATGGACGCACTGCTCGCGACGCAGCAACCGGATGGCATGATCCCACATATCACGTTCAACCCGCATGTGGACGCAAGCCGTTACCGCCCGAATCCGGCGGATTGGCAGACCGGCGGTCCGCATTCGGGCATCACCCAGACTCCGATGGTGGCGCCGGCGGCCAAGTTGGTCTTTCAAAAGACCGGCAACCGTGCGTTCCTGAAACGGGCCTACCCGCAGATTGTCCACTTTCATCGTTGGTTGAAAAAGGTGCGCGATCCGGACGACACGGGGTTGGTGGCGATTTTGCATCCATGGGAAAGCGGGATGGACAACAGTCCCGCGTTTGACGGCTTGAAAGACACCTTCTTGCGGGAGCATTTGCCACCGGGCTTTGAGCCGCCACCGCGGGCCGACACCAAGCGGGTACCGCTGGCGCAGCGGCCGACGGATGATTACTACCGGTTCTACTGGGGGCTCATTCGCGTTTTCCAGCAGGCCCGGTGGAATCAGCGGGCCATGATGCTCCGGTCTCCGTTTCGCGTAGCCGACGTGCTTTTTAATTCCGTTTGGGCGAAAGCGAACCAGGACTTGGCGAAACTGGCCTGGGTGTTGGGCCGGCAGGCGGACCAGGCGAAGTTCCTGGCCTGGGCGACGCAAACCCGCCGGGCCTTGCGGCGCTACTGCTGGCATCCCAAGGATGGGTTTTTCTATTCACGGGACTTGGAATCCGGACAGCCGATCCGGGTCAAGACCATCGGTGGATTCATGCCGCTTTACGCGGAAGCCGCCACGGCCGCCACGGCGGAATCGCTGGTGGAACATCTCATGGACCGCCGCGAGTTTTATTACCATCTGGGTGTGCCCAGCGCCTCGTTTCGGACGCCAGGCTTCGATCGTTACCGCTATTGGCGCGGGCCGGTGTGGATCAACATGCATTGGCTGCTGAGCCGCGGCTTGCTGAATTACGATTACCTGGATATCGCCGCGAAAATCGTCGAAAAAAGTCAGCAGTTGGTGAAGAACGAGGGGTATTGGGAGTACTACGATCCGTTTACGGGCAAAGGCTTGGGCGCGTCCTACTTTTCGTGGAGCACGCTTACGGACATCATGACGCCTTTGAAAGCCCCACCGGAATTGCACCAGCCCGTCCTGGTCATTTCCCCCCAAGCGGCCGCCCGCGATCCGCAGTTGAAGACATTGTATTTGCATCCGGGAATTCGCTCCATCCAGTTGACGGTGGACCGCATTACGTCCGGACCGCCGGTCTTTACGGCTGACGTTCTCGCAGCCGTGCAGGCCCGCGCGCTGGAGTCGCTGACGCCCGTGCAAGAGGCGGACTTTGACCGCCGGCTGCGGCAAGTCGCGGAAATCATCCACCGACTGGTGCAGGAAAAGCGCGGGGCCTGGCAGGATTACCCGCGGATATGCGACCTGGTGAGCGTGGCGGGTTACCAAGTGTTCTCCGGGTTGGGTTACCGTTGCCGCGTCCAATGGACCCCTGATCTGCACTATTTTTTGCGGATCATCAGCCCGGAGGGACGACCGTGGATTGTGGACCTCAGCCCCACGCAATTTAGTTGGCATCCAGTGTCGCGAATTCCGCTGTTGTTCGAATGCGCCTCGCTGGCGATGGAAGCTGATCTCCGCCAAAGCCGCAAGCCGTCGCTGGCCTTGGAGCTATTGCTGCGGGAAACCCAACTGGCCGTTCATCGCAATTGGATGATGCTGGAACGCGAGCGCATGGACCGGCACGAACGAAAAGCGTTTCTCTACGGCGGTCGGCATCATCAGCAAATCACGCGGCAATTGGCGGTACGGATGCCGCTTTCCCGGCCGTTCTTCGTGCAATACCTCCGCTGGCTGGATCGACTGCTGCACCGCGCCCGCCGGCGCCAGACATTGGCGGGAGTTCGCGGTTCAGCGCGGCTCGCTGGATAAGGGCGCTAGTCGGACTGAATCTTCTCCACCAGCATTCGCGCCGCCTGGGTCCACCCGCGGGGGCCGATGTGGTTGATCTTGCGGAGACCGTTCACCGGCATGTCGGTCCAGGTACCGTCCGGACGTTGCACGAGCAACGGCAGGTCCACCGCCTCGAGCAAGGGCGCGTCGTTGTGACTATCGCCAAGGCCCACGGTGACTACTTCGCTCCATTCGGCGCGGAACATATCGGCGAGGGCTTGCGCGGCGCGGCCTTTGTCGTTGGCGGTGGAAATGGAGAGGAACCGGGCACCGACAATCAAATTCACCCCTCGCCCCGACAACGCGGCGCGCAATCGCTCGCGGGCAGCCTCGTCCAAGGGGGTGACCACGGTTTCGGCATATTCGCGTTGCATCGCGCGAGTAGCGGATTCCAAATCAAAATCCGCGCACTGCGCCACTTCCGCGGGCGTCAGGTCGCCAAAGCCCTGCACCGGCAAATTCAGTTCCGCGGTAACCTCGGCGAGGACGCGCCGCACTTCGGAATAAGGGCGCGCCAACTCCAGCCGTTGGTAATTGCCTTGAATGCGCGCGTCCGGGAGCGGTTGGCGAAAATATCCCGTCTCCCAAACCACGGCACCACCGTTCTCCACGATGAACGGATCCCGCACTCCGAGTGCCTGACGTAACACAATTTGTTCGGCCCGCGTTTTGGCGGAGCAGAAAACAATCGGGATGTGATGCTCCTGCAGGAGGCGCAGTCCGGGCAGGGACTCCGCGTAGGAATAGGTATGGTGATCCAGCAACGTTCCGTCGAGGTCCGTGATGACGATGTAACGCGACCGAGGCATGGAGTGAGGGGCGCGGATTGACGTGACGCTATCCGGCGACCGGCGAAACAACCTGGGCCTGCAACCACAGACAAACGCCCACGATCACCAGGAAATAGACGCCGACCAGCGCGTAAACAGATCGCCAGCCCGGGCCGCCAGCCTGCGCGACCGCCACCGCGCCGGTCGCCGACGAGGGCGCTGTGGCTTCCTGTGTCATGGCGGTAATCAGACCGGCAAACAACAGCGAGGCCAGGAAACCGATGACATTCCACCACAACCAGGAGATGTCGGTCAGTTGCCAGGCACACAAATTGGTGAGGATGCCGACCACCACGCCGAGGAAGACGGCTTTCGCGCTCACTTTCCGGGTCATGATGCCCAGGATAAAAGCCGCCAGAATGGGTCCGTAGAGCAGACTGCCGACGGCGTTAATCAACACAATCGTCGTGTGGCGGGTGGCTTCACCGAGGGTGGCAAAACCCAGCGCCGCGAAAATGCAAAACAATCCCCAGCCGGCGGTGAAAACTTTCGACATTGTGAAATAATGCCGTTCTTCGGCGTGGGGCCGGATATAGATCTGATACACGTCGCGCATGGTCACAGCGCTGAGCGAGTTGATCGCGGAATCCAGACTGGACATCAACGCGGCCATGACCGCCACGAACAAGAAACCAATCAACCCGTGCGGCAGGAAGGAAAGGATGAACATCGGAAGCATGCGATCCGGATCGCGCGACAACGTCTCGGCAAGCGCCGAATGATCCATCCCGGTGGCGGTGGTGACCTGGGCCAAACCTTCCGGAGTCAGAAAAATGGCCCCGACCAGGACCCCCATCAAGCAATACATCAGCACGACGGGGAACCGGCCCAGCGCATTGAACAGCAGTGATTTTCGAATGTCCTTCAAGCTGCCCACCGAGAGCTGGCGTTGGGCCTGGCTTTGGTCACAACCGTAATAGGAGGCGTAAAGAATCATTCCGCCAAGCACCATGGGCCAGAAGGCATATTCGCCCTCCGCGCTCAATCCCGCCCGGCCAAAGTCCAGAATCTGCAACCGGCCTGCCTCCATGGTCTGCCAAGCCTGATCCCAGCCTACCCAATGCCACGCCACGCCGCCGCACACCAGAATTCCGGCCACGATGATGACCATTTGCAACACGTCGCTCAGGATCACCACCCGCATGCCGCCGAGCACGTCATAGACCAACGTCACCAATCCCACGACCACGATGGCGGTCGGGGTGGGAATGGCCAGCGCCGTGGACAGAATCAGACCGCCCGCCAGCACGGACACGGCGGTGGCCAGGCCGCGCCCCAGTTGGAAGAGCACGCTCACCAGCAGACGGACCCGCCGGTCAAAGCGCTGCTCCAGGTATTCGTAGATGCTGATGTGTTGTCCGCGATGCAAGACGGGCATGATGACCGCCATGACCAGGATCAAGCCGAGTGGCACCCCGAACTCGTAGCAGAGCCATTTCAAGCCGCCGCCCTTGGCCAGCGCGACAAACGCCGGCGCCGACACGAAGCTGATGGCGCCGAGTTGCGTGGCCATGATCGACACGCCCGACTGCCACCAGGGCACGCGCTGGCCGGCCAGATAATAATCACGGAGTGAAACTTGTTGGCGTCCCAGCCAGTAGGCCAGCGCCACGATGCCTCCGAGGTACACGACAATGACGCCCCAATCCAAGATGTTCATGATCGTTTGGCGAACAGCAGTTTTAAAGGAGGATGTTTGGCGAGAATCTTCCGAAACTTGGTGAAATCGATGGTGCGCAAGGCCGGGAAATACCGCGGCCGGTCGGGAGGGGTTTTGGGCTTGAGACAACCGCCCTTGATCATTGCTTCGTGCAGTTCTTTCTTCAGCGGTGCCTGGCAGACCGGCGAATGGTAAATCACCTGCATGGCCTGATAGTGCATCGATTGGATATGGCTGTCATCGCCCGCTTCGTGCAGGTGCGGGTTGCGCGACTCCACCTGGTACACTTCGACTTTGTGCTTCATCACGTCCGGCAGGGGACAGTCCAGCACGCCGCCGAACTTTTCGATCAAGTTGATGATGTGGAAGGGCTCGATCGAATACCCGGAGGAATAGTCCAGCGCCAGCGCCATGTCCATGGTCATGGCGTGCTCGCCGGCGTTGCCGGTCTTGATAATTTCCGTTTCAAAGCCCGTATAATGTGCCAGCAGCTTGTTCAGAAACGTGTTCGTGCGGTTGGAGGTGCGCCCCCATTTGCGGAAGAACAGTTTGGATTCCTCGATCTTGGGTTTGCTGTGCCAGACAATCCGCACCATCGTGTAGGGCGAATCGCTCGTCGCGAAAATCGACGCATACACCCGGACGTATTCCTCGACCGCGCCGGGGAAGTAATTGTCCGCATCGACAAAGCCGATATACTTCTTGCCCGCCAGCCGGGCCAAGGCCGTGCCGATGAGCATGCCTTCTGCTTTACCATCCCGCACTTGTCCCTGAGGGGTGAGCAACTCGCGATAGCCCACCTGGTTGAACGCCTTGGCAATCAGCGGATCCTTCTGGTGAATGATCACCGCTTGTTTGTCCGTAAAGGTGCAGAATTCCTGCAAGGCGTCTTCTTCCATGGCAAAACGGTCCACCGGCCGGCGCGGGCTGTTGGAAACGACGATGATCAGGCAGGGATGCGGAATGCCGCACAGCACGCCTTCCACCAGTTTCAAGCGCTCGCTGCGCACCGGCACGATGATGGCCATTTGCTTCTGCACCTCGGCCAGCGAGCTGTTGCCTACTTGCATGATGGCGGAGTTGACCACCGGGCTGCTCGTCGCCAGACCGGAATCCAACTCGAAAATCTTCTGCAAATCGCCAAAGCGAATTGCGCCGAACCGCTCGATCTCTTTCGGTCGTTCGAGTCTCATGTTCTTGGCGCGGAAGCTTTGGGTGCTGGGTTCAATCGTTGGTTGACCTCCTGCCAGTGATGTTGCACGGCCGTCGGCAGCATGCCCAATCGGGCGGCCTGCGAATCCAGGTAGAATTGGACCGCCGCATTGGGTTTCCATAATTGCGCGTCGCCGTAGCGGTACCCATACCGCGAGGAACTCCCCAGTTTTTCGGTCACCGACCGGTCCGGATCATAAGCAGCCCCCCGCAAGGCCGTGGCCTCGGGAGACTGCCGGCGGACCAGACTTTCGATGGTATCATGGACATTGGCGCCATGTTGGGCGGCGGCTTTGACGCGGTTCGCGATGTCATCCGGTATTCCCACGGCCCGGCAGTAAAGGCGATGAATGTGTTTGCCCAACGGATCCTCCCCCTTGTGGATCTTCAATTCTGGTGCGATTTGAAACGCCACGCGGATGACCTCTGGATCCAGGAACGGCACGCGCAATTCCATGCTATGGGCCATGGAAATTTTGTCCTCGCGTTCGAGGCATTCCTTGTAGAGCAGGCAGGTATCCTCCCAGGACCGCCGCACAAATTCTCCGTATCCATCCGCGGCCGCCACGCGCGAATACCATGGGTAGCCGCCAAACAGCTCGTCGGCCCCTTGACCGGTGAGCAGCACGCGTTCCCCGGCCTCCTGGGCCATCCGATTGGCGATGTAGATCGGCACGGCCACTTCCACTTGGTTCAGGCTGTGGTCTTCAATGTCACGGATGATTTCCGGGATCAGCTTCTCTACGTCCGCTGGTTTCAGGATGGTTGCTTCCAAGGGGAAGCCCAGGCGGCCTGCCACTGCGCGGGCCCACACCAGATCCTCGGCCTGCTCGCCGCATCCCACGGTGTAGCAGGTGAACGGCACGCCGGCTTCACGCACCAGATGGGCGACCAACACACTGTCAATGCCGCCCGAAAAAATAATACCCACGCGCTGACGACCGCGAATCCGTTTCTCGATGGCCGAGCGGATGGCTTGATCATAACTCGCCAACGCCTGCTCCGGATCGGTGATCACCGTTTCGGATCGCAGTTGTTCCGGCTGCCAGAACGACTGGACGCTGTCGCCCCGGTGATCCACGGCCAACAGGTGGCCCGGCTCCACGCGCCGGACGTCGGCCGCGCGACCGCACAGTTCCCACAGCGGCTTCTTTTCCGAGGCGAAGGCCAGGTGGCCATTTTGCCGGGCGTAATACAATTGGCGCACGCCGATTCGGTCCCGCACGACCACGGTTTGTGTTTGGTCCGTGATCGCCAACGCATACACGCCATCCAGGCGGGGCAGGATGCGCAAGACCGCTGCCTTGAGATCCCCGTCGTATTCCTGCTCCAATTCCCGCAGGACGATCTCGCTGTCACTGCCCACGGACTGGGGGGTAAGACCGGGCGTCTGTGAACCAAGTTCACGGTAATTGTAAATCTCCCCGTTGTGCAACAGGGTCAATCGTCCGTCGCGGCTTTGGAAGGGTTGGAGGGCGGTGGACGTGCCGGTAATCGCCAGGCGCACGTGTCCCAAGGCGACGCGTCCCACTTTGCCGTCAAAATCCAGTTCCTGCAGACTGTTTCCATGCTGGATTAAATTACCCACCATAAATCCGGCACCATCCGGTCCGCGGTGTTCCATGGTCCCGAGCATCCGCTTCAAGGGAGCACCCAAGTCGCTTTCTTCCTGACTAATTATTCCGGCGATGCCGCACATGTCGTTTTCTGTTCTGAGTTTTCTTTGAGTGTTTAAACGTCCGTTCACCGACCAGCCGCCGAGCGTCCGCCCGTCAAACGACGAGAACATCATCATAAAAACTCTACTACAAAAGCATCAAACTTTTTATGGCTCTTTCGAGTTGCTGGTTGCGCAACTGACTGGACGCAAGTTGTTTGAGGAGACAGAAAAATCCATCGTCACACGTTCGATTGCAAGTGGATCTAAATAGATACGTGAATGAAACTGCTGTAGGCGTTGCGGGCCGAGGGCGGCCACTTAGCCGTGACTATGCAGTAGGACAGGCGTCTCGCCTTTCCTACTAAATATGGCGATCGGTTCCTGCGCGAGCGGCGGGCGCGGCGGGCGCGGTACTACGGGAAAAGGTGGGGGGCGACAATTATGGGCTACGCAACGGCGGCAACCCGGTCGTCACCGGACACCTATGATCCGTATGGTCTGGTTGGCGGTCACACGATGCCGCCTCTGCTTCGTGCCATCCAAGAACACCACCACCACATCGACGCTCGTACGGGGTCCGAGCCCGAAATGCAGCACGGGATCGTTCTGGCCCAGGTAACCGCAATTGCTTTGGGATTCGCGCAAGGCCAAGGGCTGGCTGCCTGCCTCACCAACGGCATAGATATACGTCTTGGCTCCAAAGGCACCGGCTTGACCGTTGGGGGCGACCAACCGGATTTTTAACCAGTTTCCACCACCACGAAGATCGTTGCGAAGGAGGTAATTCCGATTGGCCCGTTTGTCACCGAACGCAAAGTCCAGGTCACCATCATTATCCAGATCGGCAAAAGCAACACCGCGAGGATCTTTAGTCCCAATCACCGGTACCGCAGGTCCAGGGGCAAAACGGCCTTCACCGTCGTTCAGGAAGACTTTGGCATCACCGGCGAAATAGAGATCCAAGTCACCATCATTGTCCAAATCGGCAAAGCCTCCCATATAGCCGACGGCTCCGGCAAAGGATTGCGCATGAGTGAACGTACCGTCTCCGTCGTTGGTGTACAAATTTCCGGCTCCACCGTTGCCCATCAGCAGGAGATCCAGATCGCCATCGTTATCCACGTCAGCCGTCGTCACCCCATCCAAAGCTTGGTGCCGAATGCCGATTGAGGCAGGGTCCGTTAGCGTGAAATTCCCTTGGCCGTCATTCTTCAGGATGTTAACCGGCCCAGGACCGATTGGCGGCCAGTATATCAATGTCGCCATCACCGTCAAAATCGGTGTCGGTTGCCCCCTGTCCCACGGGGGCAGTATATAAATCGCCGGTGGTGACCGACGTAAACTTGAAATCACCTTCGTTCCGATAGACTTCGTTTCGCTCGCCCGGTGGGTCTGCCGAGCCCTGGTAATTGTTGACGCCGAAAAGATCCAGGTCGCCGTCTCGGTCCAGGTCAAAGCTGAGGAACGCTCGGGTGGCCTCCTGACGCGACTCGAGGGCCGGAGGTTTCATTTCCACGAACCGTCCGTTCCCATCATTCCGGAACACATCGTTTTGGATGCCGCTGCCGTCTTCGAACGTGGTGCCGTTGATCAAGTCGTAGTCGCCGTCATTGTCCAAGTCGCACCAGGCCGCCCCGTGAGAACCGCCGTCCCGGTCCGCAATGCCGCGAAGTTTGCCTTCCTCCACAAACGCGCCCCCGCCTTGGTTGTGCAGAAATAAGTCAGGCAAGGTTCCCGAGAAGATCAGCGGCAGATACAGATCGGGTAGGTCATCACCGTCCACATCAGCCCACATGGCACCGTGACCTCCATGGAGACTCGGCCCACGCCAGATGTCGGTAAAAGACAGTTTAGGCCCAGCCTGGGCGGCCAGCAGGCAACTGCCGGCCAGGATGGTGAACACAGTGCTGGCAAGTCTCCTTGCCATTCTCCCGCCCCAGTGAGCTTCGCGGGGCGACCAATCATAAATCCGTTCTGTTGCGTCAACCGGCATGACCGCACACTGTAGAACGAAATGGCGGTAAACGTAATGCTGAAATTCAGGTTCATGACGCTTGATGCCAATGCCGTGTCAGCAAAGAGGCGCAAAGCTTTTGAATGAAGCAAATCCTGCACGCGATACGCCGCAGATCGATTAGGTTTCGACCTGCGGCGATTCTCGTATTCAAGAAGCTACGGACAGAGCAGACGCACGCGATAAAAGCGGGTGGTTGGCAATGGTGCCGGATCGATAAACTCATAATTCGTTCCATCGCCGATCGCCGTCTGGCAGACTGTCCAGGGAACTGAAGGCGACAAGCTGGTCTTACATTCAAAAACGTAGTTGTTACAAGGCTGCGTTTGAATGATTAGATGCAAAGCGGTGGAATCATGGTTCAAGGTGACGATATTCGGAACTATCTGAGGACCGTTGAAAACGACAGTTACAACCTGGGTGCAAGTCGCCACATTGCCGCAACAGTCGGTGGCCTGCCAGATCCTCGTCGTGACCTGCGGACAGAGACCGTTGGTTTGTGTGCTGAGGATGGCGAGGGTGACGTTCGTCCCGCAACAGGCGTCAAAGACCTGCGGGATATCAAACGTCCAGTCAGTACCACACTCCACCGTCTGGTCGCCGGCGCAGGTCATGGTGGGCGGGGTAGTGTCCACCACCGTTACGGTCTGAGTGCAAGTCGCACTGTGGGCGTTGCAGTCCGTAGCCTCCCAGGATCGGGTGATCATGGTTGCACACGGAACCGAACTGTTGGTCAGTGTGCTCACGACTGCAATGGTGACATTGGTGCAACAGTTCGTAAGCACTGTGGGCGGATTAAACGACCACGCCGTGCCGCACTCCACCACCTGGTTGCTGGCGCAGAGGAGTTGCAGTTCACAGCAGTTGCTATTGGCCAGCAAGTTCACAAAGGCCGACTGGCCGATTGCCAGCGACGGCAGGGGCGGCGTCCAGGCACCGTTTACGTAATCGTAATCGTCGTAGGCCGAGCCGTTCCAGATGCTCACCCGCGTGCCGCATTCGGGGTCGCAACGGGAGAGATTGGTCCAGGTGGCGGTCCCAATGCCGAGGCGGCCAACGAGGGATGAGGTTCCATTTGTTGTTGGCAGACAGGGGATCGGGCAATAGGTGGGTTCACACCCCTCGAAGATGAGCGGGAAGTTTGAGCCCGAGGCATTGTTCAGCACGAACCCTTCGCCTGGGTCAAGCGTTTCGGTGGCTCCACCTGATGGAGACCAGCCCGCGCCGAATCCCACGCGGGTCCATAGAACAAAAGATGCGCCGTTCCATTTCTGGACCTGCGAACCAACGGGCACACTCGACAGGAGATCCCCAAAGGTGTTGTTGGTGCCCTGGCACAAATGGTTCGCGAGGAAGTTGACACCTGGGGTAACAGTCACGGTATAGCTGGCAGGATACGGTGGCTCACAGCCATCGCAGCAGTTGGTGGACACCGTAATGGTGAACTGGCAGGTGTTGCTGTTGCCGCAGGCATCCACGGCTACGCAGGTGACGGGATGAATCCCAGGCGGGAAGGATCCGGCTGGTGGTGTGCAGCTCAACGTCACCGGGTTGGCACAGGCGTCCGTGGCATTGACCCCATAATTCACGACGGCGGACGACTGGCCACTGGCAATCAAAACAAAAAGGTTCGAGCAATCGGTAATAACCGGTGGTGTGGTGTCCACCACGGTCACCGTCTGGGTGCAAGTGGAAATGTTGGTGCAGCAATCGATGGCCTGCCAGATGCCTTGCCAGACGTCCGGGCACGGGCCGGTCACCAGGTTCGAACTGACCAGCTCGACGGTCACGTTGGTGCAGCAGACGTCATAAGCGGTGGGCAGGTCAAACGTCCAGCTAGTGCCACACTCCACCGTCTTGTTGTTGGCGCAGGTGATGACGGGCGGGGTGGTATCCACCACCCGGACGGTCTGGGTGCAGGTGGCACTGTTGGTTTCGCAGTCCGTGACCAGCCAGGATCGGGTGATGAGGGTTTCACACGGGTCGGAACGATTTGTCAGCGTGCTCACGATTTCGAGGGTGAAATTGGTGCAACAGTTCGCAAGCACTGTGGGCGAATCAAACGTCCAAGCCGTGCCGCACTCCACCACCTTGTTGCTGGCGCAAAGGACCTGCAACTCACAGCAATTGGTATTGGCCAGGAGGCAGACGAAAGCCGACTCCCCAACCGCCAGCACCGGGATCTGCGGCGTCCAGACGCCGTTCACATAATCGTAGTCGCCGAAGACCTGGTTGGTAGAATCCCAGATGCTCACCCGCGTGCCGCATTCGGGGTCGCAACGGGAGAGATTCATCCAGGTGGCCGTGCCGATGCCGTACCGACCGACCAGCACACAGTCGTTGAGGTTGGTGGAAGGCAGACAGGGCAGCAGACAGCCAGCGGGATCACATCCCTGGATGGTGAGGGTAAACGCCGCGCCCGGATTGTTCAGCACGAACCCTTCACCGAGATCAAGGGTGTCAGTGGAGGGGTTAAATGATGGATCCAACCACCCAACTCCGGTAAAGTAGCTCTGGGCCGGGCTGTAGGCCTGTGCTGCCTCGTCCCAGTCGTAGAATATTGCGCCGTCCGGCACGGTGGGCAGAACTTTTTCAATTGTGTTGTTCGTGCCCTGGCACAAATGGTTCGCCAGGTAATTGACCCCTGGATTAACGGTCACGTTATAACTGATATAATCCGCCTCCGTGCAATCTTCGCAGCAGTTGGTGGTGCAGCAAATGGGCTCGTTGGTGGTGATGGTATATTGCACGGTATTCGTGCAGCAACTGGTTTCGTCAATCAGATCCACGACCACGGTGAGCGGAAAGGTGTCGCAAAAACCCGCTGGAATCGAGAGATCAGCCGTAATGTTGAGGCTGGTGCCGCTGACCGGATCAATCACCCAGTCAGTGGTTCCCGGTGCAGTGCTTTTAGCCTGAGGGACGGACGATGCCAGGATAAACGCCGAATTGTAAGTGGTATGGACCTTGGCGATCAAGTTGCCTGGGTGAGTAATGTTGCCGAGATTTATGGCAAAACTTAGCGGGCTGGTGCAGTCCGTGACCGGGGTGATGGCCACCGTTGCCGTGGCCGAAGGATCCGGCTGTTTGGTGAACGTAAGTGAAGGGTTGACGTCAACGCTCAAGGCGCCTCCGCAGATCGTCTCTCCGCTGGATTGAAAGAGGAGTTGCGGATTGGAGTCGGCGCAACCGCCAATGACGGTAACGAACAAATCCAGATAGGCCGGAGTGGGCGGCATTCCCTGATTGTTGTACACCACCTGATTGATGTTCCAGGCAAAGACGTTGCCCGTTGGCCGGGCCAAAAGGGTTCGCGAACTGTCTGTGTTCCTCTGGAACTCCGCCTTGATAAACGACATCCCGGCGGGCAGCGTGATGGTCAGTTGCGGATTCTCCAGGTCGGCAAGCTGGGTGCTGGTGATGCGCACGACGTAATCAAACGTATCACACGGAACTCCGGTTTGTGACTGCGGAGTCACCGTCATTGACATGCCTGATGGCTCGGGATACACGTCAAGACTACCCTGTCCCGCGAAGCAGGCTGGGAAATCAGGAGGAAATCCAAAGCAATTGTAACCGTAATCAATGGTGACCGGGATGTTGACTTCGGGGGTACAGTTGTTGAGTGTCGCCTGGAAATTTATCAGCGCCGCCTTTGCGGATCCGTTCTCGATGGTTCCCAAATGAAAATAGCCGTTGACAGGTAATAAAAATGGGCCGCTGCCCCTTTGAACGTGGGTCACGATCAAACCGGGGGAAGAGAATTTAATCCAGGCATTGCTAACCGAAGTCCCCGGCCAACCGTCAAAAGTTAAGGTGAGGCCGGTTATCGTGGGAGTGCTTGAAAAGACGGAAAACGGATCTACGGCCTTGTGTAGCGAGAGAGTATTGAGTTTGGTGACTGCCGAGTAGGTCAGATCGAGCGGCTTTAAATGATCCGTCGGATCGGCATAAAACACGGTTTTACAATCGGCGTCAGGCGAGTACCATTGGCTGGTGTAGGGAAACATGAGCGGAACCAGAGCATCCACAGTAACCGGGCACTCATTGCTGAACGCTCCCCGGATATACATGTCAATGGGGTCACCATCCTTGTCGAACAGTGGCCAGTTTTTCAGAGTGCCGGTGCCGTCGATGTAGCCGTCGAACGTCACTGTCGGCAGCGGTCCCCCTAGCTTAACCTCGTGTGCCACGCCGATCCACTGCCCAAAAATGTCTGCAGGTCGGCCAGGGACCAGGAATTCGGCACTTCTCAGCTTAATCACGGGCGGCCCGGGCGGCAGGGTCATCTCGGGCGGAGCGGAAGCGGCGCCGGATGCGGGACCGCCGTTGTGAGTCAGTGCGCCGTGCACCAGGCCACTCAGCGACGGGGCGAAGTTCATTGGGAAAATCATCCATCGCGGGCAACCCGCCCTTCACCGTCGTGCTGAACAGGAAAGACCGCAGGCAAACGCCGTTAAAGGTCTTTGGCCCGAAGAAGAGGTCCCCCGGAAGGCCATAGTAATCGGGGTAAATCTGAAATTTGTTGGTAACCAAGACATTGAGCACATTCATGTTATCGCCCCGAGTGTCGCAGCTCGGTTCTTTGATGTAAAACCCTGCCCTGATCTGCGACAGGTCGTAGTAGCCCGCTGGCAAATCAGCCATCGGCCGCACTCTGACAACCATCTCCAGTTTGAGTTGCACCGACGAATACATCGTCGCTTTAATATCGTCAAAGTCGCTGTGCGGAATGTTGACCCATAGCGTGCAGTTGGGAGGAGGGTCACCCACAATAGGGGGCCAAGGTGGATTGTTCGGTTTGAGGGGCCATTTTTTAGAGGCGGGGTTTAAGGCATTGACTGTGTCTGACAAATCATCGGTGGTGATGGGGTACTTGGCCGGCAGGCCAACTGCCGCCCCGTAGGTAATCGTGGTGAGTGGATCCCCGTTGGCATCGAGGTCGAACTTACCGTATTCGATGGAGCCGCTGACAAACTCAAAGAACTGGTAATCGACCCCGGGGGGGTAGTCTATGCCGAAGTAAAGATCTGGGAACGAATTTGGATTCAAGACCACCCTCGAATCGCCGGCATCAAAGAATCCATGGGAAGACAATGCGATCTCGTCGCATTTATACGCCCGATTCGTTAAAATGGGCGACGCCGTTGTCACCGGCACCGACAGCCCCGCCGGGTCCACCGGATCCCATCCAAGCGTGACCCGGTTGAACAAAAAATCGTAGGTTCCCTGGGGCGGACCGCCGTCGCAGTTGCCGCGGCAATGGAAATAGAGATCCTCGGTCATGCGGGCGACGGTATAGGGACAAGTCAGGCAACTGGGACAAGTCAAGCAACGTTTGCAAAGGGCCTGGATGTTCACGGTAAACGTGGTGAAATCGCCGGTCCCAGGCGGACAATTGGTCAGGGTGACGTCCAGAGAAAGGCGGCCGTTCATACCCAAAATGTCCCCCGTGGTATAAACGTAATAATCGAGCGGGCCCACCTTGCGGAGTTGGGGAGTGCCAAGGGTAAGATTGACCGGATTCACCCGTTTGTTTGGGTCCGAAAAATAACTGGCGCTGTTCAACTGGAAATAGGTGGGAATGGTGATTTCGGCCTGATAAGTGTCCACGCAATCGAAATATGGGCGGGAGGCGCCGTAGGGATTGAAATTGAAGGGTGAAGGCGAAGCGCGGCCTCCCGAGTATTGCCAGTAAAAATCGAGCACAGCCTTCCGCCGTGGGTCGGAAATGGGCCCGGCGTCCACAACGTCGGTCTTGTCCGCTTCCGCGAAGGCCGTGACCGGGAAATCGTTGAAATAGTTCCCGGCGGTCGAAGTTTGGGGCCGGGTGTTGTCCTGACACATGTTATCGTAATAGAAGTCGAAGGCGGAGCCGTAATATCTCCTGTTGGAAGTATCATAATAATTATTGATGCCATCGCCGAAAAACATCCGGTTGAACGCCGGCTTCGGCCAGTCGGTAAAAGATTCACCATGATAGAACCGCGCATTCGTGCAGTCGAAACTTGCGCCTTTAAAGCGGAGGCTGATCGTTTTGCTCTCGTTCAATTCGTTAAAAACGTTATCAGGTATGAATCCATTTACCAGCGGGGAGGAGGTCCAATTGTATGGCGAACCGGTCAGATTGACTCCGTTGAGAACATCAAAATCAAGAACGACCGTGTACGGATGAATTGCATGAGTGATGCCGGGGATAGAATTTGCGGGAAGTCCAGCCGTTCCAGAGTAGGTGTAAAAGCCCATCGGTAATCCTTTTGGCGCCGAGGGATCAACAGGCGCTTGGTCGGATGCACTTCCATTTTCAAGGCATATGTCGGCGAGAGGGAACGTCCCGCCCCCGTTGACAAAGACATCCTGCTTCATCTCGATAAAAATTTTGTGCAGCGATTTCATGTTGGACCCAGGAAGTTTGCCGGCATCGGGGCCAGGGTTCCTAAAATGCAAGATGATGTCGGAGGGTGGGTTTCCGCAGAGCACAAGGGCCGGTTGAAACTCCAGCGTGGGCACCATCGGGTTGTCACTTGATTCCACCTTGATATACCGTCTAGCGGTGTCGGTGTCGCAAGGGTTGTTGTTTTGCGCCGGGCAGTCCCAGTTGAGGGTGAATACCGTGCCATCATTGTTGCCCTTCGGCGAACATTGGATCACGTCAAAGTGCTCGGTGATCCGGACTCTTTCGAGCCATTGTACCATTTCCAAAGTTTTGCCCGGCCCAAACAGTTTCCGCAAGGTAAACTCCGCTACCGCAGATTTTGATGATCTGAGTTGGAGGAATGAACTTCCTGAACGTAGTAAGATTTCCTTCGCTAGAACGCCTTGGAGCTTAAACCGGTCAGGCCGGATCTCACTTTCATGAATATAAGTGAATTCTAAGGACACGACATACCATCCGAAACAAGGCAATCGAACTGGCGAAAGCGGCCTGGCGACACGAGAAGGTCCTGAGTGAATGTGTAGGTTCGTGTACCATCAATAGGGTTACTGGCGTCGTCAATAAAATTATCGAGGTTCATTATGGGGACGCGCACCTGGAAAGAAGCGGGAGGTGCCGTGAGCGAAAGATTCCGCGAGCTGTAGGTGATCTCGAGGGTTTTGGTTATAGGGTCGGGTTTGGCATCGCAGGGAATGATGAAATCTGCGGTCACCGTGCAGTTAACCAGACCAACTGATAAACTGTAGGTGATAATGTTGCCGTTTGGCGTGCCGGAAAGCACGACTGTAACGCCCGCGCAAGCCGGACGAGGTTCACGACTTTGCATTTGGTTGGGAGAGTTTGGAAGAAAGTCCCCCCTGGCGTACCGGTGCTTTCGCGATGTCCACAGTAAGGGTGACCGGGTCCTGGCAGATATTGAAAGGGTTCGAAGCGCAAGTGATTGTGGTTACGACATTTACGGGGGGCTTCTGAGCATAGGCTGATATTGGGGCTGCCAGCAGCAGCGCAAACAGCATGATTGCCAGCGCGTGCGCGCCGGTTAAGCGATTGAGCCGGGCGCTGAGACGACCCAAAGGAGCTCGAGTCGCGAATTTCATTGCGGCCAAACGAATCCGTTTGCGGGGAGAAATTAGTGAGCGGAAGATTTTCGTATTCATGAAACGCTGGAGTTGAGTTTTTGCCGTCGCCGCGACGGAGCTTTGATTTTAGGTCGTTCGACGAATTAATGAACTACGAGGACCAATGCAGGAAGGTCGGTCCCAGTGGAACCGGGCGCTGCGCAAACTCCGGAAATCTAATCCAGCAGTAAACCTCGAAACATCATGCACTCGCTCAGGTCTTTCCCCGATCCGTAGTTGGATACCGAGTTCACGACTGCTAATAATCTGAGTAAATGATAGTAACAAATCATTGACTTAAGTCAAGGCTTTGTTTCAAGGGAAGCCAACTACCTCTGAAAATTGTGGCCGAAGAGGTTCGAACGAGGCAGCCACGACACTCATCGCCGCGCGCGCCTTGCGCCGAGGGTAGCCCACCGCTTCTACCCGCGAAGCGAACGGGCGGATGGCCGCGAGGTGCCAGACGTCGTGCATCGAATTACCAACCGCCATCGTCATGGTTGTTTGGGTTAACCAAGTCGCACGGTCGGCTTGCCGTCCAGGCGTTTGGATAAATCAATGGGATCCCCGACGGAAACCTCCAACGGGTTCACCTAGTAAGCCCAGACTTCAAACATGGTCAGGTTGGCCTCGCCGTAGATCGTCGCAAACGCGCCATCCACGGCGTCCGCGCCATGCACGACTTTGACTCGGCCAATGCGCGGGACGTTGAAACGCGGATCGAAGTTCAGCCATTCCTGGCCGAGATAGACTCCGCAATCGGCATGAAAGACGTTTGCGCCACCAACTTCCTCTGGGGAGTCATTTCGGGCGCCGCCGCCCTGGCGATTCCCTGGCCGGGGATTTCGTGTTCGGGGTCGCATCCGTGCGGGAATGTTCCTGCGACGGCCGACCCGGGGCCACTTTCTCGATGTAGCGGGAAGCAGATGGCTGCGGTCTGATGGGTGTACAGCAGAGAATAAA
>CAWBHS010000010.1:0-44806 GCA_963788655.1 uncultured Verrucomicrobiae bacterium | reverse complement strand
GTCGGTTGGTAAAGACAAACAAATGCCCGGAACGTCGGGTCCTCCTTCAACACCGACTGGACGCGTGCCAGCAGGCCGTTAAAGCTCTGGCGCAGGTCCACCGGCTCCAGGGCGACAAAGATGCGCGTCGCCGCGCTGAGGCTCAACATGGCTGGCGCAGAGATTGAAGGAGGGCGTGCACCCATTGCGGGTCCGCGCCGGCCTGCAGTCGCACCACGGTCCCGCTCCCCAGAGCAATCTCAGCACTCCAGGGCGCCGGTGAGTGCAGGGGTGCGATCCGGATCTCTTGAAAGTCAACGGCGCTGGGACGGGCGGGCATTTTGCTGCTGCGACGGTAGAGCCAGTTGCGGAAGGTGGTCCACTTGATGCCGCGACGCCGCGCAAAGATTTGCTGCGTCTCGCCGCTGCCACGGAACTCGTTGACCCATGCGGCTCGCTGTTCGGGAGAATATCGAACGCGTCGACTCGATGATCGTTTCATTCCGCCAGCGTAGCCAACGTCGCCCGCGGCCCGCTAGGCGCGCTCCCCTTGACGCTTACCTTTGAGTGGCAGGCGAAAGTTCCCGGCCAAGGACCAAAGCTCAGTTGAGCGATGGAAGGCCATCCGATGTTAATTGGTGCTTGGGATTTGGACATTCTCTGGTCATTGGCCACTTGGTCCTTGGTCATTTGACAAAGGTTCACGCGTTGGCGGTCTTCTTGAATGCCAGCCCGACGGCGACGATTGTGAAGCCGATGGTGAACAAACCCAAGCCCTGCCCGTTGAGCAACAGCTTGACTTCCGAGTTGGATATCTTCCTCCGTCCTGTTGGACGTTCCAAATGAAACTTTTACTTCGGCCCGCCCGCACACAGAATTGATTTCCATACCCTGGCCTTTCTGAGGGTAGAACGTGTCTCAGAACGGCCAGGAATGGCAAGTCTATTTCTTGCGTGAAGATTTTGGGCGCCGGGCCTTCGGCGGTGGCGCGGGCTCCGGCATGGGGTCGTCATGATCGTGGGGCATCGTGGGCAGGAACCAAGTGCGACCATCGCGGGCAATGAGGCCCTCGGAGGCTTCCGGTCCCCACGTGCCGGCCGCGTAGTTGGGGAAGTCGTTCGGCGGACTGGCCGCCCAGACGTCGAGCACCGGCATCAGCAGTGACCAGGCAGCTTCCACCTGGTCGGCGCGCATGAACAGCGTGGCGTCATTGATCATCACGTCGTACAGCAGCGTTTCGTAAGCATCCGGTGAGGGCACTTGGAACGATTCGCGATAACTGAACCGCATATCCACGGGCCGTAATCGGATGCGCGGCCCCGGTTGTTTGGCTTGGAATTTGAGGACGATGCCTTCGTCGGGCTGGATGCAGATGACCAGCCGCGCCGGTTGCCAGTCATAGGTGGCTTCGGAGGGAAACGCCTGATGCGGCACGCCGCTGAACCGGACGGAAACTTCGGATACCTGCCGCGGCAATCGCTTGCCGGTGCGCAGGTAAAACGGCACCCCCTGCCATCGCCAATTATCCACGAACAATTTCAACGCCGCGAACGTTGCGGTGTTCGAGTGCGGATCGATGCCATCCTCTTCGCGATACGCCGGCACCCGCTGTCCCCGCACCCAACCGCGATTGTACTGGCCGCGCACGGTGCAGTCGTGGACCAGTTCGTGCGGGATGGGGCGAATGGCGTGTTGCACATCGACTTTCTTGTTGCGGATTTCGTCCGGGTGAAACGAAACCGGTGGTTCCATGGCGATCAAACAAAGCAGTTGCAGCAGGTGATTCTGCACCATGTCGCGCAGCGCGCCGGCCCGTTCATAATAGGAACCGCGATGTTCCACCCCCACCGCTTCGGCGACGGTGATGGCCACGTGATCCACATACCGCCGGTTCCAGATCGGTTCGAACAACGGATTGGCAAACCGGAAGGCCAGGATGTTGCGCACGGTTTCCTTGCCGAGGTAATGGTCGATGCGGAAGATTTGGCTTTCCTGAAAACTTTTGGCCAGCAGGCCATTGAGCCGGCGGGCTGAAGCCAGGTCGTAGCCGATCGGTTTTTCGATGACCAGGCGGCTGCGTTCCCGCTCGCGGGCTAGTCCGGCCTTGCCGAGGCGGCTGGGGATTTCCCCGAACATCGAGGGCGGCACGGCCAAGTAAAAGATGCGCTCGGCCGGCGTCTTCCATTGGTCGTCCAACGCCGCCAGACGTTTGGCCAGAGTGTTGAACGTCTTGGCTTCGGTGAAATCGCCAGACTGATAATGAATTTGCGCGGCGAAGTCGTTCCACTCCGCAGCCTTGGGGGGACGGCGGGAGAATTGTTTGGCCCCGGTCTCCAACCGCTGGCGCAGCGCCTGGTCGGACATGCTGCCATGGTCCAAGGCCAGGATGGCAAAGGGGTCGGGCAGGCTCTGTTCGAGGTAAAGACTGAACAGGGCCGGTACGAGTTTGCGCCACGCCAGATCGCCGGCGCCCCCAAAGATGACGAATACGGTGGGTTTCAATTGCTCGCTGGCTTCCTTGGGTCGCATGTCGGTGGGATCCTTTCTGGGTTATGGTGTCCTTGCGGTATTGGTTGAAATGGATGGTTCAAATTCGTGTCGGAGCGGGCATAATAGTTCTTCAACCCGTAGCCACCGACGTGAGGAGGCTCAATGCTCTGGAACTAGGCAGTGAACAATCCAGATAATTCAGAGCCTCCTCACGTCGGCGGCTACAATCAGAATTAGAGTGCGGCGTTTTCATGGAGCGGTGGGTGTGGGTGTTTGGTTCGTGCTGCGAACATCCGCGGCCGAGGCGGGGTTGGTTGCTCCGGACTCGCGGATCAAGCCTTTCAGTAATTCAACGGCGCGCAACAATTGTTGGTCGTCGCTGGCTTGCAGTTGAGCGGTGGTTAGCTCGCGTTCGCCCTCCGGCGTCAATGGCGTGGCGTCGGCTGCCAGGGCTACTTTGATTTTGGGAGTAATCCCTTCGTGCCAGAAAGAATGGCCGTCCGGGGTCAGCCATTCGCGCACGGCCAACAGCAGGGCGGAGCCGTTGTACAGCGGGAATTCGTTTAGGACGGTGCCGGTGCCGAAGGTGGTTTCGCCCACGAGCGTGGCCCGGTGGGCGTCTTGCAGGGCCCCGGCCACAATTTCCGCCGCACTGGCTGATCCGCCGTTGACCAGCACCACGAGCGGGAGGTCCGGCGCCAGCCCGCCTGCTTCGACGGGCACAGGGGATGTTTTTCCTTCGGCGTCGCGGACCAACAGCACGTTGCCATGGGTAAGAAATTGGCTGGCGGTGCCCACGGCTTCATCCAGGATGCCGCCGGGATTGTTGCGCAAATCCAGAATGATGCCCTCCAGTTTCCGGACCTGAATTCCCCGCAGCGCCGTTTTCAAGTCCTTGGTCACATCATCGCTGAAACTGGAAATCCGCAAGTCGGCAATCGCTGTGCCAGGCAACCGCTCCCAGGTCACCGGGTGCAGTTGGATGTCCGCGCGCTCTACGGTCACTTCACGGGTTCTTCCGGATTTGGCTTCCAGGAGAGTCAGCCGAACGGTGGTGCCGGCGGGCCCGGAAATCTGCTTGATCACTTCTCCGAGCGGCAGGCCGGTGATGTCACGACCATTGACTTTGAGAATGATGTCCCCGGGGCGCAACCCAGCCCGTTGGGCGGGAGAATCGTCGAGCGGCGCGACCACCACCAGGTGTTGATCCTTCATTTGAATCTCGATCCCGATGCCCTTGAGCTTGCCGGCGGTGGCCTCGCGAACCTGCTTGACCATGGTGGGCGAGAGGAAGGCGCTGTGACCGTTGTCGCCCAACGCGTCCACCATGCCGCTGATGGCGCCGTAGGCCATTCGCTGGGGTTGGAGGGCGGCGCGGTCCACGTAGTAAGCGTCGATAACATTCCACGCCTGAGCCATGAGTCGAAAATCGGATCGGGCATTCGCCGGCATGAAAGTCATCAATAACCAGCGGTCCAACAGCATCCCGCCTCCCATGCCCATCACCAATAACAACACCCAAATAAAGGGCCGTCGCGGTGAGCGAAGCAAGCTGAGGGGAAGGGCCGTGGGAATCCGGGCAGACGCCGCGGCCGGCACGGTCGTCGCGATGGCCAGATCAGTAGGTTTCAAGGGTTCGGTCGCCATAAACTCGGGCTGAGAATCCCATTTTCTGGCGGCCCGCGGCAATGACCAATGGTTCACATGTAGGGACTGTGAATGCCGACAACGTCGTGCAGTGCGTGCGGCACGGGCACAAGAATCGCGAGCAATAACAGAAAGGCGAAATACCCGAGCAGTCTTCGTGGCAAGCTGACTGGGGTGACATCATTCGCCGTGGGTGCGTCCCGGGTGCCCGCGATAAAGAACACAATAAACGCCCAGATCATCAGCCCCGGCCACACGAACAAGGCGAGCATGAACAACGTCACCAGAGCAATGACGCTGATGACATGGGCTTTCCTCGGCCCGAACAAAGCGTGGGCCATGTGGCCGCCATCAAGCTGGCCGATCGGCAGCAGGTTCAACGCAGTCACCAGCAGGCCCAGCCAGCCGGCAAAGGCCAGCGGGTGCAGTAACAGTCGATGCCCTTCGTGAATGGTAGCGCCGAGAGCGAGGTGGGACAGGAATGCCATCATCACCGATGAACCGATGTCCAGTCCCCCGGGGACCAGTTCTCCCGGTGGGTTGCCGGGAACGATCTTCGAATAGTGAAGCCCAATCAACAGGGCCGGCACCGCGAAGACCAGACCCGCCAACGGCCCGGCCACCGCCACGTCAAACAGACTGCGCCGCGTTTCGGTTTGGGACTTGATTTTGATGAAGGCGCCGAAGGTGCCCAGGGCAAAGGGCACCGGAATGAAGAACGGCGGGGTGACCCGAATGCGATAGTGCAACGCGGTGAGGTAATGTCCCATTTCGTGCGCGCCAAGGATGAGCATGAGTCCCAGGCTGTAGGGCAGGCCGACCGCAAACATGGCCGGATGTTGCAGCAGGTTGACACCTTCCTGGAGCGCGCCCGCCCAGGTAGTGGTGGCCAGCGTGGCCAGCAGCAGCAATCCGTGGAGCCACCAGCGGGGGTGTTCGACCGCGGACGTTCCTTGTTTGCCGGGCATCAGGATCAGATGCACCTCGTCGCCTTCGCCCTCCAGGAGCATGGGTGTGACATCTTCCGGCGCGAGGGCTTTACGGATTTGTTTGAAGACCACCTCGGATCGGCCACGCAATTGCCCGGCAAACTCGATCAAGTTCCCCATGCTCCGCTGCCAGGAAATAGCCAGGAACGGCGCCAGTTCTTCGTGGAATCGGGCCACGGTCTCCGGAGGTACGGTGGGTTTGGGCGGACGCACCGCCGCTGTCGCTTGCGTCCGCACTGACGCGCTACGGCCAATCAGGTAGCCCAAGTAAATCAGTCCAAAAAGGATTATCCAAAATAGAAGTGAATTCATAGTGCTACAAATTGGGTGGGATTGAGAGCCTCATTGGTTGGTGGCGGGGGGTTGGTTCGTGATGGAGGTCGGCTTTGATATTGTTTGCGAGATAGTGTCTGACTTCGTTTCCGCCTGCTCTTGGCCGGCTTCGGGCTTGGCATGTAATGCCAGTTTTTCGGCGTCGGTGAGGTGCGGCAGATGCCGGACAAAGGCAACGATCTTCCAGATCTGTTCGTCGCTGTGCGTGAGGCCGAAAGCGGGCATGCCAGTCATGCGCACCCCATGTTTGATGTACCAGAACAACTCTCCATCCGGCATCTCCTGGGTATCCCCGGCCAGATTCGGGGGCGGGGGATTCATTCCCATGGCGATTTCACTCTGCTGCAGGCCGGGGGCGGCATGGCAGACCACACAATTCTCCCGGTAATGGCGCAGTCCCTCGGCGATGGCTGCTGGTTGGCCGTCGAAAGAATCCGCCTGATGGAGCGTCCGCCGTTCAATGGAATGGTCCAGGGCCCAGGGAGCGAGGGTGCGTTCGAGCCATGTAGGCTTGGCGTCGGCGCCGAAATCGGGTACCCCCAGGGCCAGAATAATCAGCGGGACGCCGATGCTGAAGACGATCCCGACGAGAAACCCGATCACGATTTTCAATATTATTTTCATCGCGCGGCCGACTCCTTGCCTGCCGATGGTTCGAGCGCCGCCAATGCGATCCGAGCCGGCGGTGACAATGCCCGGCCGCGTCGAGCTGTTCGACCTGTAATTCGAGGTTCACTATGCCAAGTCTCATACCGCATAACCGGAGTTAGTTTAACGGCGGGGCAGGGGATTCGCTACCGGCAGGCAGCCCCATGCTTGCCTAGGAAATGTTCGTACTCAGTTGCCCAAGCGGACTACCTTCCAACAGCATTCGGTCCCAGCTTAACGGCGAGTCCGTCTCGGCGTCCTCGACGATCCCAACCACGTCATTGGTTGGGGAATGTTTGTGAATGCAATGGACGTCCCCTCGCAGTTCGTAACCGGCGGACCGCCGGCTCGACGGGAAGGGTCAGCGCTGCGCGTAATAGACGACGGCCGGCGGGAAATTCAGAAACACAGGTGTGGTGCGCACGTTCCGAAACAACTGCCGGATCTTTTTTCGGTCGAGCAATGAATGCTGAAACTGGATGTACATCCCCCCCTCCTGCAAGGCGCCGCAAATACCGCGCAGCAGCGTCAAAGTGCGTTGTCGGCCGAAATTTCCGATGGGAACGCCGGAAACGATATACGCCACCGGCGGGTGTTGTTGACGAACCAGTTCCGCCAGAAAACCCTCCGCGCTCTCCGCAATGACTTGCACTCGTTCTTCCGCCCCGGCGGCCATCACATTACGCTGATTGACCTTGGCGAGTGCCGGATTGATCTCGCAAGTGAACACCTGCGCGCTCGGACAGCGTTCCGCCAACCGCAAGGTGAGCGCGCCACTGCCGGCTCCCAGTTCAATGATGGGTCCGCGGTGATCCCGCGGAATCGGGCTGATCATCTTGTCGATGAGGAACCGTTGCGACGGCATAATCCCGCCGGTCTGCTTTTGATTTAGAATGCCGGCCCAGAGAAAGTGCAGCCAGTTCTTGAGTTGATTGGGCATACGAATCACACGACGGATCAGGGCGTGGCGGGAGACTTTGGTTCGAGCGAGCGCAAATCCTTGCCCACGAGCTTCTCGATGGTCGCCCAACCCTGCCCGCGGTCCGCCACCGCCCGTTCGTAGGTCAACCGGAACTCCAGCAGCACGCGCTCAGCGTCAATGAGGTTCAGGAAATCGACCTTGCCGGTTTCGAACGAGCGTTGGGTGGCATTCAAGTTTTCGTTGGCCTTGGGGATCAAATTATCTCGATACAATACAATTTTGCGCTCCGCATCCCGCAACTTGAACAAGGCCAGTTTCAAGTCGCTCGCCAAAACATTCCCGCGGTCCAGCCGTTCCTGCTGAACCGCCGTGAGCCGGTTTTCCGCGGCCCGCACCGCCGCCCGATACTTGTCCCGCCACAAGGGAAGATTGATGGAGAAGCCGAGCAATACCGCGTCCTTGCCGCTGCCCGGTACATTGGGCATGCGGGCGTCGCCGGTGACCGTGTAGTCGAGGGCCGCGGTGACATCCGGATAAAAGTCCTTTCGCGCCAAGGCCAGGTTGGCTTGTTCCTGGTCTGCCTGAAACTGCAGGCCCCTGAGTTCCGGGTTGGCGGCCATCATCCAGTCGGCCAGTTGATCGGCCTCCACCCCGGGATGCTCGGACGGCACCTTTTGAGGCCAGGGCAAGGCGGCGTTAGCCGGACGATTCAACGCGGCGTTGAGACGGGCCATGACCGGGCTCTTGAGGTCGCGCAGCGTGTCCGCGCGGTCGCGCAACTTGTCCAGCTCCACCTGCGCTTTAATAACGTCCGCGAACAGGGCGGTCCCGGTTTGGTACTTCGCTTGAGCCACCGTTTCAAACTCGCGCAGCAGCACCACATTCTCGTCGGTGATTCCGATGACGCGGCCCAGATAATAGAACTCGTAGTAAGCCTGTTTGACTTCATTGAAGAGTTTGAGCCGGGCCGCTTCATATTGTTGCTCCACGGCCTGGGACCCCTGGAGCGCGGCTTCCCCTCGCAATTTCAATTTGCCGAACCACGGAAACGTTTGCCCCAGCCCGAGCCGATGCTCCTGCGGACCAACCCGGGTTTCCACTTCACGAATAAAGTAGCCGTAGTTGAATTTGGGATCCGGCAGCGTACGGGCTTGAGACACCATTTCCAGGGCGGCTTTCCAGCGGTTGAATGCGGCTTCCAATTGCGGATTGTTCAACGCCGCATACGCGAGGTAATCCGGAAGAACGGAATTCTCGGTCAAGGCCGGCAATTCGCCCTGGTTCGTTGCCCGGACGGAAGCGGTCAATGCTGCCGGCGCGTTGGTTCGCCCGGCCTCTACGGCTGGTCGTTCTCGAGGCGAAGCGCACCCCACCCCGAGCAACAGGCCGGTGCTCAGCAGCCAAACCCGGACCGATTGCCATCGCTGGTTCTGGTTCCTAGTCATTGTTGCTTCCAAGCGGCGGCTACCCGGACGGAGGACTGAATTCTCGATCCGCAATGCCGCCAACCCGCGAAAGCCAGGGAAGAAGATCATTCATGGCTATCGGAGCCAAGTCCTAAATTGCTGGAGAAGTATGCTCAACAACCGAAACTTCACCCACTTTAATGGGCGTCCGGCAGCAGGCGCCCCGTTCCGGATCATTCCGGGCGCTGCGATTGCGGTCTTGGTGTTTCGCTGCACAATTAGCTTGCTAAGTCTGCCGAAATGCTTATGATCCAAAACAGTGAACCCCTCACCACCCATGGCGGAGTTCGTGTGGCTTGACGTGACGAGTCGCCTTGTCGGTTGCACGGGGGGGAATCATCGCGCCGCCAGGCTCCCGACGACGTGACCCAATAGGTACTTTTGAAGTAATTAGTGAATCGAGCCACCCAATGCGGCTTGGAAACAGCCCGACATTGGATTGCGCCGTGATGTAGTAATGTTTCAAACCGTTGTAAAAACTGCTCTTCGTCTCCAAACCCAACGCAAACGGAATTGCCACCGCCAGGGTTTGCTGCTGCTCATCACCGCTTTGCTGCTGGGGTTCCTGACGACTCAACTATCAGCGGAAATCCTGATCTCGACGAATGCCACTTGGCGCTACTTCAAGGGTACGACCGAGGCCTCCACGCCCACGAATGAGTGGCGGGAAGTTGCGTTTGACGATTCCGCCTGGCTGACGGGCGCCGCGCCTTTTCATTACGGTACCAACGCAGTTGGCGGCGACGATGATCTGACCGGCGGCACCGTGCTCGCCGACATGCAAGGCTCGTATGGCTGCATCTACCTGAGGCAGACGTTTGTCGTGAATACCAATGCGCTGCGCGATTTGGTGTTGGGAATGTACATCGATGATGGCCTGGTAGCGTGGATCAACGGGCAGGAAATCCGCGTGGCCGGCGTGCGTAAGAATAACTACGCTCACACCGACACCGCGCTCGGCCAGCGCGAGGCGAACTTCTTCTACACCACCAGCGTGTATTCCCTGGTCGCCGGCGCCCTGCGCGATGGTACGAATGTCCTGTGTGTGCAAGCGTTCAACTACCAACCGGACGACAACGATTTCCAGGTTGCCGTCGAGTTGTTCGGCGACCTTCCAGACATTACCGGGCCAACGGTTGCGCAAGCCATTCCAGCGGCCGGCAGCACGTTGTCCAATTTGGATCGCATCACCGTGCAATTTGACGAACCAGTCGGCGGGGTGGGTTTTTCCGATCTGCTCATTAACGGCGTTTCCGCCACCGCCGTCAGCGGCTCCGGGAGTAGTTACACCTTCTTTTTTGACCCGCCGCCCTACGGAACCGTGAGGATCTCTTGGGACATTGAAACGCAGATCACCGATGTGTCTCCGGAACAAAACCTGTTCAATCCCGCCGGGCTGGGAGCGACCTGGCAATACACGTTGGTGGACACCACTCCACCGGCGGTGACCAGTCTCAATCCTCCGGACGGCGCGGCGGTGGGCCGACTCACGCAGATTTCCGTACGGTTCAATGAGCCGGTTACCGGGGTGGAAGCTGCTGACCTGCGGATCAACGACGTCCCCGCCGCCAGTGTGTCCGGCAGTTTGGCCGGTCCTTACATTTTTACCTTTCCCGCTCCGGCTGCGGGTGCGGTGGAGGTGGCGTGGGCGCCGGACCATGGCATTCGCGACCTGGCCTCCTCGCCCAATGCATTTGGCGGGGGCAGTTGGTCTTACACGCTGGATCCCAACATCCAGGTGCCCGAAGTGCGGATCAACGAGCTGCTGGCGGCGGCGCTCAATCCCAACCAACTCAGCGATGAAGATGGAGAGTTGCAGGACTGGATTGAACTCTACAATGGCGGTGGCACTCCGGTGAACCTGTTGGGCTGGTCGCTGACCGATGATCCAGATGATCCCGACCGGTGGATTTTTCCGGACGTATCCTTGGGCGCACACCAGTATTTGGTGGTGTTCGCCTCCGGCAAGGATCGCAAACCGACCGCCCCCGGCTCGCGGTTGCACACCAATTTTCGCCTGACCAGCGCCGGGGAATTCCTTGGGCTGTTCAGCGCGGACTCACCACGCCGGGAGGTTTGGACCGCGAACGTTCCCGAACAGCGCAATGATTACTCCTACGGTTATGATGCCACGGATACCTTGCGCTACTTTGCGACGCCCACGCCCGGCGGGCCGAACGGCAACAGTAGCATCATCGGCGTGATCCCAGCGGTACACTTCAGTGTCGATCACGGCTTATTTGAGCTGCCGTTCACGCTCGCGCTGACGACGCCGGTGCCCGGCGCGATCATTCGCTTCACCACCGATGGTAGCCAGCCCACGGCCACCACGGGCCGTATTTATAACGGTTCCCTCGACATCACCAATACCATGACGCTGCGCGCGGCGGCTTTTAAGACGGAATACCTGCCTTCGACCGTGGCTACGCGCACCTATCTCTTCCTCGACCAGGTCGTCCATCAACCAGCCAATCCGCCGGGCTTCCCCACCGCGTGGGGATCGTGGTCGTTGGTGGACTACGAAATGGACCCGGAGATCGTCAACGATCCGCAATATCGCGATCAGATGAAACCGGCCCTGCAATGGTTGCCGACGTTGTCCATCGTGATGAATGTGGACGACGTCTTCGGTTCCAGCCGCGGCATCTACGCCCATCCGACCTCGCGCGACCCAGGGTGGGAACGGCCCTGTTCACTGGAACTGATTTACCCGGACGGAGCGTCAGGATTCCAGGTGAACTGCGGCATCCAAATGCAGGGCAATGCCAACCGGAGCCCGGACAATTCGCCGAAGCACGCCTTCCGTTTGGTGTTCAAAGGCCAGTACGGTCCGGGCAAGCTCGAGTATAAGCTCTTTCCTGATTCGGCGATGGACCGCTTCAACACGCTGGTGTTGCGCGCGGATTATAACAATTCCTGGATCCACTGGGACGCCAACCAGCGGCTCCGCGGCCAGCGGACCCGTGATGCGTTTGTCAAAGATACGCTGCGCGACATGGGGGGCCTCGCCAGCCACAGCCGTTACGTGCATCTGTACATCAACGGGCTTTATTGGGGTATTTACGATCCGACGGAACGGCCGGATGACGAATTTGCCGCGTCATATCTCGGCGGCGAACCGGAGGAATATGACGTGATCAATGAAGGCGCGGCCAAGCGCGGAAACAGCAGCGCCTACAACGCGATGCTGGCGATTGGCAATCTCGCCGACAACGGGCAGTACGCGCTGATGAAGCAGTATCTGGACATGCCGCAATTCATCGACTACCTGCTCGGCCAGTTTTACGCCGCTAATCTGGACTGGGGAGTCAACAAGAATTGGTATCTGCTCCGGCGTCGGGTTCCCGGCGCGGGGTTCAAGTATTTACCCTGGGACGGCGAGCGTACGCTGGAAGCAACCGGCGACAATCGCGTCAGCAACTCCGATGTGCCGTCCGGGTTGCACACCAAGCTCCTGGCCAATGCCGAATACCGCTTGGAGTTTGCGGATCGTGTTCACAGGCATTTTTTTAACGAGGGGGCCTTGACCCCCGAAGCCGTGACCGCGCGTTGGATGAAACGAGCGCACGAAGTGGATCTCGGCATGATTGCGGAATCGGCGCGCTGGGGCGATTACCGCCGCGACGTCAGCGTTCGCAACGGAGCAGCGCCACTGTTTACTTACAACGGCTATTTCCTGGCCGAACAAAACCGGCTGGTGAACCAGTATTTTCCGGTGCGTACTGGCAATGTGTTGAACCAGTTGCGTTCCGCCGGACTCTACCCTTCCCTGGCCACGCCGGAGTTCAGCCAGCACGGCGGCCGGGTTGCCAGTGGGTATCAATTGACCATGACCGGCACCGGCGGCACGATTTATTACACGCTCAATGGCGTGGAGCCGCGCGTTTATGGCAGTGGCGCTGTGTCGCCATCGGCCGTGACGTATTCCGGCCCCGTGACGTTGACGCGCACCCTGGTGGTCAAGGCGCGCGCATTGGACGGGAACACCTGGAGCGCCTTGAACGAGGCCACGTTCACCGTGGCGGAATTAGGTCTGCCGCTGCGGTTCACGGAGCTCATGTATAATCCGGCGGGCGGCGATCCCTACGAGTTTTTGGAAATTCAAAATATCGGCGACGTGCCGGTGGACGTGGGCGGCTTCACATGCTCGGGAATCACGTTTGGTTTCGAGCCGGGCACCGTGCTCCAAGCGGGCCAGGTGCTGGTGTTGGCCAATGGCGCCAGTCCCGCAGCCTTTGCCTCGCGGTATCCCGCAGTGACGGTCTTTGGCTACTATTCCGGCAACCTCTCCAACGGCGGCGAACGCCTGGCAATCCTCGATCCCGAGGGACACACCTTGGCGTCCGTGATCTACGACGACAAATCTCCCTGGCCAACAGAAGCGGACGGCATGGGCAGCAGTTTGGAAATTATCGACGCGACCGGCGCCGCCAACGCCCCCGCCAATTGGCGGGCCAGCGCTACGGCGGCAGGCACTCCGGGCTTTGTCAGCGCGCCGCCCGCACTGGGAGCGGTACGGTTGAATGAGATCATGGCGGAGAATCTGACCACGATTACGAATGGCGGTACGCAACCGGATTGGATCGAATTGCGCAATGTCGGAAGCAAGGCAGTTGCGCTGGTTAACTGGAGTATGAGCGACGGTGGTAATCCGCGCGAATTTGTGTTTCCCGCCGATGCGACCATTCCGGCCAACGGCTACCTGGTGGTTTGGTGCGATACCAACACCAACGCGCCAGGATTGCACGCGGGATTCGCCCTCAATCGCGGCGGTGAAAGCGTGTTCTTGTACAATGCCAGCGCTCAGCGGGTGGATGCGTTGAGTTTTGGTTCCCAACTGGCGGACCGCACCGTTGGACGCGTGAACGAGCAATGGCAGTTGTGCTCGCCGACTCCGGGCGGGGCGAATGTTTCAGTAACCGTTGCCCCGGCGACGAGCATCGTCATTAACGAGTGGTTGGCCGACTCGCCGCCCGGCAGTGACGATTGGTTGGAATTGTTCAATACCCATCCCCTTTTGCCAGCGGCCCTCCAGGGAATCTATCTTTCCAACAGTAACACAACCTTTCGGATTGAGTCGCTCGCGTTCATCGCGCCGCGCGGGCACGCGCAATGGTGGGCCGACGAGCAAGCGGGGCCGGACCACTTGGATTTCAAATTACCGGCGGCGGGCGGCTTTATCACGTTGCAGGATTCCACGGGCATGGAAGTCAATCGCGTCAACTATGCGCGGCAAACCGAGAACGTTTCCCAAGGCCGGCTGCCGGATGGGGCGGGAAGCATCACGAGTTTTCCCGGGTACTGCCAGCCCGGCCGCGAGCAATTTCGTGAGCGCCTATGCCGGACCGGTGTTGAACGAAGTCATGGCGCGCAACCATTCCGCGGTAGTGGGACCAAACGGGCAGTACCCCGATTGGGTGGAACTGGCGAATCCGAACGGAACGCCCTACGCCCTCGGCGGATTGCGGTTGAGCGACGACGTTTCGAAGAGTGACAAATGGATATTTCCGGCCGGGGTGCAGATTCCGGCCAATGGGTACTTGGTGGTTTGGTGCGACGGCTCGCGTGCCGCCTCGACGATGGCCGGTTCGAGTTTGAATGCTCGGCTTCTCGCTCGATGGTACCAGCGGCGGGGTCTATTTGTTCGGAACTGCCGGACAACTGGTAGATTCGGTGGAATACGGACCGCAAGTGCAAGACCGTATCCATCGGCCTTATTGGCAGTCAGTGGCGCTTGCTCGCGGCCCCGACACCGGGAACGGGCAACGCAGTGGCCGCTCCGCTGGGTTCCGTGCTCAACTTGCGGATAAACGAATGGATGGCGGATCCAACCGGCGGCGGCGATTGGTTCGAACTGTATAACCTGGATTCGCTGCCGGTAGCTTTGAGCGGTCTTTACGTGACGGACGATCCTTCAATCGCTGGGCGGACGAAGTCCCAGTTGGCGCCGTTAAGTTTTGTGGGCGGCCATGGTTGGGTGCAACTCGAGGCCTCCGGCCAAACCAGTCAGGGACGCCAGCATGTTAATTTCAGCCTGAACCAATCCGGCGATACCCTGCGCCTTTATACCAGCAATTTTACCGTGATTGACAGCCTGGCGCTGGGGCTTCAGGAACCCGGTGTCGCGGAAGGCCGCCTGCCGGACGGGAGCGAGGCCATTGTCAGTTTTCCGACTTCAGCGACTCCGAATGCCGGCAACTATCTGCCGTTGGATAATGTGGTCATCAACGAGGTGCTGGCGCATACTGATGCGCCGCTCGAGGATGCCATTGAATTGCACAATCCCACGGCCAGTCCGGTCAATCTCGGCGGCTGGTATTTGAGCAATTCTGAAAGCGACCCCAAACGCTATCGGCTGGCGTTCGACACTGTGATTCTTGCCGGCGGGTATTTGGTGGTGTACCGAAAACGAGTTCAATCCCCTGCCGGGCGTCCCCCTGAGCTTTGCCTTGAATTCCGCGCATGGAGACCAAGTGTATTTGTCCGCTGCCAATACCGCCGGCACGTTGACCGGGTATCGCACGTCCGTGGCGTTTGGCGCGTCGGATAACGGCGTCTCGTTGGGCCGTTATGTGACCAGCGTCGGCGAAGACTTCGTGGCATTAAGCGCGCGGTCATTCGGGACGGACGATCCGCAAACGCTCACCGAGTTTCGTAGTGGCGGCGGTCTTTCGAACGCTTATCCACGCGTTGGCCCGGTGGTAATCAACGAACTCATGTATCATCCGGTTACTGAGGTCGGTGGCAGTCTGGTGGAGAACGCTGACGAGGAGTTCGTCGAGCTATACAATTTCTCGGCCGTCCCGGTGCCGCTTTACGATGTGGACCATCCCACCAACCATTGGAAATTGAGCGGGGCGGTTGCATTCGAGTTTGCTACGGGCAACAGTCTCGCGGCGGGAGAATCTGCGGTGGTTGTTTCGTTCGATCCGGTCACCAATCCGGCCGCCCTGGCGAACTTCCAGTCAAAATACGGCTTAAGCCTGAGCGCGCAGGTCTTTGGCCCTTGGTCCGGCAAACTTAACAACCGCGGCGAAAGCGTCGAGATTTACCGACCGGATGCGCCTCAATTGACCGGGCCAGACGTGGGTTTTGTGCCGTATCTGCTGGTGGATCGCGTGCATTACACCGACCTGGAACCGTGGCCGGAAACCGCCGATGGCACTGGCGCTTCACTTCAGCGCCGCCACGCCGACGAATACGGCAACGAACCGTTGAACTGGGAGGCAGACCTGCCCAATCCGGGACCGCATTCCGAGGCGGACACCGACGGCGATGGCATGCCGGATGCCTGGGAATCGGCCCACGGGTTGAAGCCGGACGTAAATGATGCCCTGGGCGATCTGGATGGCGACGGCTTCGCCAATGGCGCCGAGTATCGCGCCGGCACCCTTCCGGACGATCCCCAGAGCAGCCTGAAATTGGAGATTTCGTGGTCGAACAGCGTGACCCTCCGGTTTCGCGCGGTGGCGGGAATAACCTACGAACTTGAATATCGAGAATCGTTGCGGTCCGGCGATTGGATTCCCTGGAATTCGGTGCCGGCGCAATTGGAAGATCATGAGGAAGCCTTTACCGATTCGGTGCCTGGCAACGGACGGTTCTATCGGGTGCGTGTGCCCTGAACATCCGCCTGGCCGGGAACTTAATCCGCATGCCACTCGCGGGTTCGGGCGCGGGGAAATGTGGTGGCGGGTGCATTTGTTCGCTGACAACATGACCGTAATGTGTTAAAAATAGTTCAATCACTTATGAAACAACGATGTTTGCTGTTGCTGACGGGTGTACTACTGGCAATTCAGGCCGGCGCACAAACCTCCCAGGTGCTCATTTCTACGAATGCCGACTGGCGCTATTTCAAAGGCACCAGCGAGGCCTCCACCCCCACCAATGCCTGGCGGGAAGTGGGTTTTGATGATTCAACCTGGGCCACCGCTGTCGCGCCCTTCCACTACGGTACCAACACTGTCGGCGGCGATGATGAGGAAACCGGCGGCACCATTCTGAGCGACATGCCGGGTAGTTACGGTTGCGTCTTCCTGCGGCAGACGTTCGTCGTGGCGAACACCAATGCGGTGATTGACCTGACCCTGGGATTTCTGATCGACGACGGACTGGTGGCGTGGATCAACGGAAAGGAAGTGCGGGTCGCCGGAGCGCGCCGAGACAATTATGCGTACACCGACACGGCTCAAAGCTCGCGTGAAGCCAATTATTTCTATCAGTACAGCATTTTAGGCAGCGCGATGGAGGCACTCAAGAACGGCACCAACGTCTTGTGCGTTCAGGCCTTCAATTATAATGCCGCTGACAGCGATTTTCGGGTGGATGCGCAATTGGTTGCCTCGATCACCGATGTTAATCCGCCAGTAATCACCGAGGTGTCGCCCACGCCCGGGGCGACGGTGTCCACCTTGAACGCCATTACGGTCACGTTCGACGAACCCGTGATCGGAGTGTTGCCGCAAGACTTCCTGGTCAATGGAATCCCCAGCGCCAGTGTGACTGGTTCGGGGAATGTTTACACCTACCATTTTATCCAACCCACGCCCGGCACCGTCCACGTGCAATGGGCGGTCGGTCACACCCTGGAGGATGCCAACGGAAATCGGTTCGACGAGACTGCGCCCGAGGCCCAGTGGGATTACACGCTCTTGGATGTGATCGCGCCAACCCTCGTGACCATCATTCCCTCGGCGCCCGCTACCGTGGTAAGCTTGAGCCAAATCCAAGTCGAATTCAGTGAACCGGTCCTGGGAGTGGACGCCGGCGATTTGCTGATCAATGGCGAGGCGGCCCTCGGCGTGACCCCGGTTGGCAACCAGGGCTACCTGTTCGAATTCGCCGAGATCGATCACGGCACTGCGACAGTGACGTGGAATCCCAACCATAACATCACGGACACCGCTTCCCCGCCGAATGCCTTCGTCGCCACCGGGTGGAATTATGTGGTGCTTCCCTCCGCGGAACCGGTGCAAGTGATTGTGCCCACTGATGCGGATTGGCGCTATTTCAAGGGCACCAGTGAAGCTTCCAATCCCACGAACGCCTGGCGAGACACGGAGTTTACCGACTCGGCGTGGCTGACCGGGGTGGGGCCGTTTCACTTTGGCACCAACCCCCAGGGGGGCGACGACGAGTTAACCGGGGGCACCATCTTGAGCGACATGCGTAATAATTATTCCTGCGTTTTCCTGCGCAAGAGTTTTGAGGTCGATACCAATGGCGTGCTGGACATGGAATTGCATGTCAGGGCCGACGATGGCTACGTGGTCTGGCTGAACGGAGAATATATCTATTACCGCAACGTGGCGTATCCGATCCGGTTGGGTTTTGACGGTCATGCCACAGTGCCGTTGCAGGAAGGATTCAACGAGGACATCAGCATTCCGCTGGCAATGTTCAAACCCGGCCCCAACGTGCTGGCAGTGCAAGCTTTCAATTGGCTAAAAACGGACTCCGATTTTCGGTTCAGTGCGGAACTCAGGGCGTATTATCCGGACATCGTCGGTCCCCGGGTGGTCTTGGTCGATCCCGCGCCCGGCAGGACGGTGACCAATCTAATTTCGGTGACGGTGGTGTTTGACGAAGACGTGGCCGGCGTGGTCGCCGACGATTTCCTGATCAATGGCACCCCCGCCGTCTCGGTGTCGGGTGCCACGAACCGGTACACGTATTTCTTCACCCAACCCCCCGCGGGCCGGGTCGAGCTGCGTTGGGATACTGATCACAGCATGACCGATACGAATGGCAATCGGTTTGATGAAACCGCCGCCTCGGCGCTTTGGGAATACCAGATGGTCGATGCCACGCCGCCCTTCCTGACCTCCGTCATTCCCGCGACCAACACCACCCTGGCCAGTCTGACTCAGATCCAGGTGGCATTCAGCGAACCGGTGTCGGGCGTAGATGCATCCGACTTGCGCATCAACGGGCAGGCGGCCTTGGGCGTGGTGCCGATCAGCGCCACCACCTTTCGCTTTGACTTTGCTGCTACCGCTGAAGGGACCGCCGACGTCACCTGGAACTCGACTCACGGTATTACCGACCAGGCCGCGGCGCCCAATGCCTTTGAGGCCACGGGGTGGAGTTACAACGTCGATAGTAACGCCGTTGGCGACGTGATTATCAACGAGTTTTCTGCCGCTTGGTTCCAGGATACAGTTTTGACCGATGAAGACGGCGATCCCAACGATTGGATCGAGCTGTACAACCGCGGTACCAACTCGGTTTCCCTCCTGGGGTGGAGTTTGTCAACCGACCCCCAAGATCCGGCGATGTGGGAGTTTCCGGAGGTCACGCTGGCGGCCGGCCAATATCTGGTCGTCTTCGCCTCCGGCAAGGACCGCAAACCCGCCACGCCTGGCGGCGAGTTGCACACCAATTTCCGATTGAACGATTTCGGCGAATATTTGGGGCTCTACCCGCCGGGCCTGCCGCATGTGGCCGCAAGTGACAGTGACTTCGCCCCGCAGTTCCCTGAGCAACGGGAAAACATTTCCTATGGCTATACCACCGGCGGCGCGTTGGTTTATTTCCCAACCGACGCCGTGACGCCCGGCAGTGAGAATCCAATGTCTCCTTCGTTTATCGGTTTGGTGGAAGAACCGGCGGCCTCGGTTGACAGCGGCTTTTTCGACCGCTCGTTTTACGTGGTATTGTCCTCCAAGACGCCGGGCGCCACGGTGCGTTACACGTTGGATGGCAGTTCGCCGGAATCGTCGGGCATCTTGTACACCGGACCAATTCTCATTTCAGGCAACGCCGCCAAGGGTTCGGTGGTCCTGCGCGCCGCGGCCCAGAAGGCCGGTTGGCTGTCGTCGCGGACGTTGACCCGCACGTACATCTTCCCTGCGTATGTTATCAGCCAGCCGATAGTGCCGACGGGTTTCCCGCCCTATTGGCAATCCGCTGAACGCAATGACATTCCCGGCGATTACGAAATGGATCCTCAGGTGCTCACCGACAGTGCGTTGCAACTGGAGGCGCAGCAAGCCCTGACGAACATTCCCACCATTTCCATCGTCAGCGACCTGAGTCTCCTGCTGGGCACGAACACCGGATTCTACGTCCGCAAGATCAAGAAGGGTTACCAGGTGCCCATCAACGTGGAAATGATCATGGCCGACGGCAGCGCGGGCTTCAATGTGCCGGGCGGCATCGAGGTGCAGGGCGGCACCAGCCCGGATGACGCCACGATCAATGGCGTCGCGACCTGGAAATCGATCAAGCTGTCGATGCGTATTCTGTTCAAGGGCGAATTTGGCAACCGCAAACTGCACTTCCCGGTGTTTCCGGATTCGCCCAACACGGAGTACAACACGCTGATGTTGGACGCCGGCTTGAACAATTGGTGGCACTACAACGGCTCCACCAGCGACGAGCAACGCACCCGAGCCACCTGCATCCATGACCAATGGGCCAGTGATCTGCAGAAGGCCATGGGCGGCATCTCGTTTCATGGCCGCGCCGTGCATGTGTATTTGGACGGCGTCTATTGGGGCATGTACGTCATGCACGAGCGGCCCGACGATAATTTTGCCGCATCGTATTTCGGCGGGGACAGCGATGAATACGACGTGCTCAAGCACACTTCGACCACCGTCGTGTCCGGCGACCCCAGCCACGCTGCGTACGATCAAATGCTGTCACGGGTTCGCGCCGGATTGGCCAACAACGCCAACTACGAAGCCGTGGGGGCGGTGATCGACCTGCCGTGGTTTGCCGATTACATGCTGCTGAACTTCTATATTGGCAATGAAGATTGGGCGCAGCACAACTGGTATGCGGCCCGCCGCCGGGCAACGGGGGAGAAATGGCGTTTCTTCTCTTATGACGCCGAACACATTCTCGAGCACATGACCCGGGATAGCACCGGCCTGAACAACTCAGGGGCTCCTACCGAAATCTACCAAGATTTGCTCGCCAATACCGAGTTCAAGCTGTTGTTTGCCGATCGCGTGTATCGGAATTTTTTCAAGAAGGATGGCCCCTATTATGTCGATCCGGCCAACCCCGTGTGGGACGCGGCCCATCCCGAGCGGAACCATCCAGCCGATTACTTCATGCGCCGCGTCAACGAAATCTGGGCGTCCCTGCTCTGCGAATCCGCCCGCTGGGGCGACTCCGCCACCGTCCGGGCGAATAGTCCGCTGCTGCGCGACCGCGACTACGTGCAACAACTGGACTGCCTGATGGGCTGGGCCTACCACGCCAACGACAATCATGGCGACGTTTGGAACACCACTTTGAATACCGGATACTTCCCCTCCCGCGGCCAAGTCCTGCTGGGTCAATTGCGCGCTCGAGGAGCATATCCGAACATTGATCCCCCGGTCTTCAACTCCGATGGCGGGCGGGTGACCGCGGGCACCACTTTGTTCATGACCAACGTCCAGGCCACGGGAACCATTTATTACACGACCGACGGTTCGGATCCACGGGTATATGGTGCGGGAACAGTGTCCGCCACCGCCTTGGCCTACGCCTCAGGCACGCCCATTGTGTTGAATGACACCCAAGTGATCAAAGCCCGCCTGCTCGACGGCACAACTTGGAGCGCATTGAATGAATCCACCTTCACGGTCGGCCAGTTGGGCGTGCCGCTGTGCATCAGCGAAATTATGTAGAATCCCTCGCCCGGCGGCAGCGCGGGCAGCCGCTACGAATTCCTTGAACTGGAAAACTGCGGCGCTAGCAAACTGGACCTCAGTTACTACAGCTTTGAGGGCATTTCGTTCCAATTCCCCGTGGGCTTTATCCTCAATCCCGGCTCCCGGATTGTCCTGGGCAACAATACCGCCACCAACGATTGGTTCCTGCGCTATCCGGGCGTGTCCGTGTCCGGCTGGTTCGACGGCAGTCTCAACAACGGTGGCGAACGCCTGGCCATTTATGACGAGCAGGGCAACCGCGTGCTATCGGTGGACTATTCCGACGGCGGTAGCTGGCCCCCGGAGGCGGACGGTTTGGGTTACTCGCTCCAAATCATCGATCCCAATGGCGATCCGGATGATCCTGCCAACTGGCGCGCCAGCACCAGCATCAACGGCACCCCGGGCCTGCCCGCCAGCCAACCGGCGCCGCCAACTGTGGTGCTCAATGAAATCATGGCGGAAAACGTTGCGGCCGTGGCGCACGGAACGAACTATCCTGATTATGTCGAACTGCGCAACACTAGCTCTGATCCGGTCGATCTTTCGGGCTGGAGCCTCACCGACAGTGGCGACCCGCGTAAATTCGTGTTTCCCAGCGGGACGAGCATTGACGGCAACAGTTACTTGGTGATTTGGTGCGACAACACCCAGCCTCCTTCCACCGTCGCGGGGGCGGACTTAAACACCGGTTTCGCCTTGAGTCACTTGGGCGAAAGCATTTTCCTCTATGGTGCGACCACCAATCGCGTGGATGGCCTGACCTACGGGATCCAGATTCCCGATTATTCGGTGGGTCGCATTTCAAGCAAATGGGTTTTGAACCAGCCAACCGCCGGCGCGGGCAATCAGGCCGCCGTGGTGACCGGCACCGCCAACCTGGCCATCAATGAATGGCTGGCTGATGCGCCGCCGGGCGGCTCGGATTGGATCGAACTCTACAACGCCCACGCCAGTCTGCCGGTGGCGCTCCAGGGAATTTATCTGGGCACCAGCAACGCGCTCTTCCAAGTGCGCTCGCTCTCATTCGTGGCGCCGCGCGGTTATGTGCAGTTGTTCGCGGACGGCAATCCCGGCCAAGACCATCTGGATTTCAATCTTCCGAAGGAAGGCGGGGCCATTGTGTTGTACGACGCCACCGGTCTCGAATTGAGCCGCGTGGTTTACGGGAGCCAACTCGAAAACGTGACCCAAGGCCGGTTGCCCAACGGCAGTTCGACAATCGTGGAGTTTCCCGTCAGCCCCAGTCCCGCGGCCAGTAATTTCGCGGCCACGTACACGGGCCCGCACTTGAATGAAATCATGGCCCGCAACCAGTCGGCCTCCGTCGGGCCGTACGGCCAGTACGCCGATTGGATTGAATTGGAGAATCCCAACAGTACGGCGGTTGATCTGAGCGGGATGCGCCTGAGCGATTCCCCGTCGAATCCGGTAAAATGGATTTTTCCGGCCGGCACCAGCATTGAGGCCAGCGGCTATCTGGTGATTTGGTGTGACGGTTCACAACCCGGTTCCACCACCGCGGGCGGCGCTTTGAACACCGGCTTCGCGCTGGGCGGTGCGAGTGGCGGGGTGTATTTGTTCAACTCGCTGGGGCAGCGCGTGGATGCCGTCGAGTATGGGTTCCAGTTGCCTGATCGCAGCCTCGGTTTGGCCAATGGCCAATGGTCCTTGTCGGCCAGTCCCACACCGGGTCAATTCAATACCGGTCCGGCTACCCTGGGCAATGTGTCCAATTTGCGTCTTAACGAATGGATGCCGGCCTCCACCAACGGACCGGATTGGTTTGAGATTTACAATACCGACTCATTGCCCGTGAACATGGCGGGGATTTATCTGACCGACGATCCGTCTCTGGTGGGCATTGGCAAGTTCCAGGTTCCACCGCTGAGTTTTATCGGCGGCAAAGCCTGGGTGCAGTGGATTGCGGATGGCAGCGCCGGTCAGGGCCGGGACCATGTGAACTTTGCCTTGGACGCGGATGCGGGCACCATTCAGGTTTACTCGTCAACGTTCGCGCTGCTGCAGACGGTGAGCTACGGCAACAAGCAACCGGATGTATCGCAAGGCCGTTTGCCGGACGGTGCCAATACGATTGTGGACTTCGACGCCACGGCCTCCCCCGGCGCCGCCAACTACCTCCCGCTGACCAATGTCGTAATCAACGAAGTCCTGGCCCACACCGATCCGCCGCGGGAAGACGCCATTGAATTATATAATCCCAGTGGCACCACCGTGGCCGTGGGCGGTTGGTATTTGAGCACCAGTGAAAAGGATTTGAAACGGTTCCGTATTCCAGCGGGTACGAGCCTGGCGGCCGGCGATTACCTGGTATTCTACGAAAACCAATTCAATCCCAATCCCGGCGTCCCGCCCAGCTTTGCACTCAGTTCCTCGCGCGGGGATACGCTGTATCTTTCGGCCACCGACGGGGGGGACAACCTGACCGGTTACCGGACCAGCGTTTCATTTGGCGCCTCGCAAAACGGGGTGTCACTCGGAAGCATCCCGACCAGCGTCGGCACCGATTTCGGTGCCCTGGTCGAGACGACTTTTGGCGCGGATGACGCCGTATCGGTGGAACAGTTTCGCAGCGGCACCGGCGCACCCAACGCCGCCCCGCGCGTTGGCCCCATTGTCATCAACGAGATAATGTATCACCCGAACAGTCTCGTGGGTGGCCAGGCTACGGAAATCCAGGACGAAGAATATATCGAATTATTGAACATTTCCTCGTCCGCCGTGACGCTATTCGATGGGGTGCATACGACCAATCGTTGGCAACTCGAGGACGCGGTTTCCTTTGTGTTCCCGCCGGGCGCCAGCCTGGAAGCCGGCGAGTATTGTCTGGTGGTGAACTTTGATCCGGTGCTCGAACCGTTGGCGCTCCTCAGTTTCCGGGCGAAATACGGACTCGGATCGACAGTGCAAGTCTTCGGGCCATGGTCCGGCCGGTTGGATAATGCCGGGGAAAACGTGGCGCTTTACCAACCCGACCCACCGCAAACCGGCATGGGCGCGGATGCCGGTTTCGTTCCGTACGTGTTGGAAGATCGCGTGCATTATTCCGATCAAGATCCCTGGCCCACCAATGGTGTGGATGGACTTGGCGCTTCCTTGCAACGAATTGCCGCCGCGGATTACGGCAATGATCCGGCCAACTGGAAGGGGCAGGCGCCCACTCCGGGCGCGGAAAACGTCGAAGGCGCGCTGGTATCGCCGACGCTCGACGCTGCTCCGCAAAGCCAGACGGTGATTGCCGGGCAGCTTGTCACTTTCTCCGTCAGTGCCTCCGGAACGCCTCCACTGCGGTTTCAATGGCTGTTCGATTCAACACCGATTTCCGGCGCCACCGACGCCAGCTATACGATCCCTGCGGCCCAACCGGCCAACGAGGGAAGTTACAGTGTCGTCGTGACGAACAACGGCGGCTCGATTGTCAGTCCGGCGGCCACCCTCACGGTGCTGGAACCGCCGCATATTGATACGGTGCTCCCCGCGGATCAGACGATTGCCGTGGGTGGCAATGCGACGATTACGGCCACCGTGACCGGGACGGCCCCGCTGCACTTCCAATGGTATTTGGGCGACCTCGAGCTTTCCGGGGCCGAGGCATCTTCCCTCACGATCAATAACGCCGATTTTGGGGATGGCGGCGACTATTGGCTGATTGTTACCAACCTTGCCGGCGCGGCGACCAGCCAGGTCGCCCGCGTGGTGGTCAAGAGTCCGCCGGCAATTACCGGGCACCCGCAGAGCCTCACGGTTACCGAAGGCAACGACGCCACGTTCAACGTCTCCGTGACCGGCGATCCGCCGCTAACCTTTGTGTGGTATGCGAACGGCGCCGTCATCTCCGGTGCCAATGGATCATCCCTGAGTGTGTCGACCGTGACCACGAATGATAACGGCAACCTCTATTGGGTGGTGATCAGCAACGACGTGGGCAGCGTTATGAGTTCCCAGGCCACGCTCTCGGTGTTGGGTAAACCGGTTTTGGCGAATCTCCAACGCTTGCCGGACGGCTCCTTATCGTTCGCCATCGATGGTCCGGACAGCCATACTTACTGGCTGGAAAGTTCAACGAATCTCCTGAATTGGGATAACGTGTCCGAGCAATCGTTTGCCGCCGGTGATACGGTCATCGTGAACACCGGGACCAATGGCGTGCAACGGTTCTACCGGGCCCGGATGGAACCTTAAAGCAGCACGATCCGCTGAACGAACCATAGCGGCGTTTCGGGAGAGCGCCGCCCTCTTGGAGTAAGTATGTTTTGCAGCGCGACCAAGACACCGCGGCGCCAGGATTCATGGATCGAAACGGCAGCGACATGTTTGCTGCACTCCAATTCCAGGATGTCGGGTGAGGGGTGAGAACGACAAGGGCGCCGGTTCGAAAACTCATCCACCTCTAAACTGTCTTCGCAGCACGGGCGCTTCATCAGAGCGAGCCGGGCGCCGCTTGTCGGCATTCGCAGGGCCCGCCACGCTCCAGTTGAATGGTGATGTGTTCGATGCCGAAATGCTCGTGCAGTTCTTCCCGAATTCGGGCCAACATTTCATCATCGATTTGCGCGTCCGGTTTTACCAAATGCGCGGTCAGCGCGATCTGGGTGGTGCTCATCCCCCAGATGTGCAGATCATGAACCGCGTGGATGCCCGGTAGTCCGGCGAGATACGTTTCCACCGCCGGAACATCGATGCCCGCCGGCACGGCGTCCAACACCAAGTTGACCGAATCGCGCAGCAAGCCCCAGGTGCTGAAGCCGATGACGATCACGATGCCCAAGCTGACGGCCGGATCCAGCCATTGCCAGCCGGTTTGCTGGATGAGCAATCCGGCCATCACCACGCCACCGGAAACGCCCGCATCGGCCGCCATGTGCAGGAAGGCGCCTTTGACATTGAGATCGTGTTGCCGCCCTTTCATGAACAACAGCGCCGTGGCCGTGTTCACCACGACCCCGAAGCCGGCGATCAGCATGATGGTTCCGCCCGCCACGGGTTGAGGTTGCCCGAAGCGGTGAACCGCCTCCCAGGCGATGCCGCCCATGGCCAGCACCAGCAGGATGGAGTTGAACAAAGCCGCGAGAATGGACGACTTGCGCCAACCGTAGGTGCGTTGGGGCGTGGGTTGAAACGTAGAAATCCACGCTGCTCCCCAGGCCAGCAGCAGGGTGAGCACGTCGCTTAAGTTGTGTCCCGCATCGGCCAGCAGGGCCAACGAATTGACGCGGAAGCCGAAGAAAGCTTCGACGGCGATGTAGGCCAGGTTCAGCGCGACGCCAATGCCGAACGCGCGATGGTAGTTGCCCGGCGGCGGATGGTGATGGTGGTGATGGTCGTGGGCGTGAGTCATGCAGCGGTTGCCGGCTTCAAATGGTTCCTTTTTTGTTGGAACGTAACATAAAGCGTGGGCAGGACCAAGAGCGTCAACACCGTGTTGGTTAAAATGCCCCCAATCACCACCGTGGCCAGGGGACGCTGAACCTCGCCGCCCACGCCGACGTTCACCGCCATGGGGATGAAGCCGGCCGCCGCCACCAGGGCGGTCATCAGCACCGGGCGCAGCCGCACCAGACATCCTTCGCGCACGGCCGTCTCCAGCGGAATGCCGGCGGCTCGTTTCTGATTGATAAACGTCACCAGCACCAACCCGTTCAAGATCGCCACTCCACTCAAGGCGATGAACCCGACGGCGGCGCTGACCGTAAACGGCATGCCGCGCACCCACAACGCCAACACGCCTCCCACCGCGCCCAGCGGAATGCCGGTGGCCACGATCACCACGTCCCGCAACGAACCGAGGCTGAAATACAACAACACGAAGATCAGTCCCAATGCCAGCGGCACGACGAACAGCAACGTGCGATTGGCGCGTTCCATGTTCTCAAACTGCCCGCCCCATTCAAGGGTGTAGCCTTCGGGCAGTTGGACTTGCTCCGCGATCTGCCGCCGAGCCTCGGCCACAAAGCTCCCCACGTCGCGGCCCCGCACATTGCACTGCACGGTGATGCGCCGCCGGCCCCATTCGCGGTTGATCGTGGCCGGGCCTTCGGTTTCCACCACCTGCGCCACCCGATTGAGCGGCAGAACCGAGCCGGTGGCGGTGGGAATCAGCGTGGCGGCCAGCGCGTCGGGATCGGTGCGTTGGCGGTCGGGCAGGCGGACGACCAGCGGAAAACGCCGTTGCCCTTCGCGCACTTCGCCCACTTTCTTGGTGCCGACGGCTTCCACCACGTTCAACACATTGCGGGCGGGGACGCCAAACCGGGCGATGGCCTGCGGATCGACTTTGACCTGGAGCACCAATTGCCCGGTGAGCTGCTCGCCGCTGACTTCGCCCACTCCGGGAATGCCGTTCAACACCTGCTGCACTTCGTCACCGAGCCGCCGCAACGTTTCCAAATCATCGCCGTAGATCTTGATGCCGATGTCGGAGCGAATGCCGGCAATCAATTCGTTCATACGCATCTCAATCGGCTGGCTGAAGGCGACGGTCATGCCCGGCAGTTTGACGAACAGCTCGCGCATCTACTCGACCAATTCCAGTTGGGTGTGCGCTTTCTTCCATTCGGGGCGGGGCTTGAGGGCGAGGAAGAAGTCCGACAGTTCGACGCCCATGGGATCCGTGGCCACTTCCGCCGTGCCCAGGCGGGTCCAGATGTGTTCGATCTCGTCGGGAAACTCCGCCAATAGCAGTTGCTCAATGCGGTCGTTCTAGGCTACGGCTTCATCCACCGAAATGCCCGCCAGGCGGACGCTCGTGCCGACAATCGCCTGCTCGCCCAGCTTGGGCAGAAATTCGCCGCCCATGCGCGTGGCCAGGACGCCTACCCCGGCCAGTAGTGCCAGGGCGCCCAGCAGCGTCGCCCGGCGGAAACGCATCGCCAGCCGCAAAACCGGTTCGTAGATCCGATGCGCCAATCGCACCAGCCACGGCTCCTGTTCCTTCACTTCGCGGGGCAGCAGCAGCGAAGCCAGCACCGGTATCAAGCGTCAGCGCCAGTAACAACGATCCCGCCAGCGCGAAAATCATCGTGAGCGCCATCGGCTTGAACATTTTTCCTTCGACGCCTTCCAGCGTCAGGATCGGCAGGAACACGATCAAAATGATGCCCACCCCGAACGCCACCGGCCGCGCCACTTCCAGCGGAGCTTCCGCCACGAGCTGCCGGCGTTCCGTTTCCGTCAGCGGGCGCCCCAGCTCCCGCTGGCGCCCCGCCAGGCGACGCATGGCGTTTTCCACCATCACCACCGAGCCGTCCACGATCAGACCGAAATCCACCGCGCCCAGGCTCAGCAGGCTGGCGGCAATGCCGGCTTGCAGCATGAGATTACCGGCGAACAGCATCGAGAGCGGAATGGCCGCCGCCACGATGAGCCCCGCCCGCAGGTTGCCCAGAAAAGCGAACAGCACCGCGACCACCAGCAATGCACCGGCAAGAAGGTTGTGTTCGACGGTGCGAATGACCTTGTCCACCAATTCGGTGCGATCGTACAACACTTCCACCTTCACGTCGGGCGGCAAGGTCTTTTGCACCTCGGCCAGTTTCGCCTTGAGCGCGTGCGTGACGACCGCGCTGTTTTCGCCCATCAGCATGAAGCCCAGGCCCAGGACAATTTCACCCTGGCCTTCGGCGGTCACCGCGCCGCGGCGAATTTCATGGTCCACCTTCACTGTGGCCACTTCGCGCACATGCACCGGGACGCCGTCGTGGGCGGCGATGACGATGTTGCCGATCTGCGTTGTGTTCGTAGTCGAGACCCAGGCCGTGGACCAGCAGCGCTTCCCCGCCGCGCACCATCTGGCCGCCGCCCACGTTCTGGTTGTTGGCCTGTAGCGCTGCAAACAGTTCCTCCAGCGTGAGCCCGTATTTGACCAGCAGGTCCGGATCGGCCACGACGTGATATTGCTTCTCGAAACCGCCCCAAGTGTTGACCTCGGCCACGCCGGGCACTTTGCGCAACTCCGGTTTAATGACCCAGTCGTGCAGTTCCCGCAGCTCGGTCAGGGTGCGGTCGGTTCGATCCGAGCGCACCGCGTAATGGAACACCTCGCCCAAGCCGGTAGAAATGGGGCCGAGTTGAGGCCGCGGAATCTCGGCCGGCAGTTCGACACTTTGCAGGCGCTCGCTGATCAGTTGCCGCGCCTGATAAATGCTGGTGTCGTCCGCGAACGTCGCCACGACTTGCGATAGACCAAACTTGGAAATCGAGCGGACATTTTGCAGCCCCGGCAGACCGCTGATGGCCAGTTCGATGGGCAGCGTGACTTGTTGCTCGGCTTCCTGCGGGCTCAGCGACGGCACGCTGGTGTTGATTTGCACCTGCACCGGGGTCGTGTCCGGAAAGGCATCCACCGGCAGACGCAGCAGCGAGCGGACGCCAACCACCAGCAGGAGGGCGGCCAGCACACAAACCAGCAGGCGATGCTTCAGAGAGAAATTGATGAGCCAGTTTAACATTATGGTTTCATTTGGAGGGAAGCCTCCGGCTTTGCCGAAGGACTACCAGAGTTGGACATTCACGGGTAAACCGACAGCCGTGGAACGGCTCGGGCGGACGATTCCCCTCACCCTGACCCTCTCCCCAAGGAGAGGGAAGAGCCGTCGGCCGCCGCGGGTCGTTCGTAAAGACCAATCGCAGGTGCCGCCTTTGATCCGTTTGCACATACGCCGTTCGAAGGATCGAACCCATAGTGCGATTCTCCCTCTCTCCGAGGGAGAGGACCGGGGTGAGGGGGAGCTTGGCGTCCGCACTTCGACAACGCAGCGATTCGCCCCAGTGTCGGCAAACCGGCTGGAGTTTTGACTTGGCGTGCAGGAAAGGGGTCCAGGTAAGGTAGCGCAGAGTTCTACTCTGCTGTATCGCCGATTTGCAATCTGCCTGGCGTCCGTAGCTCGCGACCGATGCAAGAATTTGGACGCCCTGCCGAATGCAATTCGGCGATACAGCAGATTGAAAATCTGCGCTACGAACACATTCCAGATACGCGTGTTGCATTTGCCGGTTCATCAATCGTCGGCACAGCCGGCCCCGAGGCGTGAGATGAGCAGTTGCGATTTCACAGAGAACCCATGGTTCACCACCACTTGCTCGCCGGGCTTCACCCCGTCGCGGATTTCAACTTCTCCGTTGAACGTGGCACCAGTGCGGACGGCGCGTGCTTCGAACAAATCGTCGGCGAGCTGGACAAAGACAAACGGCTTGCTGGCGACGCGTTGAATGGCCGAGGTGGGCAGCACCAAGGCACCTTCGTTGGTTCGGGTCAGGATGCGAGCTTGGGCGTACATCTTGGCTTTGAGCACCTCATCCGGATTAGACACTTCGACGCGGGCGCGTGCCATGCGGCTGCGTTCATCGATTTCCGCGCCGATCCATGTCAGCGTCCCGGTGAACGTCTGGTCCGGCAACGAGTCCACGCGCAATTCCACGCGCTGGCCGGTGCGGACGCGGGCGAGCGCGGTTTCGGGAATGTTTAGCATGGCCCACATCGTGGTGCGGTCAGCCAGCGTGAAGAGCGGACGTCCCAATTCCACCAAGGCGCCGCGGACGGCGGTGCGTTCGACAATTTCACCGGCAAACGGAGCGCGTACTTCCAGGAGCACCGATTCCTGCGGTCGGGCGCCCAGCGCGTCGATCTGTTCTTCGGTGAATCCCAGCGTGCGCAGTTGCTGGCAGGAGGCGCGATGCTCCGCTTCGGCTTGCTGCAAATCCTTCTCCGAAGTCACGCGCTCGGCGCGCAGCTTGCGCTCGCGTTCGAGGGTCTGGTGAGTCAACACGGCTTTGGCCACGGCTTCGGCGATGCTGGCCGACCAGATTTTAGCGACCACTTGGTTTTCCTGCACCTTACTGCCAAGGTCCGCTTCCACCGCCTGGATGATCCCGCTGACCGGCGCCACGATCTGGGCGAGTTTGTTTTGGTTGAACTCGATTTCGGCGTAAGCCTCCATGCCCTCAGCGATCGGGCCATTGGTCGCCGCTGCCGTTTGCACGCCAGCCAGACGGGCTGATTCAGCGGCGGGCAAGCGCACTTTAAGGGACTGTCCGGATTGCAAGCTGGCGATTAGTTCCGGTTTGCAGATGCCGCACTCGGCGAGGGGAACAGCATGCTCGGCGCACATCACGACGCCTGTTGCGGCATCGGATGTCTCGGTGGCTTCCTGATGCGCGTGATCATGTCCGGCGTGCGACTCGGCTTCTTTTGGCGGCGAACAGCCGACTAGCAGGGAAAAGATGAATAATACGAATATGTTGTGTCCCCGCCAACGCCAATGGTGGTTCTCACCCCTTGCCCTAACCCTCTCCCCGTTGAGGGGAGAGGGAACCGCCGATGAACGGTCTGGAAACCCACAGACGTGCCCAGAGGTGGTGGTGCGTCGGCGCAAATTGCGCTGCGGGTACCGCCAGGTTCGCGGGCGGTCGAACCTTCGAAGACGTCTCGTTGATTCTCCCTCTCCCCTCAAAGGGGAGAGGGTGCCCGAAGGGCGGGTGAGGGGTGAGCGCATCCCTGGCGCTTCAGGATGGCGGGGAAGCAAAAGTGCCGCTTTATTGCTAATGCACTTGTGGGTCTGTTTTCGAAACAAAGAATTCAACATGTTCATAGAACTTCTTGTAATTGGCGGTTTAGCGGTTGGTTAACTGAGCGTGCAGCAGTGCTTCGAGTTCGGCCTGGGCGAGGTTCATTTCCAACAGTTTCTTCTGGTAAACCAATTGGGCTTCAGCGGTGGTGCGTTGGGTGTCCAGCAGATCGATGAAGCTGAACTTGCCTTCTTGAAAACCGGTTTGCACCAATCGCAACGCCTCCGTCGCTTTGGGGAGAATGCGCTCCCGGTACTTGGCGACTTGATCGACGGCAGTCCGGTATCGCTGGGAGGCGTTGGCCCAGTCGCGCTGCAACTGCTGTCGAATCGCGCGCAGTTCAGCTTCGGCGACCACCATGTTCGCGCGGAATTCCTGTTGCCGACCTTTTGAACGGTCCAGGAGGGGCAGCGGCAGCGAGAAACGCAGTTCTACAATCGACTCGTCGCTCTCGCCCCGTCGTCCACCCGCAACGCCGACGGTAACATCAGGATAGGGATCGAGACTGGCGCGGCGAACTTCCAGTTGGGCCCGGGCCACGTTGGCGTTGGCCGCGGCCACACTCGGATGCGTCGGCAGCCAAGCGGCTTCGTCCCGCTCCAAAAGGCTCTGGTTGGGCGTCTCGGCAAGGGTTCCGGATACCGCCAGGTGCTGCTGATCGGGGCGGCCCATCAGGGTGAAGAGAATTTCCCGGGCTGCCGCCAAGGTTCGTTGGTAATCCGCGTGAGTGGTTCGGGCCTGTTCCAATTGAATCTCCGCCCGCAGTTGCTCCTGGTAAGGCGTAGCGCCGGCTGCCACCCGCTTCTGGGCGGTTGCCGCCGAGGATTCCGCCACTTGTTCGAGTTCGTGGACAGCATTCAGCAAACGATCCGCCGTGAGTACGCGGAAGAACGCTGCTTTGACATCGCGCACCAGTTCGAGCCGCCGCAGTTCCAACTCCAACTCGCTCACGCGCACCCCCGCGCGCCCAATCCGGCGGTCCAGCGATTTCTTTCCCGGGAACGGCAGCGTTTGCGCCACGCCGATGGTCTGCTTGGCGTCCGAGAATCCACGGCCGCCACCTACTGGCCACTCCTCGGCGCTGAGTTCGAGTTCGGGATTTGACCACACACGGGCTTGCTCAGCCCGACCGGCGGCGGCCGTCACTTTTCCCCCGACCGCCCGTAACGTTGGATTGTGCGTGAGGGCCAGAGCAATGGCGGCATCCAAAGTCAGCACGTTGGTTGCGATCGTCGGCTTCTCCGGCGCAGCCGAGGCTTGTGTTTCCTGGCTGGCGTTGGCCATCAGGGAGCTGCTGATGAGCGCCAAAATCAAAGCAAAGACCGACGAGCGTTTCTCGCCGCAAGCCCGGTTGGTTAGGGCAGCGATTGGAGCGCGGACGACTTTGTCCACACTTCTTCTATGGATGCTTCGCACGGATGAAGGTATCCGCCCTCCGAGGCGGTGAGGAACACCGGTTAACTGTAGGCAAAATGTTGAAATGATTTTCAGTTTCATAGGCATATTGGCTCCCTTCGAGGGCCAACGGATTACAAGCAGACACCCGCAGCGTGAACGCGCACTGCGGCACTTGAACTTCGTCCGCAGCGGGACGGTCTATGAAACGAGAGAAGGGGCGCGAACCCGCGGGGCCGCGCGGAAGCGGAACTGCCAGGTTTGGGAAAGCTCGGGCGGTGCCCAGTTTGACTGGGCGGGGAAGGGCTGCGAGGACGGCTGCAATTCAGCCAGCAGAAAGTCCGCCGCCGCAGATACGGGCGCAATCGGTTGAAGAGTAAAAGAGGGATTGTCCTCCACTTTGTAACCGCCCGACTCGACGGAGCTGCAGAAATCGTCCTGACAGTCGGTGTCCTGGTGGGGGGCTTGTTCGCTTTGGCAGGAATAAGAGAGGAAACTCAGGTCGGGAATCGTTTCCAGCCGACAATGCTCAGTCACCGGCACCCACAGGGCCAGCAACAACAGGGCAATGGCTTTGACGAACCGCTTCACGCCGAGGACTGTAGCCGGTTTGGCGAACATTGCAACCCGGATTTGACTTCGAAGCGGTCTGATGGTCTGCTGAAAACCACCCAAGCTCCCGGGAATGGCTGGCGGAATGGTTGTGCTCAGTGGACTGCGAATCCGACCGGCAAAGGCGATGGGGACCGAAGGTAACATCTGATTCAATCGCTTGGATAGGAAGGTTTCCGAGCGCCGACAAACAAAGCCGAAATGAATCAAAGAATCGATCTGAAAGCGAGTTTGAAACGGGTAGCCGCTGACATGAAGAAGCGGATTCGTTGGCGGTTGCCGCGCCGATTTGTCTTCACCTTTACCGGTAGGGCGCGACTCCGTCGAGACCCAAATTCCCCTCCTGCGCCTCCCCTCGCCGACGATATCGGTGGAAAGGTTTGGGTGATCGAGCGTCAAGGATGTCCCTTTGAACATCGAGCTGCCAATGGAGCCCTTCCGAGGAAGTCAGGGCTCGACGGAGTCTCGCCCTACCTGGTTTTGGTCACATCTCCGCGGCGCGCGATTGGATCACTGGTGAGCGGGAATCGCAGATCAATTCTATCCTCTGTGAAATATTCAATCATGCTCGGCCTATGCCTGCTGCTCGCCGGCCTGCTCGATCTACCGGCCGCCAATTCGTGGAATACGTACCGCCAAAAATCCGATGACTGGTATCGGAGTTCGGAAGGCAAGCAGATCACCGAGAACATTCTCTCCTGGCAATCCGTCGCGGGCAGTTGGCCGAAGAACACCGACACGACCACCAAGCCATTCACGGGCGTCCCGGGAAAACTCCATGGCACCTTTGACAACGGGGCAACGACGGGTGAATTGCGGTTTCTGGCCCGCGCCTTTCGTGCGAACCAGGATGCGCGTTGTCAGCGGGCGTTCCTTAAAGGTCTGGACCACATTCTCCAGGCCCAGTATCCGACGGGCGGTTGGCCGCAGTTTTATCCGCCGAGCACCCAGTATCACCGGCACATTACCTTCAACGATGGTTCGATGGTGCGGTTGATGGAATTTCTGCGCGAGGTTGCCACGTTGCCGGACTATGGCTTTGTGGATGCAAACCGTCGCCGGGCCGCGCAAACGAGCTTTGACCGCGGCGTGCAGTGCATCCTCAAATGCCAGATCGTCGTGAGCGGCAGATTGACCGTCTGGTGCGCGCAACATGATGAATTGGATTATCGCCCGCGTTCGGGGCGCAGTTACGAACTGGTTTCGTTGAGCGGAGCCGAGAGTGCCGGCATCTTGCGCCTGCTCATGAGTCTCGATAAACCAAGCCCCGAAGTGCAGCGCGCTGTTCAGGCGGGCGCGTCGTGGTTCAAGTCGGCCAAGCTGACCGGGATTCGACAAATCAAACTCGATGGTAACAAAGTCATCGTGCCCGACCCCAAGGCGCCGCCGTTGTGGGCCCGCTTTTACGAGATTGAAACCAACCGGCCCATCTTCAGCGGGCGCGATGGCGTGAAGCAATATGACCTGAAGGAAATCGAAGCCGAACGCCGCAATGGATATTCCTGGTATGGCGAATGGGGCAGGGGAGTGGCCGAGGACTACGCCAAGTGGAGGGATCAATGGCTGAAGTGAAACGATGCGGTGCGGCCCAATGTCGTGCCGTGTTGGTTGTGGTGCTCATGTTGGGCGGCGGTTTTGCGTTGGTTGCCGCGGAAACTAACCGCCCGTCCTTCCAACTGGCGCTTTGGTCCTCCAATGCTTTGCCTCACCTCGAGTCGGCGCCGCCCGAGGTATCGGTGGAACGCGGTGCGCCGGAAAAGCCCGACCGCTCCTTTCGCAATGTCACGTGGCCCACGTTGACGGTTTACTTGCCCGAAGCCGACAAGGCCACCGGGACGGCGGTAGTGATTTGCCCCGGCGGCGGCTATTCCAGCCTGGCCATCGACAAGGAAGGCTACGACGTGGCTCGCTGGCTAAACACGCTGGGCGTTGCCGGACTGGTCCTGAAATATCGGCTGCCCCAGCCGAAGTTAACCGCGGGCGACAAGCCCTGGCCGGTGCGGGACGCGGAACGGGCGCTTCGCCTGGCGCGCAGTCGAGCGGTTGCCTGGCGGCTCGATCCGCATCGCATCGGCATTATGGGATTTTCGGCGGGCGGGCATCTGACTTCGACGTTGGGAACTCATTTTGATCGCGGGCGGCCCGACGCGCCTGATCCGTTGGATCGCCTGAGTTGCCGTCCGGACTTTATGATCTTGGTCTATCCGGTCATCTCCCTGGACGACGAAATCGGTCACCAAGGATCGCGCGCCCGGCTGCTGGGGCCCGCGCCGGAACCTCAACTAATCGAACGCTATTCCAACGAACGCCACGTGACGGCGGAAACACCACCCGCGTTTCTTGTGCAAACGCGGGATGATCCGGTGAATGTGGAAAACAGCCGTCGGTTTCAGACTGCGCTGGAGCGCGCGGGCGTGCCTTCGAATCTCCAACTTTACGACCGAGGTGGCCATGGTTACGGCCTGGGTGTTCGCGGGGGCGAAGTGGCTACCTGGCCCGTACGTTGCGCGGAATGGATGAAGACCCGGAAACTGTTAGGAACAAATCCGCCTACGTCAAAGGGTTCTCGCTAATTGGAGCGGGCGTTAATTCCTTGGGCGCGCCGCCTTCCTCCTGCGCCCGGCATCCATCGATAACAGCAGCAAACTCGCCGCACACCAAACGCAGGGCGGCTGCTCGGTACCTCAGTAGGTTGAACTGTTTAGCGAGCCGGCCTGGCGTCACTCCGTTCCCGCCGTTTAGATCCCGGCGGCAAGAGAGTGTTCGGGCGAGCCGATGCCGATTGCCGCCGGCAGGGAACTGACCGAAACCGGAGGCGTGAGCCGTGTTTGCATCGATTGCAGTACCGAGGTTTCGGCATTCACGGCGCACGTTATTGCAACGGGCCATGAAGCCGAGCCAGATGATCAGGAAAACCACCAACGAGATCAGGGATGCGACCAGCAACACGGAAAAACTCTGCGCCAGCACGGTGGACCGGTAGAAGAACTGCGGCTGCAAAATCGACCCGTAGCCGATTCCTGCCAGGGCCAGTGCCGCGGTCAGGAAGACAATACCGACGGCCCGGCGGCTGCACTTGGCATCGCATTGTGCTTTCCGAAGCCGGTCCAATAGCTTCGCCGCCTCCGGCGGATTCGCGGCGAACACGAGGTCCTTCAAAAAGGCCGTTTGTTGTTCATGCTCTTTAATCATCTGACGTTCGGTTTGGTCAATGCAACTGTCTCTGTTCTCTATAATCTTGGCAGAACATCTGCCCATTTCATCCGGGGCTGTTCACCCCGCCGGTATTCCCAACCGGCTTTTGACCCTCATGACCCGTTTGCGAACACTGAGTAGCAAAATAAAGCCCAATTTTGCGTGCAGCTTGGAATTGGAGGAAAAGCGGCTTTCGCCCGAAGAGACATCCCACTGATGAATCTTTTTGCCGATTAACAGCAGGCCAAAACAAATTGACCGACCTGCCATCCAATCTGTGGTTCGGGGTCAATATGGCAAGCCCCACCACCAATTGCAATCATAATTATTAACATGACTGCCGCTCAAGAACTGGAGCGTAAACATTCCCGGCCTTATCGCAGTTGCCCAATCCGGGCACGAGGGATGTCGGCGCTGCTGGCTTCTGCCTGCCCAAAAGGCCAACCGCGTAGAACGTTGCAGTGTCCTTGACGGAGCGATTGAGCCGTTCCAAAAAGAGTTGCGCTCGGTCGGACGTGCGAAGCTCGCTACACAACGCCCCCTTCTTCGATGACCTTGATTCCCATAATGTGACGCCGGCAGTATTTGGGCAATCCTAATGTTTCCTGCCCAACTCGAGGCAAGCAACGCGCGCACCCCTGATTCTATCCTTGCCAAAAGCCGGACCATCCGCCACGCTGGCCGCTCACACATTGAATCAATACGCGGAACTCTATGCAATCCGACCTTGAGCAAATCAACCGATTGGTGCAGCAATCGCACACCTCCCTCAAAGCCATTCAGCAGGAAATCGCTCGGGCCATCGTGGGCCAGCAATACCTGGTGGACCGGTTGCTGGTCGGCCTGCTGGCCAACGGTCACGTGCTGCTCGAAGGCGTGCCCGGCTTGGCTAAGACGCTGACCATTAGTTCACTGGCCCGGACCATCAAGACCAAGTTCCAACGCATCCAATTCACGCCCGACCTGCTGCCGAGTGATCTGCTGGGCAACCTGATCTACAATCCCAAGGAAGCCACCTACTTCACCCGCAAGGGGCCCATCTTCGCCAATTTGATCCTGGCGGACGAGATCAATCGCGCCCACGCCAAGGTGCAAAGCGCCCTGCTCGAGGCGATGCAGGAACGGCAGGTTACCATCGGCGAAGAGAGCTTTCCGCTGCCGGAACCATTCCTGGTGCTGGCCACGCAAAACCCCATCGAACAGGAAGGCACGTACACGCTGCCCGAAGCGCAGGTGGACCGGTTCATGTTGAAGGTGGTGGTCACGTATCCCAACGAGGAAGAGGAAAAGCGGATCATGAAATTGATGGCCCGCACCAGCGCCCGCATCGAACTCAAGCCCGTGGTCGAGCCTGCCGCCATTCTCGAACTGCGCAAGATCGTGGATCAAATTCACGTGGACGAACAGATCGAGGATTACATCATTCGGCTCGTGCTCACCACGCGGGAGCCCGATCGTTACATCCCGGACATGAAAGGCATGATCCGCTTTGGCGGTTCGCCGCGCGCGTCCATCAACTTAAATCTCGCCGCCCGCGCCTACGCCTTGCTCCAGGGCCGCGGCCACGTGACGCCCATGGATGTCAAAAGCATTGCCATCGACGTGTTGCGCCACCGCATCATCACCACCTTCGAAGCTGAAGCCGAAGAGGTCACCAGCGAAAAGATCGTGAAGTATTTGCTGGAGAAAGTGCCTGTGCCCTAACAGACGTGCCGAACGTTGCAATGGAACAAGTGCTCGAACCACGAATGGACACGAATTATCACGAATTACTGAAGTGAAGGTTATACATTTGGTTTTTGTTCGTTCCTGTCTCCCGCTGAATTGTTGCACGCCATGCGACTCTTATCGTCGCGGCTTTCTCTCCGGAAGGGCAAGACTCCGTCGAGCCCTAACTTCCCCGAAGCGTCTTCGGCAAGCAGTGGCGAAACCATGGGAGATTTCTGACGTTCGAAATTCCGTAGGCTTCCCGCGATTCCGTCTTCGGGTACCTCAGATCGCCATGAGTGGAAATCAGGGCTCGACGGAGTCTCGCCCTACCGGGGTTGGTTGCAGTCCAGTTGGGCCGAGTCCATTCACGGTGGATTCGCCTCGCAAGTCGGATTTCATTTCAGCCTTCAGCCTTCAGCCTTCAGCCTTATTTCGAGATGATCCCCGTTGAATGGCTTCGCAAAATCCGTCGCATTGAGATGCGCACCATTCGGTTGGTGGAGAACATGATGGCCGGGCAGTACCATTCGGTTTTTAAAGGCCGTGGGCTGGACTTCGAGGAGGTGCGCGAATACCAGGCCGGCGACGACGTGCGTTCGATTGATTGGAACGTGACCGCCCGCACCGGCACCACCTACATCAAGCAATACATCGAAGAACGCGAGATGACCGTGATGCTGCTGGTCGATGCCAGTGCGTCCGGCGCCATTGGTTCGGTCAACCAGAGCAAGCGCGAACTGGCCGCCGAACTGGCCGCGGTGCTGGCGTTCAGTGCGATTCACAACAACGACAAGGTGGGCCTGTTACTGTTCACCGATCAGGCCGAACATTACGCGCCGCCGGCCAAAGGGCGCAGTCACGTGCTGGCGTTGATCAGCGAAATCCTGACCTTCCAACCCCGGCACCGCGGCACCAACCTCGCCGCCGCCCTGCGTTACATCGGGCACGCGCTCAACCGGCGCGCGGTGGTCTTCGTGATTTCGGACTTTTTGGACACGGGGTTCGAGCGCGCGTTGAAGGTCACCGGCCGCAAGCATGACTTGATCGCGGTGCCGGTTGTTGATGCCACCGAGCGCGAATTGCCGGAGGTGGGTTGGATCGCCTTCGAAGATGCCGAGACTGGCCGGGTGCTGGAAATCAACACCGCCGATCCCCGCACCCAACGCACCTTTGCCGACGGGCGCCAATGCCCGCCTTGACCGGCTGCGGCAACTCTTCCGGCAGTCCCACCTGGATGCCATCGAAGTGCAGACCGACGAACCCTATTTCAAAGCGCTCATCAAGTTCTTCAAAAATCGCCACCGCCGTTTGCATCCATGAATCCGGACCCGAACCTCATTGAAGATTTGCGCCTGCTGGAGCCGATGAATCCGCTCTGGTTCTGGCTGGCGGGAGCGGCGGTCCTGCTGGTCGTCCTGGTGGTGCTGTATCTCCGCTTCCGCAAGCCGCGGGTCGTTCGCCCACGGCCGGTGAAACCCGGACGACCGCCGCACGAAGAAGCGCTCGAAGCCCTGGCGCAGTTGTTGCACTTATTTGACCCGCAGCACTCGCGGGAATATGGCATTGAATCGACTCGTATTGTGCGTCGCTACATTGAAGCCCGCTTCGGCATTCGCGCGCCATTGCAGGCGACGGAAGAATTTCTTGTGGCCGCCAGCCAATCCTCGGCGCTCGAACCACGGCACCGCGAACTATTGGCCGAATACCTGGGCTGTTGTGACCTGTTGAAGTTTGCCCGGAACCGCGCGCACCGCGAAGAACTGGAAAAGTTGCACCAAGCCGCGGTGCGCTTTGTGAACGAGTCGATTCCAGCTTCAGCGTCGCCTGACACTTCCGTCACACCGGTGCCACCCAACCACACCAAGCCGTTGGCCGCGGAACCCTCCGGGAGGCCCGCCGCATGACGGACGTGCTGGTCATCGGGCCATATCGCTTCGAAAGCCCCTGGTTGCTGGGCCTGCTGCTCTTGATTCCGCTGTGGGCGTGGTTGCGCGGACGATACGCGCCGGTGGCCGCGGTAACGTATTCTTCCGAACAATTGCTGCGCGAGGCCAGCCGGCAAACTCGGTTTCAGCCGCGCCGGTTGCTTGTGGCGCTGCGTTATCTTGCGCTCGTCCTGTTGATCGTCGCCATTGCCCGGCCGCAGCGCGAAAAAGGCGAGGTCAACGACGAATCGAAGGGCATCAACATCATGCTCACGCTGGACTTTTCGTCGTCGATGGGCAAAAAGGATTTCACGCTCGATGGCCGCAAAGTGCGGCGCCTGGACGGATTGAAAGCGGTTTGCACGGAGTTCATCAACAGCCGGCTCAATGACCGCATCGGACTGGTTTGCCTGTCGTCCAATGCCTTCCTGATGAGCCCGCTGACGCTCGACCACGAATGGCTGGCCGAACGGCTGCGCGTGGAACCCATCAGCCGCCGGACGGCGTTGGGTGCGGGCCTGCTGGTCGGCGCTGCGCACTTGCGCGCCTTGACCAATGAACCGCGCGTGCAAATTCTGGTGACTGACGCCGAAAGCATCAGCGCCGGGCCGCCCATTGAACAAGTGGCCGACGCCATCCAGCCGCTTGGCATCAAATGTCACGTCATTCAGATCGTCGATTACCTGTCGCTGAAATCCTGGAACGGTTTGAAGGACTCACTCACCCGCCTGGCCCACCGGACCGGCGGACAATATTTCCGCGTGACGGATACGGCGGGCTTGCGGTCAGTGTATGACCAAATTGATCAGCTCGAAAAGGTGGAGTTCAAGGAGAAGAAACAAAAGAGCTACCGCGAACTGTTCCCGTGGTTCGTCTGGCCCGGGATTGGGCTGTTCCTCCTGGAAGTCATGTTGCGGCAAACCGTGTGGAGGCGCCTGCCATGAAGTTCAACGACGTCAACTGGCTTTGGTACATCGCGGCGGCGGTGCCGTTTTGCCTGATCTTTTTCGCGTGGGGCGCCTGGCAGCGGAAACGGCTCCTGCGTCGGGTCATGGCACCGCGCTTGCACGAATTGCTATTGCGGTCGGTCAGCCCAGCGCGGCGCGTGTTTAAAGGGCTGCTTGTTTTGCGTCGCGGTCGCGGCGTTGTTCGTGGCGCTGGCCCGGCCGCAATATGGTCATCTCGAAGTGCTGGTGGACCGTTCGGGGGTGGACTTCATAATCGCGCTGGACATCTCGCGCAGCATGCTCGCCGAAGACGCGGACGGCACGAATCGCCTGGCCGCCGCCAAAGACCGGCATTGAACGCCTGGTGGACCGGTTGACCGGTGATCGCGTGGGCTTGATCATCTTTGCCGGCAACGCCCGGTTGGTCACGCCTTTCACGCGGGATCACGTGGCGTTCAAACGCAGCCTCGAAGCGGTCGATACGCGCTCGCTCTCCGATCCCGGCACGGATATTGCCGCGGCCATCCGGTTGACGACGACGTTGCTCACCGAAGCAGATTATGCCTCGAAAGCACTGGTGCTGGTGAGCGACGGCGAGCAATTGCAGGGCGACGCCATCATCGCCGCGCGCGAAGCCGCCGCCAAACGAGTGAAGGTGTTCACCGTGGGCGTGGGTTCCTCGGGCGGTGCCCGGCTGCCCAACCGGCAAAACCGGCGGTTGGAGTATGTGCAGAATGAATTCGGGCGCGACGTGGTGTCCCGCTTTGACCGGCGCGTGCTCCAGCAAATCGCCGTGAACGGACGCGGATTCTACGAATCGCTCGGCGCGGACGGCGAAGGCCTGCAGACCATTTACGATCGCGGCCTTTCCCGGCTCGCCACCGGCAAGGAGAAACGCAAGCTGCGCGATTACCGTGAATACTTCCAATGGCCGCTCGGTCTGGCCATTGGGCTGGTGCTGATCGAGATGGTTGTGAGTGAACGCAAACGTGGTAAGTTCAAAAACTCGACGAAACGATGAAAACCTCATTGCTCGGTTGGATCATGGTTCTCCTGCTGGCGCCGTCCCTGTGGGCCCAGGACGAACTCGACAAGGCCCGCGAACTGTTGCAGGAAAATCATCCGAATCAGGCCGCCGCGACGGTCAAGGAGTTGATGCAACAGCAGCCCAACGATCCGTGGTTGCGCTACAACCTCGGCGTGACCGCTTACGCGGCGAAGAACTACGCGGAAGCCGACCGCATCTGGCAGGACCTCGCCACCACGCAATTACCGCGTTCGCTTTGGAAACAAGTCTGGACCCAACTCGGCAACGTGGCGTTTCGCCTGGGTGAACCCTATTACGAATCGGCGCCCGAGCAGACGGTGGAATTGTGGGAGCGCAGTTGCGAGGCTTACCGCGTGGTGCTGTCCGAAAGCCGGCATCATTCGGTGGCCCGGCCCAACCTCGAATTGGTCGAAGCCAAGCTGGCCAAATTGAAAGTCCGGCTCGGCGACCAACTGGCGCAGAAAGCTCAAAAGCAATCGCTGGAACCGAAAATCGAAAACTTGCAGGCTGCGTTGGACTATTACCAGGAAGCAAAGGAACTCACGCCCACCGATTCGCAGATCGAGCCCAAGATCGAACAGACCGACCGGCAACTGCGCGAAAGCCTGAACGAACTGGCCGCCAAACAGGAAAAGCAAGGTGACCAGAATTTTGCCTCCCGCAACTCGTGGTCCGACCACGAAGCGGAAAAGCATTACCAGGAAGCGTTGTCCAATTTCGACCGTGCGGCCTTCCAGGAACCGCAAGCCGCCGACCAGTCCGAGGCGCAAAAGGATGCTTCGCGCGACCAACAGTCCGCCCAACAGACATCGCCGGAGAAGACTGCGGCGGAGCAGTCGGCAACTGAATCGAAAGCCAAAGATTCGGAAATCCAGAAGGCTGAAGAAGGCACCGAACGGGTGACGGACAAGCTGGCGGATTTGTATGCGCGCATGGGCCGGCAGCAACAACAGGAAGGCGACCAGCAGGCGCAAAACCGACCCGAGCAGGCCGTGGAGGATTACCAGGAAGCGCTCGCTGATTTCGACCAGGCGCTGGCGCTGAACCCGCAGCACGAAGACGCCCAACGCGGCGAAGAGGAAGTCCGCCAGGCGCTGGAACAACTCCATATCCGTGAGGGCCGCCAGGAAATGGCGACCGGCATGCACGCCTTGCAACAGAAAAACCAGATGCGGGCCGTCGGCGAATTATCGGACGCGTTGCACGATTTCCAGGAAGCCCAGGCGCTGAACGCGGAGAACCAGGAAGCGCAGACGAATATCGAGAAGCTCCAGGAAATCCTTCCCGACCTGCTGACCGCCGTTGGCGAACAGGAACGCCAGGAAGCCGCCAAAGCCGAGCCGCGATCCATCGAGAACGCCGTTGAGCACCTCGAACGTGCCGAAGCCAGTTTTGACCGTGCGTTGGCCGTACAACCCGAGCATCAACCCGCCCAGACTGGCCTCGAACAAACCCAGGCGGACCTGAACCGTTTGCGCCAGCAGATTGCTGCGCAGCTCGAGCAACAAGCCCAACAACGCCGAAACGCGCAGCGGCAACAGGCCAACGATCGCAACGCCCAACGCAACCAGCAACCCAGCCAACAATTCGATGAAATGCTGGCCGACCTGAACCAGGACGAAGCCCAACAACAATACGAACAAAACCGCCTCCGCGGCAACGGCCGCAGCAATCCCAACCAAAGGAAGGTTTCGAAGACGTGGTAGTGTGGCGCTGTCGTGACCATGACTCGTCAACTTAACCAAACGGAATGACGAGCCAGGAACCGCTGGAAAAGCGGGGACGTTCCACCACCCCAATTTACATTTGACAGTATTGTCAGAATACCTTTGTTTACCTGGCTATGGAAAATGATTTTCAGCCACTTCAGCTAAAAGCCAACTATTTCTGTTCCTATCTACTCCCGTTAGTAAAAAGCGTTAAGCGGCGTGCTTGAGGTTATGGTTATGCCAACGATCCAGGAACTCCACGACCTTCATCTGCGTTATCTCGACACCACACTTGGCGAATCGGAGCTACTGCTCCAACGGGAGGGCGGCCTTGATGGTGAGTTGAAAACCAGCGGCTCAATATGCGAGAGCTTTGTCCGTGAGACTCTTCGACGGTTCATCGTTCCAGGACAATTCCGGATTACCAGTGGCTTCATCGCCACTCCCCAATTGCTCCGTGAGCGACGCAATCTCCCACAATGCGATGTAATAATCGTGGAGCGTGATACGCTGCCGTTGCTTCGCTTTGCTGAGTCGGAAATTTATACAGCAGC
>CAWBHS010000009.1:0-106114 GCA_963788655.1 uncultured Verrucomicrobiae bacterium | reverse complement strand
CTGACGATGCTTGCGAGTGTTCACGTGGGTTGACCCTACCATCCAATTCTAGCGCCGGGGCCCACCCGGATTGAGGCTCCCAGGCTGGCTACATTGTCGGGAAGGCTTCACACCTTGGACAGTAGCCTTACGGCCGCCCGCCCAACGCATGCTTCCCTGGAATACCTGCCGCGAAAGGCAGGACTGAGTCAGGTTGCCCATGCTCAGCAGTGATGAATGCGACTTCATGTCACAACCTAACGACCAAGCTCTGCCGCAGGGTGGGGCGAAGGAGACTCACGAATGAAACCAAAACGTAAACGCCCCACCCTGTTGGCAGCAGCGCGTGGTTCGGTGTCGGTGTCGAAGCTGAAACCACTCATCGAAGACAGCGAGGCGTGGGCCAAAGAATACATCAAGCGCGAGGAGCGGAATCGGGCGCGTGGCGCGCACCGTGAAGCCGCGCACTTTGAGGACTTGGTGTGTGCGCACCAAAACTTTGCCGGAAGCCTGCGGCAACTCGTGTGGGCCGCGGAGAATCGCAAGCCGACACCGAACGACAGAACTCACCGACGCGGGCGGTCGAGTGCGTGCGAATTGGCAACTGACATCGCCCGCCCGCGTTTCGGTGCAGTGATCTGGTTAGCCGCACGGTTTTTCATCTTCTCGGACTCTCCGAGTAATACCTCTCTGCCTGCTCTCGCGCAATACCAGCGGCGACAAGCAACTCAATCTGTTCCTTCGCGAATGCTGGCCAGCGGTTCTCTGGAATAAACCTCATCCCAGCGCCGATAGTCCAAATCTCGCGGCCGAGAGGAGCAGTCATCCGGCGAAAGAGATGGCAGTGGTCGCCGCCGGGAGTCGGGAGCTTGTCGAACAGTATGGCAATCTCCGAGTCGTTCGTGTCACTCAATCCCTGCACATACACTCGGCCAAACTCGCTCTCTGGAGCGTCCTCGCCTGTCTTGCGTGCTCGCTCGAAAACCTGTGTGTCGTAGCCTGGCCCTGTCAGTGCCGCGTCCCAACCATCGTTGACGAGGAGAAGCGCGTCTCCATACCCATTCGTGTGAAACGGATACTGTCCGCCATGCTCGTGAGCGTAACTCATCAAACCCAGACCGCCCCCCTTCATGCAGTGTGCGTGTCCCAAGAACGACTCGTTAAACACCAAAGGATGCGTGCGAACATAAAAGCAGCACAACGCGACAATCGCAGCGAGGACGGCAACAGAAATTGAAAGTCGTCTCTTGAGTTTGGGCGTCATCGCTTGGTGAGCGCGGAGTGCGGAGCCGGGTAGGCGTAGGCGGTTACCCGCCCACGCCCCCCTAAGAACCGGACTTGAAAGTTTCCCTTCATCACGGCTCAAGCCTCTCCAAGGCCACCCCGGATGCGGGGGACCCGCGTAACCAGGAGGCCGGTGACACCCAAAGGCGTCATGGACCTTCCCAATCCCACTTGGCAATACCGGTCGGCGGCCATATCGCGCTCGGCTCCTTTGGGCCGCAGCACCGAGAGGCACCAAGCGACGGGCGTCGCTCGTCCTATGCTTCTCTCGCTTGAAGGGGTTCCGCTGATTTTCTTGCCAGGAGACACCAGATCGACGTGGGCATATCCGGTCCATTACCGACCGGCCTTGGCTTGTTCGATCCTCTTCATGCTGCCTCCCCTGGGCCTGCCTTGCGGTCGGCTTGCCTGGATACTCTCCAGGCGGGAACTGGCAGCTTTTCCATGTTCCGCATTCTCCACAGGATGGGTTAGGTCCACTCTCTACACCGGCGGTGCAACATTCGCGTCGGGCTACGTTAGACAGCCCGAACCTGACCGCTGGCCTTGTTTTGGCCGGAGCCTTAAAACAGCCTCGTTTGGCTCGTTCCTCTGACGATGCTTGCAAGTGTTCACATGGGTTGACCCTACCATCCGATTCTAGCGCCGCACCCGGATTGAGGCTCCCAGGCTGGCTACATTGTCGGGAAGGCTTCACACCCTGGACAGTAGCCTTGCGGCCGCCCGTCCAACGCATGCTTCCCTGGAATACCTGCCGCGAAAGGCAGGACTGAGTCAGGTTGCCCATGCTCAGCAGTGATGAATGCGACTTCATGTCACAACTAACGACCGAACTCACCGACGGGAGGCAGCCGCCGGTAACGTTGAAAACCAAACTCGCGCCGACGCGGCTGCCTCCCGTTCGGTGCAGTGACCTGGTTAGCCTTATGTCTCAGACTCATATCGAAAATGAAAATGCGGAGGCTTGTTCTTTGCCTCGCACATTTGATTGTCCGGCGTCAGCTTATGATAATGATGGCCGTCTGACGTTTTCAGGGATGTTCCTGACTGCGGAAGACTGCTCATTTGAAAACTGGTTTGCGGGTAGAACTCCCCAGATGCGTGTGTGGGGAAAACAAGTGCTGGACCGGTGGCGAGAGGCCGGTTATCCATGTCTAGGAGAACCGCCTCCGAATGATTGCGAATTGCATCTTTTGGATTTTGCATTGGGGATGATCGTTGGTGTTCTTTTGGCTAACGCCAAGACCACCGACAGCCGAGAACTACCATGAAGCCACAAACCAAAACGTCAGCGTCAACTGACCAGCGGGCCGGCGGTTCGGTGCGTCGCCTGGTTAGGCCAGACCCTCGACCGCTTCTCTACAGAATACTTCGATGGGATGAAAGCCAGCCTATTCCCATTCGTGTACCGTGGTTTCCTGGCCTCTGCTATGGCAGCAAGTGATTCTACATAACCACACTGGATGGCTTTCAAAGCCGTCGCGTACAGTAAACTTTTTGATGCTTCTGGATTCAACAATATTATGGACATGGCCGCATCCTCAGTGGCCGCTAAAGCCAGAAGTGGGATCAGTGCTTGCGCATCTGATTTTGAGGCTGCGTAATCCGAGGTTGGAAGCTCGTAGCATCGCAGGAAGAGATCCCAAAACAGGCAAAGTGAATTGGGACATTTTTTTCGAGAATTGTTCATGGAGAAAGACGATGTTTGAAAGATATGGTAATAAATGGCCTAACAGTGTTAATAAACTGCAAATCGTTGGTTTATCCGAAAGCTTCCGTTAACGTTCCACTTCGTCTGCTTCGCTGGGATTAATAAACTGCCTTGGCTCGGCCAGTCAAGCGATTAGCTGCCTGATTTGCCGCGATTTGCAGGGCCGCCGAGGCTTGGGTAATCAATGTTGTTGCGTCCCGATAAACCGACGAATTGTCGGTTTATCCGGACGCGATTGAACCGGCAAAACCGACGACCATGAAGAGCATGAGTTTTCCGATTGGTCCCCGTCGTTGGCGCAAGCGCCGCTGCCTGAGAGCTTGTTTGAAAAATGGTAGCAGCCGACGTAAGGAGGCTCATGCTTGTCGAACGCAGCACGGTTTTCCAAAATATAATGAGCCTCCTCACGTCGGCTGCTACAGATCGGATGGAGTTTTAAAACAGGCTCTGAGCGGCAGCAGCAAAGTTTCGGCGTCACCATTCGCTGGTAAGTCAACTGCTTCTGCGGGGGTCGCAGCGACGTCAATCATCGCATTGTCGTCGCTTAAACTTCATCGTCTGGGCGCAGCGGACCAAGCCGCTGGAGCCTGGGAAATTGGTAATTCCAATGAGCGATCAAGTTGAAATGCAGGCGCGCCGAATGGCGGATGACGGCCGAGGAGCGAATCGGTTTCTGGGCGCCTGCACGGACTTCCCGCCGCAGATTGGTGAAGCACGGACGCGGCGGTCGAGAACCGACCATGGCGCAGATTACCACGGTGATTCAGGCATTCCAGAAAGGGCTGGGCCAACGCCGGCCGGTATCGAAGCTTGACCGTCGATTGGGCATCTTATAGGAAACTCGCGCATGGGCACTGTATTCCACGCACTGGTGTTGAACCTGCACCAGCCGTCCGGCAACCTCGAATCCTTGCTGGAAACCGATGAATGGGCAGTGAAGGAAATTCTCCTCGCGCTCGACCGCATTCCGCGAGCGCTCTGGGAGTACGAAGACCTCGGGCGGGTGCATCTGTCGCTTTCGGGCACGTTGTTGGAAACGTTGGTCCGGCCGGAATTCCAGGAACGGGTGTATGGCATCGTCAAGTGCGGAGACCTGCTCTGGCACCTGCAAAACGGGCGGAACATCCAAATCCTCGGCACCGGTTATTATCACCCGGTGTTCCCGCTGATTCCTTGCGCCGATTGGGAGGAACAACTCAGCCGCTGGCAGGGTCTGGCCCGGCATCTGTTTTGGCGCCCGCACTTTCCCGGCTTCTGGCCCCCGGAGATGGGCTTTTGCATGGAACTGATTCCCACGCTCAAAAAGCTCGGCTACCGGTACGTCATTGTCGATAGCCAGCACGTGGAACCGGTCACCCCCATGCGCTGGGACGAACTCCGCTATCGCCCCCACGTGGCCCGGCATGACGGGGAAGAAATCGTGGTGATCGTGCGGGACCGGGAACTGTCCAACTCGCAGGAAGCCGGCATGGACTGCGGCTGGTTCATGCAGGAATTGCACTCCCGGACGCAGCACTGCGACTTCCCCCCGCTGGTGACCACGGGCAGCGACGGCGACAACGGCGGTTGGTTCCGCAATGTCTCGATGAAGGGCAACTTCTGGGGCGTCCTATACCAGCCGCTGCTGGATTGCGTGCGGCGCGGCGAGACCGAAGTGCGGCCGATTTTCATCGACGATTACCTGAACGAGCACGGAGCCCACGGCGAGGTGCGTGTGCGGACCGGGGCCTGGAACACAGGGTGGCACGACGGCACGGGCTTTGTCCAATGGACCGGCTCCCAAGTGCAAAAAGATGCCTGGCAGCGGGTGGCGGAAACCAGCCGGGTGCTGCACGAAGCGTTGCAACACGCCGCCACGATGAGCGGGGACAGTGCTGCGTTGCGCCATCAACTCTCGGAAGCGCATTGGCGGCTGCTCCGGGCGCAGACCAGTTGCAATTTCTTTTGGGGCGAAGACTGGGTGCCCCGGTGCCATCGTGACCTGGATGAAGCCTGGGCGATTTTGAAGCAAAGCGGGGGCACCAACGAGTAAGAGCCTGTTTGAAAAATGGTAGCAGCCAACGTAAGGAGGCTCATTCATCGCGGACGCATCGCGGTTTTCCGAGGAAAAATGAGCCTCCTCACGTCGGCTGCTACGGACCGGCTGGAGTTTTAAAACAGGCGCTAAGGTGCAAAGAGCGAGGCCGGCATAGCAAAGGCCGTTAGCCCCGCATTGGGGAATGCTGAACAGCAAGAGCTGAATGGAATTGACCGCCGGCGCACACCAGCAACGAGTCAAGATGTGCTGCCGTCGTCTCACCAGCAGAAACAAAAACAAGATCGGCTTCCAACGGGGGGACGCCAGCCTTACTTTACCGTATTCATTTAGCAACTGGAGCGGCGAGGATGCGATTCGGCGCGGTAGGACAGGCGTCTCGCCTGTCTCGAATAGCCAAGAACATCCTCCCCTGTTGATGACTTGGAGAGACTACCTACGCCGCGGAGCAAATCGATGGTTTGCAGTCGTTCGAGACAGGCGGGACGCCTGTCCTACTGAATAGTCACGGCCTTAGCGAGCCACGTTCCAAACTGCCGGCAGGATGCCGGCAGCACCTTGCCGTCGTCCCGCCGGCAGAAACGGAAACACCAAGAACATCCGAACGATGCCAACACCCGAGGTGTTTGGTGCGCTCGACGCTTCTGGCCAGCTTGCGGCGTCCTCTTCCGTTCGGTCTGCCGGCAGGATGCCGGCAGCACGTTGCGGGTCAGGCGCGCACTTCGATCACCGAATTGAGCGAGCCATGCATGTTGGGCACGTTCTCGCGCGCATTCGGATCGTGCGTCCACTGGTCGTCCGCCACGAACTTGTATTGGTAACGTCCCGGCTTGAGGCTCAAGGTGGTTTCCCAGAGTCCGCTGTCTTTCCGTTTCAGCGGTGAGGCCTCGGGCGACCATTGATTGAAGTCGCCACACACCCAAACCTGCCGGGCCGATGGCGCCTGAAGCGCGAACGGCACTTTGACCACGTCCGGTACTGCCGGCGCCGGCGCTTTGGACGGTGCGGGTTGCACCGACGGCTTTGTCGCTGGCGCAGCAGTAGCCGCTACGGGTTTGGTCGCCGGGACGGGTGCCGGCGCCGGTTTGGCCGCGGCGGCGCTGGCGGCAGTCGAGTTCAATATCACCGGAGCACGCGATTGGGAAGGCGTTGACACTGCCGGTGGATTTACGGGCGCGGACGCCGGTCGTTTCGGGGGCGTCACGGCGGGAGAGGGAGGTTGGATATGCGTAGCCGCCGCTTGGGTGGCTTTCGGAGCCTCGGCCGGTTTGGTGGTCGCCGGCGGTTTGGTGTTCTTGCGATCTTGATTTCTGTTTTTGGACATACGTTTTCTTTCCCTTAAATCTTAGGCGGTTCGAACCGCTGGATGCAGACAATGGAAGGTCGCCGGCCAAGTGCAAGCCCAAAGTGAAGTCCAAGATGGCGCCCAAGCGAGGAAAGTCCGGTGGAGAGGAATTTCAGCGTTTTCGCCGAATCAAGGATTGCTTCCGCCAGCTCATGTTAGGCATTGTAGCCCAGCAAATTATGTTGGTTATCGAGCACATTGATTCCTCCGCTTCGCGGCCATTGAACGCAGTTCAGCCCGCGAGTATTCCGGCATTGTACGCCGTGCAACCAGCGATCTCGCATGATTCTTTATAATCTGTTTCCCCGGCTGGCGGGGCCATTTTCCCGATGGAACGAACATCTGGCCCGGGCGGCGGCGATGGGATTTGACTGGGTGTTCCTCAATCCAATCCAGCAACCGGGCGGATCGGGCAGCCTCTACTCGGTGGTCGATTATTTTCGGTTCAACCCCGCGTTTTTGGATCCGGACAGCCGCGCGACCGCCGAGGAACAGGTGCGCCAGACCATCCGCCAGGCCCGCGCGATGGGCTTGAAGATGATGATCGACTTGGTGATCAATCACTGCGCCTTCGACTCGCCGCTGACCCGCGAACACCCGGAATGGTTTGTGCAACGGCGCGACGGGAAAATCGCCCATCCCGGCTGCCACGATGACCGGCAGAAGGTCGTCTGGAAAGACCTGGCGCAATTCAACCATCGTCACACCCGTGATCCGGAGGGCCTCTATCGCTATTGCCTCCGGGTGGTGGAATATCTGGTGTCGTTGGGCTTCGCCGGCTTCCGCTGTGACGCGGCCTACCAGGTGCCGCGTTCGTTCTGGCGCCGCCTCATCCAGGAAATCAAGTCACGGCATCCGCACACCTGCTTTGTGGCCGAGACCCTGGGCTGCAAACCCGACCAGACCAAGCTGACGGCCGGCGCGGGATTCGACTATGTGTTCAACAGTTCCAAGTGGTGGAACTTCCAGGACTACTGGCTCATCGAGCAATACAACCTCATCCGGGAAACCGCGCCGTCGATTAGCTTTCCCGAGAGCCATGATACCCCTCGGCTGTGCGAGGAGATGCATGGCAATGTCAACGCCCTGAAACAACGGTATCTTTTCGCCGCCCTCTTCTCGGCCGGAGTGATGATGCCGATCGGCTTTGAATTTGGGTTTCGAAAACCGTTGCACGTGGTCCGCACCACACCGGCGGATTGGGAAGTCACCGGGATCGACCTGTGCGGGTATGTCACGGCGGTCAATGCCCTCAAACAACAGCATGCCGTCTTTCAGGAAGAAAGTCCCGTCAACGTTCTGCCAGGCCCCAATCCGAATGTGCTGTTATTGTGGAAAGCCTCGACCCGGCACCGGGATGAAGTCCTGCTCATCTTGAACCAGGATCCCTGGAACTATCAGGAGTTTTACACGGATCATTTCCGGCACTTCCTCCAATCCCGCGCAGCGCTGCGGGATATTTCCCCCGAGTATCCGCTGGACTACATCCATGAGCCGTTCCATTACGCGTTGCGGCCCGGCCAGGGCATCGTCCTGATCACCTCGCGCCATTGACCAGTGCCCGATGGGACAGGCGCCGGGCTTCCCAAGAAGGAAAAAGCAGCGCGCCAACGGCCATGGCCGTAATTCCATTATGCTTTCAAATTGAGACTAATGCGGAACTGAATTGGGGCGCGGACATTCCTGTCCGCTGGTGCGGACCCAATCCCGCCGAGCGGACAGGAATGTCCGCGCCCCACTTGAAGTCTCATCTTGAACGCGAAGTAGAATAAGTAGCGCGCCGAGGCGCCAAGCGCCCTCATTAAAACAGGCGCTAACCCGACGATGTCACACCAAGCTTAGCACGCCGGCGGCTACGGTGCGGGTGCAATGTTCGGGCTAAGCCTCCTTGCCAATGAAGCTGTCTTTTTGGGCCCAATCCGTCCGCGGCTCCGGGTAGTCGAGATTGTAGTGCAGGCCCCGGCTCTCGGGGCGCTGTTGCGCACAGGCAATGATCAATTCGGCCACGGTGGCGATATTGCGCAGTTCAAGCAGGTCACGTGTCACGATGAAATCCCAATAGTATTCCTGGATTTCCTCCTGCAGGTGCCCGATGCGGCGGCGGGCCCGTTCAAGCCGTTTGTTGGTGCGCACGATGCCCACGTAATCCCACATCAACCGCCGGATTTCGTCCCAATTGTGCGACACGACAACCAATTCATCGGCGTTGGTGGCGTTGCCGGATTCCCAGGCCGGGATGTTCTGCGGCAACTCCGGCACGGGCTGCGCCAGGCACCGTTGTGCGGCCCGGTGCGCGCACACCACCGCTTCCAGCAGCGAATTGCTGGCCAGACGGTTCGCGCCGTGCAGCCCGGTACACGCCACTTCGCCAACGGCATACAAGCCCGGCAGTTCCGTCTCCCCGTCCAGGTTCGTCAACACCCCGCCGCATTGGTAATGGGCGGCCGGCACCACCGGGATGGCTTGCTTGGTGATGTCCATGCCGTATTGCAGGCAGGTTTGGTAAATGTTGGGAAACCGGTCGATGAGGAAAGGCGCCGGCTTATGGGTGATGTCCAGCAACACGTATTCGGCGCCGCTGCGTTTCATTTCACTGTCGATGGCGCGGGCCACGACGTCGCGCGGCGCCAGGGATTTGCGCGGATGGTACTGGTTCATGAACTCGTCCCCGCCCAGACTGCGCAGCACACCGCCCTCCCCCCGCACCGCTTCACTGATCAGAAACGACTTGGCTTGGGGATGGAAAAAGCAGGTGGGATGGAACTGGATGAACTCCATGTTGGCAATAGGCGCCCCCGCACGATAGGCCATCGCCACACCGTCGCCAGTCGCAATGTCCGGATTGGTCGTGTAAAGATACACCTTGCCGCAGCCCCCGGTGGCCAGCACGATAATCGGCGCAATGAAGGTTGTGACCTGGCCTGTGTTCTTCGCCAACACGTGAACGCCCACGCACCGGTTCGGGCCCGACTGTCCCAGCTTGCGAGTGGTGATCAGATCAATGCCCAAATGGTTTTCGTAAATCGTGATGTTGGGCGCCGCGGCCGCGGCGGCCAGCAGGGCGCGCTCGATTTCGCGCCCGGTGACATCTTTGGCGTGCAGGATGCGCCGTTTGGAATGGCCGCCTTCGCGCCCGAGATCCAGTTCGCGCGCGCCGTTCGAATCGGGAATTTCGCGTTCGGTAAACTTCATTCCCAATTCGATCAATTCCTCGATCCGCGCCGGCCCTTCCTCAACGATGGTGCGCACCGCCTTTTCCCGGCACAAACCGGCGCCGGCTTCGAGCGTATCCCGCACGTGCATTTCGAAGGTGTCCTCCTTGCTGATCACCGCCGCGATGCCGCCCTGGGCGTAGTTGGTGTTGGACTCGGCGCGGTCTTTCTTGGTCACGATCGCCACCCGTCCGTGCGGGGCTACCTTCAAGGCGAAGAACAGCCCGGCGATGCCGCTGCCGAGCACGAGGAAATCAAATTTCTTGAGATGATTCATAAGCGGAAAAAGTCACAGGCGCGCATGGTCGATCAAACGCGTCTTCCCTACGAAAACCGCCAGTGCCAAGTGAACGCCGGCCCGGACCCGGCCCACCGCTTGCAACGAAACCGGATCGAAGACTTCAACGTAATCGACGCGCGCGTCAGGTTGCTGCGCAATCAACTGTTTCAATTGGGTCTTCAAGCGGGATGCTGGCACGCCCGACCGTCCGGAGCGCACCGCGGTTTTGGCCCGTTGGATGGCTTGCCAAAGCACCACGGCCTGCGATCGCAACGGGCCGTGAAGATATTTGTTGCGCGAACTCAGTGCGAGTCCGTCGGCCTCCCGAACGATGGGCGCCACGATAATTTTGACCGAGAAATTCAGATCCATCACCATCCGCTGAATCACCGCGGCCTGCTGATAATCCTTGGCTCCGAACACCGCGCAGTCCGGCAGGACGAGATTAAATAACTTGGCGACGACTGTCGTCACGCCGCGAAAGTGAGTCGGGCGCGAGGCGCCTTCCATGACGCGGGACAGCGATTCTTCGACCACGTACGTGCTGTATTGACCCGCGGCTTTGCCGGCATACATTTCGGCGTCAGATGGACAAAAAATCACCTCGGCACCCTCCTGACGGCAGAGCGCACGGTCGCGGGCAAAATCACGCGGGTAACGGGCGAAATCCTCAGTCGGGCCGAATTGGGTAGGGTTCACGTAAATGCTGACCACCACCGTGCCATCCGGCCCCACTGCTTGGCGGGCCCGGCGGATCAAGCTGAGATGGCCAGCGTGCAGGTAACCCATCGTGGGCACCAACGCAACGCGAGTTCCCTGCCGACGCCATTGGCGGGCGAGACGTTGCATCGAAGCCACGCGGTGAATGATTCGCATGGCCCATCATTTGCCCGTGCCCGCCACCTGGCAAACCAAATTGAAATGTCCAAGGGCCAAAAGAAAGACCTTCTCCCACCACTCCGATGGTTGATTCGTGGTTTTCTTCCTGCATAGGTACGGCTAAGTTCTACCCGTATGAATGTGGAAGATCAGGACGTTTCGCGACCGCCAACGTTTCTCGAAAACAGTCTGCTCGTGGTGCTGGCATTATTGTCCAATGCCGTGCTGCTTTATCAGCTTCCGCGCTGGGCCAAGGGCTTGGACCCGACGTTTGTACCCCAGCGCATAGTGCAACACACCGGTTTCCCGGTATTCTGGCATTTGATGTCAATTCACCCGCTCATCTGGATTGCCATCATCGTTTTGTCATTTGTGATGATTTGCCGGAATTACAGTTGGAAACTCCGGTGGTGATTCTTCTGAGACGCTCGGCTTCCGTGTTCTTAAGTCGAGTCGTTGACAAGTTAAGGCAACGCGGCTCTACCGTCCTTGGATCGATGCGTTCAAGAGGCGCAGAATCAGGTCGAATTCCAAGATCGTATCCGAAACCCAGATCCGTTCCTGCACTTCACGATAGATCCTCGCGCCGCCCGCGGGATCGAGCGACATCCCCGGCACGATGGGCTCCCCATGGCCGCGTTCGAACTTGCCATCCGGGGTGAGGAACATCTGTCCCGCCGTGGCAAACGTCCCGTTCCGGAAGCACACCAGCGGTGGCGCCGTGCCTAAGAGGTTCTGCCCGAGAAAACGGGCTTCGCGTTCTGGAAGGCCCAGCAGGTGCAACACAGTCGGCGCCAGGTCGATTTGTCCGGCCATGCGCTCGCAAGTGCCTCCCGGAGCCGTACCCGGCACAATGACCAACAACGGGACGCGACGGCGCAACTGGTCATCCAAGCGAAGCCCGATCGGATCGGATTCGAGCGTGCGAATTCGCGCGCGTTCTTCCATGGGCAAAGCATGGTGGTCGCCATAAATAAAGATCACCGTCTGCTGAGCCAATCCATCAGTCTGTAAACCTTCCAGGAATTCGCCGATCACGGCATCGACGAAATGCACCGATTGCAAATAATCGGCCAGCCGCGTGTCCGCCAACGTTTCCAGGCGGAGCCGCCGCTGTTCCGGGCGGAGCCACGTGAACGGGGTGTGGCTGGTGATGGTCATTACGTGGGCGAACCAGGGGCGGGCTTGTTCCCGCAACAGTTCGCGGCACCGCGTCAGAAAGACATCGTCGGGAATGAACGACTCGTGTTCGAGGCCGTTGGCAAAGTCCTCGTAATAGTAGCGCCGTTCGAAGCCGTAGGCGCGATGCATCCAAGCCATGTTCCATAACTTCGGATGACATGCGCTCATGGCCGCCGTGTGATAGCCGTGCGGGTGCAGCACTTGCGGCAGGCTGTGAAACCGGTTCCCGGCATAGCGCCGTGCCACCACGCCTTCAGCAGCCGGCAGGAGGGAATTCAGCGCACAAAATTCCGCGTCGGAAGTGCTGCCCAGGCTCGTTTGCGGGAAGAACCGGTTGAAATGAAAGTGCTCCCGCGCCAACTGATTCAGATGCGGCGTAATCTCTTGGCCGTCAATTCGCAATCCCATGACGAATGCCTCCAACGACTCAACTTGCAGAAACAGCACGTTGCATCCCCGGGCTACCCCGAAGGGCAGAAGGTCTGATCCTGTGGGCTGCTTCGACGCGAACCACTGCCGCACTCGGGCCAGGTCCCGGTCTGACACGGCCTTCCGCTCGGGGTGGATGCGCACGGTTTCCACAACGTCGAGCAGATGGTAAGTCAGGAGGCCTTTCTCGCGGACGGCAAACGCGCGATTGGCAACCATTGATTCGTGCTCCTCGCTCAGGGCGACGACAAACTCGCGCAGGACGAAACCGTAGGCGCCCAGGCAGACCAGCGCACCGCTCAGCCAGACAACGGCTCGTGGGCGGAACTCCGGCAGCGCAGACCGCTTACGACTCAACAGCCAAATCCACACCGGAATGTCCACCAGGAGCAAGAAGTCGCGCCAGTACACGTAAGGGAACACTCCGCTGACGAATTCGGAAAGTTGCGCCGCGTGCCCGAATTCCGGCGCGCTGATCACGTCACCGAACGCCCGGAAGTGAACGCGATCCGCGAACAACAGGGCACTCAAGGTGAGGGATATGCCGAGCATGACGCCACGGCGGATTCGTATCGGGAAACCCAGCACCAACCAGCCCGCCCCCAACAAGAGCAGCAGATTGGCCAGATCGCCGGAGACAGTGCTCAGATTCATTTCCCCGGCCAGCCAGCGCGCCTTGAAACCGGTGGCGATGATGAACAGGGCCAACTCGCCCAGGGCCGATCCGCAGCCCGCCCAAAGTCTCACTGAGGATCGCTCCGAACTACTCATACTCACGTGGTTGCCAGTCCCTCAGTAGCGCCGGTTGGCCACTGGTCTTGCGGTTCCCAGGCCAGGAGATCTTTGGCAGGTTGCAGGTCAAATACCGCCTGACGGACGGGCAGGCTCGCCACGTAAAGCGCCGCGAAACTTGGTTCCAGCGGCGCCTCGATGGCGCGGGCAAAAAAGCGGCCGGCATCACCCGGACTGAGGTAAATGTCAGGCGCTTGTGGGCTGTTGCCGACTTCGTCCAAGTGAGCCTGCGTTCGTGGACACCAGCCCAGCCGAACTGCCAGCACCGTCATGCCGAAACTGCGCGCATAAGCCCGCCCGGCGGCTTCGAGGAAAATCTTACCCACGGCATACCAATGGCGAGGCGTATAGGGATCGTCCGGCCGAACGGGCCACGGGCCTTCGAGTTGTTGCCACCAGTTGACCTGACCCGAACTCGCCAGCACCACCCGTTTGATGCCGTTGAGTCGGGCGGCCTCGAACACGTTGTGCGCGCCGAGAATATTGACCGGTAACAGGCGGGTCAGGAAATCGTCATCGTCCGGCACGCCCCCAAGGTGAATCACCGCCGCTGCGCCGGCCGCTGCGTTTCGCACCGGTTCCAATTCCTGCAGGTTGCCAACGACAAAGTCATCCGTGCCCGGGGTTGGCCGAAGGTCAAACCCGCGCACCCGGCGACCGCACGCGGCCAGAGCGGACACGACGGCTTGTCCAATGCGACCGGCGGAGCCGGTGACCAGAACGGGGGCCTGAGGATCGATTTGCACTCCCGAGTTGTAGCCAGTCCCGAGCCGGCCCAGCAAGCCCGTTAGCTCGCCATTTCACACCGCGTTTAAATCACCGACAAACTTTAGCCGCCGACGTAAAGAGGCGGACTCGACGCGCTCTGAATCCGCTCCGCCTCCTGACATCAGCGGCTATTGCGAGTGTGAAATGTTTGGTTCAGCCGGACAGGGTCAAGCCAACGACACCCGCCATGCTGTAACGAAGCTAAACGTCGCAGATCTGAATGGCTTGCCGCAAGGAAGTCAGCGGAGCGCGCTTGGGCACGAATTCCTGGCCAACATACCCTTGATAACCAGTCTTGACGATGGCCCGCATGACGGCGGGGTAGTAAATCTCTTGCGTCTCGTCAATTTCATTGCGGCCGGGATTGCCACCGGTGTGGAAGTGGGCAATGTATTGATGGAAGTCCCGGATGGTCCGAATGAGGTCACCTTCCATGATTTGCATGTGGTAGATGTCGTACAGCAGCTTGAGCCGCTCGGACCCAACCTGTTTGCAAACTTCGGCGCCCCAGGCGGTGTGGTCAGCCATGTAATCCTTGTGGTCCACCTTGCTGTTCAGCAACTCCATGACCACGGTCACCTTGTTCTTTTCGGCGATGGGCATGAGTCGCTTCAAACCCTGAACACAGTTCTTGATGCCGGTTTCGTCATCCATACCGCCGCGATTTCCCGAGAAAGTGATGATGTGGGGAAACCCATAACTGGCCACCTCGGGGATGGCTTTGGCAAATCCCTCGAGGAGCTTGTCGTGATGGTCCACCCGGTTCCAGCCGTAGCCGATGTTGTCCGGTCCATTGCACATGGCGCACACCAAGCCGTGCTGTTTAACGACGGGCCATTCTTTGGGGCCCAACAGTTCGACGGACTCGAGGCCCATCGCTTTGACTTCCTGGCAAAACCGGTCCAACGGAATCTTGCCGTAACACCATTTGGAAACGGAATGATGGATGTTGCCCTTGAGTTTCGCCGAGGATTCATCGGCGGCCCGTGCGAGCGGAGAACTCGCCACCGCGGCACCCAATACAGCGGCGCTGCCGGCCATGGTTTGAATCGCCGTACGCCGCGTTATTTTTTTCTTGTTAGCCATACACACTTAGAAGCTGGTTGTTATTGGTTAATTCAAGCCAACAGACTAACGAGGAGGGCTGGCGACAGTCAACCGAAACGGAGCGGCCGTGGAGGAGTTGAAACGTCGCAGAAATAAGAACCGAGCTGCTATCGGGATTTCGGATTTCTTTCGGATTTCGGCCTTCGACCTTCGGATTCCCCATCCTCTCTCCTTGGGTTCCGAGTTTGACCCGCGCCGGGATTGTGACATCCTGCCGGACAAGATCGGATCGCCGTTGGCCCATCCCACAGCGTTCCAATGTGAAGACATTGATTGAGATTGAAGGAATGCCGGCGATGGATGATGGGCCGGGGAAAGCCAAACATTCCCGGTAGCCGTCCTTGTGTTATCAGAGCAAATGGGTTTAGATACAGGCATGTTCGAGATTAGTCAGAACGCAAACCGCACTTGCGGGGCGATTTGCTGCTGGCGGCAGGCCATCGTCGCCTTCGTTCTGACTTTGGTCACCGGCCTCGGAGTCGCCGCAACCGCCGTTCACGGCGCCGATCCGGATGACGCTTGGGACCAGTTCCGTACCGGCCACTACACCAATGCTTTGGCGATGGCGGAGGAGGCGATTCGCAATGACCGGTATCAGGAGGACTGGCGGTTGGTGCGCGCCAAAACGTTGCTCACGCTGGGCCGATATGCCGAGGCGCGGTCGGCCATCACCAATGCGCTCGAGCAATACTCCACGAGCATCCGGCTGCGCCTGCTGGGTCGGGAAGTGTATTTGAGCAACGGTCAGACCGACGAGGCCGAGAGCATGCTGCGGCAAATCAACCTGCTGATCCGGACCCGCCCCTGGGCCTATCGGGATCCGGTCAACCGGCTGGCTTTTGGCCGGACGCTCTTGCTGTTGGGCGCCGATCCGCGACTGATTCTCGAACAGGTGTATGATTCGGCCAAACGCGAGGATCCGGATTTGCGCGAGGCTTACCTGGCCAGCGGTGAACTGTCTTTAGACAAACACGACTTTGAACTGGCCGCCAAAGTGTATCGCGAAGGGCTCAAGCGTTTCCCTGACGACCCTGACTTCCACTACGGTCTGGCCCGCGCTTATGCGCCCAGCGAACAGATCCAGATGCAGGGCGAACTTGCCGCCGCGCTGAACCAGAACACCAATCACGTGCCCAGTCTGCTGTTGATGGTGGACCATTTGATCGACGCGGAGGAATATGCCGGCGCCACCAAGGTGCTGGACCGTATTCGCGAGGTTAATCCCTGGCACCCCGACGCCTGGGCCTACCAGGCGGTGATCGAACATTTGGAAAACCACCCGGACAAAGAGCAAGCCGCCCGCGAAACCGCCTTGCGCTTTTGGAAGACCAATCCGCGTGTCGAGTATTTGATTGGCCTAAAGCTGTCGCAAAAATACCGGTTCGCTGAAGGCGCGGCGCACCAACGCCAGGCGCTGGCGTTTGACGCCGATTACCTGCCCGCCAAAGCCCAACTTGCGCAGGACCTGCTGCGTTTGGGCGACGAAGCAGAAGGTTGGGCAATGGCGGAGAAAGTTCACGATGAGGACGGCTACGATGTCACGGCTTACAACCTGGTCACCCTGCGCGAAACCATGCAGAAGTTCCAAACCGTCACCAACCGCGATTTCATCGTGCGGATGAAGGGGGACGAAGCAGACATTTACGGGCAGCGCGCGTTGGCGTTGCTGGACCAAGCCAAGAGCAACCTGTGCGCGAAATACGGGCTCGAAATCAAGCAGCCCACGGTGGTGGAGATCTTCCCCGATCCAAAGGATTTCGGCGTGCGCACGTTCGGCATGCCGGACAACCCCGGCTATCTCGGCGTCTGCTTTGGCCGGGTGATCACTGCCAACAGTCCCGCCTCGCCATCAGCGCACGCGGCCAATTGGCAGGCGGTGCTCTGGCACGAGTTTTGTCATGTCGTCACGCTGCAATTGACCCGCAACAAAATGCCCCGTTGGCTAAGCGAAGGCATTTCGGTCTATGAGGAAAGCCAGACCAATCCGACTTGGGGCCAACGTATGACACCGCGGTATCGGGAAATGGTCCTTGATGATGGACTGACGCCCATTGCCGATTTGAGCAGCGCCTTTCTCGCACCGCCCACGCCGGAGCATCTTCAGTTTGGCGTACTACGAATCGTCGCTGGTGGTGGAGTTTTTGGTAAAGCGTTTCGGCCTGGAGCAACTGAAAGCCATATTGCACGACCTGGCGGACGGCACCGAAATCAATCACGCCATCGAGGCACACACCGCACCCATGGCCACACTGGAAAAAGACTTCGCCGCGTTTGCCCGGGAACGCGCCAAAGCACTGGGGCCGGCGCTCGATTGGGAAAAGCCCCCGATGGAGCAACTCGCCCAAGGCCGCGCGAACGGGGAATCTCGTCGAAACGCACCGACTGCCCCACAACGCGCTGCACTAGATCCCGAGGCATTGGCCACGTGGGCCAGTGCTCATCCCACAAACTTCTATGCTTTGATGCATCGCGCGCAGACGTTGGTTGCCGGCAGGCAATGGCAGGAAGCCAAAGCACCGCTCGAAACCCTCATCAAGCTATGTCCGGACTACCTTGGCCCCGACAACGCGTACGGGATGCTGGCCCAGACCCATCGGGAACTGAACGAAACCAATCTCGAACATCAGGCACTGAAGCAACTCGCCGCCCGTGACGCCGCCGCCACCGACGCCTATCTGCGCCTGATGGAACTGGACGCCGCCGCCAAAGACTGGCCCGCCGTAGCGCTGAATGCGCGCCGTTATCTCGCCGTCAATCCGCTCGTGCCGCCGCCGCATCGTTACCTGGCGGAAGCCAGCGAGGCCCTGGGCGAACCGCGACCGGCCATCGAGGCATATCAGGCCCTGCTGAAACTTGATCCCGCCAATCCGGTGGAACTCCATTACAACTTGGCGCGTTTGCTCAATCAGATCGGCGACCATTCCGCCAAACGCCACCTGTTGCAAGCCCTCGAAGACGCTCCGCGCTTCCGCGCCGCGCTTCGATTACTGTTGGAAATGAACCGGGCCGCCCCCGTCCTAAAAGACGGTGTCGCGGCGAAAAACAAGCCCCAAACATGAGCGCCGTTCACACAGGTCGGAGTGAAGTGCCTATCACTGGTGGGCAGGCGTCTCCTTCCCCCTCACCCCGGCCCTCTCCCTGGGGGAGAGGGAGAATCGGACTCCGCTGGTTGGAAATGTTGAACGCGTTCAGTTCATCGTGTGGCCTCGGTGCGAACGGACAAAGGGCGAGACATGCAATTAGTCTTTACGAACGACTCGCATCATCCGACTTCTGTTCCCTCTCCCTGAGGGAGAGGGTCAGGGCGAGGGGGAACGGCGCGTTCGACCTGCGCAGCCGGTCCGCATTGAACAACGATTGCCCTCAGCGATTTTCAAGTGCATCGGATAGCCGTACGCCTCCTTCCCCCTCACCCCGGCCCTCTCCCTGGGGGAGAGGGAGAATTGCACTCTGCTGGTTTGAGATGCTGGACAGGTTCGGTTCATCATGCGGCCTTGGTTCAAACGGCCAAAAGGCGGAGATTGCCACTGGTAATTACGAACAACTCGCATCGCTCGACTGCTGTTCCCTCTCCCTCAGGGAGAGGGTTAGGGTGAGGGGGAACAGCGCGCGATCACTAAACTCCGCGTGGTTTCACTCCTGGCTGCATCGGCCGGCAATACTCCGGCATGGGTTGGGGCGCCCGCTCCTGCAACGCGTTCCAAATGGCGTCCCGGACGACATCTTTTTCACGTCGCAACCGGCCATTCCAAAAGCGAAGCACTTTGATTCCACGAGCCGCCAGCCAAGCATCGCGTTCCATGTCGCGCTTTTTGGTTTCCGGCGTTCCGTGCTGCCCGCCGTCGAGTTCGATATTGAGCGAGGCTTCCAGACAAAAGAAATCGAGTATGTAGGGAGGATAGGGATGCTGTCGGCGGAATTTGTATGCGGAGAATCGCCGATCACGAAGCCACTTCCAAAGAAGTTGTTCAGCCCACGTGTCGCGCTTACGAAGAGTGCGGGCGATCTTCGTGAACTTGGGCGGAGTCATGGCGGCATTCTGCCGAAGTCGGCGTGTTCGGCAAGTCGGAAGTTCTCTTCCCCCTCACCCCGGCCCTCTCCTGCGGGGAGAGGGAGAATTGCATTCCGCTGGTTTGAAATATTGGACGCATTCAGTTCATCGTGCGGCCTTGGTGCGAACGGACAAAAGACGGAGATTGCAGTTGCTTCCTGCAAACTTCTCGCATCGTCCGCCTGCGGTTCCCTCTCCCCCAGGGAGAGGGTTAGGGTGAGGGGGAACGGCGCGTTCGACCTGCGCAACCGGTGCGCATTGAACGGCGAGCGCCCTCGGCAATTTTCAAGCGTCATGCGTAGCGGTGCGGTTCCTTCCCCCTCACCCCGGCCCTCTCCCCGGGGGAGAGGGAGAATTGCATTCCGCTGGTTTGAAATGTTGGACGCATTCAGTTCATCGTGTGGCCTTGGTGCGAACGGACAAAAGACGGAGATTGCCATTGGTTTTGACGTATGAAACCGCTCACTTTACTTCTTCTCCTCCTCCTGCTCGCCACCAGCAGCGGCTTCGCCCAACGCCGTTATGGCCGGGGGTATTATTACCGCGACAACGATCAATACCAAACCCCGCGCGACATTCCCCAACACGGTTACGAGACGCCGAACTGGACCAACCTGTTCGGCTTCGAAAAGGACGTGTTCACTTTCGCCCGCATCAAGCGCGATAGTCTGCCTTACAGCCGGGGCGCACCCTGGGACACCGACGCACCCGACAGCGATCTCAATCTCTCCTATCGCTTGCAACAAATGACCGCCCTGAAAGTCGATCCCAACGGGCGCTTCCTGCGGCTCACGGACAAACATCTGACCGACTATCCGTTCATTTACATGGTCGAGCCCGGCAGCCTTTATCTCGACGACGACGAAGCGGCTGCCTTGCGCAAGTATCTGCTCAACGGCGGTTTTTTGTGGCTCGACGACTTCTGGGGCGAAAGCGAATGGGACAGTATGGAGAACCAGATGAAGAAGGTCTTTCGCGACCGCAGTTTTGTCGAACTGCCGCTGACCAACATGCTTTACCACTGCGTCTTCGACATCAAATCCAAAGGCCAGATCCCGAACGTCCAAACCGGCACCGAAAGCGAATACACGGGGGTCACCTGGGAACGCCCCGACGCCCACGAAGTACACCATCGGGCCATCTTCGACGACCAGGGCCGCATCATGGTGTTCGCCACCCACAACACCGACAACGGCGACGGTTGGGAATGGGAAGGCGACAACCACTATTACTTCGAGCACTTCTCCGAGAAGATTGCCTACCCGCTTGCCGTCAACGTCGTCTTTTACGCCATGACCCACTAATCACCATGAGCTTTACCACCCCTGATAATCCTGTTGCGGAAAAAACAGTTTCCACCGCCCACGCCGCCGACCGCGCAACCGTCGAACAACTCAACGCCGGCCGCGCGCGCATCGAAGCCGAACTGGCCAAGGTCATCGTTGGCCAGCGGGACGTGATCGAGCAAATCCTCATCGCCTTGTTGGCGGGCGGCCATTGCCTGATCACCGGCGCGCCGGGCCTGGCCAAGACGCTGCTCGTGAAATCCATCGCGCGCATATTCCATCTGAAGTTCCAGCGCATCCAGTTCACGCCCGACCTCATGCCGGCGGACATCACCGGCACTGAGATTCTTCAGGAAACCGGCGGCGGACCGGAAGATGGCCTTCATTCCCGGCCCGGTATTCGCCAACATGATTCTGGCCGACGAAATCAACCGCACGCCGCCCAAGACGCAGGCCGCCTTGCTGGAAGCCATGCAGGAACATCAGGTGACCGCTGCCGGCGTGCGCCATCCGCTCGAAGAACCATTCTTTGTCCTCGCCACCCAGAACCCCATCGAGATGGAAGGCACCTATCCGTTGCCGGAAGCCCAACTGGATCGGTTCATGTTCAACGTGGTGATCGATTATCTGCCCGAGGACGACGAAGTGGCCGTGGTGCGTGCAAACCACCGCTCGACCCGCCGCGCCGATTGAACCGCTGTTCACCGGCGAGGACGTGCTGAAGTTTCACGAACTGGTGCGCAAGGTGCCCGTGGCCGAGGAGGTCGTGCGCTACGCCGTGCGGTTGGCCGCCGCCTCGCGACCGCAGCAAGCAGGCACGCCGGACTTCGTCAACGAATGGGTCAGTTGGGGCGCCGGCACCCGCGCCGGACAATTCCTGGTGCTGGCGGGCAAGGCGCGAGCGTTGTTCCACGGCCGGGCGCACGTGACGTTGGAAGACATTCAGGCACTGGCCTACCCGGCGTTACGTCACCGCATCCTGCTCAATTACCGGGCCGAGGCGGAAGGCGTGACCGTCGAAACCGTTACCAAACGATTATTGGAAACCGTCAAGACTCCGCTCGCCTCATGACGATGGCTCCGCCCCATCCTTCGCACGCCAAGTCCGCGCTCATCGATCCGCAGACGCTGATGAGCATCCGCAACCTCGAGTTGCGCGCGCGGGTGGTTGTCGAAGGCTTTTGGAGCGGCATCCATCGCAGCCCGTATCACGGGTTTTCGGTCGAGTTCACCGAATACCGCCAATACACGCCCGGCGACGATCCCCGTTATCTTGACTGGCGGCTCTTTGCCCGCAGCGACCGTTACTTCATCAAGAAGTTCGAAGACGAAACCAATCTGCGCTGTCACCTGCTCGCCGACAACAGCCGCTCGATGACTTATGGCTCGACCGGTTACACCAAGGCGCAATACGCGAACACGCTGGCGGCAACACTGGCTTACTTTCTTTACCTGCAAGGCGACGCCGTCGGCCTGCTCACCTTTGACGAACAAATCCGCGATTACCTGCCCGCGCGCCACCGCACCGGCCATTTGCGGCACTTGATGTTGGCCTTGGAAAAGACCGCTGGGGGTCGGGCGACGGATCTCGCCGCGCCGCTGCAACGGATCGTGGAAATCGTGCGCAAGCGTGGCCTGATGGTGCTGATTTCCGACCTGTTGGCGCCGATTGAAAACCTCGAAAAACAACTCCTGGGTCTCACCGCTTGCGGTCACGAGGTACTGCTCTTTCACCTGCTCGATCCGGCGGAGGTTTCGTTTGACTTCGACCAGGCCGCGATGTTTTACGACTTGGAATCCGGTCGCGATTTCTTCATTGATCCCGGCAGCACCCGCAAAACGTATCTGCGCAAACTCGACGCGCACTGCGACGCCATTCGCGCCGCCTGCCAGAAACTCGGCGCCGGCTATTATCGGGTTGCCACCAACCAACCGCTCGAACTGGCGCTGTTCGATTTCCTGCGCGAACGCATGCACCGGAGCCGCAAAGTGAAACGCTTCAAACGCCAGGTGTCCGCATGAGTTTTCTTGCGCCATTGTTCCTGCTGGGTGGATTGGCCATCGCGCTGCCGGTGGTGTTCCACCTAATTCGGCGCACCACGCGGAACCGCACGGCGTTCAGCTCGCTCATGTTTCTACTGCCCAGTCCGCCGCGGCTCACCCGGCGCAGCCGGCTTGAACACATTCTCCTGCTGTTGCTGCGTTGCGCCGTGCTGGCGCTGCTGGCCTTCGGTTTTGCGCGGCCCTTCATCAAAACCGGCGCCAGCAATCCCGCTTCAAATAACACGGCCAAACGTATGGTCCTGCTGGTGGACAACAGCGCCAGCATGCGACGCGGAAACCTCTGGCCCGACGCCCGGGCAAAAGCCGAAACCATTTTGCGTCAAACCAAGCCGGGCGACCAGGTGGCGGTGTTTACGTTCGGCCAGCGGGTCAATCGGCTGGTCACCTTCGCCCAATGGAATGCCGCGTCCGTCGGAGACCGGGTCGGCCTGGCGGTGGGGCGGTTGTCCGAGGCGTCCCCGGATTGGTCCGACACGCAGATGGGCCAGGCGCTGATCACCGCCGCCGAAGCCCTGGAGGAAGCCGATGACAAACCCACCTTTGGCCCGCGCCAAATCGTCTTGATTAGCGACCTCCAATCCGGCAGCCGGCTTGGGCCCTTACAAGCTTACGAGTGGCCGCGCGATGTCGAACTGACACTCGAATCGGTCAAAGTCAAACAATCGGTCAATGCCGGTCTCCAGTTGCGCCCTGAAGCTGACGAGGCCGATCCCAAGTCTCCCAAGCCCACCTTGCGCGTGCGGGTGAGCAACGCGTCGGATTCGCACCGCGAACAATTCCAAATCGGCTGGGCGGGCGCCGACGGCAAAACCTTCGCCGGCGCCGCCGTGGATGTTTATGTGCCGCCCGGCCAAACGCGCGTCACGCCCGCTCCCGAACCACCGACTAATTCGACACCGAACCGACTGCTGCTGCGCGGCGACACCGAGGATTTTGACAACACCGTGTTCGTCATCCCGCCGAAACCCGCGCAGAACCGGGTTCTGTATTTAGGAACGGACTCGTCCGAAGATACCAAGCAACCGCTCTACTTCCTGCAACGCGCCTTTCAGGAAACCCGCCGGCAAGCGGTGGAAGTCCTCGCGCACAAACCCGACGACCCAATTCAGCCTTCCGAGTTGGAGAACGTAGCTCTGGTGATCGCCACCGCGCCGTTGCCAGAAACGCAAGCCGGGGTGCTGCGCCGTTTGATGGTCGAAGGCAAAACGGTTTTGTTCTCCGTCACCGGCACCAACTGCGCGCCCGCCCTGGCAAGGATACTGGAAGTGGATCGTATTCCCGTCGAGGAAGCTACCGTAAAGAATTACGCGATGTTGGCGGAGATTGATTTCAAACATCCGCTGCTCGACCCCGTTCGCCGATCCGCGCTACAGCGATTTCACCAAGATTCATTTCTGGAAATACCGCCGCGTAGATGCGGCATGCGATTCCGGATGCGCGGGTACTGGCGAAATTCGATACCGGCGATGCAGCGTTGTTCGAAGTGCCGGTCGGCAAAGGCCGGTTGCTCGTGCTGGCCTCGGGCTGGCCGCCGGCCGAAAGCCAATTGGCGCTCAGTTCGAAATTCGTTCCGCTGCTCTATTCGCTGCTCGAATTGAGCGGCGGCACGCCGCCGCCGCCGCCCGCAGTTTTTTGTGGGCGACGTGATCCCGCTGCGCTCGTTGGCCAATTCGACGAATGCCGGCTGGACCGTTCGTCTGCCCGATGGTTCGACGGCGCAACTGAGTTCCAACGAATCCGACTTTTCGCAGACGCACTGCCCGGCATTTACACCATCACGTCGGTGCAACCCCCCGTACAATTTGCCGTGAACCTCGACGCTGCCGAAAGCCGCACTGCTCCCCTGCCCTTCGATGAACTGGAACGGTTGGGCGTGCCAATGGAACATCAAACGCCGACTGCGGCCGTGCGAGCAGCCAAGCGGAAAACGCACCTGCTCAACGCCGAGTTGGAGAACCATCAGAAGCTGTGGCGCTGGCTGATCGTTGCGGCTATAGTGGTGTTGTTCGTGGAATCCTGGTTGGCTGGCTGGCTCGCCCGCCGGCCGGCAACCGTAGCAGAAGTGACATCATGATCGACCCGCTGCTCAAATCCCAACTCGAACCGGTGGCCCGCCGCCACCAGACCCTGCAACTTTGGCGCCGCCTCGCGTTATGGTGGATCATTGCGGCCACTGTGGGCCTGGGCTTCGTCCTCCTCCAGCGATCCACTGGCTGGACTTCGCCCAATACGCTGCCGATTTTGGCTATCGCCGGCATGATTGCGGCTTTGGCCATTGCGGTGCGCTGTCGTCGTGTTGCTCCGAACGTGCGCGGACTGGCTCGGCAGATCGAGCAGCGACACCCCGAACTGCACGCGTTGCTGCTGACGGCGGTCGAACAGCAGACCAATGATCAACAGGAACTCAATTATCTCCAGCATCGGGTATTGCAGGAAGCCATCGAGCACAGCCAGCAGAGGAAGTGGACCGCTGCCGTGCCGACTTCGCGACTTTTCTGGGCGCAGGCGGCGCATTGGGTGGCCTTAGCTTTTTTCGTCACGGCGCTCTTCGGCTTGCGCGTGTCGAAGGCAAATATTCCCCCGCCGGCAGTGGTGCCAACCAGCAGCGTCTCCGTGACTCCCGGCGACACCACCATCGAACGCGGTAACAGCCTGGTGGTCCTGGCCCGGTTCACCGGACCCGTCCCCGCGGACGTGGACCTGGTCATCGGCCAAACGCCGGAAAGCAGTCGTCGTCAACCGCTGGTCAAAACGCTGGCCGATCCGGTGTTTGGCGGGAACGTGCCGGAGGTTGCGGAAGATTTTGTGTATCACGTCGAATACACCGGCCAGCGCACGCCGGATTTCAAAGTGACCGTTTTTGAATATCCCCGCCTCGAACGCGCTGATGCCGAACTGCAATACCCGGATTACACTGGCCTGGCCAAAAAACGCATCGAGAACACGCGCCGACTCAGTGCTGTTGAGGGCACGCGACTGGATTTGGCCCTGCAACTCAACAAGCCCGTCGCTTCGGCCCAACTCGTGGCCAAAGACAAATCGGTGTTGCCGCTCGCCGTGGCCCCCAATCGCGCCATGGCGCAACTGAATCAATTCCCGCTGCAAACCAGCCAGACGTACCAACTCCAACTGGTGGACGCTGAAGGCCGCACCAACAAGGTACCCGCGCAATTTGTCATCGACGTGCTGAAGAATCGCACGCCGGAATTGAAGCTCGCCTCGCCGCGTGGCGACTGGCGGCCATCGCCGCTCGAGGAAATCAATTTCTCCGGCACGGTCTGGGATGATTTCGGCGTGCAGAAATACGGCCTGGCCTACACGATGGCCGGCCAAGAAACGAAATTCATCGAACTGGGCCAACCGGTTCCCGGCAAGGAAAAGCGCACCTTCAATTATCTCTTGCGACTCGAAGACCTGGCCGTCGCAGCCGGACCAATTGATCTCCTGGTTCACCTGGGCCGATGACATTGGCCCGGACGGACAAATCCGCCGGACCATGAGCGACATGTTCTTCGGCGAAGTCCGGCCCTTCGACGAAATCTATCGCCAGGGCCAGCAAAACCAGGCGGACCAACAATCCCAGAGCCAGTCCGGCGAGCAATCGCAACAGGGGGGCAGTCAAACGGCGCGGCTGGCGGAACTGCAAAAGCAGGTCATCAACGCCACTTGGAAGCTGCAACGCCGGCCGGAATCAACCGTCACGCCGCAATACCGCAAGGACGCGCCCGTCGTGCGCGACGCCCAAGCCCAGGCGCTCGAACAAGCCAACGCGCAACAGCAACGCACGCCCGATCCCAGTTCCCAGGCGCTCTGGACCGCTGTTACTCACGAAATGGACCAGGCGCTGAACCATTTAACCGCCGCCACCAATTCGCCGGCGTCCTTGCCCCAGGCCCTGGCCTCCGAACAATCCGCCTACCAGGCGCTGCTGAAATTACAAGCGCGCGAACATGAAGTGGTCCGCAGCCGCAACAGCCAGAGCCGCAGTCAGAGCAGCAGCCAGCAAGCCCGCCAGCAGCAGCTCAACCAGATGGATTTGACCGAGCAGGAAAACCGTTACGAAACCCAGCGCGAGGCTCAGGCGCAGCCGCCGCAAAGTGCCGAGCGCCGCGAGCAATTGCAGGTGATCAACCGGTTGCAGGAATTGGCGCGGCGGCAGGACGATCTCAACGAGCGGCTCAAGGAATTGCAGACCGCTCTCCAGGAAGCCAAGAGCGATCAGGAACGCGAGGACATCCAGCGTCGCTTGAAACGGTTGCGCGAGCAGGAACAGCAAATGTTGGCGGACGTGGACGAACTCCAGCAACGCATGTCCCGCCCGGAAAACCAATCGCGGATGAGCGAACAACGCCAGCAACTGGACCAGGCCCGGAACGACATCCAGCGGGCCGCCGAGGCCGCCGAGCGCGAGTCGGTGTCGCAGGCGCTGGCGGCCGGCACGCGGGCGCAACGGCAGTTGCAGGATACGCGCGACGAGATGCGCCAACAAAGCGCCAGCCAGTTCGCAGAGGACATGCGCCAGATGCGCAATGACGCCCGCCAGTTGGCGCAGCAACAGGAGCAGGTCAGCAACAACCTGGATAACTTGGCGGACAGCCGGCAGCAACGGCTCAGCGATTCCCGGGAGCGCGAAGCGTTGCTCAACCAACTGTCCGAACAAACGCAACGCCTGACCAATTTGCTCGACCAGGCCACGCAAGTTTCGCAGCAGGCCGAAACCACCGAGCCGCTGTTGTCCAAGCAACTCTATGACACGATCCGCAAGTTCAATCAGGAAGACGCCCGGACGCCGCGGGATTTGCAGGACGAACTGTTGCGTGAGCGTTTGCTGACGCGCTCGCTTTACGATCGCCTCCAGCAGAGCCAGCAGGACGATTCCGCCAAGGCGCTCGACTGGACCGCCGAGATGTTGCGGCAGGGCTATCTCCCGCAAGCCGGCCAAACGGAGCAACGCGCCCGCGCGGGAATTGGGCAATTGAAACAAGGCGTCGAGCGCGCCGCCGAAAGTGTGCTCGGTGATGAAACCGAAGCCTTGCGTCTGGCCCGCCAGGAGATCAACGACCTGGTTCAGCAACTCAACCGGGAGATGGCACAAGCCCAGACCAACGAGCTTGCCGGCGCCGGCGGAACGAATGAACTTGCTTCCGCCGCTCGTAGCGCGCGCGCCAATCGCCAAGATCGACAGAATTCTGCAAGGAGTCAGAATCAGCAGTCGCCGAATGAAGCTGACGGCCAACAAGCCAACCAAAATGCCCAAGCGCAACGCGAGGGTTTCCAGCAACAGAACGGTTCGCCGCAAGGCAATGGTTCCCGGCAACGCCAGGGCGAACAGGCTTCTTCGCAGGCTTCGCCGTCAGATCAGCAAAACCAGAATTCGCAGGCTCAGGGGAACGGGCAACGGCCTGGCGGGTCAGTGTCCAACCCGTCGGATCGGTCCAATCCGTCCAACCCGTCGGCTCAACAACCCGGCAGTGAACAAGCGCGCGCCGATCAATCAACGCCTTCGGAACGCGAGGGAAATCGGGCGGGCTCACGCAATGCCGGACAACGAAACCGCCTCGGCGCGGCTTCCGCAGGCGCGAACCGCGGCGCCAATAATGGCAACGTGGGCGGCTGGCTGCGCAATGGCGTGGAGGATTGGCTCAATGAGAACTTCACCCGGCGCAACGGCCCGATCACGGGGAACAACTTCGGCCCATGGTCCGACCGGTTGCGCAACGTCGAAGAGATGCTCGACCAACCGGAGTTGCGCAGCCAGGTGGCCACCGCCCGCGAACGGGCCCGCCTGACGCGCCAGGAGTTCAAGCGTGGCCAGCAGAAGCCCGATTGGGCGGTGGTGCGGCTGCAAGTGGTGAAGCCCCTCGTCGAAGTGCGTCAGCGTCTGACCGAAGAACTGGCCCGGCGCGAATCCAAAGAGTCACTGGTGCCCATCGACCGCGACCCGGTACCGACCCGTTACTCCGAACTGGTGCGCCGTTATTACGAAAAGTTGGGCAAAGACAAGTGACGGGCGTGACGTTTATCGAGAAGTTCGTGAAACGGGAAATGGCCCGCGGTGGCAATCGGAGTCTTGCGCCAAACGGTGCATCCGTTGAGCGCGACAGCGTCTTGGAGTGCGGCAGTCCTCTGCCGCTTTCGAATGACTCGTGTGTCCCGAAGCCAAAACGGCTGCTGCCAAAATTGTCGCGCCACGTTGGGTGCAAAAGCGCCGGCAAGCCGGACGCACTCCAAACGCTAGGGCGACGTTGCCCACTGGTCCGACCAAACCTCGCGCAGCGTTTGGAGTGCGTGGAGCTTGCTCCCACTTTCATTCGCGGCGCGACCCACGCAACTCTGACGACACCACGTACCGCCAACGCCCAGTGGAGTAACCAATGATCGCCGCGCTGACATTTTCAGGATGGTCCTGGCTGTGGCCCGCCAGCGGCGCGTTGGTGGCTGCCCTGCTGCTCCTGTTCTGGAGTTACCGCTCCCTGCCGGCCAAAGGCGGCTGGCGCTGGCTGTGTCTCACGCTCAAAATGCTTGGACTCACAGCTCTCGCGCTATGCCTGTTAGAACCGCTGTGGAGCGGCCAACGCGCCCGGCCCGGCGCCAACCTGTTCGCGATCGTGGCCGACAACAGCCAGGGCCTGCAGATCAAAGACCGCGACGAAAACCGCAGTCGCGGCGAGGAACTCAAAGCATTGCTGGCCAATCCCCAATCCGGATGGCAGGCGCAACTGGATGAACAATTCGAAACGCGCCGCTACCTGTTCGATTCGCGACTGGAAGCCACGCGGGATTTCTCAGAACTCGACTTCGACGGACGTTCGACAGCCCTGGGGACCACGCTGCACAATTTACGCGACCGCTATCAAGGCCGACCATTAGCCGGCATCCTTTTGCTGACCGACGGCAACGCCACCGATCTCGGTTCCGCGCCGGCGGATTGGTCCGGGCTGCCGCCCGTTTATCCGGTCGTGATCGGCCAGCGCGGCCCGAACCAGGACCTCGCCCTGGAACAAGTCAACGTCAGCCAAACCTCGTTCGAAGACGCGCCGGTCACGGTGCAAGCCGACGTCTCGGCCATCGGGTACGCGGGCGAACCCATCGTCGCTCAACTGCGCGATCGGCAGGGAAACCAAGTCAGCGAGCAAACGCAACGCGCGCCACAGAACGGCGAGAAGCTCGCGTTTCGCTTTCAATTCCGACCTGAACAAAACGGGCTTTCCTTTTACCGGCTGCGCGTGGCGGCCCGGAATGAACAGGATCAATTCGTCCGCACCAACGCGTCGCCCGAGGCCACGTTGGCGAACAACCGCCGCGTGTTGGCGGTGGACCGCGGGCAAGGACCGTATCGGATTCTGTACGTCGGCGGCCGGCCGAATTGGGAATACAAGTTCCTCAACCGCGCGCTCCAGGCCGATCAACAAATTCAACTGGTCGGCTTGATCCGCGTTGCCCGGCGCGAACCGAAGTTCGATTTCCGGGGACGGGCCGGCGAAAGCAGCAACCCGTTGTATCGCGGCTTTGGCAATCAGGCACCCGAAGACGTCGAGCGCTACGACCAACCGGTGCTCGTGCGTTTGAACACCCGCGACGAACTGGAACTGCGCGCCGGTTTTCCGCGAACACCGGAGGATTTGTACGGCTATCATGCGGTGATCGTTGATGACGTGGAAGCGGACTTCTTCGCGCCCGACCAGGCGACGTTGTTGCAGAAATTTGTTTCCGAACGCGGCGGCGGTTTTCTCATGTTGGGCGGGATGGAATCCTTCCAAAATGGCAAGTATCAACGCACGCCCATTGGGGACATGCTGCCGGTGTATTTGGATTCCAGCGTGACCGTCAAGGCGCCCGAGCCGGTGCGGTTTGATCTCTCGCGCGAAGGTTGGCTGCAACCGTGGGCCCGCTTGCGCGACAACGAAACCGACGAACGGGCGCGCTTGAAGGAACAGGCGCCATTCGAGGTGATGAATCGCTTGCGCGAGGTCAAGCCTGGCGCGAGCATCATCGCCACGGCGACCGACGAGGCGGGGCACACGTTTCCGGCGCTGGCGGTGCAACACTTTGGCCGCGGCCGCACCGCCGCGCTGACCATCGGCGATTTCTGGCGTTGGGGCCTGCACGACGCGGAGCAACATCGCGATCTCGACAAGGCCTGGCGACAATTGGCGCGTTGGCTGGTTGCCGACGTACCCAATGCGGTGGAGTTGCAAGTCGAACATCCCGCCGACGAGAACGGCAGTGCGGTCCGACTCCGGGTCCAGGTAAAGGATCCGAAATTCCAGCCGTTGGACAATGCGGCGGTGATGATTGAAGTCCAGCCCACGCTGCTCGACTCCGCCACCGGCCTGGCTACGAACACGGTTCGTTTGCGGGCCGAGGCTTCGGCGCAGGAGGCAGGAGTTTACGAAGCCATCTACGTGCCACACGCCGCCGGCGGTTATCGGGCGACGGCGGTGGTGACCAATGCCGTCGGCGCCGAAGTGGGCCGCGCAACGACCGGCTGGAGCACTGATTTGGCCGCCGAAGAATTTCGTTCGCTGACGCCCAACGTGGCGTTGCTGGAAAACCTTGCGCGGCAAACCGGTGGCGAAATGGTAACCGCCAACAGCTTGGCTGAGTTCGCCCGCAAACTGCCCAATCGCCACGCGCCCGTGATGGAGGCCTGGACGTTTCCCTTGTGGCACACGCCAGTCATGTTCGCGTTTGCGCTGGCCTGCCTGCTGGCCGAATGGGGCGTGCGCCGCTGGAAAGGGGTGCCATGAAAAGGGTATGCTTTGGCCGCATCGATCCAGTTGGCGTGGCTGCGTTCGTGAGAACGCGGCTGACTAACGCGATGAAATGGCACCACCAGAAGAAAGCAATCCGGTCGCTTTTTGGGGAACGCCAGAACAGTCCTGCTGGCGTTGTGGCTCCGTTTAAAATTAGCCGCGTTCTCACGAACGCAGCCACATTCATTGGTTCAAGGCGTCTCAGCCGCTCGAATGTGGTTGGCGAGGCGCCAACCACAGCGCCCGGGGCGGGCGCGCTCCCCCGGCTCACGGGATGGTTGCGGTTCGCACTCTTCATTCTCTCCGTCGGCATAACAGCAGTGCCCGCCGCTCCCTCAGCCACCAACAGCCAGACGACCGTGGTCCTCACCATCGGTGCGCCCGGCGAAGAAGAGTTTGCTCAACAATTTGCCGAATGGGCCAATCAGTGGTCACAAGCCTGCACCCAGGCGATGGCGCGGTGCCTTGTGGTTGGCCTTGGTCCTGAGGGCAAAACGAATGACCACGAGCGCCTCGAAGCCATTCTGGGCAACGAACCGAAAGACAGCGCCAACGAACTGTGGCTGGTGCTCATGGGGCACGGCACGTTTGACGGCCACGAAGCGAAGTTCAACTTGCGCGGCCCCGATTTGTCCGCCACCGAACTGGCCACGTGGCTGCAACCGTTCCATCGGCCCGTGGCCATCATCAACACGGCCTCGGCCAGCGGACCGTTCATCAACCGGTTGTCGGCCTCAAACCGTGTCGTGGTTACCGCCACTCGAAGCGGCAGCGAACTGAATTTCGCGCACTTCGGCCAGTACCTGGCCACGTCCATTGCCGACCTTAAATGCGACCTGGACAAGGACGGCCAGACCTCGTTACTCGAAGCGTTCCTGACGGCGTCGCGGCAGACCGCGGAGTTTTACCAAACCGAAGGTCGCCTGGCCACCGAGCATGCCTTACTCGACGACAACGGCGACGGCCTCGGCACGCCGGCGGATTGGTTCCGTGGGATCCGGGCGGTCCGCAAGGCCAAGGATGACGCCGCCGTGGATGGCTTGCGGGCGCACCAGTTTCACCTGGTCCGCAGCGCGCAGGAGCAACAGTTGTCGCCCGCGCAACGCACCCGCCGCGACGAATTGGAACAAGCCATCGCCGGTCTGCGCGAAACCAAGTCGCAAATCTCCGAAGACGAATATTACCGGAAGCTGGAAACGCTGTTGATACAACTGGCGCAGTTGTACAAAACGAAGGACAAATAACCTGGAGCAACTGGGTCAATCGGCGACGTCCGGCAAAGCCGGAGGCTTGAATCGACGAACGGCTCAAAGACAGAGCCAGTTTGCCGGCACCGGTGCGAATCGCCGCGCTATAGAACTGCGGACGCCAACTTCCCCCTCACCCCAGCCCTCTCCCTTGGGGAGAGGGAGCACGTTCGACGCCCTGCGAAGAGTGCGAGCACTTTTCCGCACTTCGTCGCCGGCGCGCGTATCCAACGCAAGCGGTGACGGTCGCGACGTGCTCAAAGACAAGAGCAGGTTCGACCGCTCTTCCCTCTCCTTGGGCAGAGGGTCAGGGTGAGGGGAAACGCCGCCCCCAACTGTTCCACGCCTGACGATCACTTCGTGAAACCTCTCCTATACGGCAGCCAAACCGTGCTGTACGGGAGTTCCTTTTGCTTTTCGTTTCTGTTGGCCAATAATCGGTTGCAATTGCCCCTTCATGGTAGCAAGACGACCCGGTAGTAACGCTGGCGCGACAGCGCAGAAGTTTCGTCGGTTTTTGAACCAGTCGAGGTGGAAGCGAATACCGGCTCAGCCAGGTCGCTCCATTCGGGAACATCCATGGCATCTTTAAACTGCACTTGATACGTCCGTCCTGGCACGGCGCTCCACAACACGGCGGTGGTGCTGCCGCTGCCGGGTTGGGTTACAGTCAACACCCGCAGCACGGAACCTTGGTTGGTGGGATCGGTGCCGGCGAGGAATTCTGCACCGTCGGAAGCGCCGTCGGCATCGAAGTCGCCCGAACCGTCTCGGTCCAGCGTGTTGAAATAGGCCAGTTCCCAATCGTCATCGAGCCCGTCGCCGTCGGAATCTGGACCAGCCAGGTGGGCGATGAAAATGTCGCGCGTGTCGTTGTAATCGCCGGCGATCAGGTCGCTGGCGAAACTTTGAAACGCCACCGTACAGGCCATCGGCGGAGAGCACTGGATTGGACGAAATACCGTTGCCGGTACCGTCGTTCAGAATGCTGTGGCTGAGCGCCAGGGTAACGCCGGATGCGCGAAAGCGCACAAACACATCGCTGTGCCCGTTGACATCATGCTCCACCAAATCGCTGGCTTGGCTGGCAAAGACCACCAGCCGTCCATCCGGACTGATGAGGGGCGAGGTGGAAGAATCATTCGCGGGGCCGTTGCCGAAACGGTTCTCGCTGATGAGTTCGGTCTGGCTGGTTTGAAGGTCAACGACACGGATGTCGCTGATGCCGGATCCCTGGTCCCGGAGTGACTCGAAGGCCACCCAGCGGCCATCGGCGCTGACGGTGGGATTCATGCCGTTGGTGACCAGAAGTTCGTTGGTGTGGCCGAAGCCCAAATCATAGCGATACAAACTCGTTCCGCTTTGAAACACCACCCAGCGAGCATCAGCGCTGAACACGGCGTTGCTGGCGTGGTCCGGCAATCCGGCACCGTTCGGCGTCTGGCTTACCAATTGAATTTGGTCGGAGGCCAATTCGTACGCGTAAAACTGATGGACGTTTGCCGGCGTGGAGTTCGCGACCAAATCCCGGGCCATACTTTGGAACAGCACCCATTGGCTGTCCGGGCTGATCTGGGGGCGTTGGGAATCCCCGTTGCCGGTCGCCGTGCCAGCGAGGTTGTGGCTGACGATGCGATGGTAGTTGGTGGCCAGGGCGAAGTAGCGGAGGATTATATCGCTGCCGCTGTTATGTTCCACGATGTTGTTGCAAACGAATGCATTTGCGGTCACCAACGTCTCAAAAGCAACTAACTGGCCGTCACTGCTGACCGAAGGATGTCCCGTTGACTGGGGCCCATAATCGTTACTACACGGAAAACGATCCACCACTTCCCATTGGTTTGATTCGATGACGAACCGATACAGTCCCCATTCGAACCGCGGCAATCCATACCGGCCATAGACGACGATTCGGCCGTCCGCGCTCACCGCTGGCGCGGACGCGGCATTGGTAAACCAATAGTTGGGAGGGATATCGATCCGCGCTCCTGCCGGTGCGTAGGTGCTGCCGGTGGTGAGATCTCGCACGATGACATCCACCAACTCATTGGTGTCGTTCGGAGTCAACAGATTGTCCGACGACAAGAAGGCAATGACCCGGCCATCGGCGCTCAGGGCCCCGGAACCCAGCATGCTGATTCCCTGACCAGTCACGTCAGGCAGATCCGGTTGACGCCGTGAAATCAGTTGGACATCGTCAAGCTCGAGATTATCCACACAGACATCGCTGGCCTGGTTCAAATCGTAAGCCGTTAAACGGTCATCCCAAGTCGCAAAGGCCACGCGACGCCCGTCCGCGGGCCTCGATGAGATTAGTCACCGCCGACTCTGGCTGGCTGAAATCCCGCATGCCGATGAAACAGCCAGTCGTTGGTGGACGGATCGCCCGGGCGGTTCGTCGCGCCTACAAAAAAGACGCGCTGTCCATCCGCGCTGAGCAGCGGACTGTGGGCGTAATTCGAATACACAAGGTCGGTGCGCCAGCAGTAGTTTGTCAGGTAAACGGGATCACCTCCGGCTCCGCCATCCGACATTAACGTCACGCTGCACACGGTCCAATCCTCGAAGTCTATTCGGCACACGCTATTGGAGCTGACCTCAACCGGAGCATTGGTGGAATGAAATTCAAAGGCTACATAGCGGCCATCGTGACTTAGCGAGAGGGGTGAGTCTCCGAGGGATGCGAACACCACCCGCCAGTCGTTCGTCGGATCCGATCCCCCTTAAACCCCGGCGAACCACAACCGCGTCACTCACCAGGTAGGCCACAAAGCGTCCATCCGGAGTTATGGCCGCTGATCGACAGACATAATCGCGACCATCACTGGCTACGTTAGTTGGCTGGCTGTCACTCGCGCAAATGGTCGAGCCTTCAGACAAGTCGCGCACATAGACTTCGACGACCCGATTGCTGCCCCCCGGCGCCAGGTCCGTGGCGGTGCTGATGAACACCGCCAACCGGCCATCCGGGGTAATGTCGCTGAGCTGCGAAGTGCCGTTGGCGGAAGCGGTGCCGTTGGTGTTTACGCTTACCAGGATGGTGGTGCCCGTTTGCCGGTCACGGGCGAATACGTCGGTGGTTTGATTGTCGTCGGCCAACGCGACCAAATTGCTCGCCGCACTATCAAAGAACACCCACCGCCCATCGGCGGAGACGCGGGGATTGCCGGACAATCCGTTGGTGGTGTAGCGATAGATGTTGGGCGGACTGCGCCCCTCGAGGTCAACACTGATCAGTTCCGTCGTGGCCGCCGATAGATCGCGCAGGAAAACGTCGGTGGCTTGATTGGTGTCGTCCGGCACCAGGTTGCTGGCAAAGCTGGCAAAGGCGACGAACTGGCCATTGGACGAAATGGAGGGCAGCAGCGCATCAGCATTCCCGCCGCCAACGCCGTTGGTATTGACGCTGATGAGCGTGATGATGCCGTTCGCCAAGTCGGATACAAACACATCCAGATTGGGACCGAGATCGTCGTTGGTCACCAGGTTGTTGGCGTAACTGATGAACACAAGATGCTGCCCATCGGCGCTGAACGCTGGCAAATACGAACCGCCACTGGCCACGGCGTTGGACATGGAATGGCTGGAAGCGGGTATAACCGACAAGGCAGCGTGTCCCGCTTCCAGAGCCGCCAACCAGATCAGGAGGCTCACGGACAGCTCGACGGACTGATGCCATGCGGCCTTGGCGCTTTGGATTCCTTTCGGATTTTCGATTTCGGTCATCAGACAGGTATTTGTTTTCATCGGCCATTACTCCTTGTTAATTGCGCGCCACAGTGAAGGACTAGAACGGGAAGAGGAAATGCTCGGTAATGAGATCACTCCTGGTGCTGAGGGCCTGCTGTAATTGCTTCGTGTTAAGTGACTCCACGCGACCGTCGGTGAACAGAACATTGCCCAGCAGACCGTGAATGGCATTCAGCCACGCGGCCGTTGCTCTTTGACCTTGCACCACGGCAGCGCTCTGGACCCCGGTAGAACAGGCCCCAGGCCGTTGGTCAGCATATTCCGGTCGTTCGCCAGCACCATGGGTTGGCTGAAGAAATCCGGGCGATAGATTTCAGGATTGTTGGCATCAAGCCCGATCGGATAGCTGATGGCGTTGTTGCGGTAATTTGGATGCAGGAGACCGCCTGCCGGATTGGCGGACCAATCCGTGGCTGCCCGCACGACATCGGCGGGACAGACCAGCAGGCGCGGGCTGGGCAGATCATTGCTCAGACAAACCAATTGGAACCAAAGATTGTTCTGAAAGCCATTCCACGGTGGAGGATATCCGTTGCAGACTGTGTTGTACACCCGGGTGCCGCCTTCGCACCACGGCGTCCACCAGGGAGGCAGGTCGCGGTGGTCATTGCCCCATTGGTGCAACGCCATACCGAACTGGCGCAGGTTGTTCAAGCAGGTCACGCGATCCGACGGTGACCGGGAGCCAGCAAGAACGGGAAGGGTGACCACCGCTAGCAAGGCCAGCGTGGCGATAATGACCAGCAGTTCGAGGCGGGTGAACCCGGCTTGACGGCCAGGTTTGTCAGGCAAGATGCATTTCGACATGGAGTTCATAGGAGCTGGGGTTTGATCGGGGAGGGACGCAAGGAAATCCGAGCATAGAGGACCGCACTGAAAGCGTTTGGAGCGGTGCCCGGCGCGTGCATTTGTCTGTAGCGTTCGTGAGCCGCGAAGCGTCTGGAGTGCGTGGAGCTTGCTCCCGCTTTCGATTAACAGGGGGAGGCCAAATCACAACAATAGCCCCGCCAAAATTCGACCCTCGTGCTGCCGTCGAAAGCGCCGGCAAGCCGGACGCACTCCAAACGCTGACGCGAAACTCCGAACGCCACTCCATCATCAGGCTAGTCATACGCGCCCCACTTACCGTTACTTCTTGATCAGCCGCCAGAAGCGGCTGACCCCGTTGGTCGCCGCGGTCAAATACGGGTTGCTCATGTCCGGCTGGACCTCGGTCCAGGGACCAACAAGTTGGGTGGCGCTTTGCAGGGCGTAGCCGCCGCCGTTCCATTCCAGGCGGAGGTCCTCATCCTGACGTTCCAATTGCAAGCGGGGGGGCGGGCTTTCCGGCAGTGGATACGTCCGGGTCAAATAGCCAGTCATTTCCAAGCCGAACAGCACGTCGTTACTCGTCGGGGTGCTTTGATGGATCTCGACGGCCATAATGTTCGTGCCGGACAGGAGGTTGGTGACCGCAAAGGTATTGGTCACACATTGGGCATCGCCGATGCCGGTGGACGCCAATGTGTAATAACCAATCTCACCAGGAGGATCAGGCATGTTGTAACGGCCGCATTCGACGCCGTTCAGATAAAAGACGCATCCGTCGTCCACCTGGCTCCGGCATTCCAGCGTGGCGTTTGGAACGGTGGGCGGAGCAACGAAGTCGGTAACAAAGTAATGGGTCATGGGGCCGATCGAGACGAGGGTGCGCAAATCGCCCAAGCACGGCGAAAGCGTGTTGAATTCAAAACCAAAAACACCCTGGCCCTCGCCATACACGGTTCCTTCCAGCAAGTTGGTGCGCCAGGCGGTCCCGAGGTCGATCCCTGCCTCATTCCACCGCCACCAGTGGTCCAAGTTCAGCAGCGGTTGGGCGAGCATAAACCCAACTCCCACCTCGCTATTGGGAGCAATGACGTTGCGCGCCGGCGTATTGTCGCGCACGTCATTGACCGTCAATACATATTCCGAGCCAGGGTTCCACGGCGAAACCGTCAAGTGGACACTGGTGCCGGCATATTGGGCGTTGGAGACGACCAGCATATTGCCGGTTCCCGCCTCAGTGATCGTGTACTGATTGGTGTTTCGGACGGACAAAAAGTTCACCTTCTCGTTAAATGAAACCGTGATCAGATACGGCGGGAAACCCGCCTGGGCGACGGCCGAGAGAATTACCGGTCCCGTCACGTCCGGCACCACTTGCACCCGCGCCACCCGGCTGGTCAAGCTGCCCAGGATATTGGTGACCAGCAACCGATAGCTGCCCGCGTCAATCGGAGAGGCCAGCGATACCGAGAGGGTGGGGCCGTTGGCGGATTGGATATCCACAAAATCGCCGGTGCCATCGTCCTTTTGCCATTGATACGTCAACTCGTCACCGGTGGCGGACGCGGTCAGCGTGAAGGGCTGATTGGCTTCAACTTCGACGTCGGAAGGTTGCATCACAATCGTAGCCGGATCGACCATATACATGCCGAGCCTCAAGCCAAAGACCACATCATTGCTGGTGAGGTTGACTTGGTGAATTTCCACCGCCAAAACGTTTTCACCCGCGACGAGATTGGTTGGGGCGACCCGAAAGTAGCTTGTCCCCTCGCTCACTTCCACCGCATTGGTGGCGAAAGTGACATAATCAATCGTATTCGAGGGCATGTTCTCGCGATGAACTTCCTGGCCGTTGACGTAAAATACCGCCCCGTCATCCACCAGATTGGTAAAGACCAACACGACGTTGGCCGGGGTCGGCCCCAGCGTAAACCGGGTGCGGAAGTAATAGGTGCGAATTCGTTCCCCGGCACTGTCCGCCAGCGACAAATCGGTGCGGATGGCGGCTCCGGCTGCCACCGCCTCCAAGGGAAGTGATTCGTACCAGGGACACGAAAATACCCCGGCACCCGACGCCCATGTGGAATCGTCAAAACCCGGTTCCCGCCAGGTGGTTCCCAAATCGGTGCCGGAGCTTTCGTATTTCCACGTGGCATCGTAAGGAAACAGGAGAGTCGTTTGCGCCGGTGCCAACGGTGCCCCACCTAGAAAGAACACGAAGATTGCCGTGCCTGTCCAAAAGCGAATTCTTGAGGTTTCCATAAGCTGCCTCACAGTCATCATTTGCTCTCAACCGCTCCCCAATCCTTGGCGCTGCCGCGTCAACTTGACGCGCATACGGCCGGAACCAGACAGATCAAATGGCCAGGAAAGGTTTTGGTGACGCTCAGTAGAGCACTTTTGATGGTCGGAGGCAATCATTAAAACTGTTGGCGAGAAGCGAGCGTGCTGCCGGCATCTTGCCGGCAGTTTGGAACGGGCCGTTTGAATCGTCAGCCCTCCAGGACATTCAAACCACGTTCGCGTATCCGTTTCTTCCGGCGGGACGCCGGAAGCACGTTGCCAGCGTGCTGCCGGCATCTTGCCGGCAGTTTGGAACGGGCCGTTTGAATCGTCAGCCCTCCAGGACTTTCAAACCACGTTCGCATATCCGTTTCTTCCGGCGGGACGCCGGAAGCACGTTGCCAGCGTGCTGCCGGCATCTTGCCGGCAGTTTGGAACGGGCCGTTTGAATCGTCAGTCCTCCAGGACTTTCAAACCACGTTCGCGTATCCGTTTCTTCCAGCGAGACGCCAGAAGCACGTTGCCAGCGTGCTGCCGGCATCTTGCCGGCAGTTTGGAACGGACCGTTCGGATGGTCCGTCCTCCGGACTTTCAAACCACATTCGCTATCCGATTCTTCTGGCGGGACGCCGGAAACACGTTGGAACGGGAGTCTCGCCGTTCGGACGGCATCCACGGTTTCGTCGTCCTTGTAAACGGGTGACCTTATGGCATGATCATCGTCACCATGAAACTCGTCATTTCCTTGCGCACGGCCATGTTTTCGTTTGCTGTCTCGTTTTGTGTTGTGCCGCTGGCCGATGCCGGCACCGTCCGCATTTATCCAGCTCCTGACGGCGAAACGTTGTCCCAGGATTACACGGTCACCGCCGAGGGGCAGACGGTGCCGGTGTATGTCGCCAAAGTGGCGCCAGCCGACAGGGCACGCCGCTGGAAGGCCATGGATGACAAGGCCAATTCGGCCGATTACTTCGCCACAGCTTCATTCGCTTATTTCGACATGCAAGGTCCGGTCACGCTGACGGTCACCTGTCCCGAACCCATTCAAACCGCCAAAGTACTGCCCACTTCCTTCAACCTCAAACCGTCCATCCAAGGCCGAAGTATGACCCTGAAACTCACGGAACCCAGGCCGCTGACCATCGAAGTGAACGGCAACTGGGTAAGCGCTTTGCACATGTTCGCCAATCCGCCGGAAACCAACGTCCCCGCGCCGAGCGATCCGCACGTCATCTATTTCGGGCCGGGCATCCATGAGGTCAGTCACCTGGTCGTCACCAACGACCAAACCGTGTATGTCGCCGGCGGGGCAGTGGTGCGGGGCGTGATCCGGCCGGACGAACGCTATCGGATCAGCAGTTATAGCGGGCTGCGCACCTATTCGCCGACGTTCGTGTTGCAGGGAACGAACATCACCTTACGGGGACGCGGCATTGTCGATGGCAGCCGCTGCACAACGCACGCGCGAAATCTGATTGTCGTGCAAGGCCGGGACATTGCGCTCGAAGGCGTGATCCTCCGCGATTCCAGCACTTGGAACATTCCCATCCGTCGGTCGGATCGGGTGACCGTGAAGAATGTGAAGATTCTCGGCTACCGCGCCAATTCGGATGGCATCGACATCTGTAACAGTCGCGACGTGGCCGTCGAAGATTGCTTCCTGCGCACGCTGGATGACTTGATCGTGGTGAAGACTGACCGCGGTCAGGGCGAAGCGCGGCGTATCGTGGCCAAGAACTGCGTCCTCTGGAACGAGGTAGCGCACGCCTTGAGCATCGGCGCGGAATTGCGGGAGAACGTCGAGGACGTGTTGTTCACGAGTTGCGATGTGATCCATGACAAGGGCCGCGAGTGGACGTTACGCGTTTATCATTGCGACTCGGCGCGCATCCGCCACGTCCGATTCGAAAACCTCCGCATCGAAGAATCGCCGCGGCTGATCTCGCTTTGGATCGGCAAGGCCTTTTGGACCCGCGACAACGAACGCGGGCACATCGATGATGTACGGTTCAAAAACATCGAGGCCCTGGCCAATCCCATGCGCGTAGAACTTCAGGGCTTCGATGAAACGCACACCGTAGAAAACGTGGTATTTGAAAACGTCGTCGTGAACGGCAAGCCGTTGGCCGCCAGGGAGGTGAAGCAGAACCCGTTCGTGCGGAACGTGACCATCCAGGCGCAGTAACTGGAATGAAACGCCGGGGCTGAGGCGGTGCGTATTCCCCTCATCAATGGTTGTGTCGTGGCGTCTCGGACGAATTCAGAAGGAAACCCCCAGTTCGCGCGGGCGGGATTCGTTCTGAAAACGAATCCATAACAGCCCATCGGCGGACGAGTAATTGAAGTGATCCAGTTTCTCCCCGGCCAGCGTCACTGTGCTCGGAGCTTTCGGCACTCGCAGTAAAAGCACTGCGGGTGTACGGGCAACTCCTTCAACCGTCAGCGCAAACTTGTCGGTTTCATGTTTGGCCGGCAACGCTTTACAAGCCGAGGCGAGCACGCACGTTGGACCGTGGTCCACCGCATTCAAATCGAGAAGGAACCGACGCGACCCGGGCGGCAGAGTGATCGACTCCTGCACCCGCAGTTCCGGGTCGAACAGATTGACCAACCGGCCGGTCAGCCGCTTCGGTTCACCCGGAATTGACTCGTCCAATCCGGCCCCAATGAGATACGGCCCGCGGCGCAACAGCAGATAATTCGTCTCGCGCCACTTCAAGTGAGCTTTGCCGGCCGCTTGTTTGACGGTGCGCAGCAGTTGCGTTTCCCCGTCAGCGCTCCCGGCCAATTGCGCGGGATTTTCGCGCAACCAAGCGACCGTGCCTTTTCCCACGGGAACGCCCGCGGCAAATTGGGCCGCGGGGTATTTGTCCGAAGCCAGTCCCAGTTGCTCAAACAAATGCTCCCGCGGTGTGGCATAGTTTCGTCCATCGCTGTTCCACCATTCGCGAACGTGGTTGTATGGATCGCCGTCGTCGTCGCACACCACCAGCACCCCGCCGCGCTTGACCCATTCCGCCAGCGCGGCATGAACGTCCGGGCTGAGCGGCTTCATGCCGTGATAGGTCAACAGGAGCAGTTTAAAACCGCGCAGATAATTGGCCACGGTCACGTTCTCCAATTGCACCGGCGTGATCGGCATGCCGCGCTTCAGGAACGGCAACGCCAATCCGTAAATCTGGCTCAAGTGCGGATCGCTGGGGGTGGGTTCACCGCGTTCGAACATCAGCGAATCGCTGACCAACACCCCGATGCCCTCCGTGCCGCAGTCCCATTCGACGCGCGATCTGGTTCATGTCGTTGAGCGCGTTGATCACCGTCTGCACTTCCGTGGCGTAGGCGGGCGGCATAGGCTCGCGCTCATCGGCGCTGGCCGCGTTTGGGATAACGGCCGCCAAAAACGCGTTCGGGCCAGGGCGCCACTTCGTATCGCCAGACTTCCGGTTGCAGCAACGACGCCGTCATGGTGGACTCCCAGTTCACCCGGTAGTCGTTCCCAGTCGTGGTTGGGATTGTCCTCGACCGGATCGTTCAAATACCAGACGGTGCGGCCCGTGGAGCGAACGAGGTTTTGCATGGCGCCGTATTCGAGGAAGGCCGTCTCGAACGTGCGTTCGCGTAATTCGCCGCGATACACGGTTCGGCGTGCGCGAGGTGCCGGTCCATACTTGCGCGATGTAGCCGTCGCAACCCTTCAGCCGTGCGAGACTCGACTCCGGGCTGACGATCCGCCAATGCGCGTAGTTCAGCAGACTGTGGGTGGGCACGTAACAATGGACCTTGCGGCCGGTCGTTTGGTTGTACGCCTGCACGTAATCAAACACCTGCTGCAGCGCGCGCCGGTAGAGATAATACTTCAATTTCGAAGCGCGCCATTGGGCATCGACCGATCTGTGCGGCGGCTGCCAGGCTTCGCCGTAATATTTCTTCCACTCGCGTTTGAAGCCTTCGGAATAACCGCTGCGCACCCAGAACTCCGGTTCCTCGAGATGAATCGCCTCGGCGCCGGCGTCGAGCGCGCGTTGCACCCCCACGCACAGGAACTTCCCGAAATTCGTCGCCCGGACACATGTAATACACGTCGCCGCCGTGACTGACCTTGTTCCCGGACCGCTCGGTTTGCGCCTCGTCCTCATGGTTCACGCCATCGAAGCGGCCGTAGAGATAATCCTGGTATTGTCCCCACGAGACGCCGGTCATCACGTGGATGCGATACCCGCGATCGCGCCAGGTTTGGATGCGTTGCGGCAGGCGGGCATCGATGCCGTAAACGATGGCCACGTCCGAGCGCAAATTCCCCATTTCGCTCCAGCCCTGGCCGGTTTGAAAACAGGTGCGTTCAAGCGCCTGTTGGGGATCGGGCGGAAACGGAGGAATGGGCCCCGCCGCGAACAAGGAAGCCGCGGTCAGGCAGGCACAAGTCAGACCAAAGGTAAACGATTGCATTGCTATTGGATGCGCGGGGATACTCCGGCATTCACTTGTGGTGGAGCCCCGGGCGTAGCCGCGGTGCGGCAGAGCCGTCAAGTGGGCATCAGCAAGGATGCGGCGCACTCCCGAAACGCCACTGCGATTCAACAAGCTCGATCACCCCAGATTCTCGGTCCGTGATGGTCTTGCTTGTCCGTATCGAAAAAGTGGGCGCCGGTAGCGGGCGGGGATGTCCACGCTCCGCTGCCGGCGCCGTCACCAAACATGGCAAGGCTTTGTGGCCGCCGCGCTACGGAACGGAAACCCGCACGCGGTAGAAGCGCCCCGGCTGTTCCGGATCAATCGGTACCGTGATCGTCAGCGACTCCGCCGAATTAAAATTTGTCCACATCTGCCACGGAGTCTGGTCGCCCAACTGATCCTTGTATTCCACGATCTGGTTCACTCCGGCAGCACCCGGCACGGTGAAGGTGAACGAGGTGCCGTCACCGGTGATGACCGGCGGATCAATGGCCGGCGGTAACACCACCGTCAACTTGGCGGGTGGTGCGCTGGTGGCTTTCCCATAGAGGTTAGAGACCACGGCGGCATACTCGCGACCGGCGACATCGGCCTGCACGCTGAGCAGGGTCAGGCTGGTGGACGTTTCACCGGGCAGCAACACGCCATCCTCAAACCATTGGCACGTCATCGGGGGAGTGCCCTCCGCGACTACGTGGAAGGTGACATTGCCGCCCAAGGGCACCGCCTGGTTCTGAGGCGCCGCGGTGATGACCGGCGCATCACCCAGCGGCGCCTCGACGACCGTCAACGTCGCCACATCACTGTCGGCCAGGCCCTGGGCGTTCGTTATCCGCACGGTATATTCTCCAGCGTGAGCTGGTTGCACATCGGCCAATACAAGTGTGGCGTTAGTGGCATCCGCCAGCAATTCGCCATTAAACCGCCATTGGTAACTGAGCGGGGCAGTGCCTGCAACCGCCACGGTGAAGCTGGCGGTGCTGCCGATAACGTTGGTCTGGCTCTGCGGTTGTTCGGCCAATATGGGTGCAGCGGCGGCTCCCACAGTTATGATCGGCGGATAGGGGGAAGAGCCCGCATCATTCCAAGCCAGCACCCGGTAGAACCACGTGGTCCCGGCCGGCACGCTGGCATCGGTGTACTTGGTAAGGTTCGCGCCCACTTCGGCGATCTCGCTGAAGTTCAGCGCATCGGTGCCGCGTTCGACCTTGAAGCCCATTTCGTTGGTCGGGGTGTTCTGCCACGCGAGCGCGACACTCGAACCCGTCTTGGTGCCCGTCAGGCCACTCGGAGCGGACGGCGGTGCGGCATGCGGCGTTTTGTCGATGGTGAAATGATCCTGCGTCACGCCACTGGTATTGAGCCATTGCAGGTCCAGCCGGTTGCTGTTCACGTCGATCACTAACGAACCCAAAACATCGGTCACCTTCAACCGGTGCGCCGGGTGCTGCGCCGTGGTGTGGTTTTGCGGATCACCGCCCAACGCGGCGGTCACGTACACGGTGCCGGTGCCGTCCGGTTTGAGGTACGCGCCGTCGCCTTCCACTTTGCCGTCGCCGCCATCGACTTTGTTGGTTTCGCTGAAAGTGGTGGACAGTCCATAATGGCCTTGGAGCAACCAGGACCGCTCATAAACGTGCGAGTGGCCGCACAGCACCAGATCCACGCCATTGGATTCCAGCACGGGCACGACGTTCTCCCGCATCTGCGTCATCCACGCCAGGGTATCGGTGGTGCTGTCCGAATCGTGACTGCCCTTGGTGTACGCCGGACCGTGCCAGTAGGCAATAATCCAGCGTTGCGTGGTAGCCGCCAAATCTTCCCGCAACCAGTCGATCATCGGGGTTTCCGATGAGCGTGACAGGGTGCCGTCAATCGAGTCGAGACTGACGAAGTGAATGTCGTTGTAGTCATACGAGTAGTAATGCTCCGTGCCGGAGGCCACCCCGCCCGCCTCGCCATTGGCGGGCAGGCTAAAGTTGGCGTAGTAATACTGCCCTTGCGAGCTCTGGTAATCGTGGTTGCCGATCGTCGGCCAAATCACTTGGTGCGCCAGCAGGTCGCCATACGCGTATGTCGTTCCAAATACCGAATCCGAATAATGGCTATCCGAGCCGTCGGTCTGATCGTTATCACCACCGGTAATCCACACGTCGGCCGGCTTCTCCGGCGCCACGTAATTGAAATAGGAATCCCGCACCTGGCGTTCACCCGTGTTTCGGAAGCCGTAGTCGCTGATGAACCAGATGCGCGTCGGCCGGCTGATTCCCGGAATCGGCGCAGTGCGGAAGAAGTAGTTCGTATCCGCCAACATTGCCCCATCCGTCGTGCCGATGGCGTAATAGAACTTGGTGTCCGCCGGCAGGTTGGTAACGGTGACGATGTGTTCGGTCGTCAATGCGAAGTCATTCACCGCGTTGGTGCGGCTGTAGGGATCCGGTCCATACCGCACGCCGCTGTCCGTGGCCACCGCCGTGCGCCAGCGCACGATAATGCTGCTGGCGGTCTGAATTTGCAGATAGGGCCCGCGCGTGATGGTGGGCGGCGGGGCGTTGGTATCCAACAGGTACGTCCACCCCTCCGCCACCAGCGGATTGGGCGGCGAGGCCAGATCTTGGATTTCATGATGGTCCGCCCAAGATACCTGCACCAGCCCTGGCTCGGGCTGATCAAAGTGGAACGTATAATCCGTGTCCATACCGCTGACGCTGCTGGCCGGCGTGCCGTTGAGCAACAAGTCCGTGGCATCCACGCCCTCCACGGTTTCATTGAACGTCACAATAATTTGCGTCAAGCCCCGCACCGTCGCATCAGGCAGCGGGTTCACGCTCACTAATTCCGGCGGAATGTTGTCGTGGATCTGATAGGCCCACGTCGAGCTGGACACGGTGGCGTCAAAGGCATTGTTGATCGGGAACGCCTGGTCATAAATGCCGTGGCCAACCGCCCAGGTGATCACGGCCACCGAGGCATTGGGCTGCGGAAAACTAAAGGTATAGACCGCCCCATTGCCACTGATGTCCGTCGCCGGCACACCATTGATGAGCAGATCACTGGCATCCACTCCGCGCACTGCCTCGGTGAAAGTCACCGTTACTTGGGTAAAGCTCGCCGCCACTTCGTTGGTGGTTGGCATCTGCGCCGCCACGGCCGGCGGGATCTGATCCAAATACGTGTAGGACCACGTCGAACCCGGGGCGGACGAGGTGAACGGTACCGGCGGGTTTTCGGTGTCGGTGATGGTGTGGGTGGAAGACCAGGTCACAAAGACCGCACCGTAGGCTGGCGGGGCGAAGGTGAACGTGTAGGTGGCGCCGTCGCCACTCACGGCGCCGGCCGGCACGCCGTTGATTCGCAAGTCCTCCGCTTGCACCCCCATCACCGGCTCGTTGAAGGTCACCGTGATCTCGGTCAGGCTGCTGACCGTCGTCCCCGCGGCCGGCACTTGCGTCGTTACAATCGGCGCGCTCGGATTGAGCAAGTTATACTGCCAAGTGGCGCTCCCGGTGGTGCCGCTGAACGCCCGTGGTGAGGCATCGAAATCAGCAATGCCGTGATTGGCCGCCCAGGTAATGGCCACCGCGCCAAACGTCGGCTGCGGGAAGCTGAAGGTGTAAACGTCGTTACTGGCGCCACCGATGACTGATGCAGCCGGCACGCCGTTCACCAGAAGATCGGCCGCGTCCACACCGCTGACGGATTCGTTGAACGTCACCGTGATATTGGTCAAGGCGAACAGGCTGCTCGCCGGCGGGCTGACCCGAATGACTCCCGGCGTGACCAGACTTGGACTGTACCGATAGCAGTATAGTTGGGCGTCAAAATTGAAGTCGTCGTTGGTCGCCCCATAGTTGAACGCCTGGATGGCCAGCACGTTCGTGCCTTCGCGCATATAACCAAACGGATCCGGCAGCGTGTAGATGACCGTCGGCACGCCGTTGGCCGCCGTTTCGGCCACTTCGGAAGACGCCGTGGCATCGTGTGGCAAGTCGCCCAAACTGACATTGGAGCGATAGACTTCGACCCCATTGATCCAGGCGATGAACGCGTCGTCGCTCTGCGCTTTGAGCAGCATGTTAGTCAGGCTTAACGCTTTCGTGACCTGGAATTCCTTGCGCAGGAAAATGCTCGAGTAATGGCCGCGCATGTCGCCCAGCAACGTGCCTGCCTCGTTGTACGTTTCGTAAGGATCGCCATAGAACATCGGGGCTTGCAGATATTCCCAACTCGAATCATCAAAACCGAACTGGCGCCATGCCCCCATGGGATCGGAGGCCTCGGCAACGCCCCGCATCAGGCGCCAATCACTGTTGGTCTGCACCAACACCGAATTCGCATTGACGACATACGTCCACGTCGGCGGCGACGCCACATAGGCATTGGCCGGCGTCGCCAGGTCGGTAATCCCGTGGTTGCCCGCCCATCGCACAATCGTCAGCCCGTAAACCTGCGGGGGGAAGACAAAGGTGTAGGTGGTGCCCGAACCGGCCACGGCCGTTGCCGGGGCATTGCGCACCAGCAGGTCAGATGCATCCACGCCCGTCACCGGTTCGCTAAACACGATGGTGATCTGGGTGAGATTCGTCAGGCTGGCCCCAAGGGGTGGATCCAGGACGGCCACGGTGGGCGCCACCCGATCCAACATGGCATAGTTCCAACGCGCGCCCGGTCCGGTGTGATCAAAGGGCAACGCCGTCGGATAGCCTTTGTCAACGATCCCGTGCAGGGGCGACCAGGTGATCCGCACATTCCCGTAGGCCGGCGCAGTCACAGTGAACAAGTAATTGGAGCCGGATCCGCTAACGGCAGTGGCCGGCGTGCCATTGATCAGCAAGTCCGCCGCCGCCACACCGTACACGTCTTCGCTGAAAGTGACTTCTATGGTCGTCAACTCGGTGAGCGCGGCCCCGCGCTCGGGATCGACTGCGGCAATGACCGGCGCAATTGTGTTGGTTGGCGGCGGATTGATGACGACGTGGACCACCGCCGAGGTGGCCCGTTGGCCCGAGGCGTCCATCGCCAGGGCGGTCAGCGCCAATTCCCCGAACGTCGCGTCCGGCCAGACCATGCGATATGGCGCCGTGGCATCGCTGCCAATCACGGTGCCGTTCGCCAGGAACAGCACGTTCGTAATCCCTTCGACCGCACTGGCCGTGGCGGCCAGATCAAGATCGGTAAAGCCGTAATAGTCGTAGCCCGTCGGCTCGGTCAGCACCACGTAGGGCACGGCGCCCACTTCTTCCACGCGCACCGCCACCGGCGCATACGCGTAAGGCCCGGGGGGATCATTTCCCGGTGCCGGCCCTTGATACAACGTGGACACGATCGTAAACGTGCCATCCTCACCGGGGGCAATATTGTCCCACCCCACCATATCGCCGGTGGAATTGTCGCCCGTGTTCATGGCGGCTTCATCCGGATACAAGGCGCCGGGACTGGTTTCGCTGGTTAACACGTTGTCCGTGTGCGCCGGCGTGAAGGCCCGCGCGCCCACAATCGTGAACAGCGTCCAGCGGTTCTTGAAATCAGGCACGCCACCCACAGCCGTGCCCCGGAAGTTGTAGCGCCGGTCGGGATCGAGACCCGAGAAGAAATGGAACACCACGGAGTCGCGGCTCAGCACAATGGCGTGATTGACCTCACCCGACCCGAAGTCAACAAACCCGTTGAACGTCTCATAGGCAGGCGTGCCCGGCGGCGGTGCCCCACTGAGGCTGTCACCCATGGTCCCCAGCGCGAAGATATTCAAGAAGGCCGGCACCGGGTGACCATTGGCAATGTTCCGCAGCATGCCTTCGTCGCCCGGCGCGCCGTCGGCGGTGCCAAAGGCGTTCCACGCGGTGGCGTAGGGATGGGTGTTAGGCCCGGCGTAATGATCGTTGTAGGCAACCCATTCCTGGCTGCGCTCATAGACCGTCACCTCAATCCGGCGGGTGTTGATCGCCCCGCCGTTATCACTGGCCATGGCGCTGAAGTGGAAAATGCCCGGCGGCAACTCGTTCACGCGGAACGCCAGTGGGCTTTCGGTGGATTCGGCCAGCAGGGTGTTCCCTTGGAACAGGGCCAGGTTGGTAATCGTGCCATCGGGATCGGACGCTTCCACGTCCAAAACGACCTGCGCCGGCGTGAAGAACCAGTCGCCATCGGCCACGTTCAAGAAATGAATGACCGGCAGTTGGTTGCGGATGATCTCGGGGATGCCCACCAACTGGAGATTGAAACTGATATCGGAACTGGTTCCCGATTCCTGATGAATCTCGACCGCCAGCACGTTGGTTCCGGCCACCAGGTCGGCCACGTTCAAGTTGAACACGTCCACGGTGTCTTCGATCCCAAAGCCGCTGGTGAGATTGGTAAAAGTGATCACCTCGGGGGCGGCCGGCAAATTGTCGGTGCGGAAAACCTCCTTGCCATTGAGGTACACCACGCCGCCGTCATCGCGTTCCAGCGAGAGAGTCAAACTGGCAAAGGTGGCCGGATTATCCACCACAAACGCCCGGCGGAAATAGGTGGTAATGTATTTGTTGTTCTCGTCCGGTCCGTAACTAACCACGGTGGCTTCGTCGCCGTCGCCGTAACCCAATTCGGCCGGGCCGGTGCTCCATTCGCCGTCGTCAAAGTCCGCGGTAATCCAGTTGGTGCCCTGGTCGGAACCGTCGTCAAGATACTTCCAGACAGACCCGTTCGGCACCAGCGGCTCCGCGACGGCCACCCAAACCAGAGTGGATAAGTACGTGTTGCCCAATTCATCGGTGCCGCGCGCGCTGAGCCGGTGCAAGCCCGGAGTCACGCTGCTCCACACGATGCTATACGGTTCGGTTTCATCCTCACCGACCGTTTCGCCATCCACCAGAAACTCGACCTTCGTCATGGTGCCTGAAGGCAGCACCGCCACCGCCCGAATGGTCGTCGGATTGGCATTCAGAATCGCCCCGTCTGCGGGCGACACCACGGTCATGCCCAGGTTGAACACCGCCACGTTGACGGTTGGGGAAGACGCTGTCAGGCCGATGCCATCGGTAACGACCGCATACAATTGGTTGGTGCCGGGCGGAAGATTGTTCACTGTTACGCTATATGGTTCCTTGCTCGCCGTCCCCAGGAACAGGTCGTCGCTGTAGAAATCGACCTTCGTCGACCGGCGCGTGGGGCGAACTGGCAGTCGCAAGCTCAGGATCACCTTCACTGCCCCGTCATAAAAACGCCGTTGTTAGTCGGTTCGGTCAGCGTGACGGACGGCGGCATTTCCAAGTGCAACAGGATCGTGCCAGTGGCCGGCGGCGGCTGATTGGGCCACCCAAAGCCGCGAATACCGCCGACTTGGATTTGATATTCGACTCCCTCTTGCACACTGAATGTCACCTGGCTCACGTTATTTTCTCCAGCAGCATTGTTGTTATATGCCACCTGACGCAAATTGCGAACGTTGTCGCCGGTATAGACGCCCAAGGATGTATCAAAGCTGCTGCCAAACGTGTCGATGGTGACTGTTCCACTAATGGGCGCCGTCCAAGTCCACCAAAGCGTCGCGCCGTAGCCCTTCAAAGAAGCTGCCCGTAGGCTCGCGGCTTTCGGTCGTAGGCGCCGACGTTGGAACCGGCGGCGCTGGCCACGGGACCGACCAGCGTAATGCGATTGGCAAAGTTGTCATTCGCCAACGGATCGTAAACGCCTGTTACTTCGTTCGTCGTCGTGAAGCTGGTCCGGTCCAAACTGTCGCTCGCCACGGCGTAAACCGTGTGGCTACCCAACGTGAGGCTGGGCACGTCCACCAAGTAAGGCGCCTCGCTGACCATTCCCAACGACTGGTCATCCAGGAAAAACTCCACGCCCCTCACCGTCACCGGGGGGGCTAAGGTGACGGTGACCCGGGCGATAAATCCGGCATTGGTGGCGATGTTCTGTCCGTGGTTCGGACTGGTCAACGTCGCCACCAGGGGATTAGGCGGATGGTGATGATATTCGTGGTCGTGAATCGGCTTGCTGGGCATCCGGCAGCGAACTGTCCGTCGCATGCAGGTAGCTGGTGTAACTGCCCGCCGCCAAAATACCCAGATTCGTCGCGAAAGGCGGCGCATCCAGGGTGCCGACCGGTTGGTCATTGGTGTAGAATGTCGCGGTATAAGGCGCCGTGCCCCCACCGATAAAAGCACTGAGCAACACTTCCTCGCCGTAATTGTACGTGACACCGTCCTCCGGCGACAGGATCGCCGCCAATGGCCCGGTAATGTGAAGGGTGTAGCATCACTGAACCGCTCCCCCAACCCAACGTATCGGGACTGTGGCCTGAACCGTATGATCGCCGACAAACAGCGGTCCGAAGCCGTGTTCGTAAGGCGCTTCCGGCAACCGGCTCGCCATCCGCCATGCCGTCCAACAAAAACTGCACGCTGTATGGCGGCTATCCGCCAGACACCGTAACCGTTCCTGGCACCTGACCTCGCTGTGGTCAAACGAAGCATCCGGCTCCGGCGCCACCAGCGTAAGGCCAACGGATCGGCCACTCAAAAACTATTCGTTGCGGAAATGGTGGTGGCGGGCGGCTCCGCGCTGTCGGTGGCCACGGCGTAGAAGTTGTAATTATCCCGCCGCCAGGTCCACCAATTCAATTTCGTATGGTGGCGTATCGCTGGTTCCGGCAGAAACGAACACGTCGTTGCCAATCCCGCTGTTTGTGAAATACTCAACGGTATATGGCGCAATGCCGCTCACGACGCGCACGGCGGTCTTGACTACGGGCGTGCCCATCTCGAAGAACGCCTCCGGCGCCGGCTCGTCCAGTAAACACGCAAAAGCCACTGGCGTGCCCTCCGGTCACCTGCAACGAGAAATTGTCGATCTCATTGGCCACGTCGTCCCCCATACCCGAAGCATTGTCGTCCATCCATACCACATACAGACTGGCCTCGTCCGGCCAATCCACGTTCACACTGGCGCTCACCGGTGTCGTGCCGTCGGCTGATTCGGTCGTGTTCAGTGACGGCACATTGATCCAACTGCCCGCTTCGCCGGTCCGGCTGTAATACACCCTTGTGCCATGCCCGCTGTCCTCGGCCACACCGTCACCCGCAAAGGTCAGTTGGTACGCAATGGTGAATTGGGTGGCATTGGTTTTGGTGTTATTTACGAATTTGCCCATCAAGACCGTGTACTGGTTGCCGGTCGGCCGGGTGAGCAGGTACAGCCCGCTGGAACTCCACATCGCCTCGCCATTCTTTTCCGGCGGATCGCCCGGGTCAGACACGATGGGGCTGACTACCAAGCTGGCCGTGATATTGGCGTTGATGTCCTCGTCGGCATCGTAGTTGTCCGATGCCGAACCCGCGGCACTATACGTCGCCCAATCCGCCGCTTGCGGCTGCGCGTCGAAGGCGTTGGTATATCCGGTGCCGGGCTCCACGCTGGCTGACCAGACTTGGCCCACCAAAGAAAGCATTCCGACCAGACACGCCACCGTCCAGCCGCGCCGCAGCCTTATGGCCGGGAAAATAACTCCGAGAATACGAATCTGTTGTTTCATAAGAATCCTAGCACTGCAATGGCGACGTAGCGCGTCTGCCAAAAAATTATGGCTCAAACGTGGGTTCATTGTTTTGCTTTCGCCTAATACATGCGCAAAGCGGCAGACAAATCCGCAGAGTTTTTTTCAAAGGAAACGATTGGCAACCGGTTGAATTGGCATTTGCCGGTGGCACTCACCGCAAGCAGACCGTTAACCCATTAGCTATTAAGCGCTTAAGACCAGCTTGAAACATCACCTGACCTGAAGGGTGGTCGGGCAGATTACGCACCTTCTACCCGTTAATGCAACCTGCCGTCCGAAAGCAGGCCGGTGAATAACGGTTTTGTGGTCATGACGGACGTGGAAGCGCGCACTTTTGGGTTCACATCCGCCAGCCGCGAAACACCCGGGCTACGGGGACGGAGCAGCCGACCGGCTCTCCTGCGTTTTGTCCGCAACCGCCAAAGCCGCGCGAATTCGCTGCTCCAATTCCTGCGTGGCCGGCACGGCGCGACGCCCGGGCGGCAGAGTATCCAACGCCTTCAGCGCCGCTCGAAAGGAATCAGCGGCTTCGGCGTTTTGCCCCGCCTGCTGGAGAATCTCGCCCCGGCGAAGCAACCAAGCTTCCTTGCGCGGCACCTGCGCCAGCACCCGGTCGATCCGTGCCAGCGCGGCCTCCACCCGATGCTGTTTCAGCTCCAATTCGATGGCAGCCGACTGCAAGGTGAGGATTGGCCCCAACCGACGGATGCCCTGATCCAACCCTTGCACGGCGGCAGCGAGATGATCGCCTCCGGCAGCGACCAGCGCTTGCGCGCGCTCAAGATACAATTGCGGAGCGGGAGCAGACGAATTGTCGATGGCCCGAGAATAGTCGGCAGCGGCGGCCAGGAACTTCCGCAGTTTCACGCGCACTCGCGCCCGCAGAGTCAGGGCTTCGACATGTTTGGGCACGCGAGCCAGGAACCGGTCCGCTGCCATTTCGGCGCTCTCGAACCACTGCGCGTCCAAGAACACTCGCGCCCGGGCCAAATCCAGCATGGGCCACTGGTTGGTCAGCGCCTCGGCACGTCCGATATCGACGTACGCCGCGTCCCACTGGCAACCGGCGCGCTGCAACTCAGCGCGTTTGATATACAGCTCGGGGTTGCGCGGAGCTTGGTTGATCTCCCGGGTCACCTCCAGGATTTCTTCCTGCAAATCATTTAGCGGCCGGCCCTCCGGTGGCACCCCCGCCACCAACAAGACGGTCGCCAGCACGAAGATCAACACTTCACAAATCCACGTTTTCATAGCATTCCAATATCCCTTCGCCACGAACATTCCAATTCAAAACCAACCGATCCACGACGTGGTTGGCCCGGTCTTGCGACGTTCAATCGTGCATGCGCGGACGGCGCGCAAAGTCCGCAGAGTTTTCCACGGCACCCGCAGAACGCTGACTTGATCCGCCCCAGCCTCGTCACCGAAGCCTGGCTCCAATTGCGCTTCAATGCTTAACCGTATCCATTCAGTAGCTGGAGCAGCGAAGAGGCGATTCGGCGCGGTAGGACAGGCGTCTCGCCTGTCTCGAATAGCCAAGAGCTCCTCACCTTTTGGTGACCTGGCGAAACTTCCTACGCCGCGGGGCAAATCGATGGTTGGCAGTCGTTCGAGACAGGCGGGACGCCTGTCCTACGGAATAGTCACGGCATAAGCACCTCAACGCTTCAACTCTCATTGCATCCCTCCCCGCGGCAGGAGTAACCTGCGGCTCGTGGAACAGTAATCGATGGCTGCCATTCGTCATTTTTCACTACCGGAACCAGTGGGCCGCAAGCTGGAGTCCTTGCTTGCGGATTGCCCCGATCGGCGGCTGGTCGAGTGGGTTGGGCCCCTGCTGCCGGGTGGCTTTACCAAGGCCAAGCTGATTCGCCAGCGTTTGGCGACGATGATTCAAGGCAGCGCGGAATTGCCGCGTTGGCTGGTGACATTTCTGGCGGAACATCTTCCGCTTCGGGCCTCCCTGGCCGCGCTGACCCCGGCTGCGCTCAAGGAAATCATTGAACCGCTGGCAGTGCTGCTTGGCCCCGCCCACCTGGCGGTGTTGTTGCTGGTGGATGAACGGGAAGAGGTTCACCAAACCGGTATCCAGCAAGCGCGCCAAGAAAAACGCGAAACGACCGACCCTGAAAAAAACCATGCCCGCCAAACGCTGGCGACCTTCGCCGAAACGACTTGGCGTGGCTTGCAGGAAATGTCACGGACGCCCGCCATCCAAAAACCACTGGCCGTAACGGCATCCTCCGGGGAACCCGATGTCGCTGAACAAGCGCAACCGAGCGACGCCCTTCGCAAGTTGAGGGCGGAGTTGCGGGAAGAGAAACGGCAACACCGCCTCAAGCTCCAGGAAGCCCAAGCGACGGCGTCCGAAACCCGGCAGGCCCTCGAACGCAAAGTCAACAAGCTCAAACAGGAAACCCAGCGGTGGCGCGAGGAAAGTCGCGCGCTGGCAAGCCAACTGGAACAAACCGCCGCCGAACGGGAAACGGCGATTGCCACCGGGGTGCGCGCACAGACCTCCGCCGAGATTCGCAAATGGCTGGCGGATGCGATGGAATTGGAGTCCTTCAAGCTCCAACAAACCGGCCCCCAGGCGGACTTGCTGGCCCGAGCCGAACGCGCTTTGGAATTGCAATCCCGCCAGGACCGTCACACCGGCAATCGCCTGGAATTGGAAGGCCGCCTGAATCATCTCCGCGACGTTCGGCAGCAACTGTCTGTGGCCGCGCGCACGGCCCTGTCGCCGCTGCCTGAACTGAAAACAGTTTTAGCCGACCTGGAGTCGGAAATTGCCACGATCGAGCAGAAGCTGCCCGGCCAGGAAACGACGGATGACTTCACCGAACGATTGCTGCGGCAAATCAATCACGCGCCGGATTCCGAAGCGCTGCGGACAATGGGCGACCTTCTGGAATCCCTGGCCCGTCACGAATTGACGCGTCCGGCCGATCAGCGTCTGCTTTATCAAACGCTGCAACGCCGCTTGAGCATCCTGACCGACCGCAGCGCCCCGCCGGAAGTGCCGGATCGCGCCCGCCATTGGTCGCTGGGCAGCGTGCTGCGCCAAAACCGCCCCGCGTTGGTGCTGGTGGACGGTTACAATGTGCTGTTCCGGTTACCGGAGATTTTCGAAGTCGATTTTGAAGCGGGCCGCCCGGGTGGCAATGCCCGGCAGCACCTGATCAGCCTGGTGCAAAAACTGGCCGGCAACCGGCCGAAGGTGCAGGTGAACGTGTGTTTTGACGGACCGATCACCGAGTCGTTGCCGGTCAGCCCGAACGTCCGCGTCGAGTTTTCCGGGGGCGCGGGGAAGAACCGGGCGGACGAGGTCATTGCCGGCCACTTGAAGTTCGCCGACCACCAGCCCCGCGAACGAAGCATCTTCGTGGTGAGCGACGACACCGCCGTGCGGCAATCCGCCCTCCAGCATCGGGCCCACTATGTTCCGGTGGATTTGTTTGCCGCCTTGCTGGCGGAATTCGACTGCTTGCGCTGACGCGCCTGTTTTCGCTCCTGCTGGCGCAGACCGCGTTCCCGTTTTTTGGTTTCCGTGCGCAACAACTCTTCCGCTGACCAGCCCCGCGCTTGCGCTTGCTCCGCCAAGCGAAAGAGGTCCCGGGCGAGCGCAGATTTGGCGGGGGCTGACTTGCGAGCCGCTTCACCGTTCAACAATCCGGCTTTGCAAGCTTTCTTCACCAGTTTCTCCGCGCGTAACAGCGCCGGCAAATGGCGGGGAATGCCATCCAGGGCGGAAGTGCGCTCGTGCCGCGTTCCTTGTCTTTTCCGTCCCGCTTGATCTTCTCCCACTGAGCCCAAACCATGCCGACCGTCCGGGCTTTGGCGTCGCCAAATACGTGGGGATGCCGACGGATCAATTTGTCAGTGATGTGCCGGGCCACCGCCTCGAAATCGAAGGCGCTGCGTTCGCGGGCCAATTGGCAATGGAAGACGACCTGGAGCAGCAGATCGCCAAGTTCCTCGGCCATCTCGTGATCGTCGCCGGCTTCGATGGCATCCAACAGTTCATACACCTCCTCGACCGCATGGAAACGCAAGGTCCGGTGGTCCTGCTCGCGGTCCCAAGGGCAGCCAGTCGGCGAGCGCAACCGGGACATGACGTCGAGCAAATCCTGAATGGCGGGACGTTTTTTCATAAGGCAATCAACGCATCAATTAAGGATTCAAAATGAGACCGGTCCACCGGTGAAATTCACAGCACCACCAAGTCATCGCGATGGACCACTTCAACTCGTTTGAGCTGCCGTTCGTTGATCTCCGCGGCGCCAAACCGGCAGATGCCGCGGGCAAACTCGGTGCCGTTCGCGTCACAAATTCGCACCACGTCGCCTTGGGTAAACTGGCCCTCGCAACGCGTGATGCCCGGCGGCAAGAGGCTCTTGCCTGACTCGCGCAACGCTTGCTTGGCGCCGTCGTCCACCACCAGCGCCCCTCGAGGATGATGAAAAAACGCAATCCAGCGTTTGCGCCCCTTGAGCTTGTTGGGCTGCGGCAAAAACAGAGTACCTTCTTCGCCGCCCTCGATCACATTGGCCAGCACTTTCTTTTTGCGGCCGCAGGCAATGACCAGAGGAATGCCGGCGCGCATGGCGATCTTGGCGGCCTCGACTTTGGTCGTCATGCCGCCCACCGCGGTAACGCTGCGGGTGCCGCCCGCCAGTTGGGTAATGCGTTCGTCGATGGACGGTACCACCGGCAGGGTGTGGGCATTGGCTTGACCGTAGTTTTCAACCAGGCCATCGACGCTGGTCAGAATCACCAGCAGATCGGCGGGCAACAGGCACGCCACCAGCGCGGACAACCGATCGTTGTCGCCGAATTTGAGTTCGGTGACCGAGACGGCGTCGTTCTCGTTCACAATCGGCACCACGTTGGGCGAGTCCAGCAGAGTAACCAGCGTGTTGCGGGCATTGAGATGGCGGTCGTGGTGTTTGAGATCCTCATGCGTCAAGAGCACTTGCGCCACGTCGAGATGCCACTTGGCGAACAAATGGTCGTACAACGTCATGAGGCGGGATTGGCCCACCGCCGCGCAGGCCTGAAGCTCGGCCAGCTCCGTTGGGCGTTTCTTATACCCAAACGCGCCCATGCCGGCGCCCACCGCCCCGGAGGAGACGACGACCAACTCGCGTCCGCTCGTTCGCAAGCCGGCCATTTGCCCAACCAACTGTTCGATCTGCAGGAGATCGGGTTGCTTGTGTTGGTTGGTCAGCACGCCGGTGCCCAGCTTGATGACGATGCGGCGGGCGTTCGTTAACAGTTCAGATCGCACGCAATGTTGGTACCAAAGGTTGCAAAAAAAGCGAGCGGGAAACGGCGCGGAAGCCCGGAATGGATCGGGACAATATTGCGGCTGGCCTACTACCCGCAACCAGGTTTACGCTCCACCCAGCACACAATACCATTATGCAGACATCGGGTTTCATTACAGGATTGGCAATGGCGTATCTGGGCTGCGCCGGCATGGCAGTCGCCCAAGCAATGGCGGCGGATGGACGCGCGCAGCCGGACCAATGGCGCGCCGAACATCGCCTGATCGACCTCCATCAACACATTGATTTCACCACCCAGCACCTGGCGCGGGCGGTGCGGATCATGGACGCCGTCGGGCTCGGCGTGGCCGTCAATCTCGGCACGGGCACGGTGGCGCCCAGCAAGGACGGCGGGCCTTCGGAATTCGAACGTAACAAACATCTCGCCGATGCGCTGTTTCCCGGCCGACTCGTTCATTACATGATCCTGAATTACCAGGGTTGGGATGATCCTGATTGGTCGGCCCGCGCGGTGAAACAGATTGAGGAAGGGCACCGGCTGGGTTCGGCGGGCCTAAAAGAATTCAAACGCCTCGGGCTCTACCTGCGAGACGGGGCCGGCAAACTCATCGCCGTGGATGATCCCAAGCTGGACCCGGTCTGGGAACGTTGTGGCGAATTGGGCATGCCGGTGTCCATCCACGTCGCCGATCCCAAGGCTTTCTGGATGCCGTACAATGAAAGCAATGAACGTTGGAAGGAACTCAAAGACCACCAAAGTTGGTGGTTCGGCGACACGAACAAATACCCAACGTGGAAAGGCTTGCTCGCAGCGCTCAACCGCGTGATTGCGCGTCACCCGCGGACGACCTTTGTGTGTGTCCACTTCGCGAATTGCGCCGAGGATCTCGATTGGGTGGAAGCCTCGCTGAGCCGGTATCCGAACATGATGGCCGACCTGGCCGCACGCATTCCGGAGCTTGGCCGGCATGATCCCGACCAGGTGCGCCGCCTGTTCCTCAAGTATCAAGACCGCATTTTGTTGGGCACGGATTTCATGGTGTATGACCGTTTGATCCTGGGTTCCAGCGGCAATGAGCCGCCGCCGACGGACGCAGACGCGGAGGTATTCTACCGCAAGCATTGGCGCTGGCTGGAAACCCGCGACTGCAACTGGCGACACATGACTCCTATTCAAGGCGACTGGACCATCAACAGCATCAACTTGCCCGAATCCGTCCTGCGCAAAATCTACTTTGACAATGCGCGCAAACTGCTGGCGCGTTCGCTGCCGGCCCCCGTCGTGCGCGCGCGTCGCCTCGCCAATGATTTCCAACTGGACGGCGACTTGACTAAAACCGAGTGGCAAGTCGCACCCCCAGCCCATCTGGAATACGAAACCGCCACAGCTACGGCCCGGCCCAATATGGCCACCAGTGTTCGTGTCCTCTGGACGCGCAACTACCTTTATCTGGCTTACGAATGTCCCTACACCACGCTCACGACTTTCGAGCCACCGCAGTTCGAACGGAAGCGGTTTGAGGTGGACAAGCCCGGCGTCAGTCTGTGGGACCGCGACGTCGTGGAAGCGTTCATCGGCGCGGATCCGGAAAATCCGAAGCACTACTCCGAGTTCGAAGTGGCCCCCTCCAATGAGAAGCTGGACCTGATGATCCTGAATCTGCCCGAGAAAGATTTCGCCTGGAACAGCCGGTTTGAATCGGCCGTCAAAATCGACACCGACGCCAAAGTGTGGACCTGCGAGGTGCGCATCCCGTTGACGGCTTTGAGTGACACTCCGCCAGTAGGCGGCACGCGCTGGCGATTGAACCTCTTCCGTTGTGACCGGGCCAATCGCGCGTTCCTGGCCTGGAACCCGACCCTCTCCGGCTCGTTTCACGAACCCAACCGCTTTGGGGTGCTGGAATTTTTGGACGAGTAATCCACCGAGCGAATCTGATAGATCTCTCCCGACGGCAAGGCCTGATTCAATCCGCCACCACCAGGAATCCGTGCGCGCCGCAGTGCGCGCCAATCATCCACCTTAATGCGAAGTCCGAGCAACCGCACGGTCCCCTACGCCAGCGCTGGCAACAGCCAGCGATTGAACCAGTCGAATCAGGTGGAACGGTGAACGAGCTCGAAACCAGCATAAACGACCGCGCCGACAAGAATGTCGGCGCTCCTACCACGAGATTGTTAGACAAGGACAAACTGTCAGGGCTTCAGAATACAGTTACTGAGGTTGTTGTCTCCAGTGAGTTCGAGAAAGATGGTGAGCTGGGCGTAGTTTAGATTCTGGACGCTGCCATCCGTAATGGCAATGTTACCGGCGCGCTGATGCATCGTTTCGTCCCACCCCACGTCGTTGTCCTCCGGATACAAGTTGTAGATATTGCCGGTGATTGCTCCTGTGCCACAGCGGCCAGTCAGGTTTCCCTGGATGTTACGGTCGCCGACCAGATGGTGATTGGGCAACTGTTCCTTTGATTCCGAGGCAAACCAGTAGCTTAGCGCCGCATTGCCCTTCGCCGCAAAGCCATCGTTCGGGTCATTGGAAAAGTTGAAAGTCGAATTCTTTTCTTTGTCCGCCGGACAGTGCAGCACTTGCGGCGAGCCCAGTTCGTTGGAAATGATGAGAAAATGCTGCCAAGCCTCGCTCTGCGAACGGGAGCCGCCTTCATCCACCGGCACCCACCAGGGGAACTTGTCTTCATGATCGTCGGACCACATCCGCAAGCCGATCGCCACTTGCCGCAGGTTGCTGACACAGGCAATCTTTTGCGCCTTCACCTTGGCCTTGGCCAAAGCGGGCAACAACATTCCCGCCAGGATGGCGATGATGGCAATGACGACCAGTAGTTCGATAAGGGTGAAAGCGCGCGACCGATGCCGGCAGGTCGCCGCGTTAATTTCGGGATCGGTCGATAATCCACACAATTCCGTTGGCTGTTTCCAATACATGATTAACCGAGACTCAAAACCTGTTCACATTTCTCAAACTTCGGCGGCACCGTTGTCCGATCGCCTGCCCGAGCAACACAGGCTACAGGCTCAGCTTCGACGCGCAACGCATTTCATAGTTAGACACGATGAGCCGGCTAAAAGTTGCGTACTTTTTTGGGAACCGCGTGCCACCGCGGTGGCAAGGCTTGGCAAATTCGTCCAGTTCGGCCATTTTTTGAATCGGCGTTCTCTCTCCCGGGAAGGTTGTTCGTTACTCGAAAGCAAAACCGCAACCCCCTCCGTGCCCGCACCTTCTCAACCAATGAGGCTGAGGAGATGCATGGAAGGGACAAGTCGAACCGATCACGCTACCTCCACTTGCACTTACGTTCCACGAGGCGGTGTTGGCCGTGGCAATCGGTGCAGAAGCACTTGCGAGTGGGTTTGCCCAACAGTTTGGAGCAGGGGTCGCCGGGCTTATTAACCATCTTGGGCCATTTGTGGCAATCCCGGCAGAGGGCGTTGATCTTGTACGGTGGATACCTGATTTCCGGCGCGGTGCCGTTGCCGCCGGACGCCCAGGATTCGTCGGCAATGTGTTCGTCGCACGCACCGTGACATTTCGCGCAACCAATGTTGGCCCGGGCGTGGGTGGTAGCTTGGCGGTGCCAGGAAAGCTAACGATGGCCCCCAGGCGATTGGGGTTGCCCCGGCACCGGGTCTCCCGAATAATACATTATGCTGAAACACAGTTGGAAAGTCGTCATCGCCGGGCTGCTGATGGGGGGCCCAACCGCCGGACTGTGCGGCGAAATGGCAGCCCTCGCCCCTGCGACGGCACCCTACACCATTAGCGTGTATGACACGGATGCGGGATTGCCGCAGAATTCGGTGATTGCGATGACGCAAACGCGCGACGGTTATTTGTGGCTGGGCACGCTGAGCGGAGTGGTGCGGTTTGATGGCATTCAGTTTACGGTCTTTGACGAAGGCAACACGCCAGGATTGGATAGCAGTTGGATTGTCAGCCTGTTTGAGGATAGCCGGAGCAATTTGTGGATCGGCACCGAAACGGCCGGTATCTTCCTGGCCAAAGACGGCACAGTCACCAGTCTGGTGAGCAATCAGGATGGTTCCGCCGGGCGGTTGGTGGCGGCCTGCGAGGATTCCCTGGGAGCGGTGTGGCTCTATTCCACAACCGGACGGCTATGGCGGTACCGCGACGGGCGCGTCCAGCAGTTTTCGTTTGATGCCAATGTGCGGGCCAACTACCGAACGATTATTGCCACTGATGCCGGATTGCTATGGATTGGCAGCGATTGGCACCTGGTGGCCATTGATCCCACGGCGGCGATGGACCCGCCCAATTTGCCGGTGGTCCAGGACTTCAGGATGGGGCGACTCGATTTCCTACTGCGCAGCCGGGAGGGAGGATTCTGGTGCCTGGCCAACGGGCGAATTCAAAAGTGGAAGGACAACCATCCGGTGCGCGAATTGGCCAGCTACAACGACCTCTGGGCCCAGCGGGTGACGGCCGCTTGCGAGGATCAACAGGGCAACTTGATTGTCGGCACTTTGGGCGATGGATTGTTCTGGTTCGACGCCGAAGGAAAACACACTTGCCTAACCACCAACCAGGGATTGTCCCACAATTCCATTCTATCTTTGCTCATGGACCGGGAAGGCACCCTGTGGGTCGGCACCGATGGCGGTGGATTGAATCGGGTCCAGCATCACGTTTTCAACGTCATGCCCGAAACCCCTGGGCTGACAGTGCAATCGGTTTGCCCGGATCAACGGGGTGGACTCTGGGTCGGCTGCAATGGCGGCGAAGTGGGCCATTGGAAAAACGGTGAGGTGGAATGGCTTGGTTTCCAGCAGGGACTGCTGAACCGTTCGGTCAAATCCATGTTTGTGGACACGAACCAACAAGTCTGGATGGGCACGTGGGCCAGTCCGGGGCCGGGTCTGTTTCAATTTGAAAATGGCCGTTTCCAGCGCGTCGTGCCGGGGCCGGAATATCCGAAGGTCGTGCAAGCTATTTATCAGGATCCTCACGGCCGGCTCTGGTTCGGCACCCGAAGTGGTTTACTGCGCTGGGATGACCGTGGATGGCGGCGTTACTCGACCCGCGACGGCTTGTCGGCAGACATTGTTCAAGCCATTGCGGGCGATCAGGATCAAGACCTATGGATCGGTACCGTCAGGGGCGGGCTGAATCGCCTGCACGACGGTCAGTTCACCGCGTATCACAAAAGCGATGGCCTGCCCAGCGACAACATTTCCTCGCTCTACCTCGATAGCGAAGGCGTTTTGTGGATCGGGTCCTCGAGTGGCCTGGCCCGGTTCCAGGACGGCCAGTTCACTCGCTACACGACCCGCGAGGGACTCATCAACAACAGCCTGGGCTATCTACTGGAAGACGGGCAGGGGTATTTGTGGATTGCCTCGAGTGCAGGCTTGATGCGCGTGCCCAAACAGGCGTTGAACGATTTTGCGAATGGCCAGACCAATTTCATCCCGTGCCGGTCCTACGGGCATCAGGATGGTTTGCCCATCAGCGAGTGTACGCTGGGTTCGCAGCCGGGAGCCTGTCGCACCAGTGATGGGAAGCTCTGGTTCCCGACGACGCGCGGCCTGGCATTCGTCGATCCCACACAACTGCACTCCAATACCAATCCGCCTCCCGTGATCATCGAGTCAGTGTTGATTGATGGCGTCGGGCAAAATACCAACGCCATGCGCGGCGGGTGGCCGCATTCGGTCACCGTCCCGGCGGGCAAGGAACACCTCGAGATCAAATACACCAGTCTGAACCTGGCCGCTCCGGAACGCGCCCGGCGCTTCAAATATCGCATGGAAGGCTACGAAACGGCCTGGACGCCGGCCGGCAACATCCGGAGCGCGCATTACAGCAAGCTGCCGCCGGGGCACTACGTGTTTCAGGTCACCGCCGCCAACGAGGACGGCGTGTGGAACAAAGCCGGCAGTTCCCTGGCCGTCACTGTGGTCCCGCCTGTGTGGCGGACCTGGTGGTTTATCAGCGGGGCGGTGTTGCTGTTGCTGGGCAGCATTATCGCCGTCGTCCATTTCGTCTCGACCCAAAAACTCCAGCGCCAATTGGCCGGGTTGCGCCAACAGGAGGCTCTGGAGCAGGAGCGCGCCCGCATTGCCCGCGACATCCATGATCAACTTGGGGCCAGCATGACCCAGGTGGCGATGCTGGGGGAACTAATCGAGAGCGACAAGGATGCGCCGGAAGAAGTCGAAGCGCACGCCCAACAGATTTGTCAAACCGCCCGCGACACCACGCGCGTGCTCGACGAAATCGTGTGGACGGTGAATCCCGCCAACGACACCCTGGAAGGCTTGGTCAATTATATCTGCAAGAACGCTCAGGATTATCTCACGGTGGCCGGACTGCGCTACCGGTTGGATGTTCCCACCCAATTGCCGGCGACGCCCATTCCCCCGGAGGTCCGACACAATGTCTTCCTGGCCGCCCAGGAAGCCGTGACGAACGTCGTCCGGCACGCGCACGCCACCGAAGCACGGTTGCGGCTGCGCCTGGAGCCGGATCATTGTGTCCTGGAAATTGAAGACAACGGTCGCGGACTCGATCCCCAAAGCGAACAGAAAGGCCGGAATGGCTTGCGTAACATGCGCAAACGCATGGAGGACATCGGAGGCAGTTTTGCCATCGATCCTGCGAACGATGGTGGCACGCTGGTGCGATTGACCGTCCGGTTGGGGAAGAGCCATGGTTGAACAAATTAATCGCTGACCATCGAACGTTATAGAGTATCGATTCACCTCGGGCATGTATGTGCCCACGGGCGTTGATTTGCCGTGACCGAGTTGCGGGCGAACGATTAGGATTGGGTCATGGTGTACGAGTTCAAAATCACGCGGCGCGTGGAGTTTTCCGAGACTGACATGGCCGGGATCATGCATTTCTCGAATTTCTTCCGGTTCATGGAAACGGCCGAGCACGCGTTCTTCCGATCACTGGGATTTTCGGTGGCTCCGGGCGGCATCGAGGAGCAGGTGGGCTGGCCGCGGGTACACGCGAAGTGCGATTACAAGCACCCGCTGCGGTTCGAGGACGAAGTCGAGGTCCACTTGCTCGTCGTACAGAAGCGCAGCAAAGCCCTCACTTACGAATTTCGCTTTCGCAAACTGAATGGCGCTCCGACTGAAGAAGCCGCCCGCGGTTGGATTACGGTCGTATGTGTGGCTTATCGACCGGACGGCACCATGCACGCCACGCCCCTGCCGCCGGAGTTCGACGAAAAGGTCGACGCCGCGCCGGCAGCAGTTTTGGCGTAAGGTTGCCAGTTTGAAATCCGGCCTTCAGGCAGCACGCAAACGCCGCGCCAAGCACCGCCTGACCAGACATCGCACCGCAACGCAACCGAGCAGCCATCTGTAGGACAGCCGTCCCGGCGGTCCCGAGTGACCCAAACCCGTCCGATGGCCATTCGGTGACAAGCAAGATAAGTGAACGCTCTCCGATTATCCGGGACAGGCGAGACGTCTGTCCTACCGGTTGTCCGCCTGGGATTGGTTCGGCTTGGAATTACCGGGCAAAAGCGTCACAGCGCTTTGATGCGGAAGAAGTGCGGTGGCGAGTAGAGCGGGTCGTTGGGATCAACTGTGTAAGAAAAATGTCCGGTGGACGGGTCGTAATTCTCACTCCCCAACGTGGCGACATGATCCCAATTTAGGAGGTCCAATGAGATCTCTGACGAACCTAGAACTTCGTACCTGCAGGCCCTCCATCCCGGCGAAATCGAGGACATACGCTCCTTCCTTCGCCGGCCGGATCGCCACCGCGATGGGCGGCACATAATCGGAGTTCACGTACAGTTGCACCAAAGAATCTCCGGGGTGGACTTCGTCGATAACGGTGAACTCCGGATCATACCATTGCCAAATCACGATGTAATAATCGGTGTCGTGGTTCAAAAAGGCGGAAATGTACGATTGCAGATTTTCTTCCTGGCAAGTGCTGGTTTCGTCATCATCATTGCAGGCCACCTCCGTCAAAGTTCCGTCACACCCGTTGGGGGCCGAATAAAGCGCCAGGACCGTATCGGTAACCAGCGTTTCCGTCAGCTCGGAACAGGTTGAAAAATCATATTCCGCATCGGCGGACGGACGGAACGTGAACCACACACTCCGCACTGCGCTTTCCTGACAAGCCGGCACGGTAACCGGGCTGCCATTGGTCGTGGCGCCGGCAATGTCGTGAATCGCCGTCCGGTAGGGAAAAGCGGCATCGGTGGGAATGACCTCGGCCGAAGAACAAAAATCATTGGCCGGCGGGGAGATGAGATCGATCAAGAGTTGCACCGTGTTGGTGCCGCCTTCGTAGGTGTAGGTTTCGAACAGAGCCACGTAAATGTAATAGGTGGTTCCCGCGGTCAGCGTGGCAAACAACTTGGCCCGAAGCTCATCGCCGACATCATTGTTGCAGTTGACCAGCACGAAGTCCTCGACCGCCGCGCATCCATTGGTGACTTCGTAAACTCCCAACACCGTGTCCAGGTTGGTAAAGGTCACCGTGCCATCGGCGGTGGACAGGGCATACGTACCGGAGTTCTCCGGCGTGAACGTGTACCACACGCTGTTGGTTGGCGCCCGAAATAACGAGCATTCAAACTCTGGATCCCCCACGCTGGTGGCTCCGGAAAGGTCATAGATGGGCTCCGTCAAAAAGGGGAAGCTCGCCGGGGTAAGCGGAATCGCGTTGTCGCAATTGTCGTTTGGGGGAGGGGGCGCGGTGGCAATGGCGAGGTAGGCACTAAACATTAACGACGCTCCCAAAAGCAGAATACGCATAAACCAATATCTTAGGGGGTTAGGGTGAATGACCCCAGCGATACAACTTGCTGTTTTCATTGTTTACGGGCTGATTTCGGCAGCTATATACACCAAGTTGCCGGGAAATGCGACTTTTTTGTTTTCCAGGCAAGCTGAAGCCGCAGGGGCTCTGAACTCAGAAGAAACATGCCTGGGCCAACACTAAGGCCAAGACCAAAATCCAAGATCCAAAGTGCTGCAGGCCCGAACGCCGAAGCACGGCGACCCGAGCCAGTTTGGCCCGAGTGCGGGACGACGCGGACGCAGGTTTCTGGAATCGGGTTCCGGCCTTGAATTTGCCCGGTTGTCACGCGGTATTACTGTTTTCAATCATCCTCGTCCGCCGCCTCGCGGCTTCCCCGCTTCAAACCTTCAACATTCCACCCCTGGCCGCAGACCGATTCCCTTGATTCCCTTTTCCACTTGCACTGGGGGGCAGATTCCTTTAGCAATACCCGCAATTCTGGATCGAAATTAACGACAAATAGCTATGCCATCATCATTTTTTCCGAAGATCAAAAAGATCAAATACGAAGGACCCCATTCCAAGAACCCGCTCGCCTTCAAACATTACAACCCTGACGAACTCGTCGAGGGCAAGCCGATGAAGGAGCATCTGCGCTTCTCGGTTACTTACTGGCACACCATTCGCGGGCAGTCGGCGCGGACATGTTCGGCGTGGGCACCTGCGATACGGCCCTGGGAAGACGGCACCAACTCGATGGAGATGGCCGAGACGCGCGTGCGCGTGGCCTTCGAGTTCTGCGAGAAGCTCGGCGCGCCCTTCTATGCGTTTCACGACCGCGACGTCGCCCCGGAAGGCAGCAACCTCCGCGAAACCAACCGCAACCTCGACACCGTCGCCAAAGTACTGAAGACAGTTGCAACAGCGACACGGGCATGCGATTGCTCTGGGGCACGGCCTGCCTGTTTGTGCATCCGCGCTTCGTGCATGGCGCCGCCACCAGTTGCAATGCCGACGTCTTTGCCTACGCCGCCGCGCAGGTCAAGAAAGCCATCGAGGTCACCCACGACCTCAACGGCGAGGGCTATGTGTTCTGGGGCGGACGCGAAGGCTACAGCACGCTGCTGAACACCGACCTGAAGCGCGAAATGGATCACCTGGGCGCGTTCCTGCACCTGGCCGTCGACCACAAAAAGAACATCGGCTTCAAAGGCCAGTTCTACATCGAGCCCAAGCCCAAGGAGCCCACCAAGCACCAGTACGATTCCGACGCCGCCGCGTGCCTGAATTTCCTGCGCGAATACGACTTGCTGGGCGACTTCAAGCTGAACCTCGAAACCAACCACGCCACGCTGGCCGGCCACACCATGCAGCACGAACTGGAAGTGGCCATCGCCGCCGGCGCGCTCGGCTCCATTGACGCCAACACCGGCGACATGCTGCTGGGCTGGGACACCGACCAGTTCCCGACCGACGTTTACCTGACCACCGAGATCATGCTCACCCTGCTGAAATATGGCGGGCTTCAAGACCGGCGGGACCAATTTCGACGCCAAGGTCCGCCGCGAGAGCTTCGAGCCGGTGGACCTGTTTTACGCGCACATCGGCGGCATGGACGCTTTCGCGCGCGGCCTCAAGATCGCCGCCGCCATTCGGAAGGATGGCCGTTTGGACGAGTTCCTCAGCCAGCGCTACAGCTCCTGGGACAGCGGCATCGGCGAGAAAATCGAAAACGGCAAAGTGGGCTTCAAGGAACTGGAAGCCTACACGCTCAAGAAATGGGCGACGTGAAGCCCAACCAAAGCGGCCGGCAGGAATTCCTCGAGAACCTGATCAACGAATTCATTTAGGCTTTGTCAAGCGGCCGGCAGCGCGGGGCCTTAACGTGCTGCCGGCGTCTCGCCGGCAGAAACGAATGCCGGCAAGCCGACCAAATTTGCACACCCAGCCTGCCACGCATCCGAAATAAAAAATCCCGCCGCCGTCCTTCCACATCCGCGTGCGCCGCGCGACTCGCCCACTACCTCCAAACGTCGCGCCAGCGTTTGGAGTGCGTCCGGCTTGCCGGCGCTTTCGGGCAGGAGGAAGGTGTCGCAGAATTGCTGGCGCCGCTGTCTCGTTTGTGATGCGTTGGTTCGGCGAAAGCGGGAGCAAGCTCCACGCACTCCAAACGCTGGCGCGACGTTTGCGAGTGCTTTCGGCACTTGGCCATTGGGTCTTGGTCCTTCTCTGGTCATTGGTTCATTGAACATTGGTCATTGATTTGTGATCGCCGTTCCAAACTGCCGGCAGGATGCCGGCCGCACGCTGGACAACGTGCTGCCGGCGTCTCGCCGGCAGAATCGAACGCAGACACCCCGACCCAACTTGCACACCCAGCCTGCCACGCATCCGAAATAAAAAATCCTGCCGCCGTCCTTCCATATCCGCGTGCGACGCGCGACTCGCCTACTGCCTCCAAACGTCGCGCCAGCGTTTGGAGTGCGCCCGGCTTGCCGGCGCTTTCGGGCAGCAGGAAGGTGTCGCAGAATTGCTGGCGCCGCTGTCTCGTTTGTGATGCGTTGGTTCGGCGAAAGCGGGAGCAAGCTCCACGCACTCCAAACGCTGGCGCGACGTTTGCCATTACTTTCGGCACTCGGCCGTTGAGTTGGGCCTTGGTCCTTCTCTGGTCATTGGGGCATTGGGGCATTGGTCATTGATTCGTAGCGGCCGTTCCAAAACTGCCGGCAGGATGCCGGCAGCACGTTACGCGGCCCCGTTGCTTCGCACCGGCAGGCCAATGCTGATGGTGGTTCCCTCGCCGGACTGGGAACGGATGGACACCGTGCCCTGATGCGCTTCCACCACCCGCCGCACAATCGCCAATCCCAGACCCGTGCCGCCTTGCTTGCTGGTGTTTAACAGCGAGGCAAAGGCTTGCTTTTGCCGTTCGGGGGTCATCCCTTCGCCCGTATCAGTGAATTCAATCACAATCTGTGGCAGCATGGTCCCGACGTCCTCGGTTTGGACCGCGCGGGTAGTCACGGTTAGCCGTCCCCCTTTCGGCATGGCTTGCACGGCATTCAAGGTCAGGTTGAGAAAAGCCTGTTCCAAATGCGCAGCATCGGCCAGGATGGGCGGCAAGTCCGGCGCCAAATACTTAACGAATTCCACTTGCTGCTGGTGCAACTTGTGACGGGTGAGCAGACTCAACTCCTCGAGCACGGTGTTGACATCCACGGGGGCGATTTGCGGCTCGTTGCTTCGGGCGAAATCGAGGATTTGTTCCACGATCTTGTTCAATTGATCCATCTTTTCCCCCATGATCTGCACGTCTTTGGCGCGCGGATCCGTGAGCGGGAAATTCAAATCCAGCGAGTGATAGAGCATCTTCATCACCGTGAGCGGATTGCGGATTTCGTGAGCGACTTCGGCCGCCAGCAAACCGAGCGCGCTGAGTTTTTCGTTCTGCCGCAACTGCTCCTCGATATCGACGATGCGTTCGTAGAGCCGGGCCTTTTCAATGGCGATGGCCGACAACTCCGCCAGCGCCGAGAGGATGCGAATTTCCTCGTTGGAGAACAAATGGAGTTGCCCCGAATAAACATTCAAGGTGCCGATGGCCTCGCCGGCAAACAGCAACGGCACGCTGAGCAGGGAAACCAATCCTTCCTCCTGCGCGATGTCCACGTGTTGGTAACGGCTCGAGGTTTGCACGTTTTCCACCTGCAATGGTTTCTTGCGGCGAACGACCGTGCCCAACAGACTCTCGGTGACGCTCAAACGCGGTTTTCCCAAATACGCCTGGCCGGCGCCGAAGTGCGCGCGCAGGTCCAGACCGGCGCGCTCCGCGTCCACCAGCAACAACGAGCACATCTTGGTTTCCATCAGGTGACAGGCTTCCCGGGTAATCACCTTGAGGGCTTCGTCCAGGTTCAACGTGGAATTAATCGTCTGGCCCACGCTGACCAACGATTCCAACAACCGGGCCTTCAGCCGCAACTGTTCGTACAGCCAGGTGTTCTGAATGACCTTCGCGGCTTGCACGGCCAGTTCAGCCAACAATTCGAGATCGCTCTCACTGAAGGCCTCGGGCCGATCCGAGTCCACGTTGATGACGCCGGAAATTTCGCCCCGCACCGCCAACGGCACCGCCATTTCTGAACGGACTTCCGGGCGCACCATGACGTAACGCGGATCCGCCTGCACGTTTCCCACGCGGGCGGGTTGGCCCAGGCGGGTGACCCAGCCGGTGATGCCTTCCCCGACCCGCAGCTTCAACCGGCCGGCATGCGCGGGCAACCCTTCCCAGGCTTGGATTTCCAGGAAGCCGTTGGTGGGATTAATCAGGGCCACCGATCCGCTCGAGGCCCGCATCAGCCGAACGGCTTCGCGAACGATGAGTTGCAGGGCTTCCTCGGGTTCGAGCGTCGAGTGAATGACATTGCTGACCTGGTACAGCAGGTTCAACCGTTCAAACCGTTCCCGCAATGGCGACAGTTCTTCACTCATTGTTTAACCGTCAATGATTCATTCCCACCCAAATGTCCTACCGCGACGTCCCAACGCAATCCTGGTAGAGCGAGACTTCGTTAACTCTAACTTAACGCTTCCACACCTTACATTTCCATTCTCAACGAATGCGCCACGCCAGGTAAATCCCGCCCAGCCCGAACACCAAATTAGGCCCCCACGCTGCCAGCCAGGCGGGCAGAGCGCCGCGCGTGCCCAGCGCCAGACCCAGTTGCAACAACACGAAATAGCTGAAACAAATCAGGATACTGCTGGCCACCCCCGCGAACACATTGCGGCGGCCCGGCGCGGCCCCGAACGGCAAGGCGATCAGGACGACCACCAGACACGTCCAAGGCGCGGCAATGCGGCCGTACAACTTTGTTTTCAACATGGCGCGCTTGGCCCGCTCGTCCGGGTGCAACCGCAGGTAATCCTGGATCTCGCGGATTGATAATTCCGTGCGCCGGGCTTCGCGCAGGCTGCTCATTTTCTGCACCTTGATTTCGCTCCTAATCACTTCGGGGCTCTCCGTAAACTGCGGCATGGGCAGGCAATTCGTCGCAAAACGGCGCACGTTCCCGATTTCGCCGCGACCCGGTGGATAGAGCAACACCTGCACATTGGTTCGCCCGCCGCTGAACACCCAATGGCCGTTCTCATAAGTGGCGCGATCGGCGTAAATCTCCTCCACGGAACCGTCCGGCAACGACCACGTAACGTGCGGGTAAAGCATCTCACTGGTCACCAGATCAAACGCAGCCATGTACCAGTTGCGTTGTTCCCGGGCATTACGGAAGCCGAATTTGCTCTCCATTGTTCGTGCGACATTGCCCGCGTCTTCCGAGTGCCCGCGCAAGATCTGCTCGGCCGCTTCGGCCCCACGCGGCGCCCAAATCTCATTGATTCCGAACAAGACCAGACTCAGTCCAAAACCCAGGCCGAGATACGGCATTGCCAGCCGCCACAAGCTGACGCCCGCCGCGCGAATGGCGGTCAGTTCGTGGTGCCGCGCGTGATTGGTCAGCGCGTAAAGTAAGGCCAGCAGGAGCGCGACCGGCAATACCACGGCAAAAAACTCGGGCGATTTGAACCAGTAAAACTGCACAATTTCTGAGGTCGCAAGCTGGAGCTGCTGGAACTTTTCCAGTTGAGCCACGAGATCGAAGGATATCCAAAAGATTAAAAACCCGCTCAGACAATAGCCGAACGGGACCACGAGCTCGCGCAACAAATACCGGTCCAAAAGCCGCATTCAACCGCCAAGCTACGTTATTGCCTCCCGCCATAGCAAGCCGGAGCAACGTGCTTTCGGCGTCTCGCCGAAAGAATCGGACGCAGCGAGTGCGCACCAACATCCGTTTTCAGTTCGTCGGCGATTGTCACGTTCGATCTGCCGGCAGGATGCCGGCAGCACGCTACAACGTGCTTTCGGCGTCTCGCCGGAAGAATCGGACGCGGCGAGTGCGCACCAACATCCGTTCTCAGTTCGTCTGCGATTGTCACGTTCGATCTGCCGGCAGGATGCCGGCAGCACGCTGCAACGTGCTTTCGGCGTCTCGCCGGAAGAATCGGATGCGGTGAGTGCGCACCAACATCCGTCCTCAGTTCGTCGGCGATTGTCACGTTCGATCTGCCGGCAGGATGCCGGCAGCACGTTCAGGCGCGGTAAACCTCGGCGCGTTTTACAGCAAGTTGCCTCAGCCACCCAAAACGTCTGGAACGCGGATGAGGGCATCGGCGCTCCAAGATGGTTACCGCAGAAGCCACCCTATTTCTCCGGCTGCAACACGTGCGTGATGACCTCGGCATACGCCATCAACGTCAGGTAATTCCGCAAGCCATAACCGCTGTGGCGCAAACCATCATCCGAGTAATCGTCGCTCCAGCGTTTGGGATTCGAAGGATGCACGCCGTCGCGGGAAATGAGCGTCGGCACTTGATACCCATCTCCCGGCGTGGTTTTGAACTGGGGGAGTGACCCATCCCAATCGGTGGGCCGGCGCTGAAGAATTTCCGCGGCGTAATCAATTAATGGCACCTGCAATTCGCCGGCCAGCTTTCGCGCGGCCGCGGCAAACCGACGAGACTTTTCGACCCGACCGCTGTGTGGTGGCATGGTGGTCAGGATCACGATGGTCCCGCGTTTGAGACAGCGTTGCACGACTTCGCGGGTTTTGACGACATACTCCTCCACGTCCATCTGCCCCACGTCATTGCTGCCAAAAAGCAGGACCGCGACTTCGGGGTTCAGCTTTTTCAACCATTGATCCACGTTGGCCAACGCCCAACGAATGGTCATCGAACCGTTGTTGCCAAACTCCGGTCCTTTCCATTCGCGCCAGCACTCCGGCCGCTGGTACGTCTTGACCAGGCGGTACGCTCGTTCGGCCGCCGGACTGAGGTTGCGGGCTTCGTAAGCGAGCGGAGTCCAGAAGGCCATGGTGAAGGTGATCGAATCGCCAAACTCAGCGAACGTGCCCGGCGTGCCGGTGAACCGGGCGTGTACTTGTTTCATCGGGGCTACCCAATCGTCGGCCGACAATGTGTCAATCTTGGGCGACTCTCCGGCCATGGTGCGAAGCAAACCCGATACGATGAGGAGGTACAGGGGAAATTGAAATGTGTTCATGGGCGTAACTCTAACTGGATTTCTTTAAGTCTGGCAATGCATCATCTGAACCATGAGTTGCCAGGATTGCGTTGTCGGTTGGTTCCAGTCCATAATGACCGCGGCACCTTCGGAAAATCTCCACAGGCGTCCAACGCGAATCGTTTATGAACATGGCAATCGAAACCACCGACCTGACCCGGCGTTTTGGAGCATTCATCGCCGTCGATGGCCTCAATTTGCGCGTCGAGGGCGGGCGGTTTTATGGTTTCCTGGGCCCCAACGGGGCGGGCAAATCCACGACCATCAAAATGCTGACCGGCCTGCTCGCGCCCACCAGCGGCGCGATTCGCATCTTGGGCGAGGACGTGGCGGACTTGGATACAGCCCGCGAATTGAAACGCCGTATCGGGGTGGTGCCGGAGAACCTCAGTCTGTTCGACAATCTCACGGCGCGCGAATATCTGACGTTCATCGGACGCATGTATCTCCTGCCAAAAGACACGGTGCGCGAGCGTTGCCAGGAATTGCTGCTGATGATGGGCCTCGAACACGAAGACACGAAGCTGACGCTGGAGTTCTCGACCGGCATGAAAAAGAAACTGGCGCTGGCTGCGGCGCTCCTGCCGAATCCGGATTTGCTCTTCCTCGATGAACCGTTCGAAGGGGTGGATGCCGTGTCCTCCCGCGTGTTGCGCGACACGCTGAAACGCTGCGTCCAGCGCGGGGCCACGGTGTTCCTGACCTCGCACGTGCTGGAGATTGTCGAAAAGCTCTGCACGGACGTGGGCATCATCGCCCAAGGCAAACTGGTCCATCAGGAATCGATGGCAGAATTGCGTCTGGCGGGCACGCTGGAAGAACGCTTCCTCGCGGCGGTGGGGGATCATGAAGTGGAGACGCAGAAACTGAGCTGGCTGGAAGGCTGACCGTGAACTGGGCCCAACTCAAGACCATCGTCTGGTTGCGCTGGCGATTGAATCGCAATCAGTGGTTGCGCGGCAACCGGCTCAACGCGGTGCTCGCCGTGCTCGCGGCGATTGCCGGCGTGGTGATGGCCATCGGCGGCGGGATCGGCGGCGTGCTGCTGGGGACGTTCGGCCTGACCAAAGCGCCGGCCACGGATCTGATGGTGGTTTGGGACGTGGTGATCGGATTCTTTTTGTTCTTTTGGATGTTCGGTGTGATCACCGAAATCCAACGTTCGGAAGCCATCGACATCGGGCGTCTGCTGCACCTGCCGATTTCCCTGAAAGGCGTGTTTGTGGTGAACTACTTCGTATCCCATCTTCGCCCGATGCTGATTTTGTCCGTGCCCGCCATGTTCGGATTGGCGGTTGGTTTGGGGGTGGGCCGGGGACCGATCATGTTCCTGTTGTTGCCGCTGGTGGCGGGCTTTCTGTTCATGATCACGGCCTGGACGTATTGTCTGCGAGGCTGGCTGGTAACTTTGATGGTCAATCAGCGGCGGCGCCGCGCCATCATCGTGGGCCTTACCCTGGCCCTCATCCTCATCGCTCAGGCGCCGAATCTCTATTTCAATGTCATCCTGGATCACGGGCACCGCCGCGCGCGACGGACCGAAACCATTGCCGCCGACCGATCCAGTTCGAATCGGAGAACCCAGCGGCGAAACGCACTGCTTTCTCCGGTGTCGTTGACGGTCCATCAAGCGGTGCCTTTGTTGTGGATCGCCAACGGCGCCCGGACGTTGGCGAACGGAAACGTCTGGCCCGCCCTCTGGGGTGCGTTCGGCGCGTTCATCCTGGGCGGTTTGGGTTTGCACCGGGCCTATCGCGGCACCTTACGGTTTTACCAGGGCCAGGGGCAGACAGCGGCCAAGAAAGTAAAGCCCCGGCCAAAGACCGCCGTAAAAGCCCGTGGCAATTTCCTGGAGAAACAGGTGCCCGGCGTGCCGGAAGAAGCGGGCGTCATGGCGCTGGCCACGTTTCGGTCGATGAGCCGCGCCCCGGAAGTGCGACTGGCATTCGCTTCCTCGTTCGTCATGCTGGTGGTCATCAGCACGATCGTGTTTGCGCGAAACGTCGAGGCGATGTCCGGGAAAGCGGCGCCGTTTGTGGCTACGGGTTTGGTGGTGTTCGCTTTCATGAGCCTGCTGCAAATCATGATGAACCAGTTTGGATTCGACCGGGAAGGTTTCCGGGCCCTGGTCCTGTTGCCGGCGCCGCGAAAGCTTTTGTTGCTCGGCAAGAACCTGGCCCTGCTGCCGGTCGTCGCCGTAATGGGGTTGGTTCTGCTGGCGATTATCAAGTTCGTTTTCGGGTTGTCGGCCCTGGGAATCCTGGCGGCAGCGGTGCAATTTGTCGCGGCGTTTCAAATTACCTGCATCGTGGGCAACTTCGCCTCCATTCTGGTTCCCTATCGAATCGGGACTGGCGGCCTCAAACCTACCAAGATGCCGTTGAAAGCCACGGTGCTGATCTTCGCCGTCCACCTGCTGTTCCCGTTGGTCATGATTCCGATTTTCATTCCGCCGGCGCTCGGTTTGCTGGCCAATCTTTTTGCTTGGTTGCCGGGAGTGCCGGTCAGCCTCACGCTATCCGTCCTGATGGTGGTGGTGCTGGCTTTCGCTTACTGGCTCAGTCTCGGGCGTCTGGGCCAACTACTGTTGGAGCGCGAGAAACGCATCCTGCAAGTGGTCACCCACGAAGTGGAATAGGTGGGGTGTCTCGGGCCGCGACGCGGGACGTTCGAGAGCGCAAGGGACCGTGACGAACGCTTGCGGGCGGTCCCGGGTGCGCCTCCCTTGGAAAAGCGTTTATACTTCAAGCTGACGTGCTTGCCGCTCACTCGGTGCCTTGATCGGTTCGGCCAACCATTGTTCATGTTTGCTCCCCCAACGTAAAATGACCGCTCCCCGGTAAGCGCTCGCCACGAAAGGAAAAATGAGCAACAAAACTCACAATAACGCAAACAGCAAAGCGGGTTGGCGGTTCGGTTCATCGCCCTGGTCAGCATCTATTTTAGTGTTGAGGTAAACAACCAGATCGACATAGCCATCATGATCGCTCCGAAAATCAGGTGGAAGTACGAGGCCAAGTAATTCATCTTTCCAGGCGTATTCTGAAAACACTTGGTCATGCCGTTGGCAATTTGCTTAACTGCTTCGCTTGATTCGTTGCCAGTTGACCTAAGTTGGGCAGTTCCAATCCATCCTTGATACCAGTCCGTGCCGCGAAAGATCAGAGGTATCCGTTTTCCGATTGCGTTTTCATCATGTTTTCTTGATTTAAACTTCAGCTTTCGTATTCTTTCAACATTGTGACGAACGAGTGGATGCGGTTAGGACAATTATTTTTTCCAAGAACACCATGAACCTCCTCAATAAGCTCACGGCCAGCAAGGCGCCGCACGCGGTTTTGCTCATCCGTTTGATGGTTGGCGCCGTATTTCTGTCTGAAGGCCTCCAAAAGTTCCTGTTTCCAGCCACCGCCGGCGCAGGTCGCCTGGCTAAGATTGGGTTGCCTTGGCCGGAATTTCTCGGTCCGTTCGTGGGCAGCTTTGAAGTGATCTGTGGGACGTTGATTTTGCTGGGATTGCTGACCCGCCTGGCCGCCATTCCGCTGCTGACCATCATGGCCGTCGCGCTCTACAGCACCAAGCTGCCCATCCTGCTCAACTCCGGCTTTTGGAAAATGGCGCACGAAGCCCGCACCGATTGCTGCATGACCCTCGGGGCGTTGTTCCTGCTGATCGTAGGCGCCGGCGCCTGGTCGCTGGATGCCGCATTGAACAAACGCCGCCAAGGGGTCAGTCCTCACTTTTGACACAACGGCTGATTTCTTCGGCCTTGAAACAGACCATCCAAACGACTGGAGAATTGCCGCAATGGATCCACGTCAACGGCTGATTCCTTTGTTTGCCTTGGCCCTGGTGATCGGCGCCTTCCTCAACGCGCCGCCCGCGCCAAAAAGTCAATTGTCCACTACCCCCCAGCCGCCGGCCAAACCAATAAAGATTCGCAGCCTCCACAACACCTTCCGCGTGACGCCCCGCATCTTTTCCGGCTCGCAGCCCGACAGCGACGCTGCCTTGGCCGCCCTGGCCAAATTGGGCGTAAAGACGATTGTGAGCGTGGACGGCAGCAAGCCCGATGTTGAACGTGCGCACCAGTTCGGTTTGCGCTATGTCCACCTCCCCTTCGGATACGACGGCGTGCCCGCGAATCGCGTCGCGGAACTGGCCAAAGTGACGACCGTCGAGCCGGGCCCGTTTTATGTTCATTGCCATCACGGTTTGCACCGAGGACCGACGGCCGTGGCGATCATCTGCGAAGCCGATGAACATTGGCGCCCGGACCAGGCCGTGGCGTGGTTGCGCGAGGCCGGCACCTCGGACGATTACCCGGGCCTTTACCGTTCGGCACGCGAATTCAAAGCCCCCACCGCAGTGCAAGTGGCGTCAGCCACCAACTTCCCGGAAGTCGCCCGCACTTCGTCCCTGGTCGATACCATGGTGACCATTGACGATCACTTCTCCTGGCTGAAGCAATCACAAGCGGTTGGCTGGAAAACGCCGCCGGGCCATCCTGATGTTTCCCCCAAGCACGAAGCGACGATATTGTGGGAACTCGTCCGCGAAATTCCCCGCGTCAGCGATCTGACCAGCCGGCCGGAGGATTTTCAGCAGAAGCTTGCGGCGACCGAGCGCGCGGCGGGAAGCCTGCGTGCGCTGCTGGGCACCCCGGCCGATCATTCGGCGCTGGACACTGCGTTTGTTCATTGCGCCCAATCCTGCGCCGCCTGCCACCGAACCTATCGGAATCGGTGAGCAACGGTCCCCATCATTGACATCACCGGCGGGCTTGGGGCAGGCTTTCGTCGTGCCGCCAGCCGATCCCTATGACCTTCTTACCGATAGTAGGGCGTGAACTGCGCATCGCCGCGCGCCGACCGATGGCCTACTGGAGCCGCGTGGCGACCGCCGGCGGGGCCATATTGTTGGCGGGTTGGATGACGGTGACGCTGCCGGATTGGATTTCCCAGACCGCGCAAGGGCTCCGCGTCTTTCAATATCTGACGTGGCTGGCCTTGATCCTGGCGCTGCTGGCCGGCACGCAAACCACGGCCACTACGATCTCCAAGGAACGCCGGGAAGGCACCCTGGGGCTGTTGTTCCTTACGGACTTAAAAGGCTACGACGTAGTGCTCGGCAAACTGGCTGCCAGTTCGTTGACCGCCATTTATGGTTTGCTGGCCCTGCTGCCGGTGTTGGCGATTCCGATGTTAATGGGCGGAGTGCCGTTGATGTTGTTCCTGAACGCGGTCCTGTTGTTGGTCAACTCACTCTTCTTCTCCCTGGTGGCCGGCTTGTGCGTTTCCAGTTTCACGCGGCTGGACCAAAACGCGCGGGCGGGCACCGTGCTGCTGTTACTCTGCATCATCGCGATTGTGCCTTTAGGCGTGGGGGTTAGTCTCGAACAGTTGGGCCTGAATTACATCGCGTTCGGGTGCTACCTGCCCAGCCCCGGTTACGCCGGCTTCAAACTCTTTGAGCGAGGTTTTCTGCATCGGCCGCAAGCCTTTTGGAGTTCGGTGTTGACCTTGCACGCAATCAATTGGCTGCTGCTCGGCTTGGCGGCCTGGCAAACCCGACGCGCCTGGAAAGATCCCGCTTCAACCCTCCGGAGCCGGCGCTGGGGGGCCTGGCGCCGACAGTGGCGTTTTGGGCGCCCGGTCCAGCGGATTGTTTTGCGGCGGCGGTTATTGGCAGTCCATCCGATTCTTTGGCTTTCGGGCCGGGACCGCTGGGTGCGCCGCTATGTTTGGGGCTTCTTGGTCTTCATGACTTGCGTTTGGTGGTGGGGATACTCCCTAAACGTTGAACTCATGGTGGGGCCGGGCGGGCTGTGCTTTTGTTTTTTGACCTGTTTCCATTTCAAACTTTGGGTGGCCACGGAGAGCACCCAGAGTTTCTTTCGTGATCCGGACCCTGCGGCACTCGAATTATTACTCACCATCCCACTGCGCGGCGAAGAACTGGCGCGGGGCCATTGGTTGGTGTTGCGGCACCTGCTGGCTGGCCCCGTCAGTGTCATGATCATTTTGCAGGTCGCGATGTTCGCCGCGAGCTGGAATTACATGACGAATAGTCACACGCATACCCTCTGGATAGGCGCCTGGGTCGCCAACCTGATCGTCTTTCTGTTGGATGCTTGGGCGCTGGGCTGGGTGGTGCTGCGGGCAATGCTCCACCATCGCCGAACCCACCAGGCGCTCCTGGCCGGCTTAGGGCGAATCATGCTTCTGCCATGGTTGCTCCTCGCGGGATTTACCGGACTTGTAGCACTGCTGCAAACCGTCCCGACCATGGATTTGGGGTGGGTGATTCCTGGGTGGTTAATGGTCAGCTTCTACGTGGATATGTGGTATGGCATCCAAGCGCGCTACGACGTGTTGCATCAAATGCGGCAGCTTGCCACCGAACCAGTCGTACGCTGAAGACTAACGGCTTGGCAGAAAATAAAGGGTGAACAGGGCGTGACGGGAGCCTCACTTTGACACTCACAGTTAGCGGCCGGTCAGCCGCGCCAGGTAACGCTGCGGCACGCCGTTGAAAGAAGTGAAGTGGCCGGCGATGAGGATGTCGCCGTTGGCGGTCAGCGCCGCGCATCGCACCCGGTCGTAGCCCGAGCCGGCACCAGACCCAACCTCGAACGTTGAGTCCAACGCGCCATTCGGGAGCAGCCGGGCAAGGCCTTTTCGCGCCACTCCGCCGACCGTGGTGAAGTCGCCCATCACCAGCAGTTTTCCATCTTCCAGTTCGAGAACGGAATCGACGCCGAAAGCCCCGCCGCTAATGTCCGGCGGCGTGAATGAAGTATCCAATGTGCCGTCCAGGTTGAGCCGCGCCAGACCCTGGCACGTCAGTCCATCGATCGAAGTAAAGTTGCCACCCACTAGGATCTTGTTCGCATTCACCGTGAGGCAGCGGACCACGGAGTCCGGACCACGACGCCCGGGCAGAAAGTTGTCATCCAAGGAGCCATCCCGATTAAAGCGAGCGATATAATGCTGCTCATGGCCACCGATTTGCCGGAACACACCGCCCACCAACAATTTGCCGTCCGTCTGCACGGCCACGGAGGTGAAGTAACTGGCCCCCGTTCCCACGGCAAACGATTGGTCCAGGCTGCCGTCGTTGTGCAAGCGCACCAATTCCGCATCTCCCGGTCCGCTACCGCCCACAACGATTAATTTGCCATCGGATTGAAGGGCCAGGTCACGGACCCACTGGGGGCTTTCGGGAGCCGGATCGAACGATGCGTCCAACGAACCGTCCGGATTAAGCCGCGCCAGACTTTGACGCGGCACTTTCGCCACTTCGGAAAACACTCCGCCCACCAGCAGTTTGCCGTCCGCGAGTTGCTTCACCACTTCGACGAGTGGACTGGCAAGGCCCTTAATGGACGGCGCAAAGCCGGTATCCAACGAACCGTCTGACTGGAGTCGCGCGAGCAACTTCCGGCGCACCTGGTTCACCGTTTCGAACGACCCGCCGATCACCAAGTTTCCACCATCTTGCACCACCAGGGTTCGGACCGGCTGGGTCGGATTGGGAATGAAGTTGCGGTCCACGGAACCAAGTTGGCCGAGAGGATGTCGGCGGATGGTCAAGGTGACACCAGGGCTGGTTGTCTGCCCAAAGAGATTGCTGACGACCAAAGAATACTGTCCCGAGTCGCTCAAGAACGGTCTGGTGACGGTCAGCGTTTGATTCGTCTCGGCCGGCAGGGGCATTTTGTCCTTGAACCATTGATAATAGAACGGCTGGTCCCCTTCGACTTCGGCCTTGAGGGAGACGGACTCGCCAATCGCCGCGGTTGCATCCGCCGGCGGTTGGACAATTACTGGTGGTTGGCCCGGCGTGACCAACAATTTGGCCGCGCGGCTAGTCACTGAATTGACGGCATTACTTGCCACGACCATGTAACTGCCGGCATCCGCCAGGCGGACGCGTGAAATTGTAAGGCGCGCTTGGTTTTGACCGGGAATGGCGGCATTGTCCCTGAACCATTGGAAGCAGGCTCCCCTGCCTTTGACCTCGATCACCAAACTGGCCGGCTCAAGTTCTCGCACAGTCTGGTTCGCCGGTTGCCGGATGAAGGACAAGGCGGTCGGCACCACCGGTTGAGCCCAAAGGCTGGTTCCCATCACCAGGTCCGAGCTGCCTTTATCCGATTGATGGACTTCCACCGCCAACACGTTGGTGCCGTTTACCAAGGCGAGAGTCGGCACGGAAATGGTCGTGAACCTGGCGTTATCGACCTTGCTGCTGGCAGCGGTGTTGAATTGAATTGAGCCGGACGGCAGTCGGCTTCGCCAAATCTCCGCGCCATTCAAATAAAACACGGCGCCATCATCCAGCAGGTTGGTGCCCACCAAATCGAAACCGACATGCGCCGCGGCAAAATTGAAAGTCGTGCGGAAATAGTAAGTAATGACTCCCTTGCTTTTGAACGCCGTCCCCAAGGGCATCGACAACTTCTCGGGCGTTGTCTCAAAACCCAACGGACCTGATCCGGAAGCCCAGGAAGCGTCATCAAAATCGCCTTCTTTCCATGCCGAGCCGAGGTCCTTTCCCGATGCCTCGTAGCGCCAAACCTGCGAGAAGGGAATCAACGCGATAGCGTCGCTCGATGCCGCGGCACTTTTTGATTGCGCGTGACCACTGGTCAGTTGGCCGGCCAGCAGACCGAGCAGCAAGGTTACCTTCTGCATCTGGCGCAGCCGGGTGATGATGCGTTCGTCAGTTTTCATTGGAGCCCGTATCGCGTAGCATCCGCGCTCCCGTGTGTCAATCCTGCCGCAGTCGCGACTGAAGCCGGACAAGCGTTCCACGCTATAAACGTTGACGCGAATTTCAAAGCCGCGGGCGTGACAATCGACCTCGCCGCATACTCCGCGTTGGCCGTTTAACAGCAAAAGCGCAATTCCTGAAGGTGCGTCTCGTTTTGTTGCAACTTTTCTTCCCGGAGCAGTGTGCTTGGCCTAGCATGACCCGACACTGGAACAGGGCCAACGATGACCGACACGAGCCAGTTTGAGGCGTTTATGAGTGCCTACCAAAACATGGTTTACAGCACCGCCGTACGCCTGCTGAGCAGTGAGACCGATGCCGAAGACATCGCGCAAGAGGTCTTTCTCAAGGCCTACGAACGCTTTGACTCCCTGAGCCAAAGTCCCACTGCGGGCGGTTGGCTGAAAACCGTCACCCGCAATTTGTGTCTGAACCACCTGACCCGCTATCGGGCCCGTTGGCGTTTTTTCTCCGAAATGACCGCTCCGGATTCGGACCGCAATTACGAACAAGACTTGCCCAGCCCCGACCAGAGCGAAGAAACCGCCGCCAGCGCGGATGACCGCCAGTTCCTCGAAGCGGCCCTGCACACCCTGCCGGAAGCGCAACGGGTGCCCCTGGTCTTATATCACTTTGAAGACTTGAGTTACGAGGACATCGCGGACCGGATGCGCATCTCCTTGAGCAAGGTGAAGACCGACATCCACCGCGGGCGGGCGGCCTTGCGCCGCAAATTGCTCCGGCATGCCGGAGAATTGGGAAATGGCGCGCCCACCGGATTATCTGGTGACCGCGATGATCCAAAGGATTCACCCCAAGAAACCTGATTATGAAACCGCCGTCTGACCCCCAACTCGAAGCCTACCTCCACCGGAAACTGCGGGATCTGCCCGACCTGCCGGCGCCGGTCACGCTGGCGCCTCGAGTGCTGGCTCGAATCCAAGCTCGCGCCCGGGCCTGGTGGCGACTGGCTTGGTGGCAGTGGCCGCTGGCTGCCAAGGCCGCATTTCTTGCGCTCAGTTTGGGCTTGGCCGGATTGCTGGGCGGCAGTGGGTGGTTGCTCGAACAGAATGTGAACGCTTACTCCCATCAGTTCTCGGAACGACTGCCGAATTTCGATGCGTTCGGGCAAAGCCTGCAAACCCTCGCCGGCGCGGCCTGGACTTATGCCGGCAGCCTGCCCCAAACCGCATGGATTGCCCTGCTGGCCTTTGTGGCGGCTGCCTATTTATTCTGTCTCGGCGTCGGCAGTGCCTTCTTCCGTTTCGCCGTTAAACAAGCTGAAGGACATCGCGTATGAAACGAATCCCTTCCCTCATTGTTGGGGGTCTGGCCCTGGCCGTTTGGCTCGGGGGAACAATCCACGGTCAACCAGCTCAAGCCCCAAGCGAATTGAATCGTGAGGACACGAGTGATCGTATTGCACCACCATCCCGGGACGACGAACCCGCGTCTGGAAGTATCCCGGCAACGTCCGCTACCGCCCCCCAAAAGTCCGCTCGCGAAAGCTCCCGGCACCGGTCGAGCCATGATCGCATCGCGGTGCTGAACGGCTTGGTAGTTCGGGAAGGTGAAACGACCCGCGACACCATCGTCGTGGGCGGCACCGCCAAAATTGACGGTTTCGTGGATGGAGACTTGGTGCTGGTCTTTTCCAAAGCAAGACTGGGCCCCGGCGTGGAGGTCAAAGGCAGTCTCGTGGCCGTGGGCACCGAACTCGAAGCGAGTCCCGATCTCAAGGTCGGCGGCGATCACATACTGGTCGGCATCACCGGCACTGGCGTCCCGGGGGAGCCGTGGCTCAAGTGGCCGCAACAATGGCTGTCCAGCGGGCTTCTGCATGGCCGTCCCCTTGCCCCTGCCTACGCGTGGTCATGGGCGGTGGCCGGATTGACGATCTTGATTTGTTTGCTGGTCACCCTCCTCTTTCCGAAGCAAGTGCAACTCTCGGCGGAAACGGTGGGCTCCCAGCCCGGCAAATCCTTTGTCTTTGGCCTGCTGGCCTTGGCCTTGGTGCTTCCCGCCGTAATCCTGCTGGTCGTCACCGTCGTGGGAATCTTCTTGCTGCCGTTCGTCGGTTGTGTGGCGGTCGTGGTCTTCCTGCTGGGCAAGACCGTGGTGTATTCTTACGCGGGACAACAACTCGGGCTCTATTTCCGTTGGCCAGTCCTACAATCGCCGGTCGCGGCCTTGCTGGCCGGAGGATTGTTGTTTTGCCTCCTGTACCTGATTCCAATAGTCGGCCTCCTGCTCTGGCTTCTGGTGTTGCCGCTGGGCATTGGCGGCGTGATTCAGACGATGGCAACCGGTAGCCGACGGCAATCCGATGGCACCACGACGCCTCCTGCCGTTCCCGTGGCGATTCCCTCAGCGATTCCCGGCGAACCCCCGACGCAATTGGTGCAACTGCCGCGCGCGGGTTTTTGGGTGCGATTGCTGGCCACGTTGTTGGACTTGGTGCTCGTGGGCATCGTATGCGGAATGCTGCACTGGCAGAGATGGTTTCTGCTCTTGTGGGTGGTTTATCATGTCAGTTTCTGGGCCTGGAAGAGCACCACCATTGGCGGCATTCTGGTGGGTCTGAAAATTGTCCGCACCAACGGCACGCCAATCACTCTCGCCGTGGCAGTGGTGCGGTGTCTCGCCAGCTTCTTCTCCTTTGCGGTGCTGGGACTCGGCTTCTTCTGGGCGGGCTGGACTCCCGAAAAACAATCCTGGCATGACACGATTGCCGGCACCCTTATGATCAAGTTGCCCAAAGGCACCATGGCTTTTTAACAACAGGAAGTGCGTGTCCGAGGCGTGTGACCGTCCACCATGGTCGGAAACGTTGTTGAACGAACGAAGCCAAGCACGCGGCATCTCGACAAAGTTTCCAACAATGTTGTAAAGAACCTGATCGTGGGAGAACGGCCCTGGTTGGGCTCCGTCCACAAAGACCGTCCGAAGGTGACACTATCACCCCCACAACTTTCATCCCACGCCGACGACGACGGAATGGTCCGCTACTTGTTTACATGATTGGAGCTAAGGAAACTCCCTAACGATTGCTTGGAGACGCTCCCAATTTCCATTCCCCGCGTTTCTGCGATGGTGCAACCATGAAACGGACGCAATGCAGTATTCAAACGGTCCCAAGGGAGACGAAGGACCGGACACGCCACGCGGGTCGCAGGGCTCGGTCGCGAGGCGCGGCACCGCGATGGCAGCGAGGCCGGCTGTTGACAATTCAATGGGAGCCGTCACCGGAGTGGCAAGTTCCCGTGCGACGTACGATTGTTCACCGGTCACCTCGGATGGACGACCTGCTGATCGAACCGCTGCGCGCACATAATCCCGCTTCGGTTCCTCTCGCCGACATGCGCAACGGATTACTGATCGAAGTGCTTACCGTCGCTTGAGCGTCGAAGCCCTCAATGAATAATTTCTCTCTAATTCCTAAGGCAACTCAAAAGCAGAACCCGATGCCAACGCGACCCCAACATCCGACCGGCGCAGCCCCAGGCCGCGGCAACCCCGAGGTGGAGGTCAGCGAACCACCGATACCGAGAACCATTTTTCACAGCAGTTCGACACCATCAGGTGCGGTTGCTGTTCCGGGCGCAGCGGCGTCATGCCTGTGTGACAGTCCAATGAGCTGGCACACTCACTCTTATAAGGAGGCACTCACATTAACCCCTATCCCCACCAACGCGCCGCCTGCGCCCGTATATTCTTTCCGGCTCCATGGTTAACCTAATGATGCGACCGGGATAATCTCACGCCGTCAGCCCTGTCCGCCCAGCGAGGCAGGGCCCCGGCCGAAATTCGAAATCCCGATAACCAAAATGTTGAGGGAAAGGCAGTTCGCCTCATTTCGCAATCGGCGATTTGGCGGAATGAACCAAGTCGAAAGAACGGTGCTCTGGATTTGTCTGAATAGGGATTTTCCCCATGGCACATGATGATTTGCAGGCATCCAGAATCAGTCTCCGCCCGATTGCGGAGAATGGGCTTTCATCCATGATTGAAGCATGAAGAACGCGCTACGGTTGTTGACGGCAGACGAGGTGAACCGGGGACCCAATCCACAGTTCCAGGTGGTCATTGCCTACGAAGATTTTCCCAGCGGTTTGGGCGCGAAGAAGTTGTTTGACCAATTAGTATATGAATATGGCCGGACCTTTACTTTCCATTGTCATCTCTGGCGATTCGAAGTCCTGCAAACGCCGGAACTGGCGACCAAGGCTGCCGTGCAAGCCAAAGCGGCCGACATGATCATCATCTCGACCCACGAGGAGGCCGAGGGATCCGACGAGATGGCCGGATTGCTTAGCGCGTGGGCCGGCGGCATGGGGGGCAAAACGGGCCAAGTGCTCGTCCACCTCCGGAACGTAAAGTGCGGGACTTCCCTTGAATCACTGCTTAGCGCTCGCTTGAGTTCCCTGGCCCAGCAAGAGAACGTGACTTTCTTTGCGCTCGAGGTCGATTGGAAAGACGAACGCTTTGATTTCCCAATTGACCTGGAAACCGTGCATCCGCCCCGCCGGGTCCAATCATCCTGCCTTCCCGACCAGCGCACGGATGACTCGGAGCGTTGGCGGCCCGCCACTGATAAAAATCCGCGGGAGGATCGCGATCGTTTCCGCGCCGGCTCCGAACGATTCGCAATGAAAACCCTCGTATAGGCCATCGATTTGAACAGTTTCCGGCGACCATCGGTTTGAAGACCAAAATGAAAAGGCCAGTCGCCACGTCCGTAACGACCTTGTTTCTGGACGTGGGCGGGGTGCTGCTCACCAACGGTTGGGACCATCACATGCGCCAACAAGCCGCGGATCAGTTTCATCTGGACTACGACGAGATGAGCGCCCGCCACGGTCTGAGTTTCGACGTTTATGAACAGGGCAAGCTGACGTTGGACGAGTATCTGGACTGGTTGGTCTTTTACCAACCACGGCCCTTTTCCCGAAAGGCCTTCCACCGGTTTCTGCTCGCCCAGTCGCAGCCCTTCCCGGAAATGATCCGGCTGGTCGGCAATCTGAAATCCCGTTACGGGCTCAAAATTGCCGTGGTCAGTAACGAAGGACGGGAGTTGACCGAATACCGCATCCGGAAGTTCAACCTCGGAGCGTTCGTGGACTTCTTCGTTTCCTCCTGTTTCGTCCATTTCCGCAAACCCGATGCAGACATCTACCGCCTGGCGCTGGACGTGGCGCAGGTGAAGCCGGAGCAAGTGCTTTACATCGATGACCGCGCCATGTTCGTGCAGGTGGCCCGGGGCATGGGCATTCGCGGGATTCATCACACCGGTTACGAAACCACCCGCCAAGCCTTGGAAAAGGCCGGGCTTTCCTTGACGGAAGGATATTCTCCGAAACCAAAATCGCCCTCCCCACCGCCTGCGGTCGGCAAGGGGATAGTCAATCGCCGCAAAGGAGCACACCGATGAGCCCTGCCACCCCTTCGCAATCTCCATCCTCTTCCTCCGATGCCATTGGATTCGATGGCCTGAACTCGCTGTTTGGCGAACTGGCCTCGAGCCCGGACGGCTTGAACAGCAACGAAGCTAAAAGCCGCCTGGCGCAATACGGCCCCAACGCGCTCGCGGAGAAACAGGAAAACCCGCTGCTGAAATTCCTGGGCTATTTCTGGGGACCGATTCCCTGGATGATCGAAGTGGCCGCGGCTGCTCTCCGCCGTCGTCGGCGACTGGGCGGATTTCATCATCATCCTCGTGTCTGCTGGCGTTCAATGCCGTGGTGGGCTTCTGGCAGGAACACCAGGCCGCCAACGCCGTCGAGGCGCTCAAGAAGCAACTCGCCCTGAAGGCCCGCGTCAAACGCGACGGCAAATGGACGGAGATTGGACGCCGTGAACCTGGTGCCCGGCGACGTCGTACGGCTGCGGCTCGGGCGACATCATCCCGGCCGACGTCAAGCTGGTCGACGGCGATTACCTGAGCGTCGATCAATCCGCTCTGACCGGGCGAATCGCTGCCGGTGGACAAGAAGACCGGCGACCTGGCGTACTCCAGTTCGATCGCCAAGCAGGGCGAGATGGAGGCGCTGGTCGTGGGCACCGGCGCCAACACCTACTTCGGCAAAACGGCCAGGCTCGTCCTCGGCCGCGCTCCGTTTCGCACTTCCAGAAAGCCGTGCTGACGATCGGCGATTATCTCATCTACCTGAGCCTGGGGCTGGCGGCGTTGCTGCTGCTCACGATGCTCTGTCGCGGCGCCCGTTGCTGACGCTTGTTGCAATTCGCCTTGATCCTCGTCGTGGCGGCCATCCCGGTGGCCATGCCGGCGGTGCTCTCCGTCACCATGGCCATCGGCGCCGTGGTGCTGGCGCGGCATGAAGGCCATTCTGACGCGGCTGCGAATCCATCGAGGAAATGGCGGGCATGGACATCCTGTGTTCGGACAAGACCGGCACGCTGACGCAGAACAAACTGACTCTCGGCGAGCCGGCGTTGTTTGGCGCCCAGGACCCGCAGGAACTGATCCTGGCCGGCGCGCTGGCGTCCAAGGCCGAAGACCGCGATGCCATCGACACGGCCGTCCTCGACGGGCCTGGAGGACCGACCCGGCGCTGGCAACGTTTCACCCAGATCGAATTCGTGCCGTTCGACCCGATCCACAAGCGCACTGAAGCCGAGGTCCGGAAGCGCAATGGACGGATGCTGCGCGTCACCAAAGGCGCCCCGCAGGTTATCCTCGAGCCTGTGCCAACCGACGCCGGAATTGGACGCCGCGGTGAACGCGCAAGGTGAACGACTTTGCCGGCCAAGGCTTTCGCACGCTGGGCGTCGCGCGCAGCGACGGCGGCGGGGCCTGGCAGTTTCTCGGGTTGTTGCCGCTGTTTGATCCGCCGCGCGAAGACTCCGCCGACACCATCCAGCGAAGCGCGCGAACACGGCATCGAGGTCAAGATGGTCACTGGCGACAACACCGCCATCGCCAGGCAAATCGCCAGCCAGTTGGGTCTGGGCACCAACATTCACGCCGGCCGACGAGTTCTTCAAGGACACACCGGAGCACGACGCCGTCATGCCCGAACATGGCCGCCGCAGGTCGAAGCCGCCGACGGTTTCGCCCAGGTGTTTCCCGAAGCACAAATTTCACATCGTCAAAGCGCTGCAAAGCCGCGGGCACATCGTCGGCATGACCGGCGACGGCGTGAACGACGCCGCCGGCGCTCAAGCAGGCCGACACCGGCATCGCCGTGTCAGCGGCGCCACCGACGCCGCCCGTGCGGCTGCCGCGCTGGTGCTCACCGCGCCGGGCTTGTCCGTGATCGTCCAGGCCGTCGAGACAGGCGCGACGCATTTTCGAGCGGATGAACAGCTATGCCATCTACCGCATCACGGAAACCATCCGCATCATGTTCTTCGTGGTGGCGGCCATGATCGTCTTCAATTTCTATCCGATCACCACGGTGATGATCATCCTGCTGGCGCTGCTGAACGATCTGCCCATTCTGACCATCGCCTACGACAACACCTGGCTCGATCCCCAGCCCGTGCGCTGGGACATGCGGCGCGTGCTGACGGTCGCCACCGTGCTGGGATTGATCGGCGTGGTGGAGACCTTTGGCCTGCTGGTGGTCGCCAAGACTGGTGTTACACCTGAACCCGGACCAAATCCAGTCGTTCATCTATCTGAAACTCGCCGTGGCCGGCCATCTGACGTTGTTCGTCGCGCGCACGCGGCGCCCTTCCTGACCAAGCCGTATCCCGCGCCGGTTTTGCTCGGCGCCATTTTCGGCACGCAGGCGGTGGCGGCGTCTGATCGTCGGTTTCGGCTGGCTGGTGGCGCCCATCCCGTGGACCTACGTCGGCCTGGTCTGGGGCTATTGCATGGTGTGGGTGTTCATTGAGGACTGGGCGAAACTGCACGTCTATCATCATCTGGAATTGACCGGGCCACGCCATCGCCGGTTCCTCGAACGGATCAAGGAATCGTTGCACTCGCACCCGGCGCCAGCCAGGAGCCTGCCCCAGGGAACCACGCCCACGGGGAAACAAACCGAAGGGAACAAATTATGAGTATGGAAGACGAATTCGAAGAATTGGAACAGTGCCGGGCCTACATCACGAGCCAACTTGAGGAAGAGCAGAAGGCAGCGGGCGGACGGATCCTTCCGTCGGGACCGGCCGTCACGATCTCGCTCCAATACGGTGCCGGCGGCCACGAAGTCGCCCGGCGGCTGGCGGAGTTACTGCAAAAAACGGTACCCACGAGCGTAAAGCAATGGACCGTATTTGACCGTAACCTCGTGGAGAAGGTCATCGAGGAACATCACCTGCCCAAACGTCTGGCCGAACAACTGTCGGAGGAACGGCGGTCGTACATCGAGGAGGTGATGGAGGAATTGGTGGGTCTGCGGCCGCCGTCCTGGCTGTTGGTGCCGAAGATCGCCGAGACCATTGTTCACCTGGCGGACGCCGGCCACGTGATCCTGGTGGGTTGGGGAGCCAACGTGATCACGGCGCGCCTGCCCAACGTCTTCCACACGCGGCTCATTGCCTCGCAGTCCAAACGCATCGCATACGTACAACAAACGCGCAACTTGACCGCGGAAGAGGCCGCCCGGCTCGTGGAGAAAGAAGACCGCAGCCGAGACGCGTATGTGAAGACCTATTTTCACAGTCGCGCGAGTGATGATTTGAGGTATCATCTGATCATCAATACGGAGCTGGTTACCCTGGAAGATACGGCTCGGTTGATCGCCGAAGCGGCGCAACGGTCCTTTCGAGACTTCGGCCAGCAGCCGGAGGCCATGCCCGGTCGCCGGGCCGCCACGATGCAATCATGAACGGATTCGACCCACGCCGGAGAGGCCCGGATAACCGGCGGCCCCCACCGAATGAGCCTAATCCCCCGGGCGGTGGCGCTTGGTTGCGGTCGGGACAATGGGGTCCGCTGCTCTGGTATTTCCTCCTCATGCTCGTCATGTTGTGGCTGTGGCAGGAGGCGTTTCACCAAGTCCGCACCCGCACCATTCCGTACAGCGAGTTCAAGCATCTGCTGGCCAAAGGAGAAGTCGTCGAATGCGAGGTGGGCGAAGACGAAATCGTCGGCAAGATCCAACCGTCGGCCAGTTCCGCCACCAACGCCATCAGCAAGGCCACCAATACGACCGCCGCCGGGGTGACCAATGCCGCTTCGAAGCCCACTGCGGCCACCACTCACGCAACCAATCAACCGAAGTCCGCCGCGGCCAGCGCGAGTCAGCCACCCAACGAAGGCAAAGGGAATACGTCAACGCCCCCGCCTTCCGGCGCCCCCACCGGCGCCAAGCCCAACGCGTCACCAAGTGCGGCTGCCGCGTCCGGCCCGTCGAGCTCGGGAACCAACGCTCCCGCCAAACCCGAGCCGTGGATGTTTCGCACGGTGCGCGTGGACGATCCCGATCTGGCCCAAGACCTCGAACAAGCCCACGTCCAGTTCAGCGGCACCCGGCCGAGTTTCTTTTCGCAATTCCTGTGGGCCTGGATCATTCCCATTGCCGCCATCTTTTTGCTGTGGCGTTTTCTGTCCAAACGCATGGGCAACATGGGCCAGTCCTTGATGGGCTTTGGCAGCAGCAAGGCCAAGCTGATGGCGGATAAAGACACGGGCGTGACCTTTGGCGACGTGGCCGGGTGCGACGAGGCGAAGTACGAATTGCAGGAAGTGGTTTCGTTCCTGAAGAACCCCGACCGCTATCGCGCGTTGGGCGCCACGATCCCCAAGGGTATTTTGCTGGTCGGCCCGCCCGGCACCGGCAAGACACTTCTGGCCCGCGCCGTGGCCGGCGAAGCCAAGGTACCGTTCTTCCTGATCAGCGGCAGCGATTTTGTCGAGATGTTTGTCGGCGTGGGCGCCGCCCGCGTGCGCGATTTGTTCGAGAAGTCCAAGGCCCAGGCACCGTGCATCGTGTTCATTGACGAATTGGACGCCGTGGGCCGCCAGCGCGGTGTCCACATGGGCCCCGTCAACGACGAGCGCGAGCAAACCCTCAACCAATTGCTCGTGGGCATGGACGGTTTCGAGGCCAACGTCGGGGTCATCATTCTGGCTGCCACCAATCGTCCCGAAGTGCTCGACCGCGCCCTGTTGCGTCCCGGACGCTTTGACCGGCAGGTGGTCGTGGACGCGCCGGACCTCGAAGGACGCCTGGCCATTCTCAAATTGCACGTTCGCGAAAAGCCGCTGGCCGATGGCACCGACCTGCGGCAGATCGCCCAGGAAACACCCGGTTTGAACGGCGCCGATCTGGCCAACGTGGTCAACGAAGCCGCTCTGTTGGCCGCCCGGCGCCAAGTCACCGTCATCGGCCAACAGGATCTCGAGGAAGCCGTCGAGAAAGTAGTGGCCGGTCCCGAGCGCAAAAGCCGCCGTCTGGGCAAGAAGGAACGGCGTCGGGTGGCGTATCATGAAGTGGGCCACGCGCTGGTGGCCGCGCACAGTGAACACGCGGACCCCGTCCACAAGATCACCATCATCCCGCGAGGCCGCGCTGCGTTGGGCTACACCATGCAGTTGCCCGCCGAAGAGCAATTCCTGATGAGCCAGTCCGAATTGGTGGATCGCATCAAAGGCCTGCTCGGGGGACGGGCGGCCGAAGAAGTGGTGTTCAACGAAGTCAGCACCGGCGCCGAAAACGATCTCCAGCACGCCACCTTGCTGGCGCGCCAAATGGTGGCTGTGTTCGGCATGAGCCAGCGCGTTGGCCTGGCCCATTGCGCCCAACGGCATAATCCGTTTCTGGCCGGCGGTGATGGATTCATGCAACGCGATTGCAGCGAGCAAACGGCCAGCGACATCGACGCCGAAGTGAAGAACATTCTCGACCAGGCCTACCGTGAAGCCCAAGCCATCCTGCGGCAGCATCGCGATCAACTCGACTTGGTCGCCGCCCAACTCCTGGAACGCGAAACCTTGGACGGCAAAACCTTTGCGCAACTGATCGGCAAACGTTTGCCGACGGACTCCAAATCGCCCTCCCGCGACGTGGCGCCAACGGATCGAGGATCCCTCGTGGGCGTGGCGGAAGCGCCAACCTTGATGCCCACCGCCAGTTTTTCAAAGCCGGTGCATCCCGGCTTTGTGTCGTCACAACAACCCAGCAACACTCGGCTAGCAACCAAGCCCCCCGGAGGCGCCGGCCAGTCGTCGGTCCTGCCGGAACAACCATGAAGGAACAGGTTATGAACAAAACCAGCAAAACTCAGCGCTTACGCATCATCTCCACCATCGTATCGTCCGTGGCGATCGGCGTCATCTTACCGGCCCGCGCGGCGGATTCATCGTCATCGAAACCAACCAACCCGCCGCCGCCCAGCGCCGCGGTGACCGCGCCGGCGCAAGCGCTGAGCGATGCCTTCGCCGCGGTGGCGGCCTACATTGAACCGGCCGTGGTGAGTGTGTATTCGGAAAAAATGACCACGTACCAATCGCCGCAAGGCTTGACTCCCTTCGGCGAGGATTTCTTCCGCCGATTCTTTGGCGGACAGGTTCCCGGCACGCCGTCCCCGCGCCAGCAACCGAACCGGCCCAAGGAATACAAAGTGCCGGAACGCGGGATGGGCTCGGGCATGATCCTCGATCCAGAAGGCCACATTCTGACCAACTATCATGTGGTCAGCGACGTGGACGAGATCAAAGTCAAACTGGCCGATGCGCGGCAGTTCGAGGCGGAAGTGGTCGGCATTGATCCCCAGACCGACGTGGCGGTCATCAAGATTAAAGGCAAAGTGCCGGACGATCTCCCGACGGTGAAACTGGGAAACTCGGACGCCCTCAAGGTTGGCGAATTAGTGATGGCGGCCGGCGCGCCCTTCGGGCTGATCCAGTCCATCACCACAGGCATCATCAGCGCCAAGGGCCGCGCGGACGTTGGTATCTCGGACTATGAAGACTTCCTCCAAACCGACGCTCCGATCAATCCCGGCAACTCCGGCGGGCCGCTGGTCAACCTGCGCGGCGAGGTCATTGGCATGAACAGCGCCATCGCCACCAGCGTGGGGCAGTCGGCTGGCGTCGGCTTTGCCATCCCGGTGAACATGATCAAAACCGTGCTGCCCACCTTGCTCCAAGGCGGCAAGGTCACCCGCGGCATGCTGGGCGTGATCATCCAGAACCTCACCCCGCAATTGGCGCAACAGTTCAAACTGTCCGCCACCCAGGGTGCGCTCGTTGCGCAAGTCAACCGCGATTCGCCGGCCGAAAAGGCGGGAATCGAATCGGGCGACGTCATCGTCAAATTTGAAGGCAAGTCGGTCGCGAATGTAAGCAATCTGCGCAATTTGGTGGCCGCCACCGCGCCGGGAACCAAAGCGAAGCTTTCCGTCATCCGCGACGGTAAAGAAAAAACCATCCCGGTGAAGGTGGGCGAATTAACGTCCGAAATTGCGGCTACTTTCGGCCAACCCGGCAAGACCGTTAACCGGCTCGGCAAACTGGGTCTGACCGCCCAAACCCTAACGCCGGCCCTGGCGAAAGAGTTTGCATTGAAGGACCAGAAAGGGGTGCTGATCACCGACGTGGACCCCGGCAGCCCGGCCGACGAAGCCAAACTCATTGCCGGCGACGTGATCGTTGAAGCGGAGCGCCAAAAGGTGAGCGACGTGAACGATCTGGAAAACGTATTGGCCAAGACCAAGAACAAAGGCAGCGTCCTGTTGCGGATCAAACGCAAAGGCACCAGCCTGTTCGTGGCGTTGGCTTTGAAGTGAGGCGGACAAGAATCCGCGCCAAGAATCTTTATGGAGTGCGGCGGAAAGCGCAGCGCCACGCCGCTTTGGCTGCGTCTCGTGCGAAAGCGGTGTCGCCGCTGGGCTCTGCCACCGCACTCCCTAGTTGGCATGGCCGACGTCGCTTTGGATTTTCAACTTGTTTCGGATTTCGGCCTTGCTTTTCGTTCTTGCGCTTGCTCCGGCATACGCTCTTGATCTGACCGTGGGTTCGAGCAAGAGCAAGATTACGAGCACGTACAAGCACTGGAAGAGAATTGGCGGTTGTTTGTGACAATGAACGAAGCGTCATCCCACACGCCGGATCGCCCCGGAATCCTAACGATCAACGGGGGCTCCTCGAGCATCAAGTTCGCGCGGTTCCAAATGCACCCGACGCCGCAACGTAATCTCCACGGCAAGGTGGACCGCATTGGGCTGAGCGACACCAACCTCTCCTTCCATGACCTGGCGCGAAACGAGCACGACCAACTTCCCCTCGATGCCGTCAATCACCAGTCAGCCGCTAATGCGCTGATCGATTGGCTGGAGCAACACGTCGGTTTCGACACCGTCCACGCGGTGGGACATCGCGTCGTTCACGGCATGGAACATTCGGCGCCCGAGCGAATCACTCGGGAGTTGCTGGACGAACTGCACCGCATCCGACCGTACGACCCCGACCATTTGCCCCGCGAGATTGAACTGATTGAAGCCTTTGGCCGGCGGCATCCGCAATTGCCCCAAGTGGCCTGCTTCGACACCGCCTTCCACCGCACCATGCCGCGCGTGGCCCGGTTGCTTCCCCTGCCCCGCCGTTTCGAAGACCAGGGTCTTCAACGCTACGGCTTCCACGGTTTGTCGTACCGTTATCTCCTGGAAGAATTGCGTCGCGTGGCGGGCGACATTGCGGCTGACGGCCGCGTGATCCTCGCCCACTTGGGCAACGGGGCCAGTCTGGCGGCGGTCCACCAGGGCCGGAGCCTCGACACCACAATGGGCTTCACGCCCACGGCCGGATTGCCGATGGGCACGCGCACCGGCGACCTGGATCCGGGCGTCGCGTGGTATCTGATGCAGCGCGAGCAACTGACGCCCCAACAATTCAATCACCTGATCAATCACGAGTCCGGTCTGCTCGGCATTTCCGAAACCAGTTCCGACATGCGCGACTTGCAAGCACGCGAGGCCGACGATCCGCGCGCCGCGGAAGCCGTGGCGTGCTTTTGCTACCAAACGCGCAAATGGCTCGGGGCGTTCGCCGCCGCATTGGGCGGGCTGGATACGCTGGTTTTCGCCGGGGGCATTGGCGAGAACTCGCCAGTGATTCGCACGCGAATCTGCGCGGAGCTTGGTTTTCTCGGCATCCAACTCGACGCGCAACGCAACGCCGCCAACGCGCCATTGATTTCCACCGATACCAGCCGCGCCGCCGTCCGGGTCATTCGCACCGATGAAGAAGTCATCATTGCCAAGATCGTGAGCCGTTTATTGGAAGAATCCAACAAACCACCCACCGCTTAACCAGCAAGAACACGCTTATGAATAGACCATTATCCCCCGAACTTTTGCAGAAAATGAACGCCTATTGGCGGGCCGCCAATTACCTGTCGGTCGGCCAGATTTATCTCTACGACAATCCGTTGCTGAAGCAGCCGCTGAAAGCCGAGCACGTGAAGCCGCGGCTGCTGGGGCACTGGGGCACCACGCCGGGATTGAATCTGCTTTACGTACACCTGAACCGGCTCATCAAGGAGCATGATCTCAATATGATTTACATTACCGGCCCCGGCCACGGGGGTCCGGGATTGGTGGCCAACACCTATCTCGAGGGAACCTACAGCGAACTGTATCCGAGCATCTCCCAGGACGAACCGGGCATGAAACGGCTCTTCACCCAGTTTTCGTTCCCGGGCGGCATTCCGAGTCACGTGGCCCCGGAAACGCCGGGCTCGATTCACGAAGGTGGTGAGCTGGGTTACTCGCTGGCGCATGCCTACGGCGCCGCGTTCGACAATCCGGACTTGATCGTCGCTTGCGTAGTCGGCGACGGCGAAGCGGAGACCGGTCCGCTGGCCACCAGTTGGCACAGCAACAAATTCCTGAATCCGGTGCATGACGGCGCGGTCCTGCCCATCCTCCATTTGAACGGCTACAAGATTGCCAATCCCACGGTGCTGGCCCGCATTGCGCCCGACGAACTGGAAGACCTGTTCCGCGGCTACGGGTATGCGCCGTACGTGGTCGAAGGGGATGATCCCGAGGAAGTCCACCAACTGCTGGCCGGCACGCTCGATACGATCATCGCGGAGATCAAACAGATACAATCCAAAGCGCGCGCCAAGGGATTCAAAAACCGCCCGACCTGGCCCATGATGATCCTGCGCACGCCCAAAGGCTGGACCGGCCCCAAGGAAGTGGACGGCAAACCCACCGAAGGCTCATTCCGTTCGCACCAGGTGCCGCTGGCCGGCCTGGCCACGAATCCCGCCCATTTAAAAATGCTCGAACAATGGATGAAGAGCTACCACCCCAAGGAGTTGTTCGACGAGAATGGCCGGCTGATTCCCGCACTGGCCGAACTGGCGCCCCAGGGCAAACGGCGCATGGGCGAAAACCCGCACGCCAACGGTGGGATTCTGCTGCGCGATCTCAAGCTGCCCAACTTCCATGACTACGCGGTGAAGGTTCCTCAGCCGGGCACAGTTGAAGCCGAAGCCACGCGCATCATGGGCGCCTTTTTGCGCGATACCATGAAACGGAACTGGGAGGGCCGGAACTTCCGCGTCTTCGGGCCGGATGAAACGGCCTCCAACCGGCTCAGCGCGCTGTTTGATGTGACGGAACGCGTTTCCACCGCGGAGATTTTGAAGACCGACGACCACGTCTCCCCGGATGGCCGGGTGATGGAAGTGCTGAGCGAGCACCTGTGCCAGGGCTGGCTCGAGGGCTACCTGCTCACGGGCCGGCATGGTTTGTTCTCCTGTTACGAAGCGTTCGTTCACATCATCGATTCCATGTTCAACCAGCACGCCAAGTGGCTCAAAGTCACCCGCCACATTCCCTGGCGCCGCCCCATTGCGTCGTTGAACTACTTGCTCACTTCCCACGTCTGGCGCCAGGATCATAACGGGTTCAGTCACCAGGATCCGGGCTTCATTGACCACGTCATGAACAAGAAGGCGGACATCATCCGGGTATATCTGCCGCCCGACGCCAACACATTGTTGTCGGTCACCGATCATTGCCTGCGCAGCCGCCATTACGTGAACGTCATCGTCGCTGGCAAACAACCCTCCCTGCAATGGCTGGACATGGATGCCGCGGTCAAGCATTGCACCGCCGGCATCGGCATCTGGCGTTGGGCCAGCAACGACGAAGGCTGCGAACCGGACGTGGTGATGGCCTGCGCCGGCGACGTGCCCACGCTGGAAACGCTCGCGGCGGTGGACATGCTCCGCCAGCATTTCCCCGAACTCAAAATCCGCGTCATCAACGTGGTCGATCTCATGACCCTGCAACCGCAGACCGAACACCCGCACGGCTTGAGCGACCGCGACTTCGACGCCTTGTTCACCAAAGACAAGCCGATCATCTTCGCCTACCACGGTTATCCCTGGCTGGTCCATCGCCTCACCTATCGGCGCACCAACCACAAGAACCTCCACGTACGCGGCTATAAGGAAGAAGGCACCACCACCACGCCGTTCGACATGGTGGTAATGAACGACCTCGACCGCTTCCACTTGGTGGGCGACGTGATCGACCGCGTGCCCTCGCTGGGCGCCCGTGCGGCCTATGCCAAACAAGCCATTCGGGACAAACTGATCGACCACAAAAACTACGTGCATCAACACGGCCAGGACATGCCCGAAATCCGCCATTGGAAATGGGGCGCGGGAGAGGATGCATTGCGGGATTCTCGTCCACGGGCGGCGGCGAAAGGAGGAGCCACTCGTAAGCGTGCCTGAGCGCCTGTTAAAAAACGGTAGCAGCCGACGTGAGGAGGCTCATTCTTATCGGGAGCAGTTCTGTCTTTCGAAGAAATCTGAGCCTCCTCACGTCGGCTGCTACGAGGCGGCTGGAGTTTAATACAGGATCTGGGGTGTGACCAATGGCGTGTGCCAAATAGACGGTCCACGGTGTCATTCGGTCCGAGGGCAATAACCGCAATTTGATAGTACCGCGCGTCCCGTTTGTCTCGGAGGGCCCCGGGACATTAGCCACGTCGCAGAACGTCCGGCAATACTAAGAGCCTGTTTTAAAATTCGGCGTGGTCCTGTTTTCGCGGAAAAGGCCGGCTGGCGAGGCGCGACGAACGCGCATACCCGCAGCGATCTGTAAGCGAGGAGCAACGAAGCCAGCCGGCCTTTTCCGCGAAAACCCGCAGGGCGGCGGGTCTTTTGAACGTGGGCTTCGTTGGCTCGATCCTTACAGCCCACTGCGGGGATGCGCAGACCGCGCCGGCTCGCCCGCGTCCAAAATCCCTCGCCGCAGAACCTCGCCCAAATTTAAAACAGGCTCTTAGGCAACCTGGGACATTGCCGTCGGTTTTACCTGGTCAATCGCGCTCGGATAAACCGACACATTGTCGGTTTATCCGGAAAGAGATGCGCACGCAGGTCAATCCGGTCTGCCTCCGTTGTGCTTGCGCTTACGCAACTAATGTCTTGACCCATGCAGTAAAACCCAATTTATTGGAACCATGAAAAGCAACGGTCACCAACGTTAACGGAAGGTTTCGGATAAACCAACGATTTGCAGTTTATTAACACTGCGGCGTCAACATGAAATCTCACATGTTACCGTACATTCTGAGCACGTTCTTTTTGCTGTCGATTACTCTGGGAATTGGCGGGTGCATGGGCGCTGGTCCGCACGGAGGACTGGGCATTGGTATTCCTGGGCGTGGCTGGCTTTGGTATCCTGGGATCGAGTATGGCGAGTCAGGTTCACTTTCAAAATACGATCGAGAATTACCACACAAAGTTTCCGGCTCCGGAGGGCATCGCTGGACACGGCCCTGGTTATCCGGAGGTGCCGTGACCAGAGGCAAGTTAGAGATGTCGAAAATTGGTATGTTGGTGCTTTCGGAAAAATCAAGGAAGAGAAGATTGAGGCGTTGACCCTTAATGATAAGAGATTCGATGTCTTTACGTATTCGCGGTGGGATTCGGGAAAGGATGACACGCTTTATTTCGATGTTACTCGGGCAATAGAATAGCACGCGATTATGGATTACCAAATGCATCTAAGGAACGAGGACACACAGCCGAACCAAGCGGTTCACCGAACAGCCGCCCCGCGTTGTGAACTTGAACGGAGCGGGAGATTTGGCAGTCGAATTGGCTGCCGACGGACGCTTCTGGGCGGCTGTCGGTGACCTCAGCGTTAGCCATCTACTACATGTCCACCAACCACACGTTCATATGAATCCAAAAAACTGTTTTGTTCTACTGACGCTCGCGCTTACTGCCTTTATGCTCACCGGTTGTTGCACGGCACCTTCATCGGTGGCGAACGCGGTTCCGGGATTTCCCTCACTCACGGGAACCGGAGATTTCTACGACGTGAGAGCTGGAGCTGCGACCTACAATACAGAAGCCATCCGCCAAGAAGGTGGCTGGCTGATATTCGAGCAGGCATATCCGCCGAGTTTGCAGGAGTCAGATCGCAAGAGCGTTACAATTTATGTGCCACTGAATGCCGTCGACGGGATCGCCCGTAAAAAGTGGTTTTGAGGGCTAACAAAATCGATTCACCCAATGAGCGGCAAGCACGTCAGTTTAGAATTTGAGCGGTATTGGGATGCCGCTCATGGGTGATCTCCGCGTTTGGTTGATGACACGCCGAAACAACACAACCAGCAGAGCGTAATCCCATGTTCATACATTCAACAGTGATGCACTTTCGGCACCGTCTGCTTTGCGCTTTGGCCCTCATCATCGCGCTGGCCTCGACAAGCCATGCTGCCCAGTTTGGTGATTTCACGTACGAGCTCATCAATGGGGATACCGGGGTCGAAATCACTGGCTATCCCGACGACGCCGTCGGCTCTGTTGTCATCCCAGCGGAGATTGACGGTTTACCGGTCACCAGTGTCGGTCACTCGGCGTTTTCTTATTGCGCGAATCTGACGAGTGTTACCCTGCCAAGCAGCCTTACCAGCATCGGCCCCTTTGCCTTCAGCTATTGCAGCAGCCTTCACAGCATCACGCTACCTGCTGATCTTAACAGTATTGGGAGCGCGGCGTTTTTGTCCTGCGACCAACTCCCAAGTATCGACGTTGCCACCGGTAACTCTTGGTTTCATAGTAGTGACGGAGCGTTATTCAACGCCTCTTTGACCGAGTTGATCGCGTATCCAGCCGGACGCGGCGGTGCTTATTCTCTTCCCCCAGTGTTTGTCTGGCATCAGGGATCACGCGTTTCACGATTGCCGCAGTCTGGCGGGCGTCACCATACCCAATGGCGTTACCAGCATCGGAGACTGGGACGTTTGGCGGTTGCAGTAGTCTTACCAGCGTTGCCATACCAGACAGCGTTACCAGCATCGGCGCTTTGGCGTTTGTCTACTGCCATAGCCTGACGAGCATGGATGTTGGATCCCGGAAGCACTGAATACAGCAGCATTCAAGGTGTGTTGCTCAACGGCTCCGCGACACAATTGATTGCCTATCCACCGGGACGCGTCGGCGCCTATTCCATCCCATCCGCAGTTACGAGCATCGGGGATTACTCGTTTTTCAACTGCCACAATCTGACAGGCGTTACGATACCCGACAGTGTCACCAGCATCGAAGGCTCTGCGTTTTTCGGTAGTAGCAGCCTGACAAGCGCTTACTTTTTCGGTGACCCTCCTGGGACGTTCGGCAATAGCGTGTTCGACTTCGCGGGCAACGGGTTCACGATATACTATTTCGATACTGCCACAGGCTTCACCTCTCCTTTTGTGGATGGGCTACCCGGCGGTGGAAATTGACACTACTGCCTACCCGCACGCACCCTGGCTGATTACGCATGGACAGCCATATGATGCTTTGATGTCGGATGATCTTAATGGCGACAGTGTGCCTCTGTTGGTCGCGTATGCGCTCCATGCTCAACCCGCGTGAGGATCTCTGGGGTCGTTGCCCCAAGGCGAGATTGCAGGCGGAATGCTGGAGATGACTTTCTACAGCGGCCGGTCGGACATCACTTACCAGGTTTACGCGAGTGACGATGTGACAACTTGGCCACCTGACGGAGTGGCGCTCTCTGCCCCGGACATCAATGGATACCGCACGGCAAGTGTGCCGGCATATACTCCGGCAGGATTTATAAAACTGACAATCGAGGAGCGTCAGTAATGCGGGTGCGATGCCAGGCACGACTGCTTTCGCTGTTATTTCAGCGATTTTCTGCCGGGCACCCTCCAGTGCCGAACAAGATCACTGGAGCAAACAGCCGCCCCGCTTTGCCGTTCGACCGTCGCGCGCTTCGGCGACGCGCTCTGGTTGTCGGGAGTCGCCGGCGTCGCCACAGGCGGGGTGGCTGTCGCTGCAGTTCTGACGTTGGGCAAAGCATTCGCATGAAGCGCAAGATCGTCATTAATAATCATCGTTTGTTTCCTCTCGCTGCTTGCCGTGACCTATTTGTATCTTGTGCGAGTTCCTCTTCGCAGGGGCTATCTGGACCAGTTTCCGTTTCAGTGCAGGGCTACAAGACAAATCAAACGTCCGGGCAAGTAACCACCATCTTTGCGATCACCAATGGAGGTCCTCACGACATTCGTTTTGCGATCGGCACGCAAATCCGCCAGAGTTCAGGGTGGGCAGATTCGGTCAGTGGCAGTTCCAATCAGTTCAATTTGTCCATCGATTCTGATCCGGTCATCTTGGCGGATGAGGCGATAGGGTGGTGTCTGTGGGAGTTCCCTGCGACAGCCTTTCCGTGGCGCGTGTATGCGCTGTGCCAAAAGGAGTATCCGGAACACTGGTCAAAAAGCCTCCGTTCGATTCTGACGGCTACGTCCTAAAGCGGGGAGTCGTCGAGCACGTTGCCGCCGAGATTAGGAATAAGCACTTTGCCCAACAAACCGGATGCGAGCAACGCCGGGATCGCGTCTGGGTTGATAATCGGACATCATTGGCCCGGCGCGCCTGATCCGGGACGTTCGGCAACACCGCATACGACATGAACATTCTCAAGCTCACAGTGCAGCGACGATTACTAACAAAAAGCAGGCGAGCCTTGGTCAATGCGCGCTGGCTTGTCATTCCACTGGCCTGTTTGCCGTTCGCCCTAAGTCAGACGGGATGCGGTAAGCAAGACTTCAGAGAGTTCTCAAAAGAAAAGGAAGAGGCCCTTCGGCTTTATTGCTCCGAGGACGTGCGCGTGGCTGCCAAGGCGATGGAGCAGCATCGAGATTATCTTCGAGGCCGGATGAAAACCGATGCAACAGGAGTGGACTACGCAGCCGCGCTTAGCGAGGCGGAGTGCCAGAGCTTCATCCTGTATCAGGTTCTGGGTGATTCTGGGATGGCTGACCGATATTACACAGATTGCACGAACCATCTGGCGCAGAAGCGTCTGGGTTGGCGGACCACAGCCGGTCACTGTGAGTAAGGACGCGGTTTTCAACATGGTTCACCTCCTTGACAGGCCATTCGATGTAAAATGGAAAACGAAGATTACCGAACCAAACGATTCACCGAATAACGGCCCCGCCACGTAAGTTGGCAATCCGGATGGCTCCGGAGAGGGCCGTCATAGGTGATCTCAGCGTTCGCTGTAACATGCCACGCGCCACCGCCAATATCGGTCGGGTTTGTCTGGGAGTTCTGATGCTGTTTGCCGCATGGGTCGTTGGTGGATTCCTTGGGAGTATGGTTTTCCCTGATTGGGTTCTTGTGGGTGGCAGAGACCCTCGCGGGGAAGGTGGGGAGTTCAGTAGCCATCCTAGCCATCGCTTTGATCATCCGGCGTTACATCTTGCGATCTTCGGGCTGGCATTGGTCTGCTTGGCTGGCGCCGAGATCATCGTGCTCTTTGTCGTAATGGGTTTCTCCGGGCTCACGACCCTCACACTGACGAATATCCGCTTCAACGGTTGGTGGGTTTCGCACTCACATGGAACGTGGTGGCTGCTTTTCTGGTCGGCGTCACGGCAGGTCACTTCTGGGATCGACGGGCAGCGAACCAGACGGTGCAGGCAACAGCCGCTGCGCCCGGCAGTTGACCGACTATGGAAACTCGAACATCATCATCGGAGGCCACGTCCGCCTCCGGCGGCTGTGCCTGACCTTGATCGTTCGCCTGCAACATGAAACCGCGCTTGCACAACAAAGTTTGCGCCTACCCCGTAGCTGTCTCGTGGGCGCTCGGTGCTTGTGCTCTCGACGCTACCCTGTTCATCCTGCTCTCACAGGGGGTGGGTTTGGCAGCCTACTTTTCCGACTGGCAGGCCACGCTCCTTGTTGCGCTTGGCCTCATTCCAGCAACCTTCTTGGGTTATTTTGTCGGCATGTTCACATGCTGGCCCTTCATTCGTCCCATTTGTAGTCAACTCAACGGAGCGCCGTTCAGGATTGGCGATCACGTTCTTGTCCTGTCAGGTCCCGAAAAGGGGCAAACGGCTGAGGTGTATGAGATCACTGTGGGACAGGGCGGCTGGAATCTCGTAAGGTTGGACTTTGGCGAGGAGCGGCGGAATTCGTTCAGGGACATTTTTGAGGAGTATTCCTTGCTCAAGATGAATGGCGAACAAGGCGGTTCACCCAACAGCCGCCCGCCCTCTCAGTTGCCATCGTCGCCGGAAGTTCGGTCGCCCGATTCGCTGCGGACGTCCTCCTCCGGCGGCTGTGGGTGACCTTAATCGTTCGATGAATCGCGATGGAGCTTCCCTGTGAGCCAAACCGAGTGTTCGTAGAACCGCGCTGGTGGAGGTTCAGCCAGCGTGTTTTTCAAGCGCGTCGCGTCGGTGACCGCGTGCTGGTCATTTTCGACTACATGGAGTTCCCGAATGGTCGCCCTGCCCAGAACCTCGTTGCCTATGACCTACACCAGAAGGAGCTGTGGAGAGCGGAGAGTCCAGAGGGTGGAGGTGCTGACGCCTACGTCAATTTCATCAGCGAGTCTCCGCTTACGGCTTGGAACTTTGCCTGTTACGTTTGTACCCATTGACCCAGAGATTGGACGACTGATTGAGAAGCAGTTCACCAAA
>CAWBHS010000008.1:0-89988 GCA_963788655.1 uncultured Verrucomicrobiae bacterium | reverse complement strand
CAGGCAGTACCGCGCCGCGACCGGACGCTGCACGCGGTATGCTCGCCCCCGGGATGAACTTCCCGTTCGAAATGGTCGAAGTCAACGTGCAAGCCCGACAAGGCGACTCCGGCGGACCGATCTTCAACCATCGCGGCGAACTGGCCGGCGTACTGTTTGGAGCAGGGCAGGGGACGACGTCCGGCAGCTACGCCGGGGCGGTCAGGGTTTTCTTGCGTCGGTAGCACCTGAAATTGGTCAGTCCGATCGCATGATTGCGGAATCCCCGAAAGTCGTTCCGCTAAACGATACCGAGCGCGACGCATTTCGCCCGCGGCGGATGGCGCCGTCGCCCGCACACCTACCATGATACAACCAGTCACAGAATCTGCCGCGCAACCCGCTCCGCCGGTCGTCGCGGCGCAGCCGTATATTCAGCCGAGTCAACCGCTCGTGGCAGCGCACCGTGCGGCGTCGGAACCGCTGATCGATGCGGAACCCTTGAACAATGCCGAGAAGATCGAGATTCCCACGGATCGCTATCAACTAGAGGACGAAGGCTTGGCCGCCACACGTCCGCAACCGCTTTGGTCGCAAGCGAACCCCGTGCCCGAGGTGCCAACCTCGCTGCCTCCGACCAGTTCGCCTCCGCCGGTTGCCGTTTCGGTTTATCCGGCGACGATGGGACCACCAATTCCGAACGCCAAGGGCAACAATCCACTTCCCCGGTTGGGCCGCGCGGATGGCTGCCGCCGACCTCCCCGAACGGCATAAATATAGTTTCACGATCACTATCCGATGGCACTTCAACTTCGGCCGCCGAGGCGGAATTATAGGGACATGGAAGGCTCGCTTTAATGGATTACTGCCACTTCGATCTTTCACCTCCGGCTTTCAATCCGGCACTGCTCCAATAACGCTCCACCTTTACTTCCGCCCCGCCGCGGGTTTAGCGTTTCACGCATGAAAACACGCAAAACACTGCATCCCTTCACTGGTGCCATCACCAATCAAGGCCGCGTCCTTTTTGCTCTGTTGCTCCCGGTGGTGTTGGGACTGCTGGCGCCGGATCATTCTCGCGCCAGTGCTGCCACCGGCGGCGCGGGTTCCTTCCATAGCCAGTTCACCAACACGCACAACCGCGTCTGGCTGGGCGCGCAATATTGGGCGAACCCGATGGAGGACTGGCAGGTCAAGGACGGGAGGATCGAATGTTTGAGCCGCGGTGGAAACCGCAATGTGCATTTGCTCACCCGGCAATTGCGCGCCGGCCGCGGCCGGTTCACGTTGTCCGTGCGTTGCGGTGTGCTCGAGCGCGGCCCACGGGGCGGGGCGGGCTTCCGCGTCGGGATTCACGACGACATCAACGATTATCGCAGCGACTGTTTTTTTGGCCAAGGCATCCAGGCCGGCCTTGGTAATGGATTCCTTTACCTGGACCATCAATCCACGAAGTTGGCCACCGAGCCATCCATGGAGGACATGCTCATCCAATTGCACGGTGAACCGAAGGCCGGCGGCTATGCCCTGACGCTGACGGTTACGGATCACCTCACGGGCCAAGTCATCGGCAAGGCCACCGTGGATGGCATCGCGGCCGACCGGTTGGTGGGGAACCTCGCGTTGGTCAACAATTTTGCCGCACAGGTCCGGAACGGTTCACGGTTCTGGTTCGCCGACTGGCAAGTCAGCGGGGACAAGATTGAGGCGCATCCCGAACGCGCCTGGGGGCCGATCTTGTGGTCCATGTACACGCTGAGCAACAATCGTAGCGCCGAAGGTTACGTGCTGAAGCTGACCGCCCAATTGCCGCCGATGGGCGCGGAGGACCGCGATACCGTGCGGTTGCAGATTCAGCGCCAGGGACAATGGCAAATCTTGGGCGAACAAAAGATCGGGGCGGATTCGCGCGCGGCGACGTTCCGTATCCCGCATTGGAATCAGCAGGCCGATACGCCGTATCGTTTGGTCTATACGGAAACCGGCAAGGATGGCCAAGCGCGGGACACGTACTGGCCGGGAACCATTCGTCGAGAGCCGACCGGGCGGCCGGTGAAGGTCGCGGGCATGACCGGCCAGTTTTTTTATGGGTTCCCGTATGCGCCGGTGGCCGAGAACCTGAAGCACCTCGGGGTCGATGTGTTGTTCTTCTCGGGCGACCAAATCTACGAGGCCAACGGTGGGTATGGCATCATCCGCGAACCGGCGGATCGGGCAATCCTCAATTACTTGCGCAAGTGGTATTTGTTTGGCTGGGCGTTCGGCGACGTGATGCGCGACCGGCCCACCATTGTGCTGCCCGACGACCATGACGTATTTCAAGGCAACCTGTGGGGCGAAGCAGGCGCGCCGATGCCCAAGGGCGGCAGCGACAGTTCGAGCGGGGGCTACCTCGAACCGTTGCGGATGATTCACGTGGTCTATGCCACCAGTTGCGCGCACCACCCGGATTTTTACGACCCGACGCCGATCAAGCAGGGCATGGGCGTTTTTTACGGCGACATGGTGTACGGCCGCGTGAGCTTGGCGATCATTGCGGACCGGCAGTTCAAGTCGGGACCGGAGAACGTCAGCACCGGCAACGGGCGGCCGGATTGGGTTTTGGATCCAAACTTCAACATGGACAAGCTCGAAAAGCCGGGCCTGCAATTGCTGGGACCACGCCAGGAGAAATTCCTCAAGCATTGGGTGGCCGACTGGCGGGGCGCGGACATGAAAATGGTGTTGAGCCAAACGATCTTCGCCAACGCCACCACACACTCGGGCCAGCGAGCCAATTACCTGCAGGCCGATTTGGATTCGGGCGGCTGGCCGCGGGCCGGACGCGATCGCGCGATCCGCCTGATGCGCGAAGGATTTGCGTTGCACCTGAGCGGCGACCAGCATCTGGCCCTGCTGATCCAATACGGCGTGGACCAACCGCGCGACAGCGATTGGGCCTTTTGTGTACCGTCGGTGGCGGCCGGCTATCAACGATGGTGGTTGCCGGACGAAATTGGCCGACCGCACACGGAACGGCCGGCGCACGGCTTGCCTGACACGGGCGAGTATCGCGACGGTTTTGGCAACTTGATTTACGTGTCCGCGGTAGGCAATCCCGCCGGCAGTCAGGCTCCGAATCGGTATCTGCGGGCCCAGATCAAAAGTTCCGGCTTCGGTCTGGTGCGCGTGAATACGCAGCAGCACACCTACACCTGCGACTGCTATCACTTCCTCGCCAACGCCCTGGACGGCAATGCCACCAATCAGTTCGCCGGATGGCCGCTGACGATCTCGCAGACCGACAACTACGGACGCCCGCGGGCCGGCTACCTCCCCGAATGCATCGCCCCGGTCGGCGTGACCAATGCGGTCGTGAAAGTTACCCACGGGAAGACGGGGGAATTGGTCTATGCGTTGCGCTGCGGCGGACACCGGTTCAAGCCGTTTGTTTTCGAATCCGGCACCTACACCGTCGAGATCGGCGATCCCGATACCGACCAATGGACCGTGCTGAAAGGCCAAACGATCCGGACGAAATAGGGTCAAGTTGGGATCGCCGACGGTGAGTTCGTGCGTGCCGTGCGCACCCAAGCCCCAATCTGCGTCCGAGCCCGTACCGCCGGCCAATTGATCATTGAGCAATGGTCATTCTCTGGTCATTGGTTCTTGGCCATTGGTCATTACCAACGGTCTTGCTATTCCCAACCAATGACCACCCAAACTCCACCGCGCGGATGAAGGCATCCGCGCTCCGACCACTGGGGACAGCTACCGCGCCGCCGGTTCCAATTTGAGGTAATCCAACCCGGCCATATAGGACTTGATGGCCTTGGCGTTGGCCCCGACGATCTCGAGGACGAGCTTGTGGTCGCCGGCAGTCAGTTCGTGCGTGCCCAAATCCAGCCGGCCGGTGGGCACGACCTCCGGATCGTAAAGATCGATGGGGTCGCCCAGCTTTTGGCCGTCGAGGGAGAGTTGCACGATACCGTAATCGCGCGCCTTGGTCAGAGCCACGATGAGTTTGTACTTGCCGGTTTGTTTGACGGGAAGCGCCAGTTCGAGCTGGTTGCCGGGTTGGCCCTGAGTCCACCACAAATGCGCATCCTGGCTCCAATTGCCCGAATGATCGCTCAACTCCTGCACTTGGGTCTGGCCGCCGGTTTTGCGCAGCACTTTCAAACGCTCGCCTTCGAGTGCCCCCGGCACCTTGAAGGCTCGCATTTCGGTCCAGTAGCCCTCGCGCTCGCTCAGCGGCGCCGGGGTGTAGGGATCCTGGCCGCCGGGTGCCAGATACCAATAGACCGTGCTGGCGTACAGCGTCGGTCGTTGGTTCGGATAATATTTTTCGATGCACCCTTCAAAGGATTTCTGGAACGGAATGTTGTCCGTAAAGTGCCAGCGGTTGACGCACACGTGGCCCTTGTTGCCCATGGAAATGGTTTGGTCGTGATAGGCATTTTGGAAGAGCGCCGGACTGCCCCAGGCGTAACCGAAATAATCCTCCGAGCCCGTGCCGATGGTGGACGGGAATTTCTCGCCATCCACGAAGAACTTTTCATCGCCTTCCCCCCACCAGCCGCCGCGGGGATTCCACACGTGCAGCATCACTCCGAGGAAACGTCCCCGACCTTGGGTGCGCAGCATTGTCCAGTCAATGGCGCGCTCCGGCTCGACCGGCAGGAAGGCGTCGCGATGCCATTTGGCGTGGAAGCGGGCCATCTGGTTGATATCCTCGTTGAGACCTTCCGTGATCACTTCGAAAGTGACTTTGCGGCTGACCTTGCCTTCGTTCAGTAAGGTAACTTCCGCGGCTTTGGCGAACGGCATGTACCAGTTGCAGTACCACCAACCGTCCTCAGTCAGTCCACTGGGAAACGAACGATACTCATTGGCCCCGGCGGCGGTGCCAAAGAAGTCGCCCAGCGGCGCCCACACGCTTGGGGATTGCTCGCCGTCCCAGCGGATTTGGATGGTGAGTTCGCGCAACACGTTCCGGTCTTCGGGAGACTCCGGCAGGTCGATCAAGGCGCGAATGCCGCGAATGGCCGCCGGTCCCGCCCACGTTTCTTGAATGGGCTTGCCGGTCGCGAGCACATAATCGCGGCGACGCGCCATGCCGTTGGGAACTGAAAGCGGACCGCACTTGCTGAGCGTCTGGTTGGCGGCATCCAAGGCGGCATTTTCTTCGGCCGAAAGTTCGCGCTTGAACGTCGGCACCTGCGTTCCTGCCGGATACGTGGTGTAGTTGAAATGGTAATAGGCGCCCCAACCTTTGTCCGCGACGATTTTGCACGATTTCTGGTACGGGATGGGCGTGTAATTGTTCCAGCCGCTCGCCGCTGTGTGTACCAACGCCGAGCGCGTGAACGGCGCGTGCTTATGATCGAAGTAACCGATGAACGGCAGATCGACGGTGGGTTCGCGGGCGCCATCGAGATAAATCTGAACGTGGCCCTGTTCGGGCTTGGCGGACCAAATCCGCCAGATGCACCCCGGCCCCGTCATTTCGGCAAAAACGAATTGGTCACCCTCCTTGCGGATGAAGCCGCCGCCGTCGCCATTGGCGTCCCATCGTTCGTATTTCCCGGTCGCCTCGTTGTATTTGCTGGCGCGGTCGTAACTCGACCACTGGGCGCAGCGTTCACCCGGAGCGGGCAACACGGCCACGTGTTCGAGATCAGTGAGGCGATGGATGAGGTCCACGTAAGTCAAGTGCTCGGCGGAATTGGCCTGCAACACACCGGCGAGTCCCAGGGCAAGAAACAAAGTCGTAGTCTTCATAGTTTTGGAAATTGAAATTCTGTTGTTCGACGCTAAACGGACCTTCATTGATTCGGTCGAGGAGGGGCAAGCTTTTTCGGTTGGTAGGATACGGTGACACAACAGCGCAGCGGTGCGGTGGACTTTCGCTTTAGCATCTCTTTCGGTGAATCGCCCCAGCCTTTCGCGCCGCTGCTTCGCCTGAAAACGCGCCGCATGAGCCGGCGCGTGAGGGCACACGGCGCGTTAGCGAAGGCGCAAGCATTTATGACGCCCTGTAGAGTGAGTCAGGGGGAACCCTCATCCAGAGGATCGGTTTGTTCACGTTGTTCCCGCTTGGCTATTTCGGCAGGCGATTGCCCTGCATCCAGCACCGCGGCTACAAAGGCAGTATCGGTTTCGATGCGATAGTGAATCCAATAGGGAAACCGCTTGGATTTGAACCGGAACAGTAAGCCTCTTCGTTTGTGGATGCCTCCAAATAGTTTGATGGAATCAATGTCGGCGCACATGGAATCGAGAAAGTAAGCACTGATCCCTGGTTCCTGGCGTTCGTAAAAGCGGTATCCCCGGCGGAGGTCATCCTTGGCGGAAGGCAGAATCCGAACGTTCACATAAGCTCTCGCCGAAGGTCTTCTTTGGCCGTTTCCCAATCCTGCGAAACCGTCTGCCGGTTGGCCCACTCTGACTCGCGATCTTCCAGAACCGTGCCATGCCAAGCGGGAGGCTCCAGGGCCTCAGTGGAGAGGCCATCCCAGAGGCGCTCCATTAGCGCAATCTTCTCGACTGAGGTCAGCTTCGACACATCCAAATCCAAGCCTAACATACCTCGAATGTTGCCGTAAATCCGGAGGCCAGTCAACTACCATAAACATGCGGCGGCGCACGGCGCTTGCGCTTCCGCATTAATCTCAACTTGAAAGCAAAGTGGACTAAACTACGCAACTTGCCGGCGCTTTCGGTGGGACTGAGGTGTGACTATTCAGCAGGACAGGCGTCCCGCCTGTCCTGCCGCGCCGAACCGCGTTATCGCTGCTCCAGCTACTGAATGGATACGGCCGAGGCGCTCCACCCTTTGGCGGGTGTGCCTTACATGTCGCGCGCGTTAACTTCTACGAATTCGGAAGCAACCTCCACGCGCGAAACGAATCGCGACTTTCGGTAGCGACTGACACATCGTCCCCCCATTCACCTCGATTATCCGGCATCCCGCATCTGGCATCTGGCATCCGGCATTCCCCCTCATCATTGCTCAGCCTCGTTGCTTACTTCGCCAGAACTGAAAGGTCACACAACCCAGCAATCCCAAGCCAAACAGCGCCAGCCCGCTCGGTTCCGGCACGGCCATCGGTTCGCCAAAATAAAAATCGTCCATGACGACCACGTCAATCCCGTCGCCATCCACCACCCCGCTGCCTAAAGGCGTGTTACCGCTGGTGATCCGCACCCGTTCGATTTGCTCGCCGCCGTCAAAATACGCCCCGGCAAACGACAGGCCACCATCAGCCGGCAGGGCCGACACTTGGTAAAGAGGTTCCGAACCCGAACCGTAGAAATCAATGGTTGCGCTGAAAAAATCATCGACATCCGTAAACACGGCGCCAAACCCGCTGACGTAGGCCGGCACGCCCGGACTGCCGGGCACAAAGAAATACACGTCCGTCACGGTGCTGCCCAACGGCGTGAAAAGCCGCTCGGGACTGTACGTCTGGAACGTCGTGGTATAGCTGTCGTCCATGGTCCCAAACCGCACGGGTAGGGAAGTGTCTTGCGCGGCACTGACCTGCAATCCTGTGCCATCGGTTGACAGTGCCAGGCCCACCGGGGAAATCGTGTTGTAGTAGTCGGGTGGCAGCAGGTTTTCGGCAGCATTGTTATCCGGCACGCCGTCCCAGTCCACGTGACGGTAACCAGTCGAAAACGGACCACCGTCAATCCCGTTGTCCCCACCACCAAGCGCCGCTATGAACACGTTTACCCGGTCTTGGATGTCAGCGGGCGTCAGCCCGGCATCCTGAACACTGTGCGGAATGGCGGATGCCGCAAGCGCCGAGGCAAACAGCACCAAGGGAAGAATTAGGATCGGACGAAAGGGGCTGGCAATCGTTTTCATCATGTTGCAGTGCGCACTTGAACCTGTTGCAAGTTATTTAGTTTTCGGCCTGACCTTGAGCGATAGCCATTAGGCCGCAGCCGCGTTGCTGGAATGCCGAATTAAGACATAATTAGACCGCTTAGTCAAAGAGTAATTCCAGGCCGTAAGCCTGCAGTCTTGCTGCCGGCAAAGGCAGGATGCTCCGGCATTTGCGCTGGCGATTTTAACCGGACGCCTTCAGACTACTTTCATGAAGCTCAGAAAATCCGTTGCCTGGCAGGCTTTGACCATCCTCATTTTGACTTCGCCTGCCGCCCACCTTCTCGCGGCGGTGCCAGCCACCGAACCGTTCGACTACTTCCGGAACTCCTGGAACGTCATTGGAATGAAGGATTACCGAGACGGCACCCGCGTCACGCCGGACAATGAACTGTTGCTGGCCAAAGGCGTAAAAGTGCGTTTGCGCTACGGGCCGCAGGCTACCCCGCTCAGCCGTCAACAAACCAAGACGCTGCTCGATGGTTGGCTGCCCATCGTGCTGCTTCACACCGAAGCTGCGGGCATGCGTTACGACTTCACACTCTGGGCAACCCCGCTGCCCACCGTGAAGGATTGGCAAGCGGCCTTTGACTGGCCAACCGAAGGCGAAAACTACCTGAACTGGATCCAAGTCAAAGCCACCAACCTTGGAGCCACCACGGCGCAGGCTCGCGCGAACTGCGAACTGTCCGGTGCCGCCGACAACGCAACCCGGTCCGTCTGGACCGCTTCTCTCGATCCCGGCCACAGTGCGGAAACCGTATGGCGCGTTCCATTCGCTGGGGGCTCCGATCCCAAAGTCTTCGCCAAGGAAGACGCCCAAGTCTGGCTGGAGCGTACGGTCGCGTATTGGCGCAACCTGCTTGATCAAGGAACACGCATCGAAGTGCCGTGCGAAAAATCCACCCAAACCCTCAAAGCCGCTCACGTGTGCCAATTGATTGCCAGCGATCACGGCGAGTTGCACGCGGGCGAAGGATTTTATGACGAGTTCTACATTCGCGATGGTGGCTATCAATTGATGGAACTCGAAGAAGCCAACTTGATCGAACCCGCGCGCCAAGCGGTGGCAACGTATCTGCGAGTCCAACGGCCCGATGGCAGGTTTGAATCCCAAAGCAACCAATTCGACGCCAACGGCCAGGCCCTGTGGACGTTGTGGCAATATTGGAAAATCACCGGTGATCGCGCCTGGCTGCGGCAGGCATATCCGCAAATGCGCCGGTCCGGGGAATGGATTCAGCAAGCCCGGCGGTCCACGCCAGCCGGTTCCCCTTTTGCGGGACTGCTGCCCGCGGCGCCGGCGGACGGAGAGTTTCTTTGGGACGGCAAACATCACATTGTGGGCTACGACTTCTGGAACTTGCGCGGCCTGCTCTATACCGCCGATGCCGCCCGCGCTTTGGGCGAAACCGCCGATGCCGAAGCGTTCACTGCGGAGGCCCAGGCTTATCGCCAAGCCATTGACGCCGCCTGGAAACGCACCGGATTGGCTTACTTCCCGCCAAGCTGGGAAAAGGTTGGCACCCCGTGGGGCAACACGGAAACGCTTTGGCCGACGGAATTGTTCGCGCCCGACGATCCGCGGGTCGGCGCTCTGCTGACCGAAGTCCGCGAACGGCACGGCGGAGGATTTGCCGAAGGCACGATTCGTTGGACCGGCCAGCCCAACGTCATTCATCCGTATCTATCGAGCTACACCACCATGGCCTCGCTCCTGCGCGGCGATCACGATCAGTTCGTGGAAGACTATTATTGGTACCTGCTGCACTCGTCAGCCAGCCACGCCTTTCCGGAAGGCATCTATTTCAAACGCCGTTATGCCTGGAGCGAAACCATTCCCCACGTCCTTGGCGCCGCGAACTTTGCCTTCTTGTTGCGGCACGCGCTGATCCACGAACACGACGACGAACTGCACCTGTTGATGGGCGTACCGGATTGGTGGCTGGCGAACGGCAAAGAGATACGCGTTGAAAACGCGCCGACCCATTTTGGGGTAATGAGTCTGCGCGTCCGTGGAAAGGCAAACGGTGTCGAGGTGAAACTGGACGCCCCGCATCGCCAACCACCCAATCAGATTGTGCTGCACCTGCCGAAGTCACGACCGGCGATCGTCACGCCGGCGGGCGTCACGGTGGTATCGCGGGATGATGAATCAAAGCAATGGGATTATCCGACCGTCATTGAAGCCTATCGCAATCTGCCGTCGCCGCAGACCAAGCCGATCCCTAACTTGGTCGCCATGCCGCTCACTACCCCGCCGCCGCTTTCACAATGTTCGCAGCTCGACCTGGCGCCGTTCGCCAACACCGATCCGCTGAATGCTCCCTTCGGCGTGATCAAGCCCGGCAAATACCTGTTTACTGGTTTGAAAGCTGGAACCATGACTGCGGCTGGCGTGCCATTCCGCGTGCTGGACCCGAGCCAGAACGGAAACCATGGCTTGATCGTGCTCCAGGGCGTGAGCGCCAGCGCCAACTTTCCGGAGGAGGTCACCGTGCCGGTGAAGGCGCAAGGCCGGCGACTCTTCTTTCTGGGTAACGTTCACGGCTGGCTGACGGATGACGATGGCGCCGGCGACTGGGGCGCCGTGGCCGAATACGTCATTCACTACCGCGACGGGCAAACGCAAGTAGTGCCGTTGATCAGCCATCGCACCGCGGACGATTGGGCCAGTCCGCCGGACGCAACCGACGTAGCGGTGGGGTTGAAAGGCGATCCCTGGCATCTGAATGTGCTGGGTGTCAATCTGCGTCCCGTGCCAGTCGAGAAAGTCGTTTTTCGCGACCTGGGCACCCCTGCGGCGCCGGTACTGGCGGCAGTGACGTTGGAGAAGTAAGTGCCGCCGGTCGTGTCTGCCAGCCGTTGGGGTGAACTCCAACGTAGCGGCGTCTCGTTAGAGCGCCGCAAACTATTGCTGCCCGAGATGGCGGCGCTCTACCGAGACGCCGCTACGCCACTTTTGAGTGCTCCTGAAGATCTCCCCAAAACGCTTATGAAAATGTCTGCCCTATTTGCAGTCCTTGGATTCGCCTTCGGTCTTTGTCTCGAACGCAACGTCAGCGCGGCAGAGTCGGCGAATTCGTCATCGCCCACTGTCACCGAATCCATTCAATTAAAATCGATTCGGGCGGAGCCCTTGCGCGTTAATCCCAATCTCCGGAAACGCAGGCTGCGGAAATCCAGGGCGACGGACCGTTCACGCTCCGTTTCACGCTTTGGCCGCCGCGCAGCGTAGCCAGCACCGCGGTCGTGACGTTGAGTTCCGGAGCAACACTCCGCCAACCGCTCGAACTCACCACGGCTCCCGTGCGCATTTCGGTGCAAGGCGAATCAACCGCCGCCAATGACACCCTTCGCACTGCCACGATGCGACTGGAAAGCGATGGCCACGCCGCGAAGTCAAACGCGCCCTGACCCAGACGAGTGACCTGAAGCACATGGCGGCGCGGCTCAAGCGTCAACTCGCCGAAGCGCGCGGCGGTAAACTCCAGTTCCCCGCCGTCCCGCGCTGGACCGGCAACACCGACCGGACAATGACGCTCAAACCGCTGGCAGTGCGATTGGTGCGTGTTGGGCGGGCGAAGTAGGCGAATCGAAGAACAACGTCGCAGCGAACCGTGGCTTGTCAGTTGCGAAGACCGCCAAGTCGTGGACTGCCGCACTCCAAAACGCTGCCGCGTCAGCACCAGCGCCAATTTCCCTGGGGAGCACAGGCGCCCCGCCTGTCGGCCGGTGCGCCTCGCCCCGGCAGTCCGCAGTCGCCGAGCTCTCGATTGCCGAGACGCATTGAGGCATACGAGTCAATGGCGAGGTGCCGTTGACAGCGTCCGAGGCGGTCGCGCTCCCCACTCACAACGAAATTCCTGTGGCCATTCCCCACGGTTACAGGTTAAATGCGCACTCACGTTCCTATGAATTTAGCGGATCAAGTCAAACAGGCCGGAGTCGTAGGCGCCGGGGGCGGCGGGTTTCCCACCCACGTCAAGCTGGCGGCCAAAGCCGACACCGTGATTGCCAATGGCGCCGAGTGCGAGCCGTTGCTCCACAAGGACGCCATCATCATGGAAACCAACGCGGCCGAAATGGTCAAAGGCATGCAACTGGCCATGGAAGCCGTCGGCGCGAAGGAAGGCGTGGTCGGCATCAAGGCCAAAAAGAAGCATGCGGTGGAAGCCGTCCAGGCCGCCTGCCAAGGCACATCCGTGCGGGTGCAATTGCTGGGCGATTATTATCCGGCCGGCGACGAATACGATCTGGTTTATGCCGTGACGCGCCGGCTGATTCCGCCGGGCGGCATTCCCATCAACGTGGGCGTGGTGGTCAACAATGTGGAAACCTTTGTAAATATTGCCGCGGCGGCGACTGGCAAACCGGTCACGACCAAATTGGTCACGATTGCCGGCGCGGTGAACTCGCCGGTAACGCTGCGGGTACCCATCGGCACCACCTACCGCGACGTTCTCCCAGCCGCCGGGGGCCTGACGACGGACGATCCGGTCCTGGTTATCGGCGGCCTGATGATGGGCCAAACCACCGACGACCTCGACACCCCCATCACCAAAACCGCGACGGGCGTCGTGATCCTGCCGCGCGAACATCACGTGATTCAACGCAAACTCAAACCGCCCAAGGCGCAGGCCCAAATCGGCAAGTCGGCCTGCGACCAATGCCGGTATTGCACCGAATACTGCCCGCGTTACTTGCTGGGCTACGCGGTGGAACCGCACCAAGTGATGCGCAGCCTGGCGTTCACCGCCACCGGTGCCGAGTATTGGAATCAATGGGCGGCGCTCTGTTGTTCTTGCGGACTGTGTACGTTGTATGCCTGCCCGGAAGAATTGTTTCCCAAGGAAGCGTGCGACGATTCCAAGTCCGAAATGCGCCGGGCGGGACTCAAGTGGACGGGGCCCACCGAGGTCAAACCCCACCCGATGCACGAAGGCCGCCGGGTGCCGATCAAGACGCTCACCCGCAAGCTGCAGGTGCAGCAATACGACCAACCCGCCCCGCTACGGCAAGAATCCTTGACGCCAGCCCGGCTGGTCCTGCCGCTCAAACAAAGCGCGGGTTCGCCCTGTATGCCGAAGGTGAATGCAGGCGCACGGGTGTCCGCGGGACAGGTCATAGGCGAACCGGCGGAGAAGGCGCTGGGCGCCCTTTTGCACGCGCCCATGAACGGCACTGTGAGTGAAGTCACCGAAGCCCACATTATTTTAGCGAGATAACATGACTGAGAAATCCATTGGCTTAATTGAATTGTCCAGCGTGGCCGCCGGCTTTGCAGTGGCGGACACCATGCTCAAAGCGGGCAATGTGCGTTTAATTTTGTCGCGCTCGATTTGCTCGGGCAAATACATGGTGCTGATCGGCGGCGAAACGGCCGCGGTTTCCGCCGCCGTCGAGGCGGGCGCCGAAGCGGCCAACGGCTGTTTGATCGACCAGTTTGTCATCTCGAACGTGCATGGCGATGTCATCACCGCGCTGGGGCGCACCCAACCCGTGGAAACCAAAGGGGCGCTGGGCATCCTCGAATCGTTCAATGTGGCCACCCTGATCGAAGCGGCCGATGCCGCCGCCAAGGCCGCCGCGGTGACGCTCTTGGAAGTGCGCCTGGCCATGGCGCTGGGCGGGAAGGCCTTTTGCACCATGACTGGCGACGTGGGCTCCGTGCAAGCCGCAGTGGCTGCCGGCCGCCAGGTCATCAGCGAAGCCGGGGTGTTGGTCAATGCCGTGGTGATTTCGCGGCCGCATCCGGATGTTTATCGCGAAGTAATTTGAGCGCGCACTGGGACGCGGGGGAGATCTTTACATTGACGCAGCGGTGTCTTGGAAAAGCGGCGCCATCTTGAAGAAAGACTTTTTGCGGCGCTCTCCCGAGACGCCGCTACGAGTCATGAGTTCGACGCATAATTCTAAACGACTGCCGAAAAAGTAATTGCCTCAGCCATCTCAATGGCCTAGCAGTGGGAAAAACAAACGGAAAGTTCTGACATGGTAACAACACTGATAATTATCGCGATCGTCGTCTTCGTTCCGCTGTTGCTCGTTGGCCTGTATGTCATTGGCGCTTACAACGGACTGGTGTCGCTACGCAACCGGTTCAAGAATGCCTACGCCCAAATCGACGTGCAACTCAAGCGGCGCTACGATCTGATTCCCAACCTGGTCGAAACCGCCAAGGGCTACATCAAACACGAACGCGGCACCCTCGAAGCCGTAATCGCCGCCCGCAACGCCGCCTACTCGGCCAACACCCAAGCCGCGCAGAATCCCGGCGACCCGGCCGCCATGAAACAGCTCATGGGCGCGGAAGGCCAACTGACCGGCATGCTGGGCCGCCTGTTCGCCGTGGCCGAGGCCTATCCCGATCTCAAGGCCAACCAGACCATGAACAGCCTGATGGAAGAGTTGACTTCCACCGAAAACAAAGTGGCCTTCTCCCGTCAGGCGTACAACGACTCGGTGATGGTCTATAACACCAAACGCGAAACGTTTCCCACGAATTTGATCGCCGGGACGTTCCATTTCAACCAGGCCGAGCTGTTTGAAATCCAGAAACCCGAGGAAAAGGAAGCGCCCAAGGTTTCGTTTTAGCGAACGGAAACGCGGCGCGGTTGAAGGATTGAAGAGTTGAAGCGGCAGCATAAGGTACGGGATCGAGGACATGTAGCAACGATGGATTTTTTTGAGCGTCAGGATCAAGCGCGGCGACACACCAAACTGTTGGTGGTTTACTTCTTCTTGGCCATCGCGCTGACCATCCTGGCGATCTACGTGGTCTTCGCGCTGGTGTTCTTACGGCAGCGGGAAATCGACAACGTCTTCCTGCGGCTCTGGGATCCGCAACTGTTTTTTGGAGTTTCGGCGGGCACATTGTTTGTCATCCTGCTGGGGAGTTTGACCAAGACCTTTGAGTTGCGACAGGGCGGTGGGGCGGTGGCCGCCATGCTCGGCGGCCGTCCCCTCGATGGGAACACGCAACAACCGGACGAACGCAAGCTCCTGAACGTTGTCGAGGAAATGGCCATCGCCTCCGGTACGCCGGTGCCCGAAGTCTATTTGTTGCCGGAGGAGAAAAGCATCAATGCCTTTGCCGCCGGTCACTCACCGCAAAACGCCGCCATCGGCGTCACGGATGGTTGCATGAGGCTGCTCAATCGGGATGAACTGCAAGGGGTCATCGGCCACGAGTTCAGCCATATTCTGAATGGCGATATGCGGCTGAATCTCCAGCTCATGGGCATTGTCAACGGGCTGGTGTTCGTCACCATCATCGGCCGCCAAATCCTCTGGGCCACCGCGGGCATGCGCTCTCGGGCTTATCGTTTGTGCGCCAGCAACCGCGGCAAAGGCGGCAATCCCCTGCCCTTGCTGGGCTTGGCGTTGATGGTCATCGGCGCCATTGGGGTGTTCTTTGGACGGCTCATCAAAAGCGCGGTGTCGCGCCAGCGGGAATACCTTGCCGACGCCTCGTCCGTGCAGTTCACGCGTAATCCCGACGGCTTGTCCGGTGCCTTGAAAAAGATCGGCGGGCTCAGCACCGGTTCCCGGCTGCAAACCGCGCGAGCGGAACAAGCCAGTCACATGTTCTTTGGCAATGGACTGGCCGAATCGTGGTTCCAATTGATGTCCACCCATCCGCCGTTGGGCGATCGCATTCGCGCCATTGATCCCTCCTTCGATGGCCGGTATCCTGAGGTAAGTTCTCCGGTCGAAGCCTCCGCTCCCGCTCCCGCCACCGCGAGCGAACGTTATCGGACACGACATCGCCCGCCCGTGGTTCGAGTTCCCGTTCTCGGCGATTTGCTCGGCGGCCACATGCCGGCCGCCGGATTAGCCGGTGCCGCGATTGGGGCGCAGGACCTGATCAATCGCGTGGGCGCGGTTTCCACGCAGCACCTGGATTTTGCCGCCAAATTCAAAGCCGAGCTGCACCCGGAATTGGAAAACGCCGCGCACGAACCGTCGGAAGCTGCGGCCCTGATTTACGCACTCCTGCTCAGTCCCGACGCCGGCGTGCGGGCCAACCAACTCCAGCAATTGGAACGTTGGAGCCAGCCAGGCATCCGCCAGACGGTGCTGCGTCTGCAACCCAACGTTGAGTTGCTCGAGGCCCGTTCACGCCTGCCGCTGGTGATGCTTTGTCTGCCCACCTTGCGACGGCTCTCCGCGGCGCAGTTCGAGAATTTCAGCCGGGTAATGAAGCTGTTGATTGAGAGCGACCAGCAAGTCGATCTCTTTGAATACACCCTGCAAAAGATCGTTCTACGCCACCTGGAGCCGCATTTCAAACCGGGTCGAAAGCCCGTGGTGCAATATTATTCGCTGGCACCGTTGGTGGCGGACTGCGCCGTATTGCTGTCCGCCCTGGCGCGCATTGGCAACTCGGCCACGGCGGACATGGAGAATGCGCTGCACACCGGGGCGAAACATCTGGATCGTCCGGAAGGCGAACTCCAATTGTTGGACATCTCAAAGTGCGGATTGGGGCAAGTCAACACCGCCTTGAACCGCCTGGCCCAGGCCTCGCCGGCGATTAAGAAGAGCGTGCTGACGGCCTGCGCCCATACCGTCGCCGCGGATGGCGTCATCCAGGTGGACGAAGCGGAGTTGCTGCGCGCTATCGGCGACACGCTCGATTGCCCCATGCCACCGTTTGTGGCGGGCGTGTGAAGCAGCGATAGCCGAAAGCTCCGCGGCACCGCAGCCCCTGGGTGTTACTGCGGAAACTGTGCAGGTGGTTCAATTAATCTGCCATCGTGGCAGTAGTGTCCTCCAGCAGAGTTTCCGCGGAGGGAAGCGTGCTTGTGTTACTGTGCAGGCGACTGGATGGAAGACACTTTGGATTAACCGATGGTTTTGTTTCCCCTCACCCCGGCCTTCTCCCCCAGGGAGAGGGAGAATCGATGACCGGACTTCTGAAAACACGATATCCCTTGGTTTCCGTAGCGGCACCTCCATCGGTTCCCTCTCCTTGGGGAGAGGGTTAGGGTGAGGGAGAAGGAGCCGATTGAACGTCACCATGCGTCGTCCATCCCAAGCGCTCATCAGTACGTCACCACTTCACACTACAGCGACACTTCCACAGATAGGCGCGCGGCCTTTAGGCCGCTTCAAGCACCAAAGGCCAACCAGCGGCCTGCGGGATAGGACGGTGAAGCGGCGTAAACGCCGCGCTCCTGCCGCGATTCGCCGGAACTGTCGCTGTAGTGTTCAGTCCAGACTGCGGCGTCTGACCACCGGAATGGCGAGAAGTAACAAGCTAATAATCTCCGGCCAACCAAGCATCCCCAAGGTATAGAAATACTCACTCATAGGCCTACCCTCCGGATTTCCCTCGAAAAGTTCAATTTGCAAATCGCAACCGAATCTTGATCGTTCCTCAACTCACCGCTCGATGGATGCGGGGGTGAATTTGAAAACGAAGGCATGCCGGCACGGTGGCATTTTGACGGTGGCGGCTGGAACCTCAATGACGGATTCGCCCGTTGAGGTCGTGTACGCCACTTCAGTGGGGCGTCCAACCCGAGCAATTGAACATTGGAACCGGGCGCCGGCTTGAGCGACTTGAAGCTCACGGTCGCGGGCAGACTCTCGCCGGATTGTGGAGCCAGGTAGATGGCATACACTCCCCGGCCCTTCTGCGTGAACACGATGGGGTCTTCCTTGTACGGCGCGATGGGCCGCGTGCCGTAAATGGCTTCGCTGTTTACCTTCATCCAATCGCCGATTTCCTTCAGTCGCTGAACGGCGTCAGCAGGCAACTGACCGTCGGGCTGCGGACCGACATTGAGTAGAAAATTTCCGCCCTTACCCACAATGTCCACCAACAAATGGATGAGTTGGTGGGTGGATTTGTAATTGTCGTGCGGTTTAAACGACCATTGGTCGCCCATCGTCATGCAGGTTTCCCAAACATAGGGCAGCGGTTTGTCCGGCACCTGCTGCTCCGGCGTGCGGTAATTCTCGTAACGGCCGCCAACCGTGCGATCCACAACGATAAGCCGGGGTTGGTGCCGTCGTGCCATGGCGACGAGACGGTCCATCTGGATGTCCTGCTGCGGTGGACGCACCTGGCCGGCGTCAAGCCACAGAATGTCGATGGGCCCGTAGCCGGTCATCAACTCCTCGATCTGTCCGTAGGTAAACTCGACGAACTTGTGCCATTTCGCGGGTTCCTGGAGTGGGTCGTAATTCGGATTGCGCGTGCGGGCGGGCCGGCTGGGATCCCAATAATCCGGACAATGCCAATCCGCTTTGGAGAAATAGGCACCAATGCCGAAGCCCTCCTGACGAAAGGCGTTGAACACCTCGCGCACCACGTTTGAACGGGCATTGGTGTGGAAGGGAACGTTCGGTGCGGTGATACGGAAGTCCGTGAGTTTCGTATCAAACATGCTGAAACCGTCGTGGTGTTTGGTGGTGAACACGACGTATTTCATGCCGGCGGCTTTGGCGACTGCCGCCCAGCGCTCGGGATCAAACCGGACCGGATTGAAGGTCTTGGGCAGCGCCCAATAATCCTGCTTGAACCGTTCGATGTCCTTCCCGCGCTCGATCCAGGCGGGCAACTCGTCCGGGCGCGCCCACTTGTCCACTTCGACCAACGGCCACGATTCGATGCAGCCCCATTGGCTGTAGGCACCCCAGTGCATCATGAAGCCAAACTTGAGGTCTTGAAACCAGTCGAGCCGCTGCGGCAACCAGGTCGCCTCCGGAGCGTTGGCGGGCATAGGCTCTGCGGCGGCGGCCTTTCCAACAAAGGTCAGACAGGCGGTCAAAACAGTTGTGATCAAAAGAAAGTTTCGCGTTGTCATGTCAGTGATTCGAATTGTTGGCCGCATGATAACGTTGACTGAGTTGAACGTCACGATGTTCCCCACCGTAGGTTCCGATTGGAACCACCGCCTGGCGGTAGAAGCGGCGAGCCAGTTGGGCAAAAGCAGGCGTGCGAAATGCGGCAGCTTGCCGGCGCTTCCGCAACAAATTCAGCTTGCAATTGCACGCGGATGCCGAACTGACTTTGCGTGTCCTCCGCGGAATGAAAGCGGGAGCAAGCTCCACGCACTCCAAACGCTGGCGCGACGTCACGGACACAACTTGACCACGTCGTGACGGTCCAGAATCGAGCGGCTTTAGTGGAATCGGGACAGGCCGGAGGCGCTGTCCTACCAGCGCTTGGCGCGCTCTGTTGACGTCTCAGTGCAATCGCGCTCCCTGGGACACGCCGTGGCGGGTGCGCTCGTCGTAATTGCGGTCCCGGCGTTTGTATTTATCCAGGAGCAGATGCACCGCACGACGGAGCGTGTCGCGCAACTCCGCCGCCGCGTCACAACTGCCCAGCGTTTCCACCTGACGGCGCACCGCCACGGTCGCGGACCGGGCAATCGCCACGTGTCCCAGTTCGTGTGCGAGCAACGCCTGGTAATACCGCTTCCACCGCTCGACGACGGCCGCGTCAACCCCCGGCGGAGGCACCCAGCGAGGCAGGGTCATTTCCGCCTCGGTATTGACGCTGAACTGTTCCACGCGATACCCGTCGTCCATTCGGCGGTAGCGAAAGCGGTATTTGACTTCCCAATCCGTGCGGGCGAAGTAGAGGAAATTGGTTTTCCAAGGACGCCGCTCGCGTTGGGAAATCTGCAATTCGCGAATACTGCTGCCGGTTACCGCATAATAATTGGTTTTGATCACGAAGGAATCCTTGTCCTGCGCGTTCAACGGCGTTCCGGACAAAAGCTGGAAAAGGATCACTGCGAGAAGGCCCACGCAACTTCGACAACCGCGCGCGCTCCAGCGAAACCAGCTTGCACGTAGCTGGTAGTTCAACGCCGGCCGTTGAAACACGGGACGACCCACCAGTCGCTCATCTTGGAACGTTCCAGTGCCCAATCTGGCGCATAAGCGCGGCGGTAACATCGGTCACACCATACTGCAATTTGACGGCTGGGCAAATTCCCCGGCAAGAAGTTGCGTCGGCAGCGGCGCCAAAAGGGAGTTCCACTGGCTAGCGTTGGAGCAGGAGCACTTTTGCCGACGCCGATCCGAAGACGCAATTCGATGATCTGCGCACCATGCGCCAACAGTAACGGTTACGCAGGAGGTGATTGAGGGCGGAACTCTTTTTTCCAAAGCCGTTCGGTGTTTAGTCTTGACTCGTCGTCGATGTTGACCGATAAAACTCACTCATGAAGCTTCGAGGTTATTCTGTCTGGCTGGTGGTGGTGGCTTTTTCCATGACGAGCGAGGCGGCAACTACATTTACCGCCCGGGAAATTGTAAATGCGGTTTTTGTCTCCGAATCCCTCGTAGCAACGGCCCGCCCACTGGCGGACCAGGATCAAGTGGTCGCTCCCTCGGTCGTCCGCACCAAGGCCGATTCACGCCTCGAATTGACTTGGGGTGAGCGCGGGTTGGTGCGCTTGGGTGGCGAAACCGCTTTGGCTTTCGAAAAGGATCAGCCGGCCGCTGAACTCATTCATGGCACCGCGTTGTATGATGACCTGCCACCGGGCTACCAATTGACCGTCAAGTTTCCCGATCAGCCGGCCAGCATTTCTGGAGGCACCGGATTTGCGGCTCTGGTTGCCGGCGATCAAGGAGAACAAATGGCGGTCGTCTTTGGTTCGCTGGCAGGAAAGGTTCGGGTGAACATTGGTGGGCAGACCGTCAAACTGTCTCCTGGCGACTATGTCGAAGTGCCAGTGAAGGGAGCGCATTCGTTGGGCTGCTTCAATCTTCCCAAACAGGTGGCGTCATCGCTGTTGTTGACGGGCTTCCAGGCGCCGTTGCCTCATCTAAAACAACTCGAACACGAGACGGCCCGTTTTCGAGCCCTCGAGAAACGCGGCTTCATTGCGCCGGCATAGCTGGCAACTGATAACCGATTGCCCGCGAATTTGAATGAGGCGAAATCCTTCCGGACCGAACCAAGACGGGACGGTGCCAAAGGTCATCTGGCCCATGGTCGGTCGGAGAGAACGAGCGCATCCTTGGTCCACAGTCTTGGTTTTTCTTCGCGCACCACCAGCATTGCTGCGGCGCGTTTGGTTGCCCTCAAGCCTACCAAGAAACCAAGCAAATTCAAGCCACCCAAACCGCCCGCACCACCCAAGGTTAAGACTCCAAAAAAGCCATCGAAGAAGCAAAAATAGATCAGGGCTAATCGTTGTTCGAATGATTCGAGTCTCCCGTCTTGCAATGCTTAAACCGATGCCGCGATCTGCCGGCTCGGCCGCCTTCATTCTGCTGGGTTTAGCAGCAGCCGGTTTCGGCCAGCAAGCGAGCGAGACTTCTCGGTTGGAAACCCTGTTGCCCGCTTTGCGTCGGCCATTCGATTCCACGGTGTTGTCCAACCGGTACGTGGGTTCCCTCGAAGCCGTGCAACGCTATTCGGTTCCCGACACCTTCGGAATAGGAACCGCCCAGTCCCTGTTCCATACGGACAATGCTTTTTGGACCAAAACCAATCGGCAGGCGAGTCTGGCTTGGTCTGGCGCGTTTTGGGGAACGTGGATCCCTTATTCCACGCGGCAATGGATTCCGAAGATCGGCGTAGAATATGATGTTTACCGTTACGAGAAAGTTACCGCCGCCGACTTCAATGCCCTGTGGGCTCTCGCCTCCAGCCGGTTGTACCCTGGACGAGGATCACGCATGGTCCTGGGACCTCAACTACTCCATCTGGCGCTTCGAGGGACACCATCCAGTGGATGAGTTCTTGAAGCAAGGCTGGCTGACCACTCGTCTGACGTGGAGCCATCCAATTTCGCCTCAAGGCGACGTTTACTTTCTCGGCTCCTACGAATTCGGCTGGCGGCATGCGAGCCCCAGCCATTACGATCGCTTGGAAAGCACCTTAATGCTCAGCCTGGCATTGTATCCGGCTGACACGTGGTGGATTCAGCCCTATGTTTTTTGCGAGGGATTCCTGTACCCAAACGATACCGACACGCAGACCGACCGTCGTGATTTCCGCGTCACTCCCGGCATCTCCATCACTTGGGAGCCCGTCGAGCATGTTTCGGTGGAAAGTGGGTTCGTTTGGCTGCGGAATTACTCGAATAATCACGAGCGCAATTTCGAAGTGCTCATGCCCGGCATCACTCTCGAAGCCAGTATCGGCTTTTGACCCAACCGCGCCCTGCCTGCCTGCCTCGGATCTCCACGATGGGTTTCGGGTTTCCTTCGGATCACGGATTTCGGTCATCGGCTTTTACTGACTTCCTGCAAACGGCTGCGGCCAATTTCTTATTGAGTTTCACTGTCCGCCCGTTCAATTTGACCGCCCGTTAACCGTTAACCGAACAAAGCGTTGCAGATCAAATCTTATGGCCCTTCTGAAACTCAAACCTGCCAACAATTGCCGCTTTGACCTGCTCGTCCTGGGAGAGGTCATGTTGCGTTTGGACCCCGGGGAAGGCCGGGTGCGAACGGCCCGGCACTTCAACGTTTGGGAGGGCGGCGGGGAATACAACGTGGCGCGCGGACTGCGCCGTTGTTTCGGCCTGCGCACGGCCGTTTGTACCGCGTTTGCCGATAACGAGGTTGGCCGACTGCTGGAGGATCTCATTCTTCAAGGCGGCGTGGATACTTCCCTGGTCCAATGGAGGCCTTACGATGGAGTGGGCCGCAAGGTCCGCAACGGAATGAACTTTACCGAACGCGGCTTTGGCATCCGCGGTGCCGTGGGCATTTCCGATCGGGGCCACACGGCCGCATCCCAACTCAAGCCCGGCGATTTCGATTGGGACGATATTTTTGGCCGGCAAGGCGTGCGCTGGTTCCACACCGGCGGCATCTTTGCGGGCTTGAGTGACACCACGCCGCAACTGGTCATCGAGGCGGTGCAAGCCGCTCAACAGCACGGCACCATTGTTTCCTACGACCTCAACTACCGTCCGTCGCTTTGGCAATCCATTGGTGGCCAGGAACGCGCCCAAGCGGTGAACCGGGAAATTGCCCGCCACGTGGACGTGATGATTGGCAACGAGGAAGATTTTACGGCTTGCCTCGGTTACCAGGTCGAGGGCTTGGATGAAGCCATTTCCCTCATCGAAATCGCGGCGTTCAAACGGATGATCGAAACTGCGGTCAAGGACTTTCCCAATTTCAAAGTCACCGCCACCACCTTGCGCACCGTCAAGTCCGCCACGCGGAACGACTGGGGAGCGATCGCCTGGGCCGGCGGCAAGTTTTACGAAGCCACGCCCCGGCCCAACCTGGAAATTCTGGATCGCGTTGGCGGCGGCGACAGCTTTGCTTCGGGCCTGATTTACGGACTGATGACATTCGGCAATCCGCAAGTGGCCGTCGAGTACGGCGCCGCCCATGGCGCGCTGGCGATGACCACCCCGGTGACACCGCGATGGCTTCGCTCGCCGAAGTTGAGAAGCTGGTCAAAGGCGGCAGCGCGCGCGTCCAGCGATAAACAGCCGGCGGCAAATCCAATGGTCGGAATCCGAACTTGATCGTTCCGTCATAGATCGAAACGAAAGCTGCTTTTGCTTCGTCCTTCTGAAATTGCGCATAAATTGGATTCAATCTCCATGAGTCCGAAGCAACGGCTCCCAACTTGGGAGCCATGAGGTGGTTCTTGAACTCCCGCACTGCCTGCTAAGCAGCCATGCAGGAAGAAAACCACGAATTAACGCGAATGGCAGGAGCAAGCGAGCCGTTTTCCGTTGAAGCATGAATCACCGTTTGGTGACCGGTTGTTTTCGTTCAACACCCGATCAGAGTCTCAATCTGTATTTGTGTTTATTCGTGTCCATTCGTGGTTGAATTGAATCGATACGGCTAAAGCCCCACAAAATGCAGGCCGAACCGGATCCAGAACGGAATGGTGATCAGGCTGAGCGCCGAAGTGCCGATCACGACGCGCATGGCCGTGGGCGTATCGCCGCCATAATGCTTGACCATCACAATGGGAAACACCGCCGAAGGCATGGCGGCTTCGAGCACGATCACCCGTTTCAATTCAATTGAAGCGGGGAGGAACCGGGCCAGGAGCAGAAAGCACATCGGCAACACCCCCAGGCGCAGCAGCACCGCCACCCCAATGACGCGCCAACCAGACCACGAATGGAATCCAGCCAGATGGTCCGCCACCGTGGCTCCAATAAACAACAACGACACCGGAATCGCACATTGCGCCAGCAGCCCGAGAGTGTTGATCGCGACTTGGGGCAGATGGGCATACAGCCCGCTGAAGTTCAGGAACAATGCCAGGAGAATGGCCACCAGCGGCGCATTGATGATTCGCTTCCAGTCGCCTTGCAGGCCCTGCCCGGACAAGACCATCAGCCCGAGGGTCCACAAGCCCAGTTCCACGCCCACGTTATGAACGAACAACACGCTAACGGTTTCATTTCCGAACAACAGCATCGCCAGCGGGATGGGAATGAAACCGTAATTGGTACAGTCCGGTAGTGAGGGCGAAGGTTCGCCCAGCCTTCATGGTTGGCAGCCCGGTGGCCCGGTGCAGGAATTTCGCCAGGAAGAGGCCCAAGGCAAACGTGCTCAATCCCACCAACGGCGCCAAGGTCAAGTTGCTCCAATTTCGGAGGACCGGACTGCCGGAAACCGCATCAAGGATCAGGCACGGATACAGCAGGTTGATGGTCAACCGGAGCAAGCTTTGATCCGCTTCTTCGGAAAGCCAGTTCAGCTTCCGCAAAGCGAACCCCACGCCCACAACGGCAAAGACCGGCACGACTGCGCCCAGGACCGTGACAAATTCATTCATGCGGGCTGATGCACTCAAGATCCCCCGCCTGCCGGCAATGAAAAAGTGCGCCTGACCTCCCGGGAGCAGGAGGCCGGTTCATCAGTTTCATTGGGGTTGGGAAACTATCCGTGCCAAGTTCGCCAGGGGAAGTTACCGCGTCGTCGCTGGCACGTTTACTTGGCGGGCGGCGCAGTCACTCGCGGCGGGGGCGCGTTGGAACCGGCGCGTGGGATCACCGGAGCGATGGGAGCAAAATAGCCGCCCAGCACCGGACGATATTTGTCCATGACCGGGGCAAAACTTTGATTGGTGGCGGCAAACGCCTGCAGCGCACGGACGAAGCTTAGTATTTTTGGAGACACCGTTTTCTGAAACTCAGTAAAAGTCTGTTGGGCACTTTCGCGGTCAGCCTGCAAACGGGCATTGACGTTGGTCATTTGTTTGCCCATGAACAAGATTATTCCCAAGCTCAAGAAGATCAACGCAACCAGGGCCGCGGCCAGGGTCGTTTGCAATTTGTTGATATGGGCCCAAACGGCGTCGGCCTCGCCGGAGTCCGCCGGTGGTTTGGGCGACGGAGGATTGACGGATTCGGCTCGCGGTTCGAAAAGGTCCATAGGCTATCGGGAGGGCGGAGGATTGGTGGCGTTGGCTTGCGGTGACGCCGGCGCATTGGTCGAACTCGATTGGGGAGTGAGCGCGAAGCGTTCGAGCACGGGAACAATGGCCGGATGCGACCGACCGTACCCCACGGCTTCGTAGGCGAGTGATTGGGCCGCGCTACGGGTCCGGTTCACGATCAAGATTTGCCCTTGTAGTCCTTCGAGTTCTTTGACCAGAAAGTAATACCGAACTGAGATCCACAAGGTCACCAGGCCGCACACGCACAAGGCGCCGACCAATACCGCCAGCAAGGAATTGCTCTTCATAAATGCCGGGGACTTTAGTCCGCTCCATTCGAGCGCTCAATGACATTCTCAGAAATCCGGAAGGCCGACATCCAAAAATCGGAATCCGAAGGACCGAATGGCAAATCTTCCCGACCACGCCCCGCATTCGCCGGCGCTTGGGCCAGTTAAGCGAGCCGGATCAAACGGAGATTGTCTGGAATACTCGGCGCTCGCGATGCTGGTTTTCTTTCGGATTTTGGCGTTCTTCGGATTTATTTCCTCGTCCGGCCATGGGGAAATTGCTTGCTTTCGGAAGGTTGTCTGAGCATTTTCACCGCCTTGGCTGGCAGAGAAAAGTGACTGGCTCAGCCTCGTCAAGATGGACATAGTAGCGTGGATTTTCTTGAGTCTTGTGGCAAAAGAAGAACCGATTGAATTACAGGGTACGGTAACGCAGGTGTTACCTGGTACGATGTTTCGGGTGGCGTTGCCCAACGGACATGAAGTGCTCTCCCATATCTCCGGAAAGATGCGGAAGCATTTCATCCGGATCAGCGTGGGCGACAAAGTGGAAGTCCAATTAACCCCCTATGATCTGACCAAAGCGCGCATCACCTTCCGGCAACGGTGACGGGATGAAGGGTGCTGGGTTGAAGAGGGGAAACCGAGTCAATTTGCGCCGCTTGCGCCCGGCAACGCTTCACCCGTTTGGGCGATTTCCGTGAAATACCTGCACGGCACGGGGGGCAAGGTTTTTTGGCACCAAATCTCAAAAGCAGTGATTGTGCCGAATTATTCCTTGTGTTCTTTACGAGGATGGCTCTTAATGCCGGCATGGCACAGGGCCTGTATTTGAAACAACAGATGTCGTTGCAGCAGGTGCTGGCGCCCCAATTGCAACAATCGCTGGCGTTGTTGCAGGCGCCCACTCTGGAACTCAAAGCTTTGGTGGAGCAGGAGCTTCAGCAAAATCCCGTTTTGGAAGAAATCGCCATTGAAGAAATGGAACTGGCGGCCAAGAACAGCCGGGAGGGTGAACCGGCGGCCAATCCAGCGGACCCGGCCGAACCTCCCGCCGACGTGAACTTTGATCCGGCTTCGGAGAAGCCCTCGAATGATCCGGTGGACGATTTCCAAGCGGAGTTCGAGCGGTTGACGCAACTGGACCAGGAATGGCGCGATCATTTTTCACAGACCAATATCCCGTTGCGCCAGTCGGAGGAGGAAGAAGAGAAACGCCAGTTCATGTTCGATTCTCTGGTGACCGGCACATCGCTGCAGGAAAACCTGCTCGAGCAGGCGCGCTTGTCCGAAATCACCGAAGCCCAATGGCCGGTGGCGGAGATGATCATCGGCAACATTGATGACTACGGCTACCTCAAGGCCAACGTCGAGGAACTTGCCTTTGCGACCAACATCGAACCCGACCGCATTCAGGAAGTTCTCCAAGTCATCCAGACGTTTCATCCGCCGGGAGTGGGCGCGCGTGATTTGCGGGAGTGTCTCATGTTGCAGTTGGATCGGACCGGGCGCCAGAATTCGCTCGAATACCAGATCATTCGGGACCACATGGAGGCCCTCGGCAAACGGCGGATTCCGGAACTGGCCCGCGGCACCGGACGAAGCACGGACGAAGTGCAGGATGCCTTGAAACGGATCGCCCAACTGGAACCGCGACCGGGCCGGTCTTTCTTGCCTGATAACGACCAATACATCCTCCCCGAGGTCTTTGTGAGCAAGGTGGACGGAGAATTTGTGGTGACGACCAACAACGATCAGGTGCCGCACCTGCGGATCAGCAATACCTACAAGGACATCATGTCGCAGGCCGACAGCTCGACCGAAGTGCGCGATTACATCCGGGAAAAGATCCGAGCCGGCAAATTCCTGATCAAGAGTCTCCAGCAACGCCAACAAACGATCCTGAACATTGCCAAGGAAATCGTCCACCGCCAACACGAGTTTATGGACAACGGGGTGGCCTTCCTCAAGCCGTTGACCATGGTCCAGGTGGCCGAGGTCGTGGGAGTGCATGAGACCACTGTCAGCCGCGCGGTTTCCGGCAAATACATGCAAACTCCGCAAGGCATCTTCGAGATGAAATACTTCTTCACGTCGGGGATTCAGACCTCAAGTGGCGAAGGCATGTCCAATACCAGCGTGAAAGACATGATCGCGGACATGTTCAGCAACGAAGAGCCCACCAAACCGCTCTCCGATCAGGAAGTCGTGCGGATGCTGGCCGATAAAGGCATCGTCATCGCTCGTCGCACCGTGGCCAAATACCGTTCCGAACTCAACATTCTGCCTTCAAATTTGCGCAAAGTGTACTGAGCCGGCGCGGTTCAGTCCTCCGCCCGGGCGACGCAGAAATGCCAGGATGCAGTGGACACTGGAATTGCTTCACCGGGCATAAACACTGATCCCAGATTTCCTGCACTTTTATCTTGTTTTTCTCGGCCATTGGCGAAGTAATAGCGCTCTCGGTGCTTCCTTTCATAAGCCGGTAATTCTTAGCTTACTTGGATTGCTAAAACCGGACTTGGGTCTGGCAAGGACGAAACGGCGCACAGCGGTTCACCGCGATGTTGACCGTTCTAGGATGGCCAGACTCCGAAATGAATAACCGGTGAAGTTGGCGTTCAGGAAACAGCGATCATGTTCTCAAGACTCTCCACCTTGTTGGCGACGGCGCAGACTTCGCGCAAATCCAGAACTTGTTGCTTCCGATGCGCTGGCGCGTGGCACCGTGGCATAAGACGAGGGCTTGCCAATGGGTGGATTGCCGCTGCCCTGCTGGCTGCTCCCGGTCACGCGGTGTTTGCGGCAGCGATCGGGAGTTCCCTGCTGAAGCAATGGTCCGCTCCCTACCGGCACTGGCACTATTATCCGGACCACGTGATTGCCGCCGAGCCAAAAATCAAAGGCTGCGAACAGTTCAAGAATACGGACGTGCCCACCGTCTTCCAACGACCCGGCGATGACCGTTGGTACATGTCGTTCATTGCCTTTGACGGCCACGGCTACAACTCGTTCATCGCCGAGAGCACCGACTTGTTGCATTGGCTCAAGCCGCGCCTGGCCATGGGCTTCGGTCCCCAAGGCGAATTTGATCATGGTGGCAGTGTGTTGGGCGCTTACCTCTACACCTCCTACGCGATCAAGGCCCCTCGGCTCTTGAAGCAACGCGCCGGCAAGTATTGGTCGTTGTACGGCGCTTACCCTCGCCAGGGCGGTTATGAATTGCGCCCTGGCTACGAAGGAGTCGCGTGCAGCACAGATGGCCTGGATTGGAAACGGGCGAAGCCGACTTACATTTTGTCGGTCCACGATGCGGATTGTGGCCCGTGGGAAAAAGACTGCATTTACCAACCCTGGCTGGTTGAGGATCAAGGACAGTTCTACGATTTCTACAATGCCGCCCATGGTTCTGTCGAACAAAGCGGCCTGGCGTTTTCAACCAACCTGATGAACTGGCAGCGCTACACGAACAATCCCGTGATCCGCAACACACCCGGCGGCTTTGACGAACGATTCTGCTCGGACCCGAAGGTCTTCCGCGATGGCGATCATTGGATCATGTTTTACTTTGGAGTCGGCCGGGGCGGGGCCCACATCATGGTGGCCTTTTCGCGTGACCTGCGGCACTGGACCCAGGATCCGGAGCCGCTTTACCGCGCCGGAGGCAATCCCAGTGGTCTCGATAAAACGTATGCCCACAAGATCTCGCTCGTTTACAATCCGAAGAATGACACGTTTTATTTATACTACTGCGCGGTCGGAAACAAAGGACGCGGCATCGGGCTCATTACCAGCCAGCCATTGCGCGCCGAAAATGCTTCTAAGTGAACTGCTCCGGAGCCTTTTCGCGGCAAAAAAAAGGCACCGATGAGGCACTCACGGGACTTGCCGGCAGTAACCGGTTATGCTTGGATTGCGCCATGAAAACGCTGCGCTTGCTCGCCACCACCCTCCTGGCCGGAATGCTTTTGCTAGGGATCTCCGGCTGTACCACCGTCAACGAAACGGGCCGCCATCAACTCATGCTGGTTTCCAATGAACAGGCCACGCAATTGGGCTTGTCCACCTTCCAGCAAATGAAGCAGGAAGTGCCCATCAGCAAAGATCCGGCGGGAAATGCCCTGGTGGAAAAGGTCGGCAAACGGATCGCCGCGGTGGTGGACCTGCCCAATGCTCAATGGGAGTTTGTGCTGTTTGAAAGCCCGGAAGCCAACGCCTTTTGTTTGCCGGGCGGCAAAGTGGGCGTCTATACGGGGATTCTGCCCATCACGAAAAACGAAGCCGGCCTGGCTACGGTGCTCGGCCACGAAATCGCGCACGCCACGGCGCACCACGGCGCCGAACGCATGAGCCAGAACATGATCGCCCAGATGGGCAGTGAAGCACTCACTTCGGCGCTTTCGACCAAAGATCCCAAGACCCAGTCAATTTGGAACGGGCTTTACGGCTTCGGTGCGCAAGCCGGTTTCCTGTTACCCTTCAGCCGCGTCCAGGAGTCTGAAGCCGATCACATTGGGCTCGAATACATGGCCAAGGCGGGCTACGATCCTCATGAAGCCGTCAGTTTCTGGGAACGCTTTGCCGTGTACAGCAAAGAACAGGGCGGCAACCAAACTCCCGCTTTTCTGCGCACGCACCCCTTGGACGCAAAACGCATCGAACAGCTCAAGCAATGGATGCCGGAAGCCGAGGCACTGTACCGGGCCTCGTCCGCCAAGTGAATGGCCGGTCGCGCTGACTCTTCCGTGCAAGTTCCTTTTCTGAACCTCGCGGCGCAACACGCTACGTTGAAAAGCGAACTGTTGCCTGCCGTTGAACAAGTTCTCGCCAGCGGACATTATATTCTGGGACCCAACCTCGCCGCGTTCGAGCAAGCGATCGCGCAGTTTACCGGGGCCCGTTTCGGTGTGGGTGTAAACTCCGGTTCCGATGCCTTGACCCTGGCCTTACGCGCCTTGGATATCCGGCCGGGCGACGAAGTCATCACCACGCCGTTCACCTACATCGCTCCGGCGGAAGCCATTCATCAAGTGGGGGCTCGGGTGGTTTTTGCGGACATTGACCCGCGCACGTTCAACCTCAATCCGACCGAGGTAGCGCGGAAGATTACTGATCGAACCCGCGCCATCATCCCCGTCCATTTGTTTGGGCAGGCAGCGCCCGTTCGCGAACTCATGGCGTTGGCCGCTCCCCGTGATATTCAAATCGTCGAAGACTGCGCCCAAGCCATCGGCGCCACGCACCATGGCCAACCGGTGGGCAGCATGGGACGCCTGGGATGCTTTAGCTTTTATCCCACCAAGAACCTGGGCGCCGACGGCGATGGTGGAATGGTCGTCACTCAAGAGGAATCCCTGGCGCGGGAATTGCGCATGCTGCGTGTCCACGGCATCGAACGCCGTTATTGTCACGACCTGCACGGCTACAACTCCCGGTTGGATGAACTCCAGGCCGCGATATTGCGGATCAAGCTCCCGCACCTCCCCCCCTGGAACGCGCGGAGGGTGGAGATCGCCACACGTTACGATACCGGGCTGGCTGGTTTACCTGTCGCATGTCCGGTCACCGCCCCTGGCAACACGCATGTCTATCACGTTTATGCGCTGCTCACTGAGCAACGTGATGCGCTCCAAAAGCATTTGGACGTCCACGGCGTTTCCACCATCATTTACTATCCCTGGCCGCTGCATCTGCAAAAAGTCTATGCCGATTTGGGTTACCACGCGGGCGACCTGCCGGTGGCCGAATCCGTTTCACGCCGCATCCTGCCGCTCCCCATGTATCCGGAATTGACCGACGGCCAAGTGGATTACGTCGTTGCGACCATCCGCAAGTTCTTCAACCAAGCCTGACCATGGTGGCGAACCTTCTTGGCGATCTCTGCCTTGAAAACGTTTGCGAATTTGGAGTTAGAGTTTCGGGCATCAATTTTTGGCGCATTATCGCTTGCAGGATGGTGAAGGTTTGTTTACGTTTCGCCTCCTTTGCGGTTGGGTTGGTAGCTCAGTCGGTAGAGCAGCGGCCTTTTAAGCCGTTGGTCCGGGGTTCGAGTCCCCGCCAACCTACCAGCCTGCAGCCCCCCTGTTTTGCACGAAAACATTAAGCTCTCAAGGGTTTTCTCGTCTTCTTTGACCTTCCCGACATCGAATTGCTTTCCAGGCTTGATTGAAGGGCTTCGGGACATTTTTATGGACAACAGGGTCTCGTGTTGGATGGCAACGCGGTGCGGGGAGCGGCGAGCAGGCTGAGGCGGCTCGTTTGTTGGAATTGGTTCGCTGGTATTGGAGCATTGAAAACGGAACTCATTATCCGTTGGACGTGAGCGCCGAGGAGGATCGATGCCGGGTCCGCCATCCCATCTCCGTCACCGGGTTGGGGATCCTCCGTCGCCCAGTGCAAGGCGAGTATCGGGCCTGGGCTCGGCACCAACCTCGCCAGCGGGACCGCACCTTTCCCACCTTCCATGACACGATGAGCCGGCAGCTTCAGCACGTCATCCGCTTGGCCGCTGGCCCACTTCCTGGACCTTGGAACAGCCCTGGCAACGTTCATGACTTTCCGCTTCCGCTTTGCCCTCTGGATCCGTAAGCTCCGCGCATGGCTGCTCCGCAGATTGATGTCAAATACGTCGCGCACTTGGCGCGCTTGAGCCTGACCCCGGAAGAAGAACGGCTATTCGCCGACCAACTGGGGCACGTCCTCGAACACATGGCCCAGCTCGAGCAATTGGACGTGAGTCAAGTCGAGCCTACCGCCCACGCCGTGCCGCAGGTGAATATTACCCGCCCCGATCAGGCCCGGCCCTCGCTGCCGCATGAGGATGCCATGCGCAATGCCCCCGCCCAGGCGAACGGACTCTTTGTCGTGCCCAAAATCATCGAGTAACTCTTCTTTGGCTGGAACTTTTCGCAGAGCACCGTTTCCCCAATGCTGAACGAACTGACCCTTTCTGAGTTGACGAACCAACTGGCGCGGCGTGAGGTTTCGGCCCGCGAAACCGTACAGGCCTGTCTAAACCAAATCCAGCGAACGGACTCACAAATCCACGCCTTCCTAAGTTGGAACGCTGATGACGCCCTGGCCCAGGCGGATGCGGCGGACCAGCAATTGGCTACCGGCCAAACCGTGGCTGACAAGCCCCTGCTCGGAGTGCCGATTGCCATCAAGGATGTCATCGCCGTCAAAAACCATCCCCTCAGTTGCGGCTCCAAAATCCTGGGTGAATTCATTTCGCCGTACGACGCCACCGTCATTGAAAAGCTGAAAGCCGCGGGTGCGGTCGTGTTTGGCCGGCTGAATATGGACGAGTTTGCCATGGGCAGTTCCACGGAGAACTCGGCGTTCGGAATTACGCGGAATCCGTGGGACTTGACGCGCATTCCTGGCGGCTCGTCGGGCGGATCCGCCGCCGCCGTGGCCGCTCACGAGTGTATTGCCAGTCTGGGCTCGGACACCGGCGGTTCGATCCGCCAACCGGCGGCCTTCTGTGGTTGCGTCGGTCTCAAACCCACCTATGGCCGCGTTTCACGTTACGGCCTGGTGGCTTATGCCTCGTCTTTGGACCAGATTGGTCCCGTCACCAAAACCGCGCGGGATGCGGCGTCTTTGCTCAACGTTCTCGCCGGCCATGACGAACGGGACAGCACCAGCGTGCCGCAAGCCGTGCCGGATTACACTGCGGCTCTAACGGACCACCTCAAGGGCGTGACGCTTGGTTTGCCCAAGGAATATTTTATCAGCGGCATCGATCCCGAAGTCAACCAGGCCATCCAGAGCGCCGTAAAGAAAATGGAGGAATTGGGCGCTGAAGTTCGGGAAATCTCCCTGCCGCACACTGAATACGCGGTGGCGACCTACTACATCATTGCCACGGCCGAAGCGAGCGCCAACCTCGCCCGGTTTGATGGCATTCGCTACGGCCTGCGGGTGGATGGAGCAGACCCCATCGAACTCTATTCCAAAACGCGCGGCGCCGGATTCGGCACCGAAGTCAAACGGCGCATTGTGCTTGGCACCTACGTGCTGAGCAGCGGTTACTACGATGCCTATTATTTACGCGCCCAAAAAGTCCGCACGCTGATCCGCCAGGATTTTCTGAAAGCGTTCGACCAAGTGGATGCCATCCTCACTCCCACGACACCAACGCCGGCCTTCAAAATCGGGGAGAAATCCGGCGACCCGCTGCAGATGTATTTGTCCGACATTTTCACCCTGTCGTGCAATCTGGCGGGTATTTGCGGCCTCAGCCTGCCTTGCGGCTTTACGCAAAATCCTCAACTGCCAATCGGCCTCCAGCTTTTGGGCAAACCCTTCGACGAAGCCACGCTTGCTTCGCCTGGCGCATGCCTACGAACACTCCACAATCTGGCACCAGCAATCACCTCCGCTCAATGGGAAGCCGCGGTAACGCGGCGTCGCCCCGTGGCCGCGATTCATCCGAGAGTTGTGGCTCGCGGAAACCGACGCCTCTGCTGTTCGGTAGCCGTTCCTTGCCAAGTGTGACTTTTTCCCGTCCATGCACACCGAAAAACCATTGCTCTAGGTTCGGGAATAGAGTTAAGTAAGCGCACTGCGAATGCGCGAGTAGCTCAATTGGATAGAGCGTCGGCCTCCGAAGCCGAAGGTTGTGGGTTCGACCCCCGCCTCGCGTACCAGGTTACAAATTGGTTTCTCCGTGTCTCATCCTCCCGTGCTTAACCACGCCTCACTTTTTTCGTGCAAAGTCCGCCAGCCATGTTAAACACTCTTGTTTAGCCATTTGCATGAATGGGACTGCGGGGTTTTGCTTGTGACAGTTTGTCCAAACGCCATTGGAATTCCCCTTGTCCGGTTCCAACATGGCGCAGGTTTAATCCGAGCTGAGTGTGGCTCAAAATCCTTAAACTGCCATTTGTAGAGATCCCGGAAAATGACGATCAGCACCTCGAACAGGTTCGATTTACCAGTGCCATTCCAGCCCAAAAGAGCATCCAGCGAATGTTCCGGCTCAAATCGCACTAGGTAGTCCTCGAGATTCTTGAATCTCTTCACCCAAAGCTCGTGCAAGCGGAATGGGTGACCCTGCTTAATCTCACGACTACGAGGTCGCTTTCTTGCTCGCAACGGAACTCGCTCTCCGCGTAGGCGCTTTATGGCTTCGGGAGAGTCTGCTATCGCATCATAGAATTCGTAAACGGCGTCGGGCTTAAACTCGCCCTCGGTAAATAGCTCCTTTGCCGTCGGCGCTGTCGCTGCCTTTGCTAGTGCGGTTACACCGAGCAGATCACGTTTCTGCTCTTCCTCAAAATGGCCCACGAGCGCGAGTTGCTCGGCCTGGAGAATGTCATTCCCAAGAAATACAACTGGGCCGCGCTCAAGCAGGAGTCGGGCGACCCGTTGGAGGTGCAGTATTCCAAGACGCTGCGCGAGCTGGGTAAGCTGCCCGGTCTGCTCGGCATCATCTTCGCCAAGGCGCAGAACAAGATCACCGACCCCGCCAAGCTGGAACGACTCATCTCCTTGATGGAGTCGGAGAACTGGGCCGGGCTGGACATGGACGTGAAGGGCGAGATTTACGAGGGCCTGCTCGCGCGTAACGCCGAGGACGTGCGCGGCGGCGCGGGCCAATACTTCACGCCGCGCCCCATCATCCGCGCCATCGTGCAAGTCATGCGCCCCGAACCGACCATGCGCATCGCCGATCCCGCCTGCGGCACGGGTGGCTTCCTGCTCGCCGCATACGAATATCTGTGACGACGAACTCCCGCGACTTGGATCGCAAAGCCCAGCGCTTCATCAACGAGGAAGCCATCCGTGGCATGGACATCGTGCCGGGCGTCACACGTCTGTGTGCGATGAACCTTTACCTGCACGGCATGGGCGGCAGCGACAAGACCATCGTGCAGACAATGGACACCCTCGCAAAGAGGCCCGAGCCAGTGGACATGGTGCTCACGAATCCGCCTTTTGGAAAAAAGAGCAGCATCACGGTCGTGAACGACGCTGGGAAGCGGGAGACGGAGAAGATCTATTACGAGCGCCAGGACTTCATTGCGCCGACGACGAGCAACAAGCAGCTCAACTTCGTGCAGAACGTCTATTCCATGCTCAAGGAAACCGGCACAGCCGCCGTGGTCGTGCCGGACAATGTTCTGTTCGAGGCCGGCGCAGGCGAGAAAATCCTGTAGCGCTGCGAAAAATGGTGTGAGCGTGGGTGCGGAACGTTGATGAGGAAAGCTGGGGCGCTCGCATCGTGGAGCCCGAAAGAAAGCAGCTTGATTCGCCGTGGTGATTTCGGAAAAGCTCCCCGATCCAATTCCGCGAAGATCAACTCAAGGGAATGCGGCCGTCCTGTCCCTGCGGTGGCCCGGGGATGGTTCACCGCCATGGATGCTATTGGCGGAATGCCGATCCGGAGGGCACGCTCAAGGAGAGGATCCAGCGCTATCTGCATCCTGCTTGCGGCCGGACTTTCTCGGTCCTGCCGCCGCATCGATTACCGTATCGCTCGATCCGTGCCGAGCGGTTGCAAGGGGATTTTGACCAACGGGCGAGGATCCAGACCCAAGGCCTGGACCCACCGCCCCGCGCCTTAGAGGCGGGTTGCCTCCGACGAGCGTGGAGTGCGTTGACGGCACGCGCGGCCACCCTCAAAGAAGTCTTCGGACAACTGGTTAGTAGCACGGTTTCCGACGGCCTCTCGTTGTGGGCCAGCTTGCGACAGTCATTTGACTCGGTGCCAAAGATGCTCTGCTTTCTTTCCGAACACCACCACATTTCGCTCTTGGGCAACTACCGCTGTCTGCGACCGTCATCCTGAATTATCGGTTGGAGCGCAACAGGTTATTAATCCCACGAAACCCTGTTTTTGAAATCCAAGCCGGCGGCGTGAAAGGCTCCGCGCCGCATGAAAAACACAACTGCATCCGTTCAGGAGGCCGTCGCCTTGCGGCGTATGAGCCTGGTTCAAGCCGTCCTCGAGCTCCTTCAGCACCACTGGCCTCTTTCCGCGGCGCTGGAACAGGTGAGCTCTACTCATCCCTTGCCCGGGGACAGTGAGGCACCCCCTCAATTTGTCGCTCGGCGCACGCTCGAAGACTGGTATTACGCGTTCAAGAAAGCCGGCTTCGAAGGACTCAAGCCCAAACCACGATCCGACCGGGGCAAACCCCGGCGATTATCGGCCACTCAACAGCAGTGGGTCATCGATCAGGTGCGTTGCTTTCCGGGAGTGCCGGTCAAGCTGCTTTACCGGCAATGGAAACAATCCGACCCCACGCTGCCGGCGCTCTCGGCCGTCTATCGCTGGCTGGAGCAGAATGACCTCGACGCGCAGGGCCGCCGCTATCTGCTGCGCCAGAACATCCCGGGTCCCACCAAGGCCTTTGAAGCACCCGGCGTCAATGACCTTTGGATCGTCGACTTCTCCCCGGGCCCCTTTTTGGCCCTGCACCCCAAGACGGTGCCCACCCACCTCTGCCTCATCGTCGATGATCACTCGCGCCTGATTCCGCATGCGGCCTACGGGTTGGCCGCCGACACGCCGGCGCTCTTGCGCTGCCTCAAAGCGGCGCTTCGTCGCCGGGGATTGCCGAGAAAACTTTATGCGGACAACGGCGGTCCCTTCGTCAATCACCATCTGCGCATCGTGTGCGCCAATCTGGGCATCCGGCTCATTCACTCCAAAGTGGGCCGGCCTTGGAGTCGCGGGAAAGTGGAGCGGTTGTTCCGCACCGTGCAGGAGGATTTCGAAGCCGGCTTGCGTTTGCCCGGCCAAGCCGTCGGATCCTTGGCGGAACTTAACGGCAAGCTCGCCCAGTGGCTCCAGGAGATCTACCATCCCCGTCCTCACTCGAGCATCGGCGAAAGTCCCCAGGAGCGCTTCGCCCGGGCGCTGCCACTGCTGCGGCCGTTGGATCCGCAGCTGGACCTGGACCGGCTGTTCTACACCCGCATCGAGCGCGTGGTGCGCAAAGACGGGACCGTCCGCATCGACAACGATCTCTACGAGGTGAACCTGGCCCTGCGCGGGCTCAAAGTGCACTTGGAGCTCGATCCTTGGGTCAAGAACCCGATCCTGGTCCGCTACAAAGGACAGGACTTTGGAGCCGCCCGCAAAGTCGACCGCCACCTCAACAGCCAAATCGATGGCGGGGAGGGCAAGCGATGAATGAATTGGATCGCTATGCGCGGACCTGGGGTGCCACCGCCGTGCCCTTCGGGCCGTTATCGGACCCGCACTGGATTGCCATCCCCTCCCAGCAACGCGCCTGGAGTCTCCTCGAGCAGACGGCCGCCTTGCGCGGCGCGATGCTTTTAAGCGGAGGCAATGGGACGGGCAAGTCCACCTTGGTCGGCCGCTGGGTGCGCCAACTGGAGAACCGACTCTATACTCCGGTCAACCTGACCCAGGCCACCTTGAGCAGCAGTGGGCTCTTAGCCAGTCTGGCTCGCAGCCTGGGCAAGCGGGCCAGCATCCGCCGCGAGCGCAATCTGGATGAACTCTCCAGCTACCTGTCCGAACATGAGCGCCAGACCCTGGTCATTGTCATGGACGACGCGCAGAACGCGACCCACGGCACGCTCGAAGAGTTGCGGTTGTTGCTCGGGCTCAACCTGCCCAGCCAACCGACCTTCGCGCTGGTCCTCCTCGGGGACGAGTACCTGCTGGGACAGCTCCAACTGCGCAATCACCGGGCGCTCTGTTCCCGCTTGAGCGCTCATCACCTGCTCAGTCCATGGACGCTCGAGGAGATCCAAACCTATCTGCGAACCGGGCTGGAAGCCGTCGGCATTAATCGCTCGCAGGTTTTTGAAGCGGCGGCGGTGGATTTGCTGGTCCGGGCCACCGCGGGCGTGCCGCGCAGCGTCTGCCTCTTGGCTCGGGCGGCGTGGATCGAAGCCGCTCGGGCCGACCTCCGGGAAATCAGCGCCCCCACGATGCAGCAGGCGATGGAACAGGTGCCCGGGTTGGCGGGGTTAACGCGACACAGCTCATGATCGCGCGCATCCAACAAGTTCACGCGCTCTATGGCCGTCTGACGGGCCAGCGCGTCAGCCTGCGCTTTGATCGGGAACGGCTTTGGTATGACTTCTTCCGTGCGGGGTTCACCGAAGCCGATCTCCAACGAGTCGTCCGCTATCTGCAGCGGGAAATCCGCGAGGGACGCAGGAACGTCGGAGCCCTCAAGCTCTACAATCTCCTCCAGCCCGACCGTTTCGAAGACGATCTCAACATCAGCCGCGTTGCGCTCTACGCCCCCAAGCCCTCCGGCTCCAATCCTGAGCCCCGTTCGGTCCCGCCGGCCGATCCTCAAGAAGAGGCGGCGGCGCGTCAACGCGCGCTGCAGATCCTGACCCAGTTTCGCGCCGAGCACGGAAGGTAAGCCCACGGCCGATCCCGTTCTCGTCGCCACGGGCCAACCTCTTACCGTCTCCCGGTCCGAATCCGGGAGACGGTCCACCATACTACTCGATACGTTCACACGCTTCGAGCGCGCCTCTTGCCCCACGGTGCAATGCGCTCATTTGGCCCGTTGCTCCACAATTTACTGCGCTCTTTCCTCCACGGATCTATTCGCTGCTGTACAACAATCGCCGCGCCTTGCTGGATCGCTGCAACGTCCACACTCTGCTGCGTCTGCCCACCGGCATCTGGTATTCGCCCGGCGTGAAAGCCAACGTGCTCTTCTTCGACAAGAAGCCCGCCTCCAAGACGCCTTGGACCAAAGAGCTTTGGGTCTATGACCTGCGCACGAATCGCAACTTCACACTGCGCCAAAACCCCATCGCCGACGAAGACTTGAAAGAGTTCGTCCAGTTCTACCAGACCAAGAATCGCACGAAGAAACGCGAGGAATCCGAACGCTTCAATCGTTTCACCTACGCCGACCTGATGGCCCGCGACAAAGCCAACCTCGACATCTTCTGGCTCAAAGACGACACGCTGGCCGACACGGAAAACCTCCCCAAACCCGCCATCCTCGCCGCCGAAATCGTCGAAGATCTTGAAGAAGCTCTCGAAGAATTCTCCGCGGTCGAACAGGAACTGGAAAAGTGATGGATTGAGTATGAAACTCCTGACGACACCCGAGGCGTTTCAGTCCGAGTTCAAGAACTCTCATTCCGCACAAATGCGCGGTGCCGTTACATCTGGAGGGCAATGATCCCTTTTCGACGCGGCTTGCTTTGCGTCGTGATCGGCGAACTGTTACCTCAAATTGCCCAATCAGATTGTGTAGGGGGCGCGCATCGCGCGAAAACGCAACCGGTTGGCTTCGGGATCTCCGACAAATTCAGCCGCGCGCAGGTCGAACTTCAGGTTGCGCTGCAATTGCTCGCATATATCGGCCGCCAAACAAATTTTCATGGACCGATACATCACTTCGGGACTCGCCACGGTGAGCCGACGCGACCGGATGCAGTCAAAGAAATCCCGCATGTGGTTCAATGGGCGCTGGGTGCGCGTCGTATATTCCGCCAGCACGTTCTGATAATCGCGCAACAGCGCAGGCGAGGAGACGTCGGTGCGCGCATAACCGTCGGCGGCGGCGGTCCAGCCTTTGGGACCATCGAACCGCTCGCCACACGCGCCATGCCAATACTCGCACGGCTCCCAAACCGAGCCGCTGACCCGGAACAGAACCAACTTCACCCCGTTGGACAAACGGGTCACCATCGTTGCCCCCGGCCCGGCATACTCGAATTCGATGGAGGATACGTTGTCCATGTCGAGTCCAGCCAGGGCTTGGGTAACCGTGTGCGCACCCCACATCGCCACGTCGGTGGCGAAATCATAAAAGTGATACCACCCGGAGTTCAGGTAACCGTGGTTGTAGGGCCGCCAGGGAGAAGGGCCGACGAACAGATCCCAGTCCAGTTGATCCTTGGGAGGTTCCGGTTCGGCGGGCAACCAGTCGTGGCGCATCCCGTCGCGCCAACGACAGTCGGCGTAAACCGTATCAATGGGGCCCAACCGGCCGGAGCGGGCCATTTCAATGGCAAACACATGATGCGGCTCGCTGAGGCGCTGGGCGCCCGTTTGATAAATCCGCCCATACCGGCGTGCGGTCTCGACAACCATTTGCCCCTGCGCCATCGTCAGACAGGCCGGTTTCTCGCAATAAACATCCTTGCCCGCCCGCATCGCCCAAATCGAAGCCAGCGCATGCCAGCGGTCCCCCGTGGCAATCAACACGGCGTCCACGTCCGTCCGCTCGTCCAGGAACTGGCGCATGTCGCCATACACGGCACAATCTTGGTTGCCGTATTTCGTATCGACGACGTTCTTGGCCGCATCGCGCCGGCCTTTCACGACGTCACAGGCAGCGACCCACTGCACATCCTTCTGGGTCAAGATCCAGCCCAAATCGTAGGAACCACGACCACCGAGTCCAATGCCGCCCATCACAATCCGTTCGCTCGGCGCCACCGTACCGTTTCGGCCCAATGCCGAGGCCGGGATCAAACAGGGCATCGCTACGGCACTTGCCGCCATCGCCCCCCGGGTGAGAAACTGACGTCGTGTGAGTCTGGTTGCATGGTCATTGTTCATAGGATCATCATTTGTTTTTTAGTGAGCGGGAAGATTACCATGGTCGCCTCATGGCATTCAACCCTTGGTATTTTGGTGCGAGCAAGCGGGTCATTGAGGAAGTTCACAAAGCAAATGCGCCCGCTCAATGAATAACCAGACGGCAGCCGGGGTCTTGAAAACATGAACAAATTCGTCCTGGCTGTCGCCTTATTGTCATGGCCATTAATTTCCGGTAGCGCCGCAATCAACCTCGCTGCGCTCAAAGCCGACATGACGTTCTTTACCGACACCAGTTGCCGGCAGTTGAAGCCGAACGTGCAGTTGAAAGATTTGGATAACTTTCAAAGCGCGTTGCTCAAAAGGGTGGCGGCCGAGATGCTGAACGGCACGTATGACCGAACCTACCGAGCGGCCAGTTATGCAGCCTATCCTTCGCCTCGCGAATTGGGGAACACGTTGAAGCTGGGCGATGGCTTCAGCCGTTACGAGAACATCACCGGCATCTGCCTGGAGCCGGGCGAACTAGTGGTGTTGGTCGGACCTACCGGGGGTAAGGAACTTTCGCTACTGATTCCCGACTGGATGCGCCAGCCGCCCGCAGGCGTCAATCCCTCAAAAGATCCGAATGGATGGGGACTGAAGAAACAGCGGATCGCGCTGACCGAGGGGGTGAATGTGATTCAAGTGGAAAAGGGCGGCAATGTGTACCTGAGCTATTTCGACGACCGTGCCGAGACGGCGCCGCAGGTGGTCGTTCACTTTCCCACGGGCAAAGTGAATGGCTACTTCGATGCCACCAAGCAGACGAACGCCGATTGGGACCGACTGCTGGACCAGGCGGTGAGTCCCATCATGGACGCACGCGGCAAGCATATCCAGGTCGCCTACCCGGTGGAGTGGTTCAACGTTTACACCCGTGGCAAGGGGACGGAATTGATCGGCAATTACGACAAACTGCTTCACAGCCATTACACGCTGATGGGATTGGTGAAATACCACAAGGTGCCCAAAAACCGCATTCTGGCGCGCGTCAATTTCAATTACTACATGTTCCGCGACGGCGACGGGGTGGCCTACCTCGGCAACCAGGGCACCATGCGCATGGTCGCTGATCCGGAAGTCGTCATCAAAGGCGATCCCTGCTGGGGCTTCAGTCACGAAACCGGTCACGTGCTGCAAATGCGCCCGAAAATGACCTGGGGCGGCATGACCGAGGTGAGCTGCAACATTTTCTCGATGTTTACCGTCACCGGGATGGGCAATCCGAGCCGCCTCGCCGCGCAGAAGAATTATGCGTCAGCGCGCAAAAACATCATCGAAGCAACTCCGAAGATCTCTTACCTGGAATGGAAGGACGTCTTCGACCGCCTGGTTCCCTTCTGGCAACTCCACCTTTATTTTGCACGACACGGCAAGCCGGACTTTTATGCCGACGTGATGGAGGAAATGCGCAGCCGCCCGGACGCCGGTCGCGGGGATGATTCCATTCGAAACCAGTTTGAGTTCGTTAAGATCTGTTGCGATGTGGCCAAGCTGGATCTGACCGACTTTTTTGACCAGTGGGGATTCTTCAAAGTGGGAGAATTCACGGTGAACGATTATCGGAAATATAATTTTCAGATCACCCAGGAGATGGTGGACGACACCAAGTCGTATATCGCGAAAAAGAATTATCCGAAGCCGGAGGAGGATATTACCTTGGTCGAAGATTGATGGCGTGCCGACCAATGCAGTTCCGATAAGGTGGCCAAGGCCCGTTTATGTGCGGACACATTTACGGCGCATGAACTTGCATCTTAGAGCCGACCCATGAGGCTACAGCGTGTTTGAACTAGCCGCCGAGGTGACGAGGCGGATCGCGCGACAGAACATGGCGGATGGTCCGCTTTCTCACGTCAGCGGCTACGATCTTTCCTGTTTTCCAAACAAGTTCTCACTCTAATTTCAGCAGAAAGACTCAGAGCCTCCTCACGTCGGCTGCTACGATTTAAGATGTCAAGGCCCGCATTGGCTGGGAAACTTTAAATATGAAGACGATTCTAAATACAGTCATCCTCCTGGCGGTGGCGGCTGCCGCGGCCTTCGCTGCCGATGCCAGTCGATTAACGCCAGTTCCCATCGAGCAAGTGGTCATCGAAGACGACTTCTGGTCGCCCAAACTAAAGGTATGGCGCGAAGTGACCATTCCCGATTGCTTCACGAAATTCGAGAAGGACGGCGCGCTCACCAACTTTGACAAGATTCGCGATGGCACCAGCGGTGATCATGGTGGGCCGCCGTGGTATGACGGCTTGATTTACGAAATGATCCGCGGGAGTGCCGATTTCCTGGCCGCCGAACGCGATGCCGCCCTGGAAGTCCGCCTCGATGGTTACATCGAGCGCATTGCTGGAGCGGCGGCCAAAGATCCTGATGGCTACCTCAACACCTGGACCCAGTTGAAGGCACCGACCAAGCGTTGGGGGCTTAATGGCGGCAACGACGTCGAGCAGCACGACGTTTATAACGCCGGCGCGATGGTCGAGGCTGCGGTTCACTACTACCGCGCCACGGGGAAAACGCGACTGCTCGAAGTCGCCACCAAACTCGCCAATCACATGGCCGACGTGATGGGACCGCCGCCGAAGCTGAACGTCGTGCCCGGCCATTCCTTGCCCGAGGAGGCACTCGTGAAGTTGTATTTACTCTTCCGCGAGCAGCCAGAATTGAAACCCCGAATGCCGGTGCCCGTGGACGAGCAACGTTTCCTCAGACTCGCCGAGTTCTGGATTGAGAACCGGGGCAACCACGAAGGGAGAAGCTTCGGGAAATATGGTGGCCCCTATGCCCAGGACCACCAGCCGGTGCTAAAGCAGGAAACCATCGAAGGCCACGCGGTTCGGGCGACTCTGCTCTGCGCCGGCTTGGTCGCAGCCGGAACGGTCAACGGCCGCGAAGACTATCTCAACGCCGCCCGGCGGCTCTGGGAGAACATGGTGCAACGCCGCATGTATGTCATTGGCGGCCTGGGGGCGGTAGCTGGGCCATGAGGGATTCGGTCCCGATTATGTCCTTGCCCAACAATGGCTATTTGGAGACCTGCGCCGCTATTGGCGCGGGCTTCTTCCATCGGAACATGAACCTGGCCTTCGGCGATGCGCGCTACGCCGATGAATTGGAGCGGGTGCTCTATAATGCGATCCTGCCCGGCGTGTCTCTAAAGGGCGACAGCTACTTCTACGAGAATCCACTGGAAGCGGGTCCGAAACGAACGCGCTGGAGTTGGCATGGCTGCCCGTGCTGTCCGCCCATGTTCCTCAAGATCATGGGCGCGCTGCCCGGCTACATTTACGCCCAAGACGAAGGCGGTATTTACGTCAACCTTTTCATGGGCAGCCGTGCCAAGCTCATGGTGAATGGGACTCGAGTCATCCTCCGGCAATCGACGCGCTACCCCTGGGACGTCGAGATCAGACTCACCCTGGAACCGGAACGGGAAACCGAGTTTAACCTCAACGTGCGTCTGCCTGCCTGGTGCATTGAGCCAACCTTGCGGGTGAACGGCAATCCGTTGGCGAACTTCGAGACAATCCACGGCTACGCCCGCCTCCGGCGTCAATGGCGGCGCGGAGATGTCGTGGAACTTTCCCTGCCCATGCCCGTGCAACGAATCAAAGCCCATCCCCAGGTGGAAGCCGACATTGGCCGAGTTGCGCTCCAACGCGGCCCGCTGGTGTATTGTCTCGAAGCGGTGGACAACCATGGACACACACGCAACCTGGTCATCCCGCCTGAAGCACCGCTGCAGGCGGAACACCGCGCGGACCTGCTGGGTGGTGTGACGGTCATCAAGGGCCCGGCGTTGGCTCTGCACCGGGTCGCATGGCCGGAGTCGCTTTACTTGCCGTCAGGTTCCGTTCCCGGCGTGACCAATACCGAGTTTACTGCGATCCCCTATTTCGCCAACGCCAACCGGCAGCCGGGTGAAATGAGGGTCTGGATGGCCGAAACCACCTCCAAAGCCGAGCCGTTACCATCGCCCACGGTAGCGTCGCTCGCCACGCCGTCTGCGCCGCATTGCTGGCAAAACGACACGGTGTCGGCGCTCAACGACCAGATCGAGCCCAGCGCTTCAGATGACACCAAGATTCCTCGCTTCACTTGGTGGGACCACCGCGGCACCAAAGAATGGGTGCAATACGATTTTGAACGTCCCACGAAGATTTCCACCGTCGAAGTCTATTGGTGGGATGAGCGCCGCATTCATGCGCACTGTCGGGTGCCACAGTCCTGGCGCGTACTTTACCTATCTGGTGACGCGTGGAAGCCGGTCCATGGTGCTTCCGCTTACGGCGTGGCAATGGACCATTTCAACCGGGTTGCCTTTGATCCAGTTGAAACCAAGGCTCTCCGGCTCGAAGTTCAACTGCAATCCGAGTGGTCCGGAGGCATCCTCGAATGGAAGGTAGAGTGAATCGACACGAGCCTTGGCCCGCCACCACGAGCATCACCAAGTAGCATATAAAGACCTCCATGAAAGATCTCATCAACTCCACGATCGTCCTGGCCACGCTGATTTCTCTGGTAGGCGTTCAAGCCCAGGAAGCCCGCATCGAAGTACAAGCCGACCAAATCCTTCATCGTGTCTCGCGGTACCTCACCGGGGCGTGCATCGAGGATGTGAACCACGAAATCTATGGCGGCATCGACAGCCAGATGATTTTCGGCGAGAGCTTCGCCGAGCCAGCGCCGCCGCCACCGCTTCGCGGCTTCACGGCTTATGGCGGGCGCTGGGTGCCGAAGGATGGCGAATTGGACGCCGCGGGGGGAGATGGTTCCAAGCTGCTATGCGACGCCCCTTCCTTTGCCGAAGGCGAAGCGAGTGTCGAGGTGTACTTTGCTGAGAAGAAAAGTGGTAACGCCGGACTGATCGTTAAGGTCAGTCAGGCCGGTCCGGGCGCTGATCGCTTCACCGGCTACGAAGTTGCCTTGGAGACCACCGGACGATTGGTCCTGGGACGCCATCGCCAGAATTGGGAGCCGATCCGAAACATGCCTTGCGCAGTACCGATCAACCAATGGATCAAACTCACGGTGCGCATGACGAGCAAAACAGTCGAGGTCCTCGTCAATGGCCAGAGTATCACCCGCTACGAAGACACACAGCGTCCCCTGGAAACCGGCACAGTAGGTCTGCGCACTTGGCAGCGGGAGGCGCAGTATCGAAATCTGACCATCACCACGGGTGGGGAGTCTCGGAAATATGAATTTGCCATCGCGGCCGCGGACAAGTTCGGTGATGGCGTCAGTGGTATATGGCGCGCCTTACGAAGAGGTAGCGCGAACGGTGAGTTCAAGCTCGAAGAAGAAAATGCCTTCTCCGGAAGCCAGAGCCAGCGCCTCACCTTTATCAGCGGCAACGGTGAAATCGGCATCGAAAATCAGAGCCTCAACCGCTGGGGCATGAATTTTGTCAAAGGCAAAGCCTACGAAGGCTTCGTCTGTGTCCGCGCCACCGAGCCGACTGAGCTTTTCGTCACATTGGAGAGCCGCGACGGCGGCAAGGTTTATGCCGAGAAACGCTTGAAGGTTTCGGGCTCCAATTGGCGGCGTCTTGATTTCAAACTGAAACCCGACAGCAACGACAAGGCAGGCCGCTTCGCCCTCAAGCTGAAACGCCCCGGTTCGGTGACGGTGGGCTATGCATTTCTGCAACCGGGCAAATGGGGACGTTTCAAAGGATTGCCCACGCGCCGTGACGTGGCCGAAGGGCTCATCCATCAAGGCATCACGGTGCTGCGCCAGGGCGGGTGCATGGTGAACGCGGCGGAATATCGCTGGAAGAAGATGATCGGACCACGGGAACAGCGCCCGCCCTACACCGGCTGGTGGTATCCGTATTCGTCCAACGGCTGGGGTATCTTCGACTTTTTGAACTTCTGCGAGGCTGCCGGTTTCCTTGGCATTCCTGACGTCAACATGGGCGAAACGCCGCAGGACATGGCGGACTTCATCGAATACGTCAACGGGCCTAAGGACAGCGAATGGGGCCGTAAGCGTGCCGCTGACGGACACCCCGCTCCTTACCGGTTGAAATATCTGGAACTCGGTAATGAGGAGCAAGTGAACGAGGATTACTGGCAGAAGTTCAGACTGATGGCCGAAGCCGTGTGGGCCAAGGACCCGGAGATCATTCTCGTGGTCGGCGATTTCGGCTACGGCCAAAAGATTGAGGATCCATTCAATTTCCGAGGCGCTGCCGGACGCATCACCAGCCTCGCGGCCCAGCAGAAGATTCTGCAACTTGCCAAGCAGCACCATCGCGAGGTGTGGTTCGATGTTCACATCGGCACCGACGGTCCCCGCCCGGATTTTGGCGGCACGCTGAGCTACCTCGACGCGCTTGATCGGATTGCTGACGGGGCGAAACACCGCGTGGTGATTTTCGAGTTCAATGCGGGAAACCATTCCCAGCGGCGGGCGCTGGCCAATGCCGTCGCCATCAACATCGTCGAACGGGACGGACGAATCCTCATCGCCACCTCGGCGAACTGTCTCCAGCCCGATGGTCAAAACGACAACGATTGGAACCAGGGGCTGCTCTTCCTGAACCCTTTCGCAAGTCTGGCTCCAGCCTCCCGGCTACGTGACGCAAATGTTTTCCCACAATTACCTGCCGCAATTGGTCCAATGCCAGGTAACCGCGGCCAAGGACACGCTCGACGTGAACGCCAAACGCAGCGACGACGGCCGGACGCTGGTTCTTCAGATTGTAAATCCAACCGACAAGGCCATGCTAGCGCAAATCCATCTGGCCGGGTTCGTACCCAAAAAACAAGTGGCGCAAGTGACCGAATTATCGGGCGCCCTGGAAGCCAGGAACACCGCCGCCCAGCCTAACGCCATTGTTCCGAAACGGCGGGAGTGGAAGCACGCCATCAACAACGGTGCGAGCCGTTACGTGTTCCCACCGCATTCGGTCACGGTGATTACGATGGGAGTCAGCCACCTCCGGCAAAGCCGGAAGCTTGAACCGATGAACGGCTCAAAGCCAGAGCGGGTTGGCCGGCACCGGTGCGAATCGTTGCCCGCGTGGACGGCGGCCATCACCTTCCCCCTCACCCCAACCCTCTCCCTTGGGGAGCGGAAGCATGTTCGGCGCCCGCCGCGGAGAACGACCGCGCTCCCAAGCTTCGTTGCCGAGGCGTGTATCCCAAAGCAGGCGGGGATGACCGCGTCGGCCCCAAAGAACCAGTCGGGCTCAATAACTTTTCCCTCTCCTTGGGGAGAGGGTCAGGGTGCGGGGAACCGCTGGCGCCAACCGTTCAACGGCATTTGATCGTTCACTTGACCAATCGAGCAGCTCGCCATCACAATAACAACACACGATAAACCGCGAAGATTCAATGAAACCAAGCTTGCTCATTCTTTTGTTTTGGACTTTGTCGGCCATGCCGAGTTCGGCGGCCGACTTGACGCTTTGGTATCGGCAACCTGCCAGTGACAAACGGCATATTCAAGAATCCCTGCCGTTGGGCAATGGCCGCCTGGGCTGCCTGATCTCCGGCGGCGTCGCCCGGGAGCGCATCCAGTTCAACGAGCAAAGCTTGTGGTCGGGCGACAACAACTGGGATGGCGCCTATGAGTGCGGCGACCATGGTTTTGGTTCCTACCGCAACTTTGGCGATCTAATGATCCTGTGGGACGCCGATTCCGACGAGCCCGCGGTTCAATCCCCCAGCGGCCATGCGAAGGGCGATGGCAAAGGGATCGACTTGTGTATGGATGGTCGGGCCGACACCAAGTGGTGTGTTGCCAATCCCGGCACTCAGGTCGTATGGCAGGTAACCTTCCCGACCACCAAACTGGTCAAATCATACACTTTGACCAGCGCCAATGATGTGGCAGAACGCGATCCGCAATCGTGGGTTCTGGAAGGTTCAGCCGACGGCGAGACCTGGCAGCGACTGGATCACCAGGAACTGGGCCAGCCTTTTGAAAAGCGGTTCCAGGCCAGGATCTTTGAGGTCGCCCATCCGCAGGCCTGCCGGTGCTACCGCTTTGCCTTCGACACCGGGAACCGCGATCACTTCCAGGTCGCCGAGATCGAACTGACCGGGGCCCCGATCACTTCCGGCGCCACCCCGGCCCCATCCGACTATCGTCGCGCGCTCGACATTGCGAACGGCATCCACACGACCACCTTCACGCACGACGGCGTGAAGTTCACCCGCGTAGCCTTTGCCAGTCATCCCGACCAGGTGATGGTCTTTCGCTACACCGCGAGCAAGCCGGGTAGGCTTTCCGGAAGGATCAACCTGCAATCCGCCCAGGAGGCTAAAACCCAGGCGACGGAAGCGGGTCTAACCTTTGCCGGCGAAATGCCCAACCAGCTCAAACATGCCGCTAGCGTCCGCGTGCTCCATACCGGTGGGACCGTTAAAGTGGATGGCGCCGAGATCGCCTTCGCTAATTGCGACGACCTGACCTTGCTGCTGGCTGCACGCACCAACTACAAGCCTGATTACGAAGCCGGTTGGCGCGGTGCCGATCCGCTGCCGCTCGTCGAGCAGGAACTCGCCGCCGCGCAAGCCAAGTCCTACGACACGCTGCGGAGCGCGCACATTGCAGACCTTTCCGCGTTGCTTCGCCGCGTTACCCTGGACATTGGCGCCACCGCCCGGGAAGTTCTGGCGATGCCGACAGATGCGCGGCTGAAACGTTTTGCCACGGGCGAAGCCGATCCCGACCTGGAGGAAACGATGTTCCAATATGGCCGTTACCTGCTGGCCAGTTGCTCGCGTCCCGGTGGCTTACCCGCCAACTTGCAAGGTCTTTGGAACGACAGCAACCATCCGCCCTGGGCCAGCGACTATCACAACAACATCAACGTCCAGATGAATTACTGGGGCGCCGAATCCACGGCGTTGTCCGAGTGCCATGTACCGTTGATCGACTTCATTGTCGCCGCCCGCGAACCGTGCCGCATTGCGACCCGCAAGGCTTTTGGCGAAACCACCCGCGGCTGGACCGCGCGGACCAGCCAAAACATTTTCGGCGGCAACGGCTGGCAATGGAACATCCCCGCAAGCGCCTGGTACGCCTTGCACGTGTACGAGCATTGGGCGTTCACCCAGGATCGGGATTACCTGGCCAAGACCGCCTACCCGGTGATCAAGGAGATCTGCCAGTATTGGGAAGACCGTCTTAAGCGCCTGCCGGACGGCACCCTCGTTGCCCCCAACGGATGGTCACCGGAACATGGCCCGCGCGAAGACGGCGTGATGCACGACCAGCAACTGATCTGGGATCTGTTCGAAAACTATCTCGATGTCGCCAAGGCACTCGGCATCGACGCCGATTACCAAGCGAAGATTGCGGACCTGCAGACGCATCTCGCGCCCAACAAAATCGGCAAATGGGGTCAACTCCAGGAATGGCAGATCGACCGAGACGAACCTAACGACACGCACCGCCATACCTCGCACCTCTTCGCCGTCTATCCGGGCCGCCAAATCAGCCTGACCCGAACGCCGAAGCTCGCCCAGGCCGCCATCGTGTCGCTCAAGGCCCGCAGCAACGATCATGGGGACAAACCTTTCCGCGTCGATACCACCATCGGCGACAGCCGCCGCTCCTGGACCTGGCCGTGGCGTTGCGCGATGTGGGCCCGGTTGGGTGAGGGCGAACGCGCCGGCATCATGGTGCGCGGACTGCTCACTTACAACACGCTCGGTAATCTCTTCTGCACTCATCCGCCGTTCCAGATGGATGGCAATTTCGGCATCACCGGCGCCATTGCCGAGATGTTGCTGCAGTCGCATGCCGGTGAAATCGCCATCCTGCCCGCCATTCCCAAGGCGTGGGCGGCCAGCGGTTCGTTCAAAGGACTGAAGGCCCGCGGCAACTTCACGGTGGACGCCACCTGGAAGGACGGCAAGGTCGTCACCTTTACCATCCGCTCCCCTGCCCCGTGCCCGGTCAAGGTTCGGGTGAATGGGCGTTTGGAAACCATGGCCTCGGTAGCCGCTCCGTAATTAAGAGCCTGTTTGAAAAATCGTAGCAGCCGATGTGAGGAGGCTCATTCTTATCGGAAGCAGCACGGTTTTCCGAGGAAAAATGAGCCTCCTCACGTCGGCTGCTACGGGCCGGTTGGAGTTTTAAAAACAGGAGCCTTTTGCCGGCAAGTGCGACACGGTGCGGCGCTAACTGGGGACGACGAATTGTTACGTTGATTGGATGGGGCCAACCAATACGCTTCAACCATGGCGCTATGAAGGAACTGAGAACCCAACTTCAACGGGAATCCATCGAGCAGGCGATCCTGTTCATTCGCGGCCAACGAGTGATGCTGGGCCGCGATCTGGCCGCGCTCTATGGTGTGGAGATCAAGAACCTCAACCAGACGGTTCAGCGTAATCTTGACCGCTTTCCCGACGATTTCATGTTCCAACTCACGGCGATTAAGGCGGATGGTTTGAAGTTCCAAATTGGAACCTCAAAGTGCCGGCAGCATCTCGAATCCACTGTCCTATGAATATCTCAACCGCAACCCAACTGGTTCCGCCGGAAAAAATCGAAAGGCTTATGCACCTTGTGCGCGGTGAGAAAGTGCTGCTGGACGCCGACTTGGCGACCGCGACGATTTCTTTCGCCCTTCCGGAGCTTGTGCGGATTTGTTGGCGGTGGTCCCAGCGATGAATCGCTGGGCTATTTTCGAGCGTCCCTCCGGGATTTAGGTCTGGGGATGCGCCGCTGGGCTTCGGCGATCTTGGCTTCCCTTCGGCGAAACGGCGGCTTAATCTCTGGCTGTCCCTGCCCGCCGACGGATTCAATGGGCCCAATCGAAAACCGAAGTAGGAACCGAATAGTGCATACGATGATGAAAAGACTGTCGCCAATGATCCTTCTCTGCCTCGCCACCCTGACCGTGCCCGGCTTGGACGCCGCAGACGACCTCCTGATCGCCGACTTTGAAGGCCCGGACTACGGCCAGTGGAAAACCACCGGCGAAGCATTCGGCCCCGGCCCGGCGCATGGCACGTTGCCCAATCAGATGCCGGTGAGCGGCTTCAAGGGCCAGGGCCTTGTCAACTCCTTCTTCAAAGGCGACGTCACCACCGGCACGCTCACGTCGCCGGAGTTTAAAATTGAGCGGCGGTTTATCAGCTTTCTCATCGGTGGTGGCATGAACGCCGAGAAGACCTGCATGAACCTGCTCGTCGAGGGCCAGGCCGTCCGCAACGCCACCGGTCCGAACGACCGACCGGGCGGCAGCGAAGCGCTCGCGCCGGCCTCGTGGGACGTAGGGGAGTTCGCCGGCAAAATGGCCGTGATCCAGATCGTGGACCAAGCCAAGGGCGGCTGGGGCCACATCAACGTGGACCAGATCGTCCAGACCGACCGCAAGCCGCCCGGCATGCTGACCAACGTGACGCGCGAGATAACGTTGACGAAACGCTATCTGAACTTCCCGTGAAGAACGGAGCGCCGAAACGCCAGGTGCGGGTTGGTCGTCGATGGCCAGCCGCCGCGCGACTTCGACATCGAACTGGCCGATGGCGAGCCGGATTGGTGGGCGTTCATGGACATCGCGCCGTTTGCAGGCAAGCAAGCCACGCTCAAAGTGGACAAGCTGCCCGAAGATTCCACCGGCTTGAAATCCATCGACCAGTCCAATGCGATCAAGAACCCGGACACCCTCTATCATGAGAAGCTGCGTCCGCAGTTCCACTTTTCCTCCCGCCGCGGATGGAACAATGACCCCAACGGCCTGGTCTTTTACCAAGGCGAATACCACTTGTTCTACCAACACAATCCCTACGGCTGGGCCTGGGGCAACATGCACTGGGGCCACGCGGTCAGCCCGGACCTGGTTCATTGGCGGGAACTGCCGGTGGCGCTTTATCCCGACCAGCACGGCACCATGTTTTCCGGGTCCGCGGTGGTGGACTGGAACAACACTGCCGGCTTCCAGACCGGCGCGGAGAAGGTCCTCGTCTGCATCTTCACGGCGGCGGGCAATCCCTTCACCCAGGGCATCGCCTACAGCAACGACCGTGGCCGCACCTGGACCAAGTACGAGCACAATCCGGTTTTGCCCCACATCATTGGCAGCAATCGCGATCCCAAGGTGATCTGGTATGCGCCGGGTAAGAAATGGATCATGGCCTTGTATCTCGACAAGAACGACTACGCCCTCTTCAGTTCGCCGGACCTGAAACAGTGGGAGAAGATGAGCGACGTGCAAATCCCCGGCACCAGCGAGTGTCCCGAGTTCTTCGAGATCGCTCTCGACGGCCACCAGCAGAACACTCGCTGGGTATTCTACGGTGGCAACGGCCGCTATCTCGTCGGCAAGTTCGACGGCCAGACCTTCACGCCGGAATCCGGACCGCACCCCATGCAATACGGCAATTGCTGGTATGCCTCGCAGACCTTCACGGACATTCCCCCGGCGGACGGCCGGCGCATTCTTATTCCGTGGGGACAGATGAACATGCCGGGCATGCCATTCAACCAGATGATGGGATTGCCGGTGGAACTCACCCTGCGCTCCACCGACCAGGGATCGCGGCTGTTTGCAACTCCGGTGAAGGAACACAACTCGCTGCGCGCGAAATCTCACACGATCCCCCCGCAGCCGCTCAGCCCTGGCGATAATCCTCTCGCCCACGTGAAGGGGGAACTCCTCGATCTCACCGCGGAATTGACTCTCGGCGACGCGGCTGAACTGGGCTTCAACCTCCGCGGCGTCACGGTCAATTACGACGCGAAGAAACAGGAACTTGCTTGCCGGGGTAAAAAGGCCGCTCTCAAGCCGGTGGACGGCAAAATTCGTCTCCGGCTGATGGTGGACCGCACCTCCATTGACATTTTCGGCAACGACGGCCGCCTGTACATGCCGATGGGCATGATCGTCCCGCAGGACAACCGTTCGCTGGAAATCTATACCAAAGGTGGCACCGCCAAGATCAACGCGCTGCAAGTCTATGAACTGAAGTCCGCCTGGGAATCGCAGTAAGCCAATCGCCTCATCTCGAAAAACAATCGCCATGAAAGCTCGCATTTTCTTTTGGGCCATCACGTCGGCGCTCGCCGGATTTCTCTTTGGTTTCGATACCGTCGTCATTTCCGGCGCCGAGCAAAAAATCCAAACGCTCTGGGGATTGAGCGCGGGGCTGCACGGCATCGCCATGGCCTCGGCGCTCTACGGCACGGTCCTGGGCGCGTTGTTGGGCGGCTGGCCCACCGACCGCTTTGGGCGCCGGGCTACGCTGCTTTGGATCGGCATCCTGTACTTTGTGTCCGCCGTCTGGTCGGGTTTGGCCACGGACGTTTATTCGTTCATTATTGCTCGGTTCATCGGTGGACTCGGGGTGGGTATCTCCACCGTTGCCGCGCCCCTCTACATTTCGGAGATTGCCCCGGCGGAGCGCCGGGGGCGGCTGGCGGGCATGTTCCAGTTCAACATTGTCTTCGGCATCCTGATCGCCTTTGTCTCCAATGCCCTGCTGGCTCGGTTGGGCGAACAAGCCTGGCGTTGGATGCTCGGCGTGGAAGCCATTCCAGCCCTCGTTTACACAGCGCTTTGCTTCAGCATTCCGGAGAGCCCGCGCTGGTTGATTGGCCGCCGAGGCGACCGGGAAACCGCCCTCCAAATCCTGCAGGTCATCCGCCCCGAAGCGTCGCCGGCGGAACTGGCGGCCAAAGCCGATGAGATTGCGGAAGCATCGTCCGCGCAGAAATCCTCCGCTCGCTTCTGGACCTGGAGGTTGCGGCTCCCGATTGCGCTGGCAGTTCTGATTGCCTTTTTCAATCAACTTTCCGGGATCAACGCGGTCCTGTATTTCGCGCCGCGCATTTTCGAGATGACCGGTCTGGGCCAGAAAGCGGCGCTGCTGCAATCCATCGGCATCGGCGTCACCAATTTGATCTTCACCTTCGTTGGTTTGTGGCTCATCGACCGGTTGGGCCGGCGCACGCTGCTGTACGTCGGATCTTTTGGTTACATCACTTCGCTGGGGCTGACTGCCTGGGCGTTCTTCACGCAGCATTTCGCCATCGTGCCGGGATGCATCTTTGCCTTCATCGCCGCGCACGCGGTGGGTCAGGGAGCGGTCATCTGGGTGTTTATCTCCGAGATCTTTCCCAACCGCCATCGCGCCGAGGGCCAGGCCCTGGGCAGTTTTACGCACTGGTTTTTTGCCGCGTTGCTCACCACGCTGTTTCCCAAGCTGGTAACGGCCTTCTCCCCGGGATTCGTCTTCCTGTTCTTCAGCGGCATGATGGTGCTGCAACTGGTGTGGGTGAAAATCATGGTGCCGGAAACGAAAGGGATTTCTTTGGAGGCCATGCAACACAAACTGGGGATCGCGGCGGAACCGCAATCGCAGGCGCCCAGCTCCGAAGACAATGCAATCCGGGGGAGTTCCTTGTCCTCGACCTCTGGCAAAACAGAAGGCTTGAATCGATGAACGGCTTATGAACAAAGCTGGTTGGTCGGGGGGGCAAATCTCTGCGTTCAGGCACTGCGGGCGTCACCTTCCCCTTCACCCCAGCCCTCTCCCTTGGGGAGAGGGAGCCCGTTTGGCGCCGGCCGGAGACAACGAGCGCACTCCCATGCTTGGTTGCTGAGGCGCGTATCCCAAAGCAGACGATCGTCGCATCCTCATCAAAGATCAAGGCCCGTGCCATCGCTGTTCTCTCTCCTTGGGAAGAGGGTCAGGGTGAGGGGAACCATGGGCACCAACCGTGCAACGGCTGCCGATCTTTCCGGAACTATCGACGTCTGAAAAACCTCCGAACAAAATGAGTTTTAATGTCATTGGCCTGGGCGAAGTTCTCTGGGACTTGTTGCCCGCCGGCCCACAATTGGGCGGGGCTCCCGCCAACTTTGCTTGCCACGCGCACGCGTTGGGCACCCAGGCCAAAGGCATTTCTCGCGTGGGCTATGATACGCGCGGGACGGAGATCATCCGTCGCCTCGAAGCGATGGGGCTGGATGGTGGCCCGGTGCAAGTGGATGCAACCTGTGGACCTCGCGTTGCTCATCACGCCGGATGCGACCTGCGCCGCCGGCGATCCGGACGGCGTGTTGGGGGCGCCCAACGAAGTGGACACCATGCTGAGCACGGACTGGTTTGGCAGTCATCTGCGGCCCTTACCGGACTTGGTGCGATGCTATTACAATTCGGTGGGCAACAGCGCGCAACTCCTGATGAATGTCTCTACGGCGTTGGCGTTCTTTTGTGGCTGATTATTCTTGGTTACGGGTGCGCTGGGCTGGATTCATTCGCGGTTCCTTACTGCATAGATGCAGCTTAGCGTTTTCGAATGGCGAAATCTGGATCCAGCACCGCATCCAAGTGGGACTTGATGATCGCGGACCAGATGCGGTAACCCAACGGACTTAGGTGCAGACGGTCATTGCGGAACAATTCCGCCTGCGGTTTGCCGTCCGATCCCAAATAGGCGTGGGCGGTGGGAATGAAATCGACGTTGGGCCGAGCCAGGCACTCTTGAGCCAGGGCGCGGTTGACTTCGCGAATCTTCGGCCAAGCCTGCCAGCGGGACTGGGTGGGAGTAACCTCCAGACAAAAAATGGGGGCGTCAGGTTGCGCCGCGCGCGCCACATCGACAATGTGTCCGAACCAACCAGCCACTTGTTCGGGTGTGGGATCATCCGGCCGACCGGTCACATCATTGGCAACAAACACGACCATGGCCCGAAATTGATGAGGCGCGATCAGCCGTTTCGCGAACACCGTCACGTCCGAAAACTTGGCCCCGCCATAGCCGCGCTGGATCGGATGATACGGCGCCATGTCGGGCACAATGCTGTTCCAGAGGCGGATGGACGAACTGCCCACGAACAGAATGCTGTCCGCTGGATGGGACTCGCGTTGATCGCGGGTTTCAAGGTCGGCAATGGCTTTCGCCCATTGCTTTTCCGCAGCGGCCTGGAGTTCCGGGCCAGGGACAAGCGAAGCGGCAAAGCCAGTGTGAGCAGCGCACAACAGCGTCAGGCATGAGGCAATTAGCGATCGGTTCATGCATTGATTCTGACGAAGCACGCCCCATGCGTCAATCCAGGACGACGCCTCATTATCCAGCTTTGGCTTGTGCGCCACGGGCGGTTGAAGCATGCTATCGCACCAATGAAACCGCAGCTTCTTCTCGCGCTGGCCGGCGTGTTGTTGGCCACGCCACCTCTGATCCGAGCCCAAATTCCTGAATCATCCGCGTCCGTCAATTATGCCCAATGGAAGCATGGTCCACCGGCAGATGATCATTACTTCCCCATTGCGGTGTGGCTGCAAAGTCCGCGTAATGCGGCCCGCTACCAAGCGGCCGGCATCAACCTCTACGTGGGGCTTTGGCGGGGGCCGACTACCAATCAACTGGCTGAATTACAGGCCGCGAACATGCCGGTCATCTGCGCGCAGAACCGCGTGGGCCTGGCCAACCGGGACAATCCGATCATTGTGGGTTGGATGCACGGAGACGAACCGGACAACGCCCAGTCGCTCGGCCAAGGCAAAGGGTATGGTCCGCCCATTCTGCCGGAAAAAATAATTCGTGATTACGAACACCTCCGCGCCGCGGATCCGTCGCGGCCCGTAATGCTCAATCTGGGCCAGGGCGTGGCGTGGGACAACTATATCGGCCGCGGGGTCCGCCGCAATCATCCGGAGGATTATCCCGAATACATCAAAGGCTGCGACATCGCATCCTTCGATATTTATCCCGCAGTCCACAACCACCGCGAAGTGGCCGGCAAGTTGGAATTCGTCGCCCATGGAGTAGAGCGACTGGTGAAGTGGAGCGGCGGAAAGAAGATTGTTTGGAATTGCATCGAGTGTACCCACATTGGCAATCCGCGGGCGAAGGCGACACCGCAACAATTGCGCGCGGAAGTCTGGATGGCGCTCATTCACGGTTCGCAGGGATTGATCTATTTCGTCCATCAGTTCCAGCCAAGCTTCAAAGAAGCCGCGTTGCTGGAAGACCCGGAGATGTTGGCCGCCGTCACTGCCATCAACCGCCAGATTCACGAACTCGCGCCCGCGCTCAACCGCCCCAGCGTCTCCGGCGGCGTCACTGTCAAATCCAGTGTCCAGAACACGCCGATTGCCTGGATGATGAAACGCCACGGCGCCACCAATTATCTCTTCTCGGTGAACATGCGGCCTCGCCCGACGCAGGGCATTATTGAGCTCCCCGGCCTGGCCGGCAAAACAACGGCTGTGGTGCTGGGTGAAGACCGTTCTTTGGAGGCAAAAAACGGGCATTTTGCCGACGATTTTCCGCCATACGGAGTTCATTTGTATCGGATAAACGGCAAAAGCCACACGGAATCAGCGCCTTAGAAATGATTGGCTTAATTTGCCCACCCTCATTATTCAGGCAGGCAAGCCGTTTCCGTGCCTTGGCTGCGGCAGCAAGTCTAATACCCATAATAAACAAAAAAAGATATTCTGTGACTTGTTTTGCGACGCGGAGTCTGTCATTCTTTAGCCCGGAAAACTCAGTTTGCCGGCAGCATACAAACCGGCAACCAAATCGACATTTGGCAATCTTGGTTTTTTGAAAAAGTGGAATTTGCAGTTCAACAGCGCGCCGGTAACCAAGCTCACCTTGAAGCTCGAAGGGGGCGCGAGCTGTGTCTTGGTGTCGCCAAGCTGAATGCGGGGCTGCCTGCAATTCCCAATCACCGTTTTTGTGTCGGCGAGGGCATCTGGTTGAGCCTATAGGGGGCGAAAGATGCATTTGCTGTGCATCCTGATGCTCTTGCCGACACCTTTCTTTTTCTCTCGCGAGCGGTCGCACGCCCATCACACCCCCGTGCAGACAAACACTCCTTCATCGCTGTGCTGGGTGATCCATGTATGTTGAAGGGACAGACCTGCCTGATGAATCATTTGGTCCACCAGCGCGGCGGTGTAACGATGGGAATAGAACAAGCGGAGTGATTCCCCGGATGAAAACTGAATAGCTTCGCCGCCTAAACGAAGGCAACGCTCACGGCGGAGGTCAAACCAAGCCACAATTTGCAGCAATTCAGGGTGCGTATCGCACGCTTCGATGGTGAAACGAATTTCTCCGTCGCGGCGTTCAAATCCGCAGTCGAACAACAGCAAGCTCAGCCAGTCACGCGTTAGCGCATTGTCATAGAGCGGGAGTGCGGCCTGGACTTCCTGGAGATAATTCCGGCCCGCGGTAAGATTAGCGCTCAGCAACAACCAATCGCCGGAACGCATCAAGTTCGCCAGCCGCGGAAATATCACCGCGGGCTGGGCATTGGGCAGCACCCCGAAGCAAGTCACTATTCGTCGAGCCGTTTCGGCTCCAGGCGCAAACAGCAATCCGGAGAGATCGTCCGCGGTCAGCAAATCTACCATGACCGCTCGGATGCTCCGGGGTTGAGTCTTGGCGATGCGTTGATGGGCGGTGACGACCAATCCTGGACTGGCATCCGCCAAAGTGACGTGAACATCCCCGCGTCCATCGCTGAGCAAGCGCAGCAATCGCGCTTCCTTCTGCGCACCGCCGCAACCGAGACTGACAACATGGACCGGCCCGGCAGCCAGTTGCTCCGCCACGAAGCGAAAGCTCGCGTCATAAATGCCAATACAATCCGGATCCGAGACGGCCGGCGAACAGGCCTGATGCAGCGCCAGCCAAGCCTGCGTTTGACGGGGACTGCCATAGTGAAACTTGGGATTGATGCGCCGGCTGACCAGCGAGTGTTTCAACTCGCTGTTCCCAATGGTCGGGGAACTGGCTTTCGTGGATGAGCACATTGATGCCGGCAGCCATGGGTAGTTTTATGATTCCTTCCAAGCACGCAAGCGTAGCGCGTTGCCGACCACCACCAGATCGGAGACACCCATGGCCAGGGCGCACAGTACCGGGACTCATGAAACCGAGAGCAGCCAAAGGAACGCCGATGGCATTGTAAAAGAAAGCCCAAAACAGGTTTTGCTTGATGGTCCGCAAGGTGGCCCGCGCCAGGCCGAGACTCTCCGGCACGGCCTCGATTTCGGACTTCAGCAGAATGATGTCCGCGGCTTCCCGGGCGATGTCGCTGGCGCGCGCCACTGCGATACCCAGGTCCGCTTGTTCCAACGCCGGCGCGTCATTGATGCCATCACCGACGAACGCCACCCGATGACCTTCTCGCTGGAGTCTCACGACAAATTCGGACTTCTGCTCTGGACGCACTTCGGCAAAAACCTGGTCGGCGGGTATTCCTGTTTGCTGGGCGATGCCGGCGGCCGTCAATCGGTTGTCGCCAGTAACGAGATAGGTTTTCAATCCTTGCTGCTGAAGTTTGTGTACCACGACGCGGGCGCCGGATTTCACCGTATCCTTGACGGCCAGCAAGCCGAGCAATGCGCGGTCGGCCGCCAACCCTAGCACCGTGGCGCCTTGGGCGGTCCATTCCTCGACGAACGGCTTGGCTGCGGTCAGGTCCACACCGCACTCGGTCAACCATTTCAAAGCGCCCAGCCGCAACGTAGGTTCGCCGTTCGCGCTGCCGTCCGGTTTCGGTCCGTAGTCGGCAATTTGCAATTTGCCTTCAACCCCGGCTCCACGCACTTCCTGCCAGTCACGGAACGTTATTTCCTCAGTCGCCAGTTTGGCCACGGCTTGGCTGAGCGGATGCGTCGAAGGGCGGGCCAGAGCGGCAGCGATGCGAACTTGGGGAAGGACCGAGGTGTCGCCATTTCGGGTTGTTGGATGCTGTCCCTGCGAACCGCGAACCGGATTGGAGTTGGTCGGGTCAAGGTCAGGCTCTGGTTCGAATACTTGACCGAACGCTTCAAACTTTGCCACTTGGGGTTTGCCCAGCGTCAAGGTTCCGGTCTTGTCAAAAATGACGGCCGTCACCCGGCCTGCTTTTTCCAAGGCCACCCCGTCCCGAATGAGAATGCCTCGTTTGGCCGCAACATTGGAACCGGCCATGATCGCCGCCGGCGTCGCCAGCCCCATGGCACAGGGACACGCGATAATCAACACGGCCGCCGCCCCGATTACCGCGGACGCCAATGCGGTTTCCGGCAAGCTCACGTGCCACAAATAGCCGGCGAGCCAGTGGTGAACTTGCTGGGCGGTCTCGGGCGCCAACCCCCACCAGAGCGCCGTGCCCAGGGCGGCCAGCACGACGAGGGGCACAAAGACGTTGCTCACGCGGTCAGCCAAACGCTGAATGTTGGCGCGGCTGGTTTGGGCACGCTGCACGGCGGCAATAATGTGCGCCAGCGCCGTGGCCTCGCCGGTGGCGGTCACACGCAGCAGCAGCCGGCCATTCAAATTCACGGTGCCGGCGTACAGTTTGTCAGCAGCGGATTTGTCCACGGGCACCGACTCGCCGGTCAACATGGATTCATCCACCGCCGAGTGACCTTCCGCCACTTCGCCATCCGTGGGCACGCGGTCACCGGGCCGCAACGCCACCTGATCGCCGGCCTGCAAGGAGGCCACCGGCACTTCGGTTTCGCTGCCGTCGGCGTTGTGGCGCCGGGCCAGGTCCGGGGCGAGATTGAGCAAAGCTTTGAGGGCGCTCGACGCCCGGCTGCTGACGCGGGCTTCCAGCCAATGGCCCACGCTGATGATGGTGATGATGCCCGCCGCTTCCATGAAATACAGATGGCCGGGCATACCACTGAACAAGGCCCAGGTGCTATAGACAAACGCGGTGGTGGAACCGAGGGCCACCAGGGTGTCCATGTTCGAATTGCCCACCTTGAGTTGGTTCCAGGCGCCGCGATAAAACGACGCGCCGGCTTTGGTCTGAACCACCGCAGCCAGCGCGAAGGAGAACCAGCGAAACCAAGTTTCGCTCGACAGGCCAAACACCCATTCGCCCAGCATGAGCGGCAACGTGCCCAACACGCCTATCCACAAATTCAGATGCCAGCTCGCCAGCTTCTTGGTCCCGGTATCTTCGGTGTCCCCGGGAGCGGCCTCGATCGGCTCCGCCTCGTAACCGGCTTGTTTGACCGCGGCCAGCAGCGGTTCGACTTGGGCGCTGGCACCCTCCGTCCAGCGCACGGTGGCGCGTTTGGTTTCCAATTCCACAGCGGCATTGGCCACACCCGGCACGCCCTGCAACGCCTCGGTCACGTGGCGCACACAATTGTTGCAGCTCATGCCGGTAACACGCAGGATGAGGCGGCCCGGATCGGGACGGTGCGGCACCGCCGTTGCCTGGTAACCGGCCTTCTGCACTGCCGCGATCAAGGCATCCACCACCGGGGCATGGCCAGGCGTCCAACGCACCGTCGCCCGTTGCGGTTCGAGCGTCACGGTCGCGCTGGCCACTCCTTCGACGCCCTGCAGGGCCTCCGTCGCGTGACGCACGCAATTGTTGCAATTCAGTCCGCTGAGACGAAGTTCCGTTCGAGCGGCAACCTTTCCGGCAGTATTGTTGTTTAATTCCATATCCGGCATAACCAAGCCTCCGAGAATTTAATCGCCTTTGGTCCAAGGTGCAGTTTATTTTACGGCAATCGACATCCATGAAGTCAGAACACCCAATTCCGACGACGCTGACGCTGCTCTTGACCTTGTGGGCGCCTGCCTTCGTCACGGAAACGGCGTTGGCGGCTCCTCCCGTCAACGAACGGGTGGTTGCCCCGGGCGTGGAACAGGTCGGTCAAATCACATATTCGCGGATCACGGAAAGCTCCGGCATCGTAGCCAGTCGGAAACATCCCGGTGTGTTTTGGACGCACAATGACGGCGGCGGCATCCGCAAACAAACCCTCTATGCCCTCACACGCGACGGCCGGTTGCTGGCCGAGTATCTCGTCAGCGGAGCGCAAATCGAGGATTGGGAGGACATTGCGATTGATGATCATGGGCATTTGTTTTTGGGCGACATCGGCAACAATAATGCCCGGCGCCAGCAACTGGCGGTTTACGAAATTGACGAGCCGGACCCGATGTCTGGCGGCATCGTCCGGGTCACGCGCGGCTGGCAACTGCGGTTTCCGTTCGCGGCGTTCGATTGCGAAGCCTTGTTCGTGTGGCAGACCAACGGCTACGTGGTGTCCAAGGTCTTCGATGATGAACGCGCCCGCATCTATCGTTTTCCGCTGGCGAACCAATCCGAACCGTTGACCCTCGAACACGTGGCGCGGCTGCGCGTGGAATCGCCGGTGACCGGCGCGGATATTTCGCCCGACGGACGTTTGTTGGGCCTGGTAGCCAAGGCCGGCGCGTATGTGTTTCGTATTGCCGGTGACCCGCTCCGCGCGGGCGCCCAGAAGCCCTACCGCACCAAGTTCAAACATGAGCACATCGAGGCATGCTGCTTCGTCCCGGAAGGCCTGCTGGCCACGGCCGAGTCGAGGGAAATTTTTCTTTTCACCGACAAAGCGTTTCACTGGCAGCGGCCGACATTGAATGGCCAATGACGAATTCACCGGCGGAAGGCTCCTCAAGATTTGATTGGACCTTGCGCATTGGGAATTCTCTGGAACTTGGTCATTGGCCATTGGTCATTCTCTCGCCGCTTGCTTGGTTTTTAACACGGCTTCGTTTACGTTCGCGGGCGATGTCGGAATTGCCACAACCGGATGCCCAGTTTTTGTTGGGCGCAATTGGCTGGATCGAACTGGGTCTGCCGGCGGAAGCCCATGCTGAGTTGAGCCGGATTGCCGGAACGTTCCAACAACATCCCGACGTGCTGGATGTCCGATGGCAGGTGTGTGCCGCGTTGGAGGATTGGGATCAGGCATTGGCTGTGGCCGAAGCGCTGGTGACGCTCGCTCCCCAACGGGTTTCGGGGTGGATCCACCGTGCCTATTCGTTGCGCCGGGCGACCGGTGGCGGCTTGTTGCAGTCCTGGGAAGCCTTGCTGCCCGCCTGTGGAAAGTTCCCCAAGAATTCCATCATCCCTTACAATTTGGCTTGTTATACGGCGCAACTCGGGCGGCTGGACGAGGCTTGGGACTGGCTGCAAAAAGCCATGGCCATCGCCAAGACATCCAAGTCCATCCAACAAATGGCGCTGGCAGATGAGGATCTGCAGCCGCTGTGGGAACGCCTCAAGAAACAGTGAGATTGCCCGGCCATGGCCCGTGTTGTCCTCGATCACCTCACCAAGAAATTTGACGGCGCGCGCGGCGACGGGTGGACGGCAGTTTCCGAGGTAAGCCTGACGGTGGAAGACCGGGAATTGATGGTGCTGGTCGGACCTTCGGGCGCCGGCAAATCGACCTTGCTGCGCCTGATTGCCGGGCTGGAAGAAGTCACCCACGGCACGATTTCGCTGGATGGCCAGATCGTGAACCAACTGCCGCCTAAAGACCGCGACATTGCCATGGTGTTTCAGAATCTGGCGCTCTATCCGCATCTGACGGCATCCGAAAACATGGCGCTCGGCCTGAAGTTGCGAAAGCTGCCCCGCGCAGAAATCGAACCGCGCGTCAACGCGGCTGCCGACCTGTTGGGCTTGCGGCCCTGTTTGAAGCGGTTGCCCCGGTCGCTCTCCGGCGGTGAACGGCAGCGGGTGGCTCTGGGCCGGGCCATCGTACGGCAGCCCAAAGTGTTTCTCTTCGACGAGCCCTTGTCCAATCTCGATGCCCCCATGCGGGTGCAGATGCGCGCCGAATTGATCCGGCTCCACAAACAATTGGCGGCTACGATGATCTACGTCACGCACGATCAGGCCGAAGCCATGACGTTGGGGGATCGCATTGTGGTGCTGAACCAGGGTGTCATTCAACAGGTGGCCGCGCCTATGGAGTTGTACCGGCATCCGGCCAATCTGTTTGTGGCCGGCTTCGTTGGCTCGCCGCCCATGAATTTTGCGGCCGGCATTTTGGTGAGCCGCGGCGACACTCTGACGTTCGTTGGTCATCCGGACGCTGCGGATTCCAGCGGAGACGGATTGACTGTTCGCTTGACGGAGGAGCAATCCGCCCGGTTGCAAAAATGGCAAGACCGTCAGGTGGTGCTCGGGCTCCGGCCAGAAGCCATTACGCTGCACACCGCAACCATCCCGGATGCCGCCACGAGCATTGCCGCCACAGTCAAGGGCGTTGAACCGTTGGGCGCTGACACGTTCGTGCATCTGACCGTAGGCTCCCAAGCTCTGATCGCTCGGGTCGCTTCCAAACTGCGAGCCCGAGTGGGCGATTCATGCCGCTTAGAATTTGAAATGGCCCAGGCGCACTTTTTTGATCCCGCCGGCACGCTGGTAATTTGAAACTCGTGATTAAAGCCGAGGTGTTGTCGCCCAGCTAATGGGCGGACGGTGCTTCGCATGACTTGGTTGGGCGTTTCGGCGCCCGCTTTCACAATTACGCCGTTAACATGCCGTTGGCTTTGTTGCGGTTCTTTCCCTCCTTCAATTCCTGTCAACCCGCCGCCAGTGCATCCCCTAAGCCGTATCAATTCAGTGGCTGATGCGGCGATGAGACAGTTCGGCGTGGTAGGACAGGCGTCTCGCCTGTCTTGGATAACCCAAGGCATCCTCATCGTTTGGTGACATAGGAAGACTCACAGCGCCTTGATACAAGTTGTTGGTTGGCACCCGTTCGGGACAGGCGAGACGCCTGTCCTACTGAATAGTCACGGATAAGTTGACAGCGCTGACGGACGACCGGTGAAGGCACCGGGCCTGCAGGCAAACGCCGTTCTCCTGGTAGGCCGCGTGCCCTCATGCGGCGGATGAGGCCGAGCCATCGGCAACTTGGGGATGCGCCGGACGGATTTTGCCTCGCATCTCACCGATTGACGCGGCCGGCAAAATCGTTAGGCTGGCCTGCAATGAACACGCACGACCATAGATTCTCCCGTCGAAACTTCCTTTGGGCCGCCGCCGCCGTCACTGCATCGGGCACCTTGCTCCGTGCCCAGGATCGCATCCCCAAACCGGCCCCGACCCCCGGCTCCTCCGGTCGCCGTTCGGTGGTCGCGGTGGCCAATGGCGCAAGCCGGCGCCAGAATATCTGCGAGTCGCTGGAGGCGATTGCGGATCAAATCATGCCGGTGCTCAAGACCAAGAAGTGCGTGGTCATCAAGCCGAACATGGTCAGCACTTCGAACCAGCTTGCCTCCACGCACGTCGATGCCCTGCACGGCATCCTTGATTTTCTGGGGCCACGTTTCCAAGGGCCGGTGGTGATCGCCGAATCTTCCGCCGGCTACACCACCGCCGGGTTTGATCATTTCGGCTACACGAAACTCGCGGCCGAACACAAACCGATCGCACTCAGCCTGGTCGATTTGAATGAAGAGGGGAAATACCAGACCCACTCCATTCTGAACGGCGACCTGCACCTGGTACCGGTCCGGTTGGCGGCGCGGTTGCTGGATCCCGATGCGTTTGTCATTTCCTCGGCCATGCTCAAAACTCACAATACGGTGGTGGCCACGCTTTCCCTCAAAAACTTGGCACTGGGCGCGCCGCTCCATAACGCGCGCAACGAAGGCCGGCGGTGGAACGACAAGCGCATCTATCATGGTGGCGTGCGCCAGACCCACGTGGATATCGCCCTGACGGCTCAACGGCTTCAGCCCTGCTGGGGCGCGGCCGTGTTGGATGGCTGGGAGGGCATGGAAGGCAACGGCCCGACGGACGGCAGCTTGGTTCCATCTCGCGTCGCGATTGCGTCCACGGACTTCATTGCGGCGGATCGGGTGGGCGTCGAGGTCATGGGGCTCAATCCGGACTGGGTGGGATACCTTGGTTTTTGCGCCGGCGCCGGTTTGGGCCAGATGGACCTGGCGAAGATCGACATCCGCGGAACCAAGTTGGCGGACGTCACCAAAAAATACCGGATGCACCGCGACCTCGAACGCGAGTTGCGCTGGATGGGGCCGATGAAAGAGGTTCCTGAGAAGCTTGGCTGAGCCGTGAGAACTTAAGGCAGGGCAGGATGAGACGGCCGTTCCGCCGCCCGCGTGAGGTGCGTTCGTGACGGCGAAATGGCCAGGATTGGTGGCCAACTCATCAACTGAAGTTCGCGGTCCACCTACCAGCCTGAGACTTCGCCAGCACGCCCCGGTAAACGAAATGGGCGCCGTTGGTGACTGACAACCAACGGCGCCCAATTTGAATTCGCTCTTCTCCGATTATTCGAGCGCCACGACCCGGTAGAACCGTCCGGTCTGGCCGCTGATGGTTTCGTTGAGCGTCAACGTGTCGCCCGTCGCCTGAATGGGATCGGCGCCCGGCAAGGGAGTCCATTGGATCGGGTCCGCCAGGCTCGCGGTGTATTCGATGCGATAGTACTTGCCCTGAACCGCCGGGAAGCCCAACTGCAATTGACCACCGCCCATGAGCACCGCAGTGACCTCCGGCGGCGGGACCACGATGACGGTGAAGTTTTGCGTCGCGCTTTCCAGCGGTGTGCCGCTGTCGGTTACGCGCACGGTAATGCTGGTGGTCGCCGCCGCGTCCGGGGTCCAGGTGAACAGGCCGCTGAGCGGATCAATACTGGCGCCCGCGGGCACCACCGGATCCAGCGTGAAGCTCAACGTTTGCGGCGGCGCTTCGGCATCCGTCGCCGTGGCGGTGACGCTGACCGTTTGCCCCAGGGTGATGGTTTGATTGGGGATCGGATCGAGCGTCGGGGGGGTGTTGGCAGCCGACAGGACATTGGGCGCCTTCGGGGTGGGCGTTTGCATGAAGACGAACGGCGCCGCCGCTCCGTCGGCAAAACGCCCTTCGCTCACGTTGTTGGCTTGCGCATCAAAGTCCACCAGATCCACCAACTCGCCGCTGGACGAATACAGGGCGATCTGTTCCCCACTGGCGCTCAACTTGAAGTTGACGTGCAGATCCGGACTGTTGGTGGTGTTCTGATTGGAGTCTTCGTCCGCCCAGATCAGCAGGAATCCATTGGCGGGTACGAAATAGCCGTTCGGAATCCGGAATTTGACTTTGTTGTTGGTCGTGTCGGTCAGGTAGTAGCCGGCAAGGTCCACGTTGAACGGCGTGGGATTGTACAACTCGAACCAGTCGTCGGTGGCGTTATCAGCCGGATCAAAGTTGAACCCGGTGTTGCTGGCCAGCCATTCGTTGATGAACAATTCGGCCGGACGGGCCGAATTGGCGGCCCTGGGGGTGACTTGGTACAAGGTTAACCGACGAACCGGCTGACCGTTGGGATAATCGCCGTAGGCCAGGTTGGGCTCGATGCCGGAGTAATCCAAATAGTCCGTGATTTGCGGCTCGCCGCCCACGATGCGCACCAGGGCGACGGAACCCGTCGAAGCCGGCAAGCGGAAGCTGGTATGTAATTCGGTGGTACCAACCGTCTGTCCCGGTTGGCCGTCCGCCCAGACGATCTGGTATTCGCCGGGAGCAATGGAGGCCCCGGCGGGGAATGGCCACTGGGTGAGGTTGTTGTAGTTGTCAGCCAGGTAATAGCCGGAAAGATCCAGCGCCTCGGTGCCGGCGTTGTAGAGTTCGATCCACGGATCGTGTTCGCCTTGCCCGTCGGCAATGCCGGTCTGGTTGTCGGGTTGGACTTCGTTCAGCCAGAGCGGATCATAAGCGGGCAGCGTATTGGCGGTAGTGTTCGCTCGGCCGGGGGTTCCCAGGAGCACCTGAACAACGATATCTTCCGCCCTGAACGGGCTGGTGATGCGGAAACCCATCCTCGCGTCGGCGGTGGGAGTCGGCAGGTAATCGAAACTGAGACTGTATAAAACCTCGGGCGAATTCTCCAGTCCTACAATGCTGCTTTGGAAAATGTAACCCGCAGTGCCGCCCGACCCGGTCGAGATAACATGCATGCTGTGAGTGCCGTCCAACGATTGGTCGGTGCTAATCACACTGTCCGAATGCGTCCCGTACGTGGACCAATCGCCAAGTTGTTCAAAGCTGCCGTTGCGAATGTAGTTGCTGCCCGCATGCGCGCCGGTCTGCGCGATCAAAGCGACGTTATCAATATAGACGTCGCCCGGCACGTTCAACCAAATCCGAATCAGGCTCGCGCTCCCACCGAGAGTTTGGGCAGGGTACGTATAATGGCTCCACCCCCCGCCGCCCGACCAGTTGCTGACCCGGCGAATATCTTGTTTGGCATCGATCAGTTGGAGCGAAGGTCCCAGCCCGTCAGGTTCGGGCGGCCAGGGCGCAGCATCATCGTATTTCACCTGGCACACGGTCACATCCTCGTCCGGCGTGACGCCGGGCTTGATCAACGTCAGCGTTTCGCCGCCGTTGTCCAGGTCGCCATTGAATTCGCCAGCCACGGGAATGTCGTTGTCAAACGTCGCCAGCAAGGCCGCCCGGTTCTTACAGACAACCAGGTAGCCACCGTTCGTCAGAATGGTGCCGCCGGGGAAGGTGAAATCGACACCGTTCAGTTTCCAGCCCGTCAAATCGAACGAAAAGTTGTCCGAGTGATTGTGGATTTCCACAAAGGACGTTTGCGGCGTGGCGGGATTGTACATGATTTCACTGATCACAATATTGTTCTCCGGCAATTGGTCTTCCCCGTTGTAAACGATGGAAACCGTTTCCGAATCACCGGCGATCAACTGACCGTGCAAGTCATAGCCTTGGATGGTCAGATTGTTGACGCCGGACTGGACGGCCACCTGCAGCGTCCAAGTGGTAGGTGTAGCAGCGACTCCGGACCATTGGATCGGATAAACCTGTCCATTAATGACGATGTCCTTGACCATCACAGGCGCGGTGCCGGTCAGTGTGACCAGGTTGTTGGTCACGGAGAAGGAGGAGGCGCCACTGACGGCAAAGGGCGCCGTCACTGCCGCGTTGATCTGGCCGGCGATGTAACTGTTGCGTCCGGTTATGTAGCTCTTGATGGTATTCAACTGGCCGGCATCGTAGGTGATGTTGTTCAGGGTGAAGGCGGCCGCCTTGGCGTCCAGGATCGGGTTCAGATACGAAGCGTTGAGCGGGCCGTCGATGATGTCTTTGAAGGCGCGAAAGTACATGCGCCGAATGGCGGGCGCGTCCCACATGGCAATGATGCGCGGGTCGGTGCAGACATTCACATCGGGAGCAGTCGAATAGGTGATGAACGATTGAGTGGTACCATCACCGCCAAGACCCACCGTAAAGTCAATGTCCCAGGTCAAGATTTCGTAACGGCCATCACCGTTCAGATACATGTACGAATTCTTGCCGCGGCGATAACCGTAGGAATCCCAGTTACCCACCGTGTGCTGGCAGGCAAAGATGCGCATCCATTCTTCGACGTTGGCGACCGCTTGCACGGCACTCACATCAACCGGGGTCACATTGGGATTCGCTTGGGGACTCGCCGCGTCCACCAACCGGAAGAATTGGGAGTAGTCGCTCGCGGAGTGGCCGGTGCCCACCGACCGGTGTCGGAACATGTAACGGTAGGGCGCGGCGGTCAGGCTGGTCTGGTTGTTATAGGTCACGGTGCGGCGGGTTATATCGGCATCGTTGTTGGCGGTAAAATCGAAGCCGTTGTCCGGGAACTCGAACCAGTCTTCTATTTTGAAGAATTCATTGTTCGGGCTGTCCGGGTACCATTCCGACACCACGGTGCCGTTGGGCTGTTGGGCATCTTCCATGAGCCGATCGACGTTGGCCGCGTCAGTGTCATAACGGCTGCGTTGGTTGCCGTTCATAAAGAGGTGGATGTAGCGGCGATAGTTGTAAGGCATGCCGATGCCTTTGAAAATCAGGTACGAGGTCTGTTCAGATTGGAGACTGGCGTCGCTGAAGGTGCTGGCGTCGGGATTGCCTGGGTTGGCAAATATAAAATCCGTCTCCCCCAGCAACAGGTCATCCTTGCGAGAGTGGAAGTCGAAATCCACGCGTTTGGCGCCGGTGGGCGATGAATCCATCTGTCCACGGTGCCAGGGACTGCCCGCGTAGCGGGCCTGTCCGTTGTAGATCACGCGGTAGTTGTTATACGCAAAGGTGCAATCGACAAAGGCATTATTGAGCCTGGGCGTCCGCTGGGACCAGCGGTTGAAATTGTCCGTTGTGAGCCATTCATGATACGTGGCAAAACTGCCGGGCTTTTGCACCTCGCCCCACCGGATCAGGCATTCCTTGGACGTGGCGTCCAGCGGGAACAGCCGCGGGGTGGCGCCGGTGGGAAATACGTCCTGAGGAAACGAGGTTGCTCGCAGTCGAACCATCCACCGCTTCAAGGTAGAAGGCCACCGTCGCGCCCGAACTTTGTCCGGGCAACGCAGCACTGAACACGCCGTCGCCCGCGACCGCGTCGCCACCAGTGCCGTCGTCCATCAGGTTGGCCGTGGCAAACGTGGTGCTGGGATCCAGCCGGTAGCGCACTCGCATGGAAGCGATGCCGTCCGGATCGATGGCTCGCGCGGTGACCACCACCGCTTCACCGCTGGCGGGCAGGATCGGCGTGTGGACCACATCCCAAATCGCCGGCCCGGCATTAGCAATGCGACGGCTGTTGGCCAAACCGGGGCTGCCCAGATTGGGCGGCACCTGCAAACGCGTGGACACTTCGATACCGCCGCCACGAACCCGCAACAACAATTCCGGCCAACCACGCAACCAGCGCGCTTTGGCCCGGAGGGCCACCTGGCCGCCGGCCGTGGGGCTCATGGCTGGGGACAGCAGCATATTCGGACCGTTGTCGCCACGGGAGGCGGCGCGCAAGTGCAGCGAACGCGAACTGCTGAAGCCCACGTTGTCCACCGTGGTCATGTCGTGGGAACCGAGGAACGTCCAGCCGGACTGGCCGGATTCAAAGGTGCCATTGGCGCCCAGCGAATTGACGCCCGCGCCGTTGCTGTTGCGCACTTCAATGTTGTCCACCAAGCACTCACCCACATCGAGCAGATAGACTTGGAGCTTGTCATTGATGGGGCTGCCCAGGGTTTCGCCGAGGGTGTTCGTGTAGTCGATGGTCGTCCACAAGTTGGCGCTCTTGGCCGTTTCATCGCTATCGGCCCAATTGTTCGCGCGACGAGTATCGCTGTCGGGATCCACCAACTCGAGGCTGCTGCCCCCGCCATCAGACCAGGCGCCCCACCGACCGCCTTCGCCGTAGGTGACCTCGCTGATATCGATGTAATGGCTGATTTGACCGTCGAGATCAAAGTCCGGCATTCCCAGGGCGACACGTTCGCCGCTGTTGGCCAGCGATCCGCTGTAATCGCCGAAGGTGTTGGTGGCATTGAGCTGCGGGTAATTGGCCAGCAGCCGCGCGGTGTTGCGGGCGATGACCACATATTGGCCGGCGCCGATCACCGCGTTCGAAGGGAAGGTGAAGTTGATCCCGTCGGTCATCTGCCACAAGCCCAAGCTCACGGTGTTGGTGCCCCGGTTATACAACTCGACGTATTCGTCGTCATCATCGCCGGAAATGGGATTGTACATAAGTTCGTTGATCACGACATCGCGTTGGAGCGGGGCTGGATTCGGGTCGCCCGGCGACAAGTCGGAAAGCTCATAAATGCTCGGCGCCCCGTCGGGATAACGGCCCGAGGCGACGCCGTTGTCCTGGCCCGTATAATCAATGACATCGATCACGCGCGTGGCGTTGGAGTTGATCAGGTAGATTCGCTCGCCGGCGGCACTCAGGGCAAAGCCGGTGCTGTTGGTCGAGGCGATGAAACTAATGAAGCCGCGCGGAGCAATCTTGGTTCCGGCCGGAATGCGGTACTTGTTGGTGGACGCTTCATCGGTCAAGTAGGCGTCCGACAGATCCACTTCGGCGTTGCTGTGGTTGTACAGTTCGACGTAGTCCTCCAACGGAGGATCGGTGTGCGTCAGAAATTCATTGATGACGATGGCATTCAGCGGATCCGCATTGAAAGGATCGTCCTGGCCGGGCGAGCCGTCGATCAAGGCACTAGCCGCCCAGGCTTTCGCGCTGTCTTCGCCATAAGAAGCCCGCGCCAGCACCAATGAATGACCCGCGCCATCCGCAGCGATGGGCCAGGGATTGTGGCCTTCATAATTGACCTCCAGCAGCACCGCCCCGGCCGGATTGCGCAGTCGCACGGTGCCAGTTGCCGCCGGGCAGGCTGTTGGTCGAAACTCCCGGATCCGTGTCCAAGATTCCGTTCCACGGGCCCAAGACGCCGGAGATGCCGTAGTATGTTTGCACCAAGGCCGGATCGCGGGCCACTACCAGAAAGCCGCCGGCTTTGATCGTGGTGCTGGCCGCAAACGTGTAGTCCACGTCCCCGGAAATCCGGTAGCCACTGATGTCTTCGTCCCAGGGTTGCGAGTTGTAGATTTCCACAAACTCGAGACTCTTGCCCGGGGAACTGGCGAGGTTCCGCGGATGGTACATGATTTCCGTGATGGCCAGCGGCGTTTTGCGGCTGGACGGTCCCAACGGTTCGCGCGGCAGTGAAATGTTTTGCGCCGCCGGATTGCCAATGACCATTCCGTAGTCGCGGAACTCAGCGTCCGTGGCCACCGCGGCGCTATGCGAGCTCAGCGCCATGCCGACATACAGGGTGGTGGGCAACGCCAAACTGGCGGTGCCGAGTTGCGACCAGTGTTGCCCATCGAAACTGGCAAAGCCGGTGAACACATTCCCGAAGCGCCGCAAGCGCAGCCAAGTGTTCGGGTAAGTGGTGGGATACGAGCCGGCACTGGCCGTGGTGCCCGAGGGACTGGTCCGATACTGGAAGAACGTGCCGTTGATACTTGGGGTGGTGATTGCCGCCGCGTATCGACTGTTCGAGCTCAAGCTTTCCCGGGCCATCAATCCCGCCTTGGCCCAGACATCGGAAAGGTCCAACGATTGGACCCGCACCCGCACATCAAAGTCCCCGGTCCGTTGAAGGTAGTTGAAAGAAAACTGGTCCGCGTTGCCACCAATGTCGCTGCCAGTGGAGGTAATATCATAACCACCCGCAACGAAGGTGGCCGAGCCCGTGGCGACGATTGCCTGAAAATCGAAAGTCAGTAGTTCGAAGGTTACCTGCGAGTTCGGAGTGATGGGGGTTCCCGAAGCATCCTGCACCCCGGTCACCGACAATGTGTACGTGGTGTTGGGGAGCAAAATGGTGTCCGTGGTGAGCACCACGCGGTTGTCGTCGCCGGTCAGCTCCGCTTGCTGGATGCCCACGCCATGGTCGATTTGGTAGTTGGCGGTGTTCGTGGCGGTTACTGGATTGAGTGGTTTGGAGAAGGTCACCGTGACGGTGTTGGTCGTACCGGCATTGGCGGAAACGATCGAGGGCGGGTTTGGATCGACCACGGTGATGTTGACCGGGGCCGACGTGGCGCGATTGCCGGTATTGTCAACGGCAATGGCAGTCAAGGTGTAGAGTCCCTGGATCGCATTGGTCCAGGCATACGTATAAGGAGAGAAGACGCTGCTGCCCAGGAGGCTATCGTTGGCGTAAAACTCCACTTGGGAGACAGCTCCGCCAATATCTCCGGCGACCGCCCGCAGGGTGATGGCGACCGGCACCGTGAAGATGGAGCCGTTGCCCGGACCGGTCATCGTAACCGTCGGCACGAGGTCACCTTGCATTGACAACGCAAAACTGATGTCGGAACTGGTGATGGGAACCGCGCCCCCTTGATGGATTTCCACGGCCAGAACATTGTTGCCCGCTTGCAAAAGGCTGGCGGGGATGCTGGTGGTAACGGGCGTATAGTCGGCGGCACCGTTGGCAGTGGTTGACCAGGCCACCGCGCCCGAGGGCATGTTGACGCGCCAGATTTCCGCGCCGTTCAGGTACACCACCGCGCCGTCGTCATAGACCAGATTCAATTGTAACGGTAGTTGATACGCGGAGGGATCGATTACGTTGAACGTTTGGCGGAAATAGGTGGTGATGTACTTATTCCCGGAGTCCGGGCCATAGCCAATGACGGTGGCTTCGTCCCCGTCGCCATAACCCAGTTCCGCCGGCGAGGGTCCGGACCAACCGGCGTCGTTGAAGCCCAGGGTCATCCAGTTCGCCGGCGCATCACTGCCCGTCACTAAATATTTCCAGGCCGAATTCAAAGGGACAATCAAGGTCGGCGGCGGGCTTTGCACCGTGATGGCAACCGGCGCCGAGGTGGCCATGGTGCCGGCGTTGTCAGTGGCTACGGCCGTCAACGTGTAATTGCCGGGGGTAACATTCTGCCAAACGATGCTGAAGGGATCGGCAGCCACCTGGCCGATTTGCGTGTTGCCGGCGTAGAATTTGACTGACGTGATGTTGGTGCCCGCACCCGGTTCCGCGGTGGCGACAATGGGAATCGTGCTCAGCGCCAGCGTCTGCCCATTGGTCGGACTGCTCAACTCGACCAGGGGAATGGGATTGCCGATCAATTCCAAATCAAAACTGATGTCCGAACTGTCCGGCGAGATTTGGTGAATTTCCACCGCCAACAGATTGTCCCCATCGTGCAGCAAGTTGGCGTCGATATGCTCGGGAAAGAACCGGGATTCGTCGGTGCCGCCGACCGCCGATCCAATGGCCGTACTCGAACAATCAAAGGTGTCATTGGTCATGTTCTCCCGAAAGATTTCCACTCCGTTGAGATAGGCCACCGCGCCGTCGTCGCGCACAATGCGCGCCTTCAAGTTGGTGAGGGCCGACGCGTTGTTCACGGTAAATGTTCGGCGAAAGTAGTAGGTGATGATCTTGTTGGCCTCGTCGCCGCCGAAGTCCAACGTCGTAGCTTCATCATCGTCGCCGTAGCCGAGTTGGGCCGGCCCGGACGGCCAGGCGGTATCGCTGTAGCTGGAGAGGTTCCAATCGGCTCCCGGCCCTGGCACGCCAGCGGTGCATCCACCTTGGTCCCAGTATTTCCACACCGCCCCGGTCGAGACCAGGCTTGTTTGGGCGGAAGCGGAAGTGAGCGCCATTCCAATCGCAAAGAATACGAGGGCTATGGCCAGCTTTTTGATCGCGTGCGTCTGCATAAAACTACTTTTTGTTACGTTTCGGTTACAACACGGTGAAAGCATCAAGGGCCGAGAAGCACAAAAGAAAAGCAGCCGGTGGGACGAGTGAATGATCGCGTTTGGTGGTGGCTCTCGTTGGCAGGCGGTAGATCGAAACTGCCATCATCCCGTAGGCCAAATTGCACTTCACGGCTTGATACATGCGCTGAGTTAGCCAAAGGAAACCACAATTCCCAACAAAATGCAATAGAACAATTTTTACGTTGTTTGATCGTCGGGATGTCCGGAAGTGGCTGGCCGGAAACGTTTTCCCCTCGTTTATCGTGGACCGGGTTGCTTCGTGCAATCCCCTCCTTCCTTACTTCGATTCACGGTGCCACCCGGTTCCCCGCCTGCTTCCGTGGCGGCGGCGTGTGCTCGGGCCGAGTCGGATCGTAAAGGGGATTGGGAGTGGGTGCCTGCGCGCCGACCGCTTGTTGCCACGTGTGCAAACGATCGCGAAGTTGAATCACTTTTTCCGGCATCCGGGACGCGAGGTTCTTGGTCTCCCCGATGTCCCGGGCCAGGTTGTAAAGCTCCACGCGCCGGTCGGCAAAGAACTCAATCAACTTGAAGTTTCCTTGCCGGATGGCCGCGTAGGGCGCGGTGCCGCCAAGTTGATAATGCTGGTAGTGCGGGTAGTGCCAATAGAGTGCCTCCCGCCTTAGCGTCCCCTGCCCTCGCAGCAAGGGAACCAGGCTTTGGCCATCCGGCTGATGCCCCGCAAGGTCCCGCACGTTGGCAATTTCCAACAGCGTTGGATAGAGGTCCATGGTGATGACCGGCGTGTCGCTCACACGGCCGGGTTGGGTAACGCCCGGCCAGTAAATGATCAACGGCACGCGCGTGCCGCCTTCGTAGCAGGAGCCCTTGCCCACGCGAAGCGGAAGATTCGACGTCGTCGGAACCCGGCCGCCGTTATCTGACGTGAACACGATGAGGGTCCGCTGCGCCAGCCCGAGTTCGTCCAGTTTCTTGCGAATGCGCCCGACCGTAAGGTCCACCCCTTCCACCATGGCCGCATAGACGGCGTTGCGCTGTTTCAAGCCCACGCGCCGAATGGCCCGATACTTGGCCACCAGATCCGGTCGGCCTTGGATCGGCGTATGGACGGCAAAATGCGGTAAATATAAAAAGAACGGCACCTCCTTCCGCTGTTCGATAAAATGGACGGCTTCGTCGCCGAGTCGGTCGGTCAGATAGTCGCCGTCCTTCCCTTCGGCGAGGGTGGCAATGTTCCAGGGCGCAAAGTAACTCTGGGGCGAAGGCGCTGCCGTACCCGCGAGGTTGAGATCAAAGCCGTGGTGTTCGGGATAATACGGCGCGCCACCCAGATGCCACTTGCCAATGCTCGCCGTCGCATAACCGGCCGCCTTGAAGGCGTCCGCGATGGTCGCTTCCTCAAGCGGCAGATACTTGGTCCAGTCCGGCACCAGCAGCTTGGGATTCTCGGGAGGCAATCCGGGAATCCAGTCCGTAATGTGCAACCGGGCCGGATATTTGCCAGTCAACAAGGCCGCGCGGGTGGGCGAACAAACCGTGCAGGCCGAATAGTTTTGGGTGAACTTCATCCCGTCCCGCGCCAACTGATCGATATTCGGTGTTTGGTAAAGATCGCTGCCGTAACACCCCAGGTCCGTCCAACCCAGGTCGTCCGCCAGAATCAGCACCACATTCATCTTCGGTGCGACGTCGGCGGCAAAGCCGTAGCTGGCCAGCAGCCGCAGCGCAACGCAAAGCAACGGCAACCGCCACCACCAGTGAACCTGGAAAAAGGGCATGGTCCGTGAAGCTCGAGCGCGTGGCCGTGCGCCTCGTTGAAAAACGACCGGAGTGGTAATGTGCGGAGGATTCATGCTGGCTTAATAATGATCGGGCATTAATTCGACTCCCCGACCTTCAAGGCCCCACCTTCAGGCGAAAGAATTGTGAAGCCGTTCCACTAACGGCATTGGTAAACCAAAGAACCCGGTTGGTCGGGGCGCTTAAGAATTCCTGGAGGTTGAGCCAATTCGCGTTCTCGAGGCCGTGGCTGGACTGAGCGACATAGTCCAGGTTGGCCTGCGCAGTGAAACGGAACGCCACGTGCGATGGATCGGATAATTGAACGTTGGTCAGGGCCGGTTGCGGCGGGCGCAACGTGGCGTCCACAATCCAACGCACGACATCCAGCATGATCGATTGGCCTTGCGGGCCGGACAACAGCGTTGTCCAAACATAGACGACCTTGCCGCCCGCCGCCGGTCCGGTGCGAAACTCCAAATACGCCGCGGCGTCGCCGTAGTCGTTGCCTTGCGCGTCGAGCGCCTTGATCAAGGGTTGGTAGCGATGGGCGGTGCTGAGCGAACCTCGGCGGATCGCGCGCAACCGCTGGTCACCCGGCGGGAAAGGGAAATCGTCCGGCACCGACGTCAGGATGGTTTGGTTCGGGTAGCGTTGCAGGAAAATGCCCGCCGGCGCCTGTTCGAAGCCCTGAAAAGGCATTCCCAATGTCGGCAACAACGGATCAGCCGGGCCGGACTGGTCGTTCGGGCCGTAGCCGTAGTAAAACGGGAACGGACCCGTGGCCAGAATCACCAGCGTGCCCCCCTCCGCCAGGTATCGAACAATCGCGGCTTTGCCGTCGCCTTCCGTGACGACCGTCTTCACATAGACTTCGCTCCCGAGATAGAACGCCAGCGGATACCGCCGCGCATTGAACTGATTCGTATCGACGTATTGCGATTCGGTCAGCGCATCCCATTTTTCCCCGAGCCCCGTGGCCGCGGCGAAGTTCGCACCCGCCCCGGCTTTATTCAGCGGCAACAGCGCGATCTTGCCCGCCGGCAATTCGGCAAAGCTGGATCGCAACGCCAACACCCGGAGCCGCTCGCTCTCCGTTTGTACAAAGGAGGCGGAAGCATTGTCCAAGGTCGTCTGGAACGGTTGCCAATCTGTGGCCGTGCCGGTGAAGGCCGTCAATCCCATCACCAAGGTGCCCTGCGGATCGACCGCTTTGAGTGAACGTCCACCGGGCACCTCGACGTAATCCAGCAAGACCATTCGGTCGAAGATGATTGGCCAGGCGCGCCATCCCAGCACGGGATGCCCGCTCAACGCCAACCGCGAGTCATCGTCGAGGATCAGCGCGGGCGCCTCGGTCAGTGTTTGCGAAGCCGGCGGCGAGTAAGCCACCAGCACTACAGTCGCCTCGGGTGCCGCGACGGGTTGGGGGTTCGTGACGGCGCGCAGCCCTTGCTGATAGGGCACGCGGTAGTTCCAGCGCAGCCCAGGGATGATGCCGGCAAAGGAGTGCAGGTCATGCCAATCCTGGGGCAGCGAATAAGCTCCATTCAACGGCACCGTGATGAATAACCCATTGGTGATCGGTGGCACGTTGGTCTCGTTATAGACCCGTGACCCATCGAATTCGTTGGTGGACGTTCCCGCCGGCACCGTGCCGATGGTAATCACGTCGCCATTCTGCAATTGCGGCAGGTACAGGGAACTGGGCGCTTGCGCCGGTCGCGTGACCTGGCCGATCAGCAGCAGATTCGTCGTGCCGTTGCGCACGCGCGTGACCGGCAGACCGGAGACGTTCACAAACGGGTAGGAAAAACTGACATCAAACGGGCCCGGGAGCTCGGAAACAATACGGAAGGAACAGGCGCCGTCGCCGGCCGTGCGGTAGTCGGTCACGTCGGTGCTCTGATTGAACCGGTCAAACGCGATGCAGGCCTGATCACCGGCTACGACGCGCATGGTGGAATTGCCGACCGGATCAATCAAGGGCATCGTTTCGGCAAAACCATACGCGTAACGATTGCCGCGTCCGGGACCCGAACCATCAAACAGGCCCAAGCCTTCGGTCACATCGCTGCTGCCGTAGTCGGCAATGGAATCCGCGTAGTGGTCCCGGTACAGCGCCGGCCAACGCTGCAAAATCCCGCGCAGGTAATAGCGCAATCGCGGGTCGCCGGAATGCACATAAACCTGCACCAGCGAGTCGAGCGTCCAGGCCACTTCGTTGGCGCAGGCCAGACCGGCCCAGTCGCGTCCGCTGTTCGGTTCCAACAGGAATGCGCTGTCCAGCGCACCGTCGGCCCGGTCCGAATCCATGGCCCACACTTCGAGGTAACGCCAGATCACGTTGTTGGCCAGATGAAGCGCCAACGTCGCATTGGTCGCCCGTTGGACATCGTTTTTGAAGGTGAAATAGTAGTCCAACAAGAACGCCGTGCTCAGCGTGCCGCCGATGGCAAACGGCGACGACGGAACATCGGCAAATTCATTACGCGTCCACACAAAGTGCCGCGCCCAATTGAACAGCCCATCAAGGGCGGTCAGATACTCGGGTGTGGCCTGTCCGTGGGCGCGGTCGTAGCGATAGAGTTCCACCAGTACGCGCGCCGCATACCAACCTTCCGTGTTGTGGAGCGTGGTGACATCACTGCCGCCCCAGTCCGGCCACCACGCGCCCGACAGCGGCTTTTGCCAGAACAAACACGCGTCGCCCTCAACGGTGAAGGTCACCGCATCGTTGGTCAGCAACGATTCGATACGGCTGCGCGCAACATTGATGGTGACGAGGTCGCCTTTGCGGGCGGCGGTGTCGATGGGCATCTCGAGGTGTCCCCGCCAGCCATTCAAGAGCACCGTGCCGGCTGGATAGAACGTCGTTTCGCCACCGGTCCCGTATAAATTCACGCCAATGGGTCCGGCGAAATCGCTCAAATGCCGCTGGCCGGGTATCCACCCAACATCGTTCATCGCCGGCACGGGCGGAAGGTCGTCGGCATAGCGGGCAAACAACCGCTCCTGGAAACGCTCATTGGGATCCTCCGTGGCGGGCAGGTTGGGATCAAGGATCAGGTGAAACCACGACGCCAGCACTTCCCCGCCTTGCGGATACACTTGTTGGCCGTAGCGCGTCCCGCCGTAGGGATAGGCCAACGTGATGAAATTGGTAAGCGTACCCTGTTGCCAGCAATACGCCGTGGCGAGGTAACGCGCGGATTGATCCGTCGCCCGCGCGCCTTGAAAGTCATAGCCCGCGTATAATTGCGCCGGCGGATCCCAAAGACCGATCATCGGGATGGGATGCGCGCCCAGCGGACAGAGGTAACTCCAGTTCCGATTCCACAGGCAGGAGATTTCCGGCGATCCCACGTGAACATCTTGCAGGAGCGGGAAGGGATCGGCATACGGCGTGGCATTGAGCCAACCTCGCTGATGCCACACGGCGGCCGTGGGCATCGAACAGACCAGAAAATGGAACGGCGCGGGCCCGTCGGGAAACATCGCCAGCCAGCGATTCGTGTCGAACTGCTGCACGGTCAGGTGAAACTGAACCACCGGGTCTCCGTTCGTATCGTCCGCCGCCGGCAGGGTGATGCTCACATAGTCGTCAGCGGCAAAAGTGACTGCGAGCGGATCAACCGTGCGCAATCCCGAAAGGTGAATGTTGGTGGCACTCGACTCGACGCGGTCGGCCACGATCGCCCCACCCGCCGCCAGCCGAATCGGCGCCATGAGCACGCCGTTGGCGTACACATCGAAACCTTGATTTCCGACCGGTTGCAGGGTGAGCGGCGCGGCTTGCGCTTGAAGCAGCGTCAATATTCCCAGCACCAATCCCCCGATCATGCACCGGCATGCGATCGTCCCCACGCGGCGGAAGACCAGAGCCATGTTTTGGCGACTGACGCGAATCTTCGAAATGGACGCGACCTTCGAACTGGAGCGTTGCGTTGGTATCGTGTTCATTATCGGCGAACCTATGCCCTCTTGAATTGGGTGTCAACGTGAGCAGCCTTCGACGCGCTCCCACGATCCTGATCAGCGCAAATCGTCAAGAGTTTGGCCGGCTCCAGTTCACCGCCTAGATACTCAGCCACATGCTTTGCGCGCTTCGGGTCTTGGCGGTGAAATGGAGCCGTCCGAACCCCCTGCGGTTGGGCCAAGCCGTGGGCAAACACGTTCCTCGCAGCTTGCGAACAGGTTCGACGGTTACCGAACCGATGAGAGCAACTCAGGCCGGCAAATGCTGGTAACTCCAGTTCCCATTCAAACTGAGACTTCAATCGGAGCGCGGACATTCCGGTCCGCTCGGGCAACGCAATCCCCGCCGAGCGGACCGGAATGTCCGCGCTCCAATCCGCTTCCGCCATAGTCTCAACTTGCACGCAACATGGAATAAGAACCCATTGGCGATTCAGCCTTCGTTGGCTTCGTTTCCTCTCTGTGAACGACCCCAAGGATACTTCCAGGACGTGACCACCAAAAACGTTTAGTTCTTGGCTGGTTCCCCATCACCCTCGGTGCGTCCCTTCTGTCCCGCTGGTGGTTAAAGCAAATCGACCTCTTGATGAATGGCCGCCAAGAAAACAAGAACCCGCATAACGGTTCTTTTTGCCTCGTTTTACATTTCTTGCGGCAATTTGAGGATTCAAGGAATCCTCTGACGTCAAATTGTTCTGGAACCACATTCAAATCAGTCATGCCCAGAGCAAAAATATTTCTTGACTTTAATTCACTAGCTCGTCATTGTTGCGGCACAGTTTGCCGAGTATTTCGCTATTGAGGACAAATATATGAAGAAATTGACGGAATGCAGACCTTCTTGCACGATTCGTGTTTTTACACCTGTGGTCAGCCTGGTTGCTGCCTGGCTTTGTTTCACTCCCCTGCTCTCACACGCTGCCACTGACCTGTGGCAGGCCAAGGCGCGCGGCATCACCGCCCGCGTCGGCCATTCTGTCGTCTGGACCGGCACCGAGATGATCGCCTGGGGTGGCGGCGGCGAGGGCGCCTTTTTCCGCAGTGGTGGCCGCTACAATTTGGCCACCGACACTTGGGTGGCGACTTCACTGGAAAATGCTCCTACAGCCCGCTGGTTTCAATCAGCGGTGTGGACTGGCCACAAGATGATCGTGTGGGGCGGGCGCTCCAATTTTAACTCACGCGACGATGTCAACACCGGGGCACTCTATGATCCGGCAACGGATACCTGGCACGCCATGTCCACCAATGGCGCACCGTCTCCGCGATCCGAGGCGGTCGCGGTCTGGACCGGTTCGGAAATGCTGGTCTGGGGCGGCTTGGCGGACGGCAGCGTCGTTTTAGCCGATGGCTACCGCTACCAGCCCACGACTGATACTTGGTCACCCATGGCCAGTAACAATGCGCCGAGCGCCCGCTTCGAAACCACCGCAATCTGGACCGGCACGGAAATGATTGTCTGGGGCGGGGCCCGGATAGGCACTCCCTGGATTTCCGTCGGTGACGGCGCCCGTTACAATCCGGCTACCGATACTTGGACGCCCCTGAGCACTGCGGATGCGCCCGAATCGCGCGCCCGGCACACATCAGTCTGGACCGGCACGGAAATGATTGTCTGGGGCGGGGCAATTCTGCCGAGTGAACATAGTCTGAATACCGGGGGACGTTATGACCCGCACACGGATACCTGGCTGCCCCTGGCGACCAACGGCGCGCCGCAGGAACGTTTTTTTCACGCGGCTGTGTGGACGGGAGAGGAAATGCTCGTTTGGGGCGGGGGCAATTCGTTTCCATACGGCGCGTTTAACACTGGGGGGCGATACAATCCCGATGGCGATTTTTGGTCTGCCATGACGCAAACCAATGCGCCCGTGGCCCGGCAGTTCTGGCGGCCGGATGCGGGAATTTGGACTGGCGAAGGGATGTTGTTGTTTGGCGGCTCGATTTATCCGCACTTTACCGACTCAAACGACTACTACCTGCCGCATGAAACGTCTGGTGAACCACCAATAATCGTTTTCCAACCCCAGAGCCAGAGCGTGCTTGCGGGCACCAACGCCGTCTTCCGCGTCGTGGCAACGGGCACTCGCCCCATTGACCTACCAATGGCTGTTTAACGGAGACGCGCTGGCTGAAGCCACCGGTCCGGTTTTGGAACTGCCTCAAGTGGAACCGGCCCAAGCAGGTGAATATTGGGTTGAAGTGAGCAACGCCGATGGCTCCGTGACCAGCAGCGTGGCCACGTTGACCGTAACCCCGGTGCCTCACGTATTTGATCTTTCCGCGGACCATTCCTTGGCGTCCAATCCCAACGGGGTCTGGAGCTACGGCTGGGAAGTTGGTTTGGACAGCACGTTGCACCTCTTGGAATACTCCAGCACTTTTCACGCGGATAACGGAGTGCCCATTGCCGCCTGGCAGTATAACGCGGCTACCGGGCCGGTGGTGAACCGCGTGAAGGGTCCGGGGACCGCGGTGTCGAAGGGTGGAGCGTTTGTCGGGCCGGAAGGTACGGTCTATTTTGCACCCGGATCGGTGGGAACCGACCGCAACTTTGGGGTGGTGCGGTTTACGTCGCCAGCCAGCGGAGAGTACCGGGTGGAAACGGTGGCCTTGCCCTTGTTCGATGGCGAATTGTCGGCGGACTGTGACTTTCATTTAGTCCTCAACGGACAGGAACTGTTCGGGCAGTACCTGGGGCCTAACGAAGGCACCGGTTACACCAACCAACTAAGCTTGTCCAGTGGCGACACGTTGGACTGGGCGATTGGGCGTGGAACCGACGGAAGCCTACAGACGGGCTTGAAGCTGGCGGTGCGGGTGGTGCAAATGGGCGTGGGGGTGGAACCGCCCAAAATTGTCGTACAACCCCAAAGCCAGAGCGTGCTTGTGGGCTCCAACGCCATTTTCCACGTGGAGGCAACAGGCACCGAACCGCTGACCTACCAGTGGTGGCACGATGACCAACAGTTGGCTGAGGCGACGTCCGCCACCCTCACACTGGCCGAGGTGCAGATGGCCGACGGGGGCCAATACCGGGTGGAAGTCAGTAATGCCTATGGAACGGCGACCAGCGAGGCGGCCACGCTGACGGTCGAAGCGGTTTCCGGTTGTACCGGTGCCGCCGGCCGGCTTGGTGGGCTGGTGGCGGGGCGAAGATAATGCGGCCGACGCGCTGGGGGACAATCCGGGCACGTTGGACGGCGGCGCCAGTTATGTTGCCGGCGAGGTGGGCCGCGCCTTCCAACTGGACGGCACCAACGGCCACGTGCGGATCCCGTCCGCCCCCAGTCTGGACGTTGGCCAGGGCGAGGGCTTCACCATTGAGACTTGGATTAATCCAGCGGATACCGCCCACGGACACTCAATCGTCGAATGGAGTCCGCTGACTGGAGGTGCGTTGGGCGCGGCGTTGTGGATAAGCCATCCAACCCGGCCAGACGGATTGCTTCTGGCCAACATTGCGGACACCCACGGGCTATGGCACTTGGTGGAAACCGAAGGCGGAGCCGTGCAAGCAGGCGTCTGGCAGCATGTGGCCTTGACCTACGACAAGAGCAGCGGCGCCGGCAAGTTGTATGTCAATGGCGCGCTGGTGACGGAGGCCAACTTGGGCACCTTCACCCCGCAGACCAGTTTTGACTTGGTCATCGGGCTGCGGTTGCCGGGCAGCTACGCTTATGCCGGAGCCGTTGACGAAGTGAGCCTTTACAACCGGGCGCTAAGCGGTGTGGAAATTGAAGCAATCTATGCCGCCAGCAGCGCGGGCAAATGCATTGAAGGCGAACCGCCAGTCATTGTCGCCCAACCGCAGAGCCAGAGCGTGCTTGCCGGCGAGAATGTCACGCTGGCTGTGGAGGCGACGGGGACCGAACCACTCAGTTACCAGTGGTGGCACGATGACCAACAGTTGGGCGATGCCACGACCGCCACCCTCACGCTGGCCAATGTGCAGTTAGCCAATGCGGGTGATTACCGGGTGGAAGTCAGCAATGCCTATGGAACGACGACCAGCGAGGTGGCCACGCTGACGGTCGAAGCAGTTTCCGGTTGCGCCGTGCCGCCAGCCGGCTTGGTGGGCTGGTGGCCCGGGAATGGTTCGGGCGCTGATCTCCAGGGCACCAACGTAGCTGAATTGGTGGGCAATGCGACTTACGGTGCCGGCAAAGTTGGCGAAGCCTTTTCGTTGGATGAGGGAAGTGGCTTTGTGCATGTGCCGGCCTCGCCCTCTTTGGATGTTGGCCTTGCGGATGGCATGACCATCGAAGCATGGATCAATCCGACCGACGTGGCCGATGGCCACGGGATTGTCGAATGGGACCAATGGTCTGGTTCGGCGTTTGGGGTCGCTCTGTGGGTCGGGCCATCCGTGGTATGGTCCAGGGAGCCCTTATGGCCAATCTCGTGGACCAAGCGGGGCGTTATCACGTAATCTATTCTGCGGCTGGCGTGGTGACGACCGGGATTTGGCAGCACGTGGCCTTGACCTACGACAAGAGCCTCTGGCTCCGCGCAGTTGTATGGTCAATGGCGCGACTGTAGCCGAGTCCCTGTTAGGATCTTCGTGCCGCAAACCAGCTTTGACCTAACTTTGGTCAGTCGGGCCTCGACTCAAGGCAATAGCTACGCTTTTGTTGGATCCATCGACGAAGTCAGCGTTTACAACCGGGCGCTAAGCCGTGCGCAAATTGAAGCAATCTATGCCGCCAGCAGCGCGGGCAAATGCTCTGAAGGCGAACCGCCGTCAAATTGTCGTCCAACCGCAGAGCCAGAGCGTGCCGACGGGAGGCAACGTGACCTTTGCGGTGGAAGCCACGGGCACCGAACCGCTGAGCCTACCAGTGGTGGCACAATGACCAACAGTTGGCTGAGGCGACGTCCGCCACCCTCACCCTGGCCAATGTGCAGATGGCCGACGGGGGCCATTACCGGGTGGAAGTCAGCAATGCCTATGGAACAGCAACCAGCGAGGCGGCCACGCTAACGGTCGAGGCGGTTTCCGGTTGCACCGTCCCGCCGGCCGGCTTGGTGGGCTGGTGGCGGGGCGAAGACAATGCGGCCGACGCGTTGGGGAGCAATCCGGGCACGCTGGACGGCGGCGCCAGTTATGTTGCGGGCGAGGTGGGTCGCGCCTTCCAACTGGACGGCACCAACGGCCATGTGCGCATTCCGGCCGCGGCCAGTCTGGACGTTGGCCAGGGCGAGGGCTTCACCATCGAGACTTGGATTAATCCCGCGGACACCGCCCACGGACACTCCATCGTCGAATGGAGTCCGCTGACCGGAGGTGCGTTGGGCGCGGCGTTGTGGATAAGCCATCCAACCCGGCCAGACGGATTGCTTCTGGCCAACATTGCGGACACCCACGGGATGTGGCACTTGGTGGAAACCGAAGGCGGAGCCGTGCAAGCAGGCGTTTGGCAGCATGTGGCCTTGACCTACGACAAGAGCAGCGGTGCCGGCAAGTTATATATCAATGGCGCGCTGGTGACGGAGGCCGACTTGGGCACCTTCACCCCGCAGACCAGTTTTGACTTGGTCATCGGGCTGCGGTTGCCAGGCAGCTACCCCTATGCTGGAGCCATTGACGAAGTGAGCCTTTACAACCGGGCGCTAAGCGGTGCGCAAATTGAAGCAATCTATGCCGCCAGCAGTGCGGGCAAATGCTCCGAAGGCGAACCGCCGCAATTGTCGCCCAACCCCAAAGCCAGAGCGTGGCAGTGGGAGGCAACGTGACCTTTGCGGTGGAAGCTACCGGGCGGAAGCCGCTGAGTTATCAATGGTGGCACAATGACCAACAGTTGGGCGATGCCACGACCGCCACCTCAGCTAGCCAATGTGCAGTTGCCCGACCAGGGCGGATACCGGGTGGAAGTCAGCAATGCCTATGGGCGGCGACCAGCGAGGTGGCCACGCTGACGGTCGAAGCGGTTTCCGGTTGCGCCGTTCCGCCGGCCGGCTTGGTGGGCTGGTGGCCCGGCGAAGGTTCAAAGCGACTGATCTCCAGGGCACCAATCTGGGCACGCTGGATTGGCGGGCCACTTACGGTGGCCGGCGAAGTCGGTCGCGCCTTTCCTTGGATGGACAATGGCTTTGTGCATGTTCCGGCCTCGCCTCGTTGGATGTTGGCCTTGCTGAAGGCATGTCACCATCGAAACATGGATCAATCCAACCGGACGTGGCCCATGGCCACGCGATTGTCGAATGGAGACCAATGGTCTGAGTTCGCGTTTGGGGTCCGCATCTGTGGGTCGGGCATCCGTGGTATGGTCCAGGGATTGCTTTTGGCCAATCTCGTGGACCAAGCCGGGGCTATGGCACGTGATCTATTCCGAGCTGGCGTGGTGCGACCGGGATTTGGCAGCACGTGGCGGTGACCTACGACAAGAGCCTCTGGCTCCACGCAAGTTCGCATGGTCAATGGAGCGCTGGTGGCGGAGTCCCTCTTAGGATCTTCATCCCGCAAACCAGCTATGTGACTTTTGCAGTCGAGCCTCGGCTTCAAGGCAGCTACCCGTTATGTTGGATCATTCGACGAAGTCAGCCTTTACAACCGGGCACTGAGCCGTGCCGAAATTGAAGCAATCTATCCGCCAGCAGCGCGGGCAAGTGCTTTGAAGGCGAACCGCCAGTCATTGTCGCCCAACCGCAGAGCCAGAGCGTGCCCGCGGAAGGAAGTGACCTTTGCCGTGGAAGCCACGGGGACCGACCCTTGAGCTACCAGTGGTGGCACGATGACCAACAGTTGGCTGAGGCGACATCCGCCACCCTCACCCTGGCCAATGTGCAGATGGCCGACGGGGGCCAATACCGGGTGGAAGTCAGCAATGCCTATGGAACGGCGACCAGCGAGGCGGCCACGCTGACGGTCGAAGCGGTTTCCGGTTGCACCGTCCCGCCGGCCGGCTTGGTGGGCTGGTGGCGGGGCGAAGATAATGCGGCCGACGCGCTGGGGGACAATACGGGCGAGTTGGTGGGCGGCGCCGCTTAGTAACGGGCGAAGTGGGCCGCGGCTTTTATTTGGACGGACCAAAGGCCTTGTGCGGGTGCCGGCCGCCCCCAGTCTGGATGTTGGCCTGGGCGAAGGAATGACCATTGAGACATGGATTAATCCGGCGGATATCGCCCACGGCCACGCGATCGTCGAATGGAGTCCGATGACTGGTTGTGCGTTTGGAGCCGCTCTGTGGATCAGGCATCCAACCCGGCCAGACGGATCGATTTTGGCCAACATTGCGGACACCAACGGACTATGGCACGTAGTGGAATCCGCGGGCGGCGCGGTGAAGCCGGGATTTGGCAGCATGTGGCGTTGACCTACGACAAGAGCCTCGGCGCCGGCAAGTTGCAGGTCAACGGCGCGTTGGTGACGGAGGCCAACTTGGGGTCGTTCATGCCGCAGACCAGGTTTTTGATTTTTGGTCATCGGGCCGCAGTTGCCGGGCAGCTACGGTTTTGTCGGAGCCGTTGACGAAGTCAGCGTTTACAACCGGGCTCTAACGCTGTGGAAATGGATGCAATTTATCCGCTCGCGGCGCGGGGAAATGCTTGACGCCGAACCGCCAGTCATAGTTGGGCAACCGGAAAGCCAGACCGTCTTGATGGAGAGAATGTCACGCTTGCGCGGAGGCGAGGGTCCGCACCTCTCGTTACCAGTGGTGGCACGATGACCAACAGTTGGGCTCAGGCGACGACCGCCACCCTCACCCTGGCCAATGTGCAGATGGCCGATGGGGGCGAATACCGAGTGGAAGTCAGCAATGCCTATGGAACGGCGACTAGCGAGGCGGCCACGCTGACGGTCGAAGCGGTTTCCGGTTGCGCCGTGCCGCCAGCCGGCTTGGTGGGCTGGTGGCCCGGGAATGGTTCGGGCGCTGATCTCCAGGGCACCAATGTGGCCGAATTGGTGGGCAATGCCACCTACGGAGCCGGCGAAGTCGGCGAAGCCTTTTCGTTGGATGGAGAAAATGGTTTTGTGCATGTGCCGGCCTCGCCCTCGTTGGATGTTGGCCTTGCGGATAGGCATGACCGTGGAAGCATGGATCAATCCAACCGACGTGGCCGATGGCCACGCGATTGTCGAATGGGACCAATGGTCTGGTTCGGCGTTTGGGGTCCATCTGTGGGTCGGGCATCCGTGGTATGGTCCAGGATCCCTTTTGGCCAATCTCGTGGACCAAGCCGGACGTTATCACGTAATCTACTCTGCGGCGGGCGTGGTGACGACTGGGATTTGGCAGCACGTGGCGGTGACCTACGACAAAGCCTCTGGCTCCACGCGTTTGCTGGTCAATGGAGCGACTGTAGCCGAGTCCCTGTTAGGATCGTTCGTGCCGCAAACCAGCTATGCCCTAAGCTTTGGCAGTCGAGCC
>CAWBHS010000007.1:0-109526 GCA_963788655.1 uncultured Verrucomicrobiae bacterium | reverse complement strand
GGCGTAAAACTGCGGCGCCGCATCGAAAAAGAATTAAATTTGTTCTCAGGAAAAGGCCGGATTCAAGTCCGGCCTTTCTGTTTTTCCGGGGCGGACAAAAGGAAGGAGGTGGGGAAATCCGAAGGCCGAAATACAGCCTTTCCCGACTGATACCCGTGCAACATTCCTCACGTTTGGGCCATTTCGGATTTGGGTCTTCGGCCTTCGGATTTATTTCGACTACTGCACCGCCTTCTCCAGAGCCTCGTGGACAATGCCGGGCGTTAACACCGTCGGGAGCACAATCGGCGGCTTTTCCGGATTCTTGGGATACACCAGCACCAGCGGTACTCCGGGCCGGTCAAAACTTTTAAGCTCGCGGGCAATGGCCGGATCCCGGTCGGTGAAATCGGCAAGCAAAGTCACGGCATTGATTTGTTTGAGCTTTTCGCGCGTGGACTCAATTTCCAGGCTGGTGATTTTGTTGAGCTGACAATTCAAGCACGTGTCGGCGGTGAAATCCACCAGGACTGGCCGACCTTCCTCCCGGGCTTTTTGCACGGCTTCCGGGCTCCACGGTTTCCACGCAATTTCATCCTTCGCCACCACAGCCGGACTGCGCCAGTGCAAGATCCCTTCCAGGATGACCGCGTAACCCACCACCAGAATCAGCAGACCTATGGCGGCCGCCAATCCTTTGCGCCGGGTACCGCGTTGGATGAACTCGCCCCAGATCCAGGCCGCCAACGCCAGCATGACCAGGAACAAACCGAACCAGAGTACGCCGGTTTTGCCCATGCGCGTGGCCGTCACCCAAAACAGCCAGACGGCCGTGGCCAACATCGGAAAGCCCATGGCCACCTTGAAACGTTCCATCCACTTGCCGGGTTTGGGCAGCCATTTGAGCCAGGCCGGCTCCCAACACAGCAGCACGAAGGGCAGGGCCAAACCCACGCCGGCGGCGATAAACATCAGCACAATCACCAGCGGGGATTGCGTGAAGGCAAATCCCAGCGCCACGCCCAAAAATGGCGCGGTACACGGCGTTGCTAAAATGGTAGCCAGCACACCGTTGAAGAACGCTCCGCTCGCTCCGGAACGACCGGTCAGGGCGCTGGCAGTTCCCATGGCTCGCCCACTGAGCGTGATCTCGAAAACGCCAAACAGATTGAGCGCCACCAGGAAGATCAGAATCGTGATCAGCACCCGGAACTGCGGGTTTTGAAACGCGGTTCCCCAGCCCGCCAAGCCGCCCGCCTGTTGAATTCCAATCGCCAGTCCTGCCAGCGCCAAAAAGGAAACCAGCACTCCGGTGCCATAGACCAATCCCAGTTGCCGAACGCGGCGCGGTTCCTCTTTGGCCTGGTTGACGAAGCCCAGGATTTTCAAGGCAATTACCGGCAGCACGCAAGGCATGACATTCAGGATCAATCCGCCGAGGAAACCGAAGACCAACATGACCAACAACCGGCCCCAGCCCGGAAATGGTTGGACGGCCGCCGGCGCGCTGCCGATGGTGAGGTTCACTGCGTACGCTTGCCAAGGTCCGCCTTTCGTCTCCTTGCGGACCATCAATCCCGCCAACTGCCGGGGCCAATCCCCTTCCAGCTTGGACACCCGCTTTTCGAAACGGACCTTGCCATCCACCTCGGGCAACCGTTTCGTATTGGCCTCGACGTCGAAGTTGTCATTGGCGTAGGGGAAGAAGTCCACCTCGGCAGGTTTTTGTTTAAGGTTCCATTCGAAAATCGACGGGGCGCGTTTTGTCATCGACCGGTTTCTCCCAAATCGCCTGCACCGGCAGATTCTGGGCACGATCGCGGCAATTTCTTTTTAGCGGCTTCGATCAACGGCCAAGGACGAAGACGCTTTGCGTTCGTTGCCGACGACCAATTTCGCGCTCAACTCCGCATCGCCCGGCACGCACAGATCGCTGCACTCCAGCCAGGACACCTTGGCTTTGATCGCCTTGGGACCGGGCGGCAGGTTGCTGGCCAGCGTCAACGGCACCAGCAACATGACGCGATCCGAGTAAACGTACGTGGTGATCGGCCCGGTGACATATTTCTCCGGCACGGGCCATTGAATGGGGCCGGCCTTGATGCCCTCGGGCAAAGTCCACGCGATTTCCGTTGGCCCGCCCGCATCGCCGCCATTGCGCCAGTACGTGTGCCAATGGTCGGCCATTTTAAGTTCCACTCCGGCCCAGACGGTATCGCCGGGGCGAGCGGTTTCGTCGGAGAGAACCAGCCGCGCCTGCGTGGCCAACGCCGCCATTGACGCCGGGACCGCCATCGCGATCCAAGCCCCAATCAGCCCCAATACAATGCCTCGCACCATTCGCATGGCGGCAAGATGCCTGATGGCGGGCAAAAACTGAAAAAGATTTTCGTCCCTCCGTTGGCGGCACGGAAAGTGGGAACTCGCTTTTTCGATGTCCTTCGTCAAGCGGTTCGGTACACTCCACCCCACCGAATGCCTGAAAGTCATCAGTCCAGTTTTCGTTGGTTGGTCAGCGGGGAGGCGGGCTATGCCGCCATGCTGGCGGCCATCGAACACGCGCGCCGGTCCATTCGTTTGGAAACCTACATCTTTGCGCACTGCCCCCGCGGGGAAGCCTTTCTTGCCGCCTTGGTGCAGGCCCGGCAACGCGGCGTCAACGTGCGCGTGCTGGTGGATGCCTTTGGTTCGCTGACGTTGCCGAGCAGTTTCTGGGATCCCTTGGTCCAAGCGGGCGGGGAATTCCGCTGGTTCAATCCCCTGTCGTTGCGGCGGTGGACGTACCGCAACCATCGGAAGCTGCTGGTCTGCGATGACCAGGTGGCGTTCATCGGCGGGTTTAACATCGCCCCGGAATACGAAGGCGACGGCGTCCATCACGGTTGGCGCGACCTGGGGCTGCAGATCACCGGCCCGCTGGTCAACGAACTGGCGGACAGTTTCGAAGTGATGATTGAACTTTCGGACTTCCGCCACAAACGCCTCCAACGCCTCCGCAAAGCGCGGGTCCACGTCACTGCGGGGCACAATTGGCACTTGCTCTCGAGCGGGCCCGGCTGCCGGCACGGGCAAATCAAACGCGCGCTGGCCAAAGACCTGGCGGCTGCCAGTTCAGGTACAAATGGTGAGCGCCTACTTCCTTCCGACTTGGCGGCTGCGCCAGGAACTGCGCCGAGCGGCCCGCCGCGGGGCCAAGGTGCAGTTGCTGCTCTCCAGCAAGACCGATGTGCCGCTCATGCTGCTGGCCAGCCGCCGATTGTATCGCTCCTTCCTCCGTCCGGGCGTGGAAATCTACGAATACCAACCGCAAATCTTGCACGCCAAATTGTTCGTGATTGATGATGTGGTGTATGTCGGCTCCGCCAATCTCGACACGCGAAGCCTGGGCATCAATTACGAACTGCTGGTCCGGATCGCTGACCCGAAATTGGCGGCCGAAGCGCGGGCCATTTTCGAGGCCGACCTGAAGCATTGCCGCAAAATCGAACGGCGCACTTGGCGCAAATCGCGTTCGTTCTGGTACCGACTCAAGGAACGCTGGGCCTATTTCATCCTGGCGCGGCTGGATCCACTGGTTGCGCGGATGCAGGTCAAAGCCCTGCGTTGACGCCCCGCAGCCAACTGGGTGCCGGCCGATTCCTTTGCAAGCCGACGAATTTCCGCTCCGCGCGCCAAGCGACTAAACCGTTGCCAATGGGTAAGTGGCTGACTTAGATTCTCCTTCCCGGCAAAACGCGATGCGGGGCTGGCATGAGCGAATACAAAGTCAAATTTGAGGTCTTTGAAGGACCGTTGGATCTGCTTCTTTATCTGATCAAGAAGGAGGAAGTGGACATTTACGAGGTCAACCTCACCAAGCTGGCCACCCAGTTTCTCGAATACATCGACGTCATGCGCCTGCTCGATTTGGAGATCGCCGGTGAGTTCCTCGTCATGGCCGCCACGCTGATGTACATCAAAAGCCGGGAATTGCTGCCCAAGGAAAAGCAGGTGGCGGTCGAAGGCGACGATGATACCGATGATCCTCGCTGGGAACTCATCCGCAAACTGGTCGAGTACAAGAAATTCAAGGACGCCGCCGCCCAATTGCAAGTGCGGGAACTCGAACAGGAAAGCACCTTCCCCCGGCTGCCGGGCAAGCCGGAGTTCGACGTGGACGACGCGATGGCCGGCGCCAACGTTTCCATCTTCGAGCTGATCAACGCCGTCAACGCCGTTCTAAAGCGCGTCAACAAGCCGGAAGATTTGCGCGACGTGTTCGAAGACCGCTGGACGGTCAGCGAGAAGATTGAATACCTCGTGCAACTGACGCGGGACCGTCCGGTCGTGCATTTTTCCGAATTATTTGCCGGCGCGACCAGTCGCTCCGAAGTCGTGGTAACGTTTCTGGCCATCCTTGAACTGATCCGCCTGCGGCAATTGGTGGCACAGCAATCGGAACCGTTTGGTGAAATCGAAATTTCGCAAGCCCCCCGGTTGCCCGCCGCGCCTCCTGACGCCACGGAGGCCGCAGAAGAGGTTCCGGCAACCGGTTCGTCCGAGGCCCGGCCCGAAGCAAACGTCGCGGGACCGGCCGCCGAAGCGGCCATTACACCCGGAAACGCGGAGCCGGCCCCCGAACAAGCCGCCAATGCGTCAGATGACGTCGAACCATCCGCAGCTTCGGAAATGCCCGCGCCCAATCCCCAATCCGTTTGATCATGGAATTGAAGTTCATCCTGGAATCGATTCTTTTCTCCGCCCAGCAACCGTTGAGTCCAAAAGAACTCAAGGGCATTCTGAGCCATGCCGTCGAGCACTCCGAAGACGACACCGTCAAGGCCTTCAAGAAGACCTCCGCCGATGACATTACCGCGGCCCTGACCGACTTGGCGCAGGAACACGAACAGGCCCAGCGCAGCTATCGCCTGACCTGCGTGGCGGGCGCCTGGCAGTTCGTCAGCCAGCCGGAATACGCGCCGTGGATCAAGACCCTGGTCGGCCATCGAGCCCGCCCGCCGCGACTGTCGCAACCCGCGCTCGAAACGCTGGCGATTGTTTCTTACCGCCAACCCATCACTCGCGCCGAGATTGAACAGGTGCGCGGCGTCGCCGTGGACGGGGTCATGCAAACGTTGTTGGAGCGCGGTCTCGTCGAACAAATTGGCCGGGCCGAGGTGCCCGGACGCCCAATGACCTACGGCACCACCGAGCTGTTTCTTCAATACTTTGGGCTTGCCAGTCTCGACGATCTCCCCGCTGCCGATGAATTACGCCGTCTGCCCATCGCCAAGCCAGAGGGGCTGCTGACCGTCGATCCGGGCCTCGCAACCGTGCCGCCGGAACAACTGCGGCTCGGTAACAATGGCCGGGCAGAAGCCGAAACCTCGGAGCCTGCCAGTGAACGGCCCGACGCTGCCGCGGCTCCCGCCGACGCCGAATCAGCCAATGCCGAAGAACCCGCTGCCGAGTTGGTCGCTGCGGGCGAGGATATCACCGCCGCCTCGCTGGCTGACCCCGCGGAATCCGAGGCGGAGGAATCTGAAGCGCACCCACCCGAGGAGCAAGACTCGGCGACGCCGGAATCCGAAGCCCAAAGCCGGCACAAAAACCGCCCGGGAAACCGCCGCACTTAGCCCACTGGCCTTATGAGCATTACCGAACATCGCAAGGCGATCGACAAATGCGATTCGCAAATCATCAAGCTCCTGAACGAACGCACCCGGCATGTGCTGGCCATCGGGCACATTAAGCTCAAAGGCGGCGAAGAGATTTATGCGCCGCACCGCGAACGGACGGTGCTGGACGGCATCTGCAAGCGCAATAAAGGACCCATCTCCGATGAATCCCTGCGGGCCATTTATCGGGAGATCATGTCCAGCGCGCTCTCCGCGGAGAAATCCATGTCCATCGCCTATTTGGGACCGGAAGCCACCTTCACGCACGAAGCGGCCCTCCAGCGCTTCGGCAACAGCCTGCGCTACCTGCCGCTCAAGACCATCACCGATGTGTTCAACGAAGTGGCGAAAGCCTGCGCGGATTTTGGAGTGGTGCCCATCGAGAATTCCACCGAAGGCATCGTCACCCATACGCTGGACATGTTTGCCGACAGCGAGCTCAAAATCGTGGCTCAGATCGTTCTGCCCATTCAACACTGTCTGCTGAGCAAGGTGCCGCGGGATCGCATCAAGAAACTTTACCTGCACCCGCAAACGATGGCTCAATGCCGGAACTGGTTGCAGCGAAATTTCCCCGCCGCCGAAATCATTGAAACGTCCTCGAATGCCCGCTCCGCCGAACTGGCCGTCGCCGATCCGGAGGCCGCCGCCATTGCCGGCCTGCTGGCCGCCGAAAAATACAAGCTGCCCGTCCTCGAACACGACGTGCAGGACCGCGCCGGCAATGCCACCCGGTTCCTGGTCCTCGGCCGGAAGTGCAGTCCGCCCACCGGCTATGATCGCACCAGTCTGATGTTCTGCGTAGCGCACCAGGTGGGCTCGCTGCACAGCGCCCTCGAAGCGTTCCGCAAGCACGGCATCAACCTGACCAAGATCGAATCGCGCCCCAGCAAACGCAAAGCCTGGGAATATTATTTCTTCGTGGACTGCGACGGCCACTCGAGTGACCCCCAAGTCGCCAAAGCCCTGGCGATGCTGGGCAAACATTGTGTGTTCGTCAAAGTGCTGGGCTCGTATCCGATCAGTGAATGATGAAACAAATTGTCACCTTATGAACAACTGGACCCGAAGAGACTTCACCAAAACCATGGTGCTCGCCGGCGCCACCACCGCGTTGGGCGCCACGCGCGCCATCGGCGCCAACGATCGCGTTCGTCTGGGGTTCATCGGGCTGGGCAATCGCGGCGACCAAGTGCTCGACGCGTTCCTCAAACAGCCGGACGCCGAAGTCGTGGCCATTTGCGACATGTACCAGCCCTACTTGGACTTCGCGTCGCAGAAAATCGGCAATCAACCCAAACAGTTCAAAGACTACCGGCAGTTGCTGGACTTGAAGGATATGGATGCGGTGGTGATCTGCACGCCCGACCACTGGCACGCTCTGCAAACCATCCAGGCTGCCGAATCGGGCAGGGACATTTACGTTGAGAAGCCTCTTTCGCTTCGTGTGGCCGAAGGCCGCAAAATGGTCGAGGCCATTCACCGGAACAAGGTCGTAAGTCAGGTCGGCATTCATCGCCGGTCACTGCCGTTTTGCCAGGAGGCCGCGGCGTTTGTGCGGGAAGGCGGGTTGGGAAAAGTCACCGCCGCGCGCGCCTTTCACGTTCAAAACGAATGGCCCAAAGGCATCGGCAACCCGACGGCAGCGCAGCCGCCGCCGGGTGTCGATTGGGAAGCCTGGCTGGGGCCGGCGCCCATGCGTCCGTACAACAAGAACCGCACTTTCTATCGCTTCCGCTGGTTCTTCGATTACTCCGGCGGGCAAGTCACCAACTTTGGTGTTCACTACCTGGATTTCATCCAATGGTCGCTCGGGCACTCGGCGCCGCTGGCCGTGACCGCCATGGGCGGCCAGTTCGCCGGCATGCAGGACAACCGCGAAATTCCCGACACGCTGGAAGCTATTTGGCAATATCCAGGCGGCACGCTGGTGACGTTCTCCCAGTTCAACGCCACCGCCGGCCAATGGAGCCTGCCCGGATGCCAGGTGGAACTGCGGGGTACCAAGGGCACGATGTACCTGTTCGGCAACCGCGCGGAAGTGGTGCCCGACCGCATCACGCCGAACGAATTCCCCGCCCGCTCGCCACTCACGCGCAAGGACGATTCCCGCTATCGCCAAGGCGCCCAAACGATGATCGAGCCGCGCACCTTTGGCAGCCAGGGGGAAGGGGATACTACCTTCCACGCGCGCAATTTCCTCGATTGCGTGAAAAGCCGGGCCCGCTGCAATTGCGACATCGAGATCGGCCACCGCAGCACCTCCACCACCCTCTTGGCCAACGTGGCGTACCACACCAAATCGTACCTCGAGTGGGACGCCCACGCCGAACGCTTCACCAATCATGCCGCGGCGAACCAGCTTTTGGACTATCCCTACCGTGCGCCGTACCGGCTGCCGGAAGCATAAACACCAAGCTGACTAGGAACGTGCTGCCGGCAGATCGAACGGAAGCATACGCTTCGAATTGACCAGAATCGTCGAGCGCGCCAACTCCCATCCGGGAGGCGGCAAAGGGTCGAATCGTCTCGGAGCATTCGTTTCTGCCGGCGGGACGCCGGCAGCACGTTGGTGGGCACCGGCAGTTGTTGGAAGCGGAGTATGAATCATCCCCGGGGAAAGGTATTGGGCAACAAACTGGATTTGCCCGAGCACGCTGGCGCGGCGGCGCTTTCAGGATTTCTTGGCGTGGCTGGACCGTTTATCCTTGCCCCATGAAATCACGCAAACCGATGCCCGTGGCCCTGACGATTGCCGGCTCCGACAGCGGCGGTGGAGCGGGCATTCAGGCCGATCTGAAAACCTTCGCGGCCCTGGGTGTACATGGCACCACCGCGATTACCTGCTTGACGGCGCAGAACCCGCGCGAGGTCCGTGGCATCCAGGCCGCGCGTCCGGCGATGGTCGGGCAACAGCTCGACGCGTTGTTCTTGGAATTGCAGCCGCACGCGGTGAAGACGGGAATGCTGTACTCGGCCTCCATCATCCGAACCGTGGCGGACCATCTCCGGCCTCACCGGGGAGTGCCCTTGATTGTGGACCCGGTGATGGTTTCCACCAGCGGCGCGCCGCTTTTGCAGGATGCCGCCATCCGCATCCTGCAACGGGAATTGCTGCCGCTCGCTACTTTGGTGACGCCCAACTTGGACGAGGCCGAAATTCTGACCGGACTCACGCTGCGGGAGCCGGAAGATTTGCGAGTTGCCGTCCGCGACTTGTTTGATCGATTCGGCAATGCCTGGCTGATCAAAGGCGGGCATTGGCGCGGCGGTGCCGAGGCGGTGGATCTGTTTTACGATGGAGAAACGGAGTTGCTGCTGAGCGCACCTTTGATCAAGGGCGTTTCGACGCACGGCACCGGTTGCACTTACTCGGCGGCCATTGCCGGGTATCACGCGCAAGGTTGCTCCCTGTCGGAAGCAGTGCAGCAGGCCAAAGAGTTCATTACCCAAGCCATCGCGCAGAGCCACCGCGTCGGCAGACATTGGGTGCTGAATCCATTCTTCTCCCGGTCGTCTTGAGGAAAACGTTGGGCTGTCCCGAATAGTTCACTCCGCGCAAGACAGCGACCGCCCGTAGCTGACGACGTGCGGCGGCGGATCCCGATCAGGGGCGCTGAGTCCGCCTCCGCACGTCGGCGGCTACCGAGGAGATGAGATTTTGAACTAATCTTTCTCCGCGGCAATCTTTGACCATTGGGCCTTGTATTCCTCCTCCGTGATTTTGCCGGCAATCCGTTCACGGAGCAGTTCGTTCAGTTTTTCCCGTTTGGTCTTGGGAGCCGACGTGGACGGAGGCCGGTTGGTAAGCGCCTCATCCCGCGCAGCTTTTTCCTGAATGATGCGATCCATCCTGGCCTCCATTTCCGCGAGCCGGTTCAAGGCAGGACTGCCGGTCGCCGGAGGCGGGGCGTTCGTGCCCGGTGAGGTGTCACCGGAGTTGGATTCCGTGGAAACCACCGAAGAGGCAGGCGGTACGGGGGCCAGGGGAGCAGCATTGGCCGGGGTAGAATTTGCGGTCGGCGGACTGGCCGGATGCGCCGCCGCCTTCGGGGCCGCGCTCTGGGAACGGTTCAGACGATAATCGAGCACGTATTGCTGGAATTGACGGGCCGTCATCTTGCCGTCCAAGTATTGTTTTTCGAGACTGGCAAACGTGGGCGCCGGGGGCGGGGTTTGATTGGTGACCGCTTGGGCGTCATTCCGGCGCTCCTGGGCCAGCATCGTTTTTCGGAGCACTTGCAGCGCTCGCAAATGTGGATCATCGGCCGGCGACTGCGCCCGGAGGGAAACGCAGCCCAGCGCCAACGCCAACACAATCCAATAGCCATGCCGCGATGTCATACACTGTTCGATTAGACGAAAGTTAGTCTCAATGCAACCGCTTTTGCGAACCGGCAGGAATTGGGCAGCAGAATCCGTGCAATCGACGAGCGAACACTCATTCAACGGCAAAGCCAATCCTCGAAGTGCTCCCGTACGCCGGAGGTTTTTCGGGGGGCCGATTGATGCGGGAAGGACGTGCGGAAGTTGGAAATCGGATTTGTCTCGGCCTTTGAACTGCCCGGAAGTCTCGCGGTCGCGCCAGTTTGCGCTTTTCAGCAGGGCCGTTATTTTGCTAACTGGCACCGTGCAATCGCATCATAGCGCGATTCTTGCTGCGGGTGGTGTCGGTTGGAGCGGGCGCCAAACTCGGGATTCTGAGTGGCGCGCGCCGTCGGTAGAATGGAATGAACAACTGCTTTTTCGCTAGATTTCGAATCATTTTGGGTTGGCTGCTGCTGGCCTCGTGGAATTTGTCTTGGGCCGGCGACAGTAGTGCTGGCCAAGCCGCGCCCGCCGACCCAGGTCAACCGCCCGTCGCCGCCGCGGTCGAACCCGTTCCCCCGGCTTCGGCGCCCGCGCCCGCGCCGGTGGGAAGCCCTGCCTTCCAGAAAACCAAAGCCGCCGCCGAAAAGGGCGAAGCGATGGCCCAGTTCAACCTGGCCTTGATGTTTGCCGGCGGGAAGGAAGTGCCACAGAATCTTCCGGCGGCGATCGTCTGGTTTCGCAAAGCCGCGGAGCAGGGCCACGTAGCCGCGCAATACAACCTGGCCATTTTTTACGCGCGGGGCGTTGGCGTTGCGGCTGATTTCACCGAAGCGGCCAAATGGTTTCAAAAGGCCGCCGCGCAGAACGACACCGTATCACAATATAATTTGGGCGTGCTCTACGCCAAAGGACAGGGCGTCACCAATGATTATTCGCAAGCGGCCCATTGGTATCGACGCGCGGCCGAACAGGGCGACGTGAACGCTCAGGTGGCCCTGGCGCAACTCTACGTCGCGGGCCGGGGGGTGCCGCAGGATTATGCCGAGGCCTTCCTGTGGTTCACGCTGGCGGCCGCCAAGAACAACCCGGAGGCCGGGGAATTGCTCGACCAACTCACGCCGTTAATGGCGCCGGCCCAACTTTTCGAAGCCCACCGGAAACTGGCCCAACGTGGCGATCTCGAGCAGCAATACAAAGTGGGCGCGGCGTACGCCAAAGGCGAAGGGGTCCGGCAGGATTTGTTGAAAGCGGCCGAATGGTATCGGAAAGCGGCCGAACGAGGACACCCGGAAGCGCAGCTCAAATTGGGCATGCTCTACTACGAAGGCAAAGGGGTTAAACAGGACTTGAAGGAAGCCGCGAAATGGCTCCAGGCCTCCGCCAAACAAGGGCACATCATTGCCCAGTTATACCTCGGCGTGCTGCTGGCCGAAGGTGGCCCGGGCGAGGTCAAGAACCCCGAGGAAGCCGTCAAGTGGTACCGACGCTCCGCCGAACAGGGCGTGGTCGATGCTCAGGTCAACCTCGGGCTGATGCTGGCCCGCGGCCAGGGGGTGAAACAGAATTTTGCCGAGGCGGCCCAATGGTTTCAAAAAGCGGCGGATCGGGGCAACGCGATTGCGGAGGTCAACCTGGGCATCCTTTATGAAAACGGTCAGGGCGTTAAAAATGATCCCGCGAAGGCGCTCGAGTTGTACCGCAAGTCCGCGGCGCGCGGCGAAGGCGAGGCGGAGTACAGTCTGGGCAGTGCGTACATGGAAGGACGTCACGTGGAAAAGAATTTTGGCGAAGCGGTCAAATGGCTGCGCCAGGCCGCGGACAAAGGCGTGCGGCAAGCGCAAGTGAACCTCGGCGTCGCCTACACCGAGGGACTGGGCGTGGACAAAGATTTGGGCAAAGCCATGCAACTGTTCCTGCCCGCCGCCCAAAAAGGCGATCCGCTGGCACAGTTGTATGTGGCGATTTTTTACGAAACCGGCAAGGGCGTTAAGCTCGATCCCGCAGAAGCCCTCAAATGGTATCGCAAAGCCGCCGAACAAGGGGTGGCCACCGCCCAGCTCAAGGTGGGGTTGGCGTACGCTCAAGGACAGGGCTTGCGGCAGGATTATACCGAAGCGGCCAAATGGTTTCGCGGCGCAGCGGATCGTGGTGACGCGGACGCGCAATATTACCTCGGACTGTTGTGTGAACAAGGACTCGGGGTGAACAAGGACGAGGCGGAGTCCCGCTTGTGGTATCGCAAAGCCGCCGAACATGGCCATGCCAAAGCCCAATACCGTTTGGGCTATGCCTACACTTTGGGAGCGAAACCGGATTTCACCGAAGCCGCCAAATGGCTGGGCCAGGCCGCCCGGCAAAACGAACCCGGCGCCCAGTTCGGTTACGCCGTGCTGCTCGAGACGGGCCGCGGCGTCAAACGCAATTTGGCCGAAGCGGCCAAGTGGTATCGGCCGGCCGCCGAACAAGGCATCGCCTGGGCCCAGATGAATTTGGCCCACTTGTATGAAACCGGCGAGGGAGTAACCAAGGATACGACCCAGGCGGCCAAATGGTACCGTCAGGCGGCGCTCCAAGGTGAAGCCTCGGCCGCGTATGCCTTGTCCATTTTGTACGCGGACGGCGATGGCGTACCGAAAGATTTGGTCGAAGCCTATAAGTGGGTCGCGTTCGCCGATTCGAAAGGCGACGCCAAGGCCGCCTTGTTCAAACCGACGTTGGAAAAACTGCTCTCCCCGGAACAACTCGCCCAGGCACGGGCCCAGTCCGCTTCCCTGTCGGATAAAACGGCGAAGAACTAACCCGGATCCGTCTAATCGACGAAGTCGAAGTCGGGCTACCCCGCGACCCTCCGTCGGGCGTAAAAGGCGGCGCCCACCATCACCGCGTTGTCCGCCAATTCGGAAGCCAGAATCCTGGTGGGCGCGTCCGTCATCGCCGGGGCGGCCTGCCGGACGGTTTCGAGAATGATGGGCATCATGTCGTTCTTCAGTTCATCAAGAAGACCGCCCCCCATCACGACCCAGTCCGGCTTGAGCTGTTCCAATATATTCGCGGCCGCCAATCCGGCCTGATGGGCTGCCAGCCGGGCGTACTCGCAGACGCGCGGATCGCGCCGCCGGGCCGCCTTGCGCAGCTTGGCTTTGCTGAGTTGGGTGACCGAGCGGTCCGGTAATTGGGCTACCATCTGCTGCTGGGCTTCATGCAGAAGACCGGTTAACGGCTGCCGCAGACTGGCGGAGGGCAAATCGCCTTTGACCAGCAAACCGCCTCCCAGCTCCTTGCCGCAAACAATGGTCACCACCAGGCCGGGATTTCCCGCGAGTTCGGTTTCGTAAATGCCCAGCGCCGCAAGCTGGTATTCGGTCTCCAGGAACGCGGGAAAGCCAAGCAACTTTTTCAACTCCGCCTGAACGACTTCATTCGAAAACGCGGGTGGCAACGTCGCAGCCGGGGAAGTCCATTGTTCGATCACGCCCACCTCCAGGCCCACGCCCGCCGCCTTGATGGCGTCCAGCTCGAGGTCGCACTCGTCCACCGCATCACGGATGCAGCGTGCCACCCTCTCCACCACGGCGGGGATTCCGCGTTCCAGCTTGGGGCTCCGTTTGGCTTTGCCCAGCAGACGCCCGGCGCCATCAAAGACGCCCGCACGAATCGTGGCCTCGCCCAGTTCCGCCCCCACGAAGAGGGCGTCGGAACCGGGTTCCGACCGGCTCTCACGGCCTAACGTTGTCAGCGTTTTTCGCAAAAACAAAACTTGGTTTGCGGTCTCAGCATCCCGTTGCGCGACGGCGAGAAGCTACGTGTCCCCCATTCATAATCCAAACAAAATCCTGAGAACCGTTCATCCCTGACCGGGATTGTGAGCTGGCAATTGGCGCGGGCAACCTTCCCGCCCGTTTGGGATGGCCAAAAGATCGAGGAGAGCCGTTGCCGGCTCTCCTCTGCACCCATGTTTGCTTGCGTCTATGGTTGGCATTCCTTGGAAAAACTGCGCAACCAGTAGGAAGATTCGTCTTGGAACAAACCATTAGCACCATTCGCCAGAGCCTGATTAGTTGGCGCCACATCACTCAAGAAATTCTCGCGATCCACAAACATGTTCCACTGTAAACTCACTAATCTATTACCCCACCCGTTTTACGAACACATAGCGTTCAAGTTACGGTTCAGTGAATTCAGTGGGGTTGGAAACCGACGGAAACGTATTGGGCTAGCGGGTGCAGAGATCCTGCCGCTGTATCGGACCGGCGTTTCGGCTGTCCCGCGGATCCCAAGGCCGACCTCGGGTCATTGCGGGCTCGTGGTAACGGTGAACGCGGCAGTTTGGGCAATACCGGCGGACGCGTGGTCCAGCCGAATGGAGTCGGCTACGGTGAGGCGGCTTTGACTTCCGTCAGCATCTTTTGGAAGGCGGGGGTTTGCCGCAAGGCGGCAAACCGCGCGTCGTTGGTCGCGTCAGTGAACAAGTTGCGCGCGTTCGGATTGGTGGCCCGGCGGCGGGCACTTTCCGTCAGCGCCCGGCGCAGGGAACTGATGGATTGGGTCTGGTTACCCAAGATGACCTGCACGCCGGCCAGGTCAAACCACGCTTCCGGATCTTGCGGTGATTGGGCCACCAACTTTTCGAGGGCGAGTTGCACGCGGTGCATATCTCCCAGGCGGTTGCAGGTTTGGGCCACGTACAGCAGCGCGTTGCGATCGAGGTTGGTGACCGACATGATCCGGTCCACTACCGCCAGGATTTTAGGGTTTTGCTTTTGCTGGAAGTAGGATTCGATGAGTTGCGACGCTACGGGGACATTGGCCGGATTACTGGCGAATTGCGCCTCCAAGTGCGCGATCTGTGGGGCGGTCGGCGGCACTACTGGAGCCGGAGCCGGCGCGGTAGCTTGACCGCCCCGAATCCGGTCAAGCTCGTTGATCAGATTGGCGATTTGCCCATTGTCCGGATCGAGTTTGATCGCCGTCTTGGCCAGTAGCATGGCGTCGTCAGCACGACGCAAGTTGACCAGCAGGGTGACGTAACGGAACAGGGCTTCCGGACTGTACGGGCAGAAGGCGAAGGCCTGTTTGAAGGCGAAATCCGCTTCTTTTTGCATGCGGGCCTGCTCGGCCAATAGGCGCTGGATTTCAGCCATGTTGGCCTGTTGCTCGGCGGGCGGGCGGGCTTGCATGGCCATGAGTTTGTTGGACACGTCGGCATATCGCCAGTTGTACACGCCCGCAATCGAGCTGCGCAGTTTGGAAAAGGCCTTCTGCGCATCATCATCGCGCACAAACCGGGGATCAACGTTCGCGTCGCTGTAATCCCGGCGGATATACACTTTCTCGGCAAACGCGCAAATATTGGAAACGGGGGTATCGTAGGTAATCCAATTCCCAATGAGCCGCTTCGAGTACTGGCTCCAGAAATAATGGTCGCGCTGCACAATGTCGTCGGTCAATTCCTTCAGCGGCTGCCGATTGATTTTCATGATGATGCCAAAGGGCGTCAGGTGCGGATACATCCAATCCAGCGGAAAACTTTCCTCGACGTAAAATTCGTGGTCGGGATTGTTCTCGAACATGATCTTGGTGATCAGGGCATTGATGGCCATGACGGCGACCTGGCCGGACACTTGCACCCGGTTGTCAATCATGCGCACGTCCTCCCCGGGCTTGAGGCGGTTTTCCCGCAAACGCCGCTGGGCGTCGGCAAGATACTTCGAGAAGGCCTCTTGCGATTGCTCCGGCGAACAGGCCTCGATTTCACGGTCCGGATACACGCCGCCCTGACTCTTGGCGATGAGCTTGGGGAACGCCTCTTCCAGCAACAGACGGTTCAACCGGATGCGGGTCGAATGCTGCGGCTGCTGTTGCAGGAACAGCACGGTCGTGGGTTTCAAGTTGATCCCGGCGAACCGGTTGGTCGTGTAGAACGGCGTAATCTGCGACCGCTTTTCGATCTCCTCTTGCAAGGCTTGCTGGCGCTCTTTCAATTTGGCTACCTGCGGTTCGTGGGCCTTCGCGTCGGCCCCACCCGCGGCGGACTGCTCGAGGCCCGCCAATTGTGTGTTCACGCTTTCCAACTCCGCCCGGTCCTTCGGCAACTGTTGCGTCGCGTCCAGTTCCTGCTCGAGAAACTGGTTCAAATCCCGCGCCAATGCCGAACGCAACGCCCCGTCACTGGCGTCGCCCGAATCAATCAGTTTCCTCGTTTTCTCACTCAGCCGGGCGCTCAAGTAGCGGGTCAGATCGGTCTGGCCGCCTTGGCGCAGCTTGGCGGCAAAAGCCTGCACGTCCAGGAAGTCGGAGCTCTTGAAGTAGGACGATCCGGCGCGGCGTTCCTTCTCGATATGCTCGCCCAGCGACAGGAACAAATTGTCGAGGGGAATCATCATTCGGGAAATGAAATTGGTGCGTGAATTCAACGCCAGTTCCCGCGGTCCCCGCAACAACTGCTGGAAGAACGGGTAATACTTGGGATCGGTTTCCTCGAGCCGCCGTTGCGCGCTGCGGTTGTATTGCGCGCGGATATAGTCCAGGTAGGTGCCGTCCGCCAGGGCGTTCTGCGTGATCAGATACACGTCCCGTCGATTGAAAGCCGGATCGTTGGGTTTCTTGCTGGGCGGAATAAAGCTTTCGCAAAAGATCATGTAGGTCGGATTGAACCGCCCGGGATCGGTGCCGCCATAAAGCACGGTATCGCGATCCATTTCCGGATAGATCAATTTGCCTTTCTCCGGGTCCTTCATCATTTTCTCGCGCAATTCCTGGTCGTAAGACAGTTTCCCATCCGGCCCGGTGAAGGGCGGCGTGAACATGTCGTGGCCGAACCAGTAGCCAAACAGATGCCCGTGCTGCTCGTTCTTTTCCCAGTGCGACATGGCCGACCACACCGGCATGAAGGCAAATACCGCCAACAGCGCTTTCAACTTCACCCGGTCCCGCGACAGCGCGATCACGGCCACTGCCGCCAGCGCCAACGCCAAACCGACATAGGCGGTATTCCGTTCGAGGGGATTGGGAGTTTCCCAGACGGTGTACGCCACGCCGATCAGGGCGATTGCCGAGGCCGCGCCGAAGCCCCCCAATGCCCAGTCGCGCCAGCGCTGGTACGCCGTGACCAATGTGGCCGCCAACAGGCTTATCCCGTAGCCGATGCCCATGGCGATCATGACGTGCGACGCGGTAAAGAATACTTTGTTCAAGTCGCGGCTTTGGCGGTCCGGCGACGGATTCAACAGCACCAACAGAAAGCCGCTCAGGCAGAGATAAATAGCGGTCACGCCGATCAACCAGGCGCGTTCCCGTTTCTGCATGGCCTTGTAATAGACAAACGGCAGCAACGCGATGAGCACGTACACCAGATTGAATTCCTCCAGCACCCCGCTGCAATACATGCCAATCTGCCCGACGAAGCGGCCGAGATCATCGAGGAAACCGGTCTGGCCGAAGGTCGGATGAATGCGTTCGTACTGGCCGCGGGTGAACGCGTGGAAGAAGCCTTCCACGGTGCGGGGATAGCCCCACATCAGCGGCGGATTGCTGATGCCCGCCAGCGGCATGTAGAAATAGAAAGACGCCCCCACGGCCCACGTGCCGCCGCACCCCAGGCATTGCAACCACTCGTTCCCTTGGAAACGGGTCCGCTGCACCAAATAGACAAAGGCTGCGATGCAGGCCAGGCCGAACAGGTTGAACAAGACGAACGACCCGGTGTTCAACACCAGCGAGTTCCCCCGGTAAAAGGCCGTGACGTAGCCGGTAATCGTGCCGAATACCACCAACAAGTAGGCCAGACTGGCGATCATGGCGCCGTCTCGGCCCAGTTCCATCAAGGTCTTCTTCGTGATGATCAACAGCCAAATCCACGTCACGACGGAAGCGAAGCCAATCAGGTTGTAAATCAACAGCAGCGGCCCATTCTCACTTAAAAAGCCGATCAGGCCCATCTGCTTCCCGATCAAGCCGCCCACCCATATAATGACGTTCCAGAAGATCAAATCACGGCCCAGCTTGGCCTGCGTAACCAGAATGGCCACTTCCAATCCGATGGCGATGACCAGCAAGGATTGGTGGTTGTTGAAACAAATGCCATACCAGAAGAAGGCGAGAAACAGGTACCGGTTTTGGTGCGGCGCATAAATCCAGCGCAGCAAACATGCCAACACGCCGGCCAGTGACAGCACGCTGAGCGTGTACACCTCGACAATCACCGCCTGACTCCACATAAACCCGTTGAATCCAATCAGCATGCCCGCGACAAATCCAGACACCACGCAAATGGCATTTTCCCAGCGCGGGTTTTGTTCCTTGATGGTCTTCAGGCTGGCAATGCCTTCCATCAGCATGCTGCTGCCACGCGAGACGATCAAGGACACGATGCCGCAGCCCAACGCGGCCGCCACCGCGGACGAAAGGCCCACGCGGAAGGCGATGTTCGAGATGGGCAGCAGCGTGAACAGCCAGGTATAAATCGTCCAGACCGGGTAGCCCGGCGGGTGCGGAATGCCCGCGTAGTACCGAGGCTACGGCCAATTCCCCCGAGTCCTGCAAGGTGACATCCGGAGCCAGGGTCAACGCATAACCGATGAAGACCAGCAGGGTGGTGACCGCGAAGGTCAACCAATCAATGCGGTGAAACAACGGGGGCACCACCCGGGGCGTTGCCGGGACGGCCGCCGGAGTCACGGCCGGCGTCTGCTGGGCCGCCCCCCCTTTCCGGGCGGGTTCTTTCTTGGATCCGCCTCCGGCGGAACGGAGCGACGGTTGGTTCGGTTTCTTGCTGTTCATTCGTTATCGTCGGACATCACTGATATTGACTGACGGAGCCGCACTTGTTAGCGCATGGCTGTCGTTTGTCCATTCAAAACTGGCTTTCGGCCAGGTATTACGGTCGTGCTGCAACGTCGGCGCATAGTCACCGCGCCAGCAGCGGTTGGTTTAACGCCACCGTCGCCAGCAGGTTACTGGATTGGGCGCTGCCCCAGCCGGTCCATTGGGAAGAACTGCTGTGGACCATCAGCAAGGCCAGCAGGCAGACGCCCAATGCTGGCGCCAGCCAGTGACGGGCGGCCAGCAATGGAACATCGCACTCGGCGATAGCGGCCGGTGAGGGAAACAGCCGCGCCTTAAGTCGAGCGGAGGGGCGCCGCAATTTCCAGGACTTCATTTGCGTCTCCAAGGGATTCCAGTTGTTCATAATCGGCTCCATTCAACATGGTTCGTAGCTTTTGCATCCCGTAGCGGTAGCGGCCCGCCGCGGTGTTCGGCGACAACTCGAGCAGTTCGCCGATCTGTTCGTACGTCCGTTCGTGCCAGATTTTCAGCACAATGACCTCGCGCTGCTCCGCGGGCAGCCGGGCCAGCGCCCGCATGGCAGCGCGTTCTTCCGGGGTTTCGCCCGCAGACCGCTCGAACCACCGGCACGACTCGAGTTCCCGCCGCAACCGCCGCCACAGTCCCCGGCGATAGTTCAGCGCCCGGTTGCGGAAACTGCGCAGGCAATACCCCAGCGGCTGGGCCGGTGGCTGCTCCCGTTGCACCAGGCGCGCGAAGGTATCGTGCAACACGTCCTCCGCCTCGCCATGGCTCAGGCCCAGGGCCCGGCCATAGAGGAGCATTTCGGCGGCATGATCTTCATACAGCCGTTCGCACCAATGCACTGGCAGCGCGGTCTTCAATTCTACTCAATTAACACCGGTCGGGGCCGGATTTGTATGGGCCTTCGCCATTAGAAACCGATTTAATGATCGCCATGGTATCGGCGTAAGCGAAAATAAAGCCAATCGTTTTCAATCGTCCGTTCATTTTGCTCGACTCTTTGGAACATGTTTTGCCACGCTCAACGTAGCGGGTTTGGCCGGGCCGGCAAGCTGGGCCGGTCAAAACCCCGGCTTGTTTGCCGGGGGCAATTGTGACAACCTTGCCCCCAGCGCCGGCCCAAGCCACGGTGGTTTTCCACTGAGTCGCTGCCGGTTGCGGGCAAACGAAGTCCGGGGGCAGCGTGGACCCGGCGGCGGGAGGCGAGCCACCGGGCCGCGTTTCCGAATCTCCGCAGCAGGTGCAACCGCGCGAACTCGATAACGTCATGCGTTTATGGATAGACTGACACGATTTCTAATGAACTTGGCCAGTGTGGCCGCGGTGCTATGGCTGGCCGCCTGCTACAGTGTCGAGCAGCCCAGAGAAAGCGCCCCAACCCACCCCCACCCCGCAGCCCAGGCCGTACCCGCTCAACCCACCCCCGCCGCGCCCACCGCCGCCGAATACACGCCGCCGAAGGTGCTGTATAACCCGTTGTACGATCCGCAGATCAAGGAGATCTTTGCCCTGGCCAAGAAGAGCGAATGGGAGGAAGCCCAATACAAGGCCGACAAACTGGCCAAGGAAGCGACCAACGACGTGGCCATCCAGCGCCTGGCTGACTGGGTGGCCAAGCAGCGCCAAGTGCAGCGCGAACAGAATCTCGAAGATGAAATCCGCAACATTGACGCCCAGAACAACAAGGCCTTCAATCCCACGATTGGCAGTCTGTTGACCGAAAAGAAAGACCGTGGCCTGCCAGCCCGCAAAGACATCCGGGACGCGGTGCAAAAAATCGAAAACTCCCGCTACATTCCCGAAAGTTACGGCAAGACCAATTACGCCAAGGGACCGCTGTTTGAATTCGAAAGCGCCAAAGGCCGGATGGCCCAGGTGCTCGACAAGGAGGTCACCATTCACCTGGACAACGTCACCATGGAGGCGCTCCTCCAGCACCTCACCCAATCATCCGGCGTCAATTTCGTGGCGGACAAGTCGCTGCCGGCGCTCAAACAAGTCCTCCAGGTGAACCTGGACAAGGTCAAGCTCGGTGAATTCCTGCGCTATCTGGGGCGCAACTATGAACTCCAATTCCAGATCGGCCCCGAACTGGTTTGGGTGGTCGATGCCAAGGATACCAAGAACCTGATGGAGGAAACCCGGTTCTACCGCTTGCGGAAGGGCTTCGTTATGCCCGCCGAATTTGGCACGTCGGAAATTACCCGCCAAAAAACATTGGTGTCGGGCAAAGTCCAAACCATTACGGAAACGGAACAGTTCGACAAGTTCGTCAATGACAATGCGCCGCCCCAACCCGCCATCGAAACGGCCATCACCAATCTGTTTACGGGCAAATACATGATCGACTACGAACACAATCTGATTGTCGCTCGCGGCACGCCCGAACAATTGGAAGTACTGGAGCAGATTATCAAGGAGTTTGACCAACCCATCCAGCAGGTGTTGATCGAGTCGCGCTTTATCACCATTTCCAAACCCGCCTTTCTGCGGCTGGGGGCGTTGTGGGAAACCGGCCGGCAAGTGCCCGGCACCCGCACGCCGCAGGATTACACCGGTCTGGTCAACAGCCAGGACATCGACAATCTGGGGATCGGCCTTCAGGAAACCTTCACCAACGTGCTCGGGCGCGCCGGCCTGAGCGTGACCATCAGCGCGCTCGAGCAGATGGGCGAAAGCCAAACCCTCAGCGCGCCGCGCCTCACCGTGCTGAACAACCGCCCCGCCACCATCAGTGATGGCAAGGTGCAGTACTACTACGAAGAATACCAGGTGCAGAATACCGTCGGACAATATGTCACGTCCTCCTCCTGGGTGCCCTCCGGCAAGCCGACCAAGATCACTGCCGGCGCGGAACTTAACGTGCTCGCCAGCATTAGTGGCGACGGTCAACACATCCTGCTGGCACTGAATCCGAAGATCAACTCGGACGTGCAAGTCCAGACTTACGCCAGCCTGACCTCGTTCGATCAGTCGGGCAACGTTCAGAGCAAATTCGACATCAAACTGCCCCAGTACCGCACCCAGGAACTGGCCACGCGCGTCGTCGTGAACTCGGGCGACACTGTGGTCATGGGCGGGGTGCTCGAACGCTCGCGCAGCACGTTCGTCGAATCCGTACCGATCCTGGGTGACATTCCGTTGCTGGGCGCGTTGTTCCGCCGGCGCACGGAAGTGGACCAGCCGCGCTACCTGCTCATTTTTGTCACCGCCACCATCCTCACGGACACCGGGGAGTTCCTCATTTACAATGATGAGAAAGCCAGCAAAGACTGACGCGCCGGCCCCATTCCCCAATCGCAGTCACGGGGTGCTGGAACCGCCGTTCCGCCGCGTACTGGCGCTCGATATTGGCAGCCGCACCACCAAACTGGCGTTGGTCGAAACGTCGCTTGGCCGGGTGCGGGTGCTCGCCGAGCAATCGTTGGATGTGGAGCCGGGAGCGTCGGAATCCGCCCCCACCTTCGCCCGTCAATTGCAAAGCATTCTGGACCGCCTGGGCCGGCCGCCCATCGCCCTGACCCTGCCTCAGCACCTTTCCACCTCGCAGGTGCTGGAACTGCCCAACGTGCCGGACGCCGAGGTCCGTTCCCAGATCGAAGCGGAAGTCCAGAAGCTCAGCGGCGTCAGCGAAAGCGCGTTGCTGTACCGATTTCATCCAGCTCCGTTCACCGGTGGCCAACCGGCAACAATTCTGGGTAACGCTCTGCCTGGAGAGCGAAGTCCGTGGCCATATCGAGACGCTGGGCCTGCCGCCCGAGGAACTGTGCGAAGTCACCACCACGGCCAATGCCCTGCTCGCGGCATTCCACGCCACGTGCCCGGACACCCGCGAGGCGATCCTGGTCCACAGCGGCGCGCAAAACACGGTCGTGGTGATTCTCGTCGGCGGTCAGGGCGTGCTGGCCAGCAGCTTCGCCACCGGCGGCGATTATTTCACCCGCGCGATCGCCCAGGAAAAGCAATGTTCGCCCGAAGCGGCCGAATCCCTCAAGCGCGCCAAGAACCTGTTCCACGGATCGGACGCGCTGCCGGGATTCCTGCCGCGTGTGGACGCCTGGTTGTCGCAGTTGATGCACCAGTTGAACGACTGGTTCGAGTCCTCCGCCGGCGCGAACCGCAAGTTGGCGGGCTTCCGCATCATTGCCGGCGGCAGCGCCCTCGATCAACCGGGCTTGTTGGAATATCTCCAGGAACGCAGCCGTTTGCCGTTTGAACGCTGGCCCATAACCGGCGTCACGCCCACCGACCATCCGGCCCGCGGCTACGAAGTGGCCTACGGTACCGCCCTGCAAGCGCTGCACCGAATCCCGCAACGGGTTTCCCTCCTGCCGGCCGACGTGCGCGCCGCCTGGAAAAAGCGGTTGACGCGCCAATGGATCGATTGCGGCAGCTACGCGCTGGTGATCGTGATCTTCCTGCTCCTGGCCGTCGGCACCTGGCAAAAGTGGCGGACCTGGAATCACAAGGAGGCGTTGCTGAACCAGGCGCGCACCAGCCTCGAACAAACCCGCGACAACCATTTGGCCACCGCCAAATTGATCACCCAATATGACAATTGGCGTCCCTTGTTTGCCCGCCAGAAAATGACCTTGGACACCCTGCGCACCCTCGCCTTGCTCGAAACGTCCCGGAGCAACCGCAGCTTCTGGTATGTGCTGTTCGCCGACCAGCAAACCTATTTCACCCAGCCGCTGCCGGCCCCGCCCATAACGGCGCCGGCCACCAATGCCGCCGCGGCGGCCACGAATGCGCCGGCCCCCCTGTTCACCAATTTTCAATTGACCTCGCTGACCGGCCCGGCCACCAACGCCAATCCGGCCAAGCCGGGATTCATCGCCGAGTTGTGCATTCCCGAGGACGCGGACGCAGCGCGTCGCACCTTCAGCCAATTGGTCAGCGAAATTAAGTCCAATGCCTTGTTCGCCAAAGTCGATTCCCTTTCCCGCGATTTGCGGCGCAGTCTGGCGGACACCAACGTGGTGTTGCCCGGCCGGCACTTTGCCCTGGCCCTGGAACTGGCCGAGCCGGATTTTCGGCACCCCATTCCCCTGTCCACCCGGCCCGGCCGCGGAGCCGGGAACGCCGTCAACCGGGCCCCGTCGCCCGCGGCCAATTCGCCAACGGACATGTTCAGCGAGTTCAACCCCGAATCGGCCCGTTAGCATGATCTTTTTCCGCATTCCCGAACGCCGCCGCCGGTTCCTCATTCCCTTGATCACCCTGGGATTGGCGGCGTACTATTTCCTGGTCTTCCTGCCCTTGGGACACCGCTCCGCCGAGCTGGACCAACCGCTGGAACAGACCGGCCGGGATCTGGCCTTTGCGCTGGGCAAGACCAACCTGCCGGTGCTGGATGCGCCGGCGATTGCCCATCAGTTGCAGCAAACTGAGCAGTCGCTGGCCGCGCTGCAAGCCACCGTTCACCAAGCCGGCCAACGTCTCCAACTCAGCGCCGACGTGCAGGCGCGCATGCGGGCGCAGTTTCAACTTGTCGATTATCAATATGAACGCCAGATCGAAATGGACGACCTCGGCCGGCTGGCGGCGAAGCACAAGGTCAAACTCGAACCCGCCGTTCTGGCTGGGTTTCCGGAACACACCGCGGATGTCAAGAATCCCTGGCTGTTGTGGGCCAAGCTCGAGTTGCTTCATCACCTGCTGACCACGGCCGTTGACAATCAAGTCACCGCGGTTCACGCGCTCCGAGTTTCCTCCCGGCGCACCGAACCGGCCCGCGCGGAATCGACGCGGAAGTTGATTGCCGTCCCGCTCGATCTTGAATTGACCGGCAGCATGACCAACGTCACGCGGTTTCTGCGCAGCCTGCCCCTGCGGGCCGAGGAACTCAAAGCGGCCGGACTGCCCGAAGCCGCGGCGAGCAAGCCGCCTTTGTTCATTGACCGGCTGCTCATGCTCAAACATGCTCCCGGACAACCGGACGAGGTATCCTTGTCGCTCCAGGTCACCGGCTTTGTGCCGCGGGAGGACGAAGGGATTTACCCGTCCCATTAGGAACGTGCCGACCACCATGTTAACCGCTCTCCTGCGCAGCCGAGCCTTCGCCCTGGCGATGCACGGCGGGCTCTGGCTGTTGTTGGCGGTCACGCTGGTCGGCCTGGCCAACCGGCCGCCGCAGTTCGGCGAAGCGGAAGCACCCGCCCGCCCGGCCCGCAGTCCCGTGCCTATCGCCGGCGTCACCAACCTCTTTGCCGCCGCGCTGTGGCCGGATCATTTGGGCGCCACCAACCTGGAAAACGCATTTTACACCCGCCACTTCATTCCGCCGGTCGTGCCCCCCCCGCCGCCGCCCACCACGAAACAAATCTCGGCGACCTATCACGGTTTCTACCAAACCGGTGAGGCGCCCCCGCAAGCGTTCCTGACCGTGGACGGCAAAACGGTCACCGGCCCGACCGGCAGTCCCGCGGCGGGCCACTGGTTGATCGCCGCCCTGTCGCAGCAAGCGGTGGTGCTGACCAATGCCGCTGGGCAAACGAACACCATTCCCTTCAACAAGACCCAGCCCCTCGAGGTGCCGGCCCCATGAATACCGAAAACAATTTTGCCTCCCAGGAAGCCGGCGACCTGCTGTTGGCCCAAGGCAAGCTGACTCCCGCGCAATTGGAACAGGTGCGCCGCCGCCAACAGCGGTTGGACCTCCCGCACCACCGGGCCATTGTGGATTTGAATTTTGCCTCCGAGGAAGACACCTACCGGGCGCTGGCGGCGGTACACCACCTGGAATTCGTGGACCCGCTGGCGCTCAACGTGCCGCGCGAAACCCTGGAACTGGTGCCCATCAAGTTCATCTTCCACTACCGGATGCTGCCGCTGGGGGCGAACGAAGCCGGGCTAACCCTGGCCTTCAGCGAACCGCCCCGGCCCATGGAACAAGGCAACCTGCGGTTGTTGCTGGGCAAGCCTCTGAAGATAGTCCTCGCCACGCCCAGCGCCATTCACGCCATTATCAAAAAGCATTTCGGCCTGGGCGCCGAAACCGTGCAGCGGCTGCGGGCCGAGCGCGGCGACACGGACATCACCCAGGAAATCGTCTTCGACGTTCAAGGCAAGGAAACCGACTCCGCCCTCGAAGCGACCATTGCCGGATTCGTGGACCAGATCCTCCAGGAAGCGTTGCGGCTCAATGCCACTGATATTCACCTCGAACCTTATCCCGGTTCCACCCGCTTGCGCTACCGGGTCGATGGCCTGCTGGAAACTGTCCCCATGCCGCCGGACATTCGCGCGCTCCATCCGGCGGTGGTATCGCGGCTCAAAATCATGGCGGGATTGAACATCGCCGATAAACGCCTCCCGCAAGACGGCCGCATCGCCATGAAGACCGGCGCCGAGGAATACGACCTGCGGGTTTCAGTCGTGCCCACCAAACACGGGGAAGCTGTTTGCCTGCGCATCCTGGGCCGCCAAAGCCTCTCCCTCGACCTGGGTCAACTCGGCATGGAGCCCAACCAGGAAGCCGTCTTCAACCAACTCACCCGCCTGCCTCAGGGACTGGTGCTGCTGACCGGCCCCACCGGCAGCGGCAAAACCACCACCCTGTACGCCGCCCTGGCCCAGGCCAATGACGACAGCCGGAAAATCATCACCTTCGAAGATCCGGTGGAATACCAACTCGACGGCGTGGTGCAGATTCATGTGCGCGAGCAAATCGGCCTGACGTTCTCCGCGGGGCTGCGCTCGGTGCTGCGCCACGATCCCGACGTGGTGCTGATCGGTGAAATTCGCGACACTGAAACCGCCGAAATCGCCGTGCGCGCCGCGCAAACCGGGCACTTGGTTTTCTCCACGTTGCACACCAATGACAGCATCAGCGCCGTGACCCGCTTGTTGGAGATGAAGATCGAACCGTACCTCGTTTCTTCTTCGCTCGTGTGCAGTGTCGCCCAGCGCCTGGCCCGGCGCATCTGCCGGCATTGCGCCCAACCGGATCCCGACCTGCCGGCGTCGCTCCGCGACGAAATGGCCGCCGCCCTCAACCTGCCGCCGTCGGAGGTCAAAGCCTGGAAAGGCAGCGGTTGCGTCGAGTGCAACCACAAAGGCCACCGCGGCCGCGTGGCCCTCTACGAATTTTTCCTGCCGAACGAAACCATTGCGGACATGATGCAGCCGGGTTTGAAAACCGGCCAATTGCGCGCCGCCGCCCGCCAACTGGGCTGGCGCTCGCTCCGGGAAATGGGTTGGCCCAAAGTGCAAGCCGGCTTGATCCCCGTCACCGAGCAGGAACGTTGGACCCACCTCATCGATCCCGCGGCCTTCCAGGTGCCCTCCGCCCACCCATCCAGCTAACACTACAGCGACACTTCCACCGATAGGCGCGCGGCCTTTAGGCCGCTTCAAGCACCCAAGGCCAACCAGCGGCTTGCGGGATAGGACGGTGAAGCGGCGTAAACGCCGCGCTCCTGCCGCGATTCGCCGGAACTGTCGCTGTAGTGCTAACTGCCGCGCCCGCTGAACAAGGCCCGCACGGGCGACGGTTCCACGAGAATACGCCGGAGATCGTGATGCAGTTTGCGGCGCGTCCAGACGATGAAAAACACATAGATTCCCGTGACCAGCAACGTCGGCAAAAATCTGGCGGCGAGATAGGAAAATGGCGGGGAGCTGCCGGAAAATGAATATGACTTGACGCCGAGCACCCAGTAGATTGCGAGCGGTAAGCAGAGCGAAGTCAGCCAGGGAATCCCACTGACCAAGCCCACCGTCCAAGCCACGGCGCTCCCGTGTTTGCGCGTATTCAGCCCAAACCACATTCCCACCGCGCACAAAGCAAGCACAGACAGGATGGTATTGACCGGTCGTGCCAGCAGGTTCAAAACTTGAACGATGAACATGGGCGTGGGCAGGCGCCGTAAGCCACCGAACATGCCTCCATAACCGATCAATTGCAGTAGAACCAACACCACCATCGGCCCGCGCAACCAGTCGATCCAGGTTCGCCATTGCGAGGTTACCAGGTAACGGGCACCCGTCGGGGTGGACATCAGCAATTCCAATTCGCCCGTGCGCCGGAGTTCGAAGAAGAACCGCGCGGCCAGCCAGGCAAACAGCGCCGCGGACCCAAAGGACGTTACGATGTTGATCGGCCAGGAAAAGGAGATGACCCACCCGGGACCGACGGGCCGGCGCAAAATTAAGTTGAACAACCAGGGCGCCAACAACAAGGCAACCGCCACCCAGATCAGCGGTTGCTGTCCTGGCAATTGGCTCATGAGCCAGCGTACCGGATCAACCTCCATCCTTTGTCGTGAACGCCGCCACAAGGCGAGGCTGTAGCCGACATTCGGGGGCGGATTGGCCAGCGGTTCAGGCTCGGTTTCGTGTGTGCGCCATTGGCGACCAATGATCCGCGCCGCGGTCCGCAAGAGGAAACCACTGGTCCCCAATACCGCCGCGAGTCCCAGCCAGAAATGGTGTGAGCCGGTTGCGAACCGAGTGGCCTCGGCGGCTTGGAACATGCTCAATGGGCTCAGCCAACGCAGATACGTATGATTTACCAACAGCCACCCTAGCACCGGCGCTCCCAGAGCCGCACCCCACACCACCGCCAACGCCACTCGGATCGCTCCCGCCCGGGTGCGTTGCCAGCACGAAGCCCACACGCCCGTGGCCAGGGCAAAGAAAAGCGTCGCCAGCACTGCCAGCGAATACCGGCCCACTTCCCCGCCCGTAACCCCACCGGCCAGCAGGGGAATGGCGAAGACTGGGACTAATCCCAAAAGACCGTAAAACGCCGCCAGTCCCACGGCGAACAATTTGCCCAAGACCACGTCGTAACCGCGAAGGTTCGTGAGCAACAGCAATCCCAGGGTGCCTTCGCGCCTTTCGCTGGTCATGCAATCGGCGGTCAACAATGCCGAGCTCAGCGCCAGCAATTCCACCAACCAAGCCAGGCCTTGAAATGCATCACGCCCGCCCTGCGCTGGACTGATCCCCGCCCGAGAATATGAAACCGCCTGCAGGCACAACAAGCCGACCATCAACGCCAGTGCCGCCCGCAGCCAGTGCAGGGTGGCCTGCCGGGCTTGCACGCGCAGTTCGCGATCGACTATCGGGAGAAAGGTCATGGTGCCATCCGCACGAAGATGAACTGAGCGATCGCCTTTGCCAAGCCCCGGGATAATGACCAATGCTCAATGACCAAGAACCAAAGAAGGACCAAATCCTAAACTCCAACCTATGATCGAGCGGCGTCCACCGGTTCATTGGGCCTTGGGCCTTGGACCTTCTCTGGTCATTGGTTATTGGTCCTTGGTCATTTCCGAAGGCGGTTGCAGATCCGTTCACGCCTGACCACCGGCCGTCCCGGTCGCGGGTCACGATTCGGGCACAATCATCCCGCGCCGCAGCGCGTAGCGCACCAGGCCGGGAATATCGTGGATCTTCAACCGATCCATCAATTGCACGCGGTGGTATTCGACGGTCTTCGTGCTGATCTCCAAAATGAACGCAATCTCTTTGGTGTTTTTCCCCTCGGCAATCAGTTGGAGGATTTCGCGTTGGCGGGGCGTCAATCGTTCCAGCGAGTTGGTTTGGGCGAGCAACTCCGGCGGCGGCACTTCGCGAAGGCGAACCGGAATGCCGGGGCTCAAATACACTTCGTCGCGCATCACCGTTTGGAGCGCCGCCGCCAATTCGGCAGTGGCGGCTTTCTTGAGCAAATAGCCGGACGCCCCGGCCTTCAGTGCCCGCCAAACATACTCCTCGTTTTGGTGCATCGAGAGAATGATCACCCGCACTTGGGGAACTTCCCGGTGCAGTCGAGCGGTAGCTTCCAGTCCGTTAAGTCGCGGCATCCCAATATCCATGAGCACAATGTCCGGCAAGTGCTGCCGAGCCAATTCCAACGCTTCGCTGCCATTGCCGGCTTCCGCCACCACTTCCACGCCCGGGATGTCCCCGAGCAGCGAGCGGATGCCGGCGCGGACCAGCGTGTGGTCGTCGGCCAACAAGACGCGCACAGTTGCGGGTGGATTGCTCTTCGGCATGACTACAAATCGGTTAACATCGTCATCCTGCGCGCCGATTCTCGCCCGGTTGAGAAGAATGGGAATTACGGTGCGGTCCCGGGCCCGACACGTGGTTCGGTGGAGTTCCCTTCAATGGGAACCACGCATGGATTTCGGTTCCCTCACCGGGCGCGGACTTGAATTCCAATCGCCCGCCGGCGAGCGACGCCCGTTCCTCCATGCTGAGCAAGCCCAGGCTGGCGCCGCGCACGGCCTGCGCCCGCATGTCCGTTACGGCAAACCCAACGCCGTCGTCCCGCACCTGCAAGTGCAGCGAATCCGGTTCTCGGTGCAACGCCACCACCACGGTCCGGGCTTGAGCATGACGCACCACATTCGTCAGCGCCTCCTGCGCCACGCGGAAACAGGCCGTGGCAACCACCCAATCCAACCGGTCAGCCAAGGGCTCCAATTGCAATTCGGCGCGCAAGCCGGCCAGCGCGGCCTGGCGGGTGGTGTACCAACGCAGCGCGGGTTCCAAGCCCAGATCATCGAGCATCGACGGGCGCAGGTTGAGGGACAGATCGTGGACTTGTTCGAGCACGCGCTCGACCGCCTCGAGTCCCTCCTGCAACCGCGGACCCAGCGCCTCCGCGCCCGGCTGGCGCAACACCGCCTGCAAGTGCATTTGCGCGGCCGTGAGCGACTGGCCAATTTCATCGTGCAGTTCGCGGGCGATATGGCGGCGCTCGCTTTCCTGAACTTCCACCAACCGGCGGGACAGGCTCTGCAGTTTGGTGGCGTACGACCGGAGCTGTTCTTCGGCCTGTTTACGCCGGCTGATGTCGCGCACCACGCTCACCACCTGGGTCCGATGTCCCGATTCGTCCTTGATCTCGGTAATGGTGTGTTCACTGGGAAAGCGGCTTCCATCCTGGCGCTTCATCTCAAACTCGCCTCGAAAAACGCCCGCTTGGTCCATGGCGGCAACGGCTCGCTGGCCGAACGTTTGGTAGCTGGCGCGATTGGCGTACAGGAACTCTGTGTTGCGCCCAACAATCTCCGCCGGCGCATAGCCGAAAACCCGTTGCACGGCCGGATTGCAAGAAATAACCCGGCGCGTGGGATCATCGATTACGAACACGGCCTCTTCCAGACTGGCGAACGTTTTGGCCAACAGGTTCGCGGCCACGCGCGCCGCCGCTTCCGCCTGGTTGCGCTTGGTAACGTCCGCGATGGATACCAAGACTTTGCCGTAGGTGGCTTCGAAACCGGGCGCCACCGACCAATTCAACGCAATGTCGATGGAATTGCCGGCCAGCGTCCGGTTGGAGGTTTCCACGTCGAACGTGGTTTTCCCGGCCGCCATGGTCAGCAACGACGCCCGATGCGCGGCATAGGTTTCCGCCGTGGAAACCACCGCGAGGCCATCTATAAAATCGGCCTTGCTCCGGGCTTCATACATTTCCAGGGTCTTGCGATTCACCTCGATGACGCGCGCTTGGGCGACGCAGTCCGCGACGACTTCCGGGTGCGCCTCGAGGTAGGCTGGCCAAGTCGTCGCCGACCGTGGCCTGCAAGGCGCTCAACCGTGCCTTCACCGCGGACAAATCCTCTTCCCACAGCGACACCGGAGAGTTTTCGAAGAGCCGACGATACCGCGCTTCACTTTCCTGGAGCGCTTGGGCGGCGCGCCGGCGCTCGGTGATGTCCTCGCCAATGCTGGCGCTGCCGGTAATCTGACCGCGCGCATCGCGCAGGACGGTATTGCTCCAGGAAATCAACCGCCGTTCGCCGTTGTGCAGCCGGATGTCGTTCTCGTAGCGGCGCGGAAAGCGTCCGGTGCGCACGGCCCGTTCAAACATCCGCCGGACCGCCGGTTCGGCCGGAACGAATTGTTCGAACCAATTCCCGCCAATCACCTCTTCCTTCCGCCGGCCGGTTTGCGCCAGCAGATGAGCGTTGGCAAAGACAACCCTCCCCTGCCGATCCAGGATCACCGCCACCAGTTCGAGCGTCTCGAGCATCTCCCGAAAGCGTTGTTCGGACTGGAGCAGCGCCTGCTCGGCTTGTTTATAGTGGGAAACATCCACCGCCACCGCATGACAGAAGGAGGCGTGCTTCGGCCCTTTCCGGGCAATGACCGTGCCCTCGAGGTGCAGGTGTACCGCATGCGGCGGTTTCGTTTTCAACCGGGCTTCGCATACCTGTTTGGTGCGTTCGGTAAAAATGCACCGCAGAAATTCGTTGAACTCGGGTCTGGTTTGCGGGGTCAGGAAGCTCTGGAAACGTCGCCCCAAGATACGGGCGCGCTCCCGGCCCAGCAGTTCCACCGCCGTCGGATTAACGTCACATATTTTGCCGTGTTCGTTGAACATGAAACAACCGACCGGCGCCAGGTCGAACAAGTGCAGATAGCGGGTTAGCTGGGCGTTGGTTTCCGCGTGCGCTTGCTGGAGTTCTTCGTGCTGCTGCTCCAACTTCGTTAGGCGTTTCTGCAACCCCCGCACTTGCCGCGTCGAGTCCGTCGGAAGCCGGGAGCCGCGGGCCGCGGTTGACCGGACGGGGGAATTGGCGCGCTGCCGGTTGCCGCGCCGGCGCGACTTGATTGATTTGGCTTTGGTTTTCATGATCACCAACGAACCCAGCATTGACTGCGCCCATCGAACCAACCGCCCTTTTCTAACCGCCCCCAGAACCCGACAGTAATGTGCGGTGAGACGGCGAGAAGTCAAACTCTCCGGGGCGAATCGCCGAACCTCGGCCAGGTAACGTGGCGCGCCGAACCGGCCACCGCCTCACGCCGTTTCTTTATATTGCGGAATCTTCATCGGTTCACCGCCTTTGAGTGCCGATTGATGCGCCACAATGCCTGGCACGGTGTACGCCAGGGCTTCGTAAACATCCACCGATGGACGTCGCCCGTGGATAAGCGAGTCAATGAATTCGTGCGTAAGAAACACATGCGAACCTTCATGGCCGGTGTTGTGGCGCAACGGTTCGGGCAGCAAATCCGTCTTCCACCATTCCACCTGTTGGTATTTCTCAAAATTGGCGGCCTTGCGCAAATGCCCGGCGTCGTCCTTTTCCATTTGTTCCCCATCCCGGATGATGATCGGGCCCAGGCCGTTGGGATGGCTGCTGTAGAAACTCATTTTATTGCCGATCCACTGCGCCCGTTCGCAACCGCGATGCGCGCCTTTCCACCAGACGTTGACGCGAAAGGCGTGCCCGCGATCAGTGCTGAACATGGCGGATTCATTCCAGAAGGGATTGCCGTACGGATTGTCCTTGAGATACGGACTGTCGTCCCCCCAGCCGTGACAAAGAACCTGGGTCAACCGCTCGCCGGTCACGCTAATGAGCTGCGAGGTGCTGTGCGTGGGATAGTGCATGGGCGCCATGCCGTAACGCCAGGTGCGCTTACCGTCGATGACATACAACACCTCAAGGCCGTTGTGATGATACTCCGCCTCGCAGTAATAGAGACTGCCAAACTGGCCGGCCTGATAGAATTTCCGGGCCGAAATGGTGGACTGTTGGTAGTGGCCGGTTTCGGCCATCATGTAGGTCAACCCGTATTGCTTGACGGTGTTCAACAGCCGTTCCGCCTGTTCGAGCGTGGCCCAGGCGGCGGGCACGGCCGAGATGCAGTGCTTCCCGTGTTTCATGCACTCGACCACATGCTGCACGTGCAACGGGCCGTCGGTGAAAATGGCCACCGCATCAATTCGCGGATCCTTGACCAACTCTTCCAGCGACGGGTACGACTTGTTGCACCGGTAAACGCGCATCAGCCCCTCACGGCGTTCCGGACGCAGGTCGCTCACGGCTTCGACGACGCAATCCGGATGTTCGTGCCACTGGAAGTCGGTGCCAAAGCCGCCGCCCACCACGCCGATCCGCACCTTTTTTGGCGCCGTGTCGGCGGCCACCATGCGCGGGGTGGCGAGGGCCGTGGCCGCGACGGCCATTGCCCCGGTTTTAAGGAAATGCCGGCGGTCGCCTAAGGGAAATCGATGCTTGGACTGAAGGGAAGGCTCGGTCGCCGAAGTAGGTTTGTTTGGTTCGTTCATGGCCAGGGGAAGTTGAATGGATTTTCTATGCGCACAATTCGATTTTTACCACGCGGACATTACCTGCATTCGCCGGTCAGCACGTTGGTTCGGTGAGATTAACGGCAACGCTCCAATTGAACAAGGGGAACCCAGACGCGTTATTCCGTTTTTGGAGAAGCCCCGATGACGGCGGCGCAGGCCCGGCGCAAGTATTCCTCGAACTGCCAATCCCCGCTGCTGCCGGTCTGGCGCGTGATCACCAGATCGAGGCTCGGCACAAAGGCAATCAGTTGACCGCCCGACCCGGGCTTGGAACGCGCATCCGCCGGAATCCCCTTCCCGCTGCGGCCATCCTCGCCGGTCAGTCGGGCGGGTAGTTCCCAGCCGTGCGAGAAAATTTGCGGGTTCAGCTTCCACCGCATCTCCGGCGTCTTTACGTTCTGCGTGGGCGCGGCGGTTTCATCGACAAACCATCTCGGGATCACCTGCCGTTCCTGCCACCGGCCCTCGCGTAGCATACAGTAAGCAATCCGCGCCAAATCACGCGCCGGCATGCCCAGCCCGTGCGAGGGATGGCGCCCAATCTTCGGGCCGCCGTTGTAATATTGAAACCACCAATGCTCGATGCCGAGCGGTTTGAAGAGATATTCGATGGCGAACTTGTCGTAGGGCTTGCCCGTTACGTTTTCGCACACCAGCGCCGCATGGGCCAGCGCGTGCGTCGAATAACCGCACCCGGTTCCCGGATCGAAGGCCAGCCGGGCGGTGCGCGGATCGCCCGTGTGGCCCAGAATATATTCCCATGACCCGTCGTTGGGCGCCCCGGTCGCTTCGGGACAAATCCCGGAGGTGTGATTGAGTAGTTGCTTGACGGTGATCTTCGCCATGCGGGGATCGCTCAACGGCTGCGCCCAGGGAATGAATTGAAACGCCGGATCGTCGAACGACATTTTGCGCGGTGTTAAACCGTGCTGACTGCGCTCCGCCGCAATCGCCAGGACCGTCGCGCACACGGCCTTCGAGCACGAAGCCACGCGACGGGCGTCGGTCTTGGCGCTGTTACCGCGTTCGACCTCGAGCACGATCCATCCGTGCCGGATGACGGTGGCGGCAAAGGTGCGTCGGTCGGATTGCAGTAACCACTCCCGCAGTTGGTCGAGCTTCTGCGGGTCCATGCCTCCGACCCGACGAAGGTCCGACGCACTACCCAGTTTTCGCCAACCGCCCTGCGATTCGGGCGGAGGAAAGTAGGAGGCTTGGGCACTCGCGGCGACGGGAACCGGGGTGGCTGCCCGGGCCGTGATGCCGGACGCGAGCCCGAGCAACATGGCCAACAAGAACGTGGGTGAGAACAACCGCATTATTGATTTCATAAAGTTACTCCCGTGTGTTGGTTGCTGGAAGGCCGCCTCCGCGGCTCCTTTTCGGTCCGGATCAAACCCATCACCCAGACACTGCTCGCCCCACCAAGCAGGCGAGGACAAGTGGCAACGTCGTATTGTGCTCATGTTCTATTCATGGTAGCGAGGCCAGCGGAGCCTTGCTGCGTTCATGGAGGCCGCCCGACAAGCTTTTCCCATCGCCCCGCCATCGGCGTCAAGCAACGTCGGCGGGCGGTAATGATAACTGTATCAAGGTGTGTCCGTTCGGGCGACTTCGCAGACAGACCCTTAGCGGACTACCTCAAAAGCAAAGCCCTTCAAGTACCTCCGTTTCCCGGATGGACGGGAGAATGGGATGATCCGGCGATTGGCTGAACGTGGCGATTCGGCGGAGCACGCGATGGGCGTCAAACGCCGCCGCCAGGATGGCATCCTGAAAAGTCTCCGCATCCACGTGATGCGAGCAGCAGAACGTGGCCAGGATGCCGCCGGGTTTGAGCAGCTTCAGCGCCCGCAGATGGATTTCCTTGTAGCCGCGCAATGCATCCGGCACTGACGCGCGGTTCCGCGTGAAGGACGGTGGATCGAGAATGATCAGATCAAACTGTGGAATCACCTTTTCGTTCGGCCGGGATGCGGTTTTTGCTTTCAGCCAATCGAACACGTTGGCCGCTTCGAAGGAACAGCGCTCCGCCAAGCCATTGGCCGCGGCGTTGGCGTTGGCTGCGGTCACGGCGTCCGCGCTTTGATCGATCCCATGGACATGCGCGGCGCCGGCGTGGGCGGCGTGAATGGCAAAGCCGCCCAAGAAACTGAAGCAGTCCAGCACTTGGGCGCCGGGCAGCAGAGGAACAAAGTCGGCCACGCGCGCGTAGTTCACTTGTTGGTCGAGATATAAACCGGTTTTTTGGCCGGTCAGCAAATCGGTGGTAAACGTCAGCCCGTTGAGGTTTACCGTCACGCGCGCGTCGCCTTCGCCCGCCAGAAGGCCGTTGGTATCGGGCAATCCCTCAAACTTACGCGCCGCCAGTTCATTGCGTTCGACGATCAGCCGCGCTGAGAAAATCCGTTGGAGGGCCGCCACGATCAAGCTCTTGCGCTGGTCCATGCCCAACGCGGAAGTTTGCAGCACCAGGGCGTCCTCATACTTGTCCACGACCAAGCCGCTGAGAAAGTCCCCTTCCGCATTGGCCGCGCGGAATGAAGTGGCTCCGGGCAGGTGCCGCCGGCGAACCGCCAACGCCGCCCGAATGCGTTGTTCGAAGAAGTCGGCATCCACGTCCACCCGTTCGGGCGAAATCAGGCGGACATTGATTTTAGATTTGGAATTGTAGTATCCGAGGCCCAGGAAACGCTGGCGATGATCTTTGACTTGTACCACATCGCCGTCCGCCGCCGGGGCGGTCAGACGCAAAACGGAGCCGTGATAAATCCATGGATGTCCCGCGAGCACCCGGTCGGCTTCACCGGGCCGAATTAATACCGTTGGCAGTGTCATAGTTTGTAAACAGGTTTGTGTTGTTAAGTTCGGTTCAACAATTGCCGTTTGGAGTCCCGCCTTTAGGCGGCACAGCGTTTGAACCGCCTGAAGGCGGGACTCCGAACCGGACGCGTCCCTGCTCGGACGATTTTTCAAACAGGGCGCGAGCATGGAGACGCGGTCGAAAAGAGGAAAGGGAAAAGCGGATTAATTTGTTGGTGCGCGGAAGAAGGTTGAAGGATTGAAGCGTTAAAGTGGTGAAGCGTGGAAAGCCACGCTTCGAGGAGCACTGACATTCCTGTCGGCCCGAGGCTCACACCAACGTTCGAGCCGACAAGAATGGCGGCGCTCCGCCGTCCATTTTGCGATGGCATTTGGCCGGCGGTTGTCTATGCTTCTCGCCCGAACAAAGCACATCCAATCAAATGAAGACTCAACGGCTTTCTGCATTGCTTTTCCCTCTGGTTCCTTTCTTGGGACTATCACTCGCGCTGGGTGCATTGGCGGCGGATCCTGCCTTTTACATGAAAAAGGCAACCTGGCAGGACACGATGCTCGCCTCGCTGCAAGCCCTCGAGGCCCGGCATCTGGAGGAGGGATTCGCTCCCTTCGAGAGCGGCACGATGCGTGGCGGTCAACAACCCGCCCGACACATTGAGCTATCGATCAATGGCGCGCGGGATATGTACCTCTTTGTGACCGGTTGCCCGGATGTCAAATGGGGCGTGGCGGATTGGGCGGACGCGCGCTTGATCGGCAAAGACGGTTCGGTCACTTCACTCAGTGACTCCAAGAATTTCAAAGTGCTCCGGGGCCGGCACGAATTGAATCTGACCTTGCGCTCCGGTCTTTATCAAAAAATGCGCCTGCCAGGCCGCGAGTTTGACCGCGGACTGAACGTGCAAGCGGACAGTGTGATCCGGGTGCCGTTGGACGGGGAATACGAACGGTTCGAAACCTGGATCGGCGTGGACGATTGGGCCGGCACGAACGGCACCGTGCGGTTCAGTGTGCTCGGAGCGCGCGCCGCGGCACGGAAGCGTTTGTTCGAATGGGTCGCCCGCGATTTTCCTGAAGGCCCACAACGTCAGCAGATGAACTGGGAACGCGAAGACCGCATCTACGAATTCGATTGGACGCCGGGAGATTGGATCGCGTTGGCGCAGCGGTATGCGCAAGCATGTGATCGTGTTCCTCCCCTCGCGACCGCCGCAGCTCGCTTGGCCAGTAGGGTTGTGGACCAGGTCGGTATGGAACAGACGCGGGAATTGTACTATCGGTCCCGGCAGTTGGATGCCTCGCTGGTGCGAGCAAGTAGTTTTGACTTCGAAGGCCTGCGGTTGGCGATCTCGGATTTGACCAAAACCTACGGTGAAAATTATCCGCGCGGCAGCGAATATCTGAAGCGATTGGACCAGCTTGAAAAATCCATCGAATCTGCGCTGGCCACCCTGGAGCCTCGTAGCAGCGGACGTGAGTCCGCTCATTCTTCCCCGGTTAGAAACGCGGGGATCGCTCAGCCAAACGCGCACATCGAACCCCACGGGAACGGCCTCACCATCCCTCACCGACTACGAATATCTCGCCACCCTCTATGCCGACCTTGAAGCCTTGAAACGTGAAGCCCTCCTCGCCAATCCGTTGCTCGACTTCGATCATTTGCTGGTGCTCAAACGCAAACCCATCGGCGATGCGCGACGGTCCAGTTGGGAAGGCTACGGCTACGGCGAATTCCTCGGCGTGCCGCGCCAGAGTTCCTGGAACAACGGCACCATGCCCAACGTGGACCACTGGGACAACGAAATCGCCGCGCTCTCCCCGGTCCAGCCGGACGGTGCGCTCACCACGCTGTTCAAGCCGGAAGAGCCGTGGTTGATCAACGATCTGGACCTTCATTGGAACGCGGACAAATTGCTCTACTCGATGCCGGACGAAAACCGGAAGTGGCAGATTCACGAACTTAAACTCAATCCCTCCACGCTCGCCGCCCGACGCCCGGCTGAGCCGCATCAACTCACGCCCAGCCTGTCGGATGTCCACAATTACAACGCCATTTACCTGCCCGACGGACACATCGATTTTCTGTCCACGGCGCCGCTCCAAGGCGTGCCCTGCAACGCCGGGGTAATTGTCGGCATGTTGTATCAAATGGACGCCGACGGATGCAACATCCGCCAACTAACCTTCGAGCAGGACCATGACTACACCCCGAGTGTGTTGAACAACGGGCGAGTTCTCTACCTGCGCTGGGATTACACCGACACGCCGCACGTTTGGAACCGTCTGCTCATGAGTATGAATCCCGACGGCACCGGGCAGATGGAGTACTATGGCGCCAATTCCTACTGGCCGAACGCCATGTTTTTTGCCCGCGCCATTCCCGGTGACGAAACGAAATTCATTAGTATCGTCACGGGCCATCACGAAGGCCGGGTGGGCGACTTGGTGCTATTCGATCCGGCCCGGGGACGGCACGAAATCGACGGCGTGGTGCAACGTATTCCCGGCCGCGGCCAGCCGGTGGAACCAAAGATCGAAGACAAGCTTACCGAACATCACTGGCCGAAGTTCCTGCATCCCTGGCCGCTCAGCGACAATTATTTCCTGGTGGCGTGCAAACCCAATCCAGACGCCCTGTGGGGCATTTACCTGGTCGATGCGTTTGACAACACAGTGCTGGTGAAAGAGGAGGAAGGCTTTGCACTGATGCAGCCCATTCCTCTGGTCAAACGACCGATCCCGCCGGTCATCGAGCCCAAGTCGCAACCAGAGCGCTCGGAGGCGTTGGTCTATATGGAGGACGTTTACCGCGGACCGGGATTGAAAGGTGTGCCGCGCGGAACGGTGAAGAGCCTGCGCGTGTTCACCTACCATTTCGGCTACCAAAAACTGGCCGGCATTGACCATCGCGTGGGCGCCGACGGACCGTGGGAGGTCAAGCGCGTATTGGGCACGGTGCCGGTGGAAGCCGATGGTTCCGCGCTGTTCCACGTGCCGGCCAAGGAACCGCTTTCGTTTCAACCGCTCGATGCCGGTGGCAAAGCCGTGGCGCTGATGCGCAGTTGGATGACCGCCATGCCGGGCGAAAACGTCTCGTGTGTGGGCTGCCACGACCGGCAAAGCACGGCGCCGCCGGGCATGAATCGTCGCCTGGCCCTCGAACGTGAGCCTTCCGCCATTCAACCGTGGCGCGGCCCCGCGCGCGGATTCAGTTTCGCGCGCGAAGTTCAACCCGTGCTCGACCGCTATTGCGTCGGCTGCCACAACGGCCAACCGCGCGATGACGGCCAGCGTCTTCCCGACTTGCGCCGCGATCAGGGCGGTTACGTGGTCTATGAACACGGCCAGCCGCGAACGAAGTTCATGCACGGCACGAAGCCGGAATTGCTGGGCAAGTACGCCGGCGTATTCGAGCCCAGTTATGCCGTGTTGCGGCAATACGTGCGAGTGGGTGGATTGGAGAGCGACCTGCACTTGCTGCCGCCGATGGAATTCCACGCGGATACCTCAGAGTTGGTGCAAATGTTGATCAAAGGACACCACCACGTCCGGCTCAATGACGAAGCCTGGGACCGGTTGATCACCTGGATCGATCTCAATGCGCCCTGCCAGGGCACCTGGGCGGAAACCACCAAAGTCCCCGACAACCAGTGCGCGCGCCGGCTGGAACTGCGCCGGCTTTACGGTGGCGTAATGGAGAACGATGAGGAAGTTCCCGAACCGGATTACGTGCCACCCGTGCCGGTGATGCCGGAGCCGCTGCCGGAGTCGAAGCCGGAGATTGTGACTGCGCCTAATTGGCCGATGACCGCCGACCAGGCCCGCGCGTTGCAGGCGGCGCAAGGATCGGTCAAACGCATCGTTGATCTGGGTGACGGGATCAAGATGGAGTTCGTCCGCATTCCGGCCGGTTCCTTCGTAATGGGCGATCCGGATGGCGCACCCGACGAGCGCCCGCTGACCCGCGTGACCGTGGACCACCCGTTCTGGATGGGCAAATGCGAAGTCTCCAACGAACAATTCGCCCAGTTTGATCCGTCGCATGACAGCCGTTTCGAGCATCGCAGCTCATGGATTTTTGCCGAGGCTTACCTGGGCTGGCCGTTGAACGAACCTCGCCAACCGGTGGTGCGCGTTTCCTGGCAAGAAGCCCTGGCCTTCGGCCGTTGGCTCGGCGACAAGTTGGGCGAAGAAGTGACTCTGCCCACCGAAGCCCAATGGGAATGGGCCTGCCGCGCCGGCACTGCCTCACGGTTATTCCACGGCGACCTGGACACGGACTTCAGCCGCTTCGGCAATATGGGCGACGTGAATCTCCGCAAACTCGCCGATGAAGGCTGGCGTCCCCAAGCCCCCGATCTGGTGGTGCGCGACCATCGTTTCGACGACGGCGCGCTGGTTACCGCGGCAATTGGCAGTTACCAACCCAACACCTGGGGATTGTGTGACCTGCACGGCAACGCCGCCGAATGGACCCGGACCACCTACCGGCCCTATCCGTACCATCCGGCCGACGGGCGCGAGGCGGTAATCTTCAATGGCCGGAAAGTCGTCCGCGGAGGTTCGTGGCGTGATCGCCCGCAGCGGTGCGGTTCCGGCTTCCGCTGGGCTTATCCGAGTTACGAAAAGGTTTACAACGTGGGATTCCGCGTGGTGATCGAGCCGGGCGGGAAAACGGTGGCGGTGCGGTGATTGCCACCGGGAACCAACGGCTCCGGCGAGGTTCAGGGGAGGGGGGAAGAAGGAAAACTTTCGCGGTCGGGTTAAGCCGCTTTGCGCAACGGATCGCTTTGCAGGTCGGGCGGAGTGTCCTCTTTTGAGACAACCCACTGTGTCGTTTCCGAGCAGGAAGATGGCTCCATCTGGACCACCGCGTGCTGTTGGGCGGTCATGAGCAAGCGTCGGCATTCCTCGCAATAGCGGTTGGTCAAAGCGCGATGCCATAAATAGTACCCTAAGAACATGACCCAGGAGATGAGCGATCCCAACCCCAAATAGGCCAGGACGCGGGTCAACAGATGCGTTGGGTTTTGGAAGAAATCCTCGACAAAAACCGCTTCGTAACAAATGCCTGAAATACTTAGCAATCCGATCACCGCCACCAAATGCATCGCCGTACGGACGCATCGTTCGTCACGTTCCGCCTGGGCGATTCGTTGCTGCAATTCCTGTTGTTGCTCGGATTCTTCGTTTTGAAGAAGTCGCTTCAGGAAGACCGTTTGTTTCTGACGCTCACTCATAACTTACAACCACATCAAAGTCGTCTCTCCGATAGCTATGAGTGTGCCATTGCGGAACTCCGTTTTCGCGCAATTGCCAAATCCGTCTGGCGACCGTTTGAAAACTTCAGGGCTGAGTTCAGCCATCCGATGAGGGCAACGGTGACCATTGATCAATGACCAAGAACGAAGAAATGTCCTGGCGCCCGGGCCGTATCGACTCAATACTTGGTGCCATACGGACGCGAGTTCGCGCTGATATGCTCGCAGTGGTGGAAATCACACCGCGCCGCGATCATTACCGGGTGAGAGGAAGGATCTAACACTACAGCGACACTTTCACAAAAAGGCGCGCGGCCTTTAGGCCGCTTCCAGCACCAAAGGCCTGCGGGATAGGACGGTGAAGCGGCGTAAACGCCGCGCTCCTGCCGCGATTCGCCGGAACTGTCCCTGTAGTATTAATAGGACCGGCCATAGCCGGCCTCTTTCAAGCGTCCTTGGACGAATCGCCGTCTTTCGACGTACCCATGCGGGCCAGAAAGATCGAGGCGACAATGGAAACCAGGATGATCCCGCCCACCACGTACAACGACGTCCGCGTCGAGACGGCAAACTCCGTTTCGGCAATCAGCATTTTGACGCCAATAAACACGAGCACCAACGACAAACCAAATTTCAAGTAGCGGAAGTAGTCGATGGCCCCGGCCAGCACGAAGTAAAGCGAGCGCAATCCCAGGATGGCGAACACGTTCGACGTGAAAACGATATACGGGTTGGCGGTCACGCCCAGGATGGCGGGGATCGAATCCATGGCGAAGACCAAATCGGTGGTTTCGACCATCAGCAACACCAGCGCCAGCGGGGTCAGCGCCAGGCTGCCCTTGACGCGGGTGAGGAACCGGTGGCCGTCAAAGCGGGTGGCGACTGGCAGGAGCTTGCGAGCGGCGCGAATGGCCAGGTTCCGTTCGGGATGGACGCCTTCTTCTTTGGCGAAGATCATGCGAATGCCGGTGACAATCAAAAAGACGCCCAGCACGTGCAGCATCCAGTAGAAGCGATGCACCAGTTCCACGCCCAACCAGATCATGGCCCCACGCATGACCAGCGCGCCCAGAATGCCCCAGAACAATACGCGGTGCTGATACGCCAGGGGCACGCCAAAATAGGCGAAGATCACGGCCATCACGAAGACGTTGTCCATGGACAACGAGAGTTCCAGGATATAGCCCGTGATGAATTCTTGCGTCTCCAAGTGGCCCCACTGGGGCACGAGCCGGGGCGCCATCAGGTAACCGAAAAGCAGCGACATCGCCACGTAAAAGGCGGTCCACCCGGCGGCGTCGCGGAACCGCACTTCTTTGGCTTGTCGGTGAAACACCCCGAGGTCCAGCGCCAGAAACACCAGCACCACGAGGATGAAAATGACCCACTTCGCTGAAAGGATTGCCGCCAGCGCCAGCATGATCGGGGGCGTCAGGCCTTCGTGGCCGGCGCCGCCGTCTCGATGCTCACCTGCATCGCCAGCTTGGGCCGTTCACCTTTGTGCCACCAGAGGACGATCGCGCTGGCAATGTAGATACTGGAGTAGGTGCCGGTAAGGATGCCGATCAGGAAGGTAAAGGCAAAATCGTTGATCACGCCCCCGCCGAACAGGAACAGCGACATCGTGGCCAGGAAGACGGTGCCGGAGGTAATGATGGTCCGGCTCAAGCACTGGTTCACGGCCTGGTTGATGACGTCACGAAAACTCCCCCGCACCCCCAGTTTCAAGTCCTCGCGGATGCGGTCAAAGATCACGATGGTGTCGTTGATTGAAAACCCGATGATGGTGAGAATGGCCGCCACAATGGGCGCGCTCAATTCGCGGCCGGAGAGGAAGAACCAGCCCATGGTCATGAGAATGTCATGGATGATGGCAATGACCGCCCCGACGGCAAACGAGAGTTCGTATCGAAACGCCACGTACACCAGGATCCCAAACATGGCCAGCAACGCCGCAATGATGGCGGTGCGTTGAATTTCCTTGCCCACCGTGGCACCCACCCGCTGGACGCCCAGCACCTTGAATCCGGCTTTCGGGAAATCTTTCTTCAGTGCCTTTTCCACCAACAGGGAGGGGTCCGCCGTCTGGCCGCCCGCCTGTTTGACTTCCATGTTGCGGGTGGTGATGAGGAGCGTTTCCTTGCCGGTCGAAAGATCCTTTTGATACTGGATCATCGCTTCGCCCAAGTCCAAGCCGGAGATGACTTTGCGGAGGTCGTCCACGCCGATCTTCTCCTGGAAGGACAATTGCATGCTGTCGCCGCCGACAAATTCGTAGCCCAGCACGTCCGTGCCCTTGATGAAGACGCCGTAGCTCATGCCGGCGATGATCAATGCCCACGAGGCCGCAAACGCCGGCAGTGCCCACTTCAGCCAGTCGATGCGCGTCTTGCCGATCAAGTGCAGCATCCGCAGCGACTTCAACCAGCCTTTGGCCAGGAGAAAATCGAAGATCAACCGGGTGACCACCAACGCGGTGAACATGCTGACCGTGACCCCGATGGTGAGCGTGACGCCGAAGCCTTTGACCGGCCCGGTGCCCATGTAAATCAGGATCACCGACGAAATCAACGTGGTGAGGTTGGTATCGAAGATCGTGCTGAATGCCTTGTCGTAGCCGGCATTCAAGGCCCCCCGCAGCGATTTGCCGGCGGCCAATTCTTCCCGAATGCGCTCGAAAATCAGCACATTAGCATCGACCGCCATACCGATGGTCAACACGACCCCGGCGATGCCGGGCAGCGTGAGGGTGGCCTGGATGTAGGCCATGAAGCCGAGCAGGATGACGATGTTCAACAGCAACGCGACGTTCGCCACCAAGCCGGCCATCAGATAATAAGCCAGCATGAACGCGGCGACCGCGAGGGTGCCAATGAGCGAGGCCTTGATACCGCTGCGGATCGAGTCTTTGCCCAGCGAAGGATCGACCGAGCGCTCCTCGATGATTTTCACCGGGGCTTCCAAGGGATTCTCGAGCACGTTGGCCAATTCGAAGGCCTGTTGATCCGTGAAGTCACCGGTAATGCGCACGCGTCCGCCTTCGATGGGCTCGTTGATGCGCGGGGCGGAGTAGAGGACGTCGTCCAGGACAATCGCCATTAGGTAATACTTGTTGCCCTTGGGCTGGTATTCCCGGGTGATGTCGCCAAAGATTTTGGCCCCTTCGCTGTCCAATTCGAAATTGATTTCCGGTTTGTTCGTGATCGGATCGCGGGAAACGCTGGCCCGCTCGATGTATTTGCCGGTCAGACCCCGCTCCGGCGTTTTCTTGACAAGATAGCGAATGCGGCTCTTGGTGCCGTCGGGCAGATCCCGCGTTTCCTCCATGATCTGGTAACCGGGCTCGATAATCCCCTGGGCAATCAACTGGGCGCTGTCGGGATGCACCATGCGAATGGTCAGGAACGCCGCCTTCTGGATGATCCGCGCCGCCTGCTCCTTGTCCGCCTCCGCCAAGCCCGGCAACTGGATCAGGATGCGGTCGGAGCCGGCCGGTTGGATGATCGGTTCGGCAACCCCCAATTTGTCCACGCGTTTGCGCAAGACTTCCACGGCATGGGACAAGGCGGTTTCCTTGGACACGTTCTGCAATTTGTTGGTGTCCATTTCCACCAGAAAGGAGGTGCCGCCCTGCAAATCCAGGCCCAAGCGGATGCGCCCGGAGGCTTCTCGTTGGACCCAGAGCAGGTCGAACAGCGAGGGATTGTCCTCGTTCTTGGTGTCAATGTAGGGGAAATACTTGGTGATGTCGTTGGTCCCCATCGCCTCTTTGAGATTGGCGAAAAGCCGGCCCGGTTTTTCGACTTCGAGGGCCCGGGCTTGGTTCACGATGTTGGTGAACGTGGCGTCCTGGTTGACCGCTTTCTCAACAAAGACATCAATGACATTGCGTCCGGAGGGCGGATAGATCTCGTACAAAGACCAGCCCAGAATAAAGACTATGAGGAGAAACTTCCAGAGGTGCGATCGATTCATGTAAGGAGGTTACGATTTGGATTCACCGGCCCGCTCTGTGACTTCGGAAACGGCCGATTTGAGAATTTCGAGCTTCGTATCTTCGGAACGAATGCAAAACGTGCGTTCTTTGACGCCAACCACGGTTCCAATAATTCCACTGCTGGTCACGACTCGGTCGCCCTTGCCCACGGCTTTGATCAGGGCCTCATGTTCCCGGGCCTTCTTCTGTTGCGGCCGGATCAGGGCGAAATAAAACACCACGATCAACAAAATAAATGGAAAGAACTGCAACCAGCCGGGCGCAGCGGACTGCTGGCCGTTGGGTTGGGCACCGAGGGCAACAAAAGGCATTAGCCATTTTAGTATCATAGGCTCATTCAATTGAGCCGTTAAATCTAGGGATGGCAAAGCATTTGGCAAGCCCAACGTTACAGAAACTTGACCAGTTCGGGGCTGACAAGCGTTCCAGCCTCCGGCACCCTGGCGCGATGATGAGACGTTGGTTGGTTTGTTTGGCAGCGGTTTTGGCTTGGTTGGGTGCTCCGCAGACGGGTGGGGCGTGGGATTACGCCGGGCACCGGATGGTGAACCAATTGGCCTTGGCCGCGCTCCCGGCGGACTTTTCTGCCTTTGTGAATACCCCCGCAGCCCGGGAAAGAATTGCCTTCCTGGGTGGCGAAGCCGACCGCTGGCGCAATGCCCCGGACCTAACCTTCCGGCATTTGAACAATCCCGACCACTTCCTGGATCTGGACGATCTGGCGCGGTATCAACTGACACCGGAGCAACTCAGCCCCTTCCGCTATGATTTTGTCGCGCAACTGGCCTTGGCCCGCGCCGCCCATCCCGATCGGTTTCCCCCGATTGATCCGCTGAAGAACGCCGACCACACGCGCAACCTCATTGGTTTCCTGCCGTGGACGATTACGGAGCGTTACGCCAAGCTTAAATCGTGTTTTTCCTATCTGCGCACCTTCGGGCAATTCGGCGGTACGCCCGACGAAATCGCCAACGCCCAAAAGAACATCATCTACCTCATGGGCGTCATGGGCCATTTTGTGGCGGACGGCGCGCAACCGCTGCACACGACCAAGCATTACAACGGCTGGGTGGAACCCAATCCGCGCGGTTACACAACCAGTCGCCGTTTCCATGCGTGGATCGACGGAGGATTCATCGAACGCGCGGGGATTGATTTCGCGCAATTGCGGCCCGGCATTCACCCGGCGCGGAACCTTGCCCAAATCCACGGAGCCGCCGCTGCGACCAACATGTTCCCGGTGGTCATGACCTACCTGGAAGCCCAAGCCAAAATGGTTGAGCCGCTTTACCGTCTGGACAAGGAAGGCAAATTGTCCGTGCAACCGGTCGTCTCGCCCGAGGGTCGCGCGTTCCTCTCCGCGCAACTGCTCAAGGGCGCCCAAATGCTCGCGGACCTCTGGCTCTCCGCCTGGCAGGAAGCGGGCCCGGACAAATTCCTCCAAGGCCAACTGGTCCGGCGCCAAAAAGAAGCCTCCCGACCAAAGTAGGCGCTGTCCTTCGTGCGGTCATGCGCTTCTACGACGCCCACAATCATCTGCACGATGAGCGGCTTGGTGGCCGGCAGGCCGAGTTGCTGGCCGCATGCGACGAGGAAGGCATTGCGCGGATGGTGGTCAACGGTTCTTGCGAAGCCGACTGGCCGGACGTGTTGTCGTTGGCCCAAAGCCACGCTCAAGTCCTGCCCAGCTTTGGCTATCATCCGTGGTACGTCGGTCAACGCTCGGCGGACTGGGAAGCGAATCTTCGGCATTACCTGGATCAGTTGCCGGCCGCCATCGGTGAAATTGGACTGGACCGTTGGAAAGCGGAACTGGCCTACGAAGGACAGGAGGATGTCTTTCTCGCCCAGTTGCAACTCGGGACGGAACGTAACCTGCCCGTGAGCATTCACTGCCTGCGCGCCTGGGGCCGGCTTTACGATTTGCTGCGCGAGCATCCGCGACCGAAGCGCGGATTTTTGTTGCACAGCTACGGTGGCTCGGCGGAAATGGTGGCTCAATTCGCGGCGCTCGGTGGCTACTTCTCACTGCCCGGCTACTTCGCCCATGACCGCAAGCAACGGCAGCGCGAGGCCTTCAAACAGGTGCCTTGGGATCGCTTGCTGATCGAAACCGATGCGCCGGACCAACTCCTGCCTGCCGACCGCAACAGCCATCCGCTTTACGAAGCCCACACCGGCCGAGCGCTCAACCACCCGGCCAATCTCGGAGCCGTGTGTCAATTTGCTTCCGAGTTGTTCGAAGTCCCCCTCGAAACCCTGTGCGGTCGCCTCGAGCAAAACTTCCAACGGCTCTTCGGCGGTTTCTGATTTTGAGCCTGCTTTAAGCTGTAAGGTGACTTGGCTCAGTTCATCGCGAAGAACGCGAAATACGCGCAAACAGCACGCCGGCGTCTATCCTTCATTCATGTTGGTTCGTGGGAATCCACTCCCAAGGTGAGGATTCGGATGATCCCATTGCACCGCGAAGGCACGAAGAGCGCAAAGATTGTTGCATGCAACATCTTTGCGCTCTTCGTGTCTTTGCGGTGCATCATGTTTTCAGGCCATCCTTCGGCAATCATGACGTACGAATTCGATATTTGCGGACCTTGGGTTTTAACCTCGCTGTTCGGTGCTCTTGGTACACAATCCAAAGTGTGCGCAGGGCGCGCCGATTTTCTGGCGCTTCAACCCTTCAGCTATTTTCGTTGCTTTCATTGGTGCTTGGTTCCGTCAGCCGCGCCACCACGTACGCCGCCGCCGCAAACCCAAATGCGCCGGTCACAAACGCGGCGGTCCCGTAACCCGTATTGCAATCGATGCGCAGATCGGCGCTTTTCTCCCGCTGAACGCAGACTGTCCCGTCCTTCCGCGCATAGACGACCGGTTCGGGTGAATACACGCACGGCACGCCGAGCGGTTTCGGGAGACGGGGAAACGTATGCTTGGCTCGCAAGCGCCGCCGCACCGCCTGCAGCAGACGATCGTGCGACACCTTCGTTAGATCATCCACCCGCACCTGCGTCGGATCGCGCCGACCGCCGGCCGCTCCCGCGCAGATCACGGGAATCCCCTGGTTGCGACACCGGGCAATGAGCAGGCATTTGGCGCTAATCCGATCAATGGCGTCCACGAGGAAATCATACGGGGTGGCCAAAAGCTGCTCGGCATTGCCCGCCGTGAAGAAAGCCTGCACCGCGTTCACGGCCGCGTCAGGATTGATGGCCCGGAGACGTTCCCCCATCACCGCCACTTTGGGCTGACCGAAGTTGCCCGTTAAGGCGGCCACCTGGCGATTGGTATTGCTGATGCACACCTCATCGAAATCCACCAACGTGAGTTGTCCAATGCCTGATCGCACCAGCGCCTCCGCCGCCCAGGAACCCACCCCGCCGATCCCCACCACGCAGACATGCGCCTGCCGGAGCCGTTCCTGTCCCGCGGCCCCGACTAATCGGCGAACGCCGCCGAACCGTGCTGTGTAACCGTTCATTGCCTTGACGACCCTCATTGCTTCCCTGGAGCTTGTGCGTCCATAAGTGCGCTCGGTTCACTCGTCGTGATCCGTTCGATTTCCGCAATCACCTGCTGCGAAATCGCGACTTCGCCCAAGGAAGTATCTTCCACGTGCAAGGTATCGCCCTCCGCGCGCAGGCGGTTGATCCGCAGCACCGAGCCGGAAACCAATCGCAGTTTAAAAGTTGCCGGGGCTTTCCCCATGGGGCGCAACAGCAGCGCCACCAATTCCCCGTTGTCGAGCGAGAATTTCCGTTGGCCAAACAACACCGACTGGATGGTCAACGCGCCGCGATCCATTTTCACAAACTCGCCTTCGAGGAGATCGCCGGTCTTCAACAGCACCCCGGCCTGGCTGTTCACGTTTTCCAGCCACGACGCCCGCCGCGGCCGGTGGAAGATCACCCGGGCGACTTGCGAATTCAGAATGGAAAAATCCGGTTGGCCGCCAAAGGCCAGGTGCAGCGCGGTCTTATCGGCGGATTGAATGGCACCGGCAATCAGGCTTCCCCCACGCAGCCAGATGCCTTTGGTGCAAAGCGTGTTCGTAGCGGATTCGGTCGCTTCTTCATTCGGTGAGTCGGGACCGTAGGTGTAGGTGAGCTGGCTGGCAGGAATCACTTCGGCGAACTGCCGATGACTGCTCCAGCCCAACCGCACGGACGCCGCGCCCGCGCCTTCTTTGAATTCGAGTTTGAGCTCGTACCGCTGGCCCGCGACCAGCGGCACCAACTCTGCGTCACGTTCCCGGTTAAACTTGGCGGTCTTCACTTCCTTACCGTCCAACCAAAGCCAGGCATCATTGTCGGCATCCAAAAGAAATCGATACGCTTCCGTGAACTTGGGCTCCAATTTCCCCGTCCAGCGTACTGCAAAGTGGTCCGGTTCGATTTCCGCTGTCGGGGAATTGTCACCCCAATTGAATTGGATTTTCTCGTCCGGCCGGGAAAACACGAACCGGTGAAAGCGATCGTCCGCAAAATACTCACCCAACAGTCCGTAGGCGGTCAGCGCCACGTGATCGAAGCGAGCGCTGGCCAAGTTCTCGGTGCTGGCTCCTCGGATCGCCAGCCCCGCGCACAGTTTGGGCCGCCAATGGTCGCTGTCATCGGGAAACGGCTCCAATTTGCAGCCCATCGGACTCTGGCCCACCTCCTGCCAGTTGGTGCCGTTGGCCGAACGCCAGGCCGTGACTCGCTTGTCTTTTTCATGGCGCACCAGCTTCAACCATACCGGCAATTTAACGGCACCCAAGTCCCGCCGTTGCAGCGCATGCCAGCCATAATCGCGGACGTCCAAGTGCAAGGTTCCTTCCGCCCCAACCGCCAACCATACGAAGCCGCCGGGCGGTTCGAGATTCTCGCGCATCATCACGCCAGCCAAACATCCGTTGCTGCCACGCACGCTGGTTACGCGCGCCACCACTTCGCCATCGCCCCGCAGAACGCGATACGCATAATGCGCGGCTTGACGTTTGACGTCCTTGCCCTGCCCTCCGCGCACCCGCAATGTATAGACGCCATTCTGCTCGCCGGAGTTCCCCTGAACCTGGTCAATGTCTTCGGCGCTCCAACCGCGCGGCAATCGTCCCGCGACCTCCGGCGCCGGCTTCAAGGACGCATACCGCAATTGATCCAGTGAAATCTGGTGGGTGGCGCCATTGCTGGTTTGGATGCTGAGCTTTGTTCCCTCATTCCAGCGGATCGTGCCCTCGTAGGCCTGGTGGTCCAACGTTTCAATCGTGCCCGCCGAGACCGTCAAGGCGCCGAACAACATCGAGACGAACAAGCGAAGCCTGAGCGACGCACCAGGGCGGGGAGCGCGCCCGCCTCGGGTGCAGCGGTTGGCGCCTCGCCAACCAGTGCAAAATGACCAATGACCAAAGCCCAATGACCAAAGAATGCCCCAATCCCCAAGCTCCAGTGCAAATCCGTGCCGCCTCCCCTTGGTCAACTGGTCATTGGTCAACTGGTCATTGGACCTTGGTAATTCTCTGGTCATTGGGCTTTGGTCATTGGTCATTGACTCGGCGAATCGCCTCCCCTTTTCCGATCAACCGAATATTCGGCCGTGGCGGTTCCGCCATTCCATCGCCGAGATAAAAGCTTGGATGCGGCGGCTTGTTATAGACCACGTTCTGCCAGGCAATGGCCAACCGGTATTGCGGATCATGCATCAGCGTGTACAGGCGGTGCTTGGTCGGAATGGTCGTCGTATAAAGCCGCAGGGACCGGCCATCGGGTGCCGCGAGCAACAATTCCTCGCGCCAGTCGCCGAGGAAGTCGCCGGCGAGATTGGGATTGCGCGCCCGCGCGCGGAGGCCGGTCGCGAACAGTTTTTCTTCGCTCGCGGTTTCCCAATTCCATTTGGTAACCGTGGTCCCGTCCAGTAATTCGCGCAACAGATCGCCGTCCCACCAAATCGCCCAACGCGTGTTCCGCGGTTTGGGTCCGATTTCTTTTCCTTGCGCGTCACGCAATCCACCGGGGCCGCCCCAGGCTTCGCAACCCCGATGGCGCGGATCAATATCCGCCACCAGCCCGCCTCCCACGTCGATGCCCGGACTATGGCTCCAAATCGCCGCGCCGGTGCGGGCGTCGTGCATGCCTGCTCCGGGAGTTTGGAAGCGCACCGTCCGGTCCTCGTTTTCGGTGATCAAGAACAATTCGAGCCCTGGTCGGTCTGGATCAAAATCGCCGATGTGCATCGCGTCACCATGACGCCGACCGGTCGAGTAAAGCCCCTGACCGTTGTCATCCACGGTCATCGCCTGATAAACAATCTCGTCCTTGCCGTCGCCATCCACGTCCGCCACCGACAGCGAATGGCCGCCCATGCCGGAGTATGGTGAAGCATCCGCAAACGGCGGGTAACTGACGCCGGAGTCAAACACCCAGCGCTTGGTCAATTTCCCGTGCCGCCAGTCCCAGGCCACCATCACGATGCGCCCGTAAACACCGCGGCACATTACCACGCTCGGATGTTCGCCGTCCAGGTAAGCCACGCACGCGAGAAACCGGTCACAGCGATTGCCGTAACTGTCATTGCCGCCGTTGCCGCCAATACCGCCCCACCCATCGATCGGTTCGCGGCTGGGGATGTAGTCCACGGTTTTTAACGCGGCGCCGGTTTGTCCATCGAAGATCGTGAAGTACTCCGGCCCCTCGAGAATGCGGCCATACCGGCGTGAGCGTTGGTCGTGATTGCGCCAGTCCTTCGTCGGGTCGCCAATGATTTTGCCCGTGCCGTCCTTCGTTCCGTCGGCGGTCTTGCAGGCGACTTCGGCTTTGCCGTCGCCGTCCAGGTCATAGACCATGAACTGGGTGTAGTGCTCACCTTCGCGAATGTTGATGCCCAGATCGATGCGCCACAAGTGCGTGCCATCCAGTTTGTAGGCGTCCAAAACCGGCGTTCCCGTGATACCCGGAAAGGAATTGTCCTGGCCGCGCGAGGTCTGGTGCAAAACGATTTCATACTCGCCGTCGCCATCCAGGTCGGCAATCGAGGCATCGCCGGGACGATAACCGGGCAGGGATTCAATGGGGATTTCGAGATAATTGTTTGCCCACGCGCGAACGGATTTCGAGGACGCGAGTTCCTGGCCATTCAGGATTGGGCGAACGAAATATTCCAGCGTTTGACTCGTGTCCGCGGCGCGATCCTGGAAGTTCGTCGAGTCAGTGATGGGCTGAGCATTGACTTTGACCGGTGCGCCGCCGTTGGCGATGCGGTAGAGATTGAACGCGATGTTCGTGGGATCGGTGCCAAACATCCGCCATCCCACATACACGCCGCCTTCGGCCTGTTTGACCGCCACCATCCCTCGCGTGAGATTTTCCATTTGCCGCTGCGCCCCCGCGGGCGTCGCGAGTAGCCAGGAGGCCAGGCCGAGAAAGCAGAACGTTTTGGACACCGAGTTCATCGGAAAAATGCTCGCAGAGTCGGCGCGGTTCATCAAGAGCCAAGCCGCAGCGATTCAGTTGAACCACGGATGAACCCAACGCGGCAGAACCACTACCAAACACCAGGTAGGGCGAGACTCCGTCGAGCCCTGACTTTCCCGCAGCACACTCGCAAACCGTAGCGTGAACAAGGGGCAATTCATGACGTTCGAAGGCTCGAAGACTTCCCGCGGTAACGGCATTTTAAGGTGGACGACGATGCGGAGAAATCAGGGCTCGACGGAGTCTCGCCCTACCTGAACGGTTATCGGTTAATGCTCGAGGTTGCAGAGCCAATCGTTAGCGGTATGTCGCAGGGGCATGGCCGGCAGTTACAGTCGGTGGGGAACTCGTTCCTTGTCATCCACCGGTGCCTGTTGCAAATTGTTCTGCCATGCCAACCAGGCTGAAAACGTTTGTACTGCGGTGGGCCATCAACACGGTCGGTGTGTTGATTGCCTCGCAGGTGGTGAGCAGCGGCATCCAGTATCAGCGGCCTCTGGATTTGATTCTGGCTTCGCTGTTGCTGGGATTGCTGAATGCCTTCGTCCGCCCGGTGCTGATGTTGTTGTCGCTCCCGCTGCTGTTCGTGACGCTGGGATTGTTCACGCTCGTCATCAACGCCGGGTTGCTTTACTTCGTCGGCTGGCTGGTGTCCGGATTCTATGTCACCTCCTTCAGTGCGGCGTTTTGGGGGGCACTGGTCATCAGCTTGGTTTCGCTGATGCTCAATGTGCTGGTTGGCAAACCCTCCGCGCGCCTCGAGTATCGCCACTCGTCACGCCGGCAGCGGCGCTCCCGCAAGGACGACGGCGGACCGATTATTGACGTTTAGCCTGCCTGCAACCGATAAGCCGCCCGCAACGTTTTGACGCCCCGCGCCTGAAACTCCCGTTCGAAGTCGGTCAGCACGGCGCTCAATTCGGACGGAGTCTCCACCGGCGCGAACCGTGCCTGGCTGCCGAACACCTCGCGCATGATGTCAAAGTAACCGGGATCATCGGTGCGCAGGTAAATGGAACCTCCCGGTTGCAGCGCCAGGCTGACCGCTTCGGCAAACCGCGGGTTCATCAGCCGATGCCGTTGATGTTTCCGTTTGGGCCAGGGATCCGGAAAATAGACATGAAAGGCATCCACGCTCGCCACCGGCACCAGATATTCGACGAAATAGCCGGCCTCGAGCCGCAGGCCGCGCAGATTTTCCAAACCGGCGCGCGCACCTTTACGCTCCAGCTTGCGCAACCGTCCCTTGAGCCGTTCCACGCCCAGGAAATTGCGTTCCGGGTGCAGTCCGGCCCATTGGATCAAGAACGATCCGTCACCACTGCCCAATTCGATTTCCACCGGCTGGCCGCGACGGAACACGTTCGCCCAATCCAGCCGCTCCACGTAGGACGGCGGCGGGTAGATGATTGCCGGTCGGGTACCGGCGGGCTGGTCTTGCGTGCGCGACATACCAGCTAATCAATCCGGGCGCTTGGCGCGGGTCAATGCTCGTCTGCAAATTTTGGAATGCAGCGGGAAGTGAAGCGCCACGCCGCTTTGGCCGCGGGAATCAAGTATCATTCGAAAGCGGTGTCGTCGCTGCGCTCTGCCACCGCACTCCAAAACCGCCGCTACGGTCAGCCAGGCGATTCCCGCTCGACTTCGCGCTCGTTCCCTTCTTAATTACACCATGCAACCTCAACGGTATTTAAACCGGCGGACGCTGTTGTCCCTCGCCGCCCTGGCCTGCGGCTTGGGGCTCGGCCTGACCGGTTCCCTGTCGGCCGCCGATCTGGTGCCGGTCGAACCGCTGGGCCTGCGGGTGGCTCGAGGCTTCCGGCTCACGTTGTGGGCCGATGCTGATCTGGCCAACGACATCCGCGCCATGACCATTGATTCCCAGGGACGCGTGGTGGTCAGCGGTCCGGGATACATTCGCACGCTGCTCGACACCGATGGCAGCGGCGCGGCGGAAACGGCCGTGGAATTTGCGCCAATGACGGCGGGCGCACAGGGACTTTGTTTCGATGGCCCCAACCTTTTTTGCGTGGGCGATAGTGCGCTGCGGGTTTACACGGACCTGGATGGCGACGGCCAGGCGGATGGTCCTCCGCAAGTGTTGATGCCCATCGAAACCGCCGGGCATGGCGCCGGTTCGATTCGCAAGGGTCCCGATGGCTGGTTGTATCTGGTGGCCGGCAACGAGGCGAATTTCGGACGGGAACAGGTTTCCCTACCCGCTTCGCCAATCCAAAACATTGAAGGCGGCGCCATGCTGCGGCTCCGGCCGGATGGCCGCGGTTCGGAGTGCATTGCCCAGGGATTCCGCAGTCCGCAGGACTTTGACTTCAATTGGCTGGGCGACCTGTTTACGTTTGACAGCGACGCGCAAGGCGATCTGTTTTTACCGTGGTATCTGCCGGCGCGGCTCTACCACGTCGGTTACGCCGGCCACCATGGTTGGCGTCTGCGCGGGCAGCGCGAAAGCTGGCCGAGACCGCCGTATTCTCCGGACACAGTCAGTCTGTTAGCACCGGTCGGCCATGCCATTCCTTCCGGGGTGGTCTGTTACCGGCATTACCAGTTTCCCTTGGCCTTCCGCAACGGCCTGTTTGCCTGCGACTGGAGTTCGGGGCGGGTTTACTTCTCACCCCTGCTGCCGAATGGTGCGACGTACCGCGCGAATCCCGACGTGTTTCTTGAATCCATCGGCTCGTTCGGTTTCGCCCCCATCGATCTGGCAGTGGCCCCCGACGGCGCGCTGTTGGTGGCGGCTGGGGGCAGCCGGACGCGCGGGTCCATTTACCGGATCGAGTACCCGCCCGGCCAACAAGAAGTTGCGGCCAATAATTGGTTGAATTTGGTTACTTTGGATCTCCAGCCGGTCCTAAGCGCACCGGAGCCGTTGGCTGCCTGGTCGCGGGCGGAGTGGTTGCCCGTTGCCCGCAAGGTGGGCCCTGAACCGTTCGCGCAGGCGGTGGCGGACAATCGGCAGACGCCGTCGGCACGAGTTCGAAGCATCGAGATTCTGACCGAGCTGTTCGGGGGGCTGTCTCCGGCGGCGGCTCTGGCCGGGGCGAATTCTCCGGTGTCGTTTGTGCGCGCCCGGGTGGCCTGGTCGCTCGGTCGCGCTCCCGTCCCCAATGGCGCGGCGCTGCTTCTGCGGCTGGCGGGCGACGCTGATCCGCAAGTCCGACGGTTCGCGCTGGACGCCTTGGGCGACCATGCTGCCGGCCTGGATCTGGCCATTCTGCAACGAGCCATCGACGCCAATCTGGGAAGTCCGGAAAAACGTGTTCGCCAAGGTGCCGCCCGCTTGGCCCGTCTATTGCCGGAACCAGCCTGGCGGGAATTATGGGCGCGGCAAGCCGAGGCCTCGCCGCTGGCGCGGTTGACGGCGACCATGGCCTTTCTGTGGCGCAGTCCTGACAATGCGCTTAACACCGAAGCGGTCGAAGCCGCGCTCACCGCTTTGGCCAACTCCAAGGACAAGCAAACCCGCCTGGAAGCGCTCCGCCTCGTGACGCTTGGCTTGGGCGGTTACCGGTTGGAGAATCCCACGCTCGAAGCGTATGCGGCGTACGAGCCGGCGGTGGATTTGCAGGCGCACCAGGCGTTGGTGCAAAGAATTCGCAATTCGGCGCGCGTGGTTTTCCCCGATCCCGATCCCGAGGTGACGTGGGAAGCGGCGCGGTTGCTGGCCATGGTGCAGGATGATTCGCCAGTAACCTCGACGAAGGTTTTGCGTTTGATCACGGCCCAGACCGCGGCGCCGGATGATTTCCATTACCTGACCGTCTTGTCGCGGCTGACTGGAGATTTACCGGCCGACGCGACCCCCGCCCTGGCCCAGGACATTCTGGCGCTGGACCACAAATTACGGGGCCGCGAAAACCGCCCGCAGCTTCGGTGGAAGGACCGGTTGGCGGAGGTCGTGCAGAATTTGCTGCGCCGCGATCCGCCGTTGGCAAACGCGCTACTCCAGAATCCGTTATTCGTGGCGCCGGCCCACGTGCCGTTGGTCAGCATCCTGGGCTCCGAACATTTTACGCCGGCCGCCCGCTTGTTTCTCAAGGCCGTGCAACAGAATCCCCGCTTCCGTTGGTCCGGCCCGCTGGTGGACGTGCTGGCAGCGTTGCCGGCCGCGCAAGTCCGGCCGCTGTTTCGCCAGCAATGGACCAATACCGTGCTGCGCGATGACTTGGTCGTGAAACTGGCGCAACAACCGGCCGTCGTTGACCGCGACAAATTCCTGGCGGGATTGAGTTCATCGCAACCGCAAGTAGCGCGGACCTGCCTTGCGGCCTTGCAGCAACTGCCCGGCTCCGGCACTGGGCGGGGCGTGTTGCCCGCGTTAATGTATTTGCGACGCTTGTTCCAGGAACCGGACCAACAGGTGCTGCGCGCGCAAACGTTGTCCTTGATCGAGAAAGAAACCAAACACACCTTTCGTGTTCGCGACGTGGCCGGCCCGCCCGGCATGGTGGAAGCAGCCTATCGCCCCGTGTTCGACTGGTGCGAGCAACGCAATCCGCGCTTGCGCCGTTTGCTCGACGGCGACACCCGCGACGATCCCGCGATGTGGAGCCTGAAACTCAAAGCCGTTCCCTGGCATCTGGGCAATCCCAATCGGGGGCGAATGATTTTTAGCGAGCGGAGTTGTCAATTGTGTCACTCGACCGGTGCCTCTTTGGGACCATCCCTCAGCGGCATCACCGCGCGTCGCTCGTCCACCGAATTGTTCGAGGCCATCGTGTTTCCCAATCGCAATGTCACCGAGCCGTATCGCAACACCACCTTTCGGACCACGGACAAACGCACGATCACTGGACTGGTAGTTTCCGACACTGCCGAAAGCGTGTTGGTGCAAACCACCGCCACCAGCACCGTGCGGCTTGCCCCCGACAACATTATTTCCGCGCTGAAGACGACCCAATCGATCATGCCCTCCGGTTTGTTGCGAGGGCTCACTTCCCAGGGGCTGGCCGATCTCTACGCCTACTTGAAAACGCTGTAGCAGCCGACGGCGTTGGGTAGGGCGAGACTCCGTCGAGCCCTGACTTCCCTGAGCACGCTCAACAACGAATGACCGAGCCAAAAAAAACTTTGCTGTTCGAACGCCGAAACCTCCCCGCGTTGACGCTGTCGGCCGGCGGAAACGATGCGGAGAAGTCAGGGCTCGACGGAGTCTCGCCCTACCGAGAATTGGATTGCCGCATTCGGGTTTATGACTTCAAGGATCGGCCTTCAATCTTCCCTTCTCCTTTGGATTTGAGCAGCGAAAAAATTTCGCGGCTTGCGAAATTCTTGCTTCCGCGTCATCCACAAAACTCAGTCGTATGCTAAAGCATTTGCTATCCATTGGCCTGCTCACCGCCAGCGTCATCAGCTTCGCGCCGTTTCTCTGGAGCCAGGAGAACGCCCCCGCCCCTGGGCCACTGAACGCGCCCACCAGGCATTTGACGTTCGATGGCAACGCATCCCTGTCCGCTTGGACTCTTACGGGCGAAGTGCTCATTGATACGACCAAGGATCAGAGCGGTTCCGGTGGGGCGCTCAAAATCGGTTCCGGCGGCAAGGCCTGGTTGAAACTTCGGGACCAGGACGCCTCGGGTAAAGTCGAGTTTTGGGTGTATGACGACGGCACGACACCCGACAATCCCAAAGTCAATCGCCCCGGTCCTCGTTGGGGACTGGTCCAGCGCGATGGGAACGTGCTGGCGGTTGGCATCCTGTACGCCAGTTATCTTGGCGGCGCCGAAGGTTACACCGCCACCGCATGCGACGCCAAAGACTGGTTCGACCAGTTGTTCTGGCTGGGCGTGAAACGCGCGCCGGCTGGCTGGCACAAATGGACCTTTGACTTTGATCCGCAAGTCGGCCTCCAAGTGCTCCATAATGATCGCGAGGTCAGCGCCGTGGATCCGGACAAGACCGGTTTGAACGGCTTCAGCGCGATTGCCATCTGGGGCGACAGCGGCAAGGACAAGGCGCAGACTATTTGGGTGGATGATATTTCGGTCACATTGGGTGGACCGGTGGAACCGTTCACTCCCCCCGGTGAGCACGATCCGTACGACCAGCAGACGATCGCCGCGGACCCAGCGATCCGGCGGACGATGACTCCGTACACCCAGGACAACGCACCCCCAACGCCCAGACTCGAAGCCCTATCGTTGCGCGCAAGCGTCTCCCAATACGGTATTACTTGGACGTTTGCCCAACCGGCGCGCGTCGGGCAATTCATCAACGGCGATTGGTACGTAGTCGGATCGGCCACCATCACGGCCATCGCTCCGCGGCCGCTGTACGGCACGGAAATTCCCCCGCGACAATTGGACCATATCGACAAGGAGCGTCCGGAAAGACAACGGGTTCGAAATGGTTTCATGCTCAATCCACCGGCGCGGATGAAAGTGGCCTACGACAGCGGCGTGCGGAACTATTTCGATCCTTCACTCATTCAACGACTGCCCGTGATGATGAAGCCCGGCGATTCGCTGGTCGCGACGATTAGCATGCTGAAAGGCTTGGTGCTGCACGCCCAATTGCGCAACAAGATCGAACGCGGCGAGGGCGACAGCAGCCCGATCCGTACCGCGGCGGTGCTGACTTGCGTGGCCGAACCGCAGCCGGCGGATGCCTTCCGCCCGGCATTCTGCGACCGCCAGCAAAAAATTTACCTCGCCCGCAACCTCCGGCGCGAAATGCTGCCCACCGCCGCCGCACCGCCGAGCCGTCCCCACGTGGAACAGTACATCCGGTTTACGCAGCGGCCGTGGGTGGGCCCCTGCTTCTTCGGCTTCGAGGAACCGGTCGAGAACATGCCGCAATACGGTTTGGAATATGGCCGCGTGGCGGGCATTAGCGCTTTGTTGTTGGGTACGGACCTTAAGCCCGAGCAGAAGGAACCGCTGCTGGTGAACTACGTGCAAGTGGGCATCGACCTGGCCGGCATGATCCGCGCCGGACATCCCGGCTGGACCTGTTGGGGCGGGCACGGCAGCGGTCGCAAACTGCCCATTGTCTTCGCCGGCTTGCTATTGGGCGAGGACCAACTGGCGCGCATCAACCAGTCCTTTCCGCAAGTCAGTTTCGGCGAAGATGAACAGACCGCCTACGGTGATTGCTGGACCGGCGCCAAGGTGGTCTTCACTGGGCACTCGGGTATTGATACCGTGACCGGCGCGGGTCGTTCACGCGGCAACGGTTGGGGACCGTACGAACACACGCCGCCATCTCAATGGAAGGACGGCCAGAATACCAGCGAGAGCTATCGCCGCTGCTGCACCAGTGTGGGCTGGGTGGCGCAAGCCCTCGCATTGCGGCTCATGCACGCCGAACCAGCTTGGGGCCATGCTGCCTTTTTCGATTACGTCGATCGCTGGATGTACGAAAATGACGCCACCTTTGTGAGAACCATCAAGGAAGCGACCGGGCGCGACCACGTCAAAGAATGGGCGCGCCAGGGTCAGGCCTGGGATGACTTCGTCAATGATATGTGGGCCCTGCACCGCCCTACGCTATCGGCGCCTACCAACGGTTGGCAACAGCCGCACGACGACAGTGATTACCGCGCTGCTCTGGAGAAATCGGCGCGATAGGTCGTCAGCGCTTCCGGTCCAGCGAAAGCGGGAGCAAGCTTCGCGCACTCCAAACGCTGGCGCGAGATCCGAATGCCCCGGTGCCAGAAGATGCGCCCGCTCCCGTAGGACAGGCGTCCCGCCTGTCCCGAACGACTAGGACGTTCGTCGTATCCCTGAACAGTCGCTTACCATCCAGCGCCCACTGAAATTCGAGACAGCCGGGACGGCTGTCCTACGATGCGCTGGCGCGAGATCCGAAAGCCCAGGTGCCAGAAGATGCGCCCATCCCCGTAGGACAGGCGTCCCGCCTGTCCCGAACGACTAGGACGTTCGTCGTATCCCTGAACATTCGCTTACCATTGAACGCCCGCCGCCGTTCGGGACAGCCGAGACGGCTGTCCTACGATGGATGCGCTTCAGCATAGTTGCGTCCGGTTTGCTAACGCGACCGGCGCAGATTACACTCCCCGCGTGACGAACCTCACCCAACCCTGGCGGTGCCGGTTGAATGTGCCCATTCAGCCGCAACCGACCGACACCTCTTGCGGGCCCACCTGCCTGCAAGCGGTCTATGGGTATTACGGCGACAACGTCATGCTGGAACAGTTGATCCGGGAAATCCCGTCCCTGGAAGGAGGCGGAACGTTGGCAGTCATGTTGGGAGGGCACGCCCTGCAGCGGGGTTACCAGGCGACGTTGTACACTTACAATCTGCGCATCTTTGATCCGTCCTGGTTTTATCCCGAACGACAGGATCTCCACACCAAATTGCGGTTGCAAATTCGCCATCGCACCGGCAAACGGCGACAGGCCGCGCGAGCGTATTTGGAATTTCTTCTCCGCGGCGGCGACATTCGCTACGAGGATTTGCAGGGCGCCCTGATCGAACAGTATCTACGGCAAGGCACGCCCATCCTCACGGGCTTGAGCGCCACGTTCCTGTACCGGTCGCCGCGCGAGAATCCGGACACCAACAAAGATGACGACGTTCGCGGAGAGCCGCTCGGGCATTTTGTGGTGCTCAGCGGTTACAACCCGGCCACCCAAACCGTGACCATCGGTGATCCCTATACGGCAAACCCGCTCAGCGCCGACCATTCGTATGAAGTGCCCATGCAGCGGCTGATCAACGCGATTTTGCTTGGGGTGTTGACCTACGACGCCAACCTGCTAATTATCCAGCCGAAAGCGTTTTTGTCTATGAACGGCACCTGCTGAAGCTGACGAACCGCCCGGGAGGAAACTGTGTTCCCGGAGGGCGGTGGCATCTCTTTCCCAATTCGAGTTACTTCTGTTATGTCACAAATTCTTTGCGTGGTGGACAATCCGGAAAAATGGCCATTGCACGTGCCCAACGTTCCCGTCGTCGCCGCCCGCACCTACTTGACCGATCCCCACTACTCGACCCTGCGGCATTGCCGGGTTTATAACTTGTGCCGTTCGGTACAAATACCAAAGCGCTGGCTACTACGTCTCCCTGCTGGCCGAAGCTCGTGGCCACAAGCCGCTCCCGCGCATTGCGACCATGCAGGATTTGAAATTCCAGTCGCTGGCCCGCGCGTTTTCGAGCGACCTCGAGGATCTCATTGACGATTCGCTCCGCCACCTGCAGAGCGACAAATTTGTGCTGTCGATCTATTTCTCGCGCAGCGTCAATCAGCGCTACGACCGGCTCGCCCGCGCCCTCTTCAATCTGTTTCCCGTTCCGTTCCTGCGCGCGCAGTTCCTCCGGGAACCCGAGGGATGGGAGATGAAAAGCATTACCGCTATTTCTAATAACGAAATTCCGGAGTCGCACCGGGATCCGGTGTTGCAACTGGCCCAGGATTACTTTGCTCGCCCGGCCAGCCGTCCAATGCGCAAATCGCCGCCCCGCTACAGTCTGGCCATTCTGCGCGACACGGACGACCCCACGCCGCCGTCCGATGAAAAGGCGATTGAACGTTTCTGCGAGGCCGCCGAAGACCTGCAGTTTTCGGTGGAATTAATTGACCAGGACGACTACGGACGCGTGGCGGAGTTTGACGCCCTGTTCATCCGCAATACCACGGCAGTGAACAATCCCACCTTCCGCTTTGCCCGCCGGGCGGAAGCGGAAGGATTGGTGGTCATCGACGATCCGGAGTCCATCGTCAAGTGTACCAACAAAGTGTTCCTCGCCGAGCTGCTCGCCCGCCATCGCATCTCGACCCCCAAGACCCAGATCCTGCACCGCGAAAACATCGATGAAGTGCGAAAGAAACTCGGGCTGCCGATGATCTTGAAACAGCCGGACTCTTCCTTTTCCCAGGGCGTGGTGAAAGTGGATACCGAGGAGGAATACCAAACCAATGTGGCGCAGTTGCTGGAAAAATCCGACCTGCTGATCGCCCAGGAATTTCTCCGGACGGACTTTGATTGGCGCATTGGCATCATTGACCGGCGCCCGATCTATGCCTGCAAATACTTCATGGCGCGCAACCATTGGCAGATTTACAACAACCAGGTCACCGGCGACGATCACACCGGCGATTTTGAAACCCTGCCCATCGAGATGGCGCCGCATCGCGTGGTGCAAACCGCCTTGCGCGCGGCCAACCTCATCGGCAACGGCCTCTACGGCGTGGACCTCAAAATGTCCCACGGCCAGTGTTACATCATTGAGATCAATGACAATCCGAGTCTCGACAGCGGCGTCGAAGACAAAATGCTCAAACGCTTTCTATACGAACGTATCATGGAGGTCTTCCTCAAACGCCTCGAATCCCAACGCGAAGGACGCCGCGAGGAATAACCGTTGAGAAGGACCAATGACCAATGACCAGCGATGACCAATACCCAATGACCAATCCACCCGCAGTGGCCGACCGAGTTGATGTTGAGGCGTGGAACTTGGGTATTCTCTGGTGCTTGGTCATTGATCATTGGTCATTTCCATCGCTCCTTAATCGCCCGTAATGACTGCCACGCCCAAGCCTCCCTGTTTTCCGCTGTTCACCCGGTTCGGCATCGAACTCGAATATATGATCGTGGACGCCCGCACGCTGCGGGTTTTGCCGCGCGCCGACCGGCTCATCCAACGTGTCAGCGGCCACGTCAATGGTGACGTGACCCGGGGCGCACTGGCCTGGTCCAATGAACTGGCGTTGCACGTCATCGAATTCAAGACCGATGAACCGGTAAAATCCTTGGCGCCGCTGGCCCAGCGATTCCAATCCGAAGTCACCTTCGTCAATGGCCTGCTCGCGGCCGAGGGGGCGACGCTCCTGCCCACGGCCATGCACCCATGGATGAATCCCCACCGCGAAAGCCGGCTCTGGCCACACGACTGCGGGGACATCTACCGGGCCTTCCACCGCATCTTCGACTGCCGCGGACACGGTTGGACCAACCTGCAATCCACGCATTTGAATCTGCCATTCGCCAATGACGACGAGTTCGCCAGGCTGCACACGGCGATTCGCTTGATTCTGCCGCTCCTGCCCGCCCTGGCGGCCAGTTCGCCGTTCGTCGATGGCCACCGCGCGCCGTTCCTCGACATGCGGCTGGACACCTACCGGAAGAACTGTGCGCGGATACCGTCCCTCACGGCGGCAGTCGTGCCCGAACCGATCAAGTCGTCCGTGGAGTACCAGAAGAAGATTTTGGAGCGCATCTATCGCGATCTGGCTCCGCACGATCCCGAAGGAACACTCCAGCACGAATGGGCCAATGCGCGCGGTGCCATCGCCCGCTTCGAGCGCAACACCATCGAAGTGCGCGTGCTCGACATTCAGGAATGCCCCGCGGCCGATCTGGCCATCGTGCAGTTCGCCACCGAAGTATTGCGACGCCTGACCGACGGCTCGCTGTCGTCGTTCGCGCAGCAACTCAAGCCGCGAACCCACGTGCTGGCGGATTTGCTGGAGCGGACTTCCCGGGACGGTGGCGAAGCAACCATAGAATCGCGGGCCATTCTCGAGGCGTTTGGCGCGCCGAAGAAACTTCGCGGTTGGACGGCGGACTTTATTTGGCAACACCTGCTGGATTCCGTGGCGCCCGCCCACGCTCCGTGGCGCTCGTGGATTGAACTCATCCTGAGTGAAGGTTGCCTCAGCCGGCGAATTCTGAACGCCACCGGCCCCCGGCCCAACCGGGACCGACTGCGTTCGGTCTATCGTCAATTGGCCACCTGCCTGGAACTGGGCATTCCCTTTGAACCTTCGCGGGTTCCCAAGTCGCGGACCTTGGTTGCCAAGCCCCGATTGTTGCTGACCTGCGAGCACGCCACCCACCACATTCCGCGGCGCTACCGGACCGTAGCCATCGCCGCGGGCCAGGCTCGGCAAACCCATCGTGGCTATGATCCGGGTGCCGCCGAATTGGCGCGATTCCTGGCGCGCGAAACTGGGGCACCGCTTTCCCTGGGCGGTTGCAGCCGGCTGTTGGTGGAACTGAACCGTTCGCTGGGCCACCCGCAATTGTGGTCGGAGTTTTCGCGTGAGCTTCCGCTGGCGGACAAGAGCAAGCTGCTGGAGACATTTTATCTGCCGTATCGGCAAGTGGTGAAACGGCGGATACTGGACGTCCTGCGCCCCGGCAACTCCGTGCTGCACCTCGGCGTCCATACGTTCACCCCGCGCCTTAACGGGAAAGTGCGCGATACGGACATTGGCCTGCTCTTTGATCCGCGCCGACCAGCAGAGAAGCGCTTCAGCGAAATCTGGCGGTCGTGTTTGCAGCAAGCCGCGCCACAATGGCGAGTGCGCTTCAACTATCCCTACCGCGGAGTTAGCGACGGACTGGTGACGCATCTGCGTGAGGAATACGCCGGCAGCGATTACGTGGGAATCGAGCTCGAGGTGAACCAGATGTTTCCGCTCCGCCGTCCCAGCCAATGGCGGCAGCTCCAGCGCGACCTGGCAAAAACGCTAAAACAAGCGTTCGCCGAATTCGAGACACCCCCGCTCTCGCCTTAATCACAATTATTCAGTTCAACCGCGAACGGATCCAAGGGGGCAAAGCGGCAACGTAACGTTCAAAATCTGCGCGATCTGCGACGATGTTCTTGGAGCGCGGCTCGGTGCGGAGCGCCAGCGACAGCACGTCCGGCCCCAGCAAGGTTTCCAAATGTTCCCCGCGTGGTCGGGTTCTATGCCGCTGCGGCTGGTCCATCGGACACAACCGCACTCCTTGTTCTGCTTTGGTTCCGGTTTGGACGGTCCAGGAAATATCCGGGTCAGGGCTTTCGCAGCGCCTGCTCCAGGCCTTGCCAAAGCGTAGCAGGATCTTCCAGCCCCACCGAGATACGGATCAGGTAACGGGAGACACCGCAGGACTCGGCCCACTCCAGTTCGGTGTAATGCGCCAGTAACGTAAACGGGCAGGCCAGCGTAAATACCGTGCCCAGGCTCGGTCCCTTGCAACACGTCAAGCGGTCGTAAATGATCGGAGATGCCGTCTCGGCGTTGCGCGGCAAGAACGTTACCAGCGAGCCCCACCCGCCCGCGGGCCGCCGCACCGCTTCATAGATTTCATTGAATTCCCATTTGGGATACCACACCTTTTCGACCGCCGGATGATGACGCAATCGCTCGGCAATCCATAGGCCATTCGCATTGTGCCGGCGCATGCGGTCCGGAAAGCTGCGCGCCTGTTGGTCCAGCACGAGCGCATCGTCTTCCCACAACAAGTCCTCGGGCTGCGCCTGCAAGATGGTCTTCAGCTCGGCGGCATACGGCGACCGCGGATTGCAGATCACCGCGCCGCCCATGACGTCCCCGGTCCCGGCAATGTACTTCGTAAGACTGGTGGCGATAAGGTCGGCATGGGCGTCAAGGTCCACATTAAACGGGGTGGCGACAACGTCATCAGCCACCAAGGGCACTCCGGCTGCGCGCAGCATGGGAGTAATGCGGCGCAAGTCGGCTGAACCCAACAGCGGGTTGCCCGGTATCTCGCAAAAACAGGCCGCCAGCGGTTGACGATCCAGCAGCACTCGCAGCTCGCGCTCGATGTGTTCGAGATCGTGGAGCAGCACGCCGCCGTGCCCAAGCTTTTGCTGGAGTTTCAACGTATCGACATAAGGAAAACCCAGTTGCGCGGTGGGATGTCCCGGCGTGCGTTGCAACAGCGTCCGTAGCGCGGAATGCTGCGCCGCCATGCCGGTGGGGGTTAAAAACACATCCTCGGGCGCGCAACTGTAAAACGCCGCCAATTGCTGGCGCAAGGACTGGCGAATGGCCGGCGCATCCGCGGATTCGCTCCGGCCAGCCAACCACGCTTCGGCCTGCCGGCTGGAGACGATCCATCCGGCGTGTTGCCAAAAAGCGCGCAGCGCGGCTTGGCCCGCGGGAGTGGTTCGCACGGCGTGCAATCCGCGATGCACAATGTCCGTGGCCGCGGCGCCAGAGTGACGGTGGATAAACGCGGCACATTGCCCGGCGGCCCGCGCGGACGAGAACGGCAAGCAGGGTTGCCCGTCACCCAGTTCGTCGGCGATTTGCCGCACGAATGGATGCACCATGAACCGCGGATAACCCACCTCCAAACGCGCCAGCACTTCGGGGCGTTTCTCTTCATAGCCCACCACGTCCTGCCAGCGGGGCAACGCCATTGATACCGCGTGCAATGAATCGGGTATCGGCCGTCCCAGTTCCATGCCGCCTGCCCCAAGGGTTGGACCAACTATCGCGCTTATTCATAACGGCACTTGGTTCAAGGCTTCGTCCACGTCTTGCTGTAAATCCTCGACGTCTTCAATGCCGACCGAAAAGCGGAGCAAACCATCAGTGATACCAACCCGCTGGCGGACCTCGGGCGGCACCGATGCATGCGTCATGGATGCCGGATGGCACACGAGGCTCTCGACGCCGCCGAGACTTTCCGCCAGCGTGAACCAGCGCAACCGCCGGCAAACATCGAGAGCCGTCTCCGACGGGCAATCCAGTTCCGCGGTGAAAATGCCGGAACCTGCCTTCATTTGGCGCCGGGCCAATTCGGCTTGCGGATGGCTGGCCAGAAAAGGGTAGCGCACCTGGCGAACGCCTTTCCGCTGCTCCAGCCAACCGGCCAGGGCGAGTGCATTCGCACAATGCCGTTCCATGCGTAAGGCCAGGGTGCGCTGGCCGCGGGTCGTCAGCCAGGCGTCGAACGGGGAGGGTTGCAGGCCCAGGGCTTTCTGCGCAAACACCATTCGCTCGTGCCACGTTGGATCGTTCGTGGCCACGATGCCACCGAGGCAGTCACTGTGCCCGTTGACATACTTCGTGGTGGAGGCGAGGGAAATCGTGGCGCCGTGCTCCAACGGGCGTTGCAGATATGGAGAAGCAAACGTGTTATCAACCACGACCGCGGCACCCACTTCGGCCGCCGTCTGGCTGAGCCCGGCGAGATCCACGATTTTCAGCAACGGATTGGTGGGACTTTCCAACCAGACGAGCGCGGGCCGTTGGCGGCGGATTTCATCGCGGTTTTCCGGTCGCGTAAAATCCACGTAGCTGACCTGCAAACCGAACTTGGCAAACACGCGTTCAAACAGGCGGTAGGTGCAGCCGTAGAGGTTTTCCTCCGCCAGCACGCGGTCACCGCTCCGCAAACTCGAAATGACGGCGGTGATGGCGGAGACGCCACTGGCAAAGCAGGTGGCAAACTGCGCGCCTTCCAAGGCGGCGGCGCTTTGCTCGAGCAGACGAAAGTTTGGATTGCCGGAGCGGGTGTAATCAAAGCCGTCCGGATTGCCGCGCTCGAAGGTGGACGTCAGGAACACCGGCGGCATGACCGCGCCGGTGTTGCCGCTGAATCCGCGTCCTTCGTGTACCGCCCGCGTGCTAAAGCCAATCTGTTTGATGGTTTGCATGGGGCTAATCTTACCAAGCGCACCGCGCCGGTGAAATGGCAAACTGCGGCTCGGAACTGACCCTGCCCCGCTTACCAGAAGTGCCAGGCGCCTTGCCACACGATCCAGAGACCGAGCAGGAAGTTGGTGATGGCGTGGGCGGTAATGGCGTCACTCAGGCGGTTTTTCCAGATGACCAATCCCTGGTAGGCGAAACCACACAGAATACCCGCCAACCATTCGCGATGGTTGACGCCAAAGATCACGGAAGTTACCAGAAAAGGCATCCAGAGGAACTTGCCCAGCGGCACGCTCATAAATTCGGCTTTGGCCAGGTAACGGTACACAAAGGAGCGAAAAAACACTTCCTCCAGCGGGGGAACCACCAGGGTTGAACCCAGGATCCGGATCGCGATCACCAGCCAGGCCACCGCCGTGTCCTGACCGAACTGGGCGTGAGGATTCCACGTTTTGTCCGGCGGCATGAGTTTGGGATAGAAACTGTCCAGGCCCACCCATATCACCAGTACAGCTACGCCCACCACGACGGCTTCCCAGCTTAATTTCCAGCGCAGCTCTGCCACAAACGGGCGCATTTCCCAGATCATCCAGGCGCCCACCACGGTCTTGCCGCAATAAAACCAGTAACGCGACGCTTCGCCGAAGAGCCCCTGGCCGGCGGTCAGCAACGCGAACAGCCCAAACGGAAGAACGCGGACGGCCAATGGCGACTGCTTGATTTTGGTCAGCAGTGAATTCGCAGCGATCCTGGTGCCTGAATTGTTCACCTTTTGAATTCCGTCAAGTCACTGTGGGAGTGACTCTCGAGACAACACGGGGATCGTTTACCTGCTCCTCAGTGCAGGGTCAACACATTGGTTCGCCCCGCTTGCACCACCGTGGCGGAACTGCGGTCGATGGCAATGACGGTGACATTCTCAATGGATTCACCAATGAACAGCGACTTGCCGTTAATCACCACGGCAGGTTTGCGCGGACGATAGAAGATGCCTTGCAGTTTGAGTGGTGTTTGCTTGATTGGCGGGGCTGGCGCCGCGGCGACTGCGGCAGTGGTGGGGAGAGCGGGAGTGGGCGCCCTTGGGGCAGGTGGCACTTGTGCCGGTGTCTCCGGAACCGCCGGCGGAAGGGAAGATTCAGCCGCGTTTTCCTCGGCTGCCACTATTGGGACCGGCAGCGCCGATGGCACTGGGGAAGGAGTGGATGGTGCCGCCGGTTCGCGGGCGGCGACGGCTGGTTGGGCGACTTGTGCGTGAGTTTGCCGACTGGCTTCCCAGCCGCGCCAGAGGAACCAGATGGCCATCATGAGCACCACCAGCAAAACGATGGGCGCCAGGATCAGCGGCCAGATCACGGCCACCGAGTTTCCGGGCACGGGTCGCATGGGAGGGACGTGTTCCTCCCCCGTGAGCTGCGGGGGACGCGCCGCGTTGGCCCGCTTGAGCGCATCGTTGATCAGACTCATATTCGGATTTCCCCCTCCAACTCCCGGACTGCTTTTCCCACGAGGTGAAAGTCGATGCGAGGGCTTTGTTGCACAAAACCCGCCAAGAGGCATTTGTCGCACACGGCATTGACCAACCGGGGAATTCCTTTCGAATAGTTGTAAACACGCCACAGTGCCGGCGTGGTGAATTGAGGCGGACTTTTCGCGCCCGAAATCGTCAGGCGATGCTGGACATATTGCCCCAACTCCATTTGGCGGAGCGGACGGAGGTGGTACCGGACGGTGATGCGCTGGCGCAGTTGCCGGAGGCCGGGGTGGTTGAGGCGGTCGCGGAGTTCGGGTTGCCCAACCAGCACGATCTGCAGGAGCTTGTGGTTGTCGGTTTCGAGATTGGACAGCATCCGGACTTGCTCGAGCAAATCGTTGGAGAGGTTCTGTGCCTCGTCGATCAGCAGCACGCAATCGCGCCCTTGTTCCGCTTCGGAGAGGAGAAAATTGTTCAATAACTCCAGGGCTTCCAAGTGGTCCAATCCCCGCGCCGGCAGCCCGAATTCCATGACCACCGCTTTCACCATTTCTTCGGCGCTCAGCGGCGGATTGAGAATCAGCGCGGTCGAGTAATTCTTGCCTAGCGATGCCAGGAGTGCCCGGCAAAGAGTGGTTTTGCCCGACCCCACCTCACCGGTGATTTGGATGAAGCCTTTGCGCTCCCGAATCCCATAAACCATGTGGTTATAGGCTTCCTGGTGCTTTCCGCTAAGAAACAGGAAGCGCGGATTCGGCGTAATATTGAACGGCGGCTCGGTCAGGCCATAATAATCCAAATACACGGAGAAAGGATGTAGCAAGGCGTTTGCCGTCGGAGGCGGGTATTGGTGGGGTGGAAGAGTTGAATGGTCAAACGGTTTGAAGGATTAAGGCGGAATGGAGGGCTGCCAGGAAAGTGCGTTCTATGAATCCTGGAACCGTAACGGGGCCTCAGCAACACCACCGACGCTCCTGCGTATCTGGGCTGGAAACTGATGGCCGCATTTTTCTGCGTTTCCGGAGGGACGGGCTTTGGTAATAATCTCGCGTGCCGTATTGGGCCAGATTTCTCGTGGGAATCGTGTTGACTCCGTTTTGCATCGGAGCGGTGAGTGCTTTTGTGCGGGTTCTGCGCATTACCGGCAGCCTGGATACGTTCTGGGTCGCCTTCTTCGGCGGCGCCACAAGTTGGCTCGGTATTTATCTGCTCCTGCCAAAACCCATGCGGATTTACGTCTTTGGGCATGAACTGACGCATGTGGTTTGGACCTGGCTGTTCGGCGGCAAGGTGAAGAAATTCAAGGCCACGCCCCGTGGTGGGCATGTGGTGATTACCAAAACCAATTTCTTGATTATTCTGGCGCCGTATTTCTTCCCGCTTTACGCCGTAGCGCTGGTCCTTTGTTTCATGCTGGGACATTGGCTCTGGGATTGGACAGCGTACCAGGTCTGGTTTCATTTGCTGGTCGGTGGGGCGTATGCCTTTCATTTGACCCTGACGTGGAGTGCCCTGCAATCTCAACAAACCGACATCACCAGCCAAGGTTACTTTTTTTCTGCCATCGTGATCTTTCTGGGAAACATCATCGTTCTGTTGCTGGGCATTCCTTTGCTGGCCGGCAGTCAGGTGTCCGTAATGACGGCGTTGAGTTGGTGGCTGCAGGAAACCGGAGCCGTCCTCCAGTGGGTCAGCCACGTGGTCTAGACCGTTCAAGGCTAACTGCGGTTAAAACTCGGACGCCCCGCGCGAGGATGTTCTTGATTCCCAACAACCGGCTCCGAGTGGCAGCACCGTCCAACGCCTGAAGGCCAAAAGCCGAAAGTAACCTGGAATCCGGCGCTCAACATGAGCGCTCGTTGCGCCTCATCGTCGAGTCAAGTCCTCGGGTCAGACGACTGTCCGGTTTGGGGCGCTGCGTCTGCTGCCGGTTGTTGCTCCGGATTGCGGTAACTGGCCACGACCCATTGACTCAACACCTTGTCCGGGGCTTCGACGGCTTCACGGTTAATGGTGAATTCCTTTTGGCCGGTATTCTGGAAAATGAGTTTCAAGCCAAATTGGTAGTCTTTGAAACGGGCGGCGCACAAATCGCGGACCGGCTTGTTGTCCTGGTGCGACAGTTCTACCAGCAATCCTGCGGCCTCTTCAGTAAACGCAATTTTCATCCCGTGGCTTTGTTGGAAACGTTGGCAATATTCATCCAACACCTGGTGCAGCATGGTCTGCTCTTCCCGGGCGCTTTCGGCCATGAGTTTCTGGAGCGCGCCAATCGGATCGTCCACCAATTCGCGGGTCACGATGAACCGTTTGACCTGGGTGGACGGCAGTTCAAATTTCAAGTCCCGAAAGATCCGCTCGCACACGGTCATCAGGCCGCGGGCGCCGGTCTTTTCGTCCGCGGCGATCTCCGCAATACGGTGGAGACCTTCATCGTGAAACAACACCTCGATGCCGTAAGCGCCAAACGTCTGTTCGTATTGGCGAACAATACTGCCTTCGGAGGTTTTGAGGATTTGAAACAAATCATCCACATTCAGAGGATAACAAACGACGCGCACGGGCAGGCGGCCGATAAATTCCGGTTCGAACCCGAAGTCGATAAAGTCGCGGGTTTGCACAGAATCGAAAGTCCGATCTTCTTCCGGATCGGGGCGGGTTGTGGCGGCAAAACCGATGGAGGATTTCACGGAGGCGTTTGCGAATGATTTTTTCGAGGCCCTCGAACGCGCCGCTGACCACGAACAAAATGTGCCGGGTATTGATCATGGAAGGCCTTTTTTGGCCGCGACCCTGGGTCATTTCCATCATGGCCTGAATTTGACCGGCAATGTCATTGGGCGCGCGGGCCGGAACATCGGTTTCCTCCATCAGCTTGAGCAGGTTGGTTTGCACCCCTCGCCCGCTGACATCCCGCCCCCCCACGCTCTGGGACGCGGCGATTTTGTCGATTTCGTCGATGTAAATAATGCCGTATTGGGCGCGGCGCACGTCACCATCCGCCAGGCGGACCAAGTCGCGCACGAGGTCTTCGACATCGCCGCCCACATAGCCGGTTTCGGAGAACTTGGTGGCATCGGCTTTTACAAACGGAACGCCGATCAAATCGGCCATGCTGCGCACCAGATAGGTTTTGCCGACGCCGGTCGGCCCCAACAGGATGATATTCTGTTTGGCATAATTCGATTGGTCCTGGCCCTGTACCGCCAGCCGCACGTGTTGGTAGTGGTCGCACAACGCCACGCTCAGAACTTTCTTGGCTTCCTCCTGTTTGATCACGAACCGGTCAAGGAACGCCTTAATGTCGCGCGGTTTGTAGCTGAATTGGGTGACATCGATCGGCGGCTCCGGCGGGGATTGGTCAGCCGGCGTGCTCGTTTCATTGCCATCGGCGGCTCCCGCTTCGGACCCCATAGGCGTCGCCCCCAGGCCGCGAAAATGCTGGCGCATCATTTCGTTTAGCCGACGCTGAAACTCTTCCGGCGGCGGCATTCCATTGGACATTATTGGATATGACATGGCTTGTCCGTTTGGGGCAACGTAGTGGCCGGCGAAAGGCGGGTCAACAGGAAGCGCTTGCTGGAGTCTCGTGGACGGCGTGTGCCGCGCGTGGCAACAGCATGGGAAAATGTGCAATTCACAATCTCGCGCACCAGCTCGTTACTGCGGTCAAAATGGTTCCGTCCATCAGAAGTCTGCTTTAATCGACTCGCCCCCCCACGGCGGGCCGTTCAGTTCCTCCCCAATCCTTGAGGCCCACGCCAAATCGGTAAAATCGACTGCAAGCCTCAATCTGGTATCCGGCATCCGGCATCCGGCATCCGGCATCCGGCATCCGGCATCCGGCATCCGGCATCCGGCATCCGGCATCCGGCATCCGGCATCCGGCATCCGGCATCCGGTATCCGGTATCCAGCATCGAGTCTCCATCATCCCGCTTCCTCATCCCGACGCCCCCTCCTTCTCCTCCAGTGCCTCCATCAGCGTCTGGAATACCGCCTGGGGAGTGACCGCCATCATGCAGCGAATCAGTTCCTCGCGAGTACCTCGAATGTCACGTCCGTCGTAGCGGTAGTATTCCAGGTTCCGCCCGTGGACGGCCGGATTCTTCACCAAGCGATAGGGCCGTACGTAGGGTTCAAGGGTGGGGCCGAACGTCACGGATTCAATCACAATTTGCCGCGAGACTTTCATGGCGGCGGCGCAGTGCATGAGGGCGTTGTCCACGCTAATGAACGCATCGCAATGAGCCAGCAACGCAGCCGCTTCTCGGATGGACCGCGTTGGCGGTGTCACAACCCGCGCATCGGCTACCTCGCTGAGGATTTGCTCGTTGTCCTGTTTTTCTTCCGGGCCACCGAAGAGCAGCACGGTGACATCCGGGAGGCCTTCCAGCACCCGCTGAATCAACGCAATCCAGTTGGGGACCGGCCAGCGTTTGAGGCTCAGGTTCTTCGTTTTGCCGGAGCCAACGTGGAGGCCGATCAGGCAGCACCTGCTTTGTTTAAAATCAGTGGCATAATGTTCGGCCTGAGCCTGCTCCTCCGGCGTCAGAAATAACTCGAAGGCATGCTCTCTGAGTTGCGGAGTTTTGCCGAGCAGGCGAAGCAGCCGCAAATTGTTCTCGACCGAATGAATCGTGTAGTCTTGCGGCACGGCCGCGTTGATCAGCACATTGTCCCACAGCCCCGAATTGTGGTACAAATGGCTGAGCCGCCGCCGGGCGCCAATGAGCCAGGCGGTCAGGCGGTAATGAATTTTGCTTTGCGGATGGGTGTTAATCGAAACATCGTACTGCTCGCGACGCAGCCGAAGCAGATAGCGCAAGGCCGCCAGTTGCCCCATCTGAAAGAAATTGGCTTGATGAACCGTATTGAGCCAGGGATTGCCGGCCAGCAGATCCTTCGAGCCCGGCCAGAGCACTAGCGTATCAAGCCTGGCGTCAGGAAAGTTCAGCCGCAGTTCGTGAATCAGCGGCGTGGCGATCAACGTGTCCCCAATGCCAGCCAGCGAAATGACGAGGAGTTTCATCAACGATGGGCTAACGCATAAGGATGCCCTGGCGGATGCAGAGCCGGTAATCGGGACCGGGCTGATTTTCCACGAGCCATAGCGCAGCTTTGTCGATTGCTGCTTCGGAGTTGTGCAGGCAATCGAATTACTCGTTGTTGGACGGCGGCATCTTGCACGGGAAAAGGATAACCGAGCCAAATTCACTTGGCAAAGCGTTTGCGTCCAATTGTTTGCGCGTCGGTAGTTTCGCCTCTCCGCACCAGTACCGATTATCTTCCCAAGGCTTGGAGAGTCTTGTTCTCTCTCATCCTCCTAACCCGGCGTAGCCGGAACCAAGAGTTTGGGTAAAGTTGGTGCATGAATGCACCGATCAAAGCGGGCAGTGATCTCCAATCCAAACTGCTGGACCGTTACGCCAAAGATATCGAGGGGACGCTCGGCTGCTACGACCGTCTCATTGTCACTGGTATGCTCGTCGATGTGGGGCATCCCGACGCCATGACGGCCCAGCTTCGGCATCTGAATATCCGCTGCTTTGATCTGGGCGTCTTCGCCGAACCCTTGCGCGATCAGGTGCGCGATAACGCCATCCTGCTGGCCCGTCAGGCCGGTCTGGAAATCCAGTATTTGGAACGTAAGGGGCTGCGCAAGGAAGCGCGGGTCGCTGAGATTCTTGAACAGCGCGGACGGCATCCCGGCTTGGCCCACATCTTCTCCGCCATGGAATCGTGCAAATGTTTCAAGCCCTGGCACGACCAGAAGACCGGGCGCACGGGACTCAAGCTCACGGGCGGACGGTGCCTGCACTACTACTTCTATTTTATCGACGAGCAGTTGGGCCTGGGTTACATGCGCGTGCCCACCTGGCTGCCCTTCCGGCTGCAAGTCTACTTCAACCAGCACGCCTGGCTGGCCAATCAATTGCGCACGCACGGCATCCCCCATGAGCTGGCCGACAATACGTTTGTCTCCTGCGGGGATTGGGCGAAGGCCCAGGCGTTGGTCGAGGGCTTCGAGATCAAAGTGTTGGCGGCCCGCCTGCACGCCCTGGCCGAGGAGTTTTGCCCGGTGGTCAAACAGTTTCGCGGCGGCTACCACTGGAGTCTCATGCAGGTGGAGTATGCGCTGGACGTGGTGTTCAAGCGCGCCGCCGCCCTGCGTCCGGTTTACCAGGAGATCAGCCGGCAGGCCATCTTCACGGTGAAGGCACCGGACATCGCCCGGTTCCTGAACAAGCGGCTCAGTCCGGAGGCTGAGGCGCAGAAGCGACTTTCATACGCGCGTCGAAGGCACGCGCATCAAACACCAGCTCAACCGGCAGGCGATCAAGATGTATGACAAGGCCGGACGCGTGCTGCGCCTGGAATGCGTGAGCAACGACGTGAGCTTCTATCGACACCACCGCAAGGTGGAACATCGGGATGGCAGCAGCGACTATCGGGTGGCGGACCTAAAGAAAATCGATCTTCAGCCTGGGCGATCTGGCCGGGTTGATGCGGGCCGGCTGTGCAAGGTATCTGGAGTTTATCGGAGAGTTGGAAGACCGCAGCGGCGGGCCGACCAACTTGGATAAAATCAGCCGGCCAGTGACGGATGAACGGGAGCGGAGTTGGCGCGGGTTCAACTTTTTCCTCGGGCACGATCTGACGGTGCTGCTGGGGATCGTGCGCGGCGAGTATCAAATCAGCGGGATGAGCAACCGGCGGCTGCAAGCGGTGCTGCCGGGAAAGAGCAGCGGCCAGATCGGGCGAATCCTCAAGCGGCTGCGGCTGCACGGATTGATCAAAAAAGTCGGCAAGACCTACAAGTATTACCTGACGGAACTGGGACGGCGCGCGGTGCTGGTGGGACTCAAACTCAAGGAACACCTGCTCGTCCCAGGGTTGGCCAACGCCAGCGCATAAACCCTCAAATAGGTTGCGCCTCTTGCACAGGATTTTCCCGGTAAGGGACTAATGCAACGATAATTTGCAGCGTCACAATTGAAGGATCGCCGCGCATCGTTTAATTCGTTAGGTGGGAATTAAAACTTGCTTACGACTTTTTAAGCGAACGGATTTTTCGATTGCTGGCTGGCGGCGTTCCTGTAGCCTCATGGGCCATGAAATACTTTTTCTTCTGTGTGCTGGCCGCCGTCACCGCCTTGCAGCTCACTGCGGCCGATGATTCCAAAATCAACACGCTGACCCAAGCGGAGAAGGCCGCCGGCTGGAAGCTGCTCTTCGACGGCCAGACCTTCAATGGCTGGCACAACTTCAAACGCGAGGGCATCCGCCCTGGTTGGCAGGTCAAGGACGGCACGATGGCGTGTGTCGATCCCCACAACGCCAGCGACATCGTCACCACGGAAAAGTTCGGCGCGTTCGAATTGCAACTGGACTACAACATCTCCGAAGGAGGCAACAGCGGCATCATGTATCACGTCTCCGAGGAAGCCGGCGCCCCCTGGGCCACGGGCCCCGAGGTCCAACTTGAGGACAATGCGAAAGCCTCCGATCCGCAGCGCTGCGGCTGGCTCTACGGGCTCTATCAGCCGCCCAACGATCCGAAAACCGGCAAGCCGTTGGACGCCACCAAGCCGGCCGGCCAATGGAACCACATGCGGATCCTCATCACGCCCGAGAAATGCGTGCATGAGGTCAACGGGGTGAAGTATGTCGAATACGTGTTGGGTAGCGATGATTTCAATGCGCGCGTGGCCAAGAGTAAATTTGGCAGCATGCCGAAATTCGCCAAGCTCAGCACCGGCTACCTCTCCCTGCAGGGCGACCATGGTCAGGTGGCCTTCCGCAACCTCAAGATTCGCCCAATCAAGGACTAGCATTGGCACCGGTCAGCGGAAGCCGTCGCAGCGTTCGCGCGCCGGCACAGGGTGGAGAGGAATGGCAATGCGCTTGATTTCACTCCATGCGGCCGTTAAAGGGAAATGAGCGGGCTCTCGTCGCCGCTGAAAGCCTGCCGGCCCATCGCCCATATCGAACACCTTGAGGTGAAAAGTTTTCCGCGCTGGCCCATCGGCTAATCGCGGCGAGAATCTGTTATGAACCTGCAAATCAAACTTTGGCTGGCCGCCATTTCGCTGGCCGTTCTGAGCGTCCCCACTAACGCAGCGAGCCAGTCTTTGGCGACGAATGGTTCCTGCTTTGGCACCCCACTGGAAGCCAAGCAGCTTGCTCCCGAGACCTTTGACGAATGGATCGACGGCGCGGAAAAGCCGATCAGGATTAAGCACGGCCCAGAACACGTGATCTGGACCCAGACCACTTCACCTGACTGGGATGGGGTCACGTTCGGCGAGTCGAAACATTCCGGCGCGCGGCATCTGCGGATCGGATTCAATGCCCCACTTGCCGTCGGTTCCGTGCTGGTGCGAGCTGGTGGTCAACTTAGCGTGCTCAAGGCCACGGCCACCTTCCCGGGCCGGCTCGACAACGAGACGGACTGGCTCCCCGCGCAACGGCTCAAGCACGGTCAAGTGTCGCGTGACGAAGTGACGAAGGAGGAATACGCGCTTTGGATCCTGCCGCCGGGCACCACGACACGGGCGCTGCGTTTCACGCACACCAGCGCGCTGATTGACAAGAGCTACGCCGGTTGGCTGGGCGGCGTCTACGTGCTGGGCGAACGCTGGGCGAACGCCGCCACGCCAGCAACGGCCTCTGCCAGCGGCAACAACGAGAAAGCGAACAAGCTCAACAACTCCAGCAATGATGGGATGTGGAGTACCTGGGATAACGCGTCGGAAACGAACACGCCGCTGGTTTCCGCCGAACATCCCGCGTGGCTGACGTTCACCTGGCCGCAGCCGGTGAAGTTGCGGGGGCTGAATGCACTTTGGGCCGGCTTCAGCGCGGCTGAGGCGCAGGCGTTTACCGGTTCCGCCGACAAGCATCCGCGCGACGCAAGCGATGCCGACTGGCAGACACTTCGCGGCTTCGACCAGATCGCGAATCAATATCCACGTGCCCTGGGCGTGAATTGGCTCGACTTTGGTCACGAGGTGACGACGCGCGCGGTGCGGCTTCGCATCACGAAGGTCATCGACGAAGCCCACGCGCACGGCCACTTGAAGGGCAAAACCAAAGGCGGTCGCCGCGTGTGGCTGGGCGAACTGCTGGCGCTGCAACCGCTGGGCGGAGAGGCGTTGACTTCCGCCATCGTGGCCCAGCCCAAAACGGAGGAGGTTCATCCGCCCATTCCCATTCGCTTCAAACTTCCGGAAGCAGGTTTCGTCACGCTGGTCATCGACGATGCGGCGGGCCACCGTGTCCGCAATCTTATCTCCGAAACCAAGTTCCCCGCCGGGGAAAACACCGTCTGGTGGGACGGCACGGATGACTTGCTGCGCGACAACGAAGCGGCACGGCACGGTGTGTATCACATCCCCGCGCAATTCGTGCAACCCGGTGCCTACCGCGTGCGCGGCCTGTGGCGGAAGCAGGTGGATTTGCGCTACGAGTTTTCGATTTACAACGCCGGTTCGCCCGCGTGGGAAACCGCTGACGCCACCGGCGCGTGGCTCGCGAATCACACGCCGCCCTGCGCGGCGCTCTTTGTGCCGGCCGACCGCGCGCCGGGCGCCAAGCCGCTGGTCTTTCTCGGCAGCTACGTGAGCGAAGGCGGCCACGGTCTCGCGTGGGTGGATCTCGATGGCCACAAGCAGGGTGGCGTCGGCTGGGTCGGTGGTAACTGGACCGGTGCACCGTATCTCGCCCGCGATGACGGAGCGCAACGCGACCTGAATGCTTTCGCCTACGCCGCCGCCGCGTGGGGTGAAGACAATCCCCGGAAGTCCGGTGTCAAACTTGGCGAGATTCGGCTGACCGCCCTCACGACCAACGGTCACAAACCGGTCCTGAAATACAATTTCACTCCGCTGCCGGTGACGAACTCGCAGCGCATCGAATGGAGCGACTACATCGGCGGCCTGGCCGTTCGCGACGGACTGTTGGTGGTGAGCCTGACCAAACTGGACCAGTTGCTCTTCGTCGATGCGAAGGCAAAGCAGGCGCTGGGCACCGCACCGTTGCGTGAACCGCGCGGGCTGGCCTTCGACCGGGAAGGAAGACTCCTCGGGCTGTCGGGCAAATCGCTGGTGCGTCTCAAGTTCAACTTCGATCCCATTAGCCTCAATCAGCCCGAAACGCTCATTGCGGCCGGGGGGCCAGGCGGTGGTAATTCAGGCAGCGCGTTGCAGGATCCGCGCGCCCTCACACTCGATGCCTCCGGCAACATCTTCATCTCCGACCGCGGCAGCAGCCATCAAGTGAAAGTGTTTTCACCGACGGGCGAATTCCTGCGCGCCATCGGCAAGCCCGGCGCGCCGAAAGCGGGCCCGTACGACCCATTGCACATAAACAATCCCGACGGTCTGACCATCGATTCGCTCGAACCGGCTTTGGGTCACGGAGAACGACTTCCAGCCCAAGCGCGTCAGCGTGTGGACGCTCGACGGTAAATTCGTCCGTGCCTTCTACGGCCCCAGCGAATACGGCGGCGGCGGCAAGCTCGATCCTGAGGACAAGACGAAGTTCTATTTTCACGGCATGGAGTTCCGGCTCGATTGGGATCAGGGCACGGATCAATTGGTCAGCGTCTTCAGCCGACCCGGAGCAAGCGGCGTCGAAGCTGCGGGCCCCACGGCCAGCGCGCTGCCGGAGACACCGCACTACGTGCGGGGCCGCAAGTACTTCTCCAACGACCACAACTCCAATCCCACCGGCGGATCGAGTGTGACGATGTTGTGGCTCCTCGTCGATGGCGTAGCCCAACCCGTGGCCGCGTTCGGGCGTGCAAACGAGTGGAAGCTGTTCAAGACCGACGCTTTCAAGCCCCTCTGGCCGCCAGGCGTGGACTTGCGCGGGGATTACTGGCGGAACATCACGGCCTTCGCGTGGTCCGACCTGAACGGTGACGGCTTGGTGCAGACGAATGAAGTGCAGTTCCAGAAAGGCACGGTCGGCTCCGTGACGGTCGCGCCGGACCTGGCGATGATCGTGTCGCGCTACGGCACGAACGCGATGCGGTTCGCACCGGTGAACTTCACCCCGTCGGGCGCGCCGGTCTATGACTTGGACAAAGGCGAAATCCTTGCGCGCGACGTGCAGAGCCCCACTTCCTCCGGCGGCGACCAGGCGCTGTGGCACGCGAGCGGTTGGACCGTCCTCACCACGCCGCCCAAACCGTTCGCTCCGCAGTCGGTTGGCGCGGTGTTCAAGGGCGAGCCGCGTTGGTCGTATCCGAGCCCGTGGCCCGGCCTGCACGCGTCGCACGAATCACCGCCGCCCAGCTTCCCCGGCATGGTCATCGGCACCACGCGCTTGCTCGGCGATTTTATCACGCCGCGCCACAGCGACGCTGGCCCGCTCTGGGGCATCAACGGCAACCAGGGCAACATGTATCTGTTCACCGCCGACGGCCTGTTCGTCGCGGAACTCTTCAAGGACGTGCGCCGCGGCCCGTCGTGGTCCATGCCCGTAGCCCAGCGCGGCATGTTGCTGAACGACCTTACGCTCCACGACGAAAACTTCTGGCCCAGCATCACGCAAACAAAGGACGGCAACGTTTATCTCGTGGACGGCGCTCGTTCCTCAATCGTGCGCGTGGACGGGTTGGAGACGATTCGCCGCCTGCCGGAAACGACGTTGAACCTGAGCGCCGACGATTTGGCCCAGGCCCGCGCTTACTTTGTGGAAGCCGAAGCCGCGCGCCAGAAAAACCAGGGCAGCGGCACGATGAAAGTCGCGCTTCGAACCGCCACGCCCGTGCTTGACGGCGAACTCGACGACTGGCAGGGCGCGGACTGGGTGGAGATCGACAAGAGCGGCGTGGCGGCTTACTTCGACAGCAAGAGCAAACCCTACGATGTGCGCGGCGCGGTGGCTGTAGCCGGCGACCGGCTTTTCGCCACCTGGCGTACTGGCGATCCGAACCTGCTGCGGAACACCGGCGAGATGCCCAACGCCCTCTTCAAGACCGGCGGCGCGCTCGACCTGATGATCGGCGCCAACGCCGGTGCCAACGAGAACCGCGGCAAACCCGTCGCCGGCGACGCACGCCTGCTCGTGGCGCAAGTGAAAGGCAAGACTGTCGCCATGTTGTACCGCGCCGTGGTGCCGGGCACGAAAGAGCCCGTGCCGTTCAGCTCTCCGTGGCGCACGATCACGCTTGACCGCGTGGACGACGTGAGTGCCGACGTACAACTTGTTGGCAAGGACGGCAACTTTGAGATGTCCATCCCGCTCGCCACACTCGGCCTCAAGCCCGTCGCCGGTCAGCACCTCAAAGGCGACATTGGCGTGCTGCGCGGGAACGGCTTCCAGACCTTGCAGCGCGTCTATTGGGTGAACAAAGCCAGTGCCATCACCGCCGACGTACCCAGCGAAGCCGAGCTAACCCCGAAATTGTGGGGGCGGTGGGATTTCGTCGGCGCTGCGGTGCCCTAAAACCGCATGATAAATCCATCCCGCCGCGCGCACGACTGGGTTTAACCGTATGTGTGCAGTGCCTGTGGCTGCGTTCGCGTTTCATCGCGCCAGTCAGCCGCGTTCTCACGAACGCAGCCACTCCAACTGAATCGTTCCGGCTTGTCCTGGCCTGGAATTCCTCGTCCGCGCGGTTAAAGCGCACTACTCGAGCTTGTGAATCGCCGACTCGGCGGCCCATTGCACCCGGGGAATTTTCGCAAGTTCTCGCAACAACGGCAGCGCCGGAGTCGCGGCAGGCTTACCGATATTGCCGAGGGCGGCGGCCACCGCCCGCAGGACGTGGACTTTCTCGTCCTTGACCGAGCCGGCAGCGATGAGCGCCGCGGTCGCTGGCGCAGCATCCGGGCCCAGGGCGGCGAGGGCGTTGGCGGACATCATGCGCACGCATAGTTCCGGATCCTTTAGTCCAGTCAGGAGTGCGGGTAAGGCCGGCAGCGACGCGACGACCTTGTCGCGCAGGGCGACGGCGGCCAGACCACGCGTGATGGGATCGGGATCGGACGTTAAAACCCGGCCCAGGTCAGCGACACTGTCCGTCGGAACACTCGGCGCTTTCAGGTTCGCGGCGGCGGCCCATGCAGCGGCGCCCACCTTGGCCAGGACGATGTTATCCACGCCCACGTTGTAGCCGGACGAGGCTTCGTTCTTGCCCAGGCAAACGTAGGTCAGAGTGTGCCGCCCCTGGGTGAGATGGACCCACCCGACCTGATAAGCCAGTCCGACGTAGGTTTCGAGGGCGTAACCGTCAAACTGGGCTTGCGGACGAATGTCGGCACCCGGTTCGTGTTCGAGTTGTTGGCCTTGCGGGGGGTTGCCATCCAGCAACACCGTGTAAATGCCGTAGTCGGAAGCTTGGGCCACTTCCGTGTACAGCTCATAGTCGCCCGCCGCCGCCACATTAAAGGGCACTTCAATCCGTGATCCTTTGCCCTGGCCTTCAAAGAGAATGACGTCCTTTGACCAGAATAGGTCCGGGCTGAGGACGGCTTTGCCCCCTTGGGTTTGACATTCGGCCAGCGATTGTTCGACCTCAATTTGCCGGGCATTGCCCTGAGGCAACCGGGCGGAGCCGTAAGGTAGCGGGGGTTGGTCTTTCGCGATGCCTTTCTGATACCAGAACGCGACGCTGGACATCAGATCGGTGCGCACGCCAAAGGCCGACTTCACGGCCCCATCGGCGTTGTAAGTCCAGCCACGATGTTCGATTTCAGCCTTGAGCGACTTCGTGAACGGGATCGGGTCAGGCAGATGCCAGCGGTACGCCGTCATGCGGGAGCCAAGTCCCGTGCCTTCGGCCACCGTCACGCCGTAGAGCGGACCGTCGTTGACGTGCAGCCCCCAGGCGTCATTGAAGTAATCCTCGCTCCCGGTGCCCTCGATGGCCGGCCGCTGCCCGTCCACCCAGAAGTAGTCATCGCCTTCGCCGAACCAGCCGGCCTCGGCTTGAACGACCGACATGACGGTGCCGACGTAATGTCCGCGGCCCTTGACATTCAGAAATTCGTAACGGGAACCATCGGCCGGAGCGGGCAGCGCCTGCCGATAACGGGCGTGGAAATAGAGCGTATCGGCGGGCAGCGAGGGCACCTTGTCCCAATCCACGTGGAAATAGAGCATGGTTACGCGTCGCCGGCCTTCATTGGTGACAGTAACTTTGCAGGATTTGTGGAACGGCATCGGCCAATAGCAGTTACGCGCCCGGCCGTCGGAGCTGTTGCGTACCATGAGTGATTCGACCTCGCCCTCGAGGCCGTTGCCGACTGCAAAGAAGTCTCCAATCGGCGCATCCACACTCGGCGTTTCGCTGCCATCATAATAAACGCGCAGGCGCAGCAACCTGGGCCATCCATACTCATTGTCGGCGACGGTAATCCAAAGGTGATTGATCATGCCGGGCCCTTGCAGGTCGGCCAGCACCGTGGTTTCGCCGGGAATGGGCCGCTTGCTGTCGTCGTTCGAATTCCAATCCGGATTGTTGGACGACGCGCGGTGCGCGGTGAAGTTCTTGGGCTCGGTCAGGTGGTAGGGATCTGAGATCCGCGAGGCCGATGGCTGAACGCAGCCGGTGAGGGCAGCGAGAACTACCGAGACAGACGACAGGGTGAAAAGGAAATGCTGGTTCATGATTGTCGGTTGGGATTTACCATTGCGGGGGTGCAGAAAATCGAGAACTGCGGTTCGCTGGGGATGCTCATGGCGCGGTAGCTCGCTGTCCCGGCGTAAGTGAAATTCGGTCATGAGAGTCTGGCCCCATGAACCATGGTCTTCCGCTCGATGCTCTCCAGGGCTGGCTGGTAGCCGCTATCGCTTCGTTTGGCGAACATGCGCATGGTGCCTTTGTCTTGCTGAATTTCGACCGCCGACGATTACCACCTCGCTTGGTCGCCATCAATGGAAAAGCCCGCGGTTGGGTGTCTCGCACCTCCAAAGGCCGCGCGCGGTGGTTCTTTTTAAAGTCAGCCGCGTTCTCACGAACGCAGCCACAGCCATTGCATACATACGGGTTGGAGTCGCGCGCGGTGGATTCTTACGTGCCCTTTCCACGGCAGCCATTGGAGCATCCATAATTCGGGAGGTGCGGCGGTGGGCGACAACTTTGCCATCCAGTTTGCTCTCGATTCAGGTTGCAAGTTATTTTTAGATAATGACTTAGAATCAAAAATCACCTGCGTCTAACCCTCAATCACGGCAGAACGATCATGAACATTAACCGATCGGCACCAGCCCATGTTCATCCCCTTTAAAAAGCACTCTATTTTGTAGCTAAATAACTGACCTTCAAAACTTTGCGAGCCATTTCAACGCGCTTGGCCTGGCGGTTTGGCATTGACGTTGGCGTAAGGCACCGCCTAAGCTATCCGAGTTGCTGCCACTTCGCATGGTGCGAAGCCGGGCAGACATTCTTTTTTATGGCCGAAGGATATTGCGTTAAGTGCAAAGCCAAGAAACCGATTTCAGATGCCGTTGAAGAAATCATGAAGAACGGGCGCAAGGCCATCAAAGGCCGCTGCCCGACCTGTGGCACCGTCATGTTCAAAATCCTTGGCGGCAAAGGCACCGCTGTCGCCTCGCCGCCCAGCGAAAAGCCCGCCCCCGAGATTTCCCAACCCCAGGCAACCGCAACTGAACCGGCCCCCACCGAAGTATCCAAGGTCGAACCAGCCGAGCCGAATGGGGCTGAAGTCAAAATCGAAGCCCCGAAGCCCGAGTCGGCTCCCGAGGGTAATGCTCCCACCACTCCCGAACCCAAGTCTGATAATCCCACCAATTGATCTTATGGCGCAGGAACTTGCTTATGTCATCATCACTCCCTACACGATTTCGAAGTCGCGGACGGGAGGCGTGCTCGCCCGCTTGTTGGCCCGTACGGGGCTGGATTTGATTGGCGGGCGCATGTTCGCGCCGGGACCGGAATTGATCGAGAAGTATTCGGCGCTGATCGTTTCGGAAGATGATTCCCAGGACCAACGTGTGCAGGAACAAATCCGCCAATATGTGCTGAAACATTTGGCGCCCGACCCAAAAACCGGCCACCGCCAGCGGGTGATGATGCTCTTGTTCGCCGGAGACGATGCGGTGCGACGGGTGCGCGAGGTGGTCGGCAACATCAGTCTGGACCGCCGAACCGGCGAGTCGATTCGCGACACTTACGGCGATCTCATTATCGATGGTGACGGTGACGTCAGCTTTTTCGAACCGGCCGTATTGGCGGCACCGACGGCGACCGAGGCGCGCCAAAAGCTGTTACTCTGGACCGACTACTCGGACAACGAAGGCGGCCTGCTGGAAGACACGATTTCGTATCGGGAAGGTGAGACGCCCCAGCGCACGTTGGTGCTCATCAAGCCGGACAATTTCCGTTTCCCCACCGGCCGGCCGGGCAACATGATTGATTACTTTTCCCGCACCGGATTGTTCATTGTGTCGCTCAAAGTGCATCGGATGAGTGTGGCAGACGCCCTCGAGTTTTACGGGCCGGTAAAAGAGATTTTGCGCACCAAATTGAAGGACATGGTGGCCAACCGGGCCAAGGACGTGCTCGAAAAGGAATTTGCCTTCCGGTTGGCGGCGGAGGCGACGGCGCAACTGGGCGAGCTCCTGGGGCCCATTTACGGCGAAGACCAGTTCGACAGCATCGTAAAATTCATGTCCGGCTGCACGCCCAGCGAGTGCGGGCCGGGCCAACTGCACCTGCCCGGCACCCAAAAGTGCATTGCCCTGGTATATGAAGGGGTGGACGCCGTGCGCAAAATCCGCGACGTGCTCGGCCCCACCGATCCCTCGAAGGCCCCGCCCGGCTCGATTCGCCGGGAGTTTGGCCAGACGATCATGGTGAACGCCGCCCATGCCAGCGACTCACCCGAGAACGCCCAGCGCGAAATGAAAATCGTCAACGTGGCGGAAAACAACTTCAAGAAGGACGTGCTGGAATTCTACGGGCTCAACGGTTGAGCCTCCCGCGATGCTCGTCCTGCCAGTCGAGCACCTTGAGTTGCACGCCGACGCGGCCTTTGTACTCGTTGATCTGCGGGCTGAAGGCCAGGTCGAACCGCTCCTCCGGCAAGGGACCGTGGCCCACGTTCCACATCATGGCTTCGCAAGTCGTCGAACCGTTGGCCACGTAAAGTTTGGTGTGTTTGCGGTCGGCGCCCAAACGTTGACATGGGCGGGTGTGAACTACCTGGCGGGCGATCAATTGGACCGGCGGATTGTTGACGCCGGTTTGCTGCAACCGGGCCAGTTCCCGGAGGCGTTCGACGGTCAACTCGTCCAACGCCACGTCGGCATCCAAACGCAGCACCGGGCGCAACAGGTCGGGTTTCAATGCGCGTTGCGCCAGGCCATTCAAACGCTGACGAAACTCATCCACTTTGTCCGGGTGAATGGTCAAACCCGCCGCCATCGCGTGCCCCCCGTGGCGGACCAGGAGGTCGTCGCACTCGCGCAGGGCCGCAGCCAGGTCGAAGCCTTCAATGCTTCGGCCGGAACCGCGCCACAATCCGGCGTCACCGCCCAGAACAATTGTCGGCCGATAAAATTCCTGCTGCAACCGCGAGGCCACGATGCCCACGACGCCGATGTGCCACAACAACTGGCCCTCGACAATGGCGAAATCGGTAGCCGGATTGAACCGGGCGCGCACGGCACCGATGACTTGTTCCGCGATGTTCCGTTCAATGGATTGGCGTTCCCGGTTGTGAGCGTCCAGTTGCTGGGCCAGAGGCAAGGCTTCCTCGACGTTGCGCGCCAATAGCAGGTGCAAGGCTCCGAGGGCGTTTTCGAGCCGTCCGGCGGCGTTGAGGCGCGGTCCCAATTGGAACCCGACTTCGTAACCGGTGATCGGCCGCGTAATTTGGGCGACCTGTTTCAAAGCCAGGAGGCCGGGCCGGGTGGTTTGATTCAGCCGGTGCAACCCGGTATTGACCAGGATGCGATTTTCGCCGGTCAGCGGGACAATGTCGGCAATCGTGCCCAGCGCCACGAGATCCAGCAAGGGCCGCAAATCAAAGTCATGGGCACCCGGCAAATTGATTTCCCGCCCTCGCTTGAGTAGCGCGTGCGCCAGTTTGAAGGCCAGGCCGGCGGAGCACAGTTCCGTGAACGTCAAGGTTCCGGGCGGCGCCAGTTGGGGATTGACCAGCGCCACCGCGTCCGGGGGCGGGTCAGAAACCTGGTGGTGATCGAGCACGATGACTTCCACGCCTTGCTGCCGAAGCCAGCCAATCGATTTGGCGGCGGTGGAGCCGCAATCCACCGCCAGGAGCAACGTGGTGTGGAATTTTTGCAGGCAATTCTCCACCCCCTCCTGGCTCAGGCCGTAGCCCTCGTCCAGCCGGTGGGGCAGATAATAATCCACATGCCAGCCGAGCGCGCTCAACACCTCGTGCAGCAGCGCCGTGGAGGTCACGCCGTCCACGTCGTAGTCGCCGAAGATCACGAGGCGTTCGTTCTTTTGCCGGGCGCGCAACAGCCGGTCAATGGCCACCGCCATGTTGGGCAACAGAAAGGGATCCGCCAAGTGCTTGAGGCGCGGTTCCAGGAAACGCTGGATGGGCTCCGGCTCACTTAGTCCGCGGTTCAAGAGACATTGGGCCAGCAACGGCGAGATGCCGAGCTCTTTGGCCAGAACGGCGGTCAAAGCCGGCTGCGCAGGTGCCAGGGACCAACGGTATTTCATGGATCAGCCCCATAATGAATCGGTGTGATAGCTTTGACAAAGGCTTTTTGCGCCGGAGTGATAATAACGAGTTGGCCACCAAGTCTCCGGCGACGGTGAAATCACCCCTGGAGGCAGAAGCTTGCCCGAGCCGCCCATCACGGCAAACTCAACCGTGGCATGCGGCCGAGAGTGATCTTCCGTTCTCCGTCGTGCGGATCGGGGTCAGAGCCGGCGGCGTTGATCACCATAGGCCGCTGCCAAGTATTTCCGACGCCTGGACGACAACCGTATTTCATGGTTGAAGGCAGGCGAATTTTTTGAGGCGCTCGCCCGCCAGAGGATCACCGGTTGGACCACCAAAAAATCTTTTTCTTTCTCGTTGACCAAAACCGTTGGTTTATGGCGAGATGATGAGCCTACTTTCCACGCCGGCATCGGCCGGTTGAAGGCCACAGAATGGCAAGACCGCCTAAAAAAACCAAACGTTCAAGCCGCTTGGCAAACGCAACCAAATATGATGCGCACCATACGGTGCTCAATCAGACCTATGGTGCGTTGGCCGATCTGCGTCGCGAACTCGCCGACTCGAAAAGCCTCGTGGCGGAGCGCGACGAAATCCTGCGCCTTTTTTCCACCTGCACCGATTCGCAGCGGTCCTGGCTGCTGCTGGAGGATTATTTCGAGAAATTGTCGTTGTCGCGGCGCGATTTTTCGGCCGCGGATTGGTGGCCCCGCATGTTGGCTGCCACCGGGATCGCCCGGTTGGAAGAACTGGCCATCTTGTTTTTGCGGGCCAACCGCCCCTTGCCGTCCGAGCTGACGGCCTACGCCAGCGCCCAGCGCTTTGCCGAAATCACGCAAGCCGAGCAAGAACAACAGGCCCTCGTGGAAATGGAGGACTGGCTGTTTCCTCCGGCGCCACCCCACTTGGATGCCCCGCGGGCCTCGTTGCGGGTGCTGTGCGATGTCCGCCCCGATCCCGCACATCCCGGGTTGCATGCGCTGGTCGTCCGCTTGAATCTTTACCGGCCCCGCAGCGGCGAGAAGATTCGGCCCTGGACAGAAATCGTGGATTTGATCCGCCGCGCCGCGCACGAGCAGGAGTTGTTTTCTCCCGAGGACTGGGAATTCATGCGCTGGGTGTCGGAAACCTATCCCGAACCGGAACCGGGTTGCCAAGCGCGGGCGCTAACCGGCTGCGAATTGCTCCAATGGTTGGCGCAGTGGGGGCACCAGCCGCGGCTCGAGTATGGAGGAAAACCGCTGGCATTCGACGGCCAGATTTTATCCCTGGCGCCGCACCTGGAAAACGGGGATATGGAAGTGTCCTTTTCCCACCGTTTGATGTTGCCCGATGGCCAGGTCCACCCGGTTCATCAGGCCAAGTTGTTTGGTGGCTGTCCGGTGCTGGCGTTGCTGGACGGAACGTTTTACGTCGTCAACAACGCTCCGCCGGCGGCCGTGGTCGAATACTGGTCGCAAAAGCGCTGGTTCCCCGTTCGCCGGCTGAGCCCTCGCCTTCAGGTCGAACTGCACAAAAACAAATCCGGTTCGCACCTGGATTGGACCGCCGGTGAAGAGCCGGTTCTGCGCGCGGTGGACGGCTCGTCGTCGCTCATGCAGGAAGCGGCCAGCCACTCTTGGGACCAGGTGGTCCGCGCGCTGGAAGATTGGCTATTGCCCGCCGAACCGCCGGTCGCCGAACCGGCTTCGTCTTTGTGCGTGCTTTCGGAGATTCAACCTTCCGGTGAACATCCGTCCCTGAGCGAAATCCACGTCCGTTTTGGTATTGGCCAGGAGCGGACCGGCCAACGGGATCGTTCGCTCCGGCAGATCATTGACCTGGCCCGCCGCCCGTCCCGGAATCAAAAGTTGTTTGCGCCGGAGGATTGGCGGTTCATCGAGTGGCTGGCGACTACTTTCAAGAACGCCGCTCGATCCGACGACGCGTTCCGGTTGTCCGGCGCCGGATTGCTCCAGTGGCTGGGCCGCTGGGGCCGCGAGTCGCGCTTGGAACGGGCGGGCACACAGCTTCAGTTCCAGGGGGAAGTGCTGGCGCTCACGCCCCACCTGGATCACCAAGCAGGTGAATTGGTGTTTACCCACCGGCTTTCCCTGCCCACCGGAGAAATGAAGTCGCTGCGGGAAGCGCATTTCTTTGCCGGCCTGCCGGCGCTGGTGCTGCTGGACCACACGTTTTATCTGTTGCGCAACGTGCCGCCGCCCTCGCTGCTGGAGTATTGGATGGAGAATCCCTCGTTACCGGTGCAACGCCTCAGCCATCGGCTGCGCACCCACCTGCGCAAATCGCAGGCCGGCTCGAACGTGGATTGGGACGAGTTGTGCATTGCGCGCCAAGCCCGGCCGCGTTTTGTGTTCGAGCTCAACCAGACCAAGGACACCGTGGAACTGCGGCTCACGGCGATCGCCGTGGACAATGGTACCGAGTGGCATTGGACCGGACAGGAATGGCAACCGGATCGGCCCACCAAAGCCGCCGGCGACAAGCCCGAAGTACTGGAAGACCCGCGCCTGGATGCCGCGGTGAAATGGTTGCGGCTGCTGGACTGGTTCACCCCGGAACTCGGCTTGTGGGTGGGTGACGCCAGCGAGAATTTTCTCAACACGTTGGCCATGGCCTGGCCCAGCAAACCCGAAGACGCCGATTACTTGGGCAATCCTTCCTTCCAGCGGCTCTTCCTGGCGCCGCGGCGGTTGCGTCCGAAGCTGGTGGTCAAAGGCAGCGGCATTGACTGGTTGAGCGTGTCCGCCGAGTGGGAGCAGGAGGGCTTGAAACTGACCAAGGCGGACTTGGAACGGCTGCGGTCGGCCACCACTCGTTTCGTCAAGCTGCCCAATGCGGGCTGGGTGGAATTGGACACGCCGTCGGTGGAAAAAGCCCAGGAAACCATGGCCGACTTGGGCGTCGATGGATTGAACGCCAGCCCGATTCGTATTGGCATGGAGCAAGCCGCGGCCCTGAGCGACGATTCGTTTCAGCGGTTCATTGACAATCCCGAAATCCAATCGCTACGCCGGAAACTCGAACATTTCCAGGGCATTCCGGAAGTCCAATTGCCGGCCACCGTCAATGCGGAAATGCGGCCGTACCAGAAAGAGGGTTTCCATTTTCTATGCCACCTGACGCGCATGAAGCTGGGGGGCATTCTGGCGGACGACATGGGGTTGGGCAAGACCCTCCAAACCCTCGCCTGGATTGCCTGGCTTAACGAACGGAACCGGCGTTCCCGCAAGCCGACGTTGGTGATATGCCCGGCCTCGGTGTTGCACAACTGGCGGCGGGAATCCGAACGGTTCACCCCGCATCTCAAGGTGCTCCTGTTGGAAAGCGGCGCCGCCCGGCACCGGCTGCGCAAACAGATTCCGCAAAACGACATCATCGTCACGAACTACGCGCTGCTTCGGCGCGATCTGGGAGGAGTTGGAAAAGGGAAATTTCAACTTCGCTGCCATCATCCTGGACGAGGCGCAGTTCATCAAAAACCCGGGGGCCCAGGTCACGCGTCTCGGTGAAAAAACTCAAGGCCACCCAGCGTCTGGCCCTGACCGGCACGCCCTTGGAAAATCGGCTGCTCGATTTGTGGAGCATCACGGATTTCATCCAGCCCGGCTATCTGGGCTCGCAAGACCATTTCCTCCAAACCTACGAGCCGAAAAGCGAAGGCGACGACACCGCCACCGTGCAGCGCATCGCCCGGCGCCGGCTGTCCGCCAAATTGCGGCCGCTGTTGATCCGCCGGCTCAAGAAACAGGTCGCCAAAGATTTGCCCGATCGCATCGAGGAACGCCGCGACTGCGAACTGGGCGAAGAACAGCGCAAACTGTATCTGGCCGAATTGCGCCGCAGCCGCGATCAGGTGCTCAAGGCGGTCGCGGAAAAGGGTTTGGCCAAAAGCAAGATGCACGTCCTGGCCGCGCTCACCCGGTTGCGCCAGATTTGCTGCCATCCGAGCTTGGTCGGCAACGATTCGGCGTCGGGCAAAACGGATACCTTGTTCGAGTTGCTGGAACCACTGTTGGCCGAAGGGCAAAAGGTGCTTTTGTTCAGCCAATTCGTACAGATGCTCAAGTTGCTGGAAGGCGAATGTCTCAAGCGCCAGATCCCCACCCACATCCTGACCGGCGAAACCAAGGACCGGCAACTTGTGGTCAGACCTTCCAGGATGATCCGAACGCCGCCGTGTTCCTGCTCAGCCTGCGCGCCGCCGGCACCGGCCTCAACCTGACCACCGCCAGTTATGTCGTCCTCTATGATCCCTGGTGGAACCCGGCCGTGGAGGCGCAAGCCATTGACCGCTCCCATCGCATCGGCCAAACCCGCACGGTGAACGCCTACCGGCTGATTGCCCCCGGCACGGTCGAGGAAAAAATCTACGATCTCCAGCAACGCAAAGCCCAGACCATCGCCGACGTTTTGGGCGAAGAAGGTTTCGCGCGCAGTCTGTCGCACACCGATCTGGAATACTTGTTCTCGGAAGATTAAAGCTCGGACGCTTGAAGCCGGTGAAGCGCTTCCATTTTCAATTGAACATTTCGTCCGCGCGCTACCTGGATTATTACCGGGGCGTGGCCCGGGCGGTGATCGTTCGCTCCCAAGAGGGTCTGACGGTCCAGTTCCCCGCGTCGCTATTGCAGCAATACGTCACGCACCAGGGCGTCAACGGCGCCTTTGTGCTGACCTGCGATGACCACAATAAGCTGGTTGGTTTGGAAAAGGTGGAAAGGATTGGAAGCCTGATAAGGATCGGATGCCGGATGCCGGATGCCGGATGCCAGCAGATTTTAGGGGGCTGCGGATTTAGACAACGGTGAACCAAGTTCTTGCGGATTTCGGACACCGGAATTCATCACTTCTGTCCTTTCGCGACTGGCGGAAGCGGTGCGTGAAATGCTACGCTAGAACCGACCGATGATGACACGGACAGTTATCCAACATTGCCAAGGGCGGCAGCCGCACGGAAGGCAAGGGCAGCCTGAGGCCGACTCCCTTTCGTGGCAGTTTACCGAAACCTCCGGCGTGACCGAGTTATGATTTTTCGTGCCCGCCAGTTCAAGTTTGTATTCCCCCGGCCGGCGCTGGTCATGGGCATTGTGAACGTGACGCCGGATTCCTTTTCCGACGGCGGCCACTTCTACGAGCCCGAGGCGGCGGTGGGGCACGCCCGGGAATTGATCCAGCAGGGGGCCGACATTTTGGATATTGGCGGGGAATCGACGCGCCCGCAAGCGGTGCCGGTCAGTGAGGCCGAAGAACTACGCCGGGTGATGCCGGTGTTCGAGGCGCTGGCGGGCCGCGCCGAGGTGCCACTGTCGATTGACACCATGAAGCCGGGCGTGGCCCGGGCCGCGTTGGCGGCCGGGGCCAGTATCGTAAACGACGTGGGGGCCAGCCAGTCCGGAACCGAGATGTGGCAACTTGTGGCTGAAACCGGAGCTGGTTACGTGCTCATGCACATGCTGGGCACCCCCCAAACCATGCATCAAAATCCGACTTACCAGGATGTGGTGGCTGACATCGGTGCGTTCTTCAACGACCGGCTCGGCCGGTTGCGAACGCATGGCGTGGCGCCCGAACAGGTGGTGTTGGACGTGGGTTTTGGATTTGGAAAGACGAAAGAACATAATTTGCTGTTGCTAGCCCGGTTAGAACAGTTTAAAAAAGAGCAGCGTCCTTTGCTCTTGGGAGTATCGCGCAAATCGTTCATTGGCAACGTGACGGGCGAACCCAACCCGATGAGCCGCGAGCCCGGTTCGCTGGCCTGCGCTTGTTGGGGAGCCACCGCCGGCGCGGACATTGTGCGGACCCACGATGTGGTGGCGACGCGGCAGGCTCTGCGAATGATCGAAGCGATTGTCGCCTCCGCCGGAAACGCGGCGCGGACGACGGGGCTGGGCCGCCGGGAGTAGCAATGAGCATTGCGGTGGCGGCGGTGTTCGGTCAGGCCGGTCGTTTCCTCGCCTTTGGACCTCAGCCGATCAGGTCCGGGAGTGAACGGAACGGGCGGCTTGAGCGCCTATCGGAACAGAGGTTCCAGCGGGGGCGCGGTGGGCGGGAAATTCTGGCTGCAGGTGGTTCGGGCGCCGTGCCATCCGTCGGCAGAACTTCCGACGGTGGTTGGCATTCAGGCGCTGAGATGCCCGGAATTGTCCGTGGCCCCAAAACTAGTTTTTACCCGATGGTCGATATTTTGGGAACAATCTGGCGGCCCGTGGTGGAGATCCTCATCCTCGCGGTCGCCATTTATTACTCGCTCAAACTGGTGCGAGGCACCCGGGGCTTTTCGGTGCTCACCGGCTTTGTGCTGTTGTTGCTGGGCTTGGCGTTGTTCAGCACGCTGTTGGAACTGCCGGTATTGACCGCTTTGCTGGGCACCTTTTCCACGTTCTTCTTTCCGCTGGCGGTGCTGGTGATCTTCCAACCGGAACTCCGCCGCCTCCTGGCCCAACTGGGCAACCTGCCATTTTACCAGACGGCGCACGAGCAACGCGAAAACATCGAAGTCATCATCCAAAGCGCCGAGCGGTTGGCTGACGTGTCGATCGGCGCCTTGATTGCCATCGAGCAAAACAATCCCCTCCAGGAAGCCGTCGAGTCGGGCATCTCCATCGATTGTGTGGCCACGCCGGAAATGATCGAGACCATCTTTTTCCCGAACAACGCCATCCACGACGGTGGCGTGCTCATCAAGGGCGACCGGATTACGCACGCTGCCTGCATTTTTCCCTTGTCGCGCCGACAAGACTTGAGCAAGACCCTGGGCACCCGACACCGCGCGGCGATTGGCCTGAGCGAGGAAACCGACGGCATCATCGTGGTCGTTTCCGAAGAAACCGGGGCCATCTCCTACGCGTACAAAGGGCAACTGGTCCGCGGAGTGAGCCTGGAAAAACTGCGCTCCATCCTTACCTCCGTTCTGCTCAAACCCAGCACCTCCCGGACGATTGCCGAATGGGTGCGTTCCTTTTCCGGCAACGCTCCCAAGCCAGGTCCCGCCGTGGTGTCGAAAACCGAAGCCACCGCTAAACCGGACTCCACCTAGACCATGCGCGACCTGTTCCAGAGCAATTTTGCCCTTAAGATTCTGTCGCTGATCCTGGCGACGTTGCTGTGGTTTGCCATCGAGTCCAACCTGTCCCACAACGCCCGGCTATCGGCCACTCCTTTCGGTGAAGAAGCCACCTTGGATCTGACTTGTCCGGTGGCGGTGCTGGAGCCGCCCGCCGCCGAAAGGACCTATCTGATTACGCCGGCGGAAGTGGCGGTGAAACTGGCCGGCAGCCCGAGCGTCCTGAGCGAACTGGACGTTCCCAACGTGGCGGTGTTCATCAGGATCCCCGCCAATCTCAAAACCGAGGAATCGTTGGCCCCGGAAGTTAAACTCCCGCCCTCGGTCCGCTTGATCGAGATGAACCCGGCGCAGGTCAGCGTGAAGCCCAAGGTGAAAGCTCCCGAATAGAACTTTGCGCTCCCAATCCGCGCGCCTCAATCCTATGCCCCCGAACCAGAAAATCTTTGGCACCGACGGCGTCCGCGGCACGGCCAACATCGAGCCCGTGACCGCCGAAACCGCGCTGAAACTTGGCCGCGCGGCCGCGCATGTATTCAAGAACCTCGAATCCCAGCCCCGCGGCCGCGGCAAACACAAGATCGTGCTGGGCAAAGACACCCGCTTGTCCGGTTACATGCTCGAAAACGCCATCTCCTCCGGCATTCTGTCCATGGGCGTGGATGTGCTGTTCATCGGACCGCTGCCAACCCCGGGCGTGGCTTACGTCACGCGCAGCCTGCGCGCCGACGCCGGCATCGTCATCACCGCCTCGCACAATCCCTACGACGACAACGGCATCAAGTTCTTCCGCGCCGACGGCTACAAGCTCGACGACAAGATCGAGAAGGAAATCGAAGAATCTGGTGTTCAGCGGCGAGATCGAAAACATCCGGCCCACCGCCAGTGAAATCGGCAAGGCGGTTCGCATTGACGACGCGCTGGGCCGCTACATCGAGTTCGCCAAATCCGGCTTCCCGCGCGGCATGACGCTCGAAGGGGCTGCGGATCGTGGTGGATTGCGCGCACGGCGCGGCCTACAAATCCACCCCCTGCGTCCTGCGCGAACTGGGCGCGGAGGTCATCGTCTATGGCAACCAACCCGACGGCAAGAACATCAACAAGGAATGCGGTTCGCATGCACCCCCAGTTCGTGTGCGACAAGGTCCGGGAAATGCGGGCCGACATCGGCATCGCGCACGACGGCGACGCCGACCGCGTCCTCCTGTGCGACGAACAAGGCAACCTGATCGACGGCGACGACATCATGGCGATCGCCGGCCTGGATTTGCTGGCGCACGGCGGCCTCGCCGAGAAAACCCTCGTGGCTACCGTGATGAGCAACGCCGGGCTTGAGGTCGCCATTCAACAGGCCGGCGGCCAGGTGGTCCGCACGCCGGTGGGCGACAAGAACGTCATCGATGAAATGTTGCGCCACGGCTACAACTTCGGCGGCGAACAAAGCGGGCACGTGATCTTCGGCGACCATTGCACGACCGGCGACGGCCTGGTGGCCGCGCTGCAAATGCTGCGCATCATGAAAGCCAAGGGCCAACCGCTCTCCCAACTGACCCAGTGCTGGACCCGTTTGCCGCAAATCGTCACCAACATCAAAGTGCGCGAGAAGATGCCGTTCGAAGAACTGGATGGCGTCATGAGCCTGGTGGCGGAAGCCGAGGCCCAACTCAAACCGGACGGGGGGCGGGTCTTGCTGCGGTATTCCGGCACTGAACCCAAGGCGCGTCTGCTGATCGAAGGCCGCGATCCGGCCGCGATCAAGGAATGGAATACCCGCATCGGCGGCAGCCTGCAACAGTTGATTGGCGTCTGATAGCGTGTTGGAGCCCAGTGAGTCTCCTTGCCGTGCTGCGCCCTAAGCGCCTGTTTTAAAATTGGGCGAGATCCTGCGGCGAGTTTCAAAACCGGCGCCAAGCCTGCGAAAAGTCGATCCACCTCAGCGGAAGGAATCTAACTCCGACGGACCGTAAACGCCGCGAGGCGAGCCGATCGCATCGTCCAGGCTACGGCAAATCTGTTACTGGTGACTGGGAGTTGAAGAAGGCGAAGCAAATGGACGTTTCCACTTCACGCTAACTTTGTGCCGCGTTTCTGCGTGGCTCCGAAAGAGCCTCACTTCAGTCGCAAGTCTTAACTCGGGTGGGGCGCGGCTTGCATTCCGCGGCGCACCGCTTAGAATCCGTGGCTTAGTGAGCTTTTACGACCAATTGAAATACAATGCGGATGGCCTGATCCCGGCCATTGTACAAGACCACGCCACCGGCCGGGTGCTGATGATGGCGTGGATGAACCAAGCGTCGCTCGAGAAAACGTTGGCGACCGGCAAAACCCATTTTTGGAGCCGGTCCCGACAAAAGTTCTGGATGAAAGGCGAGAGCAGCGGTCATACGCAAACGGTGAGGAATGTCTCATTCGACTGTGACGGTGACACGTTGCTGTTCCAGGTGGAGCAGATTGGCGCCGCTTGTCATGAAGGTTACCGGTCCTGCTTTTTCCGGTCGGTGGAAGGCGCCGGGGAAACGTTCAAGGTCACCGAACCGCAGCTCGAAACGCCCGAACAGATTTACGGGAAAAAATAATGGACGCCCTGGTTCCCTTCGGCAGCCGCGAATACCTGATTTTTCTGCTGCTGCTGTTGTTGTCCCGGTCGTCCGATTTTCTTAGCACCTGGATCGCCACACCCAACCTGGTGCTCGAGGCCAATCCGCTCGCGCGCAAACTGGGCTGGCGCTGGGGCATCTTAATGAACCTCGTCCTCTGCGGTGCGTTTGCCCTCTGGCCGCTGCCGGCCATTATCATCACCACCACCAGTGTCCTGGTGGCGGCGCGCAATTTTCAATCCGCCTGGCTGATGCGCAGTTCCGGCGAAGCAAACTATCGGGATTGGTTTCTGGACCGGTTGGAAGCCACCCAGCCGGCGTTATTCCTGTTTTGCCTGTTGGCACAGACGTTCCTGACGGCCGCAGTGGGCGCCGCGCTGATCCTGTTCAGTGAAATGAATCAATTGGTTCCGCTGGGCATTGGTATGGGGATTGTGACCTACGCGTTCGCCGTCACGGTTTACACCATGATCGCCCTTTGGCGCAACCGCCGGCGAAGGCAGCGTCGAAATGGATTGATCGAACTCTAAACCCGTTATGTATTCCCCGTCGCTTGCCGCTTTCAAACAATTGGCCGCCCAAGGCAACCTGATCCCGGTGACCCGCAGTTTGCTGGCGGATTTCGAAACGCCGCTGTCGGCCTACCGGAAAATCCGGGGGGCCGGTGAGTCGTTCCTGCTCGAATCGGTGGAAGGCGGCGACCACGTCGGCCGGTATTCTTTCGTGGGCTGCAATCCGCGCGCCGTCATCCGGCAAATGGGGGACCGGGTTGAATTAATCGAAGCCGGCCAAGTCACCGGCGAATTTACCGTTGCTCGCGGCGGCGAATCGGCGGGCGGCGAAACGATCCGGGACGGACTGGAAGTAGTGGAACGGGTTTTGGCGCGGTATCGGGTGGTCGCGTTGCCCGGACTGCCGCGGTTCACGGGCGGCGCGGTGGGCTTCCTTGGGTACGAATTCATTCACGACGTCGAACCGGTTGTGCCCCGCCCACCGCACGATGAACTGGGCACCCCCACGATGTATTGGTTGATCGTGGACAAACTGCTGATCTTCGACCGTGTCGCCCAAACGCTCACGGTGCTGGTGAACGCGCTGGTGGAAAATCCGGCCCAAGCCGAGGACGCCTACGACCAGGCGGTCTCGGAAATCATCCGGTTGGTCGGACGCTTGCGCCAGCCCTTCGAATTGGCGCCGGTCACCGTGCCTTCCGACGTGCCGGACGTGCCCTTCGAGTCGAACCTGTCGAAAGCCAAGTTCCTGGCCAACGTCGCCAAGGCCAAGGAATACATCGTCGCGGGTGACATCATCCAGGTCGTGGGCTCGCAGCGGTTCTCGACACCGGTGAAAGTCAGTCCGTTGGATATTTATCGCGGCGCGCGGACGATCAATCCGTCGCCCTACATGTTTTTGTTCGAGTTGGACGGCTTCTCCCTGGTCGGCGCATCACCGGAAATCCACGTCCGTTGTGAAGATCGCAAGGTGGAAATCCGCCCCATTGCCGGCACGCGCCCCCGCGGCGGCACACCCAGCGAAGACACGGCCAACGAAAAGGAACTGCTGGCGGACCCCAAAGAGCGCGCCGAACACGTGATGCTGGTGGACCTGGCCCGCAATGACCTGGGACGGGTTTGCGATTACGGCACGGTAATCGTGAAGGACCTGATGATTGTCGAGCGTTACAGCCATGTCATGCACATCGTCTCCCAGGTCGAAGGCCATTTGAGCGCGCAACGGACACCGTATGATCTAATGCGAGCCACGTTTCCGGCGGGCACCCTTTCCGGTGCGCCCAAAGTGCGGGCCATGCAAATTATTTCCGAGTTGGAACAAACCACGCGCGGGCCTTATGGCGGCTGCGTAGGATATTTTTCATTCAACGGCAACCTCGATTGTTGTATCACCATTCGCACCGCGTTGATCAAGGATGGCAACGCTTACGTGCAGGCGGGCGGTGGTTGGGTTGCCGATTCCACCTCCGAAGGCGAGTTTCAGGAAACAGTGAACAAAGCCAAGGCCATGCTCAAAGCCGTGGCCCTGGCGGAGAATTTCACGAAGTAAGCTGGATCGGGCTTCTTTCGGTTTTCAGACTTCGGCCTTCGAATTTGCCTAATCCCCGATCTCCTCGAATTTGGCCAGCGTTTCGGCTGTGCGCAAGCAGAACAGTGCTTTGCGGTATTCGCCCTGCCGTTCATAGAACAGGCAGAGTTGCGTGTAGGCGTAGGCGCTGGGATACTGCGCCGCCTGTTCGAAGAGATGGTGCTTCTCAGCCTTGGCATCGCCTCGGGCATACACCGGGATGGGCGCGAGCACCTGGGGCGATTGCGAATGCCCGTTGCTGATCCATTGCACGACGAATAGCAGCAGCATTGCTCCCACGAGGAACAACTTCAAATTCGGCCGGACAAAAAGCCTGCTGTTCATAGTTCTGTCAGTAGTGGACACGGCTCCGAGCGAGATCGGCTCGCCAAGCGGAGGGGCTTGCATTCCACATACCGACATCGGTCTTATCGGCTTACGCAGGTCGCTACTTGATTCTGTGTGCGCTTGAAACCCGGTATGGCCGGCCATTGCCGAAGGAGGAATAAGCTTCGAAATACTCCGGAAGACATGACTCCGGGGATTAGAATATTCTAATCTTGGCTTAACGTATTTCCAATCGGGGTTGTGCCATGCTGAGCGCGATATGAAAAAATACATCGTTATTTTGATCGGCGCCGTGCTCGCGGCGGTTACTCCGGTGCAAGCCAAAGTCTCACCGCAGACGCTGGCCAACCTCAACACTGCCTTCCAGGGCGAAAGCAATGCCGCCCATCGCTACACCGCCTTTGCCAAGAAGGCCGAGAGCGAGGGCAATACCTACGTGGCCCGGCTTTTCAAGGCTGCGGCCCGGGCGGAAGCCATCCATCGAGACAATCACAAAAAGGCAATTCTCGAGTTGGGTGGCACGGTCAAGGACTTCCAACTCGATGAGGTCAAGCTGGGCAGCATCGCCGAAAACCTGCAGGCGGCCATCAAGGGGGAAACTTATGAGCGCGACACAATGTATCCCCAGTTCCTGGCCCAGGCCAAAAAGGACGGCGCGCGGGCGGCGACGCGCACCTTGCTGTATGCGCAAAAAGCGGAAGCCGAGCACGCCAAGCTATATCAGGCCGCCCTCGACAACTTGGGCAAAAATGCCGATCTGCCCCTTTACGTCTGCAAAGTGTGCGGTTACACCACCACCAAGCTGCCCAACAAGAGCTGCCCGAGTTGTCGCGAACCGGTGAGCAATTACGAGCGCATCATGTAAGGTGCGGGCGACACGACCACGACAACCTGGGAACTGACCATCATGAACCTACTTCCTGATCCTCTGCATCCGGCCATCGTGCATTTCCCGGTCGTATTGATCACCCTTGGCAGCGTAGCGGCCGTCGTCGCCGTGTTCTGGCGCAAAGGATACGTTCCGGCGTTTGCTGCCCTACTGTTAGGCCTGGGAGCAGTGGGCGCCTGGATGGCAATCAGTTCCGGACGTTCGGATGGCGGCTTGCTGGAGGAGGTCACGCCGCCAATGGAGTCGCTCGTGGAGGCTCACGAAACCTGGGCCGAACGCACGCTCATCGCCGCCGCCATAGCGGCCATGGCGGCGGTGGGTTCGGCCCTGCTCTGGCGTTTCCCTCGCGCCGCGCGGGCGGTGGCCGTGGCCACCGCCCTCGGGGCCGGGGTGGCCAGTTACGCCGTGTATGAAACCGGCCACCGCGGCGGAGCGCTGGTCTTCAAACACGGTGCCGGCGTGTCGATCGCGCCTCCGGAGTCAACGGTGGATGCCGGCGGCAGTATCCTGACGGCTGGGACCGGCGGCGAGGAGCCCGACCGGGATTAAATTGCGTTTCTTGTTCATTCCGCCGGGAGAAGAAGCTAACCTCGCGTCCGCGGAAACAACGCGATTCGAGATGAAACTTCTCCTGGCGGAAGACGATCCTAAGCTGTTGCGTCACTTGGCGGCTGGTCTCCGAGAGGCCGGTCACGTGGTGGATTGCGCTCAGGACGGTGCCGAAGCGCGCTGGGCCATCGAGAATGGCTCCTACGAGGCGCTGGTGCTGGACATTATGATGCCCCAAATCGACGGCATCACGCTTGTGCGTGGTTTGCGGCGGCGGGGTGTAGCGGTGCCCATCATTTTGGTTACTGCACGCGCCGAGGTGCAAGATCGCGTGGCGGGGCTGGACGCCGGCGCGGATGATTATCTCGTCAAACCCTTTTCGTTGGACGAACTGCTTGCCCGCCTGCGTGCGCTGGGGCGGCGAAGCCGGGGTGAGATCAACCATACCCTGCGGGTGGGCGATCTGGAATTGGATCTGGTATCCCGCGACGTCCGGCGCGGCCAGCGCCCCATTGAGTTGACCAACCGGGAATTTGCTCTCCTCGAGTTTCTAGCTCAGGCTTCACCCCGAACGGTTTCCAAAACCGCCATTGTCGAGCGGGTGTGGGATCAGCACTTCGATGGGGGCACAAACGTGGTAAACGTGTATATCAATTACCTGCGGTCCAAACTCGACCGACCGGGTGAGCCCTCGCTCATCCGCACGGTGCGCGGCGTGGGTTTCGCACTGGTTCCCCCAACCTCGCCATGAAGTCACTCCGTTGGCGTTTGACCCTCTGGTTCGCGGTCAGCCTCCTGGTCGTGGTGGCCGGCTTGGTGGTTTCCGGGCTGTGGCATCTGGACTATGAATTACGCCAGGAAAAGTGGGAGCGGACTCACCCGGCGCACCCGGACTGGGTATTGCACGGCAGCTTCACGGACATCGAGGTTCGCGACATTCTGACGGAGTTGGTGGAATTCTGGTTGAGTGTAGGGGTGCCGCTGGTGGGATTGGCGTTGCTCCTGGCTTACTTCCTGGCACGCCAATCCATGCGCCCCGTTCGCGAAGTCAACCGGCAATTGGCCCAATTGGGCCCCTCGACGCTTACCCACGGCGTAAAAGTGCCGGACGCTGACCCGGAAATTGGCGAACTGGTCCGGCACTTGAACGAATTGCTCGGGCGGCTGGAAACGTCTTTTACCCACTTGCGCGAATACACTTCGCAGGTCGCGCACGAATTGCGAACGCCGCTACAACTGATGCGCCTGCAAATCGAAGCCAACGCCGTTTCCATGAAGCCCGAGCTGGCCGAGATGTTGCAGGAAGAATTGGCCCGGCTCTCCAGCTACGTGGAAACGGCCCTGATGATCGCCCGCGCGGAACAAGGTCGCCTCGAAATCCACCCCGAAACCGCTGCCCTCCGCGAATTACTGGAGGACACGGTCGAACCATTCAGCCGGCTGGCCGCCGCTGAAAATCGCCGGTTGTTATGGTCCTGCCCAGAAGCGGTGCTGGTCTGGACCGACCGTCCGGCGTTGAAACAAATTCTTTTCAACCTGTTAACCAACGCACTCAAACACGGCATTGGCGACATTTTGGTTCGCGTGCGGGTTCGTTCGCACGGCGTGGCCATTCTAGTCGGCAACCGCGCGGCGGAACGCTCCGCACCGACGCCCCCGAGCCTGGGGATCGGCTTGCGGTTGGTACGCGCGCTCTCGCAGCAACTGGGCCAAACTCACTTTGCCTTTCGCCGCGGTAGCTGCGTTTGGGCCCGCTTGCGGCTACCGGTTCCGGATGCAGGTTCCGCCCCAATCTCCGTAGCCAGGCAAAACGGCAGCTCGCTGGCGGCAACGCCAGGTTCCGATCCCTAGTCAACGGCGATCCTAATTCAAATAGCTTCCCGGCAATGACTTCCATCAACCAAAGGATAGACGTAATGAGTGGAATCGCCGTTTGCCAGGCACTCATGACTTAACTCGTAATCTCTCCGGCAATGTCCTGACGTCCGTTCCTCGGGAAAACAGGAAAATTCCTTTACATCATCAACGGCAGTCCTTATTCTCCTTAGCTTTTAGAAATGAATAAGACGCAAGAGAAGACGGAAGTAAAGACGAAGATAGTCGCTGATTTTCGCCTGCACGAAAAGGACACGGGGTCGGCGGACGTGCAAATCGCGCTGCTAACCGACCGCATTAACAAGCTGACCGGACACCTTCAGCAAAACAAGAAAGACCACGGTTCCCGCCGGGGATTGTTGATGATGGTGGGGCAGCGACGACGACTTTTGGATTATTTGCACACCACCGATACGAATCGCTATCACGCGATTACCAAGAAACTGAAATTGCGCAAGTAGCTTCTATGGCCGTCAGACGAGGACGCGGCGTGGTCCGCGTTGTTTCGTCATTGGAAGCCATGGATGTGATGGCCCTCACCACAATTGGAGCAACCGCCGGGGATTTCCCTGACGTAACCTTTTCCAACCAGCCAAGCCGCGCGAGTGGTTGGGCGGAAATAACATGAACGTTCGCGCACCTAATCTACGCCCACGGGCACTGGGAAATTTCACTGAGCTTCCGCCGCCCCGGCAGTTCAATGAAGTTCCTCTGGGCCTGTGGGCGCTTCAAAACTATGCCAGAAAAAATCACCGCCCAGACCGGCGACAAACAAATCAACATTGAAACCGGTAAATTAGCCAAGCAAGCCGACGGTTCCGTCACCGTCCAACTCGGAGAAACCATCGTCCTTGTCGCCGCCGTGGCGGCCACGCGGGCCAAGGAAGGCCAATCCTTCTTTCCGCTTACGGTGGACTACCGCGAAAAAGCCGCCGCCGTGGGCAAATTCCCCGGCGGCTATTTCAAGCGTGAAGGCCGACCGACCGAAAAAGAAATCCTCACCTGCCGGCTCACCGACCGGCCCATCCGGCCGCTCTTCCCCAAAGGTTGGTATAACGAGGTGCAAGTTCAAAGTATTCTGCTCAGCGCCGACGGAGAAAACGACCCGGACATCCTGAGTATCATTGGCGCCTCCACGGCGCTCATGATTAGCGATATTCCCTGGGATGGTCCCTTGGGCGCAGTGCGCGTGGCCCGGGTGGACGGCAAGTTCATCGCCAACCCCGCCCACTCCGAACGCCAAAAAAGCGATCTGGACCTCATTTACGTCGGGAACACTACGGACGTAGTGATGTTTGAAGGTTCCGCCAAAGAAATCAGCGAGGCCGATTTCAGCGCCGCGCTGGAATTTGGTCACGAATGCTGCCAGCCGCTCATTGCCGCACAGAAAGAACTGGCGGCCAAGGTCGGAAAACCCAAACGGGAAATTACGCTGAACATCGTCCCGGACGACATCCTCGCAGGAAGCCAAAGCCCTGGCGGGCGACCGGATGATTCCCGCGTTGCTCACGCCGGGCAAAATGGCCCGCGAAGCCGCTTGCAAGGCCATTCAAGACGAAGTGGGCGCCAAGCTCCTGGAAAAACACGGCGCGGAAAAAATCACCGACTTCGTCATTAACGACGCCTTCTATTACATCCAGAAGGAAGCAGTGCGCGGCCTGATTCTGAACGACAACAAACGGTTGGACGGCCGCGGCTTTGATGATCTCCGGCCCATTTCCAGCGAAGTGAGCTTGTGCCCGCGCGCGCACGGTTCAGCCCTCTTTACTCGAGGCGAAACCCAGGCCCTGACCCTGACCACCTTGGGCACGACCGAGGATTCGCAGGAATTCGATGCCTACACCGGGGGAGATACGGAAAAAAAATTCATCCTGCATTACAACTTCCCCAATTTCTCCGTGGGCGAAACCGGCCGCATCAGCGGACCGGGCCGCCGCGAAATCGGGCATGGCGCGCTGGCCGAACGTTCCCTCGAACCAATGCTTCCGCTGGAGGGTTATCCGTACGCCATCCGCGTCACCAGCGAGATCCTGGAATCCAACGGTTCGAGTTCCATGGCGACGGTCTGCGGCGGCAGCCTCGCGCTGATGGATGCCGGGGTCCCAATCATCCGCCCCGTCGGGGGCATCAGCATCGGCATCTGCACGGAATTCGACGAGCAGAAAACCTTGCAAACGCTACCAATTGCTCACCGACATCCTCGGCTGGGAAGACGCCTTCTGCGACATGGATTGCAAAATTGCCGGCACGGTCCAGGGCATTACCGGCTTCCAACTCGACCTCAAACTGCGCGGCCTGCCGCAAGCCGTCATGAAGGAAGCGTTGGAAAAAGCGCGCGTAGCCCGCTTGGGCGTGCTCGACGAAATGGCCAAGACGCTGGCCACCCCGCGCAAGGAACTCAGCAAATACGCGCCGCGGATTGAAACCATCAAGATCAACCCCGAGAAAATCGGCGCGCTGATCGGCCCCGGCGGCAAGAACATCAAGAAGATCGTCGAAGAGTCCGGGTGCGAAATCAACATCGAGGATGATGGCACGGTCAACATCTACTCGGTGTCGGGCGATGGCATGAAGATCGCCCGCGAAGCCATCTCGGGCATGACGGCCGAGGCAGAGGAAGGCAAGATCTACCGTGGCAAGGTCGTCACGATCAAAGAATTTGGGGCCTTCATTGAGTTCCTGCCCGGCAAAGACGGCTTGTGTCACATCAGTGAATTGGCCAACTTCCGTGTCAAGAAGACCGAAGACATTGTTAAGATCGGCGACGAAGTCTGGGTGAAGTGCCTGGGCGTGGACGAGAAAGGCCGCGTTCGCCTCTCGCGCAAAGCCGCCATGGCGGAGCGCGACAAGGAAATGGCTGCCGAAACGAAGGACTGATTCTTTCCTAATTGCGTGGCGGGCCCGAGTTTCGGGCCCGCTTTTTTATTGGCCGTCAGATTACTTCGGCATAGCACTACAGCGACAGTTCCGGCAAATCGCGGCAGGAGCGCGGCGTTTCCGCCGCTTCACCGTCCTATCCCCCAAGCCGCTGGTTGGCCTTGGGTGCTTGAAGCGGCCTAAAGGCCGCGCGCCTATCGGTGAAAGTGTAGCTGTAATGATAGGAGTCAGTCCCGGCAATTGGTGATTTCTGGTCGCCTTCACGCAATTCGCCAAGGGGTGGCGGCTACCCATCTACAAGCCTTGCGCAACCCAATCCAAGGTCGGCACCGTCTCCCGCCGCCGCCGCACCGCGATTTGCACCTTCGCCGCATCCGTCTTGCGCCGTTGCTTCAGGTCCGCTTCGCTCCCGCGCGGCTGCAAACCGGCGCCGCCCTGCCGCGTCGTCCCGTTGGAGGCCGCACTCACCCAACCAGCGATCCACCCGGAGCCACCCGGGCCGCTTCGTCGGGCAACAGTTTGACGTTTCACTATTACCAGTTCTCGGCGTAATAAATGACTTCATGGCGTTGCTTGCTGATGACTACTCCGCTCGATTTGCCGTGGTTCCAAGAGTTGCTGCGGTATGACTGGGCGACAAACACGAATACTCTGTAATCCGCTGGAAATTCTATCTGCTGATTGTTGTCTGAAGTGTGAAAGCTGGTTCCGGGAACTCCGCCGTCCTTTGAGTTGGTGGACTTAAAGAAGCCGCCCCCATCGTAGAAATCCTTCGCAGTCTTGGAAGCCTCGTCATAGACCTTGGAAACTTCGTCCGCTGGCAAAGTGATCCTGACCTGAAACCACGCGCCGCCCTGCAAAAAGCCGGGGAAAGCCGAGAGCTTGGTGTTGGATGCCGTTGTCGGGAGCAGATTAGGAAAATGAGAGACGAGTCCCGCTGGGGTCCACTCGGCGATCAGGGAGGAATACTTCCTGGAACTGGTTTCGGTACGTGGTTCGCATCCGACAAACCCAAGGCAAACAAAAGCCAGGAGAATTGTCTTCACGGTGCGTGCAGATGCGCCCAACGCCGAAGTCAGACACTGGCTCGGAAGCCGGTGCTTCGACTCAAAATTAAAGGTTCAAGTTTCATAAATGGCATCAAACCAAAGCGGCATAAAGCCAGTTGTCTGTACTGATTGTTAGGTGCAGGTTTCATTCTGACGCCCTCCGAAGTGTGACGGGGCCGGAAACCTTCGGCTCTGGTGTGGAGTAATCGTATTGCACGCTCACCAGCCACTTCGGCGATACGCGGTAAACCTCCATCTGCGCACTGCCGTGCAGATAGGGGACTCCACCATCATCGAGAATGGTGATCGGTCGTCGCGAGAGACCATCATTGATGAATTCCTGGCGCGACTCGCAAAACGGCGGCAAAAGCAGTGCGACCTGAGAGCGTGGCATGCCAAGCTGCACTCGCGCGATTCGCTGACGCAGATCGGCCTCTGAGAGTGGCTTTGTCGAGGGTGTGCTGCAACTGACTACCGCAAGAAGCAGCGAGAACATGAATGGCTGGAGAGTGCTCATGCGGTGAATGCGCCTAACGCTGCGGCTCACCGACGCCGCGCCAAAGACGCCCGAATGCAATCGCGGCGCAATCGCGGCGTTCGAGTGAAGCCGCCTTGTTCGGCGGCACTGTCAAAATGAAACCTCCGGCGAAAAATTGGTGTACGTCTCTTCGGTGAGGATCGTGCGCTGTCCCGTGATGAATTCGCGCAATTGAGTAAAGCACTTCTGAAATGGGGTGGGTGAGGAGTAGCTCCATACCACGCCGACTCGCCAAGCAGTAGCAGCCATTGGCGTGAGCGGTGATATGTGCCTTGGCCTGGCAACGGTCACGATGCTGGATCCATTTGCTGCGATCGTACCTGCTGGTATCGGCACCAATGGCTGGCTTGGCTCCATCCAGATGTACTCGGCAGGCACGTAAAATTCAGACCAAACCCCGTCGCACTTAAACTGTGGTCGTGATACACGAAATTGAATCTGCCGTGCAGTCGTGTTGGTGAGACCAAACGCGGAATGCCCCGGAATGACTGTCGAAATACCGAAGGATCCAACCGTGATCGGGTCACGGCCATGTGCGAGATACAGGGCCACACCGAAAGCACTCAAAGCAATCGTTCCGAGGAGGATGTAACTGCGTTTGGATATTGAGTGATGTTTCAACTTGGTGATGCGTGCAACGCCGCCGAACGATCACCGACCGCCGCTGTCAACCGGTGTATCGTTCTCAGGTTTCGTGTTCATACTCACGATATCCGTTCGAACTGCATCGGCTGGCGGCGGTTCGTGTGCAGCGGCTGGTTCGGCATTCCCTTCCTGTA
>CAWBHS010000006.1:0-155698 GCA_963788655.1 uncultured Verrucomicrobiae bacterium | reverse complement strand
GGGCGAGGTGCATGCGCCCGAGGGCATCACCGAGCCGTTGCACTGGGTCTTATTGACCTCGCTGCCCTGTGACACATGGGCGGCGGTGCAGAACCAGGGTGGTGGGGCGGTCCGCGCCCGCCGGGATCGGCCAGGTAAATCCAGTGGCAGTCGGCGGGCGGCGCCGCCACCGCCTTGAGCAGCGCGGCCCGGCGCTGCGACTTGCGGGGCGATCCCAACGCTGCGCCGCGGTTTCCCCGCCGGCCGGGGGCACACAAGCACAGTGTCGGACCAACAACCCGACCACGGTGCCTTGGGGCCGCTGCTGCGGTTCCAGCCTTCGACGCGGACGGCCAGATTGCTGTGCAGTTCAAACCCGCGGCCCTAACCGTCGCCGATGGGGCCCAAGTCGGGGCGGCGGGGTGGCGGAATAATCTGACAGGGTGGTGTCTTCGATGAGCAAATATTCGCCCGGTTCCGACAGGCGGCCCGGGTCCATTCCCAGTGGGGGGTCAGGATCTTCTCGAAGCTCACGCCGGGGCCATCCAAGAAGCGATAGGCGGCTTTGAGTTCGTCCCAGCCCGAAAAGGCGTGGGGCAAAGTGCCGCCAGGATTGGCGGCCAGGCGTTGGGCGATGTTCACAAGGCGCTTGGTCCGGCGTTGGTCGCCCAGTTGGGTTATTATATCTTAATAACTTAGCGATTAATTACCCTAAACAAAGCAACGGAAAGATCTGGGTAATGACAAGGCTGAAGGTGTGGTTCGATGAATGGGTGCTCAAGCCCGGCGACAGCATCCCGGCGAAGATCGAGGAAGGGCTGGAACACTCGCGCGTGCTGGTGCTCTGCATGTCGGCCCATGCGTTCGGCTCGGACTGGGCGCTGGTCGTGCGGCTGCCATTTCGCAGCCCGGCAGGGCGAAAGAGAATAGCCCAGCGATTCATCGCTGGGTTTCCGGGGGACAGGGTAACGAGTCCCGCCAGGGACGAAAGAGATGATCGTCAGCTTGCTCAGAGATTTCTTTCGCCCCTACGGGGCTTGGACGGGTTTGTTGACCGTTGTCCCAGCGATGAATCGCTGGGCTATTTTCGCTCGTCCCTCCGGGACTCCCCGCAGGCGAAGATTGACAAGGCGCTGGCTCCCGGCGGCAAGGGGAAAGTGTTCTGTCCGGATTGCGGCAAACCGATCCTGCTGCGCGATGTGATCGAGGAGAAGTTCGAGTCGCCGGCGGTGAAGGAGCAGGTGCGCGAGATGCAGAGCGAAGGGCAGGCGGTGATTGACAACGAGAGCCGCGAATTGCTGGCGGTGCATCACACGGGATTCATCGTGGCCGAAGCCGGGCAAATCTATCGCGGCTACACGAACAGCGATCACGGGATTGATGGCGAGATCGAGTTCAAGGACGACCGTAGGGCCGCGCCTCAGGGAAGCGTCTCTACGTGCAGCTGAAGTCAGGCGATTCCTATCTCAAGAAGCGCGAGCGCGATGGCGCGGAGGTGTTCCAGATCAAGAACCCGCGCTGGGCTGATTACTGGCAGCAGCAGGCTTACGCCGTCATGCTCGTCATCCGCACGTCGGATGGCGAAATCCGCTGGATGGACGTGAGCGCCTACCTCAAACGCGAAAGCACCGGCGGGAAGGCGGTGAGGCAGATCGTCTTCGCGGGTGAGCGGTTTGATGCGGTGAGTGTGCAGAAGTGGCGGAAGAAGGTGCTGGGCGAATCGCCAGAGGAAGAACATTCCCGGCAGGGCGGAAGAAAATAGCCCAGCGATTCATCGCTGGGAATTCGTGTGAAAAGGGAAAAGATTCCCGGCAAAGACGAAAGAACACATTCCGCTTACCGGATGATTATTTCCACCCCTCTGGGGCTTTGGATTCACAAAACTTCGACACCCATTGGAATGGTGGGCTATCGTCGGCCGTCTCTACGGGACTTTCCTCAGTAAAACCGGCTCGCAGGTGCAGGCTCTAATTCTACTTTGTTACGTTTTTTGGCGGACCTCGGCGATGCTTTCTTGCATGGCTTGTAGCGGCCCGGTGCCTTTGTCGGTGACGGCGCAGCAAATCGTCCAGGACTTCCTGCTCGGTGCCGCCTCTTCGGGGCAGGTAGAAAGTCAACAGCTCGACAATGTCCCTCGCGCTCAACAATGGGGCGCTCTCGGCGTGGGAGACGCGCTCCTTAAGCACAAAGAGCATCGCCAGCGATACCATCGCCATATGGTGATGCCACCCGCGCCACTTGCGCACTTCATACTCCGCCATGCCCAATTGGCTCTTGGCATCCTCGAAGCCCCGTTCAATCCAGTGACGCTGGGCCTGCATATACGCCAACTCCACGGCGCTGGTCCCCGCCGGCGCATTGGTCCACGATAGCTTGATCTTTCCGTCTTTGTACTCGCGAGCCACGACCGTCCGACGCTCGGAAGTTGGGGCGCCCTCCTCCCAGAGCCACACCGTGAGCAGCAGCACCTTGGCGCGCAGCGGGCCTTGCGTCGTCTGTCGAATCGTCAGTTCGCGCGCTTCGTCGGCGAAGCGCGCCTTCACCAGTGCCTCCAACTTCGCGCGTCGGGCCTGGCGGTTGCCTGGGCGACAGCGTGTCTGCGAACGGCCGCGCCGGACGGATTGCGCCGGCGGCGCGGGCTGGGGATCCTCATTCCAGACCCGCGTAGTTCCCGCCGCGTCCATCAGGTACTTATACCCGAGGGCCTCCACTTCTCGACCGAAGTTGAGGCTGCAACCGTAAGCCGCATCGGCCAGCACCCATTGGAACTGCAGGCCCCGCTCCCGAGCGGCCTTGACCATCTCCAAGGCCAGCTCCTGCTTGCTCCGATGAACCCGTTTCGGTTCCGGGATCCCAGCTTTCTGACATCGATCCGTGTCGCGGGCCCAGGAGGCCGGAAGGAAGAGTCGGCAATCGACAATGGACGAGCGCTCGCCACGCCCCAGGCAGGCGAAGACGCCCATCTGACAATTCTCGGTCTTGCCCAAGCGCCCACAGTATTGCCGCTGCACGCCGACCGAACGGTCGCCCTTCTTGATGAAGGTGGTCTCGTCGAGGATCAGCGCCGAGTGGCGATGACCGCCCAAGATCCCGTTCACCTCCCGCGCGACCTGCGCCATTAACTCGCCCTCGTCCCACGGCGAGTCGCTGATGAACTGCTGGATCCCCTGATAATTGCTTTGGGGAATGTCGCCGTGGATTCCCTCCAGGTTCTTGCGGCGCTCGGTGCCGAGCAGGCCAGACAGATAGTCCGAAGCGTGTTGGTTTAGGTCTCGGCCCCAGACCACGAAGTGCTGGGAGTAATCGGACATCAGCCGGTGCAGGCGTTTTCCGATCCCGCGCAGACTCTGAAGGGCATTTTTAGTTGGCGCGGTGTTCTTCGCGCCTTGCGGGTTATATTTTTTGGAATTTCGTGTCGGCGTTTTTGCTCCGCCCGGACAACGAAAATCCTTCTATATCTCGCCGGTGATTTTGGCTAGAAAAATTTGTAACAAAGTAGAACTAAGCCAGGGAAGGCTGCCATCGGACCAACGGGGAAGCACTAATCGCATGGGTCAGGGAAACGTGGCCGCCTTGGAATTGTATCCGACTGGCTCCGTAAAGCCCAGGATCCGACGGGCTTTCACTTGGCTTTGGTGCGAATCATCCACCAGCCGTTCCTCGATGGAGTTCAACGGGCGAACATTTTTTTGTCAGAAATCAGCATCCCGTTTCGTAACCCTTTAACAGCCGGTGTGCAGTTGGGTCGTTCATGGGTTCGGCTCGGATCGTTCTCACGCTGGCGGTGCAGCTCAGATCATAAACAATCGTTACGAAAATCCGGACTATGAAAAACATCATTCCATTCAAAAACATGACCGTTACTCTCGCGGCCTTGGCCGTCTTCGCGCTCTTAACCGGCGGCTGTGCCACCAACAAGATGGCCCTCGACGCGGGTAAGGGCAGCGTCTCCAGTTCTGCCAAGCCGATTGGCATTTTCACTTTGAGAACCGCCAATGATTTCAAGCCCTCGTTTCTGCCCGAGGTGGCCAAGATCGAGGTGCTGGCGGGTGACTCGGGTTCCGGGAGGAAATTCAAAAACGGCAAGCCTTATCAGAAAGTTAAGAAGCAATATTGCGAATATCTAGTCAGTGTTGCTTTGGAGCCCGGCGCCTACACCTTGGGCGACGTCGCGGGCACCAGCGGTAACTTCCTTATTTCCGGGCACTTCAAGTTTCCGGCGGGCACGCATTTCAGCTTGTCGCCCGGATCAATCAGTTATCTGGGCCACGTCGTGATGACCAATCGCCAGCGGGCCGAAGGCGAGCGGCGTTCGGGCTCTATCTTTCCCCTGATTGATCAATCTGTTTGTGGGTTCTCGAGCGGAACCTTCGATGTTTCGGTTGTCGATCGGAGCGATACGGACATTCCCGCCTTTATTCAGGCCTATCCCTGGCTACAGCAAATGAATATTACCAAAGCGATTATGCAAAAGTAATCTGGAATGTTGACCGTGGAGCCCTGTAACAAAGCTTTTTCTTTGTCAGGGCTCGCCCGGTTTTCCCGTATCCCTGGACGAACAAATCTGATGCGATGCATTTACTCGTTAAGCAACATGGTGATGGTTGCCCGCTCAGGATGGTTTTCCGCGGATTAAAAAGCTTGCTTTTTTTCTGCCTCGCGGAGATAAGAACCCCTTCGCAAAAAGAGAAATTTTCAATGAGTCGCTCGACAACAGCATTGGGGTGTCGTTCTTCCGGTTGCCGGTCAGTCTTTGCTCAGGCGTTCAGATCCTTGCTGACGTTGCCCGTTCGTAAATTCTCCTCTCGTGGCATCACACGCTCCGCGCTTGCGTCTTTTGCTGCGTGGCGTTGTCTTCCAGTCGTCCCGGTGCCTTTGATCCAGCATTTTCTTCCGTTTCCAATAATCGTTCCAACTAGAAGGTAAACTATGAACCATATACCCAACAACTTTTCCAATTCTCTCTGCGCGGCGGTGGTCTGGCGCCTGGGGCAATTCTTGCGCTCCGCGAAGATTGCCCCAGGGCGATCGGTGTTACCGGCGCGACTGGTCGTGGAGTGACAGCATAGGCTTCCAACGTTCGCATTGTTAGATGAGAATGGTCGGTGAGTTTTCGCATAAGGGGATTCTTCGGGCGTCTTCCGATCGTGTCACGGTGCATCAGCGGAGATAGGCAAGCATAAGTGGCCTGAGCTTAGCAATGGCCAGGTTCCACTCCCACCCGTGAACCATCGCGTCTTGCAACCACCGCGTGAACTGACTGCTCCAGCGGGTAATCCGCCGTAACAACCGGACCCAGCGAGACACCGCTTTGCCCTTCTGCCGCGCGACCGTGCTTCGCCTCTTGAGTGCGGCCTCATACTTCCCCTCCACCTTTGCGTCCCGAATTCCCTCTTCGGCTTCCAACCGGCCACTCAAGAGGAGCAGTAGATTGTGAACAAGGACCAGAAACTCGTGCTGCACCTGTGCGGGCACTGGCCCGGACCCCCACGCCCGTTTCTCGGCTAGCAGGTTCTCCCAGACATCGAAGAACTTCTCTATGTCCCACCGCAGCCGGTAGAGTTGGGCGATGACCCCGGGGGCCAAATGGAATTCCGTGGTCCAGAACTCATGGATCTCGCCGGTCTCCGGATCCTGGTAGCGAACGCGGCGAAACTCACCCGGTTCTCCGAACCGCACCCGCTCGTCGGAGAGCACGCCCTGGTTGCGGGGATCTTTCTTGTTCCACGTTAATGGCCTGGCTTCCCGCACCACCAGATTGGCCTTCATGCGCGTAATCACCGTGAAACCGCCCTTGAATTTCGCGCCCCGCAGGAACTCAAAGTCCACGGCCACCGGATCGATCGTCAGGAGGGTGTGCGTGGCCTCGGGATGCCAATGAAAGTCACTCCACGGGCGGGCTTTGACCGCCGCCCATTCGTGTTGATGGCCATCGGTCTGCGCCAGCACTCGTGCGGCGCCGGTCCGTAGATCGCGCAGGAAGAGCCCAGTGACGGTGTCTGGCACCTCCCGCCGCCCGCTCGTCATGGTGGCTTTGGGTTCGTGGGTGGCATGTTGAATATCGTGTCCGTCCAAGGCCAGGATATCCCAGCCGGCGAGTTCCGGAAAATCCCCAAAGCGATCAGTCACCGCGCTGATCCTCCGAGAGAGCGTGGGGTTGAGTTCGTGGAGCAACGCCAGGCGGCGCGGGCTGCTGGCCGCTCCGAAATAGGCGCGCAGGGAAACGTCGGTCAGATCGCACTGACGAACGGACTGGAGAAAGGCGCGTCCGGAAGGATGGAAGGTATTGATGCGGCGGACCCCCAGAGTAATGAACTCGGTATCAGAGTACTCCAGCCCGTCGCGGTAGTTATCGAGGTCGGGCAGAAGGCTTAGTGCCGGATCGAGGAAAGCGTCGCGAACGAGTGGTGTAAGTGGTGTTATCATGGGTGCCGATGAGGCTACAGTACGGGCCAAGCAATGCACGTAATATTTGCGATAACTCATACATATTTTGCGCTTAACGATCGCCCGCCTTTGACCTATAGGAGGTCGTCGCCTACTTGAGACACTTTACTTGGTTTTCCGTTTACAAAGGCGTGGTGACCCCCGGCAGACGCGGCACGGGGGATTGTGAGGGTGAGCTGCTAACCAAATTTTTATTTTTCAGGCGGTGCCGCTTATTACTTACTTGCGTTCCTAAACCCGCCGTGGCGCATCGCCTGGACCGATTGGTCGCATCGGAAGTCCCGAGGACAATCCGCTAGACGAGACAAAATTATGACCACGTGCCACAAGGGAGAGCGGCTCAATGGCAGACAACCTCGATCCATATTGAGTTCGCGTCGAGTAACACCGATCCTTACCCGATCCCCCGTTGCGTTCGCCCCGTTGGTCCGCCAGCGCGTGGCGACGCTCAGGCTGGTAGCCGCACCCCATCCGGCCCCGGCGACTCGTTGAAGGACGTTCCCCAGCTTTCCAAAAACCAACTTTGGCAAAGCAGCCCCCCATACGTTCGACCCGGCCCCCGAAAGCCCCCCTCCCCCCTTCGGCGCACCCGGCATCCAGGGTAAAAAGCATGCTTTCTTTGGCCGCAAGAAACAGCCGTGGCACGGGTGGCACCCTGATCGGAGGTAAGGGCCAGTCGGAGCAGCACCCCATTCCGGGCCAGCCGGGCGATCTGGCATCTGGGATCGGCGCGGACCTCGGCTTGGCACCAAGAGCGGCAGACGGAATCCGGGCGCGGGCCATCCGTCGGTGCGGTGAACTGCTGAAAGAGGTTGAGAAGGGAACTGGCCCTGGGCGGGGAAATAAAACAAGTATGGGTGCCCCTACTCCTTTTAATCGCACCAAAGCAGCCACCCAGGCCGGACTATCCAAAGACCAAGCCGTCAACGCAGTCCGCGTTGCCAACATCGACTACGAGACTTTTGAGCAGCAGATTTGCGCAAACCAAAATCGGCGCTGCCTTCGATGACGATCAACTGCGAATCCTAAAACTCACCATCATCAGACGGCACCTGGCATCTGGGATCGCCCCGGACCACGACCTGGCACCCCGGACCGGCAGGCGGAACAGCCAGCGTCGTGATAGTCGAGCGCCACTCGAATGACGGCACCTGTTCATCTGCCCCCGGCGCCAGGAGCTTTGATGTGTCTCACCTCGGATCGTTTACGGGCGGAGTAATGGCGGGTACAGGACCGTCGAAGATTTGGGCTACATCACCGCGAGGAATTCAGACGTGCTGAGACACAATAAACACAAGTGACGGGGTAGTGATTGTGTGCAGTAACCCTTTTTTGACTCTGTTTTTGCCTGTAAGTTGTTGCTTATAAACGATGGAGCGGGTGAAGGGAATCGAACCCTCATCTCAAGCTTGGGAAGCTCGCATTCTACCACTGAACCACACCCGCTTCCCAGTGATGGCTTTATAGCACCGCCCTTAAACATTGCAAGTCTTGGTTTGGGAGAATTTTTGTCCCAAGTATGACTTGGATTTCCAAGTGGGAAAACCCAATCCAATTCGAATTCAATTTGGAAACATCTTTCGAACCGGCTCGAATTATCCCGATACCGGTCCGTCAAGGACGATAGCCACAGCGCGGGCACTTGGCGTGTGAAATCGGTTCGCGTCGGTGCTTGTGTTCGTCCACAAAACCCGCTGCCAGGATGCCGGCCAGCACGGCAAACAGGACCGGCCCCATTACCGCCACCACACCGCCAACTACCTTGCCCAACACCGTGATTGGCACCGCCCCTCCCAGGCCGACGGTTGTCAGGGTGAGAACGCTCCACCAGAGGGCGGTCGGAATGCTCGGGAACTGGTTCGGTTGCGTTGAATGCTCGAAGAAGAAAACCAGGGTGGCCGCCACCAACAACAGGACGGTCAGAAACGCCAGCGTGCAGGCCAGTTCCTCGCGCCGGCTTCGGACGACGCGCAAGAGCATTGTCGGCGCCTGAGCATAACGACCGCTTCGCATCAAGCGGAAGATCCGCATCAAACGGAAGGCGCGCAACATTCGCAAATCAATCCTCATCCCAGTCACGTAAGCGGGCAGAATGGCCAGCAGATCGGTCAGGGCGAGGGGAGACAGCGCATAACGCACGCGTCCGCGGATCGTTCCCGTATAACGGCCATCGGAGACACAAGCCCAGAGACGAACCAAGTATTCTACAGTGAACGCGGCGATGGAGATGCGTCGAAAGTAGGCCAACGCCGTGCCCCATTGAGCGTCGAGGTTGGCGATTGATCCCAGCATCACCGCGATGACGTTCAGTACGATCAACGTGAACAGGGCCCAGTGGAACAATCGGCTGGAAGTGTCGTTGGTATGGGCGCTTTCGACAATATCCCAGACCCGGCGTTGAAATGTTGGGGGGGTGGGTCGCGAGCTAGGGCGGCTTTGATATTGATCGAGCCGAGGTTGCCGGGAAAAGTGCGGCTTGCGCTCGGGGTTCGTTCGTCGCCGGTCATCACGTTGGCGGCCCCGCCGGTTTCTTTGTCCCGGATCGCGGGGCCGGTCCGAGCCGCGGGGCGGACCCGAATCGGTCGGGCGGTTGGGAACATCCGGCCGCCCCGATTCGGGAGGCCGTCCGGCATTACTGGGTTGATCGGAGGGTTGATGGGGATTTGAGTCGGTCATGGTTTTGCCTTTTGCCGGGCGGTGGTTTGAGTTGTTTTCGGCCGCGGGTTGTCTCGCCGGATTTGGACGGCACCAGTGTTTCTCTGCGGAGCGCCCGGAGTGCTGCGTCCGTCGGTCACGTATTTTTCGAGCAGCCGGGTCAGACGAGCGACGATTTCGGGATGGTCCTTTTGCACGTTGGTGCGTTCGCCAATGTCCGTGGCCAGATCATAGAGTTGGATGGGCGGCAGGTTCGCGGCGGCCGCGCTGCCGGGCCGGGGCGCGCTCCAGCCGCCGGAGCCGGGACACAATTCAAGCTTCCAGGGGCCTTGGCGGATGGAGAACGAGCCATTGATCGAATGATGCACCACGGCTTCACGCAACGGGGCCTGGTCGCGGCCCAGAAAGATCGGCAGCAGGCTGACGCTGTCTTCGCCCGCGTTGTCCGGCAGGCGGGCTCCGACGATGTCCGCGCAGGTGGCCATGAGGTCAACGAGGCACACCAATTGACTACTGGTCGAGCCGGGCCGGATCTTACCGGGCCAACGGACGATGAACGGAATATGGTGTCCGCCATCAAAAATGTCGGCTTTATATCCCCGGAAAAGGTAGCTGGGGTGATGCCCTTTGGCGGCGAGTTCGTCGAACTTGGCTTGCGGCGAACAGCCGTTGTCGCTGGCCAGGAAGACCAGCGTGTTTTCCGCCACTCCCTGCTGATCCAACGCCGCCAGAACCTGACCGATGGTTTGATCGGTTTGCATGACGAAATCGCCGTAGGCGTTGAGGCCGCTTTTGCCCTGCCACTCGGCGGTCGGCAGAATGGGCGTGTGCGGCGCGGACAATGGCAGATAGAGGAAGAACGGTTTGCCGGCTTTGGCGGGAGCGGCGTGATCGGCGATAAATTGGACGGCTTTGCGGCCGAGCGTTGGCAGGACATCGATGGCTTCGAAATCCGTTTGCGCCGGTCCTTTGCGGATCCAGGTCTTCTCCACGGTGGGGACTCCCTGCGCGTGGTTGTTTTCGATAAACACGTAGGGCGGCATGTCGAGCGAAGCGGCGATGCCAAAGAAGTAATCAAAGCCAACGGTATTGGGGCCGTTGCGAATGGGCTGCGTGTAGTCCACTTTCCACGCGTCCTTGTCGTTGCTTGCCAAGCCGCCTTCCTTCAGCGGCCAATCCATGCCCAAATGCCATTTGCCCAGGCAGGCCGTGGCATAGCCCTGCCGGCGTAGCAGTTCCGCCACCGTCAATCGGTCCGGCTCGATGAGCCGCCGCGAATAGCCGCCCAGCACGCCGCGTTTCAGGCGGGACCGCCAATTATAGCGGCCGGTCAGGATGCCGTAACGGGTGGAGGTACATACGGACGAACTGGAATGGGCATCGGTGAAGACCATGCCCGCCGCGGCCAACCGGTCCATGCTGGGCGTGGCAATTTTCCCTTCGGGATTCAGGCAGCGCACATCGCCGTAGCCGAGATCGTCGGCCAGGATATAAACGATGTTTGGCAGCGGAGTAAACGGTGGCGCGCCGGCCGCGGAATCGGTTACCGGCGTCAAGATCCCCAGGGCCAGAACCAAGCCCTGGATTGTTTGCCATTCTGTTTTCATGATCAAATCTTCCGAGAGCCTGCCCGAAATGCCGGCCCGGTTGAAGCAGATTTCGCAGAAAAGCTGTGAAAAGGCACGTGCGTGCCGGCGGGCGATGGATTCGTCAACTGCGATTAGCGCGGGCGTTGGCGTTGGCGTTGGTGGTAGCCGGACTTGTCTTGGTTGTTTGCCAATTGATTTCGCCAAGGGCTGATTGGGGAAGTTCGATTGGACCCAAGAGCGGTTCGCTGACCATCAGAGAATCTCCGTCGCCCCGTGCGCGTCGGGCCCGGATGCGCGAACCTTCGCGCGTGGAAATGACCATGGGAACATCGATCGGCTCGGGATCGCGCAGGACCACGCAGGCGACTTCGGCGTTAGCTACGATAGACATGCCGGCCCAGGAGGATGGATTCAACGGTAATCTCTCCCTGACGCACGGAGTGCATGGCCCCTTCCGAGAAATCTTTATTCCGCAGCAGGACACCGGTTTTGCCGGCGAAATGTTCGGCATCCTCGGTGGCCAACGGTTGATACAGGATGCGCGCCAGTTGGTCGGAGGCGAAGGTCAGCGGGGCTGGCCGGCCGGCCATCCGTACGGACACGTGTTCTTCGGTCAGTTCCAGCGATGAGAGTTCAATCAGCGGCTCGGCGAGAAACGTGCCGTCGGTGAGCAGGATGCCTTTGTCCACCGACTCCATCGGGGGCGGTCCCAACGTCAGCCGGATCCGATCAAACGCCGCCGAGGCGGGCGAGTCCAAGTCGGGCGTGCAGGCGACGAATCCTACCTGGGCCGATTCTGGCATCCGCATGCCCAGCAGATCCTGAAGCTCCCAATTGTAGCCGTCGGTCGAAGAATAACAGCGCACCGAATGGCCGTCGCGCACCAGCCGCAGCCAAATCGGCAGATTCAATTTGTCTTTAGTCACGGTGACGGCCGTACCGGTTCGCGTGCGGGTGAAACGCCAGAGATTCTCGGCCGAATCGACCAGGTAGGCGGCGCGGGGTGACCCCGGTTGGTAGTCTTGCTGGAGGAACAATCCCGCCATGGGTTCCGCTTCGTTGCCTTTGAGTTCCAAATGAGTCAAATGGGCGGTGAACACGAAGTCGCCGGGCACGGTTCGAGATACGGAGCCAAAAGCATCCAGGCTGGTTTCCAACGAACCGCCGGCGCAGTGGAGGGTCAGGGTGCCGGCCGAACAACTTGCGCTTAACGGCGCTTCGTTGGTGCCCATGGTCACGAGGATCCATTTCTCCTGATTTGAGTCGCTACCGGAGGACGAAGGGATCTGCAGCGTGCCGCCATCGAAACGTTGGTTGGCGATTTCGCGGGCGGAAGAAGCTTCCGGATGCAGGCGCCCGGCTCCTGATCGGGTGATGGGATTTCCCCGGTTGCCGAAGCGCCCCCGGCGTGGGGCAGGGCAGGGGACTGCGGCTCAAGATCGTCGAACGTTGCCCGAGACAACCCGGCCAGCGGAAGCCGGAGAGTTCCGTGGCGGTCGGACTGAATCACGATCTCACTGCCCTCAACGTGCAATGAACCGTGGTGCGTCTGGCCGTCGTGCGTCCATACCGTGCCGCCCAGCACCGGGAGAGCGAGAAGGAAAGCTTCGCAGGCAATTGCCGCGACGATGATTGATCGTCGGGGCACGCGTGTCTTTGGTCGGTGCAACGTCGGCACCCTTCCACCTTGCCGACATGCTTGGCCGAAGGAAAGAGTGAAGTCGGCCGCTTCAGAGCAGGACAGCCGTCTCGGCTGTCCCGAATGGCGAGCGACGCCGCATATCAACCGAAGTCATGGGCCATGCCGGGCGTTCTCGGGATGTCCGAGACAGGCGGGACGCTGGTCCTACTTGGTGGCTAGCCGAAGTCCGACGTTCCAATGCCGATCCGCGCGGCCGCGTCAATCCGTCACCGTTTGCTTGCCCGCGTTCTTCGCCATTGGCATCGGAGCGTTCAAGGCCTGGCGCCAGGCGGCCAGTTTTGCCTGGAGCGAGCGGGCTTTTTCCGGCATGGCTGCGGCAAGGTCTCTTTGTTCGCCGAGGTCGTTTTGCAGATTATACAGTTCGAGTCGCCCGTCTTCGAAAAACTCGAGCAGCTTCCAATTCCCACTTCGAATAGTGCCCACCGGCGCGGTGCGCCATTGGGTGGTGCCGTAACCTTCCAGGTAGCCGGGGAAATGAGTGTAGAGCGCGTCCCGCCTGAGCGTGGTTTGCGGATTCTTGAACCACGGGAACAAACTCGAACCATCCAGCGGTTGATGGGGTGGCGCCGAGGCGCCGCCGATTTCCAAAAACGTCGGATACATATCGACGTGAATGGCCGGCTCGTCACATGACGTTCCCGGGGCAACCACCGCCGGCCAACGAACAATGAACGGCACCCGGACCCCGCCTTCGTACAACATGCCTTTGCCGCCGCGCAATGGCGCGTTATCCGTGACGCCTTTGCCATTGATTTCCTGGTAGCCGCCCACGCCGCCGTTGTCGCTGGAAAAAATCAGCACCGTGTTGGTGGCGAGGTGCAGTTCCTCCAGTTTCGCCATAACGCGCCCGACACTTTCATCGACGCTGGCAATCATGGCGGCATAGGTGGGATTGTGATGACCGCCGACGGCTGGCTTGTCATTGAACCGCTTGATCAATTTCGGCTTGGCTTGATACGGCGCGTGGACTGCGAAATGCGGCAGGTAAAGGAAGAATGGATGTGCCTGATGCCGTTCGATGAAATCCACCGCTCGGTCGGTCAGGAAATCCGCGAGATAGGTGCCGGGGGGATAGTCCACCGGGGGATTCAGTTTGAAATTGAAGTGCGTGCGGTTGCAAACAATGGCTTCGTCGAAACCGCGCCGCCGAGGATGATGGGCCGCGTTCTCTCCCAGATGCCACTTGCCGAACATGCCGGTGGCGTAGCCGGCCGCTTTGAGTTGGTCGGCAATGGTGCGGCGGTCGAGCGGCAGTTCGGTGACGTTGGCGGGAACCTTCATTTTGCGCTGGGCTGCGCGTCCGCGGGCCAGCGTCCCGACGGTAAAGATCCCAGTACGCGGCGGGTATTGCCCGCTCATTAACGCCGCGCGAGTGGGGGCGCAATTCTGGCAATTGTAGAAGCTGGTCCAGCGCATCCCTTCCCGGGCCAACCGGTCAATGTTTGGCGTTTCGTAATACTGTGAACCCTGGCAGCCGAGGTCGGTCCAGCCAAGGTCGTCGGCGAGGATGTAAACGATATTCGGCTTTGTGCCGGGTGCCGCCAGAGCGACCGATGCTGCCGTAACCACCAGCAGGACGGCCAGTCCGCTGGCAATGTTGATCCAGGTGGAGAAATGGTGTTTCACACCCGCAGTTATGAATCGGCAACCGCTTGAACTCAAGCTTACAAGTGGGGGCGTCTTTGACCCGGCGGTGGTTCGAAACGGGAGCGGCTTTCGGCCATTGACTCCCGGATTTCGTTCGGCATTCGCCCTTCAGTGTTTCGCCTTTTGGGCTGGTGTTTCCGCGCCGGGGGCAGCACGATGGCGCCGCAATCAGCACGACACTTACGAGGCAGGGGAACCTTTGCCTTGAGAAAGGACGACTATGGAATTGAAGAACAAGATCGCATTGGTCACCGGCGGTGGGAGCGGGATTGGTTTGGGGGCGGCCCAGGCACTGGCGGCGGAGGGATGCCGGATGGTGATCTGCGGACGGACCGAACGGACGTTGCGGCAGGCGGCTGCCACCATTGCGGACGGAGGAAAGGTGTGGTGGAAGACTTGCGATGTCGCCAACCGCACCGACGTACTGGCCCTTGGTTCCTGGCTCGAAACCGAATTGGGCGCGCCGGACATCCTCGTCAATTGCGCTGGCATCAATGTGCCCAAGCGGATGATGGCCAACGTGACGCCGGAGGATTTTGATCACGTCCTGGCGGTCAACACGACGGGAACCTTCAACGTGCTTCATGCCGTGCTCCCCGGAATGCGCGCCAAGGGCGAGGGCCTGATCATCAACATTGTCTCCATTGCCGGACGGCGGACGCTGGCGCTGGCTGGCTTGCCGTATTGCACGGCCAAGTTTGCCCAAAGTGCTCTGGGCTCCTACGTCAATATGGAAGACAGCATGAATGGCATCCGGGTGACGAACATTTATCCCGGCGAAGTCAATACCCCCATTGTGGACCAACGGCTGGAACCGCCCACATCCGCTCGGCGCGCCGAAATGCTCCAACCCGAAGACATCGCCGCTTGTGTGGTGATGCTCGCCAAGTTGCCGGCCCGGGCCATTGTCTCCGACCTGGTCATCATCCCGCCCTACCAAACCGAAGTGCTGTAGGGGACAAATCTCGCATTGTTGGAGGCGCCCACAACTTACTCCAACGTTTTGCCCTGCCCGATTAACTTAATGAGACCGCGCTTTTCGGCGTCGATCAGGGCTTAGCCATCTGAGTGATAGTGGGGCATAGCAGGCTTCGGTTACGGTCTAAATTCAGGGATGGCCCGACGCATGAATTCGTCAAAGAGCGGCACAGTGAAGGCAATGTCGCCATGCGCTGGGCTGTAGATCATGCCTTTCTTGATGAGCTTGGCGCGCACGGGCCCAAGGCTGCTGATCTTAACACACAAGGCATCGGCGATGTCGCCGGTGCGATGAGGTCCCGGCCCGAGTTCAGCCACGGCGCGCAGGAAGTTTTTTTCACTGGGGGTGAGCCGGTCGAAACGCACCCGAAAGAAATTCTGGTCCAAACGGGGGACCACTCGTGCGGTGGCGTTTTCAACAATGGTGAGCGTAACGGGACTGGCGGGAGCAAGATTCCATGACTGGTAACCCCACTCCTGTAGGAAATACGGGTATCCTTGGGTGAGACGAAACACCTCGCCCAAGGCCGGCGCTTCAAAGACCACGCCAGCGGCTTGCGCCGGTTCGCGGAGGGCCTTGGCGGCGTCTTCCTCAGAGAGAGCCCCGATGTCGGGGAAGTTAAACAGACGCTCGGCATACGACTTGGACTCACCGGCCAAGCCCGGGAGAATGGGCAGACCCGCGCCCAACAAGACCAAGGGAAGCTGGCGTTGTTGAACTCGATGCATGGCCATGATGAGGGCGCCCAATTCCTTCTGGTTGAAATATTGAATCTCATCAATGAGCACCGCGACGGCGCTGTGTCGTTCCTCGGCAGCTTCGGCAACTGCAATGAAAAGATTAGGCAGATCAATTTCCAAGTCGCCACTGTCGGCGGCCCCGGCTTCCGGCTCAATGTCCAATCCCAGGGTGACTTCGCCGACGGTTACCTTCAGCGTACCAACGAAACTCCGAAGGACAGCCAAGCCTCGCTTGACCTTATCCCCGGCTCCCGCCATTCGGTTCAGCGCGTACAGTAATGTGCGCAGGTGAGGAGCAATCAACGGTCCCAAAGGCTTGTCCTCGTGCGCTTCAATGGGGATTGTCCGATAATCGCTCGCTTGAGCCATCCGCTCGATTTCATTAAGCAGCACGGTCTTGCCAACGCCCCGCAAGCCAGTGAGCAGCAAGCTCTTCTCCGACTTCTTCTGTTTGATGCGCCCCAGAAGGATACGGGCCTGCTCAAGCACTGGGTCGCGTCCAACCAGTTCGGGAGGCGGTGAACCAGCGCCGGGCGCAAACGGATTCTTGATCGGATCCATGTCAGATTTATAGCTAACTCTACACGTTTATACCTGATCCAGAGTATACTTTGATATAAATGGGAGACAAGATTTAAGCATTTGGTCCACAAATGAGCGTCCCGTCAGTGCGTTTCCATGGTGATCTTGGATTCGCTCCCGCAGGCCTGGATGAGGCAATGGCCGCCGATGGGCAACGTCAACAGCGGCGTGGCGTGCCCAAAATCGCAGTTGGCAATCACGGGAATGGCGGCCATCGCGGGGATGTTCCGATTCATCGCGGTCATTCGCTCCCGGTCAATCTCCGCGTTCCGGGCAAAGCGGCCGAGGACGATGCCGCGCACCTGACCGAATCCCGGTTGGGACGTGAGTGCGCGGAGGCCCATGTCGAGGTTCAATACGAATGCGCATCGCTCTCCGTGACATGCCGCCCGAACGACACCCGCAAGCCGATTGATTCCAGCCGTTCCCGCCCACCGGTAATGTCGGCGTCGGTGAATCCGGGATACCGTTTCAAGCCGCCGAGAGAACGGGAAAGCGCCAGCACGCGGACTTCATCACCGGGACGAAATTTATCCGGGTTGATCACTGTCCATGCCTCTTCCCGAATGCACGCCGAAGCAACGGAAGTCAATTTCCAATGCCGATCCCATTCACGACAAAAAGCCGTTAAAAGCACTGAATACCCAGCCCGGCTGCCGCCCCACGGTAGGGCGCTCCGTCGAGCCCTGATTTCTCCGCAGCGCCGCCATCAACCCGGCCGCGTCAACGCGGGAAGCCTTGAGCGTTCGAACCCAAAAGTTTTTCCTTTCGTCGGCAACGCGTTCGCGGTAACGCCCAGGGAAATCAGGGCTCGACGGAGTCTCGCCCTACCAAACCGGTGAGGCGTGTTGCTTCGGATCCATTCGGGATTGCACCTTTCCACCCAGGGCAAAAGGTTTATATCTCAACTCGATGAACAGGATGGCCGATGAATCTTCCGAGTGAAGCCTCAACCTAAGTCGGCCAACGAAGAATTCCGATTACTGCGCACCTTGTGGTGCTGGTCTGGAATGGAAGTGCCTGCTCAACAACCCGCGGCAGAACGAAAGCAGTCGGATCACAAATCGTTTAATCCACTTCTCCGCCATGATTGAAATACTCTCCGCAGCGGCGAACACCGCCACTGCTCTCGGCGTCATCTTCGCTGCCTGGCAGACTCTGGATGGCGCACCGACAAAACGTGACCTCCTTCGAGGATTCGTTTGCGCGCGAGTACCGAGAACTTGCCGCCACGCTTCCAACCAAGGCACTCATGGGTAAAGAGCTAAGCGAGGAAGAACACAATGCCCACTTGGACGAGTTTTATCACTACTTTGACCTTTGCAACGAGCAGGAGTTTCTCCACCAGCGCGGACGCATCAGCCGCAACACCTGGAAGTTTTGGCACGACGGCATAGCCTCCAATCTCCAACGACCAGCCTTCAGGCGCGCTTGGAATGAGATTTGTACACAAACGAAATCTGATTTTTCCGAACTCCGGGCGATCTTTCCACCCGACGCAACAAGTATTTCTGCGGACATTGCGGTGAAGAGCACCCCGTTGGGCGAAGAGCAATTGGTCAACGACGAGCCACAATTTCCGGTCAGAACCTCGCGCCAGCAAAACACACTCAGCGGAACCTGGCGATGTGCGTCGTGTGCAATCCAATTTGGAGCACCAGTCTGGCAATGTGATTCCCAAGCGGAACGGCCGTGCGGCCTGGCCATGGGCTCCAAGGAACAATTGGTTTCAATCTGTCTCCTTCGGAAGAATCTGGTTCGTATGGTGTGAAGCCTAAATGGAATTCAAAAGTCATCCAAGAGTCGTGAAGGTCGGTCGTGTTGCTTCAATAGCCAGTTGGGCCACTGTCTTGATTGCCATCGCTTATTCCGGCAGCGCACAGGGGCAACAGACACCGAGGGTCGCAGCCGCGTTCTCGCCTCGTGTGAAAGCGTTCATCGGTGCCCGCTGGAATTCCAATTCCTTCCCGCAAGGCATGGCGATCGTCGCAGATACGAAAGAATCGTCAACGTCCCGCGCCACCGCATTGGATGTCCTGCACGCCAACCGCCGGAAGTTGTCAACGGATGAGCTGGGTACGCTCTTTGGTGAGGCAAGGCGACTGGCCAAGGATGCCTCCTTGGATGAAACGAATTCCGCGTATGCCGTCAGTGCCATGGCTAACTTGGCGCTGACGATGAGAGATCACGGTCAGTTGTCCGAGGCCGAATCGAAACAGGACACCGGATTCTTGTTGGCGACAGCGACCGATTCCCGCCATGGCGTTCAATTGCGCTCCAGCGCGATCAGAGCTTTGGGGATTCTCAGGATTGCCGAATCGCGCGAGGCATTGCGGGAAATGCTGACCGATTCGGCTTCTGCAAAGGTGGCCGAAATCGTGAGACCAGCGTGTCTTTCCCTCATGCGCATCGACGGTGAACGCGCCATACCAGATCTGACCAGCGTTCTGAAAACAACGGGTGATGTTCGGATTTTTGGAACCGCAGCCTTCGCGCTAGGAAAGCTTAAGAAGTCGGAGTGCGTAAGCGTGATCGTCGAGAATCTCGGACGTTTTCCGCGCTCCGGTTCTTGCGATGCTGCACTCGTGGACATGGACGACGTAATTATCGGCATGCTCAAAAATCCGAAGGATGAAAATCTGACTGCCGCTGTTCGGGCATCGCGTTATCTATGGCGCGAAGGCCAACGTGAAACCTACACGCCGCTGCTTCGCAATCTCCTGTCATGCGCACCGCTTGCGGCACGCAAAGCAGCCGCGGAACGGTTGTTGGAAACTGCGAGCAGCTTGGATTTCCAGAGCGAGAAGCGGGAACTGGCTTTGGTTTCGGCGGCGATTGGCAATCAGGCTGAACTTCAGGAATATCAACAGCAAATTCAGAGTCGCCTTTCGGCAGGCGTGGTTGCGCCGAATGCAGCGGGCACGGCTTTGCCACCTTCGGCAATCAAATGAGTCAGTTACGAATAACTAAACAATCTTCGGACGTTCGTCAGGGCATAGCGGTGCGAACAGTAGGCACCTTTTTGATTCGCTGCCTGGTGATGGCTGGCTGCGTAATTCCGATCACCGCTCAGGACCGGGGGAACACCACCGCCCAAGAATACGGTGACGCCGTTTACAGGGTTTTAGCGTCGGGGGCAGGTTGGGATTTGGACTATAATCACACGGGAGCTTTTCGGCGGCTTCGACGGAAACCATGATGGAAGAGTGCTTCAAGCCTTTAATTCTGATACAAGCACGTAAGAAGCCTATTTTTACACCGAGTTCACGAGTTACGGCAATTACTACTACGGCGCATATACGCTGAACAACCGAACGATGACTTTCACTGATCGGAGAAATGTCGTGACGACAGCTATTGATCTCGTCAATGCAGCTATTCCATATCCATCCACATTTCTCCAAATTCCCGTTTGCATTGTTTATTTTGGAGGCAGCTTTGATGGAACGATTTCTGATATTTCAAACATTCGGTGCGATGGCTTCGTCGAATATTGCTACGAGAAGAATAATCTCCGTATCTGGCGCAATCAGGATTATGTAGATTCCGCATGGAGCATAGTCTTTTATCCCGATTTGAATAACGATCGGCCTGATTTGTCTCGAAATCCTGAGGACGAAGCTTCGCCTTGGGCGCAGCGCTGTGCGCCTTGTGCTACAGGTCCAAATACAACTCTCGGTTGCTATTACTTGCCGTCAGACACGAAGATGACCAGTGCAGCGATCATTCACCTGCCAACGTATGTCGTCACCACCAACGGCGGGCCGGGTTATCTTGATGTGACAATTCAAGCCACCGACGAGTCGGGCATACACCTCATCGGCGTTGTTAAGCCGGGTGAAGAAGCTGGACTTACAGCCCAACGCAACCGCAGCACCCGACGAGTGCCTCGTATTCCTGGACAACTCGCATCACCAACAGCGGAACGCTGTATTATGCCGCCCTCGACAACGGAGGTAACGCGCCGACAGTAGCGCAAACACCTTCCGTAACTCTGGCCGTTCCGCCAAATTCAGTGCCGCTGGTGAACCCAGCAACGGGTGTAACCAGCAGTGGCTTTACGGCCAACTGGACCGCTGCGAGTGGAGCGACTGGCTACCGCCTCGACGTGTCCAGCAGCAGCACATTTGGCGGCTACGTCAGCGGCTACCAAAACCTCAACGTAGGAAACGTGACGAGCAAGAACGTCACGGGTCTGGCTCCGAACACAACGTCACTATTACCGCGTGCGAGCCGACTTTTCCGACGCCACGAGCGGGAACTCAAGCACGATCAATGTAACGACACTGCTGAATCCTCCGCCAGTTCCCACGGCGAACGCAGCAACCAGCTTAACCGTCAGCAGCTTCGTTGCAAACTGGAGCAACGCCAGCGGAGCGATGGGCTACCGGCTGGACGTTTCGCCCAACAACACCTTCAGCAGCTATGTAAATGGCTGGCAGGATTTGGACGTGGGCAGTGTTGTCAGCCGCAGCGTGACTGGATTGAACGCCGGCAGGCCTTATTATTACCGCGTGCGAGCCTACAATTCCGGCGGAACAAGCGGTAACTCTGGCACGATCAGCGTCACGAACATCCCCGCCGCACCGGTAGCCAACCCGGCCGGCGGCCTGACGAGCAGTGGGTTTACCGCGAACTGGAGCAGCGCGATTGGGGCAACCGGTTATCGGCTGGACGTATCCACCAATGTTTCCTTTGCCAACTATCTGGTTGGATGCCAAAACTTGGACGTCGGCAGTGTGTATTTGCGAAAGGTGACTGGTTTAACTTCAGGCACAGTCTATTACTATCGCGTGCGTGCGTATAACGGCAGCGGGACCAGCACGCACTCTGCAACAGTGGCCGTGACGACGATGCCAATTCTTGCCTTCGCTTGGCAAGGCAGCAACCTCGTGTTGTCATGGCCGACCAACGATCCGGCGTTCAAACTCTATTTCGCCACGAACTTCCCGGCGACGACCTGGAGTTCAAATCCTGCCGCTCCATCCATTGTGAATTGGCAATATGCTGTCACGAACAGGATGACGAACCATTCCAAGTTCTATCGCTTGAAGAAGTAGCCCGAGGAGGGCCGCCCGTTGCGGCAGGCGAGAGGCGCGGGGCAGGATGTGGGCAACCGTCGTTTGGAGATAGGGAACGTTAATTTTCCACGATGGTTCCGGACATGCCAGGGGCGTGATCAACAAAGTTTCCCTGCCCCGGAAAAGTCGTGGTTGCCAGCATGCCAGGAGTGACCCGCAAGGCACAGGCGGTACAGGAGTTCGTGTTGCTTTCACGGCGAGACTCCGTCGAGCCCTGATTTCCCCGCAGCGCCGCCATTAACCCGGCAGCGTCAACGCGGGATGCCTTGAGCGTTCGAACTCAAAAGATTTTCCTTTCGTCGGCATCTCGTTCGCGGAAACGCTCAGGGAAGTCAGGGCTTGACGGAGTCTCGCCCTACCCAAACCGGTCAGGCGTGTTCGATTTGGGTTCGTTCGTGGTGGAGTTATCATCGTCCCCGCCCCGCCGTCTCCAGCATTGCTTTCGTTGGCAAGCTTCCTGATGCTCCCGGCGACGATGGAACGTCTGGAAATGATGCCCGGACCCGGCGAGCGCCTGCAACGCTTCGTCGGTGACCGTGTTCAATTTACGTTGCGCCCTGCCAATGGCCGTCCGCTGCCCGAAGGCTGGCGGGCCTTTTTGCGCACCAACCTGGGCCGCGCCGCCGTGTTGCGCCATCAGATCATTCATGCCCACTCGGGCAAGTTGAAGCTGGTCGATGCGTCCTGGCGCGACGTGCCCATGGTGGCCAAAGACGGTCATTGGACTGCCGCCCTGCCGCTCGCCGAGGTCGGTTATTTCCGATCCAAGGCTTACGCCGTCGATCCCCGCGGATGGCAGCTTTGGCCGGATGGACCGGACTTCGGCATCAGCGTGCATCCCGATCATTGCCGCACGGCCAATATGATTTATTGCGCGTTTGTGCGGTTGTTCGGCCCAAACCGCACCGCCAAGTCCACCCACAATGAAACGGTCGAAAAGCAGATGGCCGAACTTGATGAGCGCGGTTACATCGTGGTGCCGCCCTCAGGTAAGCTGCGCGATCTTGCCAACCAACTGCCCCATATCATGGACACGCTGGGCTGCCGGATTCTGCACTTGTTGCCGGTGCATCCCACGCCGTTGGTCTATGGACGGTTTGGGCGCTTCGGCAGTCCTTACGCGGCGCAAGACTTGACGGCCATTGATCCGGCGCTGGTGGAATTCGACAAACGCACCACCGGCGTGGACCAGTTCCGCGAACTGACCTGCGCCGTCCATCGCCGAGGCGGACGGGTGTTCCTCGACATCGTCATCAATCACACCGGTTGGGGCGCGCGGCTTCAGGAGGCGCACCCGGAATGGTATGTCCGCGGCAAGAACGGCGCCTTTGTCAGTCCCGGTGCCTGGGGTGTAACGTGGGAGGATCTCGCCGAATTGGATCATCGTGAGCCCGCGCTGTGGGAGAAGGTTGCCCACATCCTGCTGACTTGGTGCCGGCGCGGGGTCGATGGTTTCCGTTGCGACGCGGGCTACAAGATTCCCGTGCCCGCCTGGCAATACATCACGGCGCGGGTGCTGGATGAATTTCCGGAAACGGTCTTTCTGCTCGAGGGCCTGGGCGGTTCGTGGGAAGCCACGGAAAATTTGCTCACCGAGGGCGCGATGCAATGGGCCTATTCGGAGCTGTTTCAGAATTACTCCGGGCACGACGTTGCCAAATACCTCGATTACACGCTGCGCCAGTCGCAACGCGTGGGTTTGTATGTCCATTACAGCGAAACCCACGACAACAATCGGCTCGCGGCGGAGAGCCGAGCATGGTCGCTGATGCGCAATCAACTGTGCGCGTTGACCAGTGTCTCCGGCGGCTATGGCTTCACCTGTGGGGTGGAATGGTTGGCGGATGAAAAATTGCGCGTCCATGAAAGCAACGGATTGGCCTGGGACAATGAAGATAACCTCGTGTCCGAACTGGGTGATTTGAACCGCCTGCTGGCCGAGCATCCCTGTTTCTTCGATGGCGCGCAGTTGCAGCGGCTCAGCCAGGAGGACTCACCCGTCTATGCGCTCAGCCGCGTGTCGGCCGAGGGCGCGGACCGGGTGCTGGTGCTGGTGAACACGGACGTGAAGGAAGGACAATCGATCTTCCTCGATGCGGCGGCCTTTCAGGATTTGGAGCAGCCGTTGTTCAATCTGCTTTCGCGGCAACCCGTCAAACCAGCCAACGCCGGCGGCGGGGGTGTGACCTTTGAACTAAACGCCGGCGAATGCCTCTGCCTGTCCGCTTCGGCGGCCCCTCGCGGCTTGAGCGGCGAAGCGTATCGCCGGGCGCGCGCGCAAGTGGCCTGGGCGATCACCGCGGTCAGCCAGATGATTCCGAGCGAGGAAATCGGTCAATACGACTGGCGGGAACTGGCCCAGCGTGTCGATGCCGATCCACGCGGTGTGCTCTCGGCCCTCAAACATTTGAACCGTGAGCTGGCGCGCCTGGATTTGGTGAAGGCGCTGGATCAGGCCCTCCAGGAAAATCACTTTCCGACCGTGGTCACCTGGCGGCTGGCCGACACCCACCGGATCATGCCAGTGCCGCCGGGGCATTGTTTGATGATCGAGGACACCGCGCCATTCCGCGCCGAACTGAAATTGGGCGGCCACAAACAACACGTGCATTCGATTGCGGCGCAGCCGGGACACATTGGCTGCTTGGCGGCTCCCCAGAGCCCCGGCGATGCGGAAATTCAGGTGGAACGTTATACCGACAGTTCGTCTGCAGTTCAGACAGTCCAGGCGACGGTTCGCTTTCTGGGCGCGGAGCCGAACGTGCGGCACTTGCACATCGAACGCGACTTCGCCACCGATCCTTCGACGATGGCGCGGGCGCCGGGCCTGGCATTGATGACCAACGGCATTGGCGGCATGGCCCGCATGCAGGTGAACCTGGGGACCGTGGCGTCCAAGTACGATTGTGTGCTGGGCGCCAATCTGCACCCCAGCGTGCCGGTGGACCGGCACATCTTCGTCAAGCGCGTGCGGGTGTGGGTGGTGGCCGATGGATTCATTTCGCCGCTGAACGCCGACAGCCTGATCCGCTTCTCGCCGGGACCACCGGCCGAATGGGTGTTCGTGGCCGGCGCCGGCGACGAGCGCGCGGTGGAGATTCACCTGACTGCCGACATGCTACCCGACGGCAACACCACCGTGCTGCGTTTTTATCATCCGCCGGGAGCGCCGTGTTTGGGACGCGACTTGCCGGCGGACCGACGGGTGAGCTTGACCGTCCGTCCGGATATTCTGGACCGGAATTTTCATTTCGAAATGCACCGGACCGGCGGCGCAGACTGGCACATGTCGTCGCACTGTCATCCATTGGCCGGCCAAACGGGCTTCGCGTTCTCGCCGGCGCCCGAACGCCAACTGCGCGCGTTCAGTGACACCGGCGCGTATCATCATCAGGGGGAATGGAGCCTTGGCGTCGCCCACCCGGTCGAAGCATCGCGCGGCCAGGTGGCGCACGAAGACGTTTATAGCCCGGGTTGGTTTGAATTGCCGCTGCCGCGCGGGGCCAAAGCCACGGTCACGTTCAGCGCCGAATGGGACGATCCGCCGGCCGAGCAATTGGAGAAGTTCGAAAGCGTGCGCCACCAGCTCAATCACCAAGTTCTGGCCCGGGCCGGATTGGGAAGCGACGATGCGTTTGGTCGTCAGCTCGCGTTGGCGGTGCAAGCCTTTGTCGTGCGGCGCGGGCAGGGCAAAACCATTGTGGCCGGTTACCCGTGGTTCCTGGATTGGGGGCGGGATTCGCTGATCGCGGCGCGCGGCTTGTTGGCGGCGGGAATGGTTTCCGAAGTGAAGCAGTTGCTGGAAGTCTTTGGTCGCTTCGAGGAAAACGGCACGCTGCCAAATACCATCCACGGCGAAGACGCTTCCAATCGCGACACGAGCGACGCACCGCTTTGGTTTGGGTTGGTGTGCGAAGAGACCGCGGCCTGCCAATCTCCGGAGCGGGCGACGGCGCAGGCCGGTTCGACCAAAATGTATGAAACGTCCGTGACCCGCCGTGGCCGGACGGTGGCGGAAGTGTTGCGATCGATCGCGGTGAATTACCTGCGCGGCACTCCGAACGGCATTCGAATGGACGCGGCTTCCGGGTTGGTGTTCAGTCCCACGCACTTCACGTGGATGGACACTAACTATCCCGCCGGCACGCCGCGCGAAGGGTATCCGGTCGAAGTGCAGGTCCTGTGGATTCGGTTGCTGCGCCAGCTCGCGCGGTTGGGCGCGAAACCCGAAGGCGAAGGTTGGACGGAGTTGGCCGACCGCGCCCTCGACTCGTTGAGCCGCTTCTTTTGGTTGGAAGAAAGCGGTTATCTCGCGGATTGCTTGTTGGCTCATCCGGGCCAACCGGCCGCCGAGGCGGTGCGCGACACCGCGCTGCGGAGCAATTGTCTGTTGGCCATCAGCCTCGGTTTGCTCCCCGGCGAACGTGCGCGGCGCTGCGTTGAGGCGGCCTTGCGGCATCTCGTAGTGCCCGGCGCCTTGCGCAGTCTCGCGCCGCTGCCGGTGGCGCCGCCGTTGCCCATTCGAGCGCCGGATGGCCGGTTGCTAAACAAACCCGACGAGCCGTACCAGGGCCATTACGAAGGCGACGAAGATACTCGTCGCAAACCGGTTTATCACAACGGCACGGCCTGGACCTGGACGTTCCCGACCTTCTGCGAGGCGCTGGCGCAAGCCTGGGATTTTGATCCGGCAGTGCGCGCCACCGCCCGCGCCTATCTCGGCAGCATGGACCGGTTAATGGTCGAGGGATGCCGCGGTCATCTTCCGGAAATCTTGGACGGCGACGCCCCGCACACGCAACGCGGTTGCGACGCCCAAGCCTGGAGCGTGACCGAGGCGTTGCGGGTGTGGAAGCGGCTGGCGTGAGTTGCCTTTACCAAGAAGCAATCGCGAATGGACACGAATATCCAACCGTAATCTTGTTTCTGCGCTTGCTCGCTAACCACAAGCAAGTGCCTGCGGTTCTGCTGGTGGTATCAGATTCTTCCAGTTTTCAGAAAGGGACTGTTCAGCGCTTTGGCTTTCGGCTGCTTCCATAGATCTCCACCTCTGCAATCCTCGCCGTGGAATCTTCACCCGGATCTTCGATGGTGATCTTCACATACCTTGCGTTCACGGGATCCAGTTCCACATCCGTCACGTTCTCTGTGTTTCCCTTGAACCCATCGATGGTCTTCCATGACTCCCCGTCCGCGCGCGTCTGCACGGTGTAGTCCCGGGTGTTGTAATTGCGGCTCATTCCATGCTCGCCGGCATGTCGGATTACATAGCGGCTAAGTTGGAAGGCTTCGCCCAGGTCGAATTCCAGCCACTGTTGCCCTTTTTTCGAACAACTCCACAGGGAGGTGGGCGTCCCGTCCAGCACGAGTTCGGGACTGGCGGATGAACTACCGGACCTGACTGAGGTCTTGGGCGACATGGCCAGGTTGAAGGGCAGACCGTGGGCCTCGTTGTACAGGTTGAAATAATGATCTGCCCTCACGAATTTCACCTGACCCGGAAACTGTTCGCGCAGGTTCTCGGCGAGTTCGACAATCCGGTCGGGTTTCATTTCGCCCCAGATACTCACCTGATAGGCCAGGAACAACGGGGCGTTCCCGTCCCAACGCCGAAGTTCGCGGCTGAGCGAACGGTGGAGGTGCGGGTAGGTGGTGACGTAAGGAATCACCAGTTTGTCGAACCGCAACCGTTCCCCTTCGACGCTTCCGGCGACCGAGGGAACATCTTTGAAGTTCTGGACCGTTGCCCCGTACAGGTTGCGGCAGTGCTTCTCGTAGGACGCTCGTTGCATGGGCGTCGCATTGTCCCAGATGGTCACCACTCTCAATCCCGACCGTTGCAAATAGGTTTCCGTCAGCCGGGCATAGCCGTCCATGCGGTTTTGATCGGCCAGATAGACGCCCACCGGCGCTCCCGGTTCCTCGAGGGTATTGAAGGGCATCGCGTAGCCCATTCCGGACGGTCCCGTGACAAAGCAATCGTTCGAGGTGGCGGTGGTGTAGTAATAGTTCAGAATGCCCGGCCCGATATCGACGAGACCAGGGGCGATCGTCCAGTTCAGAGGAACCCTGCCCCGGCTGGAAGCGGCGCGATCCCAGATCCGTCGCATCCCGCGCTGCGTGTACTGGATATTGTCTCCGTCGCTGATGAAGACTGCCACGTAGGCCTTCTTCTCCAACCCGGGCATTTTCGGCACGGTTGGAATTTGGATACGATGATCCGTTCCCGAATAAACAGCTGGCGTTCAAGTAATAGTCCGCGGCCAGCGTCCCAACGCCGAATTCCGACGCCGTGGTAATCCCCGAGCGCTCCGTGGAATACCAGCCCAGCGCGATGGCTTCACCCGCCTTCATGTCGCCGAAGAATTTGCGCATCATGTCCTTCTCCGCCGGAACGCGGTTGTCCAGCCACACCACCGCCGCGCCGCACGCGGCCGCGATGTCCCGCGTATGATGGAAGTCGCCCCCGCGGTTATCCGGCCGGGCGCTAACGATCAACCGCTGGTTGCAGTGTGCCCAGTAGTGGTCGTGGAGATACTGGTAGATTTGGATGGGTGACGAATACTTTAGCGTGGTCAGATCGACGAGGACTTCGAGGGAGATCCCGTGCTCCCGCAAGTGCTCGCGGACCTCGGCTGTCACCGGCAACGCCCGACGCAAGCCCGCCACCGTCCCCGCCAGATTCCGGTAGTGGGGACATACGGACGGATCATAAAGCACCACTCCCGCGACCTCTCCGGCGTACTTGGCCACCAGATCATATTTGGTTTCCCGCGTGTAACGATTCTTAGATTGAAGAGCGACAGTTGGGCTGTTGGCCCAGGTATCCCGGCCCTCGTCGGAACGGGCGTCGAGCAGATAAATCCTTGGCCGCTTCCGGTTGACTTGACCCTGCAAGGCGGAGAACGTGATTTGCTCATCCCGCGAAAGGGCCTGAACTTCGATGGTGTCCAACCCGGCTGCCGGCGTGGCGAAAATCGGCAGCGCCTGCCCCTTCGGCCAGGAAATCTCCTCGGTGATATTGGTGACCCGCGGATAGGGTGAATACCAATTCTCTTCCTGAACCGCATTGGTCGTCCTGGTGCTGCCGGTGCTCGACGATCCGCCGAGAACCAACAGCGCCAATGCGAGACTGACCCGCTTCACCTTGATAAAAAATCTTCTCATGCCGACGCCATGGGGCTTCACAATTTTAATGTTACTATCTCCGGATCAGCACCACATGGTAGGGGCTTTCCCACTCGGTGTCGCGTTTGACGGTAGCCCACAAATCGGCATCGCCCGCGGGAATCCGGACCTTTTGGACAACCACGTTCGCGGTGGCCTGCGGCACGGCCAAGGTTTGTTGTTGCGATCCGATGTGCAGCACGAGCGTTCCCGGTGCAATCGTTTTCGGCCATCGAAATTCAATGTCATACGTGTGCTCCCCGGCTAAGTGCAGGAGCCATTTGCCTTGGCGCCCCCAGCCGCCCCGTTCGGTGACCCGCCAGTCTTGCCAGGTCAATACCGTCCGCGTTTCGTGATCGGTCCCCACGACGATCCGTGGCGGCGCAAAGTTGTGGGGCCGGGTGTGGGACACGTCGTCGAACCAGACGTTGTAGGCGCGTTCGAGTTGGGCCACGATTTCCGGGTGTTGCGCTGCCAGGTTGTTCGTTTCCCGGGAATCCGCGGTGAGATCATACAACTCGTAGGGCACGTTGGGCGGCGGCATTTCGCGTCCGAAACCGGTCGAGTGGACCAGCCCCCAACGCTGGTTGCGAATGGCAAACTGGTGACGCGACACCGGCGTGTCGCCACGATGGATTTGGAGCACCAACGTCCGGTCAGGCCAGGCGACCTGCCTGCCTTCGAGCAGCGGCAACAGGCTGCGTCCATCCAGGTTGAGGCCCGCCGGCACAGGGACTCCCGCTGCTTCCAGCAAGGTGGGCATCACGTCGATGTGTGCCGCGATACGGTCGCTCCGGGTGCCGGGACGCAAACGGGCCGGCCATTGCACAAAGAACGGCGAGCGAATCCCGCCATCGTGGACTTCGGTTTTCTTGCCGCGGAAGGGACCAACATACCGCACCGAGGCCGGGCCATTGTCGGCCATGAAAATCACCAGCGTGTTGTCCCACAGGCCGGTGGCTTTCAGCTTCGCCATAAGCCGGCCGACGTTTTGATCGATGTTCTCCACCATGGCATACACCCGCGCCACCATGTCCGCATCCTGCGTGTGCCCAAGCAACACCGGCGTCAGATCTTTGTGGCGATACTTTTCATAAAGGTCCATCGGCACGTCATGAAACGGCCCGTGCGGCGCGTTGGGTGGCAAGTAAATGAAGAACGGTTTGCCCGCGGAACGGGCCCGGTCGATGAACTTCATCGCGGCGTCGAAATAGACGTCCGTGCAATAACCGTGGGAGGCGACTTCTTTCCCGTTGTGGAACAAAATGGGATCGGTGTAGTGACGCGCGTTGGCGATGGGCTCCGACGGTTGGGCCAACCCGCCGCCGCGGAGCACCAACGATTCCTCGAAGCCCTGGTCCATGGGCCGCATTGGATAACAATCGCCGAGATGCCATTTACCGAAAATGCCGGTCAGGTAACCCGCCTGCTTCAACACTTCCGCGATGGTGACTTCGGAGGGTTCCATCATCGCCCGGCCCTTCCACGTGTCCACCACCCGCGTCCGATAATTGTAGCGGCCAGTCATGAGCGAGGCGCGGGTGGGCGCGCAGACCGGACTCACATAAAAGTTCGACAGGGTCGCGCTACGCCGGGCCAACGCATCGAGGTTGGGCGTTTCGACAATGGGATTTCCCGCAATGCCCAAATCGCCGTAGCCTTGGTCATCGGTCATGAGCAGGATGATATTGGGCCGTTCGACGGAGACCGGGGCGGCTTTCGCAGAGGCGAACGCGACCAACAGGAAGCAAAGCAGTGATGTTTTTTTCATCGTTGTGAGGACTGCATTATTGGCTCAGGCCGATGGACTGTCGATGCCTTTTCCTGGAGCGGCAATGATTGGCGCATTCCCCTTTGTGGAGGATCTCGAATTCGTCGATTGGAGCGCGGACATTCTTGTCCACACTCTGTTGACGACGGGCGGGCGGACAGGAAAGTCTGCGCTCCGAAATCGCCGGATTGAGGCTTTCGAAAGGCAGAGCCGGCTGTGACGCCGAGATTTCACTCGGATCACGCGCCATGTTGTCCTAGCCTCAGCCGTATGGCGATCACGTACACCAGCCGCACCGGCAAAACGTATTACTTGCATACCGGTCCCAAGCGGGGCGGCGGCATCCAATACTATTTCTCCAGCAAAGCAACCGGCACACTCGCCGAGCACTTGCCGAAGGGTTTCGAGGTTTACGAATCGGTCAATGGTCAGGTTTACCTGCGCCGGCAGCAACCGAAACTCATCCGCGATTCCGAAGTCGATTGCGTCCGGCGCCGAATTGCCTCCCCCCGCGGCGTCCACCGCTACAAAATCGAGGTGCGGGGCAATGTGCTCACGGTTCATGAAAGCAGCAGTGACTTCGGTTTCCTCCGGGAATTCGCCGCGCCCTTTGCTTTGCCACGGACAGACGACTTGGCGGAGCGTTTCGCCCACTACCAACCGGTGTTGCGTTTCGCTCTCGTGGACGCCGACCAGCGACTGTTTGCCTCGGAGCGGTATTGTTTTCGCGGGAGCGTGGACGACTGGATTTCCATCGGCCTCCCCGGCAAGCTCGAGAAACTTGCTGGGCAATTCCTGAAGCACCTCGGCCAGGAGTCGTTCTACGAGTTATTCTGATGTCCTCGCCTGACCTGCCGGCGACTGACAGTTGAACCGCGTTCCAGGTCAGCCAGCGGTATGACATGGTTGAGCCGTCAGGACCAGCTCGCCTTGGACGCCGAAGCGCAAATTTGAGTTGCCCTCAGAAATCGAGTACGATCACTTCATTCGCGCTTTAGTGTTTGGGCGCCATGCCTTGTTTGAAATCCGAAGTTCAGCCGTGACTGCCCCCGCGCCGTCGTTACACTGTGCGCTCATGAAAACTCCAATTACTTCGCGCCGTGCATTCCTCAAAACCTCCAGCCACGCCGCCGCGGGAATTGCCTTGGCGGCGGCTGTGCCACGAGCCGGCTATACCGCCGAACAAAACACGATTCAACTCGCGTTGATCGGCTGCGGCGGACGCGGCACCGGCGCCGTCGCCAATGCCCTCGCCACCCAGCGTCACGGCGGCCCGATCAAACTTGTCGCCATGGCCGACCTCTTCCAGGAGCGCCTCGACCGCAGTTACGACGCGTTGAAGAGCGCCGCCCGGAAAGTCGAAGGATCAGCGGACAGTTGGATCATGGGCTTCAGCGGCGCGCAAGTCGAGGTGCCATCCGAGCGCCAGTTCCTTGGCTTTGATGCGTACCAAAAAGCCATGGATTGTCTGAAGCCCGGTGACGTGGTGATCCTGACGACGCCGGTGGCGTTTCGGTGGGTTCATTTTCAGCACGCCATCGCCAAAGGGCTTCATGTGTTCATGGAAAAACCCATTTGCGTGGATGGTCCCACCACGCGTCGCATGATCCAGCTTGGCGAAGCCGCGACCCAAAAGAACCTGAAGGTGGGCGTGGGCTTGATGTGCCGGCATTGCCAGGCGCGCCAGGCGTTGTTGGAGCGGGTTCAACAAGGTGAGATCGGTGACCTCACGATGCTCCGATCATACCGTTTGGTTTCCCCGGCGGGCTTCGTTGGCCCCAAGCCGAATGCAATGAATGAACTGCTGTTCCAGGTGCAGAAATACCTCGGTTTTATGTGGGCCAGCGGCGGAGTGTTTCACGATTATGTCGCCCACAACCTGGACGAGTGTTGCTGGATGAAAGGCGCCTGGCCTGTCCGCGCCCAAGGGGTGGGCGCGCGTCAGTATCGCGAGAATGCGGTGGACCAGAATTTGGACACCTATTCGGTTGAATACACCTTTGCCGACGGAACCAAGCTCCTTCTAAACTCACGTTACATGCGCGGCTGCCACGAGGAATTCGCCAGTTACGCCCACGGCACCAAAGGTTCGGCGGTGATTTCCTCCTTCATGCACACCCCCACCAAGTGCCGAACGTTTAAGGGACACAACTTCACCCGCGCGGCAATGACGTGGGCGTTTCCCCAACCGGAGCCAAATCCCTACGAATTGGAATGGGAGCACTTGGTCAAGGCCATCCGCCAGGACCAACCCTACAACGAAGTGAAGCGCGGCGCTGAAGCGGCCTTCGTCGTGGCCATGGGGCGACGGGCGGTTCACACTGGGCAGGTCGTTGAGTTTGATGAAATGTTGAATGATGCTTATGAGTTCGCGCCGGATGTGGACAAATTCGCCGGAGATTCAAGTGCGCCAGTTGCCTTGGATTTCGACGGCAAATACCCCATGCCCCAGCCCGGCCGGCTCAAAGACCGGGAGTATTGAGGCGAAATACTCGGCCTGAAAGCAGCCGTTGAGTCGCCGCAAAAATGGATTGGGACGGCTCCAGTTCACCGCAAAGACACGAAGAGCGCAAAGGTAACCTTCCACATCCTTTGCGCTCTTCGTGTCTTCGCGGTGAATTAGGCCATTCTCTCACGCATGACATTTAATTTCGACCCGCATGTTTCATGAGGGGGTTCACGCCGATTCCACGCCCTTCGAGTGGTCAAAGCAGCCGATCAGGAATTCTGTGGCTGGGATTGTTCTATCGCTTTCTTGAGGGCCTTTTTCGCGGCTTTTTCGGCGAGCTTGGCTTCGAGGGGACGCGGGTCTTCAGGTTGGGTTTTGCCGAATCGCTTGAAATAACATTCTTCGATGAAGAGCGGCAACGGCAGTTTCCAGCGTTCCTGCTTGTGGTTGTTTAAGTGACCGAATTTCTTAGGGTTCATCCCGAGCTCACGCGCCATCTGCACTTGGGCGTGGCTCAGGTGAAACTTCCGGCGCGCATCGATCCACGGTCGCAGCTTTTGCGGTATGAAGTGTTTTCCAGCCACCGGTCGGTACGATTGTAAGTGGCTTGCGGCTCAGAGCGGTTTCCGTCGCAGGAGCAGCGACCAAGCCCAGGCTCCCGGGACTTTCGGGTCCGCGGTGTCGAAGCGTATTTCCCGCAGGCGCTCGAAGTCAAACGCGCCGGCGAAATCGCCGACCAGTTCGGTTTCATCCACGCGCGGTGGTCCGCCGCGAGCGCCGGGTTCGTTGGCGTTGCCCGCCAGGATCAATAGGTGTCCATCGGGCCGACACAGGGTTTTGACAGTCGTGACGTACCCCGTCGCATTTTGGCGCCGAACGCCGTGGTAACAACCGCGGTCAAAAATGAGGTCGAACGGCTTCAGCGCGGGCGGATTCAACACGTCCGCCTGAATCCAGCGCACCTTGGCGCCGGCTTTTTGGGCGCGTTCTTCGGCAAGCTTCAGCGCCGTCGGCGCCAGGTCGATGGCGGTGACGTCAAATTTCTGGCTGGCGAGATACACCGCATTCTCGCCAGTGCCGCAGCCCAGTTCCAACACCCGGCACGGTCGAATCACCTGTTGTTCAACCAGGCGTTTCAATTCCGTGGAAGGCCGGCCGGTTTCCCATGGCGGTCGGCGACCGGATCGATACATCGCATCCCATCGCTCCACCAATTGCGGATTGATGGGCGTGGCGCCGTTGATTTCCGGATTCGCCAAGGCCTCGGCGGCGTGGAGGGGAGACACCAGCCCCATGACAGCGAGGCTCAGAGCGATCACGCAGTTGCAAGCCGGGTTGTTCACCAATGGAGGCCATGACCGTTCTTTTGGCGCTTGGACAAATGTTTTCATGGGTTTGGAGGCTAGCAAGCTGGAAGCGTTTTGCCAGAAACTTGCGAGCGGAACACGCTAGTAAGGGCTATTCAGCACCGAGCCAGCCGGAACAAGTGATGAGGCGCGTTCATGTAGTTATTGAAAGCCAAAGCCGCCAGCGTTACAATCCCCGAATAAAACAGCACAGTCCCATAAATTTATGCAATTCAATCGACGATCATTTCTCTCCGCCACCGCCGTGACTGGCGCGGCCATTGCCCTTGGATCACCCCCGACTGCTACCGCCGCCACACCGCCGGCATCCCGCCGGCACAAGCGTATTAAACTGGGCATTTCCACATACTCCTACTGGCACTTCCGGACCGAACGAGTGCCGATCGAGACGGTCATCGACAAAGCCGCCATCCTGGGCGTGGAAGGCGTGGATATTCTTCATCGCCAGATGGACATTCCGGAGAAGGAACCGCTGACGCCGGCGCAGCGTCCTTATTTGCAGAAGCTCAAACGTCAGGCCTTCCGGAACGGGATCGATCTGATCTGCCTTTCAGTTCACCAGGACTTCGTGGACCCGGACCCCGCCTTCCGGCAGAAGCAAGTCGAGCACACCCACAAGTGCATCGAGATCGCCTATGAATTGGGCATCCCATGCATTCGCTTAAACTCCGGTCGGTGGAACACCATTCCGGACTTCGACGACCTGATGAAGGCGCGTGGTATCGAACCGGTGCTGCCCGGCCATACCGAGGACGAGGGCTTCAAGTGGTGCATTGACGGCATCGAGAAATGCCTGTCCAAGGCTGCGGAATGCGGTGTTTTGCTGGCGCTGGAAAACCACTGGGGCCTGACCGGCACGCCGCAAGGGCTGTTGCGCATCGCCAAGGCGATCCAGGATCCGTGGCTTGGGGTACTCATGGACACGGGCAATTTCCTTGAGAATCCATACGACAAACTCAAGGAGATCGCTCCCAAGACTGTGTTTGTTCAGGCCAAGACTTATTACGGTGGCGGTGAATGGTACACGCTGGATTTGGACTACCCGCGCATTGCCAAAATTCTCACAGACGCTGGCTACACCGGCTACGTTTCCCTGGAAATGGAAGGTAAGGAAGACCCGGATATTGCCGTGCCCAAGAGCATTGCCATGTTGCGCCGGGCCTTCCGGACCCAGTAGCCCTCGGCTTGGCCGTATCAATTCAGTGGCTGGAGCGGCGAGGAGGCAGTTCGGCGTGGTAGGACAGGCGTCTCGCCTGTCTCGGATAACCCAAGGCTCCTCACCGTTTAGCGACATAGGAAGACTCGCGGCGCTGTGATACAAGTTGTTGGTTGGCACCCGTTCGGGACAGGTGGACACCTGTCCTTCTGAATAGTCTCGGCCAAGTTTGCTGCTTGGTAACTCGGATATTATACGCCGCTGTCGAAGTGCAGGCGTCCTGCCGACCGAAACGAACGCGCCGGGCAGGCTTGAACGCTTAGCTCCATTCGTTGCGCAATCTTCCGTTTGAGGGGCCGGCAAGTCGTCGGCACCACGTTGAAACATGCGGGGCGCAGTTGTTTTCATTGCGCCGGCTGGCGGTCCTTCCTAACTTCCCGCCAGTGAAGTTGTCCGTTAAAAGTGATTATGCCACGCGGGCCGTGCTCGGTTTGTCCCGTCACTACCTCAGGGGCAAGGCCGTGAAGGTCGAGGAACTGGCCTCCGAATTTGGCATCCCGGCCAATTTTCTAGTGCAGATATTGATCGAGTTGAAATCAAAGCACCTCGTCAAAAGCATCCGTGGCAAAGATGGAGGATACCTGCTGGCAGTTTCGCCGTCCGACATCTCTTTGGGATCCGTGCTGCGCGCCATCCATGGCCAGGTATTTGATTCGCCGGCTTTGGCGGACCCGGATTGTCCTCCGGAACTGGCGAAGGCGTGGAAGAAACTGCAATCCACGCTGGATGAAACCGCCAATGCCATCACCTTCCAGCAATTGCTCGACGCCGCCGCCCACGAGAAGATGTATTACATTTAATCCGCGTCCATACTTCCGATCTTCACGGTCTTCCAGCCGGCGCTCCATGCAACTTCCGTTTCCGCGCGAAATTTGCCTTTCCCATAGTTGCCTTGCACAAATTTGCTCTTTCCGGGAATAAGATCCCAGGGATACCGGTCGTACCCACAAATCGCACGTCTGCAACACTACGGAGTAGGCGGGCAGCAGCGGCAAAATCGATGAATAAACAATTACGCTTATGGAAAAGAAGCATCAAAACACGCAAGCCGGGTTTACCCTGATCGAACTCCTGGTCGTCATCGCCATCATCGCCATCCTGGCGGGATTACTCCTGCCAGCCCTGGCTCGGGCGAAAGCCAAAGCCTTGCAGATTGCCTGTGTCAGCAACATGAAGCAAATCGCTCTGGCCTACAACTTATGGGTCAACGACAACGACAAGAATAACCTCCCCTTCCGCGTCTGCTATGACGATGGGGGGCTCAAACTCACCGGATCCAACCCAACTTGCACTCCAAGTCAACAACCGCCCTGGGCGGGATTTCAGAACAACCTTTGGTTTCAGTATGCGTTTATCTCCAACGAGCTGGCGTCACCCAAGATTCTGGTGTGCCCCGCGGATAAAGCGAAAACGGCCGCATTCGACTGGTCGCACAGTGCCGATGGCGGATTCTTGAATGGCGCGTTTAAAGGCAACGCAGTCAGCATCGTTCTGGCCCTGGATGGCGGGTACAAGAACGGCTCATTGAATTGGGCGGCCGCCCAACAGCACATTCTCTTGACGGATCGCAACATGCATACGTTTGGGGTTAACGTCGGCTGTTCTTCAGGCATTAACACGGCGCAGGGAATTAACATCGCCAATGGCGAGAAATCCTACTGGGAAAAAGGCATCCATGGTGAAGGCTCGGGCAACATCGCCAAGCTGGACGGGAGCGTCGAAAAGACCACGGACATCGGATTGAATGACGCGCTGGAGCAAGGAGACGACAACGGAAACTTGCACTTTCTGTTCCCGCTGGGAAATTAAACTTCTGGTTGACTGGGGGGGGCGTCGGGATTGGACGACGCCCCCGCATACTTTTGACGACCAGAGCCCCATGGAGAACGCCCATTCGCCCAATCAATTCAGGCGTGTGCTCGAAGCGATCGTGAGAGAAGTATTTACATCGGCCGGCGGTCATGCGAAGTATTCGGTAGTAATACTGAAAAAGCGCGCGTCCCATGACCTTGGACAAGTCGATCTATGAGCAAGCCGTGAAAGCGCACTATGAATCGCTCTATCGCTTTGCTTGGAGCCTGACGCATCGGGAAGCCGACGCCTGCGACTTGACCCAGGAAACCTACCGGCTGCTGGCCCAGAAGGGGCATCAGATTCAAAACTTATCCCGCATCAAAAGCTGGCTCTTTACCACCTTGTATCGTGAGTTTGTGGACTCCAAACAGCGTCAGTCGCGCTTTGAAGCATACGATCCGCAAATGGATCATCATCAGCCCAGCACGCAGTCGGCCGTCGCGAGCAGCGAGGTGGACGGCGCCACCGCGCGCGAAACCCTGCTGAAGCTGGAGGAACCCTTTCGCACGCCGCTGGTGCTTTTTTATCTGGAGGACAACTCGTACAAAGAAATCGCTGAAATTCTTCAAGTGCCCATCGGCACCGTAATGTCGCGCATCTCGCGCGGACGCGAACTGTTGCGCGCCCGCTTGGCGGAACAGCCCGACCCTACCAATGGGCGCAAACTGAACTTGAACGCCAATCCCCTGGAGTTAGACCATGAATCGTCAAGAAGCTAAAGCCATCTTAGCGTTGTACCGGGCCGGTGGGCAGGATGCTTCTGACCCCCAATTTGCCGCCGCGCTTGCTGTGGCCGAGCAAGATGCCGAGCTTAGGGAATGGTTTGGACAGCAACTGGCCTTTGACGCGGCCATGAGCGCCATCCTGAAATCCATTTCGGTGCCGGCGCATCTTTTGGAAACCTTGCAGACGGAACCTTTTGTTGTTCCGCAGACGGCTGATTCGGTTTGGACCCGCGTACTGCACACGGTTACTCGCGTATTGAACGCGCCCATTATTCCGGAGAAAGCGGTATTGGCCTCGAACTGGTGGCGGCACTGGCCTGCCCGCGTGGCGCTGATGGTCTGCCTTACGCTCCTCGCCTTTGTGCCGGTGCTGCTGAGCAGTCGACAACCGCGCGATTTCGCGCGTTACTTGAATGAGGTCGTAGCCGCCACTTGGAACCAGCATCGGCACGTTGATTTCCAGACGAACAACCTGGCCGTTGTGCGCGCCTGGCTGCAGGCAAAGCACGTGGACAGCTCGTTTACGGTTCCCTCGGCGCTGCAAGAAGCCTCCCTCTTCGGCGCGCGGGTGTTGGAGTGGAATGGACACAAAGTCGCTTTCCTTTGTTATTTGCAGGGCCCGCAACACTTGCACTTCCTGGTCGGCGATCTGCCCGACATGGCGGATGCGCCGTTACCGAAAACAATTCAGATGGCCGAGTGCCATCATTGGGCGACGTTCTGCTGGATGGAAGGCAAGCGGTCGTACGTGTTGACGGGAATCCACATGAAGGAATTTCTCAAACGGTTTCGTAAGGACGGCGAATGGCGGTTCAAGAAGGATGAAACCGCGGAGGCGGGCGTGGAACAGTATGTCCGGTTTTGGGCGCCCGCGTCCCGGCCCAATTCGCCCTCGCTCGACTGGATTGATCCCGCCGAAGCGCTACCGCAGCAAGGCCATCACTTGTTTCGCGTCCTGGGTCGGCGGCTGGCAGGCGTTGCCGGTGCAGAGATAAACCGTCGGTTTTCCCTCCGGGGCCGCTAACGTCCGCACAAACTCTTCCACTGGGCCGGTCGTTCCCATAATAACTTTGTGCGGCTGAAACACCGCGTGCGCGGCCCGCAATAATTCGCGGCCTTCGGGGCCGTTGACCGCGCCGGCGATGACGATCCGTCGCGGTTCCTTGAGCGCATAATCCAGTGCCGCCAGCAGGTAGGGCACCGCCTGCGGAATTTGCTGCATCCGGTCCCCAAACAAGCGCAAACTCTTTTCGGCCGCGTCCCGGAAAGTTTGGCGTCCGGTCAAGGCGCTCAACTTGAGCAGGGCAAGAATGGCAACGGAATTTCCCGACGGCTCGGCACCGTCGTAATCCTCCTTCACGCGCAGAATCAAGTCATCGCTCCGGCTTTGCCAAAAACCGCCGGCCTCAGCGTCGTAGAAATTCTTCAGCAGACTCTCCCCCAATGTCACTGAAAATTCCAAATACTCGGGCTTCAATGTGGCCTGATACAATTCCAGCGTGCCGGACAATACTGACGCGTAGGCATCCAACAGTTGGACCGAGTCCCTTTCGCCATCCCGCCAGCGATGATACAACGTCGTGCTGGCGGCATCCCAAAGTACTGCCTTCAGGAAGGCCAGGTTCCGTTCCGCGGCTTCGCGGTAGGCGGTTTCTCCCAACACGACCGAAGCGCGCGCCAGAGCTCCGAGCATCAGCCCATTCCAGGAGGCGAGAACCTTGTCATCCAAATGCGGTCGAACCCGGTGCCGGCGCGCGGCGATCATTTTGGCTCGGGCCGATGCGAGCACTGGTCGGTCCGCCGGCGGCAGCGCGGGGACCGCCACGCTCAGCACATTCTGGTGCGGCAACGGACTGGGATCGCTGTGATCAATAAAGTTGCCCTCCTGGGTCACGCCAAAGAATTTTACCGCCACGTTGAATTCCTCCACCGTCAGCAACTGCGACAATTCGGCGCGCGTCCAGCAATAGAATTTCCCTTCCTTGCCCTCGCTGTCCGCATCCTCCGCCGAATAGAATCCACCCTCGGGATGCGTCATATCGCGCAAGACGTAGCCAGCAATCCCACGAGCGACTTCCGCATACTGCGCTTGTCCGCTCACGAGGTAGGCATCGAGATAAAGCGCGAGCAACTGGGCGTTGTCATACAACATTTTTTCGAAATGCGGCACCAGCCATTTCTCGTCCACCGAGTAGCGATGGAATCCGCCGCCAAGCTGATCGTAAACGCCGCCGTGGGCCATGCGGTCGCACGTGTGCAACACCATCTTGATTGCTTCCGGGTCGTCGTATTTCGTGCCGTAAAGCAGCAGGAACGCCGGGTGGCTGGGCGTGGGAAATTTGGGGGCGTGACCCCATCCGCCGTTCGCCGGATCGTAATTCTGCTTCAGTTGAAGGCCGGCCTGACGAAGGACCGATTCCTCCGGCAGTTCGGACGGAGCGGGTTTGCGCGCCATGACCTGCGCCAATCGTTTTTGCATGTCCAAGGCCGAAGCCGCGATTTGCTCGCGCTTCTCCGCCCACGCTTGCTGGACCTGATGTAGAACCGTCACAAATCCGGCGCGCCCGTGAACTTCAGCGGGTGGCCAATACGTGCCGCCATAAAACGGTTGCAAGTCGGGCGTCAGGAAAACATTTAACGGCCACCCCCCTTGGCCCGTCATCGCCTGGACAAACGTCATGTAAATCTTGTCCACGTCCGGGCGCTCCTCCCGGTCCACTTTGATGGCCACGAAGTGCGCATTCAGAAAGGCGGCCACCGATTCGTCCTCGAACGATTCCCGCTCCATGACATGACACCAGTGGCAGGTCGAGTAACCGATGCTCAGGAAGATGGGCTGGTTTTCCTCGCGGGCTTTGGCAAACGCCGCCTCGCCCCACGGATACCAGGCCACCGGATTATGCTGGTGCTGGAGCAAATACGGTGATTTCTCCCCGGCCAATCGGTTCGTATGCTTGGGGGTCGGAGGTTGGTTGGTGATCGCTTTGCTCACGTTGTTGCTTTCCACGTTGACTGTTGTTTGCGGAACCTGCGCCTTGCTTCCGCCGGTCGCCCTGACCCGCGTTTCCGCCGGGATGACCCACAAGCTAATGCACATAATAAGTAGCCGCACTGGCGTAACATATCCCGCCGGTCGGGGTTGTGCCAAGGTTAAGCTGCATATTTCCAGCATGCTTCCAGAGCGCCGTCGGAGGACTGTTCTCCACCTCGGGCAACGGATCGTCCATTTCTGTTCGGTGAAATCAAACCCCTCCCACTTCAGCGGCGTAGCGACGTGAATGGCTGCGGCCGCGAAGCGTCGAATTTCGCGGGGCGGACGCTTGCCTCAGGCCGGGGCAAGGATTACAGTCGGCGCTCGTTGTCTGGCGCTGCCGTATTGGCCCGGACTTCAAAACCGTATGCTTGACTCTGACGCTCCTTCCCTCGAGGTGCCGTGCGCCCAACCGCCCAAGCCTTATCGGAATTGAGCTCTCAGCTCAATTCTTGGATTCCGCCAACTCCTCCTCGAAGTCCACGATTTCCTTGACCTGGGTTAGAAACCAGCGGTCGATTTTGGTGAGTTCGAACAGTTCTTCAATAGTGAAGCCGGCCCGAAAGGCGTGGCGAACAAAGAAGATTCGTTCGGCGTTAGGCGTGCTGAGTTTGCGGGTAATCAAGTCCCGGGGCAGCACCTCGCGGTCGGCAAAGAGATCATTGCCCACCCGCCACGGTTTGCCATCACCGCCCAGACCGTAGTGGCCAATTTCCAGCGAGCGCAGGCATTTTTGGAGGCTTTCCTTGAACGTGCGCCCGATGGACATCGCTTCGCCGACGCTCTTCATTTGCGTGTTCAACGTCGGATCGGCCTGGGAAAATTTCTCGAACGCAAAACGCGGCACTTTCACCACCACGTAATCGATGGTGGGTTCGAAACTGGCCGGGGTTTCCCGGGTGATGTCGTTGGGAATCTCGTCGAGCAGGTAACCCACCGCGAGTTTCGCGGCAATTTTGGCAATCGGAAAACCAGTCGCCTTACTGGCCAGCGCCGAACTGCGCGAGACGCGCGGATTCATTTCGATGATCACCATGCGACCGTTGTCCGGACTGACGGCAAACTGGATGTTCGAGCCGCCCGTCTCGACGCCCACCGCGCGGATTACGGCGAAACTGGCATCCCGCATGATTTGGAATTCTTTGTCGGTCAGCGTCTGCGTCGGCGCCACGGTGATGGAATCGCCGGTATGAACCCCCATGGGATCGAAGTTCTCGATCGAACAAATGATGACGCAATTGTCGTTCTTGTCGCGCATCACTTCCATTTCGTATTCCTTCCACCCCAGCAGCGATTCCTCGACCAAAATCTCGTTCACGGGCGACAAGTCGATGCCCTTTTTGGCCAACTCCTCAAACTCCTCGCGGTTGTAAGCGGTGCCGCCGCCGGTGCCCCCGAGCGTAAAAGCAGGTCGAATGATCACGGGAAACCGGCCGATTTTTTCCGTCATGGCGCGGGCTTCCTCGAGGTTGTGCGCGATGCCGCTGACCGGTACGTCCAACCCGATGGACAGCATCAACTCTTTGAACACCTGGCGGTCTTCGCCGCGCTGGATGGCTCCCGCATTGGCGCCGATCATCTCGACGCCGTATTTTTCCAAAGTGCCCCGCTGGTTGAGGGCCATGGCGGTGTTGAGGGCGGTTTGACCACCCAAGGTCGGCAACAGCACCAATTTGCCGGGGGCTTTCAGGCGCGCCAATTCCGCCACCTCGCGGGCGATGATTTTCTCGACGCACTCCGGCGTGATCGGTTCAATGTAGGTGCGGTCCGCGAACTCCGGATCGGTCATGATCGTGGCCGGATTGGAGTTGACCAGGATCACGCGGAAGCCTTCTTCCTTGAGCGACTTGCAGGCTTGGGTGCCCGAATAATCAAACTCGCACGCCTGGCCGATGATGATCGGACCGGCGCCTATGATGAGGACGGAATGTATGTCGGTGCGCTTCGGCATAAGCAAACAGGCAGGGATGAAACACGGAACCGACCGGCTAGCCAATCTTTTTCGTCATGGGGCACCGCTTTCCCTCCCGGCTTGGCGACATCGAACCCGTTACGGTCGAGTGGCCTTGTTGTGTGCGCCCCCGCATTGCACGTAAGGCTTTACGAGAATTATCCGGTCCTTATGATGGCGGCGATGACAACACCGGACCTGCAGGTTCGCCGGGCGACAATTGAAGATTTACCCAAGCTGATGGCACTTTGGGAAGCTGAGGGGCTGCCCAGCGAAAGCCTGAGCAAGCGGTTCAAGGAATTCCAGGTGGTCGAAACGAATGGCGGCGACCTCCGGGGAACGCTGGGATTGCAAATCGTCGGGATGGAAGGCTGCTTGCACAGTGAAGCGTTCGCCTTGCCGGAGGAAGCGGACCCGATGCGGGATCATCTGCTGCAGCGGATGCAGATCATCATGAAGAACCACGGATTGTTCCGGGTTTGGACCCAGTTGGCCACGCCCTTCTACCATGCCAACGGATTTCTGGACGTCGGGGACGAACTGCGGTCCAAGCTACCGGAAGCGTTCGCTGGTGACGACCGTCCTTGGCTGTGCCTTAAGTTGAAAGACGAACCCGTGGCTGCCGCCCTGTCGCTGGACCAGGAATTTGAGTTGTTCAAGACCGCTGAAAAGGAACAGCGGGAAAAAATGTATCGGCAGGCCAAAACCCTGCGGACGGTGGCTGCGGTCATTATCGTCGGCGTGATCCTGCTGATCCTGGGTTCGGTGGCCTTCTATTTCTTCCGAGTGAGAATGCGAAACCAGCGGAACACATCACCTTCGGGGATTATCCCCGCCCGCGCGCAAATGGCTGGCTGTTTGCCGAGCATCATCTGTTTGGTAAGAACAGGGTGGACGTAAACTGTCAGCCGCAACTTCGCCACCAAGCGGATTAGGGAACACGGCACAAGCACCAAAACAAACGATCCAACCTCTTGATTTATGAAGATCCTTTTCCTGGGCGGCACCGGCAACATCTCCGCGGCGTGCGCGGCTTGGCTTTACGAGCAGGGACACGAAATCCTGGTGCTCAGCCGGGGCGTGAGCGCCGTGCCCTCCATTTACACGGCCATCCAAGCGGATCGGAAGAATCCCTCGATGATGCGCGCCGCCCTGGCGAACGTCTCGCCCGACGTGGTGGTCAATTTCCTGGGCTATGAGTTGGAGGACGTGCAGCTTGATGGCGAGTTGTTCCGGAACCGGGTGCAACAATATGTTTTTATCAGCTCCGCCACCGTTTATGCCAAGCCGCCCCGGCAGTTGCCCGTGACCGAGGACGCGCCGCTGGGCAATGCCTTTTGGGAATACGCGCAAAAGAAGGTAGCGTGCGAAGAATGGTTGCGGCAGCAGTGGCAGGAAACGCGCTTTCCGGTCACGATTGTCCGTCCGTCCCATACGTATTCGGAGCGTTGGATTCCCAATCTACTGTCCAGCTCAAGCTACACCTTTGCCGCGCGCCTGGAACAGGGCAAACCGGTATTCATGCCCGATGATGGCGAGACGCCTTGGACGCTGACGGCCTCAAGCGACTTCGCCCCTGGATTGGGCGGTCTGATCGGTAAAACTGAGGCCCTGGGAGAGGCCGTTCATATCACGAGCGATGAAGTGCTCACGTGGAACCAAATCTATGCGGAGATCGCATCCGCTCTGGGCGTGTCATCGCCAGACATTGTGAAGGTGCCCACCGAGTTTATTTGCGGCGTGGCTTCGCAGATGACTGGCCCATTGAAAGGCGACAAGGCGCATCCAGGAGTCTTTGACAATTCAAAACTCAAGCGACTGGTGCCCGGCTTCCAATGCCGCAAACCGTTTCGGGTGGGCGTGCGCGAATCGGTTGCCTGGTTCCGGGCGCATCCGGACCAGCAGAACCTGAAGCCGCAGCTTGACGTGGTGTGCGATGAAATCCTCAGCGCTTGGCGGCGCCAGGGGAGTTAATGCCCGGTAATCGGCATGGAAAATGTTGCTCATCCGCGCATGCTCGGCGTGGCAAGTGCATTGAACGAAAAATCTGCTTTAGGTTTGGCCAGGGCTCACTATAGTTCTGCCAAAATAACTTCCGGGGGCATTTGCAGACTTGGTCTGCCAGGAAACGGTAATTCCCCCAGGAACAAAGAGTATCAGAGCGCACAACCAGAGGAAAACCGATCGATGGCTATTTACAAAGAAGAGAGGTTGCTGGACGTCTCGAAGCAGTTCCAGATTTACGGGGAGATTCAACACGCGGAGCCGTGCAAAATCGGGCATATCAACGAAACCTACACCGCCACCTATAATCAGGGCGGCGTCGCGGTGCGCTACATTCACCAGCGCATCAACACCTCCGTGTTTCGCAAGCCCATGGAGGTGATGGACAACGTCACCCGCGTGACGCAGCATTTGCGCCGGAAACTGGTCGCCAATAGTGAAAGCGACATTACTCGCAAAGCCCTGGTGATCATCCCCACGCACGAAGGCAAATCCTATTATTGCAATGGCGACGGGGAGTGCTGGCGGACGTTCGTGTTCATTGAAAACGCCCAGACCTACGAAGCGGTGCAGTCGCCCGAACAGGCTTACGAGGCGGGTTTCGCGTTCGGCAAGTTCCAATGTCTCCTGGCCGATCTGCCCGGCAAACGGCTGGCGGAGACCATTCCAGACTTCCACAACACGCGCAAACGTTTCCTCGCCCTGCAAGCCGCGATCAAGGCTGACAGTCGCAATCGGGCCCAAGAGGCGCAGAAGGAAATCGATTTTGCGTTGCAACTGGAGCCGATTGTGGACGTGCTTCTCAACGCGTTAAAGAAGGGCGAGATTCCGGAACGGATCACTCACAACGACACCAAGTTCAACAACGTGATGCTCGACAATGCCACCGGCCGCGCCCTGGCCGTGGTGGATTTGGACACCGTGATGCCTGGCCTGGTTCATTACGATTTCGGCGACATTGTCCGCACCACGACCAGCCCCACGCCGGAGGACGAATTGGACCTGACGCAGGTCCGCATGCAAATGCCGATGTTCAAGGCCCTTGCGCGCGGTTACCTCGAGGCCGCCAGTCCGTTTCTCAAGAAGAAGGAAAGATCCTTCATTGCGTTTGCCGGCAAACTGATCACTTACACCATCGGCATCCGGTTTTTGACCGACTACCTCCAAGGAGACACGTATTTCCGGGTCCATCGTCCGCACCACAACCTCGACCGCTGCCGCACGCAGTTCAAACTGGTGGAATCCATCATCAAACAGGAAGAGGCCATGCAGAAGTACGTGGACAGCCTGTAGTAGGACAGCCGTCTCGGCTGTCCCGAAGGTCCAGGATGGCCCCATTGGTAGTTGGCAGTGCAATTTGAAATTAGACGTTTCGCAGCGTCCGGGACAGGCAGGCCGCCTTTCCTACCGTCAGTCCGCCGCGGGCGGCTGTTTTTGGCCGGCGAGCCGGTAGCGGAGGTAATCGCGGGTGACCCCCAGCAATCGCGCGGCGGCGGAGACATTTCCGTTGGTCTGACTCAAGGCATGTTGAATCATTCGCCCGATGGCGGCCTCGAGGTCAAAACCTTCCGATGGAAAGCGGAACGCCGGATTGAACCAATCATCGGGATCGATTGCAGGAACCGACGTGGCCGGTGTGACGGGTGAGGATTGAAGCTGTGCGAAGTCCAATTGCTGGCTTTCCTCGAAGACAATGGCCCGTTCCAATTCGTGCGACAATTCACGCACATTCCCCGGCCAGGGATAGGCCAGCAAGCGCTGTCGTCCGTTGGCCGTGACGCGTTTGCGGGGCAACCGGTGGCGCTGACACAATTGACCGACCAGGTTTTCGGCCAGCTTGATGATGTCGTCGCCTCGGTCGCGCAACGGAGGGATATGCACGCGGTATAAGTCCAGGCGGTGATACAGATCTTCGCGAAACTGGCCCGCGGCCATGAGTTGTTTGAGATCGCGGTGCGTGGCGGCAATGACCCGCACGTCAATGGGAATTTCCCGCGTGCCGCCCAGGCGACGAATACGGTGGTCTTCCAGGGTCTTCAGCACCTTGGCCTGCAACCCGGAAGCCAGGCTTGGTAATTCATCCAGGAACAACGTGCCGCCATTGGCCGCTTCGAACAATCCCATGCGGGCGGCGCGGGCATCCGTAAAGGCGCCGCGTTCGTGGCCGAACAGTTCGGATTCTGCCAACGTTTCCGGCAGGGCGGAACAGTTCATTTCCACCAGCGGTTGCGCGGCGCGTGGTCCCCGGTTGTGCAACCAACGGGCAATCGTCGTTTTGCCGGTGCCGGTATCACCCTGGATCAGCACGGGCGGCAAATGGGATTGCATGCGCTGGTCCGCGGCAATGATCTTCGCCAACTGTTTCTGCATTTCGGCCAGGGACGTGCCGAAGTAAAAATCCTCGCCGGTTTGCGCGGTGTCCTGACGGCGGTGTTCGTCCAACCGGGCCGATTGCCGGGTGCGGCGCGCGCGGGCGACAATCAGCGGCAGTTCACCGGCTTCCAGCGGTTTCACCAAGTAATCCAACGCCCCCAACCGGATGGCTTCCACGGCGCCGGTGACGTCGCCGTGTGCAGTCATCACAATGACGCCGGCGGCGGGCGAGAACACCTTGTCCTTGAGCAGATCGGTGCCTTGTCCGTCCGGCAGATGCACGTCCAGCAAGATAAAATCAAATCCCTGTTCACCAGCCCATTGGCGGGCGGCGGCCAGCGTGCCCACGCCGGTCACATCGGCGCGCAAACGCTCCAGCTCGGCCGCGAGTTGTTTGCGCAGTAATGATTCGTCCTCGACGATCAGGATGCTCAATCCGGATAAATCGGCTTCAGGCATGGAAGGAATAAGTCACGTATCGCAAATTCTTGGTCCCAACGAATATCCCCTAGCCGCGGACATTCCACGTCCCTTGCAACGCTTTGCGCTTCAATTCTTCAACCGCGTTCAAGTGAGCGGCTCGCTGCGCAAGGTGACTTTCATCACGTTGGATTTTCCGGGGGGCAGGGTGATTTTGTTTTTGTCAACGTTGCCCGATTCCACGCACACCATCCGTTGATATTCGTCGTTGCCGAAATCCGGCATCTGTTGGGACTTGTTCACCCAGGGATTCCACAACACGGTCGAAGCCGAACCACTTTTTTCGATGCGGATTTTGCGGCCCAGTTTGGCATCGAGAACTTCGATGGTTCCGGTGGTGTCGAGGTAGATGCGATCCACTTCCGCGGCGATTTTGATGGCCTCCGCCTTCTCTTCCTTGGCGGTGAAATTGTCGGTTTTGTCCAGGTAGGTGACTCCGTTCAGGCCGACGATGGACACGTCGGAAATGGCTCCGACATTGAAATAGGTATGGAGGCAGTTTTCGAACGTCAGCGGCTGTTCTCGGGAAAGGTTGGTAATGATCAACTCCAGATTCAAGACGTTGGCCACGGTCACCACATAATTGGCACTGAAGGGTGGATACGTGGCGCTGAGAGCGGTCTCGGGAAAACCAAAGCGCAGGCTTACGCCGCCTTCGGGCAGGGAAATGGCTTCGTGCAAATCCCATTCGGTGGCCCGGGCAAAACCGTGGGTCGGCACGCCTTCCCGCGCGCCGAACCAGGGCAAGATCACCGGAATGCCGCCCCGGATCGGATGGCCACCAGCAAACTGGCTGCATTGGCTGATAAATAATAAGGGCGCCTCCCCCCGCTTGTGGAAGTCGGTCACGTGTGCCCCTTGAAAGTAAATCTCCGCCGTGCCCCAGTCCGAGACGGCTTCGATTTTCGGCAGTTCTCCGTTGCCCTCCAGAATCGTGACCCGGTCCGGAATCTCGAACTGCTTAAACTTGTTTGGTATGTCAGCGGTAACCATACGTGTGCCTGAGTATAACCAGAGGTCCGACGGCGACCATCTTATTCTCTGACGGTTTTGAAATAATGGTCGCCTCCTGTCCAGCGAAAACCGCTGGCCCCGCATAGGCGACTTCGGTGAGGAAACCCCTTCTGCCAGGGATGTTCGGCCCCGGTGGTTCGCGGTGCTCACTTTTACTCAAAAACTTCTTGTGAAATGATTCATCCTTGGGCAACTTTTGCGCCGCTTTCGGCAAAACGTCGGATTTTTCTCGTCGGCGAGATTATCAGGTCTCGTTCATAATGGTTAGAAATTTGATGCATTTACTAAAGACAATTGCAGTCCTGCTCTTGTTGATGGCTGGTTCAGCCCGCTTGAGTGTGGGGGCCGATGCCTCCGCTGCCGTTTCTCCACCGGTTGCGGGGCCGGCGGCCGTTGCCCCCGCGGCCGGCGAGCATCATGGCGTACCGCAGGCCGCACCCGACCTGACCCACGTCGGCCCGCTGCCTATCAGCAATTCGATGGTCGCGACCTGGATTGTGGCCGTGCTGCTCATTGGTTTTGCGCGGTTTGCCACGCGCCGGGTTCAGGCAGTTCCCTCCGGCGCGCAGAACTTTTGGGAGTGGCTGGTGGAAATTCTCTACAACTTTCTCGAAGGCATCATCGGACCGGAACTGGTCAAGAAGACCTTTTGGTTTTTTGCGACGATCTTCATTTTCATTCTCTTCAGCAACTGGTTTGGCTTGATCCCGGGAGTGGGGACCATCGGCGACGGGGTGCAAGGCCCTCATGGTTTCCACGTCATCGATCCCTATCTGCGCGGGGCCAACGCCGACTTGAACATGACCTTTGCGATGGCGCTGATCTTCTTTGCGCTGTGGATCGTCTGGGCGTTGCAATCCAACGGCGTCAAAGGCTTCTTTCTTCATCTGTTCGGCCCCAAGGGAGACACGACCGGCGTGCTTCGCCTGCTGATGATTGCCATTTTTTTCCTCGTCGGTTTCCTGGAAATCCTGTCGATCCTGTTCCGGCCCATTTCGCTGAGCTTCCGATTGTATGGCAACATCTTTGCCGGCGAGAACATGTTGGAAACCATGGCCAACATGGTCCAACACCCAGCCTGGGCAGCCACGCTGTCCCGCATGTTGTTGCCCGTTCCCTTTTACTTTATGGAACTGCTGGTCGGGATTGTCCAAGCCATGGTGTTCATGCTGCTAACGGCGGTGTTCACTTTGCTGATCTGCATGCACGATGAAGAACACGAGAAAACAGCCCATTAATTTTGACTTTAACTCTTTCGGCGGTTTGACCGTGTTCAATCGCGGGAGCCGCTGAGAACAGCAACGAAAGGACAACTATTATGTGGATACCTACAATGTTTGCCGCCGCCGCCGACATGGCCCAACCGGTCACCGAAGCGGCGAAAGCAGTAGGAGTGACTGGCAACCTGCACGTCGGTCTGGCCGCGCTCGGCGGGGCCATCGGCGTCGGGTTCATTGGCATGAAAGCTTCCGAAGCCGTTGGGCGCAATCCCGGCGCGGCGACCAAAATCCTGGTGCAAGCCATTTTGGCGATCGCCTTCGCCGAAGCCATCGTGTTCTATGCCATCTTCCTGGTGAAGTAATTGGGCGGTGCGGAGCCCTCACGGTTCCGCATCCTCCCTTGCCCCGCGCCAATTCAGTTACGCTATGAGCCATTTGATTTTTTTCGCGGATATCGGCAGTGAACTGACCGACATCGCCAAAAGTACCGCCACCACGTTCGGCGTGGACTGGCCGCATTTTATCGCGCAGGTCATCAGCTTTTCGATCGTGGCGGCCTTGCTATACCGGTTCGCCTACAAGCCAATTCTGCAAGTTCTCGAAGAACGGCGGGAACGCATTGCCGAGGGCCTGGCCAACGCGGACAAGATCAAACTGGAACTCGCCCAAACCGAAGCCACGCGCCAGGAAGTGCTGGCCCAGGCCAATCAACAGGCCAACCAATTGATCGAAGAAGCCCATGCCGCCGCCGCGCGGGTGCAGGAACAGGAAACCCAACGCGCCATCGCCGAGGCGGAGCAGATTATCACCCGCGCCCGCGAAACCGCGGTGCAGGATCACGCACGCATGCTGAGCGAACTAAAACGGGAGATTGGCCAATTGGTCGTGGCCACCACCGCCAAGGTCAGCGGCAAAGTGTTGACTCCGGAGGACCAGCAGCGCCTGATCCAGGAAGCCAATCAAGGATTGGCGGCTTGAGCTCCGTGACTTTGCCTTTGGATATTCGCGACGAATGAAGATCACCAAACAAGCCCGGCGGCAAGCCAAAGAACTGTTGCGCGCCTGTATGGCGAACGGCGCGCTCGACGAAGGCCGCGTCCGCGAAGCGGTGCAGCAGGTCATCGCGCGCAAACCGCGCGGCTATCTGGCCACGCTGTCGCACTTCCAGCGGCTGGTGAAGCTCGATTTGGCCCGCCGCTCGGTCCATGTTGAAAGCATGATTCCGCTCGCCCCGGCCGAGCAGTCGGCGGTGCAAGCAAACCTAACCCAAGTGTATGGCCCGGCTTTGACCTTTGCGTTCACGCAGAATCCCGCGTTGCTGGGCGGGATGCGGGTCCAGGTCGGCAGTGACGTTTACGATGGCAGCATCCAGGGCCGGTTGGCCGCGTTGCAGGACAAATTTTAGCCCGAGGCACCGTTGAGTTTCCGAACCCTAATCCCTCAACGCTCCGCCTCAACTCTCAATCAGTCTGTATGAGCAATCTGTTACAGGAAATCGAAGCCCAAATCGCGGGAGTCAAAACCTCCATCGCCAAACAGAACGTCGGCGTCGTCCGCGAAATCAGCGACGGCGTCGCCAAAGTGGAAGGTCTTACCGAGGCCATGCTGAATGAAATGCTCGACTTCGGCAACGGCGTGACCGGCCTGGCCCTCAACCTCGAAGACACCGAAGTTGGCGCCATCATCCTGGGCGATTACACCACGGTGAAACAAGGCCAGGAAGTCCGCACCACCGGCAAACTTCTGCAAGTACCGGTCGGCAAAGGTCTCTTGGGTCGCGTCGTGAACGTGCTGGGCCAACCGCTGGATGGCAAAGGCGAAGTGAATGCCGAAGCCTCCTATCCGGTCGAGAAGATCGCGCCCGGCATCATCAAACGGCAATCGGTCAATCAGCCGGTGCAGTCCGGCATCATGGCCATCGACGCCATGATTCCCATTGGCCGGGGCCAGCGCGAGTTGATCATCGGCGACCGTTCCACCGGCAAGACGACCATTGGCATCGACACGATCATCAATCAGGCCCGGCTGAACCGTGCGGCTGTGGAAGCCGGCGACCAGAACTACCGTCCCCTATATTCCATTTACGTGGCGGTCGGCCAGAAGCAGTCCAACGTGGCCCGCGTCATCAGCGTGTTGGAGAAGGAAAAGGCGTTGGAGTACACCATCGTGGTGGTGGCCGCCGCTTCGGACTCCGCCACCAATCAATACCTGGCGCCATTCGCGGGATGCGCCATGGGCGAATGGTTCCGGGACAATGGCATGGACTCCCTGATCATTTACGATGACCTGTCCAAGCATGCCGTGGCGTATCGCCAGGTTTCCCTGGTGTTGAAACGGCCTTCCGGTCGGGAGGCGTTCCCCGGCGACGTGTTCTATTTGCACAGCCGCCTGTTGGAACGTTCGGCGCGGTTGAGCGAAAAAGAAGGGGGCGGTTCGTTGACCGCGTTGCCCATCATCGAGACCCAATTGGGCGACGTTTCGGCCTACATTCCTACCAACGTGATTTCGATCACCGACGGTCAGATTTACCTGGAAACGGATTTATTTTATCAAGGCGTTCGTCCCGCCATTTCGGTCGGGTTGTCCGTCTCCCGGGTGGGTTCCGCAGCGCAAGTGAAGGCCATGAAACAGGTGGCCGGCCGCATCAAGGGCGACCTCGCGCAGTTCCGCGAACTGGCGGCGTTCGCCCAGTTTGGTTCCGACCTGGATCCTGGCACGCAAAGCAAGATCGAACGCGGCAAGCGGATCGTCGAAGTTTTCAAACAGCCGCAATACCATCCCGTGCCGGTCGAAATTCAAGTGGCCATCCTGTGGGCGGCCCAAAACGGCTTTTTTGACGATGTGCCCGTCGCGAAGATCAAAGACTGGCAGAGCAAGCTGGCGGAGTTCCTGGGGAATCGCAAGGCGGCCCTGGTGCAGCGCATTGCGCAGGAGAAAGTGCTCAGCGAACCGCTGACCGCGGAACTCAAGGCTGCCGCTACCGAATTCAAACAGACCTACAAAGCTGATTAAGGCGCTCACAGCACCCCCCGGCCATGCCCAGTCCCCGTAATATACAACGCCGCATCCGGTCGATTAAGAACACCTCGCAGATCACGAAGGCAATGCAGATGGTGGCTTCGTCGAAAATGCGGCGCGCCCAGCAGGCGGCGATGGCGGGGCGTCCGTATGCCACGCTCATGAACAAAGTGCTGGGCGAAGTCACTGCCCACGCGGGCGATTTCTCGCATCCGCTGATGGATCCGCGCCGGGTTAACCAGCGGGCCGTCATCCTGATCAGCACCGACAAGGGACTTTGCGGCGCGCTCAACGGCAACTTGATGCGCGAAACGGCCCAATACGACAGCGACACCACGGTGTTCATTACCGCGGGCCGCAAGGCCTCCCAGTTCATCGCGCGCACCAAGCGGAAACTGGCGGCGGAATTCACCTACAAAGATGCCCCCACGTTCACCGAAGCGCGTGCCATTTCGAAGTTCGTGCAGGACATGTTTTTGAAAAAAGAAGTCGATACGGTGGACGTGCTTTACAATCGGTTTCTCTCGACCCTGAGCCAGAAGCCCCAGCGGTTGCCCCTGTTGCCCATTGGCCAAATTCAAGCCGTGCAGGCTGGCCCTCAGTCCGAGGCCCAACCCCAACCGTTTTCCACCGGCGCTACCGAGTTCCAGTTCGAACCCAGCGCCGGCGCGGTGCTGGGCGGCTTGCTGCCGCATTATCTCAACTTCCAGATTTACCAGTTGCTGTTGGAAGCCAAGGCCAGCGAACACAGCGCCCGCATGGTGGCCATGAAGAACGCCACGGACAATGCGCTGCAACTGATCAAGGATCTGACCGTCGAATATAACAAGATTCGCCAGGCCACCATCACCAAAGAACTGTTGGAAATCGCCTCGGCTCAAATGTCCATGGGCTAGTGGCCGGCGCAGGATCAAAAAGCACCGAATTTTCAGAACATGAATAAAGGCAAAATCGTTCAAGTCATCGGCCCGGTTGTGGACGTTGAGTTCCCGGGCTCCCCGCCCGCCATTTACAATGCGCTGACCGTGGAGTTCTCCGCGCAAGGCGAGCCGGTCAAACTCACGCTCGAAGTCGAACAACACCTGGGCGACAACTGGGTGCGCGCCGTGGCCATGGGCTCCACCGAGGGCCTCAAACGCGGCGTCGAGGTCGTCGATACCGGCAAGCCCATCTCGATGCCCGTGGGCGACGGCGTCATGGGCCGCGTGTTCAATGTCATTGGCGAACCTGTCGATGAACGCGGACCAGTTAAGGCCGACAAATATTATCCCATTCACCGTGCGGCACCCTCGCTCGAAGACCAAACCACGTCACCCCAAGTGCTCGTCACCGGCATCAAGGTCATTGACCTGATCTGTCCGTTTCTGAAGGGCGGCAAAGTCGGCGCGTTCGGCGGCGCCGGCGTGGGCAAAACGGTCGTCATCATGGAACTGATCAACAACATCGCCAAAATGCACGGCGGTGTTTCCGTGTTTGCCGGCGTGGGCGAGCGCACCCGCGAGGGCAATGACCTGTACCATGAAATGTCCGAAGCCAACGTCATCCGCCAGGACGACCTGGGCGCTTCGAAAATCGCGTTGGTTTACGGCCAGATGAACGAGCCGCCGGGCGCCCGTCTGCGCGTGGCGCTCTCCGGTCTGGCCATCACGGAATATTTCCGCGACGAGAAGAACCAGGACGTGCTGTTGTTCATCGACAACATTTTCCGGTTCTCCCAGGCCGGCTCTGAAGTCTCCGCGCTGCTGGGCCGCACGCCGAGCGCCGTCGGTTACCAACCCACGCTGGCGGCGGAAATGGGCGACCTCCAGGAACGCATCACTTCCACGACCAAGGGCTCGATTACTTCCTTCCAGGCGATTTACGTGCCGGCGGACGACATCACCGATCCGGCGCCGGCCACGACGTTCACGCATTTGGATGCGACGATTGTATTGGACCGCGCCATTTCCGAACTGGGCATCTATCCGGCCGTCGATCCGCTGGCTTCGACCTCGCGCGCCCTCGCCGCTGACGTGGTGGGCGACGAACATTATGACGTGGCCCGCGGCGTCCAACGCGTGCTGCAACGCTATAAAGATCTCCAGGACATCATCGCCATTCTGGGCATGGACGAACTTTCGCCTGACGATAAATTGACCGTTTATCGGGCCCGCAAGATTCAGCGCTTCCTCAGTCAACCCTTTAGCGTAGCTGAAGTCTTCACGGGCCGTTCAGGCAAGCAGGTCACCATTGCCGACACCGTGCGCGGCTTCAAAGAAATTCTCGATGGCAAGCATGACGAAGTGCCGGAGGGCAACTTCTACATGAAGGGCAAGATCGAAGAAGTGTACGAAGAATAGGCTACGCCCGGCCGCCACCATCCACGCGCACCATGGCCAACACCTTAAGACTCGAAATCGTTACGCCCGAAGCCCAGACCTTCTCCGACGACGTGGAGATGGTCACGCTGCCCGGTGCGGAAGGCGAGATGGGCATCTTCCCTTCACACGTGCCGTTGATGACCCAACTCCAGGCCGGCCAATTGACGGTGCGCAAGGGCAACGAAGAAATTTTCCTCGCGGTAGGCGACGGCTTCGCGGAGATCACCGGCGAACGCGTCGCCATCATGACCGACATGGCCATTCAGGCAAAAGACATCGACGAGGCGATGGCCGAAGAAGCCCGCCGCCGTGCCGAAGCCCGATTGCAGGAGAAACTAAGCGCCGCCGAATCCGCTGCCGTCAATGCCTCCCTGGCCAATTCGCTGGCCCAATTGAAAGTAAAGCGTCGCCGGCCCTCTTAGCGCAGCGATTCAGTTAGAAAGGGGAGCGCGCCTGCCTCGGGCGCCGTGGTTGGCGCCTCGCCAACTACTTTCGAAGATCCCAAGGGACTCACTATTCATTGACGGCTCAGTCCCGGGGTCAACCGGCGGGCGCGCTTCCCCCTTGGCCTTCTTACTGAGCACCCCAACCCGCGGTAGGGCGAGACTCCGTCGAGCCGTGATTTCTCCGAAACGTTTTCGAATTCAATAAACCGAAACCGCGGAAAGGCTTTGGATGTATCGAACACCCCCAATTTCCCTTTGGTCGGTTGTGGATTTGCGAATGCCATTCGGGGAAATCAGGGCTCGACGGAGTCTTGCCCTACCGAGTTGATGAAGCAGGTCAAACTGATTGTTGCCCTGCACTGTCGGGATCCGGTCAGCTTGACGGCCCTGGCCAGCGCCATCCAACACGGCGACGTGGAAGCCAGACGTGAAGCGCTCACTGTGTGCGAACAATTCGGCCCGGACGCCGCCCCCGCCGTGCCCGACTTGATTCAAGCGCTGCAAGATCCCGATTCAGAAGTGCGTTATCTGGCGGCGCGCACGTTGTTCGAAGTGGGATCCGCGGCGCGTCCAGCCTTGGGGGCACTCGAACGCGCCACCAATGATCCGCGTGATATTGTTCGCAATCGCGCGGCCAAGGCGATCAATCGGATCCAGACCAATTCGCCAGCCACCGACGATTAGCGCGTTACAACTCATTTCTCAATTCACACAAGGTTTGCTCCGTCGCCGCAGCGCCCCTAAACTTCCGCCATGGAAAAACGGACTGAAGCAGCGGCATTAACCGCAGGCAAAGCCCTGGAGTGTGCGGTGGAAGCCGCGCATGCCGCTGGACACCTGATGCGCACCAACATGGGATCGCGCAAGAAGATCAACTCGCAAACGCAACACGACATCAAATTGGAACTGGACGTCCGTTGCCAGAAAACCATCGAGCGGACGCTCCGCAAAGCGTTTCCGAAGACCGCCATTCTCGGCGAAGAAGGCGTGGTGGGCGATCCGGACGCCGATTATCGGTGGGTGGTTGATCCGATCGATGGCACCGTTAATTTCAGTTACGGCATTCCGCACGCCTGCACTTCGATTGCCCTCCAGGTGCGCAAGCTTCAACCACCGGTCGCGGAAGCCCAATCCATCGTGCGGGTCCGCCGCAAACCGGCCAAGCCGCTGCCGCCTTCTTTCGAGACCATCCTGGGTGTGGTTTATGATCCGTTTTGCGACGACTTGTGGACGGCCATCCGCGGGCAAGCTGCCCGGCTCAACGGCAAAGTGACCCGGGTCAGCTCGCGGCGGCGGTTGAACGAGGCGATTGTGTCCATTGGTTTCGCCAAGGAGAAATATACCCTCGAACGCATGTTGCCGACGTTCCAACACCTGGTCCACCGGGTGCGCAAGATCCGCATCATGGGCGCGGCCGCATTGTCGCTGACGTATGTCGCCTCGGGACGGATGGATGCCTATATCGAATACGGCTTGCGCCTGTGGGACATTGCGGCGGGCGGTTTGATCATCGAATGCGCCGGCGGCCAGTTTTGGCACGAGCCCGCCATGTCGGCCGACCGGTATCGCGTCATCGCTTCCAACGGTTGGTTGGCGCCGACACTGTCCAAGGTCACCGTTTGAAAGTTCTGTCTCGCAATCCTCCTCGACGGTGAGTTCGAGCGGTAACCCACCATTTGCGAATTGGACAAGCGAGCCAGTACACCCTGACGTTTGGACGCTTCCAGTAGGGCAGCACACTCGCTGGAATATCGTCGCCGATTCGAATGACCAGGAGCTGTGCGAGCTGTCGGACTCCACGACGTGGCCGCGTCGGCGCCAGCCCCAGCCCCGCATAGCGTTCAACCCGCCAGGAGATGCAGTTGGTACGACCGATTTGCCCGGGAACCCCGATCCCTGTTCCGGCGAGGTCTAAGAAATATCGAAAGTCCAGGTTTGAGTGAGTTGTTGGTCAAATCCGCGAGTAAGGATGGCTCCGATGTCTTTTGATCCTGGCCGTTACTCTGTCTTTGCTGCTTGGAACAAGCCATGCTTGGCAATGGGCGTGAAGCATCGGCGCCTGTGGCGGCGACATTTGTAACTATCGAAACCTGTTGATTGGCAATGGAATGAATGGTGAACCAACGGAAATGAACCGAGGGCTTGAGCGCTTCGCGGCGAGGAGGCCTTCGGGTTTGCTCTTCCCTCCGGCAACTCTTTCCGACGGCAATCGCTTCGTTTCGGAAACGATCGGCTTCCCTTGTTTTCAAAACTCACAACGTTGTTTTTCGAAGCGGCGTCTTTAGACTGGGAATCTGCTCCCCGGTTAATTCTATGATTCGAATTTTGCTGGTTGATGACGAGCCGCTGGTTTTGGCGGAGTTGAAACGTGACCTCGGCGATGCTTGTGCCGACTGGGACATGTCGTTCGCGGAAAGCGGTGCAAAGGCCTTGGAGTTGATGACGCAATCCGCTTTCGACGTGGTCGTAGCCGATGACGTGATGCCGGGAACCACGGGGGCGAAATTGTTGAACTACGTGGCGGAGCAGTTTCCGGACGCGGTGCGTATTCTCGTATCCGAACAGTCGAACCAGGGGGCCATGCCGCAGTTCGTCGGACCGGCGCACCAGTATCTGTCCAAACCGTGCGAAGCGGACGTGCTGCGCGATGCAGTGCAACGGGCGTTCGTGCTGCGCGACTTTTTGACCGACGAGAAACTGAAGCGCCTCGTGTCGCAGGTACAGACCCTGCCCATGGTACCCACCGTGTACAACGAAGTGCTCAAGGAATTGCGGAATGAAGATCCTTCGGTGATCAAACTGGGTCACTTGATTTCGCAGGACCTGGGGATGTGCGCCAAGTTGCTGCAACTGGTGAATTCTCCCTTCTTTGGCTTGCCCGAGAACGTGACGAATCCCGGCGAAGCCATTCTGTATTTGGGCATCAACACCGTCAAACGTTTGGTGCTTTCCATCGGGATTCTTAACGGCTTCGACACTAAACTGAATGTCATTTCCTTTGACCGCCTGTGGAGTCATTGCTGGGCCACCGGGGCTTTGGCCAAGGATCTCGCGGAGATCGAATCGCTCAACGCCCGCGCGGCCGATCATGCGTTTCTGTGCGGCTTGCTCCACGACGTGGGCAAGCTGGTATTGGCCACGGGTCTGCCCAAGGAATATCCCGACGTGGTGCAGCACCAGCGCCGCAATCGCGTTCCCCTCTGGCAGGCCGAACTGGAACTGCTCGGCTCGACCCACGCGGAGGTGGGCGCGTATCTGCTTGGCTTGTGGGGATTGCCCACTCCGTTGGTGGAAGCCGTCGCGCGGCATCATCGCCCGACCGCCGACGACACCAAGAGCTTTACGCTGACCACCGCCCTGCACGTGGCCAATTGCCTGCATCACGAGAAGGACGCCGGTGGCGTGAACATTGCCCCCAGCCAGCTTGATATGGCCTATTTGACAGAACTGGAGTTGCAGGACCGCGTAGAAATATGGCGAAAGGAACTCGGCAATTCCTCGCTGCGCGAGGCAGTTTAGCGACCGGCTGGACTTCAGGCTCCTGCGAATACGGGTTTATCCGGGTCATTGCGAATTGCATCCACCGCACGCCTGCGGCTGCGAGAGCGCAACTCTGCGCTGCCTATTTCCCATGATTACGCAACGCATCCGCGGCTTTTACGATCTGCTGGCAGTGCTGCAACTAGGCTGTTGCGTGGTGGCGTACTGGGGTCATTTCCTGGTGGTAGAGCATTTTTATGCGGAAGCCGCAGCTCTGAAGAATTACGTCCTGTATTGCGTTTTGTTCCTCATGGGATTGCTGCTGGAGGCCAGCTTTCGCTACGACCGTGAAGCGCAGGTGTTTCAGGAGGGCTTGCTCAACAAACATCGTCTCGCGTTGCGACAGACCCTCTGGGCCGCTGGGCCGGTGGTCTTCTTCCTGGTGGCGACCAAGGACGCCGTAATTTCGCGGATGTTCCTGTTCAGCTTTCTGCCGGTGCTATACGTGTTATTGCTTTGGAGTGCGTGGAAACTGCCGCCAATCATTGCCCACTTCAGTTTTCAACGGGGTCCCAAGGAGCGAACGGTCCTCATTGGTTCCAGTAAGAAGATTTTTGCCATGACCGATTGGTTGGCACGCAAAGCACAATTTGGCCTCGAGATGGTGGGCGTGCTGTGCGACGAACGGGTGAAACGGGTTGGCGATTGGCCGGTGTTGGGGCGCGTGGACGACCTCGAGCGCATCATTCGCGAGCAGCAGGTCACCCAGGTCATTGCGGCGGAATTGCCCGCCTGGCCGGTGTTCCTCAGCCGGCTCTCGGCGTTATGCGAACTGCTGGGCGTGCGGTTCCTGGTCATCAGCGATCTGGAGGAAAAGTTTCGCCACCGGGTAATCCACTTGGAAAACGACGGACGCCACATTTTTGCGTTACGGCAGGAGCCGTTGGAGAATCCTTTTAACCGCGCCCTGAAACGAGCGCTCGACGTGGCCGTCGCGTTACCCATCGTGCTCCTGGTCTTGCCCCCCATGGCGCTGGTGGTTTGGTGGCTGCAACGCCGGCAGTCCCCGGGGCCGCTGTTGTATTGCCAGGAACGCGCCGGCTTTCATCATCGATGTTTTCGCATCCTCAAGTTTCGCACGATGCACGGACAAACCACGAACGCGGCGCGGCAGGCTACGAAACACGACCGGCGCATTTTTGCTGCCGGCCGGTGGTTGCGACGGCTCAGCCTGGATGAACTGCCTCAGTTTGTGAACGTCTTGCGGGGGGAGATGAGCGTGGTGGGACCGCGTCCGCACCTGCCGGAACACGACGTCTTGTTTGCGCGCGTCATGCAAAACTATTACATCCGCAGTTTTGCCAAACCGGGAATCACCGGTCTGGCGCAGGTGCGCGGGTTTCGTGGCGAAGCCACTGACGAAGGCAGGGTGCGGCAGCGAATTGAATCTGACCTGTACTACCTGGAAAATTGGTCGTTGAGCGCCGACCTGGCGATCATCCTTCGAACGGCGGTACAGATGCTTTTGCCCCCGGGCACGGCCTACTAAAATGTGGAAAGGCGGTTGGGAAATTGACTGCCATTCACCGTGCGAAAGCGCCGGCAAGCCGGACGCACTCCAAACGCTGGCGCGAAATCCGATGGGGCGCCCGCACCTCGGGCAGCGTTTGGAGTGCGTGGAGCTTGCTCCCGCTTTCGGTGGGTGCTGCCCGCACCGCGGTAAACCTTCCTGCAAAAACAAAAACGGCGCCGGTTCTCCACCCGCGCCGTTCGATTGAAAGCAAAGGATCTTCTTACGCCGCCTTCTTTTTCGCCGGTGCCGATTCTGTTCCCGGAAGGCGCACAATCTTGGGGACGGCGACTTCCGGTTGCGCCCGCACCGTTGCCGGCTCGACCAACCCCTGCAAGACGCGTTCGAATTGGCCAAGCACTTGGGTCCGTTCAAACTGCGTGACATAGCGGTGGCCAGCTTCCCCGTATTTCTGAAGCTGCTGCGGTTGATCGGCCAGTTGCTCGAGCACTTCGGCGAGTTGCTGTGGTTCGCCGGGCGGCACGTTCACCCCAAAGCGTCCTTCCTTCAGTGCCACGACCAAGTCGCTTTGATCATCAGCCACCGTCAGCACCGGCCGAGCGTAGGTCAGCGTCGTGAGCAGTTTGCTCGGGAAAAAACAGCCGCCCGAACCCGGTTGCTGCGGAATGACGCACACGTCCGCATCGACCAGCAGTTCGGCGTAGCGGTCCGGCGGTTGCAGATCCACAATCACCACGTTGCCCAATTCGTAACGATGCACCAGCCGCACTAACCGCACCCGCTGGCTGCCATTGCCGCAGATCACCAAACGGACGCGCGGGTGTTTCACGCAACGCGCCGCTTCAATCAGAACATCCAGCCCTTGTTTGACGCCCAGGTTACCCGAATACACCGCCAGGAAATCGGTTTCGTCCATCCCCAACCGTTGCCGAAATCGACCGCGCACCGTCGGTTCGAAGGGTTTGCTTAACTCCACGGGATTGGGAAAATAGCACCGGCGCGCCGCCTCCACCCCTTTACGTTCAAACGAAGCCAGCATGCCGGGCATAATGCCGCTAACCAGGCCGGCTTTTCGATACGCGAACTTTTCCAGGCCACGAAGCGCACCCAGCAAACCGGATTGTTTGAGCATGCCCAGGCTGGCGGCCGCGTCGGGTTGCAGATCCTGCACGTGAAACACAAACGGCATGCGCTTCAGTTTCCCCAACAACCACGCTGCCGCGCCCAACAACAACGGCGGGGACACCACCACGAGCACGTCCGCGCGGGGGAGCACAAGTTGACGCAGCAAGGACGTGAACACGAACGAGCCTTCGTGGAAAATGCGTTTGAGTGTCGAAGCCCGGCGGGGAACGTAATGCCAGCAACGATGCACCGTCACGCCCTCGACGTTGTCAGTGCGATAGAGCTTCGAGGCTTCGGACGCTTGTTTCCGCCACGCCGGGTAGTAGGTAAACGTTGTGACCATCCGCACGTCATGACCGCGTTCGTGCAGGTACTCACAAAGTGCCGTGTTGTACGGTCCAATGCCGATCAGTTCCGGCGCGTAATTAATGCCCCAAACGGTGACTTTCATAAAGAGGACTCGGATACCGGTGGCGGCAGTGCTCCCGGTCGCTCGACGGTGGAGACGCCGAAATGGTAACTCGTCAATTTCCGCATGATCGCGCCAAGGATCTTCCCCGCTGTCCAGCCGGATAACACGCCCAGGCTACCCACGATGATGTCATTCCAATCGAACACGCGCCCCGGAATGCCCAACTGGGCCAGTTCCAGGGTTGGCACCAGTGCCAACAGCCAGAGCAGCCGGCGTCTTAGGATGCGTCCATTGGCCGATCTCGCCCCCGGACTTGGTGAACCGCCGTTGGAGATGGGCCGCCATTCCGCCACCAATCCCAGGAAGCCCAACGTGGCGAACGCGACCAGATTGCTCCCGCCATCGTGCAGCGCCACCCAGAGCGCCATGGGGTCCGGCAATCCCGAAAGTCGTTCCCCGTGCGGCGATGGCCGCAAGGCGAAGAACAAGACACCGGCCAGACAAACCCAAAACAACACGGTCAGGGTGAAGTTCAGCGGAGAACGACTGCGGCCCGACGTGGCTGCGTTCGAACCTTCGGATTTCGGGTTTAACTGCCCTTCGCGTTTCAGTTTGTGCAGTTCGTGTGTCTTCGCCACGCTGAGGAATTCGTAAAAGCCATGCAGCCGGGCGAAATAATATCCGGCGCGACCATCCAGGAAACCGCGTTGCCACCCATACACGTACAGAAAGCGCAGCAACGGACGTCCCGGCAGCCGTTGAGACCAGCGTTTCAATCGGCGCCGCCAATTCACCGTTTGGCTTTGGATGGATGGTCCGCCATCGAACCCCGAATTGGCCACGGCCACGCGGGCTTCCCAGTTTGAATAGCGATTGTGCTTCTCAACGAATACCTCGACGGACGGAAATGCATAATGGTCCAGCTCGCACCGGAGGCGGGCCGTCTGCCCCTGGACGATTACGTGCTCGTGGACTTCGTTGTCGCCGCTTGCGGTATCGGTTGCGGTGAGTTGCTCGTAACGCCCCAGCCGATGCCGGAAGAGGCGAAGATTCCAGTTCGGATAGTAGGCGTGCCGTAGCCACTGCCCCATGAACCAGAACCGACGGTTGATCCAGTAACCGGCAATTTCCGTGGATGAGTCGGTGACGACGCTACGAATTTCTTCCGCCGCTTCCGGGGGCAACACTTCGTCGGCATCGAGGATGAAAACCCATTCGTGCTTGAACGGAAGCTTGGCCAACGCCCAATTCTTCTTCTTGGGCCAGGTGCCGTTGAAATGGAATTGTGCCACCTGTGCGCCGCGGGCCGTGGCGATGCCAACCGAATCGTCGGTGCTTTGCGAATCCACCACCCAGATTTCATCCGCCCACGTTACCGATCCGAGGCAACGCGGCAGGTTGGCCGCCTCGTTTCGGACCGGGATCAAGATGGAAACGGGCACCTTCATGCGGCGGACGCCAACGGTGGTTGCATCGCGCGAGGTTTGAGCGGACGGCAAGGATGGCCGGCGCACACCATCCATTCGGGGAGGTCGTGAGTCACCACTGACCGTGCGCCGATGACGGCGCCCGCCCCGATGGTTACGCCCGGATGCACAAAGCTTTCGGCGCAAATCCACGCGCATTCACCCACCTGGATCGGTTGGGCGATCAAGGGAAATCGCGGCGACGTGTAATCGTGCGTCCCCGTGCATAAATGGCTGCCTTGCGAAATCACGCATCGATCACCCAGCAGGATGCGCGCCTGACTGTAAAGGATCACCCCATCCGCGACCCCAACCTCGTCGCCACAGACCAGATTCCACGGCGCCCAGATGACCACTCGCGGATAAATATGGCAATCCCGGCCAATTTTCGCGCCGAACATCCGCAACAGCATTGCCCGCCAGGCATGGAACGGTCGGGGGCTGGGACGGAACAGCAGCGCATTGACGATGGACCACAGCACGCGGCCGGCCCGATTGCGCCGGCTGAACGAAGGACTGGTGTGGGTGGAGTTCATCAAATGGGTAGGACAGGCGCCCCGCCGGCCCGGCGAATGCGCGGCGAATTCGGAGCCGTGTCGCGCCGGGGTCGTTCGACTCCACGGCGAGGCGCCGTGGCGAGCGCCCGAGGCGGGCGCGCTCCCCTGCTCACGTGCGTTGAGACACCTTAACACGCCGCTACTAACGGGCCATGCTCGGAGTTTACCGATGCCGCCGTTCCGATTCCATCCGCCCACCACAGGGCCATCAATCTATCGACCACTTGTTGCGCGTCAAATTGCTCTTGAAAACACCAGCGCGCGCGTTCCCCCATCATCTGTCGTTCCGACGGCGATAGCTTGAGCCACCGCGAACAGAGACGAAGCGTGCCGCCCAGGTCGTCCGCTTCGACCAGGCCCGCGTCATGGCTTTGGATTTCCTGCCAGATGTTGACCTTGGTGGAAATCAGGACCGGTATCCCGCACGCCATGGCTTCCGTGACCGCGATCCCGAAGTTCTCCTGGTGCGAGGGCAGGACGAAGACTTCAGCCGTCCGAAAAGCGCCCCATTTCAAATCACCTTCCAACATTCCCGGCCAAGTGATGCGTCCCTCGAGTCCCAGCCTGGTGCTCAAGGCCTGGAGATGACTTTGCCAACCATCCTGGTCGGGCCCGGCCAGGACCAAATGAAGTTCCGGATGGTGGGCCGCGAAACGCGCGAACGCTTGCAACACCAGGTCGCAACCTTTCTTGGGGTGGAGGCGGCCGAGGAAGAGCCACACGCGTTTGCCGCGGCATTCGGGGAAGAGGTGCTGGAACACCTCGCGTTGTCCGGCGGCATCACCCAAGGGAGGTTGGGTGCCGTAGCCCAACACGACTTCGCGGCAGCGATAGCGCCGAAATGACTGGTGGGCCAGTTCCCGTTCCTCGGCCGTGGTGAACAGGACCGCTCGCGCATCGCGTAGCACCCGGTATTCCGCCCACGGCCAATACAGGCATTTCTTCAAGTGCTTGAGCGGATACTGCTGCTTGAACCACGGATCCAACATGCCGTGCGTAAACACATAGTACGGACGGCGCATCGGCCGCAGCGCGCGCCAAACGGCGAAGCTGTGGTATTGCCAGATGCCGTTGACGATCACCACGTCGTAGTCCGCGTGGTGCCGCCGCAGCCACGGAACCAGCCTTCGGCTATAACCGTATTTCAGGAGGCCAGGTCCCAACGCGTGGACCTGCAGCGGACCGTCCCGCACCCCGGGGGCGTCGGGCGCGTCGAGCGAAGCAACTTCCACCTCGCGCCCGGCCAACTGGTGCAGCGCGGCCAGACTCTTGAGGCCGACAATCGGTCCGCCAATTCGAGGGTTTACGGAATGAATGCAATGTAGAATGCGCATTGGATAAAACGTCAACTGACTCCCGCCAACTCTCCGTACTGCTGCAAATAGCTCGTCACCATGGCTTCCGTGGAAAACCGGGCGGCATTTTCCTGGCCGCGTTTGCTCCGTTCCGCCCGCGCCTGGGCGTCCTCGGCCAACGCCCGTTTTACGCACTGTGCTGCGCTGGCCGGATCATTTGGTTCAAGCAAGAATGCGGCCTCGCCCGCCACGTCGTTCATGGGCGGTTGGTCGGTGGTGGCCACGCGGCAACCGCAGGCGTGCGCTTCGATGATCGGCCAACCGAAGCCTTCGGCCAGCGAGGGGAACAGCAACAGTTCCGCCTGGGAATACAGGGCGCGGAGCGCTTCGTTGTCACAGTCTGCGAGCGAAACAACTTTGTCGGCAAGCTGGCTGGCTTCAATATACTGCTGCATCGGTTTCGTGAATGGCTTCCCCACCATGACCAATCGCGGGGCTTCGGCCTCGAGGGCGCACAAGTGCGCATACATTTTAAGAACCCCCAAGCGATTCTTGTACCATTGGTTGCCGCCCACGTGCAGGAGATAGCGGAAGGGTTCAGTCGTGGCCAATGATTGACGAACGATTGAGGCAGTGGCGCGCGTTCGGTCGAGCAGCGTGGCAATCTGACGCCGGGCTTCCGCTGGCGGCATCGGGGAATAGGCGTAATTCAAGCCCAGCGGCGCGACCTTGGTTTGGTCTGGATCCCGTCCGCTTACCCGCAGCACATCCCGGCGGGTCGCTTCCGAAACACAGGTGACCCGGCCGGCACGGCGCAAACCGGCGAGAATCATCCGCTGCAATTGCCGGCCGGAACACCGGGTACGCCGCGGAGGGAATTCGCCCAACGCAGCACGGACGGCCAGCAGGTCATGGCACGTCACCAAATGCGGCGTGCCGTTCAAGTGCCGCACATACACCGCATTCGAGTGATCACAGATATGGACGATGCACGGGCCGGAATTTGCACTCAAAGGTGGCGCGATGGTGCGGCGCAGCAGGCGGGGAAACATCACCAATTTGTCCGCGTAACCCAGCCATTTCCCCAAGCCACGCAACGAACTTCCGAATCGGTTCCACACCCTTGGAGGACGCAGCAACTCCACCTTGACGCCCCGCGCAAGCAGTTGCGTGTGCAACAAGTCCGCAAACCGACGCATGCTTTCTTGTTGGTCGCCGGGGTAATTGCCAATAAGCAGAAGCTTCATTTCCAGGCGGCTCAGTTTGCCAGAATTCTGAAATGCGGACTGGCGGTCTTTTCCTATGCTGCTCTCCGGTCCTTTTCATCCGCCCTCGCGCAGAGTTTTAAAGGATACCATCGCGGCGAGCGCGGCTTCCATGTCTGCTGGTCGGCGGAAACAGTCACGCCCTTGATCGCGCTCAGGCACAACCCGGTTCCCAGCGCGGTGAATCCTAGAATATTGGGTTGGGCAATCTGGCCGGTCAACAGGTTCGCGGCACAGGCGCTGAACAGCAGCAAGGGCAGCAGATGGCCCGCGCTGGCGCACTGGACACTTTGGCGCGCCAACCACACCGCGAGGGTGACGCGAAACAAGATGAACGCCAAGCCTACCAGTGGTCCCATCTCGAGCACAAGGCGTCCCCATTCCTCCTCCGCCAGGAGGAACTGGGTATGTCCGGTTAACAAGTGCGCCCCGACGTTGGTGCCCACCCCCAAACCTTCCCCCAGCAGTGGCACGGAGGGCAGCACCATCAACGGGGACACCAGCGAATTGAGAATACGGCCCGCCATTCCGCCCCCCGCGCGTTCCGACGACGCGGCCATTTCCCAACGGGTGGAGAGCACCTCGGTGCCTTCCTTGAACAAACCCACCTGCGTCAGCACGAGCAAGGATAATCCCACCAACAGCAGAGTTCGGGGAACGCGGCTTGAGGCTTGCCGCGAGGCGGCGAGGCCCAACAGCCATCCCGCCATCACGATGCCCGCCGACACGATCACCGAGCGGCTCCCCGAAATCGCCCCCGCCAGAATCACGCTGATGCCGGCCCCCGCCAACAACAAGGGCGAATAACCTTCGCGTCCTTTCCGCATGGCAAACAACAGATACGCGGCGGCCAAGGAAAAGAAGCAGACCGGTCCGGTAATGAACGAGAAAGTGCCCGGTGGCCGGACGCGTTGCATGGCCGCATACAACTGCTTGCCGCCGTTCAGGCCGGGGGCGCGATTGATCCAGGCCTCCGACGGGGACTTGAACTGATACGCCATGAGCAGCGTCATCGGGATGGCGAGCACAAGCATCCATTTTCCCAGGCGCCGCAGGTCTTCGAGGCCGAAAATCTCCGGCACCAGGAAAATCAGGGGCAGATGCAGGAACGCCGTACGCCACCCGTAAACCAGCACGCTGGCGGAAACTCCCAACAGTAGAAACTGCAACACGGCGATGAATCCGCAAATAATCGCCAGCTTGAGTAGCGCCTTGAGGAAACCGCTCTGAGGAAACAGGTCGTGCCGCAACGCGAGGAAATACATCCCCATCACCAGCGGGTCGCGGATGATCAACAACGGCGCCGAGAATTGCGGCCACAGCCATTTGCGCATGGCGCCTTCAAAGATCAGCAGCCAGAAATAGAGCCAGAGCAGCCGTCGCAGAATCGTTTTGGCGTCGGCTTTTCGCTTCCGCGTAATGCCCTCCTTCGCCGAAGTTGCGGCTCCCGAATAGTTGACGGGCGAATTTGTCATCGTTTCATTCAAGCGGCTATGGCGGCGGCCAGGGTGGACGCCGACGGCTTGGTTGGCGCCACCGTCTGCAGGATCTTTTGAGCATAGCGTTCCCAAGTGTAGGCGGCGGCTTTGGTGCGGGCGGCTTCACGCATGGCCGGCAACTCCCGGCGATGATCCGTAAACCAAGTGAGCTTTTCCGCCAGCGCCTCCGGATCGCCGGTCGGCACCAACCAGCCGGTTTGGCCTGCTTCGATCAAATCCTCGCCGCCGGCGTTGGCGGTCACAATCAGGGGGAGACCGCAGCTCAGCGCCTCCTGCTGCACCAGCGCCCGCCCTTCGACAATTGAAGGCAGCACGAGCACGTCGCATTGCTGCATCAACTCAAGAAAATCACCGTGCGCGCGCGGTGGTTCATAAAGGAAATTTGAAAACTGGCGCCGATAGAATTCGAGCGGCAGCAGTGGCGATCCCATGACCACCAATTCCACGTGGCTACGTCGGAGCAGGCGCATCGCGGCAAAGACATCGGCCAGCCCTTTGCGTTGCGTCATCGCGCCGGCAAACAAGACTCGCAACGGGGCGCGCCCTTCCGGGCGGGTAGCAGCCGACGCAAAGAGGCGCTGACTTTCGCAAATCGTTTGCGTCGCTCTTGCCCTGAACCCGGCCGGGATACCGCCACGATTCAATCCCAAGACCGGCACCGCGGGTGATCCAAATTCTGCGATCACGCATCGTTTCGCGTTCCGGATGGGCGGCGGCAGCGAGCGATAAACAAACTGGCTGGGACAAATCACCACGTCGGCGAGTAACAGTTCCTCGGTCTTGCGTTGCAACTTGGCGTCGGAATCCCGCGCGGCCAGCAACGTCGGTTCCCATTCCGGCCAGCGTTGGACCTCTTCGGACAACAATTGCCGGCACGTTTCCCAATACGCGATGGGCAATTCGTAGCAGCACTGGATGCCCCTTTCCTTTGCCGTAACGAACGTGGCGTGGGCGCCGTCCTCGTAGGCATACACCGACTGCACTGGTTGAGTGCCGACCATCGTTCGCAGTTTGCCTGCCACCGCTCGATCCAGACCCCGATACACCGCATCGACGGAGAACACCCCCGTCTCATGCCGCACCAGCGGTGCCAGTCCCAGACGGGCAGAAAGCAGCCGTCCAAATTCGCGAACGGGGTGCTGCCGGCAACGTGTTTGCGGCACCGGAAACGAGCGGCGCATCCATTCCCGGCGCAAACCGGTTGGCAAGCAGCGAGTCCACCATCGGTTTGTGTCTGCCGCCAAGGTCGTGTGAAACGTATAATCGCGGCCCCCGTCGGCAAGTCCCTGCAACAGGGCTCGCACGAACGTATTTCCCGTGGGATGGCTGATGAGAATCATGCGTTCACCATTGACGCGACACTTGTCGCTGACGAGACGCCGTCAAATTTCATAGCTGCGCTGGTTTGCTTTAGGAGCGTTCGGCTGCGAACGAAAGCGGGAGCAAGCCCCACACACGGCCAAACGTTTGCGCGACATGGCATCGCGTGTTCCAAGTGAACGCCAGCACCAGCGTGCTGCCGGCATCCTGCCGGCAGATCGAACGGACAAACAGCGGTCGATTTTAGGACAATGGTTCGGCCGCTCTCACCACATCCGTTTCTGCCGGCGGGACGCCGGCAGCACGTTGCCGGCGCTTTCAACAGGCAAGTGGCCGTTAACTGCCCCCACGCTGCTTCATAGTAACGGCTGCTCAAGCGGCGCGTTTCACGGGAACCGTTTGTTGCCTAGGTGGAATGGCGAATGGATTGTGCCGTTTCAATTGTAGCAAGTTTTGGAAGACGGTCAGATAAGCCTGCGCGACGTGTTTGCGCTGGTGCGGCCGCAAATGCGCCCGGGCTGGCGCGCGATAGCCGTCCAATGCAGCCGGGTTTCGGAGCAAGTCTCCCAGCGCTTCCGCCAACCGCTCGCTGTTGCCGTTGGGAAACGTTACCCCGCACGGCCCGATGGCTTCCGGCAATCCGCCGCCGCTGGAGCCGACGACGACACATCCGCACGCAATGCCTTCCAGCGCCACCAGGCCGAACGGTTCCTGCCATCGCGATGGCACCACCATAATCCGGTGCCGATTCAGCAACTCAACCAGTTCGAGCCCCGTCTTCGCCCCGGCGAAGGTGATCTGCGGTTTCACGCCGCGTTCATAAGCGAGCGCTTTCAATCGGGCCGCCGCCGGTCCATCGCCTACCAGAGTCAAACGCGGCGTCAGGTTTTGCTGTCGCAATTTCGCCAAGGCTTCGATCAGCACGTCGGCTCCTTTGTCCGACACCAAGCGGCCCACAAAGATCAACTCCTGGTCGCGCTCAACGCCCGGCAGTTCCTGAAACAGTTCGTCATCGTAAGGATTGGGCAGAACGATGGACGAAACCGGCAACGCCCGGCCCATCGCTGTGCTGACGGTGATCGAAAAGCCCCATCGCGCCGCCAGGCGCTTGAGGTGATCCCGCCAACCCAGCGTGCCATTGACCCGCGCAATCCAGGTGTGATGCACCAGCACCCATGGCCGCCGCGCAAACAATAATGGCCAGGCCGTTTGCAGGCTGATGTTGTTGTGCAAATACAAGTCACACCAGCGAACGGCCCGCACGAGTTCGGTCCAGGAAGGGCGGCGTACGACTTCCGGTGCGCGCGCGACCAGCGAGAGACGAGGCGGTTCGGCACTCCAGTTATCCCCATGACCGCCGCCGACATCAGGAGGCGGATCCAATGTTTCCTGACCCTCCTCCGCCTCCTCACGTCGGCGGCTACAAGCTGTCAGTGGTTCAAGCGGCGTGCGAATTTTTCTAGCTAAAGGCGCAACACCACAATTTCCTTGGCCGCCTGCCGGCGTCTGCGTCACCACGCGCACCTCGTGTCCCAGTTCGGCAAAGCCCCGCGCCAGCAGCCAGCCGACGCGTTCGATGCCGCCCACGCTGGGCGGGAACAAGTGCGAGGACATCAATATCTTCATAACGGAACGGCGGTGCCTTTCGGACGGAAGCAAAGTCGCGACCCCAGCACGTAACGGCGCCAAGCTTTCACCGTTTCCACCCAACCGCGCGCCGTGTCAAGCCGAGTGTCGGCGGGTGGCGGACAAAAGAAGAACAATCCGTGGTCCATCCGGGTGTAATGTCGCACGAGCTGGTTGCGAGCGGTCAACCGCGTGCAAAAACGTTGGACCGTGGGAATGGCGGCGTCATCCAGCACGACCACCGCGCGGCGGTTCAGTTTCAAGGCCGTGATGAGCGCGTGTTCGCGAAAGGGCGGAAAGGCCGGCGAATCGATCAACACCAATTCCGCGTCCCGCAGTGCCTGCCGTTGTTCCCGGTCCAGTCGCCAGCCCAGGAACGGTGAGCCGTCGTCGTACACGGTTTTCAACGGACACAACTTGGCGCGCAACCGCGAGCGCGGCTCCCAGGCCAACGCCATTAGCGTGCGCCGCAACCAATCTTCGTTGTCTTCGACGGCGGTCACATGGCAACCGCAGTCCAGAAATAATTGGGTGCTACGGCCCGTGCCAAATTCAAACACTTGCTTCAGTTCGAGTTCGTCGATGATGTCGCGCAACAAGGCGAGCGACGAATTGGGCAGGGCAAAGCCGGCGTCCGCTCCCGTGATCCGTGGCTGCGCGCAGAGCGTGGACAGGCGGTATTGGAAGAAGTCACGCAACGGCCGCGGCGATTGGGGAGCCGGGGAATAACTCCGTTCAGCGTTCGAGTTCATACAAGAATTTTCTGGCCACCGTGGGCAACGTCGGTTGCGGTGGCTGGCGGCGTATTGCGGCCAGTTTGCGCGGCAGTTCGGGATCCATCCGCACCACCAGCGGCGAGGTGCCGTTGGGCGTCTCGGCGTGGGCCCGAAAACGCACTTCGTTGCGATTCACAATAACCGGCAGGCCATGTTCGATCATCGCGGTGGCCGTCCCACTCTTGCCGAGCAGGACCAAGGGAGACGTGGCAATCCCGAAATCCATGGCGTGCAGAAAATCCGACACCCGCTCCGGCGGTTGCTCGCCGAATGGGCAAAAAGCAAACGCCCCCGCGTAATCGCGAGTCATGGTTTTCCAGCGAACCTCGCCGGAGCCGATTCGTCCAATGGCGCAGACTCCGAGGCGTTTGCCGTGGCGCCAGGCCGCTTCGCGCAGATAAGCGAACAGCGGTTCCGGCGGCCAGACTGGATGCAGCGTGCCGAAGAAACCAAAAAGCCAATACGTATCGCGCGTCTCGGGGGTGACGGAAACGCCGCCGCGTTGCAACTCGTCGAACACCCAGGCGCTCTGTCCGGCGGGCCGCACCGGGATGGGACTGAACAAGGGCAGTTGGCCGGCGGCAATCCCGCGGTGCCGAAGGACGCTTTGATAGGCGGGATTGGTGGTGCTGACCACGTTCGGTTGCAGCCGACGCACCATGTTCAACACACTCCAGCGCTGGGCGGCGCCGATCAAACGCGCCTTGAGCGACGCCCCGGTTTCCTCGCCGATCCATAGCTCGTGCAGCATGAGGTGCAATCGCGCGCCGTTGATCAGCGGTTGAAACCATTTGGCCAGCCGCGGTTGGATGCCCTTGGGATGATAGCCGTAACAAACGAACTGGAGACTCACCGCGTCCGGCTTGAACCACTCCAAAAAACTCCGGGCCTGCGCCAGACGTTCGGACCAGGGCCGGTCGGCGCTCAAGCGCAAGCCCGGGCTTGATTCGTCCGCTGCAAATTTGTCGTTCAGCGCCAGCAGCGCACAACGGTGTCCGAGGCGTTCACACTCTTCCGCCAGCAACTGCGTGTAATCGCCGACGCCGTCTTTGCCCGGCGCCAGGCAACTGGTGAGAAAGGCAATCTTCATGCGGCCAGCGCCTGGTGGTTGGTGAAGAAATCCTCGAGCGCGGCATAGACTTCGCGTGGCGAAAAGATGCGCGGACGATCCCTGTCCCGGCCGAACACGACCATGCCCTTGGGGTAACCCCACTGAACCTCATGATCCGTGGCCGACGGAAACCAGCCACCGAGTATTACGACCGCCGGTTTGCCCAAGGCCGCGGCCACGTGCATCAGGAAACTGGAATTGCAGATGACCAGATCAGCGCGGGCGACCAACGCGCAGGTTTCCCGCAGACTGGTCTGACCGCAGAGACTGCGCACCAGCGGATGTGCTTGCGCCAGTTCGGCGCCGGCGCGCTGGTCGGCTTGGCTGCCGACCACCAGGAGCGAACATGTGATTTCGTCGCCCAATAGGTGCAGCAATTCCGCCCAGTGCGAGCGGGGCCAACATTTCTCCGGAAAGCCGCCACCCGGTGCCACCACGATCCGCGTCGCCAGGTTGGGAATCGGTAAACCGAGTTGATGCCAGCGTCGTTCGGCAGTCTCCTGTTCTTCTGGGCTCAGGAAAATTTGCGGCTGATTATGCGGCAGGCTCGTTGCGCCGAGCAATTCCGCAAAGCGCAACGCCGCGCGTCCGACCTGTTCGCGTGAGTTGAATAGCACGGACTGCTGCGTCGCGCTGTGTCCCCCGGCGTATCCTTGCACCCCCAATCGATACGGGATGCCACAACGCATCAGCAATAACGAACCCCACGGACTTCCCAGTACGTCAATGCCGATGTCGAACCGTCGGCGCGACAACGCGCGTGCCTCGGCGGAGGCATAAATGTATTGGAAGGCCGCCTGCCTGCCGTTAGGGGTGATGACTTTATTGTGCCAGGGGGCGTTGACCGGCACGATTTCGGAGACATAAGGATTGTCCTCGAGCAACGGCGCGCTCCAACTGCCGACCCCAGCAACCAAGCGCGCGCCAGGAAAGCGCTTCCGCAGCGCTTCGAACAGCGGCGTGATCACCAGCACATCGCCCAGGTCATTGTTGCGCAGGACGAAAATCGACCGCGGATTGGCCGGCAGCGTCGAAACCGAATGGGCCAGCCGGCCAGCGGACCATACCGCTGCTTCCATCAAACACCGTTTCCAGGACATGGTGAGAACTTGAAATTGGCAGCCGGACTCCTAGCCATAAAAGTAAGCCTCCTTACGTCGGCTGCTACCACCCTTCAAACAGACTCGCATGGGGACCACAGGCGCCCCGCCTGTCGGTCGGCGCGCCTCGCGCCGACCATCGGACGGAGGATGGCTCACAATGGTTTCAACGCCCGGCACTATTCGAGTCGATGGCGAGGCGCCATTGACAGCGCCCGAGGCGGGCACGCTCCCCAGGTTGCGTGAATTCATACCGCTCAGTGCGACCGGATCACTGCCAGACTTTGCAGCCGCTCCGCGTGATGTTCCGCGTGGGCGCAAAGCACATTGATTGCTTCACTTGCTGCCGCCATGGCGACCGTGGCGCCGGGATCGGCCATGGGTGATATTTGATCCGTTACCAGATAAAACGAATCATAGCCCATCAATTCGAGGAACGCGATCAGATCGGCGGGACGATATCCAAAGGGCTCGGTCCAGGCCGCATTGACCTCCAGGAACAACAGCGGTGAGTGTCGGGCCAGTTTGTTCGTCATGCCCCGTAGCACCAAGAGCTCGGCCCCTTCGACGTCGCATTTGACAAAATCGACTTGGTCCGCCGCCCGACCACGTTCGTAGTCGTCCAAGCGAATGGCTTGGACCGGCAGCATGGAGAGGCCTTCGGCGGAACGCCACGATCCCTCACGCTGCCGTCGCAACGACGCTTGTCCGCCATCGTCGTCCGGCACGTGCAGGGTGATTTCGCACGGATGTTCGGTGCAGGCGACGTTGTTGAGCAGCACCCTGTCCGCGCGCGGGTGTTGCTCCACGGCAGTGCGCAAATGCGCAAACGTCGGCGGTAACGGCTCGAAGGCATGGACCTCGCCGGAGGGCCCGACCAGGTCCGCAAACAACAACGTGAAATGCCCCTGATTCGCACCCACGTCGAACACCACGTCCCCCGGCCGAGTCAGCGTGAGATAGATTCTTTGCTCGAGGCGGCCGCGGTGAATCCAACCCAGCAGCCGGCAATAGAGGTGCGGATGGCGCGCCAGCAACGATTGCAGGCCGCGGCGCAAAGTTGAAAGGGAGACGAGCGGAACCATTACCGAATTGCTGAAACACGCCCGCTGAGTTTGCTGCTTCCAGCTTGGTCCGGCAGCCCAGGGATCTTCGTCGCCGCATCAATCGTTGCTCCAATACTCCATCGCGCTCGCGCGGCGGCGATAAACCGCGGCAGGCTGGCCAGCAATGACCGATTGGACGGATCACTGCGCCAACAGGCCAACGCATACCGACCGGCGCGCAGCCAGTTGGGTTGAAAGCACAGGTTGTAGCACAAACTGGCGAACAAGCGGCTCGGCGCCGTTCGTGGATCGCGCTGGCGCCGGATGGTTTCGGGATCAATGTAGTGCTCCACGAGAGCACCGCGAATGCAGCGGCTACGGTACCCGCAGCGGTGCAACAAGGCTCCGAATTCCAGGTAACTGGAGCCATACGCAAACTCCTCCACCATCCATAAACCGCGCGCAAACACTTCGCGCGGGTAAATTGTCGAGCCGTCGGCGATGGCCCAATTGTCGTCCGGATTGGATACCGCACAACCCACGCCCGAGGGGTGTAACTGATTGGCCGTGGTCGCGGTGTCGTAGTGCAAGCCATTCAGATAGGAGGTTTCTCCGGTCGTCCATACCGCCCGCGGATCGGAATGAACCGCCGCCAGACAGCGCGCGAAGTGTCCGTCGGGAAACGTGTGATCGTCGTCCATGGTGCGGACGTGGGTGCCGCGGCAGGCGCGGGCGGCACAGTTGCGGTTCGCATAAAGACCGCGCCGCGGCCCGGTCACATAACGGCAGTCGTAGGCGGTGGCCAGCGCGGCTGCATCCGGAGCGAATATTGCATCGGAATCGTCGGCAACAATCACTTCACACGGTTGCGGATTTTGCGTTCGCAGGCTCCGCAAACAACGGCGCAAGGACTCGGGGCGGTTGCGCGTCACCAGGGCCACGCTCAATTGGATCGGATGGAAATCGCCTTCGGACATTAACCAAGTGGTCTGTAAAACAGATTGCAGTAACCGGCCGTCGTCCAGTCGTTCGGCAGCCGGGCGGATGCGGTATGATCCAATGCCTCTGCAAACCGCCGGCCAGCGTAGCCCAAGTCGGTAAGCCAACGATGCACCGGCCAGTCGCGCAACCGGGTGTGCCCTGCCAGTAGCGGGTTGAACTCGACGCAGATCCACGGTCGTTGGGTTTGCAGGATGGCAACCGCACCTCGGAGCGCGGCGAGTTCAAAGCCTTCCACGTCCAACTTGAGTCCGTGAACGGCCGAATTGCCAAGCACGGTATCGAGTGTGGCCACCGGAACCTGGATGGTGCGGTCGTCACTGTGCGGAACGATTTGCGAAAGGTTGTGAGCCGCGTGACAGCGGAACGGTAATTCCCCGGCGGTTTCGCCACACGCCAGGTTGAACAGTCGCGTGCTGGCGTCCAGCTCATTGGCCGCCACGTTGGCGGTCAGGCTCAAGAACGTGGTGGGATTCGGCTCGAAGGCCAGCACCAATCCGGTCAAGTGGACGACCCGCGCCGCTACGAGGGTCCAGAGACCGATGTTGGCGCCGCCGTCCACGAACACCTGGCCCGGCTTCAGCAATTCCCGCAGCACTTGCAGATCGCGCTCTTCTTCTTGCTGGAGCCAGACCGTGGCTTCGTACGGCACCGAGAGGTCGCAGGGGATGCGCGCACCACCGGGCAGAGTCCGCATTCGCAGCGTCGGCCGACGTCGGCGGTTGACCCAATGACGAACCAACCGACCGCGTCCGCGAAAGGCCGGTGCGGTTTTCAAGAAATGCCCGAGGAGGTTCGACATCATTTATCGGTTGGTGGGCAATCGTTGCGGTAGATGCAACGCCAAGGATCCTTCCTTCAAGGTCCGGTCGCATTGCTTCCGGAATCGAAATTCCCAAGTGACCAAATAGGGAAACAGCACTGGGAACGTCAGCCATTTCCACCCCAGGTAAAAGAGCCGCGTGCGCCAGCGACGGCGTTCGAAGCGCGTTGCCAAATGCACCGTGGCCCGCAGCAACTCGACGGCCTGTTGCCCCGTCAACCAACCAGCCACTCGCAAGGAACCTGAACCCAACGGGGGCGATTGGCGCGTTTTCAAGCGATATAACAGCATCCAGCGCATCAGAAACGTGCGCCACCAGATTTGCCGCCAACCGATCCGCCGCGGTGGATGCACCACCAGCGCATCCGGCACGAATGCGGTGCGGCAACCATGCCGCCGCAGTCGCCACGCAAACTCCATGTCTTCGCCGCCGGCTTCGGCGAAATCTTCGTCAAAGCCACCAAGCCAATCAAAGGTCGTCCGGCAAATGGCAAGATTGCAGCTCCAGAACACGCCACCGGGCAGATTCTCCACGCGCTCGACCGAAGGACTGTCCGGGGCATTGGGGCAGAGGGTGCGGCCTTCCAACACTTCAACGTCCTGCCGGGTGAGCGCGGTCCCGAAGGCGCCGAGCCATTCGGGGGTGGGTTCGCAATCATCATCCACAAAGACCAGCCATTCGCCGCGGGCTTCGCGCGCCCCATGATTACGATTTGCCGCCGGACCGCGTTGCGGACCGCGCGTCCACGTGGCACAGGGGAAACGCGACTCGACCACTTGGCGCGTGCGTTCATCCCGGCTGTCGTCGGTGACGATGACTTCGCACGAACAGGCGGTCCACCGTTGCGCCGCCGCGAAGACCCCTGCCAAGCAACGGGCCAACTGCGCGGGCCGGTGGCAGGTGGGGATGATGATGGAAAGGCAGTGCAACGTGGTGGCCGCCATCGTGTTTGGCTTAGATTTCACGGCCAGCAGGAAAGTCGCGCCAGCGCTGGCAGTGCGTCCGTCTTATTGCCGTGCAGGCCGATGGACATTTGACTTCCACAGTAAATAGGAGGGACACAGCAAGCTGATCATCGCCGCTCCGAAATCACCCTTTCGCAGGTCTTCGCGCGCCATCACTTTGCACGCATAAGCAAGCTGCCGGATGAAATTGCGAAAGTTCATTCGGCCCATGGTCGCGGCATTCCAGCGCCAGTAACGCTCCAGGATTTGACCGAGGGTATTGCGGGAGAGATCGTGAAATTGCAGCGCCGGATCAAAGACCACCTTGCAACCTGCCGCCAACAACCGCTGGCCCAGATCGGCGTCTTCACTGTGACGACACTGGGCGTCGAAGTTGCCAGCCCGGAGCACGAGTGACCGGCGGAGAAGCACTGCGCCGGTGGCGAGGCTCGCGTGTTCGCTCACGGCGCAAGGCGCTTCCATTTTAAACAAGTGTCGCGCCCGCCAGCGCGCCGGGGCGGTGCGAAAATCAGTTTGCCCAACCCGTCCCATGACGGCGGCCACCTCTTCATCCTTGAACCAGGCGCCGGCGCGCTCCAGAAAATCCACCGGCAACGCCACATTGGCGTCGCAGGCGAGCACGAATTCATTTTGGGCCTCCAACATGGCACGGGCGCGCACGGCCCCACGCCCAAGGTTCTGGACGTTGGAGATCACTCGCCAGCCTAATCCGCGCGCCAGGGCAGGGGAGCCGTCGGTCGATCCGTCATCGATTACGAAACGTTCCACCGGGGGAACGCATTGTTGTCGGACGGATTCCATGGCCGCCGGAAGTGTGTCGGCATTGTTGAAACTGGGGATGTAGGCGCTGACTTTCATGCGGCGCGGGGCAGAGCCGGTTCAATCCGTTGCTTGTTCACGACTTCGGCGTACAATTCCAAGTGCGCCGTCACCATGCGTTCTTCGGAAAACTCCTTCTCCACCCGTTGCCGGGCGTTGGCTCCACAGGCGCGGCGCTGGAGTGGATGGGCCAGCGCTTCCCGCAATTGCTTCGCCAACGATGAGCCGGTGATTTCCTCGCTCAACAGACCAGTCGTGCGATGAGCGATTTGTTCCTTCACGCCGCCAGTGGGCGTGGCCACGACGCAGCATTCGGCCGCCATGGCCTCCAGGATTACGCAAGGAAAGTTCTCCGCCGCCGATGCAAACAGGAAAATGTCCGCCGCTTCAAACAACCCCGACAATTGTTCGCGCGAAGTCACGTAGCCGGCATCGAAATATGGAAGTGTGGGGGGCAGTTGCGGGGCGGCCCAGGCGCTGTCCATTCCCGCCAGTACCACTTGCACTGATGGCTGGGCAGCTCTCACTCGCTCCGTGGCCATTTCGCCGATGTGGCAGTGGGACGGGCGATGCCTTTCCGTAGCTTGGACCTTCAATCTGGTGCCGCCCCCGGGCCGATGGCAACTCTGCGATTCCGCCGAGTGCAACTCGGCGCTACCGGGTTGGCACGAGTCTGTGGCTCGCGATGTGAGTTCCTTGGCCGGGGGGCTACCCCATACCTTCGTCAGTGCCTCAAGCACAACTGGAAATCCTTTGTTCGGATCGCGAAAGGCGCGATTCACGATCAAGATCACCGTGGCGTCCGGGGCAAGTCCCAGTTTAGCGCGGCAACTGCGGTCGTGTTTTCGGGCCCCGGGAAACCGGGCTGGATTCACTCCGTTCGGGATCTGATGAATCGTCCAATGCCGGCCCACACGACTGGCGCGCACCGTGTTCGCCAGGTAACGCGAGGGCGCAATGACGTGCAGCGGCAGAACCGCCAGTTGGTCAACTTTCCCAGTCCACTGTTCCGCGGTAAGGTCCACCGGGCCGACGGGCCAGGTGCCGACCTGCGGGCAATTGCCACAACCGTTCTGGTAGCGACGGCAATCGAGCGGATGATCACAGCCACCGGTGATCCCCCAAAAGGCGTGGAAGGTCCAAACGACTTGCTTGCGCCGGGCCACATACGCCAGCGAGTCGATGCTGGCATAATCGCCATGGAAATTGTGAACATGAATCACGTCGGCGTCGCCATGGGCCAAGCGGCGAAAGGCGCGGTCGGTCCAGGTGGCGCGGGGGAAGCAGCGCTCCACGAATGGGTGAAGCCGGGTGTGACTGAGCCGGCTGAGCCGGCGGGGATAAAGCGGTTGCACGTCCGTCGGATACGTCTTGCCGTGTGCCACGTAGAGCGGGGTTTGATGGCCGGCCTGCCCGGCGCCGGCGCGCAGTTGCTCCACGACGGTTTCGGCCCCGCCCAATTGAAGCTGATTATTGACGAAGGCGATCTTCATCGACGCCGGCCGCGGATCGTTTGGGGTAGTGCATGGCGGAGCAATCGCAAGAGCGGTACGATGGGAGCCGGATGTAATCGGCTCAAGGGCGAATGCCAGAAAGTCAGCCACGCCCACAGTCCCAGTTGCCACGAGGCGCAACACACCGCGCACCAGCGCTCAGCCAGGATGCGTGCAAATACGTCGGGCGCATAGATTGCCCGCGCCTGGTTGGCTTGTTGGAGTTCGCGCAACCAGGTTTCGGCGCGTCGCAATTGTTGGCGTTCAGGCAGGACGGGCCACTCGCTCAGGCTTACGTGCAGCTCCAAATCGGGTGAGGAGATGCCCAAACGTTCGAGTTGCAGAGCGGCAATGCCGCGGATGGATTGTTGCATCCGCGCTGCTGCCGAATGGCTGATGCTCTGTGGATGGTGTCGATATTGGACCAGCGTTTTTTCGAGGTTGAAGAAGGCGGCGCCAGGAGCCAGCCGCGCCCACAAATGATAGTCTTCGGCCGGCTCGAACTCCGAATCGAACGGGTCCGCGGGCAGGCTGCTTTTGCGTAGCATCACCGTGGATTGCGCAAGGCAATTTTCGAAGAGCAACGTTGCGGGAATCTCTTCCGCGCGCCGGCGCAGCTTCGGATTTTCTGTGAAGTCGCAGCCCAACACTTCGACTTGCGAGCCAACCACGGAAACGGATGGGTGCGCGCCGAGAAAGGTAACTTGCTGTTCCAGGCGCGCCGGCAAGGCCATGTCGTCGCTGTCAAGGAATGCGATATAGTTGGCCCGTGCTGCCCGCAATCCACAATTGCGCGTGGCCGCCGCGCCCCGGTTGTGGGAATTACGGAACCGTCGGATGCGGACGTCGTTGAACCACGAGGCAGCGGACCAGCTTCCGTCGGACGACGCGTCGTCCACGAGGATCAATTCGAAGTCGTTGAAGGTTTGCGCCAGCAGGCTATTGACCGCCGCCGCCATATAGCGTTCGGCGTTATAGACCGGCATGATGATGGAGACTTGCGGTGGCATCATCCGAGCCCCATCTGGGCAAACGCGGCTTCGAAGCGTTTTTGCCAGGTGTGATCGCGTCGGCAGCGTTCGTGGCCGGCCCGGCGGATCGTTTCGCGGGCAGTTTCGTGGCGGAGATAGAACTTGATCTTGTCCGCCAGTTCTTCTCTGGCTGCGGTAGCAGACTATCTCGCGATCCGGTTCGAAGAACGCCTCCAATTCTTCCATCTGCTCGACCAGGTAAAACCCGCCGCACATCGGCACTTCAAAATCCCGCAAGCGAACCTGCACGATGCGTTCTCGGTGGCGGTGGGTTTCCCCGCAACTGGAGAAGCCGAGATTGATTTTCGAGCGGCTGTACAACGTGATCATTGCGTCGTCCGACAGCACACCGCCCACCAGATGCGCCGGTAAATAGCGCGTCCCGTCTGCGGCGGGCCCGGACGATTTGAACCAAGCGCGCTTCACGATGCCGGCGCAACGGCGGAGCGGATTGCGCGCCGGGACGGGTTCACGGAGGTAGTCCCAGCGTGCGCCCCAAACCCGCACGGGAATGCCCGAGTGTAACAGATGCCGGATATAGTCAGGCCGGTCGCCATAACATTGGCCAACAAACGTGACGTCGTAATCTTGCGACACCGTACGTGGCTGGTATTTCTTCGGATTGGCCGCTTCCTGGCAGTAGATCGGTCGCGCGCCCATCGCCGTGTAATCCTGCAACCGAAATTGTTCCGGCACCAGACACCAGTCGTAGTGCGGTGAAATTTCCCGCACGAGGTGCAATTGAAACGAGCCGTTGCAAAACCAATTGACGGTCTTGATGCCCAACGCCCGGATTTCGTCGATGGCTTCCGGCAACACGCACGCGTCGTAGAAATAGCTGAAGAACAGATCAATGGGCCGTTCGCGGTGGGCCTGGTGGATTTGCTTCAGCAACGCGACGGTGAGGCGCGGACGGTTTTGTTGGATGAAAGCGAGGTGGTCGGATTGTTCGGGATCGAGATGTCGAAACGTCTCGGCCAGGTCGTAATCAAAGTCAATGACTTCATGCCCAAGATCGACCAGCGAATCGTGCAAATTCGTTCGCCATAAGCGGGACGCAAAGTCCGGATTGGGCGAATCATCCGCCGCGTAGAAGATGCGCAGGGGAGAGTTCACAGGAAGGTGCGGATGAGGCAGCAGTCCGCAGTGCGTCGTGCGATCTCTGTTGTAGCTCTCAACGACTGGCCTAAAACTCCAGCCAGCACGTAGCGGCCGACGTAAGGAGGCTCATTATTATCGTGATCAAAACAGTTCTCCGAGAAATAATGAACCTCCTTACGTCGGCTGCCACCTTCTTTCAAATAGGCTCTCACGGATTCAAAGGGATGATTTTCGCAGTCGTTGCGGGCCGGGCCGTTGCGAGCCGGTTGGCCCAATGTTTGCCCCAGGCCATTCCCGGACGTTCCACATACCGGTGCAGTGCGCCGGACACCAGCAGCGTCAACAGGCTGGTGATCGGCAGCATCCAGGCGAAGCATTCCATGGCGGTGATTTTGGGGAAACACTTCAAGACCAGCGCCTGCGCGCACCAAATGCACAGGGCGTGCGCGAGATATGTCGAATAGGAGACTTTGCCCAGCCATTGCATCGGGCGCGAGTTCAGTGTCCGTCGGACGGCGCGAACGCCCCAAAACGATGCCGTGGGCGGCGAGATGCTGACGGCAAACACGGCGGTCCACAGCGCCAGCGGGATCGAGAGGGTGGTGAGCAACACAATCGGACTGATCCACGCCAACACCAGCGTGCCCAACTCGCGGTCCTGGCCGATTGCGCGAAGCTTGTGGGCGATCAGGTAGGAGGCAATGCCGATCCAAAACAACCACAGTTTTTGCAGCAAAAAGGAGTGCATCGGATAGAGCGTTTCCAACCGGCTTCCCAGACACCATTGCAGGAGAATCGCCCCACTGATGAAGCCCAACGCGCCGGCGGCGGCGAAGCGCTTGAGAAACGTGCGCACTGCCGGCGCGACCAGATAGAATTGCCATTCCAGCGAAATGCTCCAAGCGGCGCCCAGGAAAGCCACGGCCGCGCCGGGCAGCCAGCGTTCGGGAATCGCGCCGTGCAAGAGCGTCAGGTGGGCGAACAGGTTTCCCATGGGGTGCGCATTGTCCGCCTGCCAATTCTGGAGGCAACGTTGCAACACCGGAGTTGTGTTCCAACTGGCGCCGAGCAGGTTGGCGTGCAGCAACGGTTGCAACCACATCGATCCGGCCAGGCATACCAGAAAGACGGGCATCAGCCGAAAGAACCGCCGGGTCATGAAGACGCGGTAGGATTCACGGCCTTCTTCGAGCAGCTTGAAGATCACGTAACCGCTGAGAATGATGAACAGGTCCACCGCGTAGTCACCATGGGCCAGCACCCGGACGAACCGCGGCAAATCGTCCACGCTCCGGCCGCACGCCAGGAACAGGTGATCAACCACCACCCACCACGACAACATGCCACGCAGCCCTTCGAACTCCGCAATGCGTTGTCCGGCCGACCGAGCCGACGGTTGGAGGGACGCAGGCTGGGACGTTTCCTGGACGACCGCCAGGGATCCTTCACTTACCGGATGCCCGGAGGTTGTGCTGGAGAGACGGGCCGGGTTCATGCGCCAAGGACGCGCCGTTTGAGACGATGCGCGAGGTCCGCCACCAGTTCCGTGCTGGGCCGCGGTGCTTTGCATGGATTGGGGCCGAACTGAATCTCATTCGGGCTCAAGCAAAGCTCCTCGAGGTTCCGGGCCGGCCGCATTTTGATGGCTTGCTGCCATTCAAAGCCTTCCATCAAGGTCGCTTTTAAGGCGACGACGATTTCGTCGAATCCAGCGCCGAGCGACTCGTAGAAGAAGCGTTGCACGGGCAGGAATTCGGCGAACGGCAGGCTGCCTTTTGGCAGCCAGAGCAATACGTCTTCCACGCGACGCAGGACATTGCGATGCACGTGGAAATTGTAGAGATATTCGTAATAGACGGTCGGATATTCGAGATAACCGCGGCCCGCCACGCGGCTGAGTTCAACGGCGAAGTTGTCCACGTGCTCCACGTGCTCGATGACGTGCGAGCAGATCACGTAGTCAAACTCGCCGTCCGCAAACGGGAACCGGTCACCGTCATAATAGACGATCGGTTTATTGAGCACGGTCGGCGGGGCGTGGCCGCGTTGGGCGGCGGCTTCCGCGGCATCGAAGTGCCGTTCGAGAAACACGTCCGCGCGCGGATGGGGCGTGCCGCCCGGACCAACTTCGAGGACGCGGTCACCGGCTTGGATCGAGCGTATGCGTTCAGGGAAGAACATGGGAGAAATCGCGTGACGACGAAGATATTATTGCGCGGACTTCTTCAGGGCTTGCCCTACCTGGATTGGTTTTGGGGCGAAACGCGTTGTAAGTGGCCAGGCCAATCATGGTTCGCCAGTCACCCATTCGCACAAAGCGGAGGGTCCAGCGTTGCTTCCGGTTCGTCTTCAAGACGGACGATCTCCGGGCGCGCCGTGCTGGCGATCAAGCCCGCACCGGCCGCGCGGAAGGGTTGGGCGCCTTGGGCGACTTCGGTAATGCTCAAAGCTCCGGCGCCTTCGGTGTAGTAAATCGCCCGTTCGTTGGAGGAAACGCCCACGGCAAAGTTGTATTCGCCGGCGCAAAACGGTAACTGACAACGAAACTCGACGCGATAGGCGCCCGCCGCCAGATCCTTCGGGGCCGACCAATACGTGATCAACGGCGTTCCTTCCACCGTGCGCAAGCCGACGGCCGCGATCACATGGGGCCGGGCCGCGGCCATCTGGAAATCGAACTGCACTCGCCAGGTTTCGCCGAGGCGGAATTGGGCTTGGGATTGACCGCTCTCGTTCAGTAAGTGCAATTGTGGCGGTTGCACCTCCGCGCCCATTGCCGGCAAAGCGATGCTGGCGGCCAGGTGACTCTCATTGACCCTGACGTATCGGTTGATGACGGCATCTGGCGGGCCCTCAATTACGATGCGGCCTTGGTTCAGCAGAATGGCTCGCGTGCAGAGTTTGCGAACCGCCGCCAGGTTGTGGCTCACAAACAGCACCGTGCGCTCTTCCTGGCCGGCGACTTCGCGCATTTTTCCGAGACACTTCTTTTGAAAGGCCAGATCGCCCACCGCCAACACTTCATCAACGATCAAGATCTCCGAAGTCAGTTGCGCCGCCACGGCAAACGCCAGCCGCATGTACATGCCGCTCGAGTAACGTTTCACCGGCGTGTCGATGAAACGTTCCACTTCCGCGAAGGCGACGATGGCGTCGAACTTGCGCCGGATTTCTGCGCGGCCCATGCCGAGGATGGCGCCATTCAGGAAAATGTTTTCGCGGCCGGTCAGTTCGGGATGAAATCCCGTGCCCACTTCCAACAGGCTGGCCACCCGTCCGCGCAGCCGCACCCGACCGGCGGTGGGAGAAGTGATGCGACTCAGGATCTTCAGCAGGGTTGATTTGCCCGCGCCATTCCGGCCGATGATGCCCAGCACCTCCCCGCGGGCAACGGTGAAGGAAACCTCGTTCAACGCCCAGAAATCTTCCGTGGTGGCGCGGCTGCGAAAGGCCGCGGAACTGCTCGAGCCCAATCGCCGTAAGCACCGTACCGGCGCTCGCAGCGAATCGCTGATCAAATGCCGCAAGCCACGATCTCTGGGACCGCGATGCACCAAGGGATACTTTTTTCCCAGATTCTCGACCCGGATCATGGGGGGAACGGTCATGTCAAATGACATCCGCGAACGCGCGTTCGGTTTTGCGGAAATACCATAAGCCGCTGACGAGCAGCAGCGTCACCAGCAGCGCCGCGGTCAGCAATCCGGTCAGTGGGAACACGGCCCCACCGCAGATCGCCCATCGAAAACTCTCGATGATGCCGGCCAACGGATTGAGCGAATACAAGTCGCGCCATGGTTCCGGCACCACGGCGCTGCTGTAACCCACCGGCGAGATGAAATAGCCCAGTTGCACCACGAACGGCACGATAAAACGGAAATCGCGATACTTGACTGTCAACGCGGCAAACCATAGTCCGAGCCCAAGCGCGGCCCCAGCGACGGACAGAACCAGCACCGGCAACACGAACAGCCGCCACGTGGGCGTCACGTGATAGCCAAGCATCAAGCCCAGCAGAAACACGGTGGAGATGAGCAAGTCCGCCAGGCCGGTGACCACCGTGCTGGCGGGCACGATCAGACGCGGGAAATAGATCTTGGCCACCAGGTTCGAATTGGTCACCAAGCTGTGGCTGCTTTCGGCGAGGGCAGTGGCAAAGAATTGCCAGGGCAAAACGGCGGCGAACACCAGCACCGGATAGGGCACGCCGCCGGCAGGGAGTTTGGCGAATTTACCGAAGACGACCGTGAACACGATCATCGTCATGAACGGACGAAGCAACGCCCAGGCGACGCCGGCAACAGTTTGCTTGTAACGCACCAGGAGGTCGCGCCAGGCGAGGAAATAGAACAACTCGCGATAGTTCCAGACGTCACGCCAATATTGGCCAGTGCCCGATCCGGGTTCAAGAACCAGTTCGTGGGGGAGGGCGGGGGAGTTGGATGAGGCGCTCATGAAATTCGCATGACGCAGGTGATGCGAGAAGCGGAGTCTGGGGAACGGTGGGCTGTGAGTCGCGCCAGCGTTTGGAGTGCGTCCGGCTTGCCGGCGCTGTCGAATTGAGAAGGTAATTCGATACGCATGGATGCTTGGCTTGGTGTCGGTTGGCCTCGTTCCCAATGAAAGCGGGAGCAAGCTCCGCGCACTCCAAACGCGGGCGCGACCATGGATGGAGCATCGATACGGCTCCTGCAAGATGCCAGCTTGCCGGAGTTCATCGGCATTTTCATGCGCGGTGGAAACAAGCTGCCGCACTTGGCGATTGGCCGGAGGGACGGCACGATCACGTTGCGTCGTTGTCGGTGGTGCGGGGTTCGCCGGAGCGATCGGAGCCGCAGACCGTTGGTTATGTTGCCCGGGGACACCGGGGATTGGTTCGGCCCCGTTTCAGGCCAGACACTGCCGGACCAGCGGGAGAATGCGCTGTCCGGCTTTTTGCCAACTGCGTAATTTGTCGAGGCGTGGACTTACGCGCTCGCGTTCGTTGGTGGGCAGCTCGTTGATGAGGCTTTGCATACGCTGGAGACGGTCGCTGCCATCGTGAAAATGAGGTTCCAATTTGTCCTTGAGCACGCCGCTGACGAGTTTGCGAAGTTCCACTTCCGCCTCGAAATGATCGCTGCGTTTGCCCGGTACGTACACGGCACGCACGGCACCCAGATTGCGCAACAGCCGCAATCCCTGACTCACCGCGCCTTTGCTCAACATCAACCGGGCAATGATCTCGTCCGGCGAAAGCGGCGTGGGCGCAATGAACAAGAGCCCGTAGATCTCGGCCACGGACTTGGGAATGTTCAGCAGCCGCGCTACATGCACGAACAGGTCGATTATTTCCGTTTCAAGCGGAGCCAGCGTCATAACAATCAATCGCTGATACCGGGGAAGCAGCTTCAACGCCACCGGGTCACTTGCCTCAAAACGTTCAATCGGTTCATGGAAAACTGAACACTTTGAGGAACCGGGCGCGAAAACCGGGCCGGGGGAGGAAATCCGGTCAAGTGAAGGAAGGCAATCTTTGCTGCGTGGCGGTGTACCGGGGTGACGATGAGATGGATGCGACTCAACCAGACTTGGTGTATTGCTCGTGTGTTGAGCTGCTTCCTGGGCAAATTTCCCCTCGCGCCGGTGCTCAGCGTTCACGGGCTTGTGCTGCCAGCGGCATGAGCTGCTGGTCGGCGGCGAAACGGGCCAGCGAATCCAATCCGGTGCGCGTCGGTGGCACGAGTTCCCATAACTGGGCGGGCTCGTGGTTTATTTCCCAGGCCAGGCGTAATGCTTCATAAATGTCTTCGGGCGTGGACAATCGCGCGGTGCGGACGAATTTCATCGCGAGTTCGGGATTCCGAGTACGGAAGTGGCGGGCAAAGCGCAGGGGGATTTTCGGCTGGAGCGGATTGAGGCGCGTGACTTCCCAGGCTTCTTCAAGGGAGCGCCGGGCTTCAGGCCAATAGGCCAAGTCCAGCCAGGCGCGTTCGAGGCGAAGTTCCCAATTGAAGGGATCGCGCGTCATGGCCTGGTGCAATTGCCGGCGGATGCGCCGCGCTTCGTCACGGATGGTCGAGGCGTCAGCAAGCTTCAGTGTTTGCAGACGTTTCACCTGTGCCCGGGCCAGGACGATTGGGCGCTCGGTTGACCACGGCCAAAGTTCGACGGACCGCCGGATGTGTTGGACGAGTTCGTCGGTCGAAGTGGCTCGGCGCGCCGTTTGCCAATGCCACCAAGCCAGGGCTTGCAGACTGGCGATCGCCAGCAAGGCCGCCGCCCAACCGAGGGTGATCAGAATTTGCAGACGCCGCGCAGGAACCAGGACGGGTGCCCGATGGGCTTGATCGCGGTGGCCCAGCACGAAGCCCAACAGCGCGGCGGCCAGCAGGGCGTTGGCCGGAATTTGAAAGGGGAAGTCGAACAGTGAATGGACCGCGAACGCTACCAGGCCCGCCAGGGCGCTGAAGATCATTTCGGGCTCGGCCAGTTTATTTTGCCCTGCGTAACGGAACGCGGCGAAACCAAGCGCGATTACCAGTCCACCAAGGAGCAGCGTGCCGAGCAGGCCGTGTTCGACCAGCAGTTGCACGTATTCGTTTTCGGCGTGCAGGAAGGTGTGGTCACCGCCGAAGGTTTTGAAATGATTAAAGGCGGTGACAAACGAGCCGGGACCGACGCCGAGCAAAGGAAACTTCCCTCCAATCGTCAGGGCATCTTTCCAGATGGCCAGCTTGAAGGCCAGGTCACTGCGGCTGGCCACCAGCCGATCCAATAGATAATTACTGGCGGCCAAAAGGAGCATCAGTCCCAGCAGGCTGGCGACCCCGAGGGCCAGCCAGCGTTTCGGGTTTCGGGAACGTCGCGCCAAGAGCACAGTCCAAGTTGCGATCCCAGCAACGAAAGCCAAGAGGCCGGCGCGTGAACCGGTGCTTACAGCCATTATGAGGGCGAACAACAAGGTAAGAGCGAGGAGCAGAACCCCGAAGTAGGACCGGCGCCCCGCCTGTCCCGAAGGAAACAGGGCGTTCTTTGGAGCGGACGTTGGGATGGCAGTTGAACGTGCTTGGCCTGAACGCGGAGAGGGATGCGACTGTTCGGGAGGATTGGGTGCGGTTGGACGCGCAGGGGTGTTCGGGACAGGCGGGACGCCTCTCCTACGGGGCTGGCGCGCACTTTGAAGCGGCCAGAGTTGGCGGAGGAGCCAGCCGGAGCAGAATAGCGCGGCCACATAGATCCAACCGGCGAAGTGGTTGCGGTTGGCGAAGGTGCCTGCAGCGTGCCCGGCCGCATTGGGCCATAGTCCAAGCAGGCGCTGTTGGCCCGTCAGGCGAAACCAGAGATCGCTGCCGGCGAGTACCAGTAACGTGGCACCTACCGCGAACACCAGGCGCCGAGAAAATCCCGCTTCGGCCGCCGCCAAACGTGCCAGCCAAAATGCGGTCACGATCAAAGCCAGTTCCCACCAGCGCTGCACGGTGTTGGCCGGTGACAAGGTAAGGGGCAGCCAGCCGGACGTTACTCCCGCGTCAATGGGGAAACGGCGCGCCAAAGCGACGCGCTGCGGGCTCAAGACTTCGACCAATCCGACGGGCAGTGGGATCAGCGGAAGCACGAGGCAGATCAATGCCAAACCAGCCCAAGCGGGTTTGACGATTCCTTGAAATGTTCCCGGCCGGCCCCCATCGGGCAGCAGCAGGATCAGGCTAATGGCAAACAGGACGGCGACAGTTGTCTGGCCTACTGGCGTGACTGAGCCAAACAGAACCGGTGCCAGGCACAATCCCAGCATCCACGGGTAGTGCCGCCAGTTCATGTTGCGGAATACCGAACAGAACGAACAAGGGCGAAAGAGAGTTGCTTGCGAATGTGTTCGATCCTTTCGGCTGGAATGTCGGTCGGCACTCCTGCGAGCCGGTCCGTTGGTTGATAATTTCCGGCGGTCAATCTTTCGTCTGGCGCGTGAAGCAACCCGGCTATGGATTCCTTAGGCGGTGCCGGATTGGGGCCAGGATTGGTCATGGTCGTCCGTCGGCGGCTCTGGGAAGCTGCCGAGCGAGATAATCTGGTTTTCCGCGGACGGCGTCGGAACCACGTCCGGCCCGGCCGGCGGGGTGGCGGCCGCGCTGGACACCTCTTTGCGGCGGGCCATTTTTAGGGCCGGTTTGGGGGCGGATTCGGAATCCGGCACGATCGGTTGGTCGTGGCTGTAGTAGGAGTAGTAGTAGTGTTTGTAGTAGTAGTAGGGATTGTCGGCTTTGATGCCGTTCAGGACGAATCCAAGCACATTGATGCCGCGTTTATGCACGGCCTCGAGGGCGGCTTTGGCAAAACGCATCGAGGTCTGGCCCGAGCGCACAACGAAGACCAAACCGTCCACCAAATGGACCAACGCAAAGCTGTCATCAATGGTGGTCAGCGGCGGGCAATCAAACAAGACGAAGTCATACTCCTGCTGCGCTTCTTTGACGAACTCACTGACAATGGGACCGATCAGCAGTTCGCCCGGATTGGCCGGCAGCGGGCCGGAGTGAATGACTTGCAGAGTTTTCACCGGCGTTTCCTGCTTGGCCTCGGCCCAGTGCAATTGGCCGGTCAGCACATCGGAAAGGCCCGGTTCGCGGGAGTGACCGAAGAAATTGTGCGTATCACCGCGGCGCAGGTCCGCATCCACTAACAGCACGCGTTGGCCGGCAATCGCGAGGGCGATGGCGAAGTTGACGGTGAAGGTGGTCTTGCCGTCGCCGGGAACCGCACTGGACATCATCAGCACCCGCGGGGGGCGTTCTTGTTTGCTGAGCAGCACCGCCGAACGCACGCTGCGCAGCGATTCGGCAAACAAGTGATGGTCCTCCAGGTTGGAGATCAGCGCGCGCCCTTGTCGCAAATGCTCGGTGTCGAGTTGGGGAATCTGGCCCAGCACCGGTTGCTCCAGCTCCGCCTCGATTTCTTCGGCCAGTTCCAACCGGTCGTCCAGGCGCCCCAGCAGATAAATCAACGCCAAACCCGCGCCCAGACCCATCACCAATCCGGCCAGGATCATCCGGGCGCGGTTGGGGCGAATGGCCACGGGCGAACCGCGGCCTTCCTCGATGACGGTCAACAGTCCTTCCTCGGTCGTGGTGGAGTTGAGCGATTCCTCGGCTTTGCGGAGGTTGCCGAGCACGGACTTGATGTTCGCCTCTTCTTCTTTAAGCCGTTCGAACTCGTACTGGACGTTGCGCGAGGCGAGCACTTGCTGGCGTAGCTCCAAGATCAACGGCTGGTAGCTTTGTTCGTCCGCCGTGAGGGACGCGATGCGCGCGAGGCGTTTTTCTTCAATGAGTTCGAGTTGGTGCCGGAGTTGGACCTTGAGCTGTTCGAGTTGCCGGTCCAACCGCTGCATATAGGGATGCCCCGGCTTGAGCACTGCCCGCTGCCGCGCCCATTCCGAAGCGAAGTTTTTCATTTTCAACTTCAGGTCCGAGTACTGCGAGGCATTGTCGAATTTGGCCAGGGGATCCGCGGATTCGCCGATGGGCGACCGCTCGGCATCAGGATTAGCCGGGCTGGCCGGCCGGGAATCGAGGGCTTCAATGCGGCCGGTCTTGGCGATTTCCTCGGACGTTCTTGGTTTCGAGGCGTTGCCGGAGCGTGCGGATGTCCTGATATTCGGCTTCGAGTTTGTCGAGCCGCTGTTGGGCGGCATCGCCGGTTTCCTTGACGCTGCCAATGTTGTTCTTCTTCTGAAAATTGAGGAGGGCGGCGCGGGCGTTTTCCAGGCTCTTTTCGTAACGCTGAATTTCCTCGCGGGTGCTGGCCGCCGACCGGCCAATGGCGTTCTCGCGAAGTTGGTTCTTGAACGCGATAAACTCGTCGGCCCAAGTCTGGGCATAGCGACGGGCATACTCGAAATCCGTGCTTTCCACCACGATGTTGAAGCAGCCCGGGCCTTTGGTGGCCTTGGGGAGCAGCACAAAATCTTTGGTGGCGGGCCGGCTGGGACGCATGCGTTCTCCGACTTTGTTCATGACCTTCGAGCAGGTCATGTACTGGAGCTGGCTGTCGTAAAAGTTATTGATCTCCTCGAGATATTGGGCTTGAGACGTGTAGGCAGTCTGGATCTTTGGCGCAATCCCGATTTTGGCGGAGGCCGCGTAAATGTTCGGCGCTCGCCAGGCCAGATAGGCCGCGATGGCGCCGCCGATTACGGTACCCAACGCGATCATCGTCCAGCGTTGCGCGATCATTTTGATGTACCGCCGCGCTTGGAAGAAGACGTTGATCCGGTCCACCAACCAGGTGCCCAGGGAAACGGAGAGCGGATTTTGTTCAGGTTTGCGCTTCATGCGAGAGTTCAGAAGACCAGGCCCTTTTCGGGCACTTCAATGCGATCGCCATCCAAGAGCTGCACGTCCATGGTCCGGTCGCCTTTCTTGATCACTTCCAGGTTGATGATCCAGGAATCCGTTTGCCCGGTATGAGAATTGAGCCGGCTGAGTTTAACCTTCTTGAGGTTGGCGTATTCAGTCACCCCCGCTTGATAAACGGCCTCAAAGATGGTTTTGGTTTCGCCCGGCAGGAGCTGGAGGAAATTGCTCCGCACCGCGCCGTAGAGCAGCACCTTGCCGGCGCGTTCGGTGGATTGTTTGAGCTTCAGCTCGATTGTGGCTTGTTCGTAGTATTTCTCCAACAAACGGCGGTGCAGTTCATCGCGAAGTTGCGTGAGCGTCTTGCCCACCGCGTCCAACGTGACGATGTCATCAAACCCAGCGCTCACCCGGAAGTGCGCTTTGCCCTGGGCGTTGACGAAGACCTCGTCCGGGTCGGCGCTGCGAATGGGATCTTCCCGCACGCTGTAAAGGAGTTTGTCCTGGATGTTCAGCCGATACGGGGCCGCGGCCGTCGTTTGCGGGGCCGCGTTGGTGGGGGCTTGCGCGTCGGCGTGGCCGGCGCCGAGTCCGGCAACAAGCAAGAAGATGAACAGGAGACGTTTCATGAACTAAAACTGGCGGGTCAATCCGAGGGTGAACCGGTTCTGGGAGTAGTCGCTGGCCGGCAAATCCGAGTGTTTGGAGTTGAAGGTGTACCCGGCGCCCAATTGCCACTGGCGGGCCAGTTGCCAACGGGCGCCCACCGACACACTGTAACGGTCGCCGCGTTCGCCGTCCGGCCCGGAAGTCCGGAAGTGTTCGTATTGGAAGCTGGTGCTCAAGGTGGTCACCCGGTTGAGGCGGGCGTTGAAGCCGTATTGCAGGTCGAGGAGATCGTAGTAATTGCGGCTGATTCCCAGCTCCATGCTTTTGCTCAGCCGCAGTTCGTGCGACATCCAACGGTTCAGTTTATGCCGGAGGCCGGCCTGGCCGGTGAACCCGCGAAAATCGGACGTGTCCGTCACCGTTCCCGTTGACTCGAAAGCCGCCACCGAGTAACCCCCGCGCAAGTCCACGGTGATGAAGGGGGAAGGATTGAGAATGACGACCGGTCCCAACGAGTAACCGGTGACGTTGTTCTGCACGTCTTGCACGTAATAGGTCAACGTGCTCGCCCCGCTGATCCCGGCCAGGAGCCGCGGGGAAAAGCGATAATAGGTGCCCGCGCTGAAGCTGTGGTCGTCCCGGTCGATGCTGGTGAATTCGTCATTCAACGAACGGTCCAGTCCATAGTCATAGCCCACCGTCATGCTCCACGGTTCGCGGGGGCGCCATTCGGCCGATACGCCCAGCACGTTATTGATGCGACGGAAATTGATGACGTTGCCCGCGCTGCTGTTGCCGCTCAGGTCCGGGCGCGTGGTGGGATCGTTGGCCACCGAAAAGGTGTCGTGCAGACTCAATTGTCCGTGGCCGAAGAGCAGCCGGTAATCCAGGTGGGAGTTCGGGGCGAGGTTGAGGGTGGAAATGGCCGGATGATCGACATACCACCGATAGCCGGCACCGAGGTCCAGTTCCAACGTGTTGGCCCGGCTGATGGGCCAGAGAAATGCCACGCTCACGTCCGGTCCCAGGCTGAAATCCGCCTGCGGATTCCGGTTGGCCAGATTGAGGTTATCATTGTATTCCGCGGCCGCCGACGCATTCAGGCGGCCCAGGAGTTTGCCCCATTTCAAGTTGTAGCGCGCCGGCTCAGGCTGGTTGTACAAGGGATAAGGCGAGCCCAGACCGCTGCCGGGCTCGTGATTGCTCTGGGCGATGGCGGTTGGCTCAACCATACCGGTCAGGGTCGAGGCCAGGGCCACGGGCACCCAGGGCCAACAGTGGCGGGCGCCTTTCATGCGGCGTGCCGGGCCACGATTGGAGATGGACCAATTGCATTTGCATACGCGGTGTCAACGAACCACCGAGACGGGAGGTTGGGGGATGCGATCCTCATAAAGTTGATTCTGATACAGGCCAAACGCCCAGGCCGGATCCGTGGTTTCGGGCAATGACGGACTGGGATCTTCCAAAGCCAGGGGGCGATCCGGCGAATTACCCTCTCCCCAATAGACCACCGGCGGCGATCGCCATTCCGGCGTGAACAGAGATGGTCCCAGGAACGTAACGCTTTCATTCGGATACAAGGCCGACACCGGTTGGCCGGCGACCGTGAATTGGAGCGGATGCGCGTTGCCAAGCGGCGCGGTGGCCTTGACCGAACCCGCGTTTCGTTTGGGAGCGAGTTGCAGGCCGTTGCCTTCGGTCAGTTCGACCGCCAGGCTTCCCTGGTGTTCCGGATAGACGAGATAGTCTCCCGCCACCGCTTTTATGAAGACTTCCTGACCATTGATGCACTGAACTTGCAGTTGGTTGCCAGACGGGCCACGCAGGACGGTGTCGTCGCCCGGACGTACTTGGAATTCACCGAACGACGAGTGTACTTCCAGCGTTTGCGAGAGCGACCACTCCAGCGAAACCGTCTGCCGGGGCGGGATGTTCTCGGTGGCGAAGGGGGAGCTGGACGGAGACTGGAGGTTGCCCGCTTCCAGATCCGCTGCCTGGCCGGTTTCCGGATCCACCAAGGCGACCTGTCCGTGGGCCGCCGCGGTGGCGAACAGCCCGAACCCCAGGTGCTTGTATTGCAAAGTGGCTTCCGGTGCCAAGGCCGCGTAAGTCCGGTTCGGCAACCGGACGAGTACGGTTTGGTCATGGGACAGGTTCTTCAGGTCCACCGCCTGGTTTTTCAGATCCCAAAGAATGGCCCCGGCCTGGCCGGTCAATCCGAGGGCCGTCCAACCGGGTAATCCGTCAATGGCAAAATGAAAATCGCCCCGTTGCACGGTCCAACGCAATTCGTCGGTCACCGGCTGGCGCGCCACGGAAAGCACCGCCCCATTATCCAAAGGAATCCGCTCGCGTTGGGGTCCGGTAAGCGTGAACGTTTTATTGCCCACCAGCATCGTCAAATCGCCGTCTGCGGAGCCCGCAATCTTCACGACGGCAGTGGGGGACCGGCGTTGGAAATGCGTGCCGCGGGTCGGATCCGTGCTCAGCGCCAAAGGTCCGCCGGTGAGCGGGGGAAACGCCGGCCCCAGCGTCATTAGCCGCCCCTCGGCACTGGTGGCCGTGACCCGGCCCTGACCGGTCAGCAGGTAGGACTGATCGTCAAACAATTCGTAACACACCCGCGAGTCCTCGCCGACCTGCGCCCTTCCTCCATCAGCAAAGCCCAGCGCCACCGAGGCACTCTGAGCTTTCGCGGTATGGAGGCGGATTGTTTTGGCACCGTCAGGAAGCACGAGCCCAACCTGGCAGTCCGGTGGGGCCGTTGCCGTCCAGCCGAAGAATCCTTCAACGCTGATCCTCACCGGAGTCGCGCGGGAAGACACGATCAAGCCGGTTGGCGGAGCATCGAAGCGGAACGTTATTCCGTGGCTGCTCACCACGCCCGCGTGCTCTTGCAGGAGTTGCGGGGTAATGGCCGGCTCCTGGTTTACTTGCGCGGCAATGGCGCCGCCGGATTTCGCGGTCAGCGTTACGGCCAGGGGCACGGGACCGGTTTCAAACGACATCGCCGAGCCGGTGCCGAAGGCCAGCAACATCGTGGCGCACCAACGACCGGCGAGCCAGGGAGGATTTGGTTGGTGGCAAGCGGGAATTGGCTGACCGCTGTTCGTTTCTTCGGGCAATGGCGGTACTGGACTGGTAACGTATGGGATTCGTTCAGTCGTTTCGTTTTGGCGGCTGTATTCTGTCAAATTGATAAGCGGCATGTAAAATGTCCGGCTTAGGACGCACCAGTTGATGCGTCGGCACAGCGTTCCGAGGCCAATTCAGGTGGTTATCTGGCAAGCAATCAGCCCACGCAAATACTTGGCTAGCGATACGTGTGCCAGTGAGCAGCCAACTTGGGTGGTGAATCCTTAGTTTCTACAGGTAAACAGGTTACCTCTTGAATTGTCACAGTATTGGGGGGAGCGAGGACAATGCCCTCAAGAATCCGTATTTATGCGGGGCAAGAATTGCCTGTCACGATCTTGTCACCTTGGATTCTTTTGGAAGTGGGCCGTTTTGTCCGGCGTTTGCGCCAGCGATTCAATTTGAACGGGTGCTTCGTTCCCTGGTGGTCAGCCCCCCATTTCTTAGCCGTAACGATTTCAGTGGCTGGTGGTGCGAGGAAGCAGTTCGGCGTGGTAGGACAGGCGTCTCGCCTGTCTCGAATTGCCCAAGACATCCTCACCGTTTGGTGACATAGAAAGACTCACGGCGCCGTGATACAAGTTGTTGGTTTGCACTCGTTCGGGACAGGCGAGACGCCTGTCCTACTGAATCGTCACGGCTTAGAGTTCCGACCACGACTCGACGATGTAACGGTCCACGCCAATACTGGCAATGTTTTCGTCGTAGTGGAACGAAACAGCCTTTTCCAGGGTGATCTTTTTGCCCATGACCGAACCGTAAATGTTGCAATGGTAGTACTTGGTGGTGCCGGCCTTGATCTTGATGGAGGCTTTGGGGGCATACACGACGCCGGTGAAATCATCGACGTTCTTGATTTCCAATTTGGTGTTTTTATCCAGGCCGAAATAGAAGAAGTTGGTCGCATTCCCTTCGCCGTTGATCCACATCTTGTTGATAATGGTTCCGCCTTTGGACTTCTTCTTTTTGTCTTTCTTGCCCACCAGTTTGGCCGACTTGCCTTTCATGTAGATTTCCAGATGGGCGGTCGGGTCCATCTCGATCCCGTCGTTAACCTTGGGATCATCGGAAAAATTGATTTTGTCGGTGACCAGGATGCGCGCTTCGCCGGTGACGAGGACACTGCCTTTGAATTCCTTCAGTTCCCAATCACCATCGGATAAAATGTAATTGTAATAATTGGTGCCCACCCAGCCGCCGCCGGGCGTGATCCCGGTTTCAAACGGCGCCTCGACGTCGTCCATGTCGAAGTTCGCGTCGTCCGCCGACCATCCCGGTTGGACGCCCGAGGTGTTGGTCCCGATCCAATCCTTGCTGCCGACGAGGGCCTGGCTGTCCAGTTTGACATTACCGGCCGGCCCGGTCGAAACGTGCCCGACCACGGTGGCTTTGGAAATCTTCAGAGTGTCCTTTAATCCGGCAATCACCGAGACGTCGCCGGCTTCGCCGAATTTGGCCGGATCGTATAGCCCCCAGTTGTTGGTATGCGCGTAGGTGCTCTCGTCGGGATCGAACGAATGGTAGCTGTCCACATACACATCCTTGCCATTCAAGTCCACTTTGTCCTTCCCAATGATGGCTTTGGTGAAGCGGCCGGAGCTCCGGCAGATCACCTGCACGGTGCGGGTGAGGAACTGATTGCCCGAATCCCAGGGGGCCACCGCGGCCACCAGCGGCCCGCGCGCCGAGGCCAGGCCCGTCGGTACCGGTATGTAACCGGTGGAGGTAATCTCCGGCTTGACGCCTTTTTTGATGTACACTTCATAATAGCCGTCATCCATCGCGCGACGCATAAACAGCCGGCCCGTCAATTTGGTCCACCCTTGCGTCTCCAAGTCGGACGTCCCGAAGATGTGGCCGCTGGTGTTCACGCCATTTTTGTTCAGGTGCGCCAGGGCCTCTTCCGCGCCCGCCTCGGCCAGGGCCAGGGCGCTGTTCCACACCTGCGACCGCGCGGTCATGCGGTTCGAACTGCTGATCATGTACAGGTAGCTGACCAGTACCAGCCCCATCACACCGACCACCATGAGGGTGAGGATCAATGTGTTGCCGGCGGTGGTCCGAGATTGGTGGCGACGGGAATTCAGATTCATTGGTTGCGAATGACGATTTTGGCGGTTTGCACGGTTTCCGTGTTGAGTTTGGTCCCGGTCACCTCGCGGGAGCACACCCAGCTCACCTGGACGACCTTGCAATTGCTGGCCTCCACCGTGGTGGGGTATTGGTCGTAGGTTCCGTTGGTCGTGTTGCGTTTGAAGATCGAAAAGTCTAACGATTCACATCCCGTTAACAAGACATCGCTTTGCCCATCCTTCATCCGGGTCAGGGTATGGGTTTCGGGAGAGTATGAATAGGTGAGCGTTTTATTATCATGATCCAGAAAGGCCACCTGCCCGGTGCTATAGGCGGTCAGAAGATTGACCTGCCGGATTTCACGGCTCATCCGATCCAAGGCGGACCGGCTCTGCGCCTCCATCTCGACGTAATTGAACGCGCCGGCAAAGCCACGGCTGGTGAACACGGTGAACGACAGCAGCGCCGTCAGAACGATCATGCCCACTGAAAACGCAATGAGGAACTCCACCAGCGTGACTCCCGAAGCATGGCGGCGGCGGCGTAGTTCAGTGGTAATGTTCCTGATACACATAGTCGTAAAGCCCGTTTTCGGTGACGAGTGTGCTGAGGGACCGCTGGCGATGCACACTACCGGTTTGCCAGTTTAGCGTCACAGTGATCCGCCGCATCTTGTCGTTGTAGTTGGCGGTGAATCCGGGGTCTTCGATGCTGAAGGTGCCGGTGTATAGCACGCCCTGATTGGTGCCGGCCGCGGGGTAGTAGGACGCGGTAAAGTTCGTGGGAATCATGTTCGGATCCGTGATCTGGTCCCAGTTGTAAAGCCGGATGGTTTCCATTTTTTCCATCAGGATTTGCGTGGCGCGCAGGTTTTCGCGGGAGAGCTGAATCCGTGTGAACCCATAAGTCAATCCGGAGTACAATGCCACGAAGACCACTCCGATGATCGACATGGCGACCAGCACTTCCAACAGGGCAAACCCTGATCGCGTCGCCACCGGAAGCCTCGTCGCGATTGAGCCACGGGCGGAGGAACTGACGCGGGGTGGACGGCCACGGCGGTCAGGCCGCCCGTTTAATGGGCGCCCGTTCCGACGGCCTGGGGACACATCGAATAGTGGTTGCCCCGCCCGGCAACCATCCCCTGACCGCAAAATGTTTAACAATTTGCACGTCACTTTGCGTAATTCTACGCATCAGGTGTGCCAGCAGTGGTCGTGGGACGAAGGGGGACCCAGATTGCGCCGACGAGGTTTGTTTCGCACGTTTTTTGGCTGGAATCAGGACTGTCTGCATCTGGAAAGCGAACAGGCTGTACCAGGACAGGACAGCCGGGTGTCTGATAATGCTGCACTGGGCCGTGGGAAACCCATCGGGAATTGGCTTGTCGAGTGCTGCCTTCCCAGGCGAAGACGGACGTTGTTCGTCGATCCGCGCGACATTCTCATTCAGTGTGGCGCAGAGTCGGAAGCCTGCATGCAATCCACAATGCAATGGTCGTTCAGCATGTCCCCGGCGCGATGGCGCGGGATGGTGCTTGGTTGGTTTGGGACGGGACTGTCCGCGTTGTTGTGCCTGCTCGTCTGGTGGCGCGCTTTCAGTTTGATATTCGGTCATACGGTTGCCGCGCACTCCATCATCTTGGGATGTTTCCTGGGCAGCTTGGCGACCGGCAGCCTGATCGGTGGCCGAAATCTGGCCGGTAATCCAAACCCGTTTCGCATCCTGGCCTGCCGCCAAGGATTCATTGCCTTGTTCGCGGCGCTCACTCCGTTGCTCTGGGGGCTGGTCCGTCATGCCTACCGGGCCACGGGCGGAATTACTTCGTTGGGGATCGTGGGAGGCAGCGCCGTGCAGGGGTTGCTCGCGGCCTTGGTGCTGGGACCGCCGGCGTTATTCATGGGGGGCTTCCTACGAGCTGCGGTTGAAATGGCCGGGGTAACCAGCTCCCCGGAGCAAACCGTTTCGCAGCGCCACCCCGCCTTGTTTTACGGAGCTAGTTTCCTTGGCGCCGCCGTCGGCGTTGGGTTGGGCACGTTTGTGTTGCTTGAGCACCTGGGGAATTGGGTGACGCTTTGGACCGCTTGTGCGGTAAATGGACTGCTTGCACTGGCGGCGTGGAAATGGTCTTCGGTTGAGCCCGGGCGGGCACCGGACCGCCTGGCGCACTCCCAGCCACCGACCGTCGAACCGGATTCCAACGCCCCCCTCCGACCCAGCGTGCCGCGACCCTTGGTGGCGGTTGGGGCGGTGGCGACCGGGACGGTTGGTTTCGTGATGGGACTGGTGTGGTACCGCTTGCTCATTCCGTTGCTCGGCAATACGGTTTTCGCGCCCGCAATTGTTTTCACCATAATGCTGGCCGGGATTGGCTTGGGCAGCGTGGGGTATGCCTTGCGGGCCAGACCGGCTTTGCCTTCCCTGGCCAAGTTCGCATGGGTGCTGGCGTGCCAGGCCGCGTTGATCGCCGTACCCTACGCCCTGGGGGATCGATTGGCCGTATTGAGCATCGACCTGATCGCGTTGGACAACCTCGGATTCATTGCCCAAGTGGGCGGCGGCATATTGGTAACGAGCCTCATCGTGCTGCCCGCGAGCGTGTTGATCGGCGTCCAATGCTCGGTGCTGGGGGCATTGCCGCGGATGGGTCCAAGTGCCGCTCCTTATCAAAACACCCGCGCGTTCGGCTGGACGCTGGCCGGCGCCGCCATGGGGGCCGCGATGGGCGGCTTGGGCCTATTGCCACGGCTGACCGCGCCGGGATGTTGGCGGGGAATGGTGCTGGTGCTGGATTTGGTGCTGGTGATCGTTCTGGCGGTTCAATGGCCGCGCGAACCAAGCCCATCGCGACGGTTGGCGACCACCTTGCCCTCACTGGCAATTGCCGGAGTTTCCCTCTGGTTGATCACCGCCATGGGGCCCACGGCGCTGTGGCGCCACACGCCCATTGGTGCGCGGCAAGTGACCTGGACAACCGTGGCGCCCACGGGTCGGCGCGAGTTTGCGAACGCCCGCCGCCGTTGTTTGGTGCAGGAGGTCGAAGGACGGGAGGCCAATGTGGGGCTGATCCGTGATGCCGGGTATGTGCTGATGATGGATGGCCAGCCCGTCGAGAACGTGCGGGCGGAGGCTCCCACCCAAATCATGGCGGGGCTGCTGCCGGCATTGGTTCATCCGCAACCGAAACGCAGCTTGGTGATCGGGCTGGGATCCGGCGCCACGGCGGGATGGTTGGGACGCGTGCCCGGGATGGAACGGGTGGACGTGCTCGAAATTGAACCGGCGTTCCGGCCAATGGCCGAAGCCTGCGCTGCCGTCAATGCCGAGGTGTTGGCGAATCCCCGAGTGCGTCTGCGGTATGGCGATCCCCGGGAATTCATGCTCACCGCCCGCGAGACGTACGACTTGATCATTGCGAAAGCTGCTCAACCCGGCCAACCGGGAACCAGCCGCCAGTTCACGCGGGAATTCTACCGGGCCGCCGCCCGCCATTTACAGCCGCACGGACTGTTTGCGCAACGCATCGGTCTGCGGGTCATGGACGGCGCCACCGTGAGCGGTTTGTATGCGACGCTGGCCACCGTGTTCCCGTTCATCGAAACCTGGATGACCCAATCCAGCGATCTACTACTGGTGGCCTCCCTCCGGCCCGTTGCTTACGACGTGGCGGACATGCGCCGGCGATTGCACGCGGAACCGTTCGCCGGCGCCGTGGCGCGGCTGTGGCGGGTCACGGATCTCGAAGGTGTCTTTGCGCGGTATCTCGCCAATTATCACCTGGCCTATGCGGTGACGGCCGCGCAACCCCCGGTCGGTACGGATGATCGAAATCACCTGGAATTCGACTGGGGGCGGCGGGCCGGGCGGACTCAACCATTCGCGCTGAATTCGTTGCGGGAACTCGCCCAAGCGCAAGGCTGCGCGCGGCCCGACTTGCGGAACGGGCAGTTGAACCGGGACGTCATTTGGGATCGCCTGGCCTCGACGCTGGTCCTGGACCACCATTTCGTGGATGCCGGGGAATCCGAGGATGAGCCATTCCGAAAACGGCTGGCGGCCAAGGCGGCCTTCCAAGCCCTCACGGATGATTTTTCCGCGGTGGCCGACGAGTGGGAAGGCCAAGCCCAGGAACCGGGCGACCTGCTGGAGGTGCTGATCCTGGCCATGGGACTGGCGGATCGGGGCGACGTGCGCGCGTTGCGTTATGGCGACCAGTTGCGGCCATGGTTTCCGGGCGAAGCCGATGCCGTGCGCGCCCGTTTTTTGTGGCACGAGAATGCCCTGTCCCAGGTTGCGGATGAACTGGCGCTGTGTTTGGAGACCTGGAAGACCGATCCTTGGTCTCATCCCAAACTCATGGAAGAAACCTTCAAGTTGACCAGCAAACTGGCGGCGCAAACGGAAGATGAATTTTCTCTGGCCCTGATCGGACAAACGTTGAAAACCCCGTTCGCCCTTGGCCTGCTGGACCAACAGCGTTCCACGATCGAGTTGGCCGCGGCCCGTCGCCTCGATTACCTGGCCGGGACGAAGCAGACTCTCCAAGTCATGGCTGGGATCGAGCCGTACGTGCCGTGGAACCTGGACTTTTTGGCGCTGCGGGCGCAGGTGTATCAACAAGCCGACGACCCGCGGGCCGGTCAAGCCAAGCGGGATTTCGAACAATTGCAGTCCGCCATCAGCCGCCCTTTCTGCTTTGCTCCGCGCACTTCCCGCGACCATCCGGAGATAACTCCCGCGCAGACCCATCAACCGCCGCCTCGGAAAGCCGAAAAGGTTCACGCGCGGGAAAGAAAACAAGCTGACGCTCCGCCGGGAAAAATTGGAGTCCGCCCCAAGAAACCGCTCCCGTAGGACAGCCGTCCCGGCTGTCCCGAAGGTATTCAGGCGTCCACCGTGAATAAGGCATTCCGAAGGGCATTGGGTGCCCCGGTGCAATTCGAGCCCGGCGGGACAGCGGTATTACCGGAAGGGCAGCCACTCGGGCTCGTTGTCGAATATCCAGCGGTAGTAATCGATCCCTTCCAAGCGGCTGGCGGCGGCTTCGTCCACCACCACGGTGCAGCGCGGGTGCAACTGCAATCCGGTGGCTGAGATCATGGAAGTGATCGGCCCCTCGACGGCCTGGGCAATAATCGCAGCTTTCGCCTCCCCCGTCGCCAACAACACACAACGCCGGCATTCCAGAATCGTGCCCACGCCCATGGTGATGGCGCGCCGCGGCATGTCCGCCGGACGTTCGAACAAGGGCGAGTTCTGTTTGATGGTCAGCGGCGACAGAGCTTTGACCCGGGTCCGCGACTGCAGTGCCGACAGCGGCTCATTGAAGCCCATGTGGCCCGCCTGACCGATCCCCAGAAGCTGGACGTCGATCCCGCCCACTTGTTTGATCCGCGCTTCATAGCGCTGGCATTCGCCGTCCAAATCGGTCGCCATGCCGTCCGGCAGATACGTGTTGCGCCGATCGATGTTCACCTGCAGGAACAGGAAATGGTTCATGTAATGCCGGTAGGAATGGCGGTCGCTGCCGGGCAGCCCGACGTATTCATCGAGGTTGAAGGTGCGGCACAGCGAGAAGTCCAATTGTTTGTCCCGATGCAGGTGGACAAGTTTCCCGTAAACCGCCTCCATGGTTTGGCCGGTGGCCAACCCCAACACCAAATGCGGATTGGCCCGCAACTCGTGGTCGATGACCTGTGCCGCCAATTCGGCGGCCGCATCAGCCGTAGGTCGAATAATGACTTCCATCGCCGGGAGCTAACCACGAAGGGTCCGTCGTGGACACGAAGAAATTATGGCGCTGAACGGCCAAGGGCAATGGCAAGAGCTTGAAAAGGATCGCCGCCATCCTTGGCGGAATAGGTGAAGTGGTCAGGCTGGGTCACGCTGCTGCTGTCCTCAAGTCCGAGGGCCGTGCGCAGTATAGCGCCTCCTCGCCTTGACCATTCTTGCGTGGTTGTATTTACTTCGGCCGACACAATTACCAGCGCATATCAACTCAGGATCATTCAAACCAGGCATGGCCATGAAAAAGAAAAATCCTCCGGCTGAAACCACTCCTGTCTCAAGCCACGAACAATCACCTTCTGCCGTCCGCCCAGCCGGCATCGCCCGCCGCGACTTCCTCAAGGCGGCGGGCATCACCCTCGGGGCAACCTTGCCGCTGCCGTGGGAATTGCCGTTTGCGGGACCGTTTGACAGCCAGGACACGGTTGACCATTACGTGCCCGCGGACAAAAAACTGCGGCCCGAATGGGTGAACGCCCTCTTTGCCCGCAGCGAGCGCACCTGGTACCAAGGCCGCGAGCTGAAGACCATCGGTATGCCGATCGGCGGGATCTGCGCCGGCCAAGTCTATCTGACTGGCGACGGACGGTTGACTTACTGGGATATTTTCAATCAGCAACACAACTCCGGCTACGGCGCGAAAAATTACCAGGTGGGCCGCGAACCTTCCGTGGCCGCCAATCCGCAGAAGCTTTTTGAAATGCCGCCGCTGGAACAAGGCGTGGCCCTGCGGGTCCGTCAAGGCGGCAAGGTCACCGTGCGGCCGTTGAATCGCGAGGGATTTCCGGCGACACGCTTCTGCGGGGAATACCCAATTGGCTGGGTGGAATATCCGGACAAAACCCTGCCGTTGGAAGTGCGACTCGAAGCGTTTTCACCGTTCATTCCGCTGAACGAAGAGGATTCCGCGCTGCCCGCCACGTTGTTGAATTACCACTTGAAAAACACCTCCGCCACGGACCTGGAAGTCAGCCTCGTGGGCTGGCTGCAAAACGCCGTCTGCCGACATTCGCAAGCGCAGTTCGCTGGAGTAATGGAACGTGAAAACCGCGCCGTAAGCCGGAGTGGACTCACAGCGATTAACTGCCGTGTGCTGAAGGTCGAAACAGCCGCGCAGACTCCCGCGCGCCCGCCGACCGTGTTTGCCGATTTCGAAGGACAGAACTACGGCGATTGGAAGGTGGAAGGCGAAGCCTTCGGCAGCCGGCCGGCCACGGGCACGCTGGAGAAACAACAAGACGTCAGCGGCTTTGCCGGCAAGGGCTTGGTGAACACGTTCCTCGGCGGTGACGTGCCCCACGGCAAATTGACATCGCCGGAGTTCACCATCGAACGCGATTGGATCAGTTTCCTGGTTGGAGGCGGCAGCCACAAGAACCAGACCTGTATGAACCTGCTAGTGGACGGCAAAGTGGTGCGCACGATAACCGGCAAGGACAACGAACGCCTCGAACCCGCAAATTGGAATGTCCGCGAATTTGCCGGCAAGAAGGCGCGCCTGGAAATTGTCGATGCGGATTCCGGCGCCTGGGGCCATGTCAATATCGACCAAATCGAGTTCCGCGATGAACCGGCCTCCGGGCAACCCGGTAACCTCGTCGAGCAACTCGACTACGGCACGATGGCCATTGCCGTTCTGGCCAATGACGGAACATTCGCCCGGCCGCAAGTTGACGCCACCCAAATCAATGGCTTGTCACCGCAACTGTTTATCAATTCCGAAACCAAGTCCGCCGAGAATTCCGGCGCGCAACTTGCCAGTCCGCTCGTCGGCGCCGTGGGCCGGACGGTAATGCTAAAGCCCGGGGCAGATGCGGAAATCACCTTCGTGGTTTCCTGGCACATTCCCAATTTGCACCGTGACAAAAAGCGGGTGGGGAATTACTACGCCAAGCGTTTCGGCAATGCCCTGGCAGTGGCCGAATACATCTCGGGCAACCGGGAACGCCTCGCCCGTGACACGCGGCTGTGGCACGACACCTATTATCAATCAACGCTGCCGCATTGGCTGCTGGATCGGCTGCACTCGACTATAAGTAATCTGGCTACGACCACCGGCCAATGGTGGGAGAACGGCCGGTTCTGGGGTTGGGAGGGCTGCGGTTGCTGCCATGGCACCTGCGGTCATGTGTGGAATTACGAACACGCCCTGGCCCGGTTGTTTCCGCGCCTGGAACGATCCGTCCGCGAGATGCAGGACTTCGCGCCCGGCGTCGGCCTCTGGGGCAATGGCGCGATTGCCTTCCGCGGCGAGGGTTGGGGTGCCTGGGCTGGCGATGCCCAAGGCGGATACATTCTAAAAGCCTACCGCGAACACCTGGTTTCGTCCGATGCCGGTTTTCTCAAACGCAACTGGCCGAACATCCGCAAAGCGGTGGAGTTTCTGATCAAGGAAGATGGCGACGCCAATGGACTTCTCGAAGGCAGCCAGCACCAGACCTACGACCAAAATTACTTTGGTCCCAACACCATGGTCGGTTCGTTGTACCTGGGCGCTTTGCGGGCGGCCGAAGAAATGGCCCGCGAGATGGGCGACACCGAATTCGCCCAAACCTGCCGCAAGCTGTTCGAGTCCGGCTCGAAGCTTTCCAGCAAACGCTTGTTCAACGGGGAATACTTCATCCAGGACGTGGACCTGAAAAAGCATCCCGACTGGCAATACGCCAACGGTTGTTTGGCCGACCAGATGTTTGGCCAAGGCTGGGCGCATCAAGTCGGACTGGGTTACCTCTACCCGACACCGCAAGTGCGGTCGGCATTGCAGTCGGTCTGGAAATATTGCTGGGCTCCGGACATCGGGCCGCAGAACCAGGCGCACAAGCCCGAACGTTGGTTCGCCTATCCGGGCGAAGCCGGACTGTTCACCTGCACCTGGCCCCAGAGCAAACATCTGGGGCCGAAATCCACCCGCTACCGCAATGAAATTTGGACCGGCATCGAATACCAAGTGGCCGGTCATCTGGTTTGGGAAGACATGCTGACCGAAGCGCTGGCGATCTGCCGCGCCATCCACGACCGCTATCATCCGGCCAAGCACAATCCCTGGAACGAGATCGAATGCGGCGACCACTACGCGCGGGCGATGGCCAGTTGGGGCGTGTTCACCGCGTTGTGCGGCTTCGAGTTTCATGGCCCCGCCAAGCGGATCGGTTTGGCGCCTCATCTCCAGCCGGACAATTTCCAGGCGCTCTTTACCAGCGCCGAAGGCTGGGGCCTCGCCAGCCAACAACGCAATGCGCGCAAACAGACCAACCGATTCGAAGTCAAATGGGGCCGCCTCGCCCTCCAGGAAATCGTGCAACAACTGCCCAAAGGTTCCAAAGTCAACGCGGTGAAGCTGACGGTCGGCGGAAACGCAGTGCCGACCAAGTGGAAAGCCGAAGGCACGAAGGTGGCAGTGACCTTTGACGGACGCACCCTTGAAGCCGGCCAGGCGATCGAGGTGACGACAGAATGGATGGGGTGATGGGAGTAACACCGGTTCGATGCAACTGGCCATTGATGGAGTTTGGAAACGGGTTGAGCACTCCCTGAAACGGCTCGGCATGTAATCGATGTGACCGCCGCGCCGCCAACCGTAGGACAGGCGTCCCGCCGGTCCCGAGCGGCAAAGGACGCCCACTTCCAGCAGACCGTTTCAGGTAATGCTGAACGCTGTTTGGAAGTTCGGAACAGCCGGGACGGCTGTCCTACGGGATAGGCGGCGACCGAACCTTAAATTAGACTTTTGTGATCTGCCTCTTTCACAGCCGCACTTTGCCCGCTGCCCCTCGTTTAATCTTTATCAATCTCCATTAAACCACAGAGCACGGAGGACACGGAGAGCAATGAGAAATGCTTGTGTTAAAATCGCCATGCAAAATAGTCGAACGCCACGGGTAACCACCTGCCGATCCGTTGGACCTCCGCGTCATACGCTCATCGCTCATTCAGGCGAAGCACCTGTTCCGGCGCCATGCGTCTGGCTCGCGAGTTGGTGGAGCGCCTCGCTGCTGCTGTGCCGCGCAATGTCCCAGAAATCGCCAAACTCGCTCCGACGCGAGGGATTGGCTCCATTGGAAAGGTGGTTGGGTGGTTGCGTGGTCATTAGATACTGAATGCTAGAACCGCGCAGATTACGGCTACCACCAGGGCTGTGCATCCCAGATACATCAGTCGCCTCAGCTCCTGCTCCCGAGACCAATTCTTGGCCATGCCTCGGGCTGCCGAAATCCACCCGCCAGAAAGCATGTGCATCCAGCGTGTCAGAAAAGAGGCCGATTTCCCCGGCGCACCCAACTGCTGAAAGCTGACAGCCGCCGTCAAAAGGAATCCGAAGGCGCATATTCCCGACATACACGCGAAGAAGAATAGAATTGTGCTCATAAGGGCCACACCCAACGATCAGGGCACCGATGGCGACCCATCGGTGACTCCCGAACTGCCAAACGGCGTCGCGGGACCGCCATTCGGTGCAGCTCTTTCGGCTTCCATTCGTTCAGCCGCTTCGATCATGTCGGTGATACTCTGCTCCTCAAAACCGTCGTGTGAGCGCGCGAACTCCGCAGCCGCTCGATAACAATCGGCCGCTGCCGCGCGGTCTCCACGAGCCTCATGCACGGACGCCAACCGCCAGATGCCATCCACCTGATCCGGATACTCCTCCTGGAGTCGGCGACAGGCCGCCTCGGCAGCACCGAAATCGCCAGCCTCGATCAAGTCGATAACACTGTTGGAGAGCGCGTCCACTTCCGTTTCGGCGATCCGGTATGCGGGAAGGGGATCGCTGCCGCGAGCGACTCCTGCTGGCCTCCGCTGCTCGTCGGCTTCCATGCAACACTTCTTGTATTTTCTGCCTCTGCCGCACGGACAGGGATCATTGCGACCTACTTTTGCCATAGCGCGTCCTTTTCAGCCGAAAAGAACAGAGCGACGCGGCCGGCCCAGCGCCTCCGCATTGCCAACTGACGTGGCCCGCCCGCGTTCGCTCCAAGGATTTTGATAGCCGGTTTCATTTGGTGTCACGCATCCCAAATAGCCCTACGTATGTTGGCTTCATACTGGGACAGCTTGCCGTATCGAACCACATAGGAGAAGTGCCACATGCGCCTCAATGTGGGTCGCCACTCGGCTACATGCTGCATTAGCAAGCGGTAAGCAAGATGCCCCAATGCCACAATGCGTATAGGTTGCAGAATCTCGATCTCCCTCCGAAACAGGCTCACGTGATCGTGAAAATCGTCCGGCAGACCCGCACTCAATGCGCCACACGCTCCACGTTTCTTGTAAAGATCGGTTAAGTGGGCATTTGGCACTCCGACTTTTTCGAGGTGTCCGTAGAAAGCCTTCCTGTTTGGATGTTCGGGCGGCCATTCGCTTCTCGATGGCTGATCCCCGACGATGAATATCGGATCTGTACCCATAAACCCCTGAACCGGGTCTTGGGCCGGAAAGAGCCACCAGTCCTCGTGCGAACGGATGCTCTTTGCCAACTCAAGGAGCGCAGCTTTCTTCTGGCTTGTGGCTGCGGCTGTCATGTGCATGTTTCCGGCCAACGCTGTTCAGCCGTACCAACGACTTGGATAACACAACTAGGCAGAAAATAATTTTCCATAACGCCCCAATGAAATGTCACTTTGATGGCTGTGTCAAATCCAAACCCAGGCAGTTCGGGTAGGGCGAGACTCCGTCGAGCCCTGACTTCCCTGAGCGCGTCCGTCAATGCCGTGCCGAGCAGAGGGAGTTTCTTGATACTCGAATGCCGAAAGCTTCCCGCGTTGACGTTGCCAGGTTGGCGAACACGATGCGGGGATGTTTGGGCTCGACGGAGTCTCGCCCTACCTCTGCGCATCCGTCACCGAACGAGCCTCGGGCATCGTTACGCACGGGTTTTATCGTCCGAAGCGTGGGGTGGAGCGTCAAGCAGGCAACGCCGCCTGGCGCGTGCGGCTTCGCCGGCGGAAATTCGGTGAGGTTTTCAACCGGGTCTTGAAGCGGCGCCGCCGGCGATGGGTTTCGTCGGCGGAATACAACTGTTCGGCCAACTGGACAAATCCTTGTTGTAGTTCGGCGACGCTCATGTTTTTCGGCACGACGTTAAGGTCGAACAAGGTACACAACTCCCAGGCTCGCTCGCGGATGAGCCGGCCCTCCGCTCTCAGTCGCCGTTCCAACGGTGTTCCCGGAAACACCGTCAGCAGCGTGATCTGCACCTCGTACAAACCGGAGGCGCGCACAAAATCCAACACCTCGGCAAACACCTCGGGCGTGTCGCCGTCCAAACCCAGGATGAAGCAGCCGTTCACGGTGAGGCCGTAGGATTGGATTTTGGCAATCGCTTCGAAGTAACGCTCCCGCTGGCGCCACTTCCAATTGCCGTGTAACTCGATCCCATCGAGGCTGGCCGGGCGCGGGCTTTCGAGGCCGATCAACACCTGTTGGCAACCGGAGTCGCGCATCAGGCCCAGCAGTTCATCGTCGTCGGCCACCTTCAGGTCCGCCTCGGTGAACCAGGACACCTTTTCCCGCGCTAGCGCCCGGAGCAATTCCTTGGCGTGGCTGCGATGCACAAAACTATTGTCATCGGCAAATTCGATGAACGGCCGCGGCCAGATGCGTTTGATGGCCTGGATTTCCGCGATCACCTTGGGCACCGGCTTGAGTTGGTACCGCGGCGTGAGCAGGATCGAACTGGCGCAAAACTCGCAGGCGTGCGGACAGCCCCGGCTGGTTTGGACGGTGAGCCGGTTATACTTGTCCGGTTCCAGCAACTCGAAGCGGGGCATCGGCGCATCCCGCAGGTCAAAGCGCCGGGCCGCCCGCGAGCGATACATGGGCTTCAGTGCGTTCCGTTCGAAGTCCGCCAGTACTTCCGGCCACAACGGTTCGCCTTCGCCCACTACCGCGCTGGCGCCGTGTTCCTGTGCTTCGTCCGGTACGGCGGTCACGTGCAAGCCGCCCATCACTACGGGCACCGATTGGCGGCGATAGAAATCGGCGACCTTGTAAGCTTCGGTCATCTGCGCGGACAAGGAAGTGATCGCCACCAGGTCGTAGTCCTCCGGCAATGGCCCCGCCTGTTGCAGATCCTGAATCTCGCGATACTCCACCGCATACCTGTCCGGCGTCAGGCCCGCGAGGGTCAGCAACGACAAACTGGGCAGCGACGCAATGACTTTGCTGCGCTCGACAAATCCCGGCAGGGTCAGCCCGAGTTTGAGCAGTTCCTGGTTCTGCGCCCGAATCCCACTCATGGCAATGAATCCGATCTTCTTCATAATTTGATAATCTCCCAGAGAGTTAAGACCCCACCGGTGAGCAGGCTGCTGACGGGAATCGCGAACAGCATCCGCCCTTTGGGCCAATGCGCCATGATCAGGCAACATACCGGCATCGTCGCGGCCCCGACAATGAAGGCCCACGCAGCCACCTGGCTGAAATGCGAAGCCAGACGCAGAACGGAGGCCGTCCCGTAAAACATCGCGTTGACCACGCCCAAGCCAAAAAAGGAAATGTGGCCCAGCCGATACAACCGCCGGCGATGACTGCCGTAGCCTCCCAGCCAATTCTCGCGGTGGAAATTCAGCCCGAGAATCATTCCCGTAGCAAACCCCATTACGATCCACAACCAGGCCATGGTCAGATTCAATTGCACGGCGACACCTTTCGTTGAGCCCGCTCCGTCCGGGCAGTTCCACGCGCCCGCAGCTTGCGCCTCAAGCGGCGTGCGTTAGTTGGTTCACAGGTTTTCTGTTTCAATACGCCCGCAGCCTAAACCTGAAGGCGGTCGGGGTGCCAATTGATAAAACTCGGGCAAGGATTGATCTGCTCAATGGTCGGGAATTCGAGCGGGAAGCGAAAACGATGCAACCCAACTGTATTCCACCTCCGCTCGTCGGCAGCTACGGCCCGTTGGCGTTTCAAGTCAGAGGGAAATATCCGGGCCAGGAACGCGCTTATTCCAGCCCCAGTTCCTGTACGCTGCCCCAGTCGGGCATGCCTTCCTGCCAATACATCGCGTCGGCCGTGATGGAGCCCAGCGCGAGCATTTGGGAAATTTGGGTCGAACTGAACGGCCCCGATTGGTTGACCCCATCGAACAAGTAAATGGTTGCCGCATCCATCGGGATGGGTGCTGGTTCGAGTTCGATTTGCTCGTCGTCCACTTCCGCGGACGCACCCCATTGTCTTTGCAGCAATTGGTAAAGGGCAATCATCGCCATCCCGCTGGCAAAGCCGCCCACGTGCGCACCGAATGCTGTGCCGCCGCCGCTGCTACCAAGACTCAGCACCGCAAAAACCAAGTCTTCCAAAAACCAAAAGGACATGACGAGCCAGGCGGGCAGAAAGAACTCGCCGCTCCAAAACCGCACGAACAGAATGATCAAGTATTTGAACTCAATGCGGGTTTTGGCCAGGAGCAGCATGAATCCACCGATGCAGGCGGAGACGGCTCCTGAGGCGCCGCCCAAAGGCATCAGTGAAGCAAAGTGTTCCGGTGTGAAGGCTATGTGCGCAAAGTCCGCCACCAATCCCCCCAGCAAGTAGAAGATCACAAACTGCCAGCGCCCGATAATATCTTCCACGGGTGACCCAAACAGGAACAAATAAACCATGTTCCCCAGCAGGTGCAGGAAGCCGGCATGAACAAACAGGGTGGTGAGGTAGGCGTGCCAGCCCGAATGGGCGGGAATGAGCCAGAGGTTCATTTCCCATTCACTGAGCTCGCCCGGCAACGCCGTGCCGTGGGCGTTGGCCACCAGCGAAAGAAGCCACATCACCACGTTGAGGCCAATCAGTGTGAACGTCACCACCGGGTAACGCCGGGCCTGGTAATCCACTCCGACTGGCAGGATGAAAAACATGCTTCACCTGGTTGAGGCCGCCACGCGGGGTTGGGCGGCGGCCGCGGTCTTTTCACGGGCATTCTTCAGCGGCCAACGCTTGGATTCCGTGCGCGCCTGTTGGAGAAGCTGCTTCATGCGGTTCACGACCTCCGGGTGTTGCGCCGCCACGTTGTGGGTTTCTGTCGGATCGGCTTTGAGATCGTAAAGCGCAATTGGTTGATTGGGCGCCAAGCGGATCGCCTTCCAATTCTTCAGGCGCACCGCTTGCTGGGTCGTTTGGCGGTGGCACTCCCAATAGAGGAAATCGTGCTGCGTGGTCTGCGGTTGGCCGCGCAGCGTGGGTAAGAGCGAGATGCCATCGATGCCCGGCGGGGCATTGGTTCCGGCGATTTCCAGCGCGGTGGGCAGGAAATCCCACAGGGCGCAGAGTTGGTCCGTGACTTTGCCCGCGGGAATTTTGCCCGGCCACCGCACGATCATGGGCACGCGCAGCCGGGCTTCGGTCAAATCGCTTGCAGGTTCGCTGGAATGCTCGACTTGTTTTTGGGCATCCGGTGACTCACTGCGTTCTGGCCGGGGACTGCGGTCGCTGGCCAGGAAGACGACCGTGTTCGTGTCGAGTTTCAAATGAACGATCGCGGCCATGAGCTTCCCGACATCCGCATCCAAGCGGGCAACCAAGGCGGGCCGGCTCGGTCCGACATCGCCGACATCATTGTGCGGAGCGCGCGGCAGCGTTGAAGCGAGGTACAGGAATGACGGTTGCCATTTGTTGATCCGCACGAAATTGGTCGCTGCCCGGGTGAGCAAGTCCGGCGCATACAAGCCACGGTAGTTGTAGAAGTTTTTATCGAGTGGCAGCACCTCCGCGTTCCGCCACATTTGCGTGGGATAACTGTCGGCGGCGTGTTGCAGGTTGAGGAAGCCGAGCCATTCGTCAAAGCCCTGGTTCGTTGGGATTCCTTGATTCTCTTCTTCAAGCGACACCGTCATCTCATCAGGTTTCGGGAGCCGGTGCCGTTCAGGTGTCGATGCCACCCCCAGGCCCCATTCGCCAATTACCCCCGTGGCGTAGCCGGCATCCCGCAGAATTTCGGCCACGGTGACATCGTTGGTCAGCAGGGTCACTTCACCGGGACCGCGAACGCGCGCATGCCCGGTGTCCAATCCGGTGAGCAATGTGGCGCGCGACGGGGCGCTGTCCGGACTGCCGGCGTAGCCCTGGGTGAACCGCATGCCTTCCGCGGCCAATTGGTCGAGGTGCGGCGTCTTGATCGCCCCGCCATAGCAACCAAGGTCGTCGTATCGAAGCCCGTCCGCCAGGATGAAGACGATATTGGGTTGGCGGTTGGCCCAATACGGTTGCAGCAGCGAGCCACGTTGCGGCGGCGCGCTTAGGGCCGGGAGCGTTCCCAAGAAAACGAACAGCAACGGACACCATCGGCGAATTGTCCGTTTTAGGAATAAATGGAATCGACACTTTGGACACATAACCATGGCATTCTTTTACCGCTTCGGATGGCGGGATTCAATGGGAGAATTCAGTTGAACATGGGGAGCGCGTTCGCCATCGGCAACCGGGGTATTCGAAAGCGGCAGAGGACTGCCGCAGTCCACGACGCTGCCGCGGCAGTGCCGGCCTCCGGCAAACTGGGGAGTCCAACTGGCAGGTGTACAGATTTGGCGCAACCAGTCTGCTCCGGAACCTGATTCTTATCTCGGCTGGTTAGTTTTTGGGTGCTCTCGGTTCGCGAATTCCAGGCCAGTAAATGATCAACGCCCCCAACAGCGTGCCCAAGGTATTGCAGAGCAAATCGGTCAGCGAGGAATCCCGCATGGGCAGGTAAACTTGAACCCATTCGATTCCCAAGCTCAGCAATCCGCCCACCACGACGGCGAACACCACCAGGTTCCAGCGGGAGCTACGTCGGACGCGCCATTGCCAGAGGGCGAACATGAATCCGAACGGAACAAACCCGAACACGTTCAACAGCAAATCACCGCGGTCGTGCATCGAGAAATCCACTGGTTCAAGCGCTGGTTTGGTGAAGGCAAAGTGGTCGGGGATGAACAGCGAATTGGACGCCCCACTTGCGACCTCCGGCACCCACGAACCGGCGCGCGATTCAAAATTGTAGAGCGCCATAAGCCCGGGCGTCGTCGGACGAGCTATTCGGTTTGAGCTGGCCCACCATTCATAGCTCGCCAACACTTCCGATGCTGGCAGCGCTCGCCCGTAAACTGCCAGCCCCAGAATGTCACCGGCCCAGGGCCACAGTCCGTCCGGCGAATTGCCCAGGTAAAGGCGTTTTCCGAAGAGGGATTCGGTTGCGGGAAGCAGAGGCACATTCGGGTATTGTTTGGCCAAGGCTCCTTCGAGGTAAAAGGCCGTACCGTTGGTGCCAGACGTGATGGTTGCGAAACGCGCCTGTCCCTCACTCAGCGAGTCCGGCACATCGATTTCCTGAAACGCAGCCTTGCCGGAAGCGCCGGGTCGCCGGATCAATCCCAGCAGTTGAGTGGTCCATTGTCCGATGAAAAAGAGTTCGTCGCCAGACGCATCGCAAACGGCGAGAACTCGTTGGCGGGCACCGGTTGGCTCTTTGGCCGGACGCAGCCACAATTCGATGCTGAGCGCGCCGGTTGCTACCGTCGCGCCCGGTGACAGCGACAAGGGTTGCGGTGTCAGGGCAACACCGCCGGGATCAAATGGTGAACGCGCTTCGCCTCCTGGAAAATGGAGTCCATTGGTGTTGGCCAGCCAACTGACGTTGTTTTGAGCGGTGAACCGTAACGGCAACAGCCCCGCCACCAGAATGATCCCCACTACCGCCAGGCATATCCAACCACGTAAGCGATCACCCGACGCGCTGTTTTCCAGGAGCCTGGCCAGCAATTGCCACATCCAGGATTTGAGCTTGGCACCGAAAGCTCTGGGCTCGCTGGGCTGGTGGTGGGAACGCATTCAAATGAGGCGATGCCGGAGCGGGACGACAAAACTGCATCCGCGGTTCATGTTCACCGGTATTCGGGAAATGCGTCGCTCTCCGTCGCCGGAACCAACCAAGCGGCTTCGCCGCCTTGGGCGGACATGGCAAGATTTAGCACTGTATTCGCGTCCACCCGATAACGTTCGATTTTTACGTGGGTCCGCGTGGGCACGGAGGGATCATCCGTATAGAGATGCGCTACATACTTTTTCCCTGGTTCAAGAAAACCAAGCGGCGCCTTCAGCGTGCGCGGTTGGCCGCTGTTCATGCCGCCAATAAACCACTCCGGTCCACTGCGCCGGGCGATCAAGGCATATTCGCCAATCCGGCCGTGCAGGACTTTCGTGTCGTCCCAAACGGTGGGCACGCGGTCGAAGAATTCCAGTTCCGGTTCGTTACCGATGCCCGTTTGCGCGCCGCCGGCGCCGCCGGCTTTTTGAGGGGAAGCCGCTGGACGATCGTACCAGTAAAGGAACTGCCAGGGACTGTAGAAGCACACAGCTTTGGCCAACTGATAGGCATGGCTGGCGTTGCGATCGACGCGGCCATCGTAGTAGCAAATGGTATTGTCGGCCGCGCCCGCCAGCATGCGGGTAAAGAGGATCGTCAGGTCAATGAATTGGCGGGACTGGTTTCGTCGCCGGCAATGCCTTCCTGGGTCATGAAGTTGGGATAAGTGCGCGAATAGCCGGTGGGCCGATATTCGTCATGGACATCCACCATTAAATGGTATTCCGCGGCTTTGCGGATCGCCTCGTGCAACCAGCTCGTCCATTGCTGCGAACCGACGTTGACAAAACCGTATTTGAGCCCCTTCACACCCCACTGCTGATACAAGGGCAGGATCTCGTCCAACTGACGTTCCAGCGCGCGATGGTTCACATACAAAATGATGCCGATGCCCCGGTCCGCGGCGTAACGAATGACCGCCGGCAAATCCAGCGGGCCCCGGGAACGATGAGGATCGACCGTCACGGTGGTGGCGTCGGAGTCGTTGGCGTTTTCCGGACCGTACCATCCGGCGTCATACTCGACATATTGAAGATGGTGTTGTGCGGCGAAATCCACACACGACTTGCCGCCCGCCGTGGTCAGGGTAACTTCGCGAATGACTTTCCCCGGTTTAATCCACGCAGGGTCGGCAATCGCGCAGGGATCGTTGAGATTCAGAATCAGGTCATTGTTTTCGAGTAACTGACCCGGACTGTCCGCCACCATCACCACGCGCCAGGGTGTGGTCAATGGCAAGGCGGCTTCCACCGGGCCGCTCAGTTCGCTGACCAGACATTGGGTCTGGCCGGCCAGCGGCGCGAATTTCATCCGCGCATAATCCACCAGCCGCGCCTCGGCCAACGCGGCAAAACAATGGTCGTCCACCTGGATTGTTAAAGGCCGTTCACAACCGCGTTTGATCTGGCTGAGTTGCACTTTGGCATACTTACCCTGCGCGCTGTAAACCGCCCACGCGGCATGGTCGTCGGGAAACCGGAACTCGGTCAGTTCTTTGCGGATGTGGACGCGTTCCTGGCCCGCCTGCTGCGGCAAGGTGTAGTTGAAGGCCGCGCCTTCGTTGTAGGCCCGAAACGTCAATTGCAGCGTTCGATGCGGCGCGACGGATTCCTTGAGGTCCACGATGAGTTGGCGGTAATGGTCGCGCACCGTGTTGCGTTCGCCATACACCGGCTTCCACGTTTCATCGTGTTGCTGGGTCGAATGCCCGACCATCTCCAATCCGGCGCGCAAGGGAGCCGGCTCGAGTTCCAGACCCAGGCGCGATTCGCTAACAATCGTCTTGCCGGCGTAACTCACGGAATAGACCGGACAACCGGATTGGCCTTCGAATTTGGTGATGGCGAACGTGACGCTCACTTTTCCATCGGGGGACGCGAGTTGGAGCCTTTCAGCGGCAGGCAACCCGCCAATGGACAGCAGCAGACAGACAAGAAACGTTTTCATCAGAACTGGGAATCGGTTCGCATAGCAATTGGGCTATTCATCGGGTTATTGATCTAATGTTGCTTGGGAGATAATGGGGACTGAATTGGCTGATGGCAATCGGGGAAGTGGAAGAAGGCCGGCGGGTGCTTCCCATTCCTTTTTTGTATCGGGAATCAAATCGGAGCGCGGACATTCTTGTCCGCTCATCCGCCCGACATCAATCGAATGCGGACAAGAATGTCCGCGCTCCGACAAAAGGGAGATTGCCACCGGCCGCCCCGCTCCACGGAGGTCAGGCGCGCCATCGACGACCGCCGAGGAGAAGATTAGTGCGGAAGAAGTCTCGACTTTTGCCGGAATTGAGTTCATGTTTCAGGCATGAAATCTGCCGCGCGCTGGTTGCTGATTCAGGTCGTTTGCGCGGAGACAATTTTGGCCTCCGTTCCCATCGCGAAGCCTGCCACTGGCAGAAGCGTCCGCTCCATCGCCAGCGCGAGATCCGTCGCGGGCATTGCGCATTCATCCTGACCACCCCTTCTATTTTCAAGCGCCGGATGGTGGCCCGCTCCTGCTGCTGGGCGACTATACTTGGGGCACCTTCTCCGATTTGGACTTCAATTACACCGCGCAGTTTGACGCGCTCAAAACCAACGGCCTGAACTTCGCCCGGGTATGGCTTTGGTGGTGAACTGAGCGCCGGACAACCAGGATTGGGCGTTGCGGTTGGATCGCTGACTCCCCGATAATCCCCATCTCAAGTCGCCGCCGACGCAACGAACCGGACCCGATGTTCCCTGACCGCGCTCTGCCTCTTCACGTCGTCGGCTACCGCCGGTCGGCGTTTTAATCGGGGGGGTAATGTTCCCGCCAACTCGTCGCTATTGATACCAATCCCGAATCCGGACCTCGATGCCGGAATCGTCACCGACCAGTTTCTTGAACTGCTCGAGGTCACTGCCGCGGTAATGGTACGGATAGACGATTTTCGGTTTGAAGGCGTGGACGGCGTCGGCCGCCTGTTCGACCGACATGGTGTACGGCAGGTTCATGCACAAAAAAGCCACGTCAATGTTTTTGAGTGCGCGCATTTCCGGCGTGTCTTCGGTGTCGCCACTGAGATAAACGCGCGTGTTGCCAAAGTTGATCACGTACCCGTTGCCCCGGCCTTTCGAGTGATACTTGGTGCGCTCCTCGGTGAGGTTGTAGGCGGCAATCACTTCGATCTTGAGCCCCAACAGGTCTTTGGTTTCTCCGTTGTCCAACGGCTTGGCCCAAAGACGCAGCGTTTCCGGCAGGCGCTTGACGGTGGCGGAAGGCGCAATGATCGCCGTGTTTTCGCCGGTCACCGCTTTCAGCGTGTCAATGTTCAAATGATCGCCGTGCAAATCGGTCAATAAGACGAGGTCTGGTGCCGGCAATTCCGCAAACCGCTGACTGCCCCCTACGGGATCCACGTAGATGGTCAATCCCTTCCAGCCCAATGCCAGCGTGGCATGGTTGATGGGGTGGACAATCAAATCGCCGTCGCTGGTGGGAATGTGGTCCCCGGTGAGCGTTTTCGGCGCGGCGCTCGCCTCGGCTGCTACTGGGAACAAAGTCAACAGGGCACCCATGCCAAACCGAAAGCGCCCGACATCCATCTCACAACATTTCGCCGACCGCGAAAAATCTTTGTTGATTCATGAATGGTATGATTCAAAGCAGCCCCGAATATTCAAACAAAATTTGAGGGAAACCAGAGGCGTCCCTCCGAACCGGAGCGTATTGCTCGGAGTTCCGCCTTCAGGCGTTTTGGGCAAAGGCATGACACGAAGGGCGAGGTCCAATGACCATTGACCACTGACCAATGTCCAGGGAATGACCAAGGCCCAATACCCAATTAATCCGGCGAATGGTTGTTGGCTCCCCCGTCGGAGCTAAGCCGTATCCATTCAGTAGCTGGAGCAGCGATGATGCGATTCGGCGCGGTAGGACAGGCGTCTCGCCTGTCTCGGATAGCGAAGGGCGTTCTCACTTATGGGTGACCTGGGAGAGTCCCAGCCCGGCGATGCAAGTCGATGTCTTCGTTCCATTCGGGACAGGCGTCTCGCCTGTCCTACTGAATCGTTCTGGCTTAGGACTTGGGCCTTCAATGGGCCTTGGTCATTGGCTATTGGTCATTGTGCTACTGGGCCCGACGCAGGCGGTAGAAGCTGGCGCCGCTCGGATTATCAATGGTCAGCGTCAGGTGGTCCGGGTTTGCGGTTGGAGTGTTGGTCAGCCAATACCACGGGCTGGTGGGTGCCAAGGCTGAATTAGCTTCCAAGATTGCGTCCACGCTGCTGCGGGGCCAGGACACCAACACCTGGTTGCCAGAATGCAAGGCGGCCAGTGTCATCGGCTGAGAAATTTGGACTGTGCCGGTTTCGGTGGTGCTTGCCTGGGTGGCGCCGGCCTGCACGGTGGCAATCAGCGTCCAGGAGTAAGTTACCGGTGAGGAGTACGTGTGCTGACTGAATTGGTCGGTGCCATGCGTGGTGCCATCGCCGAAGTCCCAATCGTAGGTCACGGTGGCGTTGACGTTGCTGGCGGTTGCATAAGCAACAAACGGCACCGGCCAATCCGCGGGGAACTCCGGAGGCACCAGTGTCTTCGCCGAAATCGAGAAGGCGCCTTGCGCCACGGTCACCGTGCCGGTGCCCAGGTTGGAATCCGTGGAGCCATCCCACGCGGCAAACGTAAACGTGTCCGTTCCCACAAAGCCTGGATCGGAAACGTAGGTCGCCGTGGTGTCGTTCAACGCCAGCGCGCCGTGCTGCGGTTGCGACACGATTCGGAGGGTCAATGGATTGCCATTAACGTCGCTCGCCGGGAGCGTGATGGCCACGGGATTTTCGCTCGTGGTACTGGCCGACACATTGTTGACCAGGGCGGGGGTGTTGGGAGTGGCGGATTCGCTGCCCGGTCCGTTGTGGCAGGCGTAACAGCCGACTTGAAAACCGCGCCAGAAATGTTTGGTGCCGAAAGCGCTTAAAGTGCGGTCGGCTTGCATCTTCGAAAGCACCGTGCCGCGGTAATCGGTCCCATGGCAGACCTGGCATTGGCCGGAATTGCCGTCCTCGGCGACGTTGCCATGACGGCTAACCCACGTTTGCCCGACCGGATGCATTCCGTGCGGCCCGCCGTTCACGGTCACGGGCATGGTGGTGTGGCAGGCCGTGCATTCGGACAGCACGCCCGCATGCCCCTGGCTTTCCACGATCCGGATGTTGTCATTCGCGTGCGAGGGATACTCGGCATGGGTGGAACCGTGGCACGCTTCGCATTGCAGCCCGCCATGGCCGGTCGAGAAGCGATACAGCGTAAGTCCGGCCACGGGCACATTCGGTTGGGTGGCAAAGGTCGCGTTGACCGGCTGGCGCAACTGCCCGGAGGGGAGCAGCGCGTTGTCGTAACGAATCTGGCCGTTGTTGCTGGTGGCGGTGCCGGTATGGCAGGCCTGGCAATTGGGCTCGTTGAACCAGCCTTCCCGAGTGGCCGCCCCCACCGCGCTCATCGAACCATGGCAACTTTGGCACTGGATCGCACGCGAACCATTCGCCGCCACGTAATCGCCCATCACCCCCCGCAAACAGCGGGTTTCCGAGCCGGGATGGCACCGATAGCAGGAGGCGCGATTGGCAATGTTATTCAATTCCAACCCGGTTTCCGGATCGGTGACGGTGGCGTGCCGCGAATGAATGGCCTGCGTCAAGGGAGGGATGGTTCCAAATCCGGTGCCGGGAAGGGCATTGGACCGATGGCATTTGGCACACAGCACGGGTTTGCCGTCCACCGTCACGCTGCGATACAACCCGGCCGGATTGTAATCATTGCTGGCCAGGACGCTCGAGTAACTGGCGGAGGCCTGCATTTCATCGTGCAATCGGAGAATGTTCAGCCGGTAGTCGCGTTCCGGATTGCCCGCCCAAACCCAGCCCGCTGCCGGTTCGGCCGGCGAAGCAGTTCCAGAGGCATGACAGGCCCGACAATCCATTTCGTCCGAGATGGGCAGCACGATGTCATTGGTGGCTACCGGATTGTTACCAGCGTCCCAGGCGATCAGCCGCATCAACGGGTAGTAGTTCTTTTGACCGGCATCGTCGAAGGGCGTCAAAGGAATGCCTTCGGCGGTGAACCAATTCAGATTGGTTTCGAAATGCATTGTCTGAGGCGCATTGCTGCTGCCGGGCATGGCATAACCGGCCAGGCCCATGTTCACCGGCAAGGCGACACCATAGAGTGGCTCGATGTATTGCCAGAACTGAGTTTTGCCTTCCGAAGTGGAGTTGGACGACCCGCTCGGATCGGCGACCGCCTCGTAAGTGATCGTGTAGCCTGAAGCCGGCGTCACCGGATGCCCCTGGACCAGGAACTGCCCGTGGATAGTGTTATACGGCGGCAGGATCGAAAACACTGAGTAATCACTATCCATGCAGTGCATGCCCAAGTCGTTCCAGCCCATTAGGCTATAACTGGCGGCCATAGCGCCGAAGGGGAGAGCCAAACCCAGGGTAACAACCAGGCGGGTGAATTGCGTCAAGGAAAGAGTTCGCTTCATACAATTTAAGGTTTCACGGTTAACGGAACTGATTTAAGGCATTTGCCAGACCTTTCTCAGTTTCAGCAGGGCTAAACTTTAAGTTAATGAGATTTGAGCCGGGATTAGCGGGAAAGTTACAAGGAAGTTCCAACTTTTTTCAGGAGGTGGAAACCACGCTTGAGCGCTCCGATCTGCGTCCATTTCGCGGGCTTGCCAATTTGCCGGGGCGGACCTAGCGTCCCGGCCTAAATAAACCACTATGCTTGCATTTGGACTGGCCATTTTCACCGGAGCATTTCTGCTCTTCCTGGTGCAACCGTTAATTGCCAAATTCATCCTGCCTTGGTTCGGCGGCACGCCGGCCGTGTGGACGACGTGCATGTTGTTTTTCCAAGTGCTGCTGCTGGGTGGGTATGCCTACGCGCATTTGAGCATCCGGCGGTTCGCCCCGCGCCGGCAAGTGCTGGTCCACTTGGGCCTGCTGGTCGTCGCGTTGGCGTTGCTACCGATCACGCCCACCGATTCGTGGAAGCCCCCGGACGGCGCCTGGCCCATGGGACGTATTCTGTTGCTGCTGGTTGTCTGCATCGGCTTGCCGTATTGGGTGCTGTCGGCCACGGGACCATTGATGCAGGCCTGGTTCAGCCAGACGCACCCGGGCCGGTCCCCGTACCGGCTGTATGCGTTGTCGAACGTGGGTTCCTTGCTCGCGTTGGTCGGCTATCCCTTCCTCGTCGAACCGAACTTTTCGCGTCACGCGCAAGCGGTTTGGTGGTCGCTGGGCCTCGGTGTGTTTGCTCTGCTGGCGGGTTGGTGTGGCGTAACCGTGTGGCGTCGCGCTGTCCAATCACCTGCGGGATTGGCAGCGCAGAGTCACCTGACTCCAGTAGCAGCCGACGTGAGGAGGCTCAAACTTCCAACCCTCAACCTTCAACTCCTCAACCCTCAACCCATCTGGCTCTGGTTCGCCCTGCCGGCCTGCGCCTCGGTGTTGCTATTGGCGGTGACCAACAAGATTTGCCAGGACATCGCCGTTATCCCGTTTTTGTGGGTGCTGCCGCTGAGCCTTTATTTGCTGTCGTTCATTGTGAGCTTCGACAGCCCGCGTTGGTACCATCGGGGATTTTGGTTGCCCACGCTGGTCCTGGCGCTCAGCGCCGTGCTCTGGGTAATGCTGGGTGACAGCCTCATCCTGCCCGATCGTTGGGGCATGGGACCGTTGCGCTGGTTGCTCCATCGGGGGGATGAACTGTCCCAGTTCAAAATCATTGGCATCTATCTGGCGACGCTGTTTGTGGGCTGCCTGGTGTGTCATGGCGAAGTCTATCGGCTGCGGCCCGCGGCTGAGAAGCTGACCGGTTATTATTTGATGATTGCTGCGGGTGGCGCGTTCGGCGGTTTGTTTGTGGCCGGCGTGGCGCCATTTATTTTCAAAGGCTACTTCGAGCTCCAGATGGGAATGTTCGTGCTCGGTCTGCTGGTGGCGGCGGTGCTGTTCGTTGATCCCAAGGGACCGTTGCACCGCGGCCGGCGCAAGTGGGCTTGGGCGGTCATCTTGCTCGGGTTGGTTGGACTGGGGGCCGGTCTTTACCATGAAGCGGCCTACACCGTGCAATATGCGGTCGAAGTATCGCGCAGCTTCTATGGCGTATTGAAAGTCGAGGAGTACAGCCGCGATTATCCGGAAGCGCATGAAATCCGGCTGCTGCACGGCACCACGACGCACGGACTGCAATACGGCGCGCCTGACAAACGCCGGTTGCCCTCAAGCTATTACACGTCAACCAGTGGCATTGGCCGAACCATGGAAAATTTTCCCCGGCACACCAACCGGCGCATCGGGGTGGTGGGCTTGGGCACCGGCACCATGGCGGCTTGGGGCAAAGCCGGAGACACGATGCGCTTTTACGAAATCAACGCCGAGGTGCGGCGTCTGGCGCGGACCCGGTTCACGTACCTGGCTGATTCGGCGGCGCAGGTCGAAGTCGCCCTGGGCGATGCGCGCCTGTCGATGGAGCGCGAGCCGGACCAGCACTTTGACATCCTGGCGCTCGATGCTTTCAGCAGCGACGCGATTCCGGTCCACTTGCTGACGCGGGAGGCCTTTGAGATTTACCGCCACCATTTGCAACCCGATGGCGTTCTGGCCGTACACATTTCCAATCATTACCTGGACCTCGAGCCGGTTGTCATGCGCGCCGCCGCGCGATTGGGATTTCACACCGCGATCATCCACGACGACGAGCGGGAATGGTACGACGATGAAGCGGACAGCGTACAGGCGTATGCGTCCGACTGGGTGCTGCTCACCACCAACGAGGCGTTCTTAAAGCGGCCCGGCATTGCCGATGCCGCCAGCGAACCGGAGGATTATTCGCCAAAGATTACGCTCTGGACGGATGAAGAAAGCAACCTGTTCCGCATCCTGATGGTGGATTCCGACGGCTGGTTGGGCTGGTTGCGTCGCACGCTGTTGCGCTGATAGGAAGCGTTGGAGGCGCTCATGCCGTAGCGCACGACCTTCATCGTTGTCCGTCGCTTGTCCGCCGCCCGCCGTGCCACCCGCATCGTGTTCTGGGAAGCAGGCATGGTGGCTGGTTTTGGCACGCACGACCATTCGTATGCGCGCCGCGCTTGTATGCCGCGTTCTGCGAGCTGCAATTTGGACGGGCACAGCCGACGGAGCCATGACAGTTCAGCGCTACCCCGCATGGACCGAACGCGGGCGAACCGCAAGCAAAGTTGTGGAAACAAACCGCGGCCACCAGATACCCCGTCTTACATCGTTCCAACCGCCCTCACGCGCACTAAGTTCCTCTGCCTGCTCCAATCGATCAGCCACGACCGGAGTTAACCCCCATCGTTGAAGGGGCGGTCCAGTGAATTCTAGCCCAAAGGCTGCCGAGCGGTGAGAGCAGGCGTTACTTGAACTCGCCCAGGGACGGATTCTCCATGAATGCGTAGCAGAGGAGGTGGCAAATGCCCATCTGGGCGTCTTCCACCCGGCCGTAATGGGTCGAGTTGATTACAAGCACGTCGCTAGCGACTTCCGCGAGCTTGCCCCGTTTGCTTCCGACGAGCGCAATGGTGTTCAGGCCGTGTGCCTTGGCCCACTCTACGGCGCGCACTACGTTGGGCGAATTGCCGCTGACGCTCAACACCAGCACCAGGTCGCCGGACTTGCCGTAGTTCATCAACTGGCGCACATAAATATCCTCGTAGGCATAATCATTTCCCAGCGCAGTCATCCAACTTACGTTGTCGTTGAGGGAGAGCACCCGGAAGCGCACTCCAAGCTTGTCTGAAGAACCCTTGCCCAAGTCGGTGGCGAAATGCGAGGCATTGGCGGCGCTGCCTCCGTTGCCCATCACAAAAATCTGGCGATCCTCCTTCAGCGCCTGCCGCAGCTTTTCGATCAACTGGGCCACGTCCGCTACCGGGATGGAATCCAGGGCGGCTTTTTGCGCTTTGAGGTAATCAGCTATCCACGCGTTCATGCCGGTAATATGGCAGGTGAAATGGGCCAATGACAATCAATATGCGACTTTGGCGAAAATCTCGTTTTCGCGTAGAGCCTGTGTTAAAATTCCAATCGATTTGTAGCCGCCGACGTAAGGAGGCTCATTTTTTGGACAACTGTGAGGCATCCGACAAGAATGAGCCTCCTCACGTCGGCTGCTACAAGGTTTCAAACAGGCTCTTAGCCGTGAACTCCTCACTGCGGCCGCCAACGACAACGGTAACTGAGCCAATTGTATCACCGACGATTGTGACGCCAGTCTTGATGATCCTCTCACACTTCAACTGCGTGCCGTCCCTGAACACGACGGTGCATGGTTTGAAGCTCATCATGATTCGGCACGCTTTGGAGAGCAGTGTTTCCTCGTTTGGTGTAGGCCCATTCATAAGGGTGCAGGTGCTTGTGGCGAACGGCAAGGTCACCGACAGACGCCCGGCAACGCCCGTCGGCAGCCAATCCGACGGACAAATCTCCCAGCCCGCTTGAACTCACGGCGCAGGGCGGCTGTTCGGTGAACCGATTGGTTCGCTCTCATGTTGTCTCTTGCCTTTGCTCCATGTGCTGAGGATCGCGGCGAAGATCAATCACCCCAGCGACGACAATCTCGGTGTCAGTCAGCGAGTAAAGCACGGCATACGGAAATTTGCGGAACAGGCAGCGACGGTGTCGTTCGCCGATACGCTTCCATGTTTCCGGGAAACGCATGATCCAGTCCATCACCCCCTCAAATTCGTCCATGAACTCCTGCCCCAGACCGTCTGCTTGGTCTTCGTACCAGCTTGCAGCCTCAGCCAACTCGGCTTCCGCAACACACAGCAAGCAGGCGGTAATTCATTCTATCCGACGCCGGATCGCGGCAACTGCTTCCGGTCCATTGTTCGCAGTCATCTCCCCTCGCTCAAACGCTTGCAGGCGCCGATCTGCCTCCCGCCCCCACCGCTCCATACGCTCAGCGTCTTCCAGGTCCAACGTTCGGAGCAGCCGGTCGGCAAGTAGTGCCCGTTCGGCGACCGTCAAGGAAAGCGCCTCTCGTTCAATTGTGGCAACGTCCATCATGCTGAGAAGCTACTCAATCACCCTTTGCGCTGCAATTACTTTCATCTAACGAGTTGTTTGAAGTGACCGCCATCACGGTGGCCGAACTTTGGCACGGAGTGGAACGGGCTACCGGCGTAAACAAAACCCGGCGCTTGCAATATTTGCAGGTGGTAATGGCGCCGTTGCCCATCATTCCCTATACCGAACAGACTGCTCGTGAGCATGCCCGAATTTGGGCTGCACTGGAAGCCGCGGGAACTATGATTAGGGCCTATGACGTCATTGTCGCCGCCACGGCATTGGAGCGGGGCAGTGAAGTGGTGACCTTCAATCAGCGCCACTTTGGGATTGTGCCGGGATTGAAGGTTATCGAACCAGGGTAAGCTCCGGGGATATTATTTTCACGCCTGCCACGGTTCGCGAAGGGCGCGCGACAGCAGGCGATTGGCCTCGTCATCGCCGACGAACGTTTCGGTCATCGGATTCCATTTCAACGAGCGCCCGAGTTTGAAGGCGATGATGGTCAAGTGGCCCAATGACGCCGAGCGGTGCCCCAGTTCCTCGTGGCAACTGGGCTTGCCGCGCGAGCGAATGCACTGGAACCAGTTCGCATGATGGTTGTTCGCGCCGATGTTCACCTCGCGGGTGCGCAGTTTCATGGCCGTGAAGATTTCTTCCGGACCCCCTTCAATCGGGCCGCCCACCGACATCGAGGTCACCCAGCCGCGTTCGCCGACGAAGATGCCCCCGAAATTGCCGGCCAACCGAGCGTCGGACGGCACGGCTTTGTAGAGGTCCTTCACCTGGCCCCAATGCTCGACCAGGTGGAGTTGCGTGCCGTTGGAATACTTGCAAGTCAGCGTGGGAAATTCGCCGCTGCTCGGATGAATGAATTCCACCGGCCCGCTCTCCTCCACGCCCAAGGCATACTGGATTACGTCGGCGGCGTGCGAATGGAACCACGTGACGGACGCCGCGCCGAAGTCCTCGCAGAATGACCACGGCACAACGCCGGGCGAGGGGTTGGTGTGAAAGAGTGAGTTGTAAGGATGCCAAGGCGCCGGTCCGACCCACAGATTCCAATCCAGCCCCTCGGGCACCGGTTCGGCCGGTAGTTGGAAATTCAACGGCGCATACGACAGCCGGCTTTTCGCCAGGTCCATGGCTTGGGCGTAAGGCTGGCAACGTGGGGAGTCCAGCCAGGGACTCAGATTTTGCCACAAGGTGAACACGGACTTCACCTGACCCAACCCGCCCCCACGGACAAAATGACAAACCTCCCGGATCGTCGGAATGGATCGGTATTGGGTTCCGGTCTGGAACACGCGACCAAAACGACGGATGGTTTGCACCAACTGCCGACCTTGCTCGATGGTCAACGAAATGGGTTTCTCGCAATAAACGTCCTTGCCGGCTTGGACCGCGTGAATGGATTGGAGCGTATGCCAGTGGTCCGGCGTGGCAATAAGCACCGCGTCGATGTCCGGCCGCGCCAGCACCTCGCGATAATCATGGTAGGCGATGCAACCTCGATACGTGCCGCTGCTCTTTCGTTGGGCGCAGATCGCTTCGACCCGGTCTTTGGCCCGGTTCCGGCGTACAGGATCGACTTCGCAGACCGCGAGCAAGTTCACGCCCGGATCGCCCGCGAGACGGCCCAGGTGTCCGCTGCCCATTGCGCCGATACCAATCAGGCCAGCGTTGATTCGGTCGTTGGGTTTGACGGGTGCGCTCCAGAGGGCGCCAGGGAGAATGCTGAGCGTGGCGCTTGCGATGGGAAGAGCGCCGGCCTTGGCCAGGAATGACCGCCGGGTCAGTTTGGCGGGCGGCGTCAGTTTATCGGTTCCAGACTGAATATGGTTGTCGTTGCTCATAATTTGGCCAATTGCAAACACTGTTGGTTGAAGAAGGTAATCGTCCGGGCGATTTCCGGCATCGAGTCGAACCAGTTGTAGGAATATTCAAGCCCCCACATCGTCGGGTGAATTCCCAGTCGATGGACTTCCGAGATGAACTGCGCGCTCTTGCTGGCGCCGGTGCCCCAGGGCACATCGTGGCCTTCCGGACTTATCTCATGCAGGTCGTGCATCTGCACCGTGATGAGGCGATCTTTAAGTTGGTTGACGGCGACGACCGGATCGATACCGGAGCGCAGCCAATAGCCGATGTCGGCACAGGCACCGAGCCGTTTGCTGCGTCCCTGACAGGCTTTCAAAATGCCCTCCGGATGCCAGTATTGCGGCGAGGCCTTTTGATCGTGGTTGTGCAGGGCCACGTTGAGATCGTATTCATCGCAGAACTTTTCGATGACCTCCAAATCCTTCGGCAGCGGTTCCGACATGAACGTCTCGATGCCGATCTTGCGCCCGAACTCGAATACCTTCCGGCAACCGGCTTCGTCGCCCGGGATTTGTTGATAGTAGTAGGTCAGCAGGCGCACGCCGGCGTCGTCCAGTTTCAAACGGATTTGCTTGAGTTCGGCATCGGTCAATTGGGGATCGAAGTCCTTGGGGATTTCCTTGCTGACCTTCTGAAAACTCAAGCCGCCCATGAACGGCAGGCCCAGTTGTGCCGTTTTGTCGATGGCTTCGAACAGAGTGTATTTGTGGAAGGTGTAGGCCTCGATCCCCAGGCGCCATCCGAGTTTTTCCTGGGCGCGCAAGGCCGGTGTCAGTTTGCCGCTCGGCAACGTCGGTGCCGCCAAATCGCCCAACGCAAACTGCGTTGCCGCGAGATAGAACTGCAACATTTTCGGATCCCAGAAGACATACGGATTGTGCGCGATGGTGCAGTAGAAGACTCGCCCGCGGCCGTAGTTTCGCACCCAGGCCAGCGCGTAGTCGTTGTCGGCGCGAACGCAATTGCCGCGCGGTTGACCCTGGAAATCGGTCTTCTGTGTGTCGATGCTCAGGAGCACGCGGAGCTTGTCGCGCGAATACACCTGCTGGAAACGAAAAAACTCATCGCGATAAGCGAAACCTTGGCCGCCAAATGGTTGATTAATCGGATGGTCTGGGTCATCCAGCTTGATGAAGATCGGTTCGGTGCTATCGCGATGGTTTGCTCCGCGCGCGCCCAACATGCGGCCAAACTCCGGCCAGTCTTCAATCGCCCCGGGCCATTTCGTAAAGGCCACCGACGTGCCATGGACACCCATCAGTCCGCCGCCGCCATAGACAAATTCGACCAGGCTTTCCCGCAGCGCCGGATCGGTGAACAGATCGCCGACGTTGTTGTTCAGGAAGACGGCATCAAACTGCCGCAGACTCTCTGGCTTGAACACCGCGGGATCACGGCTGATGACCGTTTCAAACGCGCCCGTCCTCCGGCCCATGAGGGTGAACGCTTCGTTGGCAGTCGGGATGGAGGCGTGTCCACCGTAATTGACATTGAGCTCAAAGATCAGCAGTCGGCGTGGCTTGCGCGGCGGCGCAAACGCTTTGGCCGGCAGCGCCGCTTCGATTTTCTGGCGTTGGCTTGCGTCCGCCGCGGCTGCCAGCCACGGGGCGGACAACACGCCGGCGGCTGCGGTGGCGGTGGAGCGCAGGAAGAGGCGTCGTGATATAGTGCGTTCGGATTGGGGTTTCATAATTGACTTGGAGTGTGGTGAATACTCAAAACAGTATTTGAAAACTGCCGGCTTTGTCGGAGGACTCGTCGAGCTCGACCGTTCGGGAAATATTCGAGATGAGTCAGTCGGTAGGGCGGTTTGTTCCCCCTCACCCTGACCCTCTCCCTCAGGGAGAGGGAAGAGCCGGTGGTAAGCTCAATTGGTGCAGTGCCATGTTTGCAGGTGTCGCGTGACGAGTATTCCAAAAGCTTCACCATCGAAGGTACGCGACGAATGGTGCTCCCTCTCCCTGCGGGAGAGGGCCGGGGTGAGGGGGAAGGAACCGTCCCGCAACCTGCAACGCTGGAAAACATGGATGACGTTGAGCCACTCATCGGTTGAGGTCTCCGGAGGTGCCGGAGGTCGGCGATTGATCACTCCGGCTCACTGGCGGGACATCCATTCCCCGAAATTCAACTTGTTTCACGTTCGTCAACACCAGCGGTTTTTCCACGCCGGCAACCCGGGGAAAACGAACCTCTTCGAACGTCAACTGGTCCACGCCGTCGGCCAGAAACACCGGACGCAGATCTTCTTTCTCAAAACGCAGCCGGACATTGTCGAACTCGAGGTTCTCGACGTGGCGTGCGTAGAAACCCCAGGCGGGCAGGGGACGGGCATCCACGCCGGGCGACTTCACGCTTTGGCGGGCCTGTTCCCGCGCGCCCCCGCCCGTGTAGGCAATCGTCACATCGCGAAAGACGACGTTGGTGAAGGGCGTTTCCGCCCAGCTTTCCACTGAAGCGGCGGCGCGATACACGCCATTGGCTGACACGCGGTCCACGAGAATGCTTCCGGCGGTGTTGCCCGGCTTCAACGATATGTGAAACGGCGTGGAGACGTTGTGCATGCTGACGTCGGAAATCCGCACGTCGTCCAGGAGACCTTGCGTGGCGTCCCAGGCTCCGGGCTGGAGGTTGATTCCGGCGAGCATGTTATGCCGTTTGGACGAGCGGTGCGGTCGAACGCCGGGACCGTAGAACAGACAGTCGTGAATGATCAGGTGTTCCGCCGGTCCGATGAGCCGGATGCCGTTGCAGGACGAGTTGATCACGCAATCGGAGATCAGGGTGTTGATCCAGTAGCGTCCCGCGATCGAGTCATCGCCGGTGTAGAACTGGCAGCCGATGATGTTCACATCGCGGCAAGGATGATTCGGTGCGCCCCGGAAATGCACCCCGTCCCAGCCGCCGGTGAACTTGACGTTGCGCACCTCCACCTGGCTGCTGACCATGAAAAAGATGGCGTAATTGGCCGCGTCGAGGAACGACACGTCGCGCACGGTAACGTTGCGGCAATTGCTGAACACAAAGGCGTGCGGCCCTCGCATTCGTTCTTCTCCCTTTGGATCGAACACTTTGTTGCCGTCAATCACTCCTTCGCCGGCGATACCGATGTCCTCCACACCGTCAGCCATGATCAGCGCCCGATGCCATTTGCCCCACTTGGCTTCGGGCATGAACGGCGGCGGATTGGGATGCCGGTATTCGTTCAGGTTCGTGGTGCCGATCAGCGTGGCGCCCGCGTCGAAATAGAGCGTGACATGACTTTTGAACTGAATGGTTCCAGACCGATACCGGCCCGGGGGGAACCGCACTTGCCCGCCTCCCGTCGTCGCACAAGCGTCAATCGCCTGCTGGATGGCCGACGTTTCCATCGTAGCGCCATCGCCCACGGCGCCGTAATCACGGATATTGAAAACACCGGTGCGATTGGAAGGCAGGTCGGCGGCGAGTATCGAGAGTTCGGCGGAAGTGACAACAAGCATCGCGCACCAGAGAACCAAGAAACTGCGGCTGATTTCAACGTAGGAATAGCGCTGCCAAACGCATTGAATTACTCGGGATTGAGTCATACGCTCCATAGACGAACACAGTAGGCGTTTTATTGCAATGAAGGAGGTTGAACGGTTGAGGCGGTGAAGGGTGAGCAGGGGAGGAGATTTCAGGGAGCGTGCGGGGTCGTTCGTTTCTGCCGGCTAGATGCCGGCAGCACACTGCCAACGTGCTGTCGGCGTCCCGCCGGCAGAATCGGTTGCACGATGCATGTGATTATGTTCGGGGGGCGAAACTCGATCGTTCCGTTCCAAACTGCCGGCAAGATGCCGGCAGCACGCTGCCGACGTGCTGTCGGCGTCCCGCCGGCAAATTGAACGGAAGAATGGTTACGAATTCCGCCAGACCTGCGAGTGCGCCAGACACGCCGCTTCTTTCGCTGGATGGCCAGCAGTCGAGTCTCGATCTTTCCACTCCGAATTAGTACGGATTGCTGGTTGGTGCGTCGCGATCTACTCGCCCCCGCGATTGAACATTTCCTGGCCCGGCAACTGCCTGCCCCAAGTCCCTCACGTGGAATTGGCTAACAAAAATTCCCCGCGGCTTTGACCTCACCACCTCATCCTTGTCTGCCGCAGGGACGTCCGCAGCACATTTCGGAAGCTCAATTTGCCCGTCCGTTTGACTTATGTAACCTGGCGGATTACAGATACACCGTATGGGCGCAAACAGTCGCTTTGCCATGGCGGTACATGTCTTGGCCGTGCTTGCTTACAAAGACGGTGACGGCGTGTCCTCCGAGTTTTTGGCCGCGAGCGTGAACACCAACCCGGTGATCATCCGGCGGTTGTTGCTGGCGTTGCAGGAAGCCGAGTTGGTGGAGACGCGCAAAGGGGCTGGTTTCGGCTCGAAGTTACGCCGGCCAGCCAAAGCGATCAATCTGGCCGACGTGTATCGGGCGGTGGAAGACGTTGAGCCGTTTGCCCTGCCCCGGCGCAAGCCCAGCATGGCCTGCCCGGTGGGCAAGGGGATTCGGGTGACGTTGGAAAAGGTTTTTGCCTCCGCACAGGACGCGTTGGAACGCGACCTGGAAAAAACGACCATGGCTATCGTGTTGGATAATATCCGGGCCGCAACCGTGCCAAGCCATCGGGCTGGCGCCCGACCGAGAATTTAGAATTGTTCGAGCAACAATACGTAACCAAGAGAGTTACATGATATGATGGAAAACAAATTTCGTATGGATTTGAAAAAACGAAACAAAGGCCGCCGCGCCAAGGTGAGAAGCGTCGTGCCGACGACCGCACCGGCCCGGCCAACGCGTCGATTGCGGCATCCCCGTTTGGGGAACCGCGCCGCTGACGAAGTGTCTCGGAACCGGCCGGCGGAACCGGTTTCCGCCGAGCGCAAGCCTGCGGAGCCGGTTTCTTCGGCGTCCTCGTCCGGGGGAAACCTCCAGCTTTACCTGCGGGAGATTGGCCGGGTAAAACTGCTCACCCCGCAAGAGGAAATCGCTCTCGCCGCGCGGATCAAGAAAGGCGACGAGCAGGCGCGCGCCCACATGATCGAGGCCAATTTGCGGCTGGTGGTGAAGATTGCCCACGAGTACGAGAATATGGGGCTGCCGTTGCTCGACCTGATCAACGAGGGCAACATCGGGCTCATCAAAGGCGTGGAACGTTTTGATCCGGCCAAAGGCGCCAAGCTTTCCACCTATGCGTCGTGGTGGATCAAGCAATCCATCCGGCGGGCCTTGGCCAATCAGTCGAAGACCATTCGCCTGCCGATTCACGTGGTGGATGCGGTGGCGCACATTCACCGTGCCGAGATGAAGCTGCACGAGTCACTGGACCGCGAGCCCACCGATGCTGAGATTGCCGACGAATTGGGCCTCGATGCCCGGCGGGTGCGGCAGTATCGTGAGGCCGCCAAGACCCCGGTGTCGCTCGAGGCGCCTTTGGGCATGGACGACGATTCGGATCATTTCTCCGAGGTAGTGGCCGACACCCGGGCCGAGGCGCCCTTCGACCAGCTTGTCAAAGAAAGTGACCAGGAGATGGTACAGGAAGTCTTCGCCACGCTCAGCCCCCGCGAACGGACCATCCTGAGCATGCGCTTTGGCTTGGAGGACGACACCCCGCGCACGTTGGAAGAAATTGGTGAGATTTATGGGGTGACCCGCGAACGCATCCGCCAGATCCAAAACGAAGCGCTCAAGAAATTGCGGACGAAAGTTGCCAAGCACGACAGTCTGGCTCCCCATTCCATCAACGCGCTCGCGGCGTGACGAAGGCAGGTGCCTGTTCTTGGCTTACGCCAAACCGAAGCAGCATCTCGGGAGTGCGCCGCCATCTCGATCAAAGCGAGTTTGCGGCGCTTTGCCGAGTGGTCGCTACGCAACATTCGAGCCAGCAAGATGCGGTGGCTGGCTATGGCTTTTGGGCCACCCGCAGAGAATGGTTTCGGCTAACCAGATCACAAAACTCTTTGCGCCCGGCGCCGATTGAGGAGATAGTTGCGCACGAACATGAGCGCACAGGATCAGGAATCAAATTCGCCGGAGCGGCCCATCGATCAGATTGTCACGGAATTGACGACTACCGCCAACCGGGCTGACGAGTTGGTCCAAACCGTCAAAAGCAGTCTCTCGCAAAAACGCAAAGGCGAGTTGCAGGAGCTGCTGCAGCGAATCAAAATTACCACGGAACAACTTCAAGCGCAGGCCGCCGAACAACCCGCGAATGCTTCTGGTTTTTTAAAGCAACCGGCTGGGAACGCCTACGGAGTGGCATTCGCTGCCGGCTCGATACCGGTGGGAGCATGGCGGGCGATCAGTCTTTCGGCGCTGGGAGTTGCGTTCGGCACGGGGCTGCTTCTGGGATTAGTGCTGCGGCGCAAGTAGCGGTTCCGTTGCGACTATCTTCATTTCAGTTGTACCAGAGCGCGGGCTTGGGGCACTCTTCTTCTGCTGCCCGGTAGGGCGAGGCTCCGGCGAGCCCTGACTTCCCCGAAGCGTTTGCGCATACTTGGCAGCGTCAACGTGGTAAGCGTTCGGCCTTCGAATATCAAAGCTTTCCCTCTGCCCGGCATTGGGTTGATGGACACGCTCAGGAAAAGTCAGGGCTCGACGGAGTCTTGCCCTACCGGCGTTGATGGCGGCGCGCTACCCGACAATTTCCAGTTGTCGTTGGCGTGGCGGTTCCGGCACACTGGCGCGCATTGTGATCCACATTCAGCAGACATTGCGTACGCTTCCGTTCTATCGGCCCGTGCCGTTGACGAGCTTGCCGCTGCTTTATCACCGCGAACATCTCTTCCCTTACACCAGTTATGGTGACACCGCCGTCACTCCGGTGCCCCGCGCGTTTCGCATGGTCGTTTTGGAGAACGATTTTCTGCGGATCGAAGTGGCGCCGGAATTGGGCGGTCGCGTTTATAGTCTGTTCGACAAACGTATCGGGAAGGAAATTCTGTTCAGCAATCCGGTGATCAAACCGGTGCGAATTCTGCCAATCTGGGGATTCATTTCCGGCGGCATCGAATTCAATTTTCCCATCGCGCACTCGCCGACCTCACTGGCCGAAGTGGGTTGTGCCACGGGGCAGGTTGGCAATTATGGTTTCATTCGCGTGGGCGAACGCGAGGCGCGCACGGGCATGGAATGGGTGGTGGAACTGGGGCTCGTCGAAGGCAGTCCGGTCCTCGTGCAGCGCACCGCTTTCCGCAATCAATCCGGCACCGACCACCCATGGATGGCGTGGACCATTGCCGCCGTGCGCTCGACCGAAGACACCGAGTTTGTGCATCCGCCGCATCGCGTGCTGGTGCATGATCATCGTATCGAGGAGGTCGACTGGCCGGGCGCGGGCTTGAACTGGGACCGCAACCTCCGCCAGATGACGGCGCTGTTTTGGAAGCCCGGCAGCGCCCCGCAGTTTGGCGTGTTCCACCATGAACTGGGCTTCGGCCTGATGCACCTGGCCGATCCGGCGCAACTGCCGGGCAAGAAAGTCTGGTCCTACGGGCATGGTCAACATCGGGTTTGGGGCCAGGCCACCACGGAAGGCGGCTTGTCCTACGCCGAGCTTGAAAGCGGTCCGCTGCTCGATCAAAGCGAGAAGCCGCTGTTTCCTCACGGTACCGAACGGCGCTACGAAGAATACTGGGTGCCCGTGCATTCGCGCGCCGACTTTGAAGAGCCATCCCTGCCCCAACTCGACTTGCCGCCTTGGCCGGAGCCGTGGCTGGGTTGGCAACACTCATCGTGGCAAACCGAATGGGAACGGTTCCGTTCCGGCGAGAGCGCATTGCCCAACTCAATGATCCCCACGGGCATTGACCTCGAAGCGGAGTTGCGCCGGGAATTGGATCAAGGGAACCCGAATGCCGCCGAACCGTTGGCATTGTGGCTCGCCTTCCATGGACGCCCTGCCGAGGCGTTGCCGCTGGTGAAAGATTCCACCCAACCAGCGGCTCAACGAATCGCTGGGCTGATTTTATGGAGAGCATTGCAGGCCCCCGAAGCGGCAGTCACCCCTCTCGAAGCCGGACCGCTGGACGATCTCATCGCGGTGGTCGAGTTGGACGAACTGTATGAGGAACTCGGCCCAACAGAAAAACGTGAACCACTGCTGTCCCGCGCTCCCCAACATCGCTTGATCGTCGAGCGTCGAGCGAACCTGGCCTGCGCCATTGGTCAACCGGCTGAAGCCATTCGGCTGCTCACGGAAACAAATTGGCCGCGCGAACATCAGCGGTACGTGCGCACCGAACTTTGGCGGCGGGCTAAAGCTGCGTTGAGCGAGCCGGACGCAGCGGCTCCAGACTTTTTAAACGAAGACAATCCGGCGCGGTTTGGCGCCTACTGGTCGGACTCATGAAACTGGAACTCATTGACTGGCTCATCATTCTGGCTTCCTTGTGCGTTTGCTTGTGAACCACGTGGGCGGATTGGGCGCATTGGTGGATAAGCTTTCGGGTCCGATGACTGGACCCGACGGTGGGCTGTGCGGTAATCTGGTCCGCGCTGTTTGCGATGGGTAGTTTTCTGTATGGCCGAATGTTACAAGGAGGGTTGCTGACGGCGATGTTTGTTGCCAGTGGTTTGCTGCTGCTGTTCGTAATTAACCGGCTTTGGGATCGGCCGGATGAATCGTTAACCGCATTACCGGTGGATGCCGAAGAGTCATCAATCACCGGCAAAGCCAAGAACTAGAAACTATGACTGACTCGAAGCCATCTCCGTTGTTTCAGCGATGCGCGGGAACTGCCGCGTATCTACCGGTGAACATCTCCTTTCCCCTCACCCCGGCCCTCTCCCCCAGGGAGAGGGAGCACCATGTGCCGCGCTATTCAGAGGGCGAAGCTAATCGGAAACGAGCCCGGTGGTTTCAGCAACGGAATTACCAAACCAACGGAGCGCGCCATCGGCTTTTCCCTCTCCCCGGGGGAGAGGGTCAGGGTGAGGGGAAACAGAGCGCCCGAACAGGTGGCTCACTCTTGCGCACGCCTGGAGATGTCCATAGAAAAATGAGCCTCGTCACCTCGGCTGCTACAAGGAATTGGTGGCAGAGCCATGTGCTCCACCTGCTGCTTGTTCTGGGCGTGCTGATCAGCAGCGGTTGGACGGTTTGCGCTGAACCCCGCAATCCCAACACGGACTGGTTTCAGAAGGCCGGTTACGGCGTGTTCGTGCATTACTTGTGGGATTTGCAAAACGACTCGAACCAAATTCAGAGCTTGGGCCGGCAGACTTCCTGGGACGAGTGTGTTCGCGAGTTTGATGTCAACCGTTTCGCCAACGCCATGGTGCAGGCGGGGGCCGGGTATGTCATCTTCACCATGCACCAGCGGACGCGGTTTCTGATTGCCCCGAACCAGACGTTTGACCGGCTCACCGGTTACCAGCCGGGCGAGGCGTGCGCAACTCGTGACTTGGTGGAAGACCTCTATCAGGCACTGCATCAGCAAAACATTCCGCTCCTGCTCTATTGGACTGGCGACGGCCCGCGGCAGGATGCCAAAGCCGCCGCTGCGATGGGCTGGACCGGCAAGGTCAGCACGGACTACGTGACGAAATGGGCGTCGGTCGTGCAGGAGTATGGGAAACGTTACGGCGAAAAAGTCGCGGGCTGGTGGGTGGACGGTTGTTATCCGTGGATTGGTTATGACGACGCCAAACTCGGCCTCCTGGCTCGCGCCCTCAAGGCGGGAAATCCCCAACGTATCATTGCGTTGAATCCCGGCGTGCAGGACAAGGTGCGGGGTTATTCGCGTCACGAGGATTTCACCACCGGCGAACAAAACGCCTTCCACGATTTGCCGGCCGGGCGATGGGTTGATGGCGAGCAATGGCATCTGCTTTCCTTCATGGGATGCTCGGCGCAGGGCTGGGGCATGCCGGGCTGCAAATACTCGAAGCAGGATTTGGGCGATTACGTTTCGGATGTGAACTGGCTCGGCGGCGTGGTGTCGATCGATGTGCTGCTGTATCGTGACGGGGGGCTGGACCGCTCGCAATTGGAGGTCTTGAAAGCGTTGCGTTCCGCGCTGGCGGCCAATCGGAACCACGAGCCCGTGCCGCCCGGCAATCTGGCATTTCGCAAACCGGCCAGGTTACTGAGTCTTGATGGTACGCACGAATTGGTGGTCAACGGCGGCGGCGGATACTCGCACTACCCGAAACTTGGCGTGGATGGAAAGCTGCAAACCACGGCGTTGGCCGCTGGCGAATGGCCGTGGACTTACGAAGTGGATCTTTTGGAAATTCACGCGCTTTCCCGCGTTAAAGTCAGCTTTGCCCCGGACGGCTTTGCAACGAAGTTCCGCATGCAAGTTTCCCCCGACCGCAAAACCTGGCAAACCGTGGCGGCGGTCGAGAACCACGATGGTCAGCCGTACTCGTGCGAATTTGCACCCGTCAACGCCGAGTACGTCCGGGTAGGCGCCTTGAAACCCGATGGTCCGAATCAACCGGGGGCACAAATGGCCATTGCTGAGTTGGAGGTTTATGAGTCACCGACCGCCAAGAAAGTCGGAGGTTCAAAGTAATTTCTTTCCGCAGCAAATTCCTGAACCGGCGAACGGTAGGGCGCGTCACTCCGTGCGCGCCGCGAGTGCGAGAGGACGTCCGGCAACGCTCGGTGGCGCAGAGAGGACGGCGCTCCCTACCTTGAGGGAGCACAAGTCGCCTGGGGAGGAAGTCGCAGATGGAGCTACGGTGTGGCGCCAGCCTGGTAGCGCAGAGTTACACTCTGCTGTATCGCCGAATTGCATTCGGCAAACCGTTCGAAACTCCGAAGCTGACCTGAATGGTCATTGCGCCAAGCAGATTGAGAATCTGCGTTGCCAAACAGCGTGGGCCACCCTTGCAGTCTGACGAGTAAGTTCGCGCGGATGAAGGCATCCGTGCTCCGGACGTAAATGAAAACCGGGCGGATTGTTCCGCCCGGTGTGTTCGAGTTATGGTCCCGTTTACCGGTCGTCATCATCCCAAGTCGGCGCACCAAAGCCCGGCCCCCGACCTTGCGGGCCAAACCGTCGTCCACCCGGCCCGAATCCGGCTTGCGGACCGTTCGGCCCGCCCGGCCCCCGACTATTGCGCCAAGCGGGGCCGAAGCCGTTGCCGCGTGGGCCGCGATTCTGTGCCATTGCCCGCGGGCCAAAGCCCCGCCCCTGAGCCATGGGACCCAATCCCATACGGCCTTGAACTTGTCCACCACGATTCATCGCCGGGCCACCTTGCCAGCCCGCGCCGCGACCGAATCTCGGACCCCGGGCCTGCTGGCCTTGGCCGGCCATTGGACCCAACGGGCATCCGCAGCACGGACAGAAACGTTGTTGTGGCCGTTGGAAGTTGCCGCGTTGGGCGGCACGCGGGCCTAACCCAGCCCCGCGGCCTCCGCCTCGCAACGCAGGACCACCCTGGATCACACGACGTTCCTGCCGCACCATCCGGCGGGGAGGCGCCGCATCATCGTCCTTTTGTTCCGGTTTCGCCGCCATGGCGCGAGGTCCGAAGCCCATGCCCCTGCCCATACCAAAACGCCCACGCGGCCCCATGCCGCGGCCCATCGGCATGGCTTCATCGTCATCCTGATCTCGATTCGCTGCCATTCCGCGCGGTCCCATTCCCATCCCCATTCCACCCGGCCCATACCACCAAAACCGCGTCCCCGACCAAACCTTTCGGGCGGGGTGGCCAGATCGTCATCATCCCGTTCTGCCGGACGCGCTTCTTCACGATCTCGTTCCTGCTCGGTGTTCCGCGCTTCCGGACGATCACCAGCTTCGCGGTCACCGCGTTCATTTCTTGCCTGATCCTCTCGGCGCACTGGGCGCGCTTCGTCTCTTTCCCGGTCCCCATCGCGGTCACGCTCTTCGCGCTGAATTCGCGGCCGATCACCGCGTGGAGAATTGTCTTCCCGGCGTGGAGCGTCACCCTCGGCGGCGGCCATTGTGTTCAGCGCGGACAAGCCAACTGTCAGCGCCATGATGAATAATGTTCGTTTCATGTTCTTATACCTTTCTAGAGTTTCATTTGTCTCTACACCATAAGACCCCGCGAATGTTAAGCGACTGTTTGGGTCCGACCAGAGAATTGTTAAGCTTGTGTAAAACCAGGATTGAGGTTCCCGCTCGGCGATTGCGATAGTCTCCCCCGTTATTTGTTTATGAATATTGCTGACATGCGCGCGGATTACACCAGCGCGGGAATCAATCGGGACGATCTGAAGCCGGATCCCACCGACCAGTTCACGCTCTGGTTCGAACAGGCTTGCCAGGCGAAAATTCTGGAGCCCAACGCGCTGAGTCTGGCCACCGCCGGCGCCGATGGCCGGCCCAGTGTGCGCACCGTCTTGCTCAAGCAATACGACCCGCGCGGCTTTGTCTTTTTCACCAACCTGGAAAGCAAGAAGGCCAAACAGATCGCCGAAAATCCGCATGCCTGCCTGCTCTTCCCCTGGCTGGGACTGGAGCGCCAAGTGATCATCAACGGACGCGTGGAACGAATCTCGACCGCGGAATCGATCGCCTATTTCGTCACACGGCCATTGGGCAGCCAGTTGGCCGCCTGGTCCTCGCCGCAAAGCAGCGTGATTACGTCCCGGAAAATTCTGGAAATGAAATGGGATGAGATGAAGCGTAAATTTTCCAACGGACAGGTGCCGCTGCCGTCGTTCTGGGGCGGGTATCGCGTGGTGCCGGACGAATTCGAATTTTGGCAGGGCCGGGCCAACCGCTTGCATGACCGGTACCACTACGTTCGCCAACCGGCTGGCGACTGGATCATCGAGCGTTTGGCGCCTTGACGTTGCCGGGATACGACTTCACCCGCCGCTGGCCCGCACGCGATGTAAAATGGCCGTCACGACTTGCTCGACGGTGATGCGGGTCATGCATCGGAAATCAATCGGGCACTGTCGCCGGAAACACGGGGCGCAAGCCACTCGGGCCGACAGCAACGAATGTCCCGGGCTGCCGGGCAAGCTGGGACCGGTCAACTCGGGGGACGTACTGCCAAAGGGCACGACCACCGGTGTACCCACTGCCGCGGCAACGTGCATGGGACCCGAGTCATTGGTCAGGACTACGCGGCAAAGTTTCAGGACCGCGCATAATTGCCGCAAGGTGGTGCGGCTGGCCAGGTTGATCAAGGGCGTTACCTTCGCCCGCTGCAGTTGCTGCATCATGCCGGTGGCGGCTTCGACATCGTTGGCCCCGCCCACGACCACGCACCCGCACTTCGTTTGTTGATGAACAGCGGCCGCTGCGGCGACGAATCGATCTTCGGGCCAACGCTTCGCCGGTCCGAAGGCTGCGCCAGGATTGAGTCCCAGCCAGAATGGCGGCGCGTCCGTAGCGGTTTGAAGCAAGGGGGCAGCTTCTTCGAGTTCCGTTTCGGTAAGCATCAGCTCAGGCGCCAGCGGAACTGGGCTGGCCCCGACCGCGGCGACGAGGTGGAGGTATTGGAACAAGTGGTGCGCTCCAAAAGAGGGTGGGGGAGGGGTAACCGGACGGGCTCCAATCAGCCGTCGAATCTCCGTGATGGGACGCTGGCGCATTTTAACTTCACCGGGCCAAGGTGGGACCTGATGCGACAGCAGCCAACCGCGCCAGGGACGAGCGTAGCCGACGCGCCGCGGAATGCCGGCCCAAAAGACCTCGAACGCTGATCGCGGGGAATTGGGCAATACCAGCGCCAAGTCAAACTTACCCCGGCGCAATTCCCGACCGATCCGCCACACACTGTCTTTCGGCGTAAAACTAATTACCGCGTCCACGGCCAGGTGATGGAGCCAGAGTTTCTCGAGTTTTGCGGCAGTGAGCAGGACGATGTGCGCTTTGGGATAGGCTTCGCGCAAACGCAATAACGCCGGTGTGCTCATGACGGCATCGCCCAGCCAATTGGTACTACGGACCAGAATGCGGTCCACCGGCAGCAGCTTGTCAGGAGGCGATAGAGCAGCGTCCAGCATGGTGTCAGCCTGTCGTTGGCTCGTCGGAGGCCGTTATTTCCTCGACGGGAGACTTAACGGTCGCCGGCCGGTGCCCGCCCCGATACTTGCCCGGTTTCCACCGCCGATGGACCCAAAACCAATTCGCCGGATCGCGGCGCACGGCCACCTCGAAGGCGTGGTTGATATCGGCCGAAATCGCTTCCGGAGAACGCGGCTCACCCTGCTCCGTGATCGGAATGGCGTCACCCACTTCCAGACGCCAGCGGCCCAAGCCCGTGCGAAAGCAGATCGCGGTGTGCAGCGGGAGTTGATAGCGCAAAGCGTACACCGCCGGGGCGGCGCTCATCGAACAGTCGTGACCGAAGAATGGCAGCCGGAGCCCGCGGTCCCCGCCATGTTGATCCGCCAGAAAACCCAGCATCAGCCGCTGTTTATGGAGCGCCGTCCGCAACGCGCCAGCTTCCGTGCAACGCTCGAAATACAGGCAGCCGGATTGGGCGCGCACGCTCTGCAGCAAGCGGTTCAACGCCGGTTGACGCAACGCCCGGTAAGTGGTTGCGAACTGATAGCCGGTAACAAAATGACTTCCGTGCGCATAGACTTCAAAGTTGCCAAAATGGCCAATCGCCATGATGCACGAGCGAGGAGGTTCGTCGGCGGCGACGTTGAACTTCTCGGCGCCCCTGACTTCGAGCACGGTTAGGAGTTGCGCCGCCGGCATTGCAGCCGTGCGCACCCCGCAGGCGAAGTTTTCTCCAATCCGCCGGAAGTTTTCCCGAGCCAGCGCGACGATCTCGGTCGGCGTCTTCTCCGCGCCAAAACACATCGTCAAGTTTTGGATCGCCACCCGCCGATGGCGCGCATCCAGCCAATAGGCCAGGCCGCCGCCCCACCGTCCCAGGCGAGCCACGATACGCAAGGGCAGCCACTGAAGTATTCCAATCAGCGTCCGGGCCAGCCAATAAAGCACGAAGTCCATTCAGTAACGGAAGCAGATTTGCCGGACGCAATCCTGGAAGTCTTTGGCGCCGCTGATGATCTTGATTTCCACCCGCATGAAATAGATCGGCAGGTCGCGCCGGTCGATTTTCGGGAACCGCACCGCATCTTTTTGCGTAGTAAGGATGGCAACGGCCTGGCGTTTCTTGCTGCGGTTCACGGCGTTCAACACTTCCTGCTGGGTAAACCGGTGATGGTCGGCGAACCGCTTCGAATAGACCAATTCGGCGCCCAGGCGGATCAGGCTCCGCTCGAAGCTCTCCGGCTGGGCAATACCGCTGAACGACGCGATCTTGATGCCTTGAATAAGCTCCAGTCCGTGCCGTTCGCCGGTGAACACATCCTCGAAATAGAGCGGGTCATGCACGCACTCGATGATGCCGGCCCGGGGGTTATAGTGGGCAATCCGGCGGCGCAATTCCGCGGAGTTACCGTCGCTTTTGGTGATGAAAATCGTGCTGGCCCGGCTGACGTGCGAGGGCGGTTCACGCAAGGTGCCGCGCGGAAGGAGCCGCCCGTTGCCAAAGGGTTCCTGGCCGTCGATCAAGACAATGTCGCGCCGCCGGCCGGCGAGACGCCAGTATTGGAAGCCGTCATCCAACAACAAAGTGTCGCACCCGAATTTTTCGATGGCATAGCGGCCGGCTTTTACGCGGTCCTTGTCCACCAATACGATCACGTCCTTGAGATTGGACGCCAGCATGTAAGGTTCATCGCCGGCGGTTTCGGAGTCGAGCAAGAGCGATTTGCCATCGGACACCACGCGGGGCGGCGTGCGGTCTTCCCGCAGCAAGAGCTTGTTGACCAGCTTGGTGGTGAGCGGGGTGGGTTTCGAGCGGTAACCGCGCGAGAGGATGGCCACAGTGCGTCCCTCGTTCTGCAATTCGCGGGCGAATTTCTCCACCACCGGCGTTTTGCCGGTGCCGCCGACGGTCAGGTTGCCAATGGCAATTACCTGCACGCCGATGGTGTAATCGCGAATGATGCGCCAGTCGTACAGCCACCGCCGCAGCTTGACGGCCATTTGGAACACCTTGGACAGCGACAACAGCGCGAACCGGGTGAAGGCAGCAAGCTTGCCCCGGCGTTCGCCCTGGATGACCTCCAGAACAAACGTTTCCACGGATTCAGTCCATGCTCGGAACGTTTCACGCATTGTTGTGCGGGGAGCAGTCTGCCAACCGCCGGGCAGTCGGGCAAGGCACGGAATGGGTGAAACGTGAAAAAATGGCGTTGCCGTCGCGTCCTTACTCTCCATACTCGCCTCCGAAGCATCGGAATTGAACACCATGAGCCCACTGAATTTTGCCATCATCGGCTGCGGCGGCATCACGCTGCAGAATCATTTGCCGGGCCTGCAAATGTGTCCGGACACCCGCTTGGTCGCCCTCTGTGATACCAATCCCGCCACGTTGGAACGCGCCCGCCAGCAAACCGGTGTGACGGTGACCTCACCCAATTACGAAGACCTTGTCAAACGTGACGACGTGCATGCCGTCATTATTGCGACTCCCAATTTTCTGCATCCGTCGATAGCCCTCAACGCTATTGCCCACGCCAAACACGTGTTGTGCGAAAAGCCGCTGGCGTTGAATGCCACCGATGCCCGCGCCATGGCCGAGGCGGCGGACCGGGCCGGGGTGCGGCACATGACAGCGTTTACGTATCGCTTCGTGCCCGCGATGCGGTATCTCCGTTATCTCGTTCAACGCGGCGATTTGGGCCAGCCGTACCATTACCGGTCCTGCCGCTTGCAGGACTGGGGTACGCGCGACCTCGGTTGGCGCCAGGAAAAGAAACTCGCCGGCACCGGTGAACTGGGCGACATGCTCAGCCACCGCATTGACTTCGCTCATACGCTCGTCGGCCCGATGAAACGGTTGGTTGCCAGTAAGAGGAACCTAACGCCCATGCGCGACGGCCACGCCAACGACACTGAGGATTGGGTGGCCCTCCTCGCCGAGTTCAAAAATGGCGCTTCGGGCGTGTTCGAGAGTTCCAAACTTGCCACTGGCCGCAACGAAAGTTGGCGCAGTCTTGATTCAGTGGAGATCAACGGCAGCGAACGCAGCTACGTGTTCATCACCGGCCGATGGAACCAGCTCCAAACCGGCAAAGCCAACGGGCCCGGTTTGGAGACCCTCGAAATTCCGCGGGAGTTCTGGACCCATCCCGGCAGCCCGCGCGATCCCGGCGTCGGCGATCCATTGATTACCTTCCGCTACGATCAGGCCTGGGAATTTGTCGATGCCATTCGCAATCAACGTCCGTGCGAACCCAATTTCCACGACGGCGCCCGCACGCAGACCGTGATGGATGCGGCGGTGCGCTCAGCGGAGACGCAGCAGTGGGTGGAGGTGCGCACCTAAACCGCCAGAATTGCCCGGAATGCTTTCGTTACTCCGGCGGAGTCGAGCCGGGTCAACTCCGAAATCCGAGGTAAGGTCGCCCATCGGAAATGGAGGTTACTTTCGAGAATGGAATTCCGGACTTCTTTCAGCTTCCGGGCCATCGGCCTTTGGTCTTTCGCGCGCTCCTTGGCGAGGATGCTTGCTTAGCGCACATCCGAAGCCTAAACTGCGTTCATGATCGTGGAACTCTTCACGGAGCCCAAAACCCGCCAGCCGTTTGAGAAGGCTTTCCAGAGGGACGCAAAATCCGGAAGTCGTGAACCTTCGGCCAATGATGCTGACGAAGAGCGGATCGTCTTTTGTGGTGTGAATTGGGAGCAGTACCAACGATTGGACAAGGAACTTGGTTACGATCGGCCTGGCCCGCGGCTTTACTGGTTTGACCGCCAACTGGAAATCATGACGACATCGCGCAAACACGAACAATTGAAGGAATGGCTGGCCTCGCTAATTGAAGACTATGTCTTCGAAATGGGCATCGAAGCCTTCCTTCACGGCCAAGCCACGATAAAACGCCTAAACGAGGTGGGTGCCGAACCCGACAAGTCGTGGTCCTTCGAAGAAGAAAAGGAAATCCCGGATCTGGTCCTGGAAATTGCCTTGAGCAGCGGGGGCATTCCTAAGTTGGACATCTACCAGCGGTTCCATGTGCCGGAAGTCTGGTTCTGGCGCAAAGACGCTCTGGAAATCTGGATCTTGCGCGCCGACCAATCGGGCTACGACGGCCCGGCAGTGCAAAGTCGTTGGCTACCCCATTTGGATGTTGCTTTTCTGAAGCAGTGCCTGGCTTTGCCGACTTGGCGTGAAGCCCGCACCGCTTGGCGCCAAGCCCTGCAGCATCCGAATGCATAATTGACGCAACTTCGAGCGTCACGATGTCACTGTCCGATTGCTTCGGACGGTCTTTTCGTCTCACTTCGGCTTATCATGATGCGATAATGTTGCGGTTTATCAGGCACTTAGGACGTAACTACCGTTTGGCATAACCGATGCAAGAATATGCAGGTGCAGGTTGGGCTGCTTAAGTGAGCAGCAACGAAGAAACCTGTCCAGTGAGGCTGGATTAGAATGGCGGACGCCAGCCCGTGGCGAGGAAGCAAACACCGGTCTGCCATTGAGGAATTCTGTTATGAACGCATTGACTCGTTGGAATCCGTTTAAGGAAATGGAAGAGATGCAGCGACGTATGTCCAATCTGTTTGATTTGGCCCCGTTTCATCGGACGAATCTCATCACGGATGATGAAAACATCACCATGCCGGATTGGGCGCCACTGGTGGACATTGCCGAGGACGACAAGGAATATCTGATCAAAGTCGAACTGCCGGAAGTCCACAAGGATGATGTCAAAGTGACGGTGGAAGGCGGGACGCTCACGATCTGTGGCGAGCGTAAAGCCGAAAAGGAGGAGAAGGGCCGCAAATTCCATCGGCTGGAACGTATGTATGGCCGCTTCGAACGGAGTTTCAGTATTCCGGACGACGCGCAGGATTCAAAGGTGCATGCCGAATTCAAGGACGGGGTGCTGTGCGTGCATCTGGCCAAGAGCGAAAGGGCCCGCCCGAAACAGATTGATGTGAAGGTTGGCTAAACTCCGAGCTCAACTCGGGGATGATGGGGAGAGAGAAGGGGAACACGGTTTGAACGCCGTGTTCCCCTTTTGGGTTTGGTAAGGACGATTTGGTTGAGTTCCCAATGTCCCGTTGCCCGGGCACATTCGACCAGAAGCCCAGAGGCGCCTGGGCCATTTAACCAAATGAAATATGCGAGATTTGACGACGCTTGAGGGCCTAGCGCCGGCCCCGATAGCCGCCCGCCCGCCGCCACCGCCGCCGCCACCACGGCCCCCGCGCCCGCCATAACCACCGCCACCGCCTCCGCCGGCTGGACGAGATTCTTTGGGGCGAGCTTCGTTGACTGTCAGAGGACGGCCCTGGAATTCTTTATTGTGGAATTCATCAATGGCTTTCTTGGCGTCGTCGTCCGTGGCCATTTCCACGAAAGCGAAGCCACGGGAACGGCCGGTGGCACGGTCTTGAATGATATTGACGGAAACGACGGATCCGGCACTGGCGAAGTAATCGTGCAGATCGTTTTCGGCACAGTTGTGGTCCAAGTTTCCAACGAATAGTGTTTTGGCCATAAGGGCGGGATGTTGAGGTTTGAATATGCCGTCAAGCGCGGCGCGGTGGGGCGGTCCTGTTATAGATTTAAACTCGTCATTGCCGGGGGCACCTGTTGACGCTTACCGATTCACTGTGCAGTTCGCTTTCAAGCGAGGCAATGAGAGGGTTTCCACAGCGAGAAGACAAGAAAATAATCGCAGAAAAGTTCATCGGGAATTGCGCCAAGAATTCTGTTACCCGGGCGGGGGATGAAATCGGGAGAAATGATCCGTTGGGCCAGAAGTCACTGTTACCGTGGCCGGAATGGATAAAACGATTATTCCGCGGACCCGGGAAGATGTTCTAACGAAGCTGCGACGGCGCTACCAAAACACCGGCGCCGAACACAAACGCCAGCGCCTGGGTCAAGCGCAAGCGATGCCAACAGACGGGCCCCGAATCGTTTGCTGGCACCCTGGCGCGGTCCGGGCAGCGGCCGTTCGGTAGCGGCCTTCCATGGTCCTGGCTGCGAAGCCGTTACCGGCTTCACTTCGCGGGAATTCGAAGCGGACGTATCGCTTTCGCGGTCACGGAGGGGCCGGACACGGGGACCGGCCTGCCGGAAGCCCTGTTACCGAAGATCCTTGGTCCGTTCGTTACCACCACACCAAGGCGGCGGGGCACGGCACCGGCTTGGGCCTGGCGGTGGTTAAGAAGATCGTGGACCTTCACCGTGGCGCCATCGACATCCGCAACACCACGCCAACAGGCGCGCGCGTGACTTCGATAATGAAAGTGGCGTCGGAGTAAACCCCGGAGCCCCGGAGCGGCAATTGTTCCTGGCGGAGCAGCGCTCTGTTCCCTGCCACTTCGACGAGTCCAGGATTAATGATTTCACCCGACCTCGACGCAACCAAGGACCAGCTCGCCTTGTGCGACTACACTGGGCCAGCGCCTCGTTCTTTGAGGTTGACTTTCACTGACAATGCTCTGACAGTTAAATCATCAGACCTTAATGCTTATGAAAACGATGCATCCTTTCCGTTTGGCCGCGTTCAGCCGCCTCTCCTGGCGCTCGCTGTTGCTCCTCAGCCTCATCACGCTGGCGGTGGAAACCTCCTTGGGGCAGACCGCCCGTCGGATCGTCAGCGACAACGGTGACCCGATCCTCTATCCCTCGTACCTGACCGTGTTCGACGGCCAGCTTTACTTTCGCGCCAACAACCTGCCCCACGGCAACAACGTGGAACTCTGGGCCTTTGACGGCACCGTCGCCCGAATGGTGGCCGACATCAATCCTGGCACGAGCGGCTCGGATCCTTCGTACCTGGCGGCTTACGGCAGCAAACTCTACTTCTGCGCCAACGCCGGCAGTGGCTCGAAACTCTGGCAATACGATCCGGTAAACGGGGCGTCGCTCGCTCCCGGCTCTGCCTCCCAAGCCAGCCTGCCGCAGCAACTGTTCGTTTACGGAGACCATCTCTATTTTCGGGCTTCGCGCTACGGCGCCCCAAGCAACATTGGCGTCGAGCTTTGGAGATTCGACGGGGCCAACCAAACCCCGCTGGACCTATTCGCGGGCAGCGGCAGTTCCTACCCGCAGCACTTCATCGAGTACGACGGCCGGTTGTATTTCAACGCGAACGGCACTCCGGGCCAAGGCTCGGAGCTCTGGCGCTACGACGACCTCGGGATGCCCACTGAGGCAGCGCGCATCTACCCGGACAATGGTTCCAGTCCGGAAAACTTCGCCGTGTTTGACGGCCAGCTCTATTTCTCCGCCTACGACGGCGTCCATGGCCGTGAACTCTGGCGCTTTGACGGCACCGACGCGTCCCTCGCCGCGGACATCGTTCCGGGGGGCCAATACACCTCCTCCAATCCCGGCGGATTGACCGTTTACGACGGCAAGCTCTACTTCAGCGCCACCGACGAGGTTCATGGCTATGAGTTGTGGTCGTTCGACGGCACCAACGCGCTGATGGCCGCCGAAATCAACCCGACTCCCGACCCCGGCAACGGCGATACCTTCCTGATGGATTCCAGCCCCGGCAGTTTCAAGGTGTTCAATGGGCTGCTCTATTTTGCCGCCAATGACGGCGTCCACGGACGTGAATTGTGGTCCTTTGACGGCACCACGGCCCAGATGGTCCTCGACATTAACCCCGGTGAATATGGCTCCGAGGTTTCCGAGTTGACGGTCTTCCAGGACACCCTCTACTTCAGCGCCGTATCCGGCCTGAACGCTTTGGAGCCACAAGTGTTCGCCCTGGCGATGATGCCGCTGCCCGCGCCGTTGCGCCTGTCCCCGCCGGAAATGATGGCGGGAGCGGAACTGAGGCTAACGCTGGAGAATTCCGACGGGAGCCCCATCACCACCGACCAGCTTGCGCGCATCCAGGTTTACACTTCCCCGAATCTCGCGGATCCCCAGAGCCAGTGGCAAATGGTGACCAACGCGCTGGTTCTCCAGGACGGCTCAGTGCAAGTGAGCGGGCTGACCACGACCAATTCGCCGCGCGGTTTCTTCCGCGCGGTGCTGACGCCGTAGCGCCTGTTCCTCCCCTTTGCCGGGCGGCGCATGTCCGCCGTGGACCGAACCCATCGCCACGCTACAATCTGCCGTGGGACTGAATCCTCGTGACCGCTCGGTCAAGAGGTTGCGGCAAAATCAATTCACTGGCAGGATTGCGTCGCACTAAATATGGTAACTCCGGCAATGATGAATCTACTTGAATTTGCAGCGCCAGAGAACCAGCCAGAGGTCCAGCAGATGCCTCGGGAGGACAACAAGCTGCGCTTAGAAGACCGGGCAGCGCACGACTGGTACCGATTCGTTCTCTCATTTCCTGCGCATCTGGTCAGAACTTACATCGCCCGTTTTGGATTGAACCAGAACCACAAGGTTTTGGACCCCTTTTGCGGCACAGGTACGACTCTGGTCGAATGCAAGAAGCTCGGAATTCAGAGCTATGGCATCGAACCCAATCCCACGGCGTCATTCGCCAGTGGTACCAAAACTGACTGGGAGATCGACCCGGAACACTTGATCACGCACGCCACCTTCGTCGCTAGGCTTGTGTCCGACAAGCTCGAGCGCGAAGGAATTGAAGACGAGGGTGGGCTCCCCTTGTTCGAAAAGAAACCCAGGACACTTCCCCACCTTAAGACACTGCCGCCCGACTCGCTCAAACTTTTGCTGACTAATTCCATCAGCCCTCTTCCCCTTCACAAGACCTTGGTGCTACTGGAAACGCTCGTGGAGAATAGGGAACCGAGACTGGCCGCGCACGAGCAACTGGCACTCGCCAAGACCTTGGTCAACGATATAAGCAATTTGCACTTTGGTCCTGAAATTGGCGTTGGCCCAGCCAAACCGGACGCCGCAGTTGTCGGTCCATGGCTTCGGGCGATAAAGACCATAGCCACGGACTTGAGACACCTACATTCGCAGGCGGCAACCGAGGCAATCGTCCATCAAGCCGACGCCCGTGACCTGGTAATGCTATTACCTCCCGCCTCCATTGACGCCGTAATAACCTCTCCGCCCTACCCCAACGAAAAAGACTACACGCGCACGACCCGTCTCGAATCCGTGCTGCTCGGTTTTATTAAGAGCAAGGACGACCTCCGACGACTGAAACAAACTCTAGTGCGCTCAAACACCCGAAGCGTTTACAAAAGTGACACCGACGACCGTTTGGTTGAAAACCATGATGAGATTCAGCGGATTGCAGAATCAATCGAACGACGGCGAATTGAGCTCGGCAAGACCTCTGGCTTTGAGCGGCTCTACGCGCGCGTCACCAAGCTGTACTTCGGTGGCATGCTGCGTCACTTGATGGATCTTCGTCCCGTGCTCCGCCCCGGCGCACACTTGGCCTATGTCGTCGGTGACCAAGCGTCGTACCTGCGAGTCATGATACGAACCGGTCAACTCCTGGCCGACCTGGCCAAATCCGTCGGATACGAAGTCGTGGGCCTTGACCTCTTCCGCACCCGCTTGGCAACCGCCACTAGAGAACAACTCCGCGAAGAGGTTGTTATATTGCGCTGGCCCGGCCCTCCCAAGATTACCGGCTGGCCCCAATACCCTGTTTCACACGAAATGGTCATGAAAGATGAACCACCCAAAACGAGCATGAAAGCAAAACCCTCCCCGAAGTCCTCCAAGAAAGCCAACCGTTATTCCGCCATCATCGAGAAAATCTTTTTCTCAAAATACAAGAAAGGCATGCGTGAGGTTCCATTCGAACGACACGAGATGGAAACCTTCGCCGCGAAACTCAAAGTGAAGCTCCCTAAGAATCTTGGCGACCTCGTTTACAGCTTTCGTTACCGATCATTGCTGCCAGATACGATTACGTCGCTTGCTAAGGAGCAGGAGATTTGGATCATCCGTCCCACAGGCCGGAGCAAATACAGTTTTGCTTTGGTCAAAAACGCGCCGATTCTCCCCAACGAGCGCATGGCGGTCACCAAAGTCCCAGACGCGACTCCTGGCATCGTGGCCAAATACGCTTTTAACGATGAACAGGCGCTCCTGGCGCGAGTCAGATACAACCGTTTAGTGGACATTTTCAGCGGCGTAACGTGCTATTCTCTCCAGAACCACCTTCGCACTACTGTCCCGGAAATGGGTCAGGTTGAGACGGATGAAATTTACGTCGGAGTGGACAAGAAAGGGGCGCATTATGTCTTTCCCATTCAAGCGAAAGGGGGAAAAGACAAGCTCAACATTGTTCAGATCGAACAAGACTTCGCTGTCTGTGCGACCAAGTTTCCCTTGCTGGTTTGCCGGCCCATCGCGGCCCAATTCATGGACAAGGGAGTTATCGCACTTTTTGAATTTGAATCCGGCGAAAACGGCGTCACCATTTCCTCGGAAAAGCACTACAAACTCGTTGCTCCAAAGGACGTAAGCGACACCGATCTGCAAACCTACCGAGGCAGACTGGAGAATTCATCGTAGCTGGTCTTGTCCGATAACAAAAACCGAGGCAGCCCATAGACTGGCCTAATCACAAGTAAAAATTACACACTGACTGCTCGCCCAACCAAGCCTACGGCCTGACGCCGGAAGAGATCGCTTTGATGTGGCAGACTGCGCCACCCCGCATGCCCATCCCGCCACCCACACCAAGTTGAAATGATATGGCAACCCAGAAAGAAACGATCGAATTCATCTTGGGAAAGCTGCGCGACCGCAGCCGCTTTTCGGCGCGAGCAATGTTTGGGGAATATGCGTTGTATGCGGACGGCAAGGTCGTGGCCCTGGTCTGTGACGATCTTCTCTATGTAAAAATACTTCCCGCCAGCCAGGCACTTGAACGCCTGTGCGAGAAAGGCGAACCCTATCCCGGAGCGAAGCCGCATTACCTCGTCGAAGAAGGACAACTCTCCACGCTCGAAAACCTGCCCGCCATTTTGGGTGCCATCGCCGCGGCTATTCCGGTGAAGAAGACCAAGATCAAGCGAAAACGCGCTGGTTGAATTCTACCTACTCCGCGTGGCCATCCCTCGACCACCAACCTTAAATCTTCATGAACATTGCCACCCAGTCCGCCGCCGATCGCAAGGCAATGAGTTTTGCGATGAACCTTTCCCTCGGCATCGGCCTGCTCATGTTCGTCATGAAGATGGGGGCCTATCTGCTGACCGGGTCCGCCGCCATTCTGAGCGACGCTGCTGAGTCGGTGGTGCATGTGGCGGCGGTTATCTTTGCCGCCTACAGTCTGCGGTTGTCCTATCGTCCGGCGGATGAGGACCATCTATACGGCCACGCCAAAATTTCGTTTTTCTCAGCCGGCTTCGAGGGAGCAATGATCATCCTCGCGGCGATCTACATCATTTACGAATCCATCCACAAATGGCTGGGCGGTCTGCAACTGGAGAATCTGGGCGCCGGCACCGCACTGACGGCGGCGGCGGCAGCCATCAACGGCGGACTGGGCGGCTACTTGGTGTGGTTGGGCCGGCGCAAGAACTCGTTGATCCTGGAGGCGAACGGCAAGCACGTGCTCACGGATTGTTGGACTAGCATCGCGGTGCTGGTCGGGCTGGCGCTGGTGTTGACGACGAAGTGGCTGCCATTCGATCCCATCTGCGGCATCATCATGGCCGGCAACATCCTTTGGTCCGGCGCGGGTTTGATCAAGTCGGCCTTTGTCGGCTTGATGGATAAGGCCGATCCGTTGGCCCACGCGAAACTGACCGAGATCCTGGATCGGGAGACACAGCGGCGCGGCCTGAGCTACCATCATCTCCGGCATCGCAACTTGGGAGATGCCCATTGGGTGGAGGTTCACGATATGCGCAAGTAGTGGACGAGTAGGCGCGGGTAGTCCTGCTTTGGTGTAAATTGTGCTGCCGGCCTGTGCCTCGTCGACAACTCCTTTCAGAAGAACAACCTGCTTCGTTTTAATTTGCTTGCAGGCGAAGGCTGAAAACCGACCGTTGCCGCGTTGCCTGGCCAACTGCATACACTCGCCAGTTGGATCATCAGAATCACGACAATATTTCGCCCGCGCAAAAGACTGTTCACGTGCGCGGCGATCTTTTTGCATCGGCTACCTGTACAGCCAAACTTTCCGCAGGAATCGTCGCCGAACGTTCCAGTGCCTCCCGTCCTGCCTCCACTGTACGACTACTTTCTTCTCGACTGAACGAAATCTCGGGAATCCGAATGAAACGGTATGCTACTCAATCACCTGCTTCGTGTGCTTCCGTGGCTCAGTTCGTCCAGGTTTCGTCGCGAGGGAGCAACTCCTGGGGCGTAAAGAGAATATCGATCTATGCGGTTTGGCGCAATACGTTGAGGAGCGACGGCACTCCTGTACA
>CAWBHS010000005.1:0-14424 GCA_963788655.1 uncultured Verrucomicrobiae bacterium | reverse complement strand
CTTTATCGCGCTCGTTGTCGGGCTCCAATTGTTTGCTCTGACCTCGCAGAGCGACGCCGCATACGCGGCTGTTCCGGCGAAGTCCATCCGCGGGAAAATCATCGTCAGCCGCAGCGACGCCGCCTGGGAGTCGCAGCAGGTGCAGGAGCCATGTATCCTGCCCAATCCCAAGATCCGACGCGTTTGGTGATGTTCTACTCGGGCGTGCCGGCGACCAACCGGAGCCGGTGCTTCATCGGCAAAGCGTGGGCGCTCAAGTCTGAGCCGCTTACCTGGCACCAGGATGCGCGCAATCCGGTGTTCGGCCCCGGACAAGTAGGCTGGGATTCCGGAAGCATCCGGCTCGATGCCGTTCTCTACCTTCCCGAGGAAGATGCTTACTACATTTACTACTCCGGCACCACGGCCTCAGTTCAGGACCGGATCGGTCTGGCCTTATGCCCGGCCGGAGCCGACGGGTATTCGGGTATCACCCCGGCGGCGATTCGGCGGGTCGGTTCGCAACCGGTGCTCGCGCCCGAGCCGGCGGCACCGTATTTCGAGCAGATGGCCTCGCAATCGGCGGTGCTGCGCGAATGGGATGCGAAGGCGCAACGGTGGGATTGGTTCATGTATTACTCCTACCGCGGCAAGGATGGCATCCTGCCTGGTCTCCGCTTGGCCACCTCGCGTGACGGGAAGCACTGGACGCGGCACTTCAACGAAAAAGACCCGCGGGGCATGGGCCAGATTTTTACGTCCACGCCCGGTGCCTACTACGAGTGGCACCAGGTTTTCAAACTGGGCAACACCTACGTGCTCACCATGGAGGTCGGCATTTCAGCCGGCAAACGCTGGCGCCCCGTCATCGCGGTGAGCGAACATCCTGCCCGCGGTTGGGTGCAAATGGATGTGGATACCGTGCTCCAAACAAAGTGGGAGGGACTGTACCGAGACGACACGATCTATCATGTAGCTACTCCGGCGCTGTATCCGATCAATGGCCGGTGGTATCTGTACGCGCAAGCCTGCCCGTTGCCGGCCAACGGTAACTACATCGATGGCCAATGGAACCTGTGGGGCATTGCGTCCGATCGTGTGATTCCCACCGCCCCAGGCGGCGCCAGCATTTTCATACCCGGCCAACCCATGGCGACGGAATCCGTTCGTTGATGGAACGGAACGCATTGGTTTCCCACGCTCGTTCGGCCATCAGCAATTGACTGTGATTCAATGTATCGTGCCGGGCCATGGAAATACTTGTGGTTGGCAATAATGATCCGCCTGATCCGCGAAATGATTCGTGCCAATCACAATTCCAAATTTGCCGCACGTTGGGCTTGACCGGGCGGGATAAGCGGCGATGCTCACGAGCAACTTGTAAGCTGATGACCGTTCCAAACGAAAACTTTGTTCATGCGGTTCGCGAGCGTGTCGCGGAAGTGGTGGTCGGGCAAGACACGGTGGTGGAGCGCATGGTGGTGGCGCTGTTGACCGGGGGGCATCTGCTGCTCGTCGGCGTGCCCGGAACCGCCAAGACCCTGCTGGTTAACGCTGTGGCCCGCGCGGTGGATCTCCAGTTCAGCCGCGTGCAGTTCACCATCGACATGCTGCCTTCGGACATCCTGGGCTCGGAGATTCTCGACCAGGCCACGGGGAAGTTTCGCACCCACAAGGGGCCGGCCTTTACCAACCTGCTGCTCGCGGACGAAATCAACCGGGCCGCGCCCAAGGTGCAGAGCGCGCTGCTCGAGGCGATGCAGGAGCGCAAAGTCACCATCGGCAACACTCGCTATCCCTTGCCGGTGCCGTTCCTCGTCATCGCCACGCAGAACCCGGTCGAGCAGGCGGGAACGTTCGAGTTGCCCGAAGCGCAGCTTGATCGTTTCATGCTGTGCCACCGACTGACCTATCCCACGCCGCCGCAGGAGGAAGAAGTCTTGCGGCGCCAGCTCCAAATGGGCCTGAAGCACACCGAGGGCGGTGCGGTGCCCAAAACGGCGTTCGACATGATTGGAAACGAACCCGTGTGCCACCAGGCGGAACTGGTGGCGGCGATGGAGGCGGTGCAGCGCGTGCATGTCAGCAACGTCTTCATGAAACACTGCGTCGAGTTTGTGCGGCTGACGCGCACGCATCCGGCGATCGAACTGGGCTGTTCGCCGCGCGCCGGTTTGGCGATCGTACAGGCGGCGCGGGCGCGGGCGTTCGTGCTGAACCGCGACTATGTCGTGCCAGAGGATCTGTTTGCGCTGGCGGAGGACGTCGTGCTCCATCGAATCCGGCTCACCTACGAGGCGCTGGCCGAAGGCCAAAAGGCGGCCAATGTCCTCGAGGAACTGCTGAAGCAACTGGGGTAATCAGCGCATGCAGCCGACGGCGCCACTGACCCACGATCCGCTCGATGCGCGGCAGTTCGAGATTGTCGTGCGGCGCCTGGCGAACGCGCTTTGCTACGGTCAGGAAAGTTCCCCGTTCCTGGGGGCGGGCATCGAGTACGTGCAGTCCCGTCCGTATCTTCCCGGCGACCCGGTCAAAGGCATCGACTGGCGTGTCACGGCGCGCACCGGAAAATTTCACGTGAAGGAGTATGAGGCGCCGCGCCAGATGCCCGTCTATCTGTTGGTGGACACATCGGCGTCGATGTGCGTCAGTTCGCAGCCGGTCAGTAAATACGCGTGGGCCGTGCGGATCGCGGGCGGTCTTGCCCTGGCGGCGCTCGATCACATGAACCCGGTGGGACTCAAAACGGTCGGCGAGCGGGACCTGCATCACCCGCCGACGTTGTCGCGCCATTCGATCATGCAATGGTTGCACCAACTTCGTCATCCCGATGAGGCCGGTAATACCACCTTGGGCCGGCGGCTGCGCGAGCTGGTTCCGCGCGTGGGGCGGCGCTGCCTGTTCGTCGTCCTGAGCGACCTGCACGATCCGGACGCCATTCCCGCCATCCAGTTCGTCGCGCAGAACCATGATTGCATCGTGCTCCACCTCGAGGATCCCGCCGAGCGCGGGCGCATTGGCGGCGGCATCTACCGCGCACGCGAAGCGGAAACGGGCCGGGCGTTTGTCGCGCACGGGCTCAGCCGCTGGTTCGGGGAGCACACCAGCCATGCGTTGTCACGCGCGGGGGTGGACTATTTGCGGCTGTCCATCGACCAGCCAATTCTCCCCCGGCTGCGGCATTTCTTGAAGTCGCGCGGCGATACACGGAGGGCTGGGCAATGAAGGTAAGCGGGTTCCACTGGCGAGGGATTGGGGCTCGGGCTGTCAGCGCGTTAAGTCTGGCAATGGCAGTGTTCCTATGCGCTGGCGTTTGCGCGGCCACCGCCACTACCACGAAGAGCGCCCCGCCGAGCCACATCGGCATTGAAGGCGAGGCCTCGGTCACGTTGCCGCGGCCGGACTATCGACCGCGACCGCTGGACGACCGCACGGAATTGATTGTGCGTCTCGATCATGTCACGCCCCTGACCAACGCGCTCTATCGCTACGACTTCTTCTTCATGGGCCTCGAACCGGGCACCTACAACCTGGCGGACTACCTCATTCGAGCGGATGGTGGGCGTCCGGATGAACTGAACGGGAAGCAACTGGTGGTGCGCGCGTTGTTGCCGGACGATCATAATGGGCAGCTTGCGCCCGAGGTCGTGCGACCGTTTCCGTTCGTGGGCGGGTATCGTGCGTTCCTGGTTTTACTGGGCGTGATGTGGGTGGGCGGTTGGATCGTCTTCGTGGTGGCCGGACGAAAGCGGCGGCCGGTCATGTTAGCGCCCGTGGTCCCGCCGCCCTCGCTGGCCGAGCGGCTGCGTCCGTTGGTCGAAGCGGCGGCGCAGGGCAAGCTGACTGCGGATGGGAAGGCCCGGCTCGAGCGGCTGCTGCTGGGATTCTGGCGGGAGAAGCTGGCCTTGCCCGACGTGCGAATGATCGAGGCCTTGTCGTGCCTGAAGGCCCATGCCGAAGCGGGCGCGCTGCTCCGCGCCTTGGAACGATGGCTACACCGTCGCGAAGGCGCAACGCCGGCGGAAATCACGTTGCTGCTGGAACCGTATCGCCACCCATGAGTTTTCATCACCCCGCCATACTGTGGTTGCTGGCCCTGCCGGTGGTGTGGGGTTTCTGGCATTGGGGCCGGCGCGGTCAGCCACTGGTGTTGCCGTTTGACCACGGGCAACAGCGCGAGGGCCGTCGGCTGGGAGCGCTGGTGAACCTCGCCCAGTCGTTGCCGGCGGTGCTGCTGGCCGTGGGCGTGCTGATATTGGCAGGGCCCCGGCGGCCGGCGCCGCCGGAGAACGAACGCATTCTGAACAACATCATCATCTGCCTCGACATGTCCGGCTCGATGTCGATGCGTTTTGGAGGAACGACTCGTTTCGAGGCGGCGATGGCCGCGGCGCGGCAGTTCGGTGAATACCGTCAAGGTGATGCGTTCGGTTTAACCGTTTTTGGCAACGAGTACCTGCACTGGTTTCCGCCTACCAAGGAACTCTCGGCGATCCGCCACGCCCTGCCGTTTATCAAACCCGCGCGGTCGCTGCCATGGTTTGGGGGCACGTTCATCGGGCGGGCGCTGGGCGGCTGCAAGGACCGGCTGGTGCGCAGCCGCGAGGGTGACCGCGCCATCATCCTGATCACGGATGGCTCCAGCGCCGACTTCAGCGGGGGACGCGACCGGCAGATTGCGCAGTCGTTGGCCGAGGCAAAGATTCGCGTGTTCACCATCATGGTGGGGAACGACCGGTTCAGCGGGGATGGCATCTACACGATTGCCGCGTTCACCAATGGCAAGGTGTTTCGTGCCGAAGACCCGGGCGCGCTCGTTTCGGTGTTCCATGAGATCGATCAGATGCAGAAAGCGCGGTTCAAACCGGTGACGGCGGACTGGGTGGACTATTACCGGCCGTTGGCGTTGGCGGGGCTGGGGGCGGCGGGATTGTGGTTAATGACGTTGTTTGGCTTGCGATACACTCCGTGGTAGGCTCCGTATGTTGACCGAAGACCTCATGACTTACGCGATTTGGGCTGCCCTGGGCACCGCCGGCTTGGCTGCGTTTGCGGAGGCGCTGCATGCGCGGCGCTGTCGCCGCGTGGCGCTGCTGGCGTTCGGTCCGACCGCCCGGCCACGCGCGTGGGCCAAGCTGGTTCCGCTCACCCGGGTACTGGCTTTGGCGGGCGTGGTCTGGGCCTTGGTGGTGCTGCTGGCCTTCGAGGGCTCGAGTCGCTCCCACGAGCAGCATGCTGCCGCCACACGGCATCTCATGGTGCTGCTCGATGTGTCGCCCAGCATGGAGTTGAAAGACGCCGGCGAAAGCGGTAGTGAGACGCGGCGCGAGCGGGCAGCCGCGTTGTTGAAATCCGTGATGGAACGCGCGGCCAGCGACGCGGTGAAGATCACTATGGCGTGTTTCTACACCGATGCGATGCTCCTGGTGAAGGAGTGCGCTGACCGGGAAGTGATCTGGAACTTTGCGGATAACCTGCCGTTGCACATCGCGTATCGTCCGGGCAAGACCGACTTGGTGAAGTCGCTGAATCATGCCGGCGAAATGGTTAAGGATTTCCCGCGCAAGAGCACCACGTTCCTGGTGCTCACGGACGGCGACGCGGTGCCGGACACGGGGCTCAAGCCGATGCCGTCAGCGGTGGCGGAGACGATCTTCGTCGGCGTCGGAGACGCCCGTCGTGGCACGTTCATCGACGGGCACCTGTCCCGTCAGGACCACGCGACTTTGGCGCAACTGGCGCGCCGGCTGGGCGGTCAATATCACGACGGCAACATCAAGCAGGTGCCCAGCGAATGGCTTCACTACCTGACGGCCCCCGACTCGCGCAGCGATAAGTTCCGGGTCAACTTGCGGGTGGTGGCCATCATTGTATTGGCGGCATGCGCGGCGGGGTTGTGCCTGTTGCCGTTGTTGCTCGAGTGGTTCGGCAGCGCATGGAATCCGGCACCCGCCGAAGCGCCGGCCCGGGCCGTTCCGGTCACGCAAGAGACCGCGGAGGTGGCGCTATGAAACGCTGGCTGTTACTGCTCTGGCTGTTGTTGCCGTTGCCGGTCGTAGTCTGGCATTACGGGCCGGGGCAACGTTGGCTGGCGCGCGACCAGGCCCATACGCTGCTCAAACGAGCGCAAGCGGCGGTGGCAAGTAACCATTGGGCAAAAGCCGAAAACCTCTTCCGCGAGGCGGAGCAAAAGGTTGGCCCCACGGACAGCCGGCTGAAGAGCCAACTCGACCTGGCGATTGTTCGCGCCCGCTATCGGCAGGGCATTGCCGTCGATGCCATCGACATGGCGGATCGCCTGATTGCCGATCCGCAGTTTCTCAGTCAGCCGGAGGAACTCCAGCGTGAGGCCCGCGAGTTGGCCGGTCGGATTCATTACTACGCGGCGTGGGTCATGCGCCTCGAAGGCGCGCGCCGTGAGCTCTGGATGGAGGAAGCCGAACTGGCGCGGCAGAACTTCCGTCTGCTGGCGGAACACGACCTTTCCTCTGGCCCTGCGCATGCCGGATTACTGCAAGAGACGAACCTCGAGACGGCGGTTCGTCTGCAACGCATGAGCCTGACCGAATTGATGGGCCGCCCGTTGCCGGACGAGGCACAAGCGATGTCCGGCCAGGGATTATCCGAGCAAATGGCCCGGCGTCGCGGCCAGCGGGGTCGGGGCAACCAGCCGGGGATTGGGGAGAACAGCGAAGGCCCGCCGGCGAACGGAGCCGGCGCAGGCCGGTTTCCAGCAGGCCAAGGCTCATGAGTCTATACCCACACTTTTAAATGAACCTGACACATTTCAACCGATGGAAGTCCGCCGCCGGGATCATCACTGCTCTGCTGGTCGCGGTGCCCGGCGCGCCCGCCCAGAATACGACCAACGTTTCCACCGCCTCGCCAAGAATCGTTCCGGCAAAAAAGGTGACCGAAATAAGCAGCACGTCCGAGTCACCGGAGTCGCAGCCCGTTCCTCCCCCTCCGAGCGAGCCAGCCAAGTCCGGCGACAATGCGGAAGCGGCGACGTCCCCGGCGAATTCGGATTTGGCTCGAACGATCCGCACGATGAAATTTGACCGCACCCCGGAAGCGCTCCTCGAGGTGTCGCGCTCGCAGCAATCGAATGGGAAATTGTCCGCAGCCGAACAATTCCGGCTGGCGGTGCTGCTGGGCGATTGGGAAACGGTGGCAAATGCGTTGCGCGGCTTGCCGTCAGCGGATGGCATGGAGGCTTACACCCGGCTGCTCCAGTCGCTCGCCGAGAACTCGCAGTCGGCGGGCCAATTCTTCAAGCAAGCCGCCCCGTCACGCAACACCGTGGTCAGGACGATTTCAGGGGGGGTGACGCGAACGACCACTTCGTCCAACACCGACAACGACAAACGCGCATTGTTTTTGAGCGAAGATTTCTACGCAGTGATCGACGCCGCGCCGGCGGACCTGACAGAGACGCAGCTCCCCAGTATGGCGTCGCTGGTGAAGGTCGCCCTGGGCGAGGGGGGCGGCAGGAGTTCCTCGGGCGGCTCAAGACCGGCCTCAAAGGTCTGGGGGGCTCGACGCCGGCGGGACGCAAGCTGGCGGCGCAGCTTCTTTCGGCGGTGGGCTGGATCGAAGACGCCGGGCCTTTCCTCCCGTTGCTCCGGGACGCCTGGGACCGCGCGGACACCCTCACGCTCGTGCTGACAGTGGAATACTACACCCAGACCGGGGTCGCGCAGCGGGACGAGCGCCAACTCCATCACGCCGCCGAACTGTGTGCCTACCTGATGCAGACCAGCCGTTTCAGCGCGAACGACCGCGGCCTGTTCAAGCAAGCCACCGACCGCTTCATCAAACTGCTGCCCGCCCTCGAAGCCGACGCGGCGGAGCAACTGATTCGCGAGAACTTTCTCACCCAGCCCGACATCATGGTCGATCTCATTCTGGCGCTGGGCGAAGCCGGCCAACAGGCGTTGAAAGGCAGCGACCTGGACGTGCGCCTGCAGAACCTGTCCACGCAGCATGTCCTGCTGCGAGTGCTCCAAAGCAAGAAGAGCGCGCTGCCCGAAGCGATCAACGTGCTGGTGCTGAACTGGCTGGCGGAAGCCGAACAAACCTACCGGTTCGCCGGGACCGCCAACACCACCGTCGATCCGGATAATCCCATGCTGCTCATTCGTCTGCCGGTGTCCCGAACCCCACGCCCGACCGTCAAGACGCTGGCGCCCGAAGCCGTCCTCGAACGCGCGCCGTCCGGCTCGATCCTGCGCCGGCTGAACCGCGGCCTGGCCCAGCGCGTCAACCTGACGGTGCTGAAGCTCCAACTGCTCGATCCGAAGGAACCGATGACGACGGACACGCTAAAAACGTATCTGAAGGAGCATCCCGGCCAGGAACAGGAGCTGTGCGAGGAGTATCTCGGCGCCTGGGTGCGTGAACGGACCGTTCCCGCCGAAGATCCCAACGTCGTGCGCATGCGGGCCCTGGGCTACAACATCACCCGGCCGCCGCGCCTCGGGCATCCCGCTCACGCGGCTGCGCCAGAATGAGAACGTCAAGGAACTCAAGTCGCTGCTGACGAACTTGCGCGCATTGTCGCCGGAGCCGCTGGACCCGGAGTTGGTGGTGCAGAGCTTCATGAACATCCACAGCGGCGCGGAGGTGTACCGCCTCGACGATATTGCATCCATCTTCGGCCCGCCGGAATCAGATGAACCGCGCCGAATTGATGGACCTGGTGACCGGGATGCGGATCAAGCTACGCGAGCAATGGCAGGATCCCAAGGAACAGCAGGCGGCCAGCACCAACCGCACCGAGGAGGAGACCAAGGATGAAGTCTCGCGCGGCTACCGCACTGCCCTCGGACTGGTCCGCCGGGGACTGCGCCCGGAGGACGCGGCGTGGAAAGAGTTCATCGTGCGCGGCCAGCTTTTCTTCGACGCGGCGGAATACGAATTTGCCCGGCAGATCAAGCTGGTGGACTACATCAGCCTGCGCGACGAAGCCTTCAAGAGTTACCAACAGGCCGCCAAGATTTACGCGGCGAAGCTGCCGGAAATGCCGCGCGGCCAGTGGACGATGGAGCCGTACCAGATGTGGTTCTTCGTCATGCTCGGCGCCAGCGACCTGTCGCAACTCACCCGCGCCGCCGCGCGTTCGGACCCCGGGCTCCAACAGATCGGCGACGCGATGCGCGCGCTGCCGGGCGAAGCGGCGGAAGGGCATTTGAACATGTTCGGCAAGATGCTGGGCGACCTGCTTTCCCAGGTGCCGGCGAACATGCGCCAACGGTTCCTCAGCGCGGGATTGCAAGTGGTGGGGGCAAAACATCCCAGCGCGCAAACCGCCGTCGAGGCGTTGAACAATTACCAGGAACTGCTGGACGAAGTGCAGTTGCGCCTCACAGTGGATGGTCCGACGCGAGTGGGCAACCGTCAGCCCTTCGGCGTGTTTATCAGCCTCGAACACACCCGCCAACTTGGCCGCGAAAGTGGTGGGTTCAGCAAGTATCTGCAAAACATGGCGTCGCAACGAACGGGTTACACTTACATTGCCCCCGGGCAGAAACCCATCAACTACCGGGACGAGTTCAGCAAGAACATCCATGCGGCGCTGGATGAAACCTTCGAAGTGCTTTCGCTCACGTTCCATGATCCGTCTGTGCCGGTGATTGATCTGCCCCGGGAAGGCTGGCAAGAGACGCCGCTTGCCTACGCCGTGCTGCGGGCGAAGGACGCCGCGGTGGACCGCGTTCCCTCGATCCAGCTCGACATGGATTTTGCCGATACCTCCGGACAAGTCGTGCTGCCGGTGCGTTCACAGGTGCAGCCCGTGGATGCCCGCGACACCAACGCACCGCCGCGCCCCTGCGACGGGCTGGCCCTGACGTTCGTCATGGACGAGCGCGAATGGCGCGATGGACGGGTCGTCGTCGAGGTCAGCGCCAAGGCCCACGGGGTCATCCCGTCGCATCTCGAGTTGTTCGATTTCAAGCAACCCGGCTTCGACGTGGAAGTGACCGACAACGGGCTTTCGGTGGCGCAACTGGTCAGTGACGGACACCAGAAAACCGTGCAAGCCGACCGCGGCTGGCAATTCACCTATCATCGGAAGAAAGACCTGCGCGGCGATGTGATGTTTCACTTCCCGGCGTTGCGCCCCGGCTTCAAGCCCGAGACGGTGGAATACAAACACTACCAGGACGCCGACCTGGTGGCGGTGGACAGCCAGCAAGCATTGGCGGGCGTGCCCCTCTCGGGCCATGTGCGTAGCGTGCTTCGCGACGTTGCCCTTGGGCTGGTGCTGTTGGCCTTGGGCGTCGCGGCTTACGCATTCTTCCGCCGCCGGCGCCGCCGCGAAACTTCGGACGCCGAATTCCTGGCGCTGCCGACGCAGGTTACGCCGTTCTCCGTGGTGGCCTTCCTGCGGCGCATTCAGCGGGATCATGCTCCTAAGCTGGACCCGGGGAAGCGGGAGGCGCTGCAGGCCCAGATCCATGACATCGAATCGGCCTTCTTCAGCAACCGGCCGTCCGCCGGGGCTCCCGACCTTGAATCCGTGGCCCGCAAGTGGCTGCAAACCGTGAGCTAGGCGTGACTACTCAAGTACGAATGCACACGAACAAACACCCAAGGGAAGTCAGCAACCTCCGGCCAAGTCGGCACCGGTGTGAATCGTGGGGTTATCGAATTGCGGACGCCAACCTCCCCCTCACCCCAGCCCTCTCGCTAGGGGAGAGGGAGCACGTTTGTCGCCCACTGGAGACAGCGTTTACTCTTCCATGCTTCGCTGCCGATGCGCGTACCCCAAACCAGGCGGCAACAGTAGTGACGCACCCAAAGATCAAGGCCGGCTCGATAGCTGTTCCCTCTCCTTGGGGAGAGGGTCAGGGTGAGGGGAAACGCCGGCCCCAACCGCTCCATGGCGGTCGATCTTCCCGGGACTGTCAAACTCTGGAACACTTCCGGCAAAGCCGGAGGTCTTCCTACCGAACCCAAAACTCACCATGAAAATCCTGCCATTCTCTCTCATCGCATGTAGCCTCCTGTTGGCCCTTCATTCTGGCGTTGTCGCCGCCGAACTTGGCGATCCTGCGGCTCCGCTCGAAATCGCCACCTGGATCAAGGGCGACGCCGTGGACCTGGCCGCCGCCAAAGGCCGGAAGATTGTCGTCGTCGAATTCTGGGCCACCTGGTGCGGACCATGCCGCGTCAGCATCCCGCACCTGACTGAGCTGCAAAAGAAATTCAAGGACAAGGGCGTGGTCTTTGTCGGGGTGAGCGATGAGACGCCCGCCAAGGTACAACCGTTCGCGGACAATATGGGTGACCAGATGGACTACACCGTGGCAGTGGACCGCAACCGTCGCACGTTCGCCGCCTACATGGGCGCTTACGGCGTCAACGGCATTCCCCACGCCTTCATTGTCGATAAGGAGGGCCGCATTGCCTGGCACGGTCATCCCATGCAGGCGATGGACCAGGTGCTCGAACGCATGACGGCCAACACGTTTGACCTCACCGTCGAGAAGCGGCGCGACGCCGCCCGGCGCCAGCTCGACGAATACTTCGCCCGGGCGGTGGGCGGCGACGACGATGCCGCGCTCGAACCGCTGGGCCGCGAACTGGCCGCTTTGGACAAGACCCTCGGCGGCATTGAGCCCGGCAAGACCCTGGACCTCGCCTCGGTGCGCCAACGCGCCCGCTTCCAAGTGGCGATGCGCGATTACCAGCGCGCCCTGATGAGCGGCAAGGAGGACGCCGAACTCGACCGGCTCGAACAAAAAGCCCGGCCGCTGGCGCCCGCCGATTTCGATTTTGCGGGCTTCAAGGGGCAGTTCCAACTCCAGCGCACATTCCAGGCGTACTACCGTGCAGTCACCGGCAAAGCCACGCCCGAGCAAGTCGAGGAACTCGCGAAGAAGCTCGAAGCCATCCCGTCCACCAACGCCGAGATGCTGAATGAAATGGCCTGGACGCTTTTGGATGACGACAGGATCAAGACTCGGAACTTCGACCTGGCGTTGAAGCTGGCGCAAACCGCGCTCAAGGCCTGCAACGGCAAGGATCCAAGCGTACTGGATACGTATGCCCGCGCGCTGTTCGACAGCGGGAAGGCGACCGAAGCGATCGCGCAAGAGAAGAAAGCGATCGCGCGTTGCGAGGAACCGGGGCAGAAGGCCGAATTTGAGCAGACACTTCGGCGCTATGAGGGGAAGGCGAATCGGCGATAGTTTTGCTCGCCGCGAAATAGACCGCACACGAGCGGACACTGACGGCTGCGAAGAAGCAGACGCAGTTGAAATTAGATCTACAGCAAAAACACGCCTCAACCGATTTCCCCGAGCAGGCTATCGAGAGGTTCAGCCAGCACATTGCCTTCGGCATCAAACAAGATCACAGTGCCGGGATCCGTTTTGGGATCGGCCACCATGCTGGCGGCGCCCGAGGCGGGCGCGCTCCCCCAACCCAATTGCAGAGATACGTTAAGTAACTGCCGGCCGCTTCTGTTTTGGAGTTGGCGCTTCAACTCTTTAACCCTTCAACGCTTTAACTCCTCGCTTTTTTTCCACCATCCCTTGTTCCTCCTGCCTTTACAGAGAAGCTCCCATCTGGCAAAAGACCGTCATGAACAAACGTCTGATTCGCTTCCTGATTTTCGTTTGGACGTGGTGTGCCGTCGCGGTTGGTTTCGCGGCCCAACCTCTCTCCCTGCATCCGGACAATCCCCACTACTTTCTGTTCCGCGGCAAGCCGACCGTGCTGATCACTTCCGGCGAACATTATGGCGCGGTGTTGAATCTGGATTTCGATTACGCCAAGTACCTGGCGACGCTCCAAAAGGATCATCTCAACCTGACCCGCACGTTCAGCGGCGCCTACGTCGAACCGCAGGGGGCGTTCAAGATCGCGCGCAACACGCTGGCCTCGGCGCGCGGACGCTTTATCTGTCCCTGGGCGCGCAGCCAGACCCCCGGCCATCCCAATGGCGGCAACAAATTCGACCTGACCCGGTGGGACGCTGCGTACTTCAAACGGCTCAAAGACTTTGTTAGCCAGGCCGGCCGACATGGCGTAGTGGTCGAGATGAATTTGTTTTGCCCGTTCTATGGCGAGGAACAGTGGCGGCTCAGCCCGCAAAACGCGGCGAACAATATCAACGGCGTTGGGAAGGTGGCGCGGACCGATGTTTATACCCTCGACAAGAACGGCGGCCTGCTCGCCGTTCACGAGGCGATGGTGCGCAAGATCGTCACCGAACTGAAAGATTTCGACAACCTGTATTACGAGATCTGCAACGAACCCTATTTCGGTGGCGTGACGCTCGACTGGCAGCATCACATCGCCGACGTGATCGTGGCGACCGAAAAGAAGTTGCGCATTCGACACCTCATTTCACAGAACATCGCCAACGGCAAGCCAAGGTCGACAAACCGCATCCGGCCGTTTCGATCTTCAACTTCCATTACGCCAGCCCCCGGATACCGTGGCGATGAATTACGGTCTGAACAAAGTGATTGGCGACAACGAAACCGGCTTCAAAGGCACCGACGATACCACTACCGGATGGAAGGCTGGGAGTTCATCCTGGCCGGCGGCGGTTGTACAACAATCTCGACTACTCCTTCACGGCCGGCCACGAGGACGGCACGTTCGTCTATCCCAAATCACAACCCGGCGGGGGCAATCCCGCGTTCCGCCAGCAAATGAAGGTGCTGACCGACTTCATTCGCCACTTCGACTTTTCTTCGCATGAAGCCGGACAATTCGGTGATCAAAGGCGGCTTCCCAGACAAAGCCCACGCACGCGCACTGGTTGAACGAGGCCACCAATATGCGGTGTATCTTTTTGGCGGCCACCAGGCGAAGCTGCAACTTGCTTTGCCGGCGGGAACATATCGGGTCGAATGGATCAATACGAAATCGGCAAAACCGACAAGCGGGAGCAACTCAAACACGACGGCGGCACCTACACCCTGGCGTCCCCCGCCTACGCCGAGGACATTGCGTTGCGCATCGTGAAATAAGCGCCGGTGAGATTGCTTACTCGCCAATGATCTTCACGATGGCACGCTTGCGTCTGTGGCCATCGAACTCACCGTAGAAGATCTGTTCCCAGGGACCGAAATCGAGTTTCCCCTTGGTGATCGCCACGACCACTTCGCGGCCCATGATCTGTCGTTTCAGGTGGGCGTCGGCATTATCTTCGCCCGTGCGGTTGTGCTGGTATTAACTGACCGGTTCGTGCGGGGCGAGTTTTTCCAGCCAGACTTCGTAGTCGTGGTGAAGCCGCCCTCGTTGTCATTGATAAAGACCGAGGCGGTAATGTGCATGGCGTTGACGAGGCAGAGCCCTTCCTGCACCCCGCTCTTGCGCACCGACTCTTCGACCGTGCCCGTAATATTCACAAAACCCCGCCGGTTGGGCACCTCAAACCAGAGGTGTTCAGTTAAGGACTTCATGCCCCATTCCAATCGG
>CAWBHS010000004.1:0-90348 GCA_963788655.1 uncultured Verrucomicrobiae bacterium | reverse complement strand
CCGCCATCGATCATGAATGTCGTGCCGGTTACGAACGCGGCTTCATCACTGGCCAGGTAGAGCGCGGCCGCGGCAATTTCGTCCGGGCGGCCCATCCGCCCCACCGCTTGCGTCGCGCACATTTCAGCGTGGGCTTTCGCCGGATCGGGATACTCCTTGAGCCGTTCCTGGATCCATGGCGTTTCCACGCGGCCCGGACAGATACAATTCACCCGGATGCCGTCCATCGCGTGATCCAGTGCCATGGTTTTCGTCAGCCCCACCACGGCAAACTTGGTCGTGCAATACGCCAGCCGGTCGCGTATGCCCAGCACGCCGCCAATTGAAGCCAGGTTGACAATCGCGCCGGACTTGCGCCGCACCATGTCGGGCAGGAAGGCTTTGGTGACGTTAAACACGCCGCGCACATTGACGGCATACAACCGGTCCAGGTCCGCCCCGTCCGTGGTAAGCAACGTGCCCACGTGGCCAATGCCCGCGTTGTTCACCAGAATGTCGAGACGCTCCCGCGCCGCCAGGGCTTGTTGGGCGACGCGAGTGCAATCCGTTTCGGTGCGGACATCCAGTTGGATGAAGTCAGCCTGGCAGCCTTGCCCTGCAAGACGCGTCACCGTTTCCTTGCCGCTGGCTTCATGGCAATCCGTGACAAATACATACGCACCGGCACGGGCCAGTGTTTCGGCGATGGCGGCACCAATGCCGGACCCCGCACCGGTTACCAGGGCGGTCTTATGGTTTAAGCTGAACATGGTTGGCTGGTTGGTTTTGGAGTTTTGCATTTAGAAGAATCGCTTTCTAATTTCGGCGATGACCTGGTACAGGCCCACCGCGGTCATCGCCAGCGTCGCCAGCCACAGGCAGGCGAGCCACAACCGACCCGGCAGCAAGAATTCGTCAGTGCGGCGGTAATAAAATACAGCGCGGCCATGGCCAGAAACGGCAGCATCAATCCTTGCGCCAGCGCTCCGATCAGCACGAGCGACACCGGTTGTCCCCAAAACAAATACACCGCCACGCAGGCGATGGGCAGCAGCACACAACCGACCCGCACCATGGTCATGCGGTGTTCATCGTCACGGTATTTGACGAAACCAAACAGCAACAGCGCGTCTGCAAACAACCGCGCGTTCGAGGCGGTAGCGCAAAACACGGTCGAATACAGCACCACGACTGCGCCCATCAGAAACAGCCAAAAGCTCCAAGCGCCCAATGTCTCCAAATACATCTGCGAAAGCCGCGCGATCATTTCCTCGTTCTTCACTTCCAGCCCTTTGGCATGCAACACCGCCGCGCCCAACAGGTAAAACGCCAGCGTCGCCAGCGTGTAGATCACGAATGACACCCAGGCGTCAAGGTGCATCACGCGCATCCATCCCGCCGCCCGTTCCCGCCAGGGCAACGAGCCATCATTCGGGCCCACGTTGCGCGCGTAACCTTTCTCCAGGCACCAATACGGATAATAAATGAGTTCTGACGCGCCCACGCCAATTATCCCGAAGGCGGCGAAGGCAATGGTAAAATCCTGCGGCAGCCGAAACTCCAGCCCTTCCACGAGGTGCTGCGGTGTCACGGCAAAATCGGTCCATTGGAGCGCACCCACGGCGACGAGCGTGCAAAACGTGAAGATCGCCACCAACACCAGGGAAAACCGTTCGATCATCCGATAGCGTCCCACGACCAGCAACCCGGCGGTCACCGCCCCGATCAGCAACGTTGCTGTTCTTTCGCTGATCGGAAAGCCGGCCAGCACAAACACCGACGCCACCCCGCCAATCATGCCGGCCACTTGAAACACCAGCGAGAGGTACATGAACAGCCAGAGCCAGAGCAGCCATGACACAATGAACCGCGGGCCGGGCATCGTATTCATGGCCTCCAGGGTGGTCATCCCTTTGGCCACAGCAAACCGGCCCAGCTCGATTTGCACAAACACCTTGATAAAACAGCCCAGGATGATGAACCACAACAACGTGAAACCAACCGAAGCACCCAGCTTGGGCGTCACGATCAATTCCCCCGAGCCGACGATCGCCGCGCTGATGATCAACCCCGGCCCCAGGTGCCGGAGCATGCCCCGCCAATGCGTGGGAGCCGATTTGGTTTGGACGCGCGGCGCAGTCCCTTCGGTGGTCATGACCGGGAGCGTACGCGAATTAACAAAACGCCGTCAAGCGCGGCTGAGGCGGAGCCAACGTAGGAAAGCCATCCCGGCGGTCCCGCATGGCAAGAAACCGACCTTCTGCAAAGAGATGTTCACACAAGATCGGACCGCTTCTTGAACTTCGGGACAGGCGGAACGCGCTGTCCCACGTTTACTTCGCGCGGACATTCTTGTACCCGAGTCGGGTGAGCGTGTGTCAGGACAGCGATTAGCGATGCCCGCGCATTGTGGGGATTGGGGCTCCGTGGCAGAAACATCACCAAACGTCTCATTGCCTAAGGCATCCAGCCTTGATAAATTTGCACCATGACATCGACCGTCAGCGAAAACAACTTGGTGAGGATTCCAGCGGACATTGTGCGCGAGTTCGACATTCATCCAGGCACCCGTTTAAAATGGGAGAAGACCGATGAAGGTCTAATTGCAGTCAAGCCCTTGCCCCGGCGCGGGGAACTGGCTCGTCAACTAATGGGAGCGGGGCGTCCCTGGCTGAAGGCAGGAGCAGATCCAATCGGCGACCTGATTCGCGACCGGGAACATGACGACCAACTTGACCAAACAGACGAACAACGGTGACTCACCTCCTGGATACGTCGGCTCTGCTGGCGCACTACTTGGCCGAACCAGGTGCGGCAAGAGTCCAGGCTCTTTTCGAAGACGATGCCGTGGTGGTTGGAACCTCCGTGCTTGCCTTGTTTGAATTCGATCTCCGCCTCCATCTACTGGGGATAGATGGAGCAACTCGTGCGACTGAAGTGAGCCGATATAGATCTCTGCTGGACAAGATTGTCGATGTCAATGAAACCGTCGCGAATGAAGCTATCCGGCTCCGTATCGGCGCTACAACTCGTGTGTCAGCGATGGACGTTTTGATTTCAGCCTCTGCTTCACTTGAAAACGCCACATTGGTCCATCGCGACCCGCATTTCGCAGCTATCCCGAACGACCTGCTACGGCAAGAAGGCTTACCAGCCAAGTGAGAAAATAACCTGATGCTGTCACTTGCGAGCCAGGTCATCGGGGAAGTCGCTCTCCCCTCGCACGTGCAGGACGGTACCAACAGCGTCAAAGTCGATAGCTACCGACTTCCGCGTGTTTTTCTCCTGAACGTGGTTGTTACTTGCTGTTCCTCGCACAATGCCCCGCGGCCATTTAATAAGAAGCAGTCGCGTACGATGCCCATGTGGCGAAACGTCCTTCGCACTTGAAACGATCCGGAGATGATGGCTCTCGGTCGCAACCGCGGGTTGAGCGTGAATTCTCACGGCGTCTCAAAATTTGCCACGGGAAGGTTTCTGTGAGGAAGATCGCACCCGGTTTGTCGCGGCGGCGCGGTATGAAGGCTTTTACTGTGCGTGGGGGGACATGGAAAATGTGCTCAAACAACAAGTGCTGGATTTACCGGGGGCCCGGATGAGCACGCACGAACTGGCGAGCAACCGGGCGACCCTGGCGTATCTGTTGTTGGAGCGCGTGCGGACGGTGAGGCTGCGGGGCAGCGGGTTGGCGACGGCGACGGTGGGGACGATTCGCACGCGGCTGCTGAAAGTGGCGGCGCAAGTGACGGTGAGCGTGCGGCGGGTGTATGTGCAGATGAGTTCGGCCTTTCCGTTACAAGCTTTGTTTCGCCAATGCGCGGCGAGGTTGGCGGCTCGGGCGATCGGCGCAACGTAGCTGGCCGGCAGGCACAAACTCCCAAACGGCGGGGCGCCCTGCGGCACGGGGCGAGGCGTCTTCAAAACCGGCCCAAAAGTGAGGTTTTGAGCGGTCAAAATCCGATAACTCCTGGGGCGCCCTTGCCGTCTTGAAAAAGCGGCGGTTCGCCACGAATTCCGGCCCCCCAAAATCGCGGACCGGATGCCTTGCGAAGAGGCGTGTGAAATATTACCGTTAGAGTGCGGCAGCCCTCTGCCGCTTTCGAATGAAACGCGCGCTCCGAGTCTAATCGTTAGTCCATCAACCATGCCACGTCACTTGGCGTGCGAAAGCGCCGGCAAGCCTGACGCGCTCCAAACGCTAGCGCGAGTTATCAGCGGCCTCGCTGAGCGTCCACCCTGTCTGGGAGTGCGCTCGGTTCTCCACCGCTTTCGCAAGCAGGAGTACGCTGCTGAGCTGACGGTCGTGGCGCGGGCAGGCGAGCGCCGGGCGTGGCTCGAAAGCGGCAGAGGGCTGCCGCACTCCATGACGCTGCCGCGTTGGCCGCAAGTGCATTCGGTACCCACCCGATCCTAAAGTGCGGGGCGGCTCTCTCCACCGCTATCGAACTCAAGGAGAGGCTACAATCACGGGCCAGAGTTGCGCCGAATTGAATTTTGCTGTATCGCCCAGTGGCGCTCGGCAGGGCGTTCACGATACAAGAACAATGAAAAAATGGTCCCGTCAGCAGGTGCTGCATCTCCTGTTCAAAATCGGCATTGTCGCCAAAGGCGTCGATGGATTTTTGGAAACGGTGGGCGGTGTGTTGTTTCTGGTCGTGCAACACTCAACGCTCCATGAGATCGTGCTGGCCTTGACGCACCACGAATTGATGGAGGATCCGGACGATTTGTTGGCCAACGCGCTGCAGCAGGCCTTCCATCACTTCTCCTCGGGACGCCAGCTTTTTGCGGCCATTTATTTGCTCATTCACGGCCTGACGAAGGGCTTCGTCGTGTGGGGGCTGTGGCGCAATAAACTGTGGGCCTTTCCGGTGTCGATGGTCGTGCTCGTCCTGTTCATCGGTTATCAGGTTTACCGACTCACCGCGCACTTTTCCTGGGGTTTGGTCGGCTTGACGGTCTTCGATGCCTTCGTGGTGTTTCTGGTCTGGAACGAATACCAACACGTCAAGCCCAACCCCTCCCCGGTTGGTTCCGGGGACGAGGATTCGACTTGAAATACCGGCGAGCCCGGCTAGGACTTGACCCGGCGGCTCATGCTCAATACCAAGCCGACGACGGCCGCGGCCACGCCGCCGAGGAGCATCCAAATGGATTTCTCCGTGGGGGTGCCGGTGAAAAACCGCGAGAAGTCCGAGCTGAGTGATTGGGTGGCGTTAATGCCGAAAATGATCAATCCCACGCCGATGACGAGGAGGGCAATTCCCAGGGCTCTATTCATTGTTGATCCTTTCGTTTTGGATGTTTCGTTCTATTTCATTCGCTGTGAAGTTCCACCTCGGACGAGCAAGGGGTGCCCCGAAGGCCCGCACGCCGCTTATTCGAGCAGTCGGTCCGGGCAATTACTCATCGCTGGACCACAACGATTCTCTTCATGCCACCATCTTCCGCTCAAATCGTGCCATCCATCCAAGTGCCTGATCGGCAGCCGGTCAGGCGAAAAGGGAGCCGGGGAGCGGTTGCACTTTGCACGCCGCACCGTGCAATAATCCCCGGCATTCAGCGCTGGGGCCGCGGGGCTTTACCGCCCAGCAGGTCTCGCAGCGGCGCCAGGATTTCCCTGCGCTCGCACACATCCTTGAGCGAGACGAGCAAGGGCACCGCCACCAAGGCGCCGGTGATGCCCCACAACCACATCCAAAACATGAGTGAAATGAAAATCACCACCGGGCTCATCGTGAAGCGGCGGCCCAGAATGACCGGGGTGATGAGATTGGCCTCCACGAGGTGAACCGTCAGGTACCAGGCCGGCGGCAACAATCCGGCGGCCAGTTGGGAAAACGACAGCAGGCCCACCATGCCGATGATCACTACGCCCGCGAAGGGCCCGAAATACGGAACAAAATTCAAGATGGCCGCCACGGCGCCCCACAACGCGGGATTGGGTACGCCCATGAAATACAACCCCGCCCCCACCACCACGCCAAGACTGAGGTTGAGCACCGAAATCGCGAACAGGTACTTCGAGATGTGCTGTTGAATTTGGCGGCTGATTTCCACCGCGCCCTTCCGGTCTTGCAAAACCGGCAACAGGGCCACGAGTTTCGGCAGAAATTGTTCGCCGGAGGCCAGCAACAGAAACAACAGCACGAGCGTTTCGATCAATCCAAGCACGAAATTGCCGGTCCAATTAAAGAGCGTGTTCGTCAGGCCCTTGTCCTTGACTTCCACCGTCGGGGGGGACGGCCGGTTCTCTTCGGTGGCGCTGAGGTTCGCCACCGCCGCCGCCGCCTGACTGATCTTGGCCGCCGGCAGCAGCACCGCCCGCAGTTTTTCCCGCAGTTGTTCGAGATGCACGGGCGCGTCATTGACCCACTCCATGGCAGGTTCGCCAAGCCGAACGAAACCGTAACTCACCACCGCGATAAAGGTGCCGAGGACGATGGCCGCCGCCAAAAACCGAGGAATGTGAAGGCGCACCAACAGGCGAACGAGTGGTTGGAGTGACATCCCGACCACCGAAGCCAGCACCACCGGCACTACCACTTCCTGGGCGAAGTACAAAAACGCAATCAGCCCCAGCACCGCCAACACCACCAGGGAGGCAGCGGCCGGACGGGGCGCCACCAGAGTTGCGTCCTCGGCGCGGGCCGCCGCTTCGGCGCCGGCCTGCGTGTCACCGGCGGCCATGCCAACATCCGGCGCGGCAGTTTCGCGGACGGCGTCGATGACCGCTTTCGGCCGACCGGGTGCGTCACGTGGAATCGGCGGAACCTCCGCATCCCTCTTCATAGGCTTACTCGTCGGAACGGGAATGCCGGGGCGGTTCCCCGAAATCGGTACCTGGAACAAAAGGCCGACGCTGTGGGCGCCCGCTTCGCCGTGGCGGAGGGCGTTGAAGCCGTAGCCGTAGCGGAGGATCACGCGCCACGTCTGGTGCGGCGAGGTGTAGGCGACGCCTCCGCCCGCGCCGGTTTGCCAGGCACCGGGTTGTTCGAAGCCCGGCAGATAATCGACGCAAGCGCTGGCCGCGCTGGCCATGAGTTGCCAGCGGCTCGTCGGGGTAAACCGAAAAAGGTAATCCACGCTCAAATGCACGAAGCGACGCGCCGTGAGTTCCTGGAAATAATACCCCGGCAACGACAGGGGCACTTCCGCCACGAGGGGCAACATGCTGCCCAGTCGCCAGGCGCTGAAGCGATCCGCTTCCGCCGAACCGCCGGCGGTCAGCCCCAAGGAAACCTGGTGGCCCACGTTGGTCCACGCATAGTCCAATCCCGCGTACAGCCAATAGATGTCGGCACGGGGCCGGAGTCGCCGGTCGTGATTGAAACCATAGGCGTCGGACTGCAAACGCCATTGGCGCTCATACCACACCGAGACCTCCATGCCCAGGCGGGGAAACAGCCTCGGCGGTGTGCCGGCCAGGCGCAAGCCGACGCGGACGAAGGGATCGACTTGGTTGCCTGGCACTTGAAAGGCGGGCGCGGTCCGGTCGGTGGCGGCAAAGGTCGCGTAGTGAACTCCTCCCCGGACGACGGCATTGAGCGGAATACGCTGGTGCGGATTGAGCCGTTGATAAAGACTCAAACTGGCGCCACCACCATGCCCGTCGAAGCTTTGGTCCTTGAAATAATGGCCCTGGCGCACCTCGTGGTGATCGTCGATAAACCCGCCGCCTTTCACCTCAATGGCCCCATCCGTGGTGGGAGAGAGCAGATGGCGGAAGCCCAATTCGCCATCCAGGAAGGTCGGCCCCACCACGAGTCGCAACACCTGGTTGGTGCGAAAGAACTGCGGATTATTGTGGTAGAAGAACCCGTAAGCGGCCAACGGACCTTGTCCCTGAACCGGCTGATCATAGCCGCTTTCGATGAAATTGCGCGGGTACGGATCCAGTTGGGCCAGGGCCGAAGCCACGCTCAGAACGAACCCTACCACCGCCAGCCGGGCTTGGAGCGTCAGACGCATGCTCGATGATATCCTTTTATTCGTCTCAAATGTTCGTCGTTGTCCGTTAGTCGTGGCGTTACCACGCCGGACGCGCTTATTCTTCCCCAAGGACGCTCCCTTGGCAACCAGCGGCCTGAATAAACCTCAACGATTCGGTTCCCCAACTTAACCGCATGGAGGCGGAGAAGAGCTAACGGCCCGGAATCATGCTTGGAGCCAGGCGGCGCGCGCGTTCGACCAAGGCCAGGTCATCCGCCAGGTTGCCGAAGCGGAAATTCGGCACGCCGCTTTGTTCCTGGCCCAACAGTTCGCCGGGCCCGCGCAGTTTGAGGTCAGCTTCGGCAATGCGAAAACCATCATTGGTTTGTTCCATCACCCGCAGGCGCTCGCGGGCTTCCGGCGTCTTCAATTGCGCCACGAGAATGCAAAACGATTCCTGGGCGCCACGGCCAATACGGCCCCGCAATTGGTGAAGTTGGGCGAGGCCGAACTGCTCCGCATTCTCGATCAACATCACCGTGGCATTCGGCACGTCCACCCCCACTTCGATGATCGAAGTGGCCAGCAGCACTTTGGTTCGGTTGGCTCGGAACGATGCCATCACCCGCTCCTTTTCTTCGGCCTTAAGGCGGCCGTGCAACAGGCCAACCTGATGCGGGGCGAAGACTGCTTGCAAGTGTTCGTATTCTTCGGTGACAGCTTTGATTCCGGCCACTGTGTCGGCGTCCTCGACGCGGGGATAAACCACGTAAGCCTGCCGCCCAGCGGCAATCTGCTGTTGGATGAAGGTGTGGACTTTGGCCACTTGCGCCGCTCCTCGTACGAACGTGCGCAAGCGGCCCCGCCCCGCGGGCAGTTCGTCAATCACCGAACTGTCGAGGTCGCCGTAAAGCGTCAGCCCCAGGGTACGCGGGATCGGCGTGGCCGTCATCACCAGCAGATGCGGGTATTGACCTTTGCGCACCAGTTGCTCGCGCTGGGTCACGCCGAACTTATGCTGCTCGTCGATGATAACCAATCCCAACTTGTCCACGGAAAAACCGCGCTCGAGCAATGCATGCGTGCCGAGGAAGAGAGTTGCGGGGTGAGAGTTGCGGGGTGAGAGTTGCGCCGGGTTCGTTGACTCTGCTTCGACGGTCTTGCGGCTGCCGGTCTGCAGGTGGACCGGAATGTCCAACGGATTAAACCACCGGCGAAAGTTTTCGAAGTGTTGTTCGGCGAGGATTTCGGTGGGGGCCATCAGGACGACGTTGAACCCGCTTTCCAAAGCCATCAGCGCCGCGCAGGCCGCCACCACGGTTTTGCCCGAGCCCACGTCGCCTTGGAGTAAACGGCGCATTGGTTGCGCCCCACCCAGATCCTGACGAATCTCACGCAATACTTTGGTTTGCGCATTGGTCAAATTGAAGCCCAGGTTCTTGAGGTACGGTTTGATCAAACGATTGTTGCCGGCACAAGGCCAAGCGCGGGCATTTTGTTGCAGATTCCGCCGGCGAGTTTGGATGCGGATTTGCAGTTCCAGGAACTCGTCGAGCGCCAGACGTTGCCGGGCGCGTTCCGCGTCGATGGACTCTTCAGGAAAGTGCAGCGCGCGAATGGCCTGCGCTCGGGGCGGCAGATCGGACAACGGCAACTGTGGCCAGGGCTCTTTCACCTGCTTTTCGAACACCGCCAGGGCCCGCCATAAGAGCGTGCGCAACCATCGTTGCGGCAACCCCTCCGTCAGCGGATACACGGGCACCAACCGGTCCAGATGGATGGACACTTCTTCGCCGGCCTCGAACACTTCGCTTTCCGGATGGTCAATCGTTCGTGGCTTCAGCGAAACCAGCTTGCCAAAAACCATCACCGTGTCCCCGACGTTAAAATACTTCTCCATGAACGGCTGGTTCCACCACCGGCAGTGCAAGCGGGCGGTGCCGTCTTCAAGAATGATTTCGAACACCGAGCGGGAGCCCTTGCGGTAGCGTTTCAATCCCAAGGCTACAATCCGTCCCTGCGTGGCGGCGGCCTTGCCGAGCGCGAGCTGGTGGATGGTTGATAAATGCCGGCGATCCTCGTAGCGCCGGGGGCGGTGCCACAACAAATCCTGGACGGTGAAAATTTTCAACCGCGCCAATTGGGCGGCGCGTTCCGGGCCCACCCCGGCCAACGCCGTAATGGGCGTGTCAAGCGAATGGGCGGACGATGTCGGCATGCGGCGTTTATAGAAGGCGGGGGGAAAAGGCGAAAGGCAAATTGATGGAAGTCGGATGCTGAATACTGGATGCCGGAGCAGTGGCCGGTGGCCTGCGAACTTTGCGAAGCGTTTCGAGTGCGTGGAGCTTGTGCTCGCTTTCCTTGGGTATGGGACGGGCGAAGAACACTGCAACCACCCTTTCAAATAACCATCGCGAACGGTCACTGAAGGATCGGATCACGTAGCAGCAGACGTGAGTCTGCTCTAACTTTCTCGGAGGCAGAAAAAGTGAGCGGACTCACGTCCGCTGCCACGCGCCAAGCAGTGTCGCTATTGTGAGAATAGTGTGTCCGTTCAATTGCTCGACAACGGCTCAGTCGCTCCCTCACGGTCGCGGCTCGGCTTGGAGCAGCGTCGCTTCCCTGGAACAGCGCTGCGAATGTGAGGGAGTGGCCTCGGCCGCGACCACTCGTGGATGCACGGATTCAGTCCCGCGTACGACACCCACGACTTTCGGCTTTGAACTTTGGGTTTTGAAAACTACGTTCACCGCCAATGGCAAATTATTCGGATGCCCCTTTAGACCGGCTCTGGCAGGAATACGAAGTCGTATTTCGCGACTTCGACGACCTGACTCTGGCCCGATGGATGGCCCAGACGCTCGGCCAGTTGGAGGGGCGTGCCTGGCGGTTGTCCCATCCGCTGGTGGGTGCTTATCGGTTGGCAGCCCATATTGCCCACGACCGGCAAATCTGGCACAAGCGGTTGGTCACCGCACCGCGGGCCTACCCGGAAGCCTCTTGTTGCCGGGCGCCGCTGCTGACGTTGTTCACCCGCGACGTCCACGAATCGGGCCTGATTTGCCAACATTGTGGCGACACGTGTGTTCCCTTCGAGGAGATGCCCGAGGATCTACAGGAGGACATCCGCAAATGGGCTGAAACATACGCGCCGGTTCACGCGGTGGCCCATTGGGAGGACGACCGGCGCAAGCGATGCCTGGATTACGATCAGGAATTGGACGATGCCGCCGCGGAAGTCGAGCGCTTGTTGAGCCACGCCGGACAACAGATCGTCCCCCGTTTGCTGGATTCTTACCCAACCCTGATTTGGGAGGACCAGGACGAATGCCTGGAAGTCCGCCCGGAGGACATCAAGCTTTGAGGGTTCACCTGCCGGTTCCGTTTTGATGCGTCGCTTGAAGAAATTCCTCCGTTGGACCATCGGGGTGTTGCTGGTGCTGCTGACGCTGCTCCTGGCGCTGGCGTTTTTCAAAGACTCCATCCTGCGTGGGCTGGCGGAACGCACTATCCGCCAACAAACCGGTTTCGGAGCCGCCATCGGCCAATTGCACTTCAACTGGCGCGCCGCGCAATTGACGATCAAAGATCTCCGCCTGACCAATCCCCCGGTCTTTGGTGGAGGAACTCTGTTGGATGTGCCGGAAATTTACCTGGCCCTTGATGCCGCCCAAGCCAAGGAAGGTCAGTTACACTTCAACGAGGTCCGCTTGAACGTGGCCGCCCTCCATTTGGTGCGAAACCGGCAAGGCCAGTTGAATGTCCAATTGCCGGTCAAGAAATCTCCGTCCACTAACGTGCCGGTCCGCAATGATCCGTCCGTTCCCCAGCCCAAACCGAAAGCCCCGGGATCTTACCAGTTTGCCGGGATCGACAAGCTGGTGCTCACGGTGGGCAAGTTGACCTACACGGACCTGGCGCATCCGGAAAACAGCAGTGAACTCGACTTTGACATCCAGGGCGAAGAAGTCACCGGCCTGGAAACACCCGCGGATATCAACCATTGGCTGGCCAATCTGGTGGTGCGCATCGCGTTGCAGGAGTATTTGAAGCACCCGGCCAAACCGCAAAGCATTTTGGTGGACATGCTGTTCCGGGGCTTAAAACGTTTCTGAACGGTCGTTGAGCAATTTGACCTTGGCGGGTTTTGTGGCGACACACAGAAAACGCCAACAAAACCCACCAGTCCTTCCACTGGGAGGGACGCAACAAACATCGGCAGGCTGAACGCGGCGATTGAGTTGCAGGGTGTTACTTAAAACTCCATCCGATCTGTAGCAGCCGACGTAAGGAGGCTCATACTTGTCGAACGCAGCACGGTTTTCGAAATAAAATGAGCCTTCTCACGTCGGCTGCTACCATTTTTCAAACAGGCTCTCACGCCGGAGCTCTTCGGATTTCGAGCTTCGGACTTCTTTCGGGCCGCGGATTTCGGATTTCGGACCTCACTCCCCGTTCCTTCCCACTTCTTCCGCCATGTTTTAAACTGGCTCGGCGCAACCACGATTGCGCTCAAAAAAGAACTAGCGTCCCAGCCTGGCTTGTTCAACAATCCCGCCGACACCGTTGCGGGAAATCCCGCTGAGACATGAAAGCAAAAATCATTATCACCCCCAAGAAAGCCGTGTTGGACCCCCAGGGCAAGACGGTGCAAAACGCGTTGGAACATATGGGCTACCAGGGCGTCCAGGCGGTACACGTGGGCAAATACCTCGAGATCGACCTGGCCGGTACGGACCAGGAAGCCGCCCGCAAGGCCCTTGAAGAAGCGAGCCACAAGTTCCTCAGCAATCCCGTCATCGAGGATTACCAACTGGTGATCGAATGACCCCAATCCGACGCCATCAACCACTGACTTCCGATCACTGTTTACTGATTACTGATCACTGATCACTGATAACCGATCCCGCTCATGCAATTTGCCATCCTCCAATTCCCCGCGTCGAATTGTGACCAGGACGCCGTCCACGCCATCCGGGTACTGGGCCACCAAGCCGAATATGTTTGGCACAAGGAAACGTCGCTGGGCAACGCGGACGCCGTCATCGTTCCCGGCGGTTTCAGCTACGGGGATTACTTGCGCACCGGCGCCATCGCACGCTTCAGCCCGGTGATGCAAGCCCTGCAGAAATTCGCGGCAGATGGCGGCCTGGTGATCGGCATCTGCAATGGCTTCCAAATCCTGTGCGAAGCCGGCTTGCTGCCCGGCGCGCTGATCCGCAATCGCTCGCTGCAATTCCGCTGCGAACACGTCTTTCTAAAGACCGCCACGCACGACTCGCCGTTTACGAACCAGATTCCGTCGGACAAATTATTGCGGATCCCAGTCGCGCACGGCGAGGGCTGTTACTTCGCCGACGAAGCCACGCTGACTCAACTGCAAGCCAACCACCAAATCCTTTGGCAATACTGCGACGCCCACGGCGAGATCACCGACCGCGCCAGCCCCAACGGCTCCGTTCTGAACATCGCCGGCATCTGCAACGAACGCCGTAACGTGGCCGGCCTGATGCCGCATCCGGAGCGCGCCTGCGAAGCGGTGCTCGGCAGCACCGACGGACGATTGATTTTCGAGAGCATGATTGCCGCGCTGGCAAAAGCAAACGGCTGTCGCGGCGGCCTGACTGCGAGATGGATTGCTAAACCGCGCTATTACCAATGACTGAACCCGCCATCACCCCCGAACTGGTCCAGAAACACAACCTCACCGAGACGAATATGCGGCCATCCTGAAGATCCTCGGCCGCGAGCCCAGCTACACCGAGCTGGGCATTTTCTCGGTGATGTGGAGCGAGCATTGCTCCTACAAAAACACCCGGCCGCTGCTGAAGACCTTCCCCACCAAGTCGCCGAAGATCCTCGTCGGCGCGGGCGAGGAAAACGCGGGCATCATTGACATCGGCGACGGCTTGGCGCATCGCGTTCAAGATCGAGTCGCACAACCATCCCGAGCGCGGTGGAACCGTTCCAGGGCGCGGCGACCGGCGTCGGCGGCATCGTGCGCGACATTTTCACCATGGGCGCGCGGCCGGTCTGCGCGGTGAACTCGCTGCGGTTTGGGCCCATCACGCAGGCAGGAGCAGCCGACAGCAGTTCGGAACCGACTTCGCCCTCCACCAGCAAGCAATCGCCTACCGCCAACAACCGCCGGCTCTTCGGCGGCGTGGTGGCGGGCATCGCGCATTACGGCAATTGCTTCGGCATCCCGACCGTCGCGGGCGAGGTGTATTTCGACAAATGCTACGAAGGCAATCCGCTGGTGAACGCGTTTTGCCTCGGGCGTGCTGCGCCACGAACAAATCGCCCGCGGCGCGGCCAAGGGCATCGGCAACCCGGTCTTTTACGTCGGCCCGGCCACCGGGCGCGACGGTCTGGCGGGCGCGGCGTTTGCCTCGCAGGATTTGACCGAGGAATCCGCCGAACAACAACGCGGCGCGGTGCAGGTGGGCGATCCGTTCATGGAAAAGCTGGTGTGCGAAGCCTGCCTGGAATTGCTCGCCACCGGCGCGGTCGCCGGCATTCAGGACATGGGCGCGGCGGGCTTGACCTGTTCCACCTGCGAAACCGCCGCGCGCGCCGGCACGGGCATCGAGATCGAACTCGACAAAGTCCCGCAACGCGCGCCGAACATGAGCAGCTACGAAATCATGCTCAGCGAATCGCAGGAGCGCATGCTGATCATCGTCCACAAGGGCCGCGAGGAAGAAGTGAAACGCATCTTCGACAAGTGGGATTTGCCCTGGTCCGAGATCGGCCGCGTCACCGACACCGGCCGCATGGTGGTCAAGCACCACGGCCAGGTCGTGGCCGATATTCCCGCCAGGAAGATTGCCGACGAATCGCCGATTTACCAGCGCGAGGCGAAGGAGCCGGAATATCTGGAAAGCCGTGCGCGCCTTCACGCTGGACGGCCTGCCGGACATCACTGATCCGGTGGACCGACCTGAAGGCATTGCTGGCTGGCCGACCATCGCCTCCAAGAACTGGGTTTACCGCCAATACGATCACATGGTGCGCGACAACTCGACCGTTTGCCCGGGAGCGACGCCGCCGTCATTCGCATTAAGGCCGATTCAATACCGCCACTGCCCAGCCGTCAATCTGCGGAAACGCCCATCCCTTTCCTCGAAAAATATGTGGCGCTGACCTCCGAGTGCAACGGCGCTTATGTTTATCTCGATCCCTACGAAGGCGGCAAAATCGCCGTCGCCGAAGCCGCGCGCAATCTCGCCTGCTCCGGCGCGACGCCGCTGGGCGTGACGGACAATCTCAACTTTGGCAACCCGCACAATCCGGAACTGTTCTGGCAGCTCCAGGAAAGCGTGCGCGGTCTGGCCGAAGCCTGCCGCGCGTTCAATGCCCCGGTCACCGGCGGCAATTGCTCAGTCTTTACAACCAAAGCCCGAACGGCCCGATTGATCCGACGCCGACGGTGGCCATGGTGGGCCTGATCGAGAAGCCCGAACACATCACCACGCAATGGTTCAAGGACGAAGGCGACGCCATCATCCTGCTCGGGGAACCGGTCGATGCCAAAGATCCATTGCAGGGCTTGGGTGGCAGCGCGTATCTGCAGGTCATTCACGGTCAAAAGACCGGCACCCCGCCGCGCTGCGATCTCGAAACGGCGCAAGACGTTGCACGAAGCGATTCGGTCGCTGATCTACGGCGGCAGTGTGAAGAGCGCGCACGATTGCAGCGAAGGCGGCTTGGCGGTGTGCCTGGCCGAAGCCTGCATCAGCCAGGTGGTGGCGCGCGATACGCCCCGGCTCCTCGGCGCTGAATTCGATTTATCCAGCGTTAGCGAAACGCGACTGGATGGACTGCTCTTCGGCGAAGCTCAGAACCGGATTGTCATCACGACCTCGGCGCTGAATGCCGGCAAAGTGCTGGCGCAGGCGAAGATTCTGGGCGTTTCCGCCCTGCGGATTGGCACCGTCGGCGGCGACAAGTTGGCAGTCAAGACCGCGACCGGCGAATGGAATTGGACACTCGCGGAGTTGCACGATCTCTGGTGGAACGCGCTCGCCCGCGCGATGCAGGGTTGAGGTGGGCCTTTCGATGGTTTCACCGCAAACCACGCGCTGCCGGTTCATCCCGTCACTCGGTCAGTTTCTGCTTTCAGTTTTTCGCGCAGTGAATGGCCGAGCACCTCGAACCGATCCCGGAGCCCTTCCGTCCTGAGCTGATTGAGTTCTTTGGAATCGCCGGTTTGGATGGTCCAATACCACTCGATCCGGAAAGGGTGAAATTGAAACCCAATGAAGTCGGCGAATTCCTGCTCATTGACCCAATCAATTACGGGCGCCCACAAATCAACTGTTTCGTTCCACAAGCTTTCCACCTTGTTTCGTTCCCGTACTTGGCGCGGGCGCGATGGCTTCGGTATTCGCCAACGACTCTGTCAACCAGCAGCGGCAAGCAACAACCATGGAAAAAGTAGTAAAGACCCGCCCAAGGTTCTATGGAATAGGTCCAGCGCCAAAAGAACTTCCTCCGGGTGATCTCGAATCTTCCCCGGCGTCCCCAGGCAATGACTTTCGTTTCCATGTCAATCAGGCGGAGGCATGAGTCGGCGATGAGCCCCATTCGCTGCAAGACGTACTGTTTGTTTCTGGGCGAATCGGTTGGTTTCGGTTTACTGAATCGTCCTGGTTTTCAGCCTTTCATGAGCCGGTGTCCCTAAAGGACCGCCAAAATGAACGAATCAAGTAAAAAACAGCAACACACGCGGCGTACATAAGGGTAAAGACAGCAACCAGACCTGCAATTCCGCTTTTGGAACCTACAAGCAGAGAAACGAGGCTCATAGCCGGCCCGTGCAACCCGAAGACAATCGCTCCGACTGCCGAGCCTCCATCCGGACCAAATGGAAAAAGAAAAAACAGTGTGACGAGAAGTGTCTCCCAGAGGGCGGCTAGACTGATCGGGTGGAGGAGCTTTGCGGTCATTGGACTGATAGCTTACGCCAATCTCAAAAGGCGAAACGCCCTTCGGATTTGCTCACCCGCCTGAATCTTCCAAAGGAATGTTTTACCATGCGTTTAAGAAAAGTCGATTGGGATTTTCCAGCAAGGATTTTCGTCACCAGCAAGTGCTCCGGATATGCCCCGCCCATCGGCATCTCACCGGGCTCGAGTGATTGTGGCGGCGCCTGACTGAAAGCGCCCAACACGACGGCAACAAAGCCTCCCAACATCGATTCCAGCGCACGAACTGGAGCGCGGACTTGATTTCGGAATATCCTTGTCGCAGTCCGTAGCGTGCTGCAGGCATCCTGCCGGCAGTTCGAACGGGAATATAGGCTGCTAATGGCCACACAGGTTCGAGCGTACCACGCGCGTCCGTTTCTGCCGGCGAGACGCCGGCAGCACGTTGCGTCTTAATCATTGCTGGACACTGCTTCCTCAGTTTACGTTTGCCCGAATTGTGGCGATGCAACGTTCGAGTTTCCCAATGACCCATGTCCAATTCTACCCTCTCTCCCAGCGAAGGAGAAGTGATGGTGCCAGCGGCTTGCTGCTGATGCTGGCCTGTCTGTTGGTCAATTTCAGTCTGACCTGCCAGGCCGCCAAAGCTCCGGCGGGCCGGGAGGAATTGCGCCGGTTGGCCTCGCTGCCGCAAATGAGCTTTTCCGCCAAAGCTGGTTTTTCCGCCCTGGACCGGTTGCGCTGGGAACACGAAACGCCTGACCTACAGGAACTCGCCGCGTTGCGCCGACAGGCCCAGGAAAATCCCACGAATCCCGAATCGCTGCTTCAGGTCGCCCGCTGGCTTCGCGAAGCCGGCAACGACGCGCAAGCAGCGATGACCTACTCGAACGCGGTGGCATTATTCCGTCCGCAAATTGAGCAACGTCCGCAAGACGCCCGGCTACGAACGCACTTTGGCGAAGCATTGTGGGGCGCGGGGCAGGACGAGGAAGCCGAAGTCGCACTGCGGAATGCCGCGCGAATGGCGCCCGATAATCCCGAAGCAAACCTGCTGCTCGGACGCTTCCTCAGCGCGGGTAGCCTGCAGAAGTTGCTGCCGGATCAATCCCACGTGGCGTTGCCGGCGGACATTCCCCAACTGCTGAGTATGCTCGGCCGGTTGCGCCCCGCTCCCGCGCGGTTCACAGCGGCGGAACAGCGTTGGGCTGAGGCCTTGCAATGCTTCAACGTGGCGATTCAATTGGCTCCCCGCAAATCGCAACTGTTCGAAGCCCGCGCCCGGTGCCGGATCAACGGCGCCCTGATCCAGGCCCTCAAAACAAGTGCCGCAGCAGCCCAACCAGACGCTGCCGCACTCCTGGCCGCAACCATGAGTCCGGACTGTCTCCCGGATTTACGCCGGGCTGCCGAATTGGAACCGGACAATCCTCGCCTGATCGGCGCCGTGGCGATGTTTGAAGGGGTCAGTGGATTCCTGCCACAGCAGACCAGGCAACTGGAAACCACCCCGAACCTGCGCACGAATTGGAAAACGCTGCCCCCGGCGACGGTCAAATCTATTCGCGAGAAACTGGATCGGCTCAACGCAATCGCCCAGTCCAAATCGGCCCAAGCCGCCGAAGCGGCAGAGGGGTTGGGAATGCTGCAACTAAGCCTCCTGCAAGATTACCCTCAAGCCGAGGCCAGCTTCCGGCGCGCCGTCACGCTGGCTCCCGAACGGGAACATTCCTGGCGCGGCCTGATCGCGGCTTTGGCCAGTCAGCAACGTCCGCAAGAATTGCTGCGCGCCTGTGAAGCGCTGGTGAAGCAGGACGACTCCGCGACGCACCGGATCTTCCTGGCCAAAGCCCAGGCTGCCTGCGGTCGCTGGGACAAAGCAGTCGAGCAAGCCCGCCTCGCAGCGCAGCGTGATCCGCGATCGTTCCTGGCCCACAGCACGCTGATTGCCGCCTTGATTCGGGCGACTGACAATCAAGCGGCTTATCTGGAAGCGGCCACGCATTTCGCATTGGCCTCGCAATTGGCCAGCCAGGCCAGTTACCGGCAAACGGTGCAATTGAAGTTCACCGGCGGATTGCTAATGGCTTTGACCGGCAAGGTCACCGAAGCCCGCCGAGTCTTTCACGAATTGCTGCAAATGGACCGGTGACTTCCGCGCAGCCAAAACGGCCTTGGCCATCCTGGAAAAATGGTAACGGAGGAATGGCGGGGTTGAGGGTCAAGTTGAACGAGAACTTTTCCTTCGGGGTGGAATACAAATATCTCCAGACCGAAGATTCAAGCTTCCGTTACGAGGCCTGGCACGCTCCGGATGTGCTGCTGGATTGGAAAGGGCTGCGGGCGCACACGGTAACCGCTTCTTTGACGATCAACTTCTAACCTCCGCAGCGTGCTGCCGGCGTCCCACGGGCAGAAACGAATGCAGGTAAGCCACGCAAATGAACAAGGCTTGAGCACAATGACCAATGTTCAATGACCCAAATCCCAAAGAATGCCCAAGGACCAAACCCCAAGCCCAGTCGCGATCAACCGGCGACTGGACCCTGGGCCTTGGTCATTCTCTGGTCATTGGGTCATTGGGTGGTGGTCATTGATTCGCACTCGTCGTTCCAATACTGCCGGCAAGATGCCGGCAGCACGCTGGGGCAACGTGCTGTCGGCGTCCCGCCGGCAGAAACGGAAGCACCGGAATTATCCGAACTGCCGCCGGCACCCGAGGACTTTGGTGCGCTCGGCCTTTCTTGCCAATTTCAGGCGCCCTCTTCCGTGCGATCTGCCGGCGAGACGCCGGCAGCACGTTGGTGGCCTTCGGCTTTACTTCTTAGGTTGCGCCGCCTAGTGTGCAGCCGAACTTTTGACGACCATCGGGTGCGCGAGCGCGGTTTTGCCGTCGGCAATACTTGATGCTTGCGGGAAACCTGAAACCCCGGTGGAATTCGCGGGCGCGGTTAACGCATCAAGTATGCAAGATTACCCCAAGCATTACTGCGGTATTTTCGGCATTTACGGTCATCCGAATGCCGCCGAGTTGACGTACTACGGTCTGTTACGCGCTCCAACATCGCGGCCAGGAAAGCGCCGGCATCGTGACTTGCGAGGACAAGCAATTCCGCGTGCATCGCGGCATGGGTTTGGTTTCGCAGGTGTTCGACAGCTCGATTCTCCAGGAACTGGGCGGCCCGATGGCCGTGGGCCATACCCGCTACTCGACCACCGGTTCCTCGCACGTCCGCAATGCCCAGCCACTCACCGTGGACTGCGCCCGCGGGCAAATCGCCATCGCGCACAACGGCAACCTGACCAACGCCGCCCAGTTGCGCGAGGAATTGGAAAACCGCGGCTCCATTTTCCAGACGACGGTGGACAGCGAGATCATCCTGCACATGATGGCCCAGCCCAATCTGGCACGGCCAGGAGAACAATCTGCTCCAAAGCATCCGGCGCATTGAAGGCGCCTATTCGCTGGTCATCATGACCGAAAAGGAACTCATCGGCGTGCGCGATCCGCACGGCTTTCGGCCGCTGTGCATCGGCCGCTTGGACGACGCCTGGGTGCTGGCCAGCGAAACGTGCGCGCTGGACCTGATCCACGCCAAATTCGTCCGCGACGTCGAGCCGGGCGAAATCGTCATCATCAACGAGGAGGGCTTGAAAAGCATCCAGGCGTTTCCCGAACATCGCCGGCGGGCATTTTGCATTTTCGAATACGTCTATTTCGCCCGGCCGGACAGCAACATCGGCGACCGCAATGTTTATAAGGTGCGCGTTGAAATGGGGCGCCAGACTGGCCCGCGAAAATCCGGTGGACGCCGACTTGGTCGTGCCGGTGCCGGACAGCGGCAATTGCGCGGCGCTGGGTTATTCGCCAGGAATCCGGCATCCCCTTCGAAATGGCGTTCGTGCGCAACCATTACGTCGGGCGCAGTTTTCTCCAACCCTCCCAACTCATCCGCGACTTCAATGTCCGCGTGAAACTGAACCTCATCCCCGAATTGGTGAAGGGCAAACGCGTGATCATCGTGGACGATTCGATCGTGCGCGGCACCACCTGCAAAGCCGCGCGTGAACAACCTCAAGGAAGCCGGCGCGAAGGAAGTTCACGTGCTGCGTCAGTTGTCCGCCGCACATGAATCCGTGCGTCTATGGCATTGATTTTCCCGACCGCAGCAAACTCATGGCGGCCAACTATTCACTGGACGAAATTCGGCAGTACTCTGAACGCCGATTCGCTGCACTACCTGTCGCAGGACGGCATGGTCAAGGCCACCGGTTTGCCCGCCGAACGTTTTGCATGGCCTGCTACGACGGCAATTATCCGGTGCCCTACGATCCCGATGTGGACAAGCACATCATCGAACGCCGACGGGCGCGCGTCGAGGGCCTGGGGGAGGCGTTGGCGAAAGAAGAACTGCAGTTCAAGCTGCTGTAAAACTTCGGGCGGACGGGCGCGCCGGCAACCTGATGCACCCCGTGGCAACGCGCAGTTCTCTGGCGCAAGGAAGTTGTGCAGTCCGGGGGGATTGGGCTACTGTGTTGGGACCGGGAGGTCCGCAAGAGTTCCCGGCCATTGTGGAACTGTGAATTCTTGATGTATGGAATATTTAAAGCAGCCGTTTGCCATTGGTCTTGAGATTGGTTTGTTTATTGCGTTGGTCGTGTGGATCGGCGCCTGGTGGAAGCGCCGGTCGATTGTGAAGGAAAACCGCACTCTCAAACAGCATCTACACACCCAGATGGACATCACCGCTCGTGGCCACGCCGAACTGAAAAATGAACTCGAAGAACTGCGCAAGCAAAACGAGAATTTGCGCGTCACCAACGCCACATTGAATCAAAAACCCGGCCGCGCGGAACTGCACACGCTGGCGGTCTATGATCGGGCAGTGCATTTGATGTATGAAAAGGCGCCCGGTTTTGCCCCGGCCTGGGAAGGGGTGGTCCGGGAAGCGGAAGAAGCAATCAAGAAGACCGAGAAAGGTCTGTTGCCGCTGATTCGCAAAGTATTTCGTCCGTCGTTAGCGTTGCCATCGGGGGAAAGCCCGGAACGGCAAATTCCATCGGGGAATACCCCAGCGAACAAAGACGAGCCGAAGGAAAGCTTGGTTTACCGGCAGTCCGAGAGCAGTGAGCATCCCGACGAGCCCCATGGACCATGAGCGGCGATTCGATCCCGCCCGCAAAAACGTCGCTACCCCAATGGCTCGAATGGGCGCGTTCCCTGCAAGCCATCAGCCAGACCGGACTCCATTTCACCGAGGAGCCCTACGACCGGGAACGCTATGAGCAAGTTGGCCGGATTGCGGCGGCGATTCTTGCTACCCACAGCACGCTGCCGGAAGCAGAAATCCTCCAATTGAACGTGGTGGAATTTGGCTATGCCACGCCCAAGGTCGATGTGCGCGGGGTGGTGTTCAAGGATTCGAAGATATTATTGGTCCGGGAAACCGCGGACCAGGGCCGCTGGACGCTTCCGGGTGGTTGGGCCGACGTGAACGAGTCGCCGAGCGAGGCCGTGGCGCGCGAGGTATTGGAGGAGTCCGGTTACGTGGTGCGCGTCGTCAAACTCCTGGCCGTGTGGGATCGGGACAAGCAACGTCATCAACCGCCGTTTCCATACCACGTTTATAAACTGTTCTTTCTTTGTGAAATTGCCGGCGGCGCCCCCCGACCAAATTTAGAAGCCAGCGAAATTGCCTTCTTCGACCAGGACGAAATTCCGGAATTGTCCGAGTCCCGCGTCAAGCGCGAGCAACTGGTGCGCTTCTTCGAGCATGCGGGGAACAAGGACTTGCCGACGGATTTTGATTGAATACAGGCGAAGAAATACGCAGCGCAATTCGTTGCCATCGGCCTCTGCACCTCGCGAAGCGTCTGGAGTGCGCGGAGCTTGCTCCCGCTTTCATTGGGTCCGGCGGCAACGGGGAAGGTAGCGCTCGACAAGATTTTAGTAGTCGTCCCGCATCCGAAAGCGCCGGCAAGCCGGACGCTCCAAACGCTGGCTCAAGTTAGTGCGAGCCGGTTCCAATCCGGTTTACCGCGCCGGGCCAGGATTAACGATGGAAATGTCTTTCGACGGATCAGCCAGCTTGCCGCCTTCCAACACGAGGCGGGTGAAGGACACTTTGGCGGTCAGGTTGGTGGTGGCAATGGGCCGGGCACTCGTGACGACGAAAAAGAAGGCGTTCGTGCCGCCCGCCGGGAGCCCTTTGGACTTCCTGTTCCCGATCACCCAGCGCGTGGCTTGGCCGACCATCTTTCCGTGCTCATCAAGCAGGAAACAAACGGCCCGGGCCGATTCAATCTTTTGGGGCAATCCATTGGACAACGCCAGCGGCACCACGGCCTTCTGGCCGGCTCGCTTCACCGGCGAGATGGTGACGGTCAATTGCGCGCTCGCAGTGGCTGCTTCAAAGAGCAGCATTAGTATCCAAATCGTCGTTCTCATTTTAGCCCTGACAAGTTATCTCCATGAGTTTATTCCGTGCTCCGACATAGCTGGGCAGTCGCCGCCATGACCGAAAGCGATCCGGGCGTGCTGAGGTGCAAGAAACTCGCGAAACCACGCCCCTGGTTAACCGGGACAGCGCCACGAGGCGGGCAGGGCGTTTGGCGGTTCAGTCTGAAGTAGGCGAGCTTGACTCCGCGTCGAGGAGTGTTCGTAGCCGAGAAGCTGTTCCAGCGTTTAATCTGCATTGGCAACTCGGGTGCTATGGTTGGCGTGTGAAGTTCATTTCACCAGGTTCGTCAACCTCCCGGGCGTCGTAGGACCAATTGACGGTCATTTCCTCTTCGTCTTCGTTCCCGCTGGTAGTCACGCTGGCCGCCCGCAACCAGTCATCGTAGGTGTTAGTCTGCGTAACGCTCCGTCCATCGGTCACGGTGTAGAGTTTGCCCGACCACGGAGAACCGCTTCCGTAATAGCTGTAAGTCGTGCTGCGCGCGGTGTTGGTGCCGCCCGAATCGTGCTCCGTCAAGATACGCCCGTCACTGGTATAGGTAGCCGACCACGTCAGCCCGCTGGGCATTTCCCGGCTGGTCACGTCGCCGAGCGCGTCCCGCTCGAAGGTGGTGGTCGCGCCGTCCCGCATAGTCTCAGTCTGCACGCGGTTTAATCCGTCGTAAGTCCAGGCGTTGGTCTGCCAGAGCGTCGACCGCGCCGTTGGTGTTGCTGTAACGGCCTTGCCAGACGCGGTTTCCGGCCGTGTCGTAGCGGCTCAGCGTGTATTCGGCGATCCCGCTGTCGGGGCAACTGATCGTCAACAACGGATTGCCCGCGGTGTCCGTGAACGTCGTGGTGGTGACGGCGTTGTCGCCGTACCGGCGGTCACGGTGGCGCTGTGGTGGTCGGGCGATAGAGGGTGCTGGTCACGCGCAACGGTGTGGCGCTGTTCGAAGCGTAGGTGCCGCTCCAAATCACCCGGCCCAACGCGTCGTTGGTGGCCACCGTGGTTTCACCCAGGGCGTTCTGCACCGCCAGCACCTGGTCGCTCGCGCTGTAGGTGTAGGTGGTGCTTTGTTGGATGAGGTTGGTGGTGTATTCCTCCGGGTCCATGCCGGTGGCCACCAGGTTGGTCACCAGCGGTCCCGCCGCCACTTTCACCCGGTCCAAACCATCATAGCTGGCCGTCCAGGTGTAACCGCCGGCATCGGTGCCCTGGACCGCGTTGCCCCGCCGGTCGAACTCGACGGTATTGGTCGCGAGCGGCGAGTCGCCGGCGGTGTAGAACACGCGCGTCACCGTCCGGGCAGCATCGTCGTAGGTGGTCTCCCAATACGCGCCGTTGCGCTGGATTTCCCGGCGCAATCGGCCATCGGCGTAATAAGTCCAGGCGTTGGTCGAGCCGTCGGCGTTGGCCTGCCATTTCACTTGGCCCCGGCTGGTGTAGAGCTTGTGGGTGGCGGCGCCCAACCCGTTGCACGCGTCCGTCACGTCGCCGGCCGCATTGTAAACCAGGCCGTTGGTCGCCATTAACGTGTTGTCGGCCGCATACGTTTCCTCCCGCACCAGGCGGTTCAGCCCATCATAAATCTTGAGCGTATAATTGCCCCGTGGATCGGTGACGCGGACGAGGTTGCCAAAGGGATCATAATCGCAATAGGTCGTGGCATACAGCCCGTCGTCCCCTGGCTCGTTGGCAGCGTTGGGAGCGAGCGGATCGGCGCCGGCCTCCACGCCGCTGCCATCGGCCTTGGCCCGCGTGCGCCAGTGGATTTCCACCGTCTTCCGGCCCGCCCCATCGTAATCGCGCCAGACATAGTCCTCCGGATCGTAACGCGGCCCGTCAGTCCAGGTCACTTCGCCGTTCTCGTTGTAATAGGTGTAATCCCAGGCCAGGGGCACCGTGGCTCCGGGCTCGAACACTTCGCGCGCGATGGGCCGCCCCAGGTTGTCGTAGCCCAATTCGGTGCTCCGCCCGGCGGCATCGGCTTGGGCCAGAACCTCGCCCCGGTCACTGTAAAAGTAGGTGGTCACCACATTCGAATCGCTGGTGCCGGGGTAACGAACAAGTTGCGTCGGCCACCCGCGGCCATCGTGCCACCATTCGTCGGTGGCCGCCTCGGCGGTGCCCTCAGCGCGAGTGGCGCGATGTTTCAAACCCAAGGCCACGTTGGTAAACACCGTGCCGCCGAGGCTCACCGTGTTGGTCACGTTGTAATATTCGTACCCATTGGTGATGGCCTCGGCCGCCGTGGCATTGAGGCCCCATTGGGACACGCCGCTAAGCAGCCAGGTGTTCGTGTAGTAAAACCAGTTGGTCGTGCCGCGAGCGGTTTCAATGCGCAGCGGCAGGTTTTGTGCGTTGAACACCGCCCGTTGGGTGGCCACGGTGTTGGTATCGCCGTCGCCCAGCAAGTCGCCGCGCACGGTCTGGTTGGTCACGTTGCCGCGTTCATCGTATTGATATTCGGTCACCAATCCCCGCCGGTCGGTGACTTGCTTCAGGCTGCGCGGGTAAGCGGGCGGATTGGTTTCGCCCACTTCGTACCATTCCTGGAGCGCTTCGTAATTCAGCGGATCGCGCACGCGCCGCAGGAGGCTGTTGGTGTAGCAGTAAGTCGTCGCCCGGTTGGTGTAATCCAGGAGGGTCGTGGTCCCCGTGAGGGTCAGCGTGAGGTTGGTCGGATCGTAATTGTTGGTGTAGAGGAACGTCGCGGTGCGCACCAATCGGAGGTCCGGCCCGACGGTGGCCCATTGATTGGTGACGCGCCGCTGCGGGTCGTATTCGTTTTGCAGGACGCGCCCGTCCGGCTGAATGGCGCTGCAAGACGGGAGAACCGGTTCTGCTCGCGGCCATGCCAACGCGGCGGCCTCGCAGCAGATCAACCAAGCCAAGCTGAGCGGAAATCCGCGCACAAGAACAGCAGCTTAACGGGCCGCGCTGGTGTTGACGATGGAAATGTCTTTTGCCGGATCGGCCACCTTGCCGTCCTCCAGCACGAGGCGCGTAAAGGACACTTTGGCGGTCAGGTTGGTGGTGGCAATGGGCCGGTTGCTGGTGATGACAAAGTAAAAGGCGTTCGTACCGCCTGCCGCTAGCCCTTTGGACTTCCCGTTCCCAATGATCCAGTGCGTTGATTGGCCGACCATCTTGCCATGCTCATCCAATAGGAACAACCGGCCCGGGCCGATGTTACGCTTTCCGCAAAGTTGTTCTTCAGCGCCAGCGGTACACCGCTTTGCTGCCAGTGATTTTGGGTGGTAACACCGTGACGACCAGTTGTGCTGGAAGCGTCAACAGCCCGGCCCACAGCGCCAGAAGGAATCCGGTTAGCTTCATCGCTTTAATTTTCATTTAGGTTAGATTGATTATGGCTATCGGAGCATCAAAAGATGGTTCCACAGAGCCGGCAGCAGTCGCGTTTGAACTCGGTTGGCAGGAAACCTTCGGTGATCAGCGAAGCGTTCCCGAGGTTGACGAGGACCAGCACTGGATGTGGGTGGCCCGTGTGTTGGAACGTTCGGATGAATACATGAGATGGCGCACCGGCCAACGTTGCAAGGCCGCGAACTCCAAGAAGCTGCTGCCGGTGCCACCAGGCGAAAAGCTGGCCACAAGCCTGCTATTGGTTGCCTATTCACTTGGCGCCCGCATAGGCGCGTTGTGGCGTTTGGTCCCACATGTGGTCAATCTGCTGATTGAGTTGGTAATCCCAAAGCGCGCGGTTCACTTGGTCGGCCGCATAAGCTTCCTGGGCTTCGCGGCGCAGCGCGTAGCCCGTGTTGATGGTTTGCAGATTCCTGAGTGTATCATCGATCTCGAGGTCCAACGCGCTGTCTGGCCGAACGATCGGTGACGTAATGTAACCAAAAGCTGGCAACGCCAGCAGCAGGAGCAAAACGCATTGAAGCCGACGCTTCACGGGATCATTGACTCCGCGTCGAGGAGTGTTCGTAGCCGCGAAGCTTTTCCAGCGTTTTAAATTCATTGGCAACTCGGGTGCTATGGTTGGCGTGTGAAGTTCATTTGTTCATTTATTTGAAGTCGAACGTGTAGCACCACGCGAACGCCTTGACGATTTCCTCGGCCGCTGTCGGATGCTTTCGCTTGAAATGCTCGGAGGCCAGTTTTTCCATCTCCTGAAGATTGGCGGCAACAAGCTGCGCATCAGATGCGTAAAAGTCCTCCTCTAAAGATTTTATTAGAGGAAGCAGCTTCACGGCGTCCTGCTCCCCGAAACGATCCACCACTCGTTTGTTGTTTCGGTTGGGCGTCTCTGCCCCCATCCGGTCCAAAGCCGAACTGCCTCAACAAGCTGCCGGGAACTGAGATTGTTTATCTCGACCATAGAAAGACCTCCGCTCCTGAATTTGGGTTTATCGATCGTATCGAATTGACGTTGCGATTTGCTTGCAGCGCTCTGAACTCATCGCGCCAGATAGCATCAACACGCAAAGCATCACCCTGTAGCACGCGGACATTTCCTCCCGCGCCGGCAGCGAAATCCGTCGAGGCTTGTCGCCAAGCCGCAACAGAGGCCGGATTGCTCGCATCCCAAGCGGGAAGCGCTATTCCCCGTACGCCAAGGTCGATTCGAGTGTTATTCCTCCGTTCTGTCCCGCCCATGTGGCGGCTCTTTCAGCGCCGCCCCTTCCAATTCCCGACCAGAAAACCGCTCCGTCTGCACCGGTTGCTAGCCGCTTTGCGGCAGTCCCCAAAAATCCCTCTTCCGCCCTAAGTCCTAGCCCGCCGACCGGCGCGATCATGCTGGTCAGAAACAATCCCTCGGTGACCCTTTGGCCCGTCGAGTAGCCGCTCTTGCCCCAGAGGTCGCTGCCGGTAAAGGCGATGCTTGCGGAGTTAGCGGTGCCCAGGGTGAGGACGTTGGCAGTGGTTGCCAGCGCGTTGTCAAACGTGCGGGTCGAGTCATAACGCCACTGCTGGGACCAGCTCAGTTCCGAGCCGGAGCCGCGCGATGTGCGCGACGCTTCTTGCTGGAAGACGCCCATGACATCCCGCGGATTGTTGTAGTCCACCGTGGCATTCCAGTTGGCGTACGGATCACTCGCGCCGCCGTAGCCGCTGCTACTCTCGGGCACCGGGTTTCCCATCCAGTCGTAATTGCCGCCCAGCAAGCGCCCGCCGCCGGCCAGCCAGTTGGGCTGATGGTAGCTGTCAATCCATTGTTGGTTTTGTGTGAATACGTCGTTGGCGGCAGTGGCGGGCTGCTGAAAACTGTTCCACCAGATGTCGTTCTGGGTAAAGATGTCCATGCCCGGCCCATAACTCGTGCCCACTCCAAACGCCGGGTTCTGGCCCAATCGCCCATCCGGGTCCCAGAGCATCACGGGATTGCCACCGAAGGCTGAATAGCCATCGGGCGTTGCCGCGTGGCCCGCGGTGTCGAAGGCGATAAAGGCCCGCCGGCGCGCATCGTACGGACGCGCACCCCAGTAGAAGTCGCCGGTCACGTCGCGCCATTTGCCGCGCCAGGCCAGGTGTTCGGCGGTCAGCGGGGTGAACGAAAGCGCGGGAGTTGGGTTCCTTCGACGGGACCGTAGCTGGTGAGCCGAGCGGCAGTCCAAGCTCACCGAGCCGCCGGCAACGCTCCCCAGCACGTTGCCGAAGTGGTCCTGAATGACGCCGGTGCTCTGGTTCGGACTGACGGTGTTCAGCGTTTCCAATCCACCAAGACCTTGCTGGCTGCCGTAGCCGCCATCGCCATCGGGGCCGTACAGTTTCCAGGTCGTGACGCCGTTAACCGAAACGCCGATCTCCAGGAACTCCACGCTCGGATCGTAGTAGTGGTTGAGTGTGGCGGTGGCCGTTTGCGTGTTGTTGCTGACCAGCGTCACGAGCGTCTGCACCCGGCGGCCCAGGCCATCGAAGACGACCCGCCAGTTGTAGCCATGATTCTCGTTGTCGCGTTCGGTCACTGCGGCCAAACGGTTAAAAGCATCCCAGGTGAGTGTCTGCGTGCGGACAGTTCCATTGGTGTGATCCTTCCAGACGCGTTGGGTTACGTTGCCGTTGCCATCGTAGGTAGTGAGGGCCATGTCGGCGGCCGCATTGGTGAGGGTAAAGATACTGCTCGCATTGGTGCTGAACTGATGGCTGGGACGGGCTGACCGTTCCTCCAGAAGGTGCGGCAAAGTCAGCTTCGCCAATGGAGCGTAACCAAAGGCGGACGCCGCCAGCAGCAGGACCAAAACGAATTGAAGCCGGCGCTTCATGGGCTTATCCAAAGCGCCAACCTAGCTGGAACGGTCGCATCCCTGACTGAAAGCGAACCGGGCGTGCTGAGATGAAACAGGCTCGCAAAACCACGTCCTTGTGTTGACCAGGACAGTGCCACGAGGCGGGCAGGGCATTGGGATGTTCAGTCTGACGTAGGTGAGCTTTCCTGCGCCTGCGAAGGGTGCGTAGCTGAGAAGCTGGTCCAGCGTTTTAACTTCTTTTGGCAACTCGGGCCTTTCTATGGTTGGCGTGTGAAGTTCATTTCCATTACTCGTTCACAGCATTTTCAGGTTTCAGGCGACAGGAATAGATCTTGGAGTTCACCATTCAGTTCTTGTGGTTCGTCGCCATAGGTGAGATGGAAGTAATCTCGATGCTTTTCCAGCAGAGTCGAGCCGTCGAGGATTCCGAAGACATTGGACAAAGTGTCCACCAGTACCTGCCGGATTCCATCCATAAACTGCGGTCGCTGTTCTTCGTTGAGCGACTGGTAAAACTCGGTCATTTCCGGCCAGTATGTGTCTCGCCCGGTCGGAGTCGAAGCTGAGCGTTCAAGGCTTTGCCGATACATCTTAAGACTCTCTTCCAAAACCTCGCGCCGAATGCATGAAACAAATTCCTGGGGTGTCATACCATTACCTCCTAACCTCAGGATACATTTGTTTGTTCAGTTCTATCAAACGCTGAAGCTGGCTGTTCGGGATGTCCAAGATAACTCGCCGAAGCTCCCAAATGTCTCTTGCGATAACGTCTCGCGCGTTGTTGAAGCCGCTCATGTTCCGCGACAGAACATCTGCGCCACGTGTATGACCAGCTTTTGGAACTAAGATTGAAGGTGCAGTTCGGAGGTCGTAGCCCTCGACGAATTGCCTCATTAAGGCCTTCTGCCCGACGTGATGAGCGTCCAAGCCAGCTTCCGCTCCTTCGCGCAGCACGTTGTATGACCCAACCTCATATCTGCCTAACCCCTCTGCGGCCCCCAGCAATCCTTCTTCCGCCCTGAGCCCCAGTCCACCTGCCGGCGCGATCATGCTCACCAGAAACAATCCCTCAGTCGCCCGCTGGCCTGTCGAGTAACCGCCCTTGCCCCACAAATCACTCCCGCTGAAAGCGATGCTCGCTGAGTTGGCAGTCCCCAGGGTCACAATGTTCGCCGTGGTCGCCAGCGCGTTATCGAACGTTCCGGTCGGGTCGTAGCGCCACTGCTGGGACCAACTTAGATCGGGCGTCGGCGTCGATTCGTACCGTAAACGCTCGGTCTCCTGTTGCCACGCGGCGCCCGCATAGGCGCGTTGTGGCGTTTGGTCCCACATGTGGTCAATCTGCTGATTGAGTTGGTAATCCCACAGCGCGCGGTTCACTTGGTCGGCCGCATAAGCTTCCTGGGCTTCGCGGCGCAGCGCGTAGCCCGTGTTGATGGTTTGCAGATTCCTGAGTGTATCATCGATCTCGAGGTCCAACGCGCTGTCTGGCCACGGCACCATCGGCACGTTGGCAGATGGGGTGTTATTACAGCGCGCATCCGGGTCCCAGAGCATGACGGGATTGCCGCCGAAGGCTGAGTAACCGTCGGGCGTTGCCGCGTGACCCGCCGTGTCGAAGGCGATAAAGGCCCGATGGCGCGCATCGTACGGGCGCGCGCCCCAGTAGAAGTCGCCGGTCACGTCGCGCCACTTGCCGCGCCAGGCGAGGTGCTCGGCGGTCAGCGGGGTGAACGAAAGCGTCGGTAATTGGGTTCCTTCGACTGGACCGTAGCTGGTGAGGCGAGCGGCAGCCCAAGTGACCGAACCGCCGGCAATACCGGCCAGCACGTTGCCGAAGTGGTCCTGAATGACGCCCGGTGCTCTGGTTGGGACTGCCCGTGTTCAACGTTTCCAATCCACCAAGGCCTTGCTGGCTGCCGTAGCCGCCATCGCCATCAGGACCGTAGAGTTTCCAGGTTGTCACGCCGTTCACCGAAACGCCGATTTCCAGGAACTCCACGCTCGGATCGTAGTAGTGGTTGAGCGTCGCGGTAGCCGTTTCGGTGTTGTTGCTGACCAGCGTCACGAGCGTTTGCACGCGGCGGCCCAGGCCATCGAAGACGGCTTGCCAGTTGTAGCCGTTGGTCCTCGGCATCGCGCTCGGTCACTGCGGCCAAACGGTTGAACGCATCCCACGTGAGGGTCTGCGTGCGAACGGTGCCGTTGGTGTGGTTTTTCCAGACGCGCTGGGTGACATTGCCGTTGCCGTCATAAGTGCATTCGCCAGATCGGCTGCGGCATTGGTGAGCGTAAACGAACTGCTGGTGTTCGTGCTGAACTGGTGGCTCGGGATGCTCGGCGATGATTTCCAGCGTGTTGGTGCCGGCGACCAATTCCATGTCGGCCAGCCATTGGCCTGCTTGAGTCGAATCGTGGCGGATGGCAAGCGGACGATTATTGAGGTCGGCCCGTAGAGACGCCGCGCCATTCACCTGGCCGTGGGCGGTGCGCTTGACCACGGTGTTGGTGGCCTGCACCACGCGGCTTAACCCGTCCATTCCGCCACTGCTGGGCAAGCCCCACTGGCCAGGTAGTTCGGCCGAGGATTGGCTGGCCGCCGTCAGCACGCCCAAACCGCCGGCCGTTCCTTGATCGTAATCGTAATTGTTCGTCAGCGGTTGGCTCTGCCGAGATACAGGCTTTCTAAAGCACCGTTGGCTCCAATCCTGATAAGCGTAGTGCCGCGTGTCGGTGAAGTCGCTGCGGGTGGCCGTGTAATCGGTCAGCAGGCCGTCGCCGCGCCAGGTCAACGTCTCGGTCAAGTCGTTGCTGTCGCGGTCGTGGTCGTTTCCAAGCGCCGACCGGTTCCATCGCGAGACGTGACCATGACGTGCGATGGCTGTTGGTGCGGGTGGTCAGCAATCCATTGTCGCCGTAACCGAAGGTCGCCTCGCCCGCCTGAGTCATCAGGCCGTCGGCGCCGTAGGCGAAGGGAACGTTCCAGGTGCCGGCCGCAGGCCGTTTCGCCGGCCGGCGCTGTCCCAGCTTTGATGCCGCGCGCCCGGCGTCGCGCCATCGAGCGCCAACCATTCCCAGTCACCGCGCCGTAGGCGTCGTAATCCCGCCGTACGGCGGTCGTTTGGTCCGGTGTTGGTGTTGGCGAAGGATTGCACCAGGTTTGTTAATATTCCCCGCGCGTCGTAGGACCAACTGACGGTCATTTCTTCTTCGTCTTCGTTCCCGCTGGTGGTTACGCTGGCCACCCGCAACCAGTCATCGTAGGTGTTAGTCTGCGTAACGCTCCGTCCATCGGTCACGGTGTAGAGTTTACCCGACCACGGAGCACCGCTTCCGTAATAGCTGTAAGTCGTGCTCCGCGTGGTGTTGGTGCCGCCGAATCGTGCTCCGTCAAGATACGCCCGTCGCTGGTGTAGGTGGCCGACCAGGTCAGCCCGCTGGGCATTTCCCGGCCGGTCACGTCGCCCAGCGCGTCCCGCTCGAAGGTGGTGGTCGCGCCGTCGCGGGTGGTTTCGGTCAGCACGCGGTTTAGTCCGTCGAGGTCCAGGCGTTGGTCTGCCAGAGCGTCGACCGCGCCGTTGGTGTTGCTGTAACGGCCTTGCCAGGTCGCGGTTGCCGGCCACGTCGTAGCGGCTCAGCGCGTATTCGGCGATCCCGGTGTCGGGGCAACTGATGGTCAACAACGGATTGCCCGCGGTGTCCGTGAACGTCGTGGGGTGACGGCATTGTCGCCCGTACCGGCGGTCACGGTGGCGCTGTGGTGGTCGGCCGATAGAGGGTGCTGGTCACGCGCAACGGTGTGGCGCTGTTCGAAGCGTAGGTGCCGCTCCAGATCACCCGGCCCAACGCGTCGTTGGTGGCCACCGTGGTTTCACCCAGAGCGTTCTGCACCGCCAGCACCTGGTCGCTCGCGCTGTAGGTGTAGGTGGTGCTTTGTTGGATGAGGTTGGTGGTGTATTCCTCGGGGTCCATGCCGGTGGCCACCAGGTTGGTCACCAGCGGTCCCGCCGCCACTTTCACCCGGTCCAAACCATCATAGCTGGCCGTCCAGGTGTAACCGCCGGCATCGGTGCCCTGGACCGCGTTGCCCCGCCGGTCGAACTCGACGGTATTCGTCGCGAGCGGCGAGTCGCCGGCGGTGTAGAACACGCGCGTCACCGTCCGGGCAGCATCGTCGTAGGTGGTTCCCAATACGCGCCGTTGCGCTGGATTTCCCGGCGCAACCGGCCATCGGCGTAATAAGTCCAGGCGTTGGTCGAGCCGTCGGCGTTGGCCTGCCATTTCACTTGGCCCCGGCTGGTGTAGAGCTTGTGGGTGGCGGCGCCCAGCCCGTTGCACGGGTCCGTCACGTCGCCGGCCGCATTGTAAGCCAGGCCGTTGGTCGCCATCAACGTGTTGTCGGCCGCATACGTTTCCTCCCGCACCAGGCGGTTCAGCCCATCATAAATCTTGAGCGTATAGTTGCCCCGTGGATCGGTGACGCGGACGAGGTTGCCAAAGGGATCGTAATCGCAATAGGTCGTGGCATACAGCCCGTCGTCCCCTGGCTCGTTGGCAGCGTTGGGAGCGAGCGGATCGGCGCCGGCCTCCACGCCGCTGCCATCGGCTTTGGCCCGCGTGCGCCAGTGGATTTCGACCGTCTTCGGCCCGCCCCATCGTAATCGCGCCAGACATAGTCCTCCGGATCGTAACGCGGCCCGTCGGTCCAGGTCACTTCGCCGTTCTCGTTGTAATAGGTGTAATCCCAGGCCAGGGGCACCGTGGCTCCGGGCTCGAACACTTCGCGCGCGATGGGCCGCCCCAGGTTGTCGTAGCCCATTTCGGTCCTCCGCCCGGCGGCATCGGCTTGGGCCAGGACCTCGCCCCGGTCGCTGTAAAAGTAGGTGGTCACCACATTCGAATCGCTGGTGCCGGGGTAGCGGAGTTGCGTCGGCCAACCGCGGCCATCGTGCCACCATTCGTCGGTGGCCGCCTCGGTGGTGCCCTCGGCGCGAATGGCGCGATGTTTCAAACCCAAGGCCACGTTCGTAAACACCGTGCCGCCGAGGCTCACCGTGTTGGTGACGTTGTAATATTGTACCCATTGGTGATGGCCTCGGCCGTCGTGGCATTGAGGCCCCATTGGGACACGCCGCTAAGCAGCCAGGTGTTCGTGTAGTAAAACCAGTTGGTCGTGCCGCGAGCGGTTTCAATGCGCAGCGGCAGGTTTTGTGCGTTGAACACCGCCCGTTGGGTGGCCACGGTGTTGGTATCGCCGTCGCCCAGCAAGTCGCCGCGCACGGTCTGGTTGGTCACGTTGCCGCGTTCATCGTATTGATATTCGGTCACCAATCCCCGCCGGTCGGTGACTTGCTTCAGGCTGCGCGGGAAGCGGGCGGATTGGTTTCGCCCACTTTGTACCATTCCTGGAGCGCTTCGTAATTCAGCGGATCGCGCACGCGCCGCAGGAGGCTGTTGGTGTAGCAGTAAGTCGTCGCCCGGTTGGTGTAATCCAGGAGGGTCGTGGTCCCGGTGAGGGTCAACGTGAGGTTGGTCGGATCGTAATTGTTGGTGTAGAGGAACGACGCGGTGCGCACCAATCGGAGGTCCGGCCCGACGGTGGCCCATTGATTCGTGACGCGCCGCTGCGGGTCATATTCGTTTTGCAGGACCCGCCCGTCCGGCTTGAGTTCGCGCACCAGCAGATGGTCCGAATCAGTGAAGGTCTGGCTGTTGGTCGTGAAGGTGTACTGGGCGTATCCGTAATCAATTTGCGACGCGTCCGGGAAGGTCACCTGCACCAGATCGCCATAGTTATCATACCGGTAGCTCAGCCGGCGGCCATCGCCGGTGTATGCTTCGCGGATGCGGCCATGGGTGTCATAATACAGGCCCAGGTAGCCTCCGTTGCTGCTCTCGATGCGGATAAGTTCCCCATAGTCCACCGCCGCTGGCATTGGTGCCGTAGGTGAACGTGTAGAAATTACCGCGGGCGTCTTCCCAGCGGACCAGGTAAGGACGGGTGCGCGCCAGGGTGTTGGAACTGGTGACAATCGGAAAGGACATCGTCTCGTAAAGGCGCACACTCCCATTGGGAGTGTTGAGCTCGTAGGTTTCCACCCCGTTGGTTTCGGCCCGCGCCAGCCAGGCATTCATCATGTTCGCGACGGAGCCGATGCCGGCGTTGTTGTTGTTGTTCAGGCTGGGATTGTCTTCCCACGCCGGCCGCCACATCTCGTTGGTGTGGAAGCGATAGGCCACGACCGAACCTGCCATTTCGGCGGCGTAGATGATCGGCATTTCCGCCGCGTTGGTGGTCACGACCAGGTAGGGGGTGAAGCTCCATTTCCAGCCGATGCCGAACTGGTTTTCCGAACGATTTTGGCTCAGATAATTGCGCCGGATTTGCAGCGGCATCGGCCCCGGCAAGGACAGGTCCACGGCGTCGATGTAGAACTCGCCGGTTAAAGGATTAACCGGGTCGGCAACAAAACTCGATTTTGAGTCCACCCAATCTGAGGGACCAAAAAACCCGCTGTTGTACGCGCGCCATTCCGAATCGGTGAACGACGAGCGCCCAAGCTGAAGAGCGCGTCGATCTGCCAGGAAGTATCGTATTGGAAGATTGAAGGTATCAGCGACCACGTGTCATTAAAATACCGGCTCGCGTCGTAGGCGGAGTACGAACTTTGGAAATAAGTGTCCTCTTGGTCGTTATGGCCGAAGTAGAACGAGTTGTCGTCCGCCGTAAACAAGGAATAGTTCAGGTAGTTGTCCTCCGACCCCGCGTCGGCCTGGAAGTCGGCTGTAACTGCCGTAGCCGCCGTTCAAATTGGTGCTAATTAGAGAAATGCCGCCCAGCGGATGGAATAGGAAGGTGCCCATGCCTTTGTATGAGGCCGTCTCGTTGCTGATCCCGGCCGGGGTCATATACACCAAAGCGAAGCGGGCCTCGTTCTGGCTAAAAACCGAGGTTACCTCGTTCCATGCCACTGGATCATAGTCCTTCAGCAAGGTGCCACCATAATCGGTTGACGCTTGATTTCCTCGCGCCACGTAATTGTTCTCGTCCAGTTGGACGATCCCTTCGCAGGTTCGGACCAGCGCGCTGTTGCGCCAATTGGAGCAATTTCACCGTGGAGATCGAATTGGTTTCCCCAAAGAATTGGTTGAGCATCGCGTGTTCTTCGGCCGAACTGCTGGCCAGGTCGAGCCAAAGAAACGACTTGAGCCGCGGTGGGGTCCTCCCCCGAATCCGGATGTACGGTGCGGTTGCCGGCGATGGCCGTTTCGTTGTGAAGCATATCCACCCCAGGTTGCACCTTCGTCGTGCCGCCGACTTCGGTGGTGGTGAGTTTCGACAACCCTTCGGCAAAGCGAGAGACCATTTGCACTTTGTGGAGATTCTGGTTGAGCCGCTGAAACTCGCCTGCACGCTCAAAGTAACTCATCCCCATCAAATAAACCGCAGTCCCCTGGTAGTCTTCGATGGCCGGGGCGTACGCCGAGTTGGTTTCTTTGCGCCGTTCTATGCGCCAGTAGTCTTCGGCTTGGATTTGCAGCATCGCTGGAGTCACGCGCCCGACGCTGAAGCAAAGTGCCGCCACGTCGCGCTTGGTGACGATCAACTCATTGGTGTAACCACGGGTTTCCCCCACCTTTAAGAATCACGGCCAGCTCGTTGGTTAATGACCGGTGGCGTTGATAGGTCAACCGGACTTTGAATTGGTTGTCCGCTCTCCAGCACGTTCGTTACCAGGACCTGCCGGTTGGTCAGCGCCGGATCGGAGGCGTCAAAGGAGGATTGGTTGGTCGTCGCCTGGCTGGTACGGCTGCCAGCCACAGGACCAGTTGGCTGTTGTTGGTGAACAACAGAAATTTGCGGCTTTGCAAATCGCACATCCGCAGCTCCCCCGTGTCCAGGATGGCCGTGCTGGACCGCAGCACCTCCACGCGCATGATGTCAAAAACCTGGCTCAAGTAGGGGAGTTCATTGGTGGCCGTCGTCAGACTTTCCGTGTACCACGACCTGACTCTGGTTGGTCAAGAGATTTGGCTGCGGCAAATCTTCCCACCGCGCATACTGATGCTGGCGGTTCACGATCCGCACGCCCAAATCGTCCAGGGAAAGGCCGGGATAATTGTCCAGCAAACTCTGTTCCACGAACTTGGGAAACAACACCCGCGGCATGTCGGCTCCGCGCTCAGGCCCAGGATGTTGGTGGCTCCATACAGATAATCACGCACCCACTTGAAGCCGCAGTCGTATTCCGCGGGTAAGTAATCATAAAGATCCAATCCTTCGACGATCTCGGTGTCTTTAAGCCACGGGAAAATGTGGACGCACCGGTTGTCAATGTTCGCCACCACCCACGGATAGTTCACCGTGATCAAGCGGTTGCTGGTGTAAGGACTTCCCCACTCATCTACGGCTCCGCGAATCTGCATCCGCAGCAGCTTGCTCAAGCGCGAGTCCAGCAGTTCCAAATTGCTGTTGGTGGAAGACGTAGGCTGCCGGGTAACCGGCCTGGCGTAGCAGATAGACCAACAACGCGCACTGCTCAGTTGGCGAGCCTTGCTTTTCGAGGAACGTTCCCAGCGCACTGCGATTGACACCGCCCAAATTGACCGAATCCTCCGGCACCTGGCCGTCTTCGCCGTAGGCCAACGCGTCGGTCAACTCGATTTCGTTCACCACATAAGCCGTCAAAGCCAAGGGATCATTCCGCAAATCAGTAACCAACTGGTCCAACAGCGGATGGCGGCGCAATTCCGGGCTTTGATCGACAGTCAAATAACCTGTGTCATTCGTGAGCCACACTGCGTTGGTCGCACTGGCCGTGAAGTTGGTGAGTTCTTCCACGGATTTTCCGGCGTACTCGGGTGGTAAGGGCGTCCCATCGAAATGGGGTTGGTCCAGGAAAACGGCCTGCCCTGGAGGGCGCTCGTCAAACTCTGCGGTGAATAGATCAGAGTAGGCGGAATCACCGGTGTCGTCCACCACCATGTCGCCCTGATCGGTGTATCCCAGCAAGTAGAAATCAAAAATGTAGTTGGTCGCCTCCGGTTGCGCTTCCAGCGTCAGCACGTAACTGTAGTAGGGAGACACCCCCCAGGCGCGCTCAGGCACATTGTAAGCCCGAACCGTCAATCCCAACTCCGTCAGGTTCGTGGCAAAGCCATTGGTCGCGAAGTCCCGCCAATAATCAGGGTAAAAAGCATGATTGGGCAGAAAAAGGAAAAAGTAATTCGTGAACTCGAAGTTCGTCCGATAGTAGGCTTCGATGTAAAGATATGGGCTGATTTCGGGATCGAATTCCCCACCGTAAACGCCCCAGCTATACTTCCTGCCGACATAGAGCGGGCTGCCTCCCACCCGACTCCCAAAAGCGACAATCGAATTCTCAAAGGGAATCCGGCTGGCCGCATTCGTCGCATTTAAGTGGTAGTAAGTGGGCGCACTCCAATCAAACAGGTTTGTGGCAATCCCCCCGATGTTGTCCAAGGGGATTCCCTTCTGAAAATCCAACGCCACCACCAATGAGTGGTATTGCTGATCATTCCCGGTTCCCCGGAAAAACTGTCCCGTCCGAGCCGTGTTTGTCTGCGCGTGCGCCTGTAACATCAGGGAAACGCTGATGACCAGCCCAATCCAACTCTGCCAAAACAAGTATCTTTTCATAGTTACCTCGCTTGATTAATGAATGACTGAATCATCCTCCGGCGCCTCGATGGTCACCTGCAAAATGCCCACGTCCGGATCGGACGGATCGGCATCCTCCCAGTTCTTAATTCCGTCGCCGTCCCAATCATCCCCTTCCTCGGCCCGAAAAAAGGCGGCGTAGTTGGACAGCGGGACGGTGAAATTGGTCTGCCCCATTGTGCCGATGATGGCCGTGCTCCAGTAGGACGCGGGCAGGACCGGGCTGAACAACAGATTGTAGGCTTTGTTGGTCTCGCCATTCTCCAGCGTCAGATTCACATTGGTGCCGGAAAGCTCCGGCGTCAGAAAATAGAAGCCCGTCTCCAATTCCAGCAGCATGGGGTGCATGGCTGGCTTTTGCGCCACCAATCCCGCGTCGCGCAGGGCTTGCAACTCGGCAGCTTGTTGCAGCCACGCTGCATCTTCTTCCGCGGAGATGGGGCCTTGGGCTGCCGTTTCCCATGTAGCCTGGAAATACCAGGCGAATCCCGTCTGCCACATCGGCAGTTCACCGACAAACGTGGTAAACTCTTCGATCTGCCCGGCGGCCGTATTCCGCCCCGACGCGTCCGACCCGATGACCAGGCTGGTCAGGCCCGCCGCCGCCATCGGCACACTCGGAATTCCCTGGCCAAGTGCGGCCAACGCGCCATCGAGCCATAACGAGGTTTCCTCCGGTCCGTATGACAAGGCCACCAGATGCCAACTATTGTCCCAGGAAATGGATGCCTTCAAGTAATCCACCGGCCCCGATGCCCCGTCGCCACTGAGGTAAAGCTGGGTGCCATCCGGCGAGAAATACAACGACCAGAAAACAACGGGATGCTTTTTGTCCGTGGTGGTGATTAACTCGGCCAGCCGGGCGTAATGTCCCGGCCCGCCGTTGGCCATCACTCCCGGCGCAGTCCACTCGCTCTTGTACCAAAAGCGAATGATACCGGCATCCGGGGCCACGTTCCATTGCTCGGTCGTGACCATGGGCATGATGACCGGGTTCAAATGATCATCCTGCCGATTCAGGGCGTAACCGCTCCAGCTTTCCACCCAAGTCGAAGCGTCAATGCTAGGGCTTCGTTCAGCGCCTGTCCCTGCAGGTAGCGCATAAGGTTCGTCGAAGGTCAGCCGTTGCAGGAAAACTTCCGGCCAGGGCGGCAGCGGGGGACGGGGTCGCGCTGAAGATAGCAGTGGCCAGCAGGCCAGTGCCGCCATCAGCATTGGGGGGAACAACCGTTTGGGATTCATCAACTGATCCTTTCTCCATTGACTGCATGTTAACCTCAGTGGCGTTCAAGCGGGCGAGCCTCATCCAACAAACAAAGAGGCGCACACCCGCGCACCTCGTGGACGGGAACCGACCAAGGCACCCGCTGCGGAAATGCACAAGGCGGCGCCCATTGGGGCGCGCCTTGGCGAATTCCGCAGTAAAGAAGTTTTGGTCGGTTTTTTTCCACGAGGTCGTAGCTCGCCAAAAGCTACGCAAATGATCAAATTCCAAAGAACTGTTTACCTCACAAACCGCTTTCTATGGGGAAGCAGTTGCTTGGAAGGATTCCTGAACTGACTGACAACTGAAATCTAGAACTATTTTTGAATATTTTCTGCGGTTGTGCTGCCTGGCTGCTCGAATGTCGCAAACAACGTGTCGGGACCGAGCTCAAAAACCGAAGCCCGAAATCCAAATGCTCCGGCCTGAACGCGATTCGCACAGTGGCAGGTGCTGAACTCCTAAACTACCGCTTTGGCGGTTCGTATGGCGTGGATTGAACGCGCCTCAAATTTGCCCGAACTAATGCTATAACCGTTTCCCCCAATGCCCAACCTCAATCCGGATCGGGCTGCCGCGGCGTGGCCAGGCGATAGTAACGCTGGGGATTCCATTGCGGATCAGGCAAGGATTCGACCTGGTTCGTCGAATGCGCCACCAAGTCAGCAAGCTTTAGCCATAGAACGTGGTCCAGACCGTCGGTGTACTCGACGGTGTAGGTGCGATTCGAGGTCGCCAGGAAATTGAGCGTGACGCTGTCTCCGGTCTCCAACGTCGCGACGTGCAAGTAACTGGCGCCGACGCCGGGATCTGTTCCGGCACAGTATTCTTCGTAATTGCTCATCTCATCCTCGTCGTCGTCGCGGTCCGCATCGGCCGGGTCTTGCGAATTTAGCCCGTTAGCATCCTCCCAAACATCCGGCATGCCGTCGTGATCGCTGTCGGCCAGGACAACCAATTCGGCGTGGTCCGACTGTTTGGCCAGGCCGGGCAATCCGGTGGTGATGTTGGTGATGATGACTTCGTAGAGGCCGGCGTCATTGGTGGTTACATTTTCCAAAGTGAGGAACGATTGGTGCGAATACACCAGGTTCGTTTCAATGGTGACATGGCCGAACCGCCAGCGATAGCCCATCGGCAGCGCCCCGCTGGTTTCGACGCTGATCACCGCGGTGCCGCCTTCGACGACGGAAACACTGACTGGCTGTTGCGTTATCGCCGGCGCGGTCAACACGGTCAAAAGCACGACTTCACTGGCCGCTGAGCCAATCGCGTCCGTCACGATCACTTGGTACTGGCCGCTGTCGGCTTCCTGTACGTTCGCCAGCGTCAACGTGCTGCCCGTAGCGCCGGGGATGTCTTGATCGTTAAGCCGCCACTGGTAGGTCATGGTGGAAGTGCTGATTGCCACCACGCGGAACGTGACGGTTGCTCCCGGATCCACCATCTGGCTGACGGGCTGTTCGGTAATGGTGGCCGGAATTTGAATCGTTAGCAGCGCGTTGCTGCTCACGACCGAACTGACCGGATTGGACACCTCCACGCTGTAACTGCCCGCCTGCCCTGATTGCACATTGGGCAATTGCAGCATCGCACTGTTGGCGCCCACAATGTTCACCCCGTTGAGCCGCCATTGGTAAGCGAACGGTCCTTGCCCTCCGGCGATCACCGTGAAATAGACATCGGTATAAGCCACTACTGTCTGACTTTGCGGTTGCTGCAAGATGATGGGCGGACTCAGCACCGTCAACGTGGCGCTGGCACTAACCTGCGATTGGACATCGTCCGTCACCACGACCGCGTAATTGCCGCTATCCCCGGCTTGCACCTCCGACAAGACAAGCGAGGCGTTAGTAGCACCAGTCAAATTCACTCCGTCACGTTGCCACTGATAGCGCAGCGTGCCGGTGCCCTGAGCCAGCACATTGAGGGTGACCATGCTGCCCAAATCGGCGTACTGGCTCAACGGCTGGGCGAGGATTTCGAGCGGTTGATTGACCGTTAGTCGGGCGACTTCACTGATCACAAAACCGGCGGCATTGTGAACGACCACATGGTAGTCGCCGGCCTCCGAAGCTTGCACGTTGGTCAGGGTCAACGAAGCATTCGTGGCACCCGGCATCGCCAATCCATTGACGCGCCATTGATAGCTTAACGGCTCCGTGCCATTGGCCGTCACGGTGAAGTTCACCACCGTTCCCGCCGATGCGATCCGGTCCGCCGGCGCGGTTTCAATGGCCGGCACCTGATAGATAATCGGCAGCGTTTTGCGGTCCCGTGCCGTCGAGGAATTCGGCCTCATTGGAGCGGCCATCGTGGTCGGCATCCGCCGCAGCGTCAGTCGGATCGCTTATGTTCAAACTGTTGGCCAATTCGTAGGTGTCCGGCAAACCATCGCCATCGGTGTCAGTGAAATCACTTGCGGCGACGTTGGCCCGCCCGGCGGTCGGAGGTTCGCCTTTCCAATTGGCCGGATCGTTGCCGTAGTCGAATGGCCGGCGTCGTTGGAGCGAGTCACCGTTGCCATCCGGGCTCACCGGCCAAGGGTACGCGTCGCCATAATGCAGCAGATCCACCAACACGTAAGGCACCAGCCCTTCCTCCGGCCCCGGACCCTTGCGGGGCGTCCGGTTTGAGGAGCTTCAACGTCTCGCTGCTGTTTTGCAGTTTGCCGGCGTAGGGACCCAGGATGGTCGCACTCGTAGGCAATCCGTAGTTGCTGCGGAACGCCGCCAACTCGGTGGCGTTGGTGGTCGGATCGAAACTCACCAACAGCAGGTATCCGCGCGACGGCAATGTCGTGCCCTGCGGAAAATCAAAGTCCACACCCCCGCGCACACGCCAGGTATTTGTTGGGAACGCCGAATCGTAAAGCGTCACGCTGTTCGTCGTGACGTTATGCAATTCAATGAACTCCGCAAAGGTGTTGTCGTTGGTGCCGCCGATGTCGGGCGGATGAAACAGCACCTCGTTGATCACCACCGGACCCACGCGCGGCGCGCTGTTGACCAACCCGGTGCCAGAGCGAAATTGGCCAACTGTCGCGGGGGAGTCCATGCCGAAAGTCCGTTCGGCCATTGCCGTAAAATCGCGGCCCACGCTCGTTTCATAGCGCCCAAAGGAAACCCCATTCTCCGCCGGTCCGAAATCAACGCGGGACTGGTAGCCGGTCAGGTTGCCGTTGGCGTCCGCGGCGGAGAGATAGACTTGGTCGCCATTGGCCGAACTGAGCGAGAACGGTACGAGCGGATTGTTGGTGTTGAAATCGACTTCGTAAAACACGGCGAAGTCACCGGCGCCAATCACTGTGCCGTTCGGAATACGGAAGCGTTTCAAATCATCGCGCGAGTCGCTCAGGAACCAACCGCTGACGTCGATGGCTGCCTCGGTGCGGTTGAACAATTCGATGGCATCTTCGAAGGGATAATCCGTGTGGGTCAGAACCTCGTTCACCACCACGGTTCCCAACAGTTCACCGCCGGCGCGTCCCGGTGAACCGTTGGATTCCGGGCTGGCGCGCCAATTGGCCGGATCATTTAAGTTACCGGCCGGATCAACTACTTCGAGCGAACTCCCCCCGCCGTCGGCCTCAGCGGGCCAGACGCCGGACGAGCCGTACGTCACCGACAGGATCACCGCGCCTTGCGCGTCGGACAATTCGATGGTTTCGCCGGCGTTATTCAACCGGCTCGGAGCAAAGCCGCCGGGCGCCAGGTTTACACCGGCGGTGCTGTAGCGCGCGGCAAAGGCCTGATCGTAATACGGCACCACGAGATATTGCCGCGGCCCGAGCCGGGTGCTGCCAAACGTGTACGTGACGCCGTCGGTAAAGTGAACGCCCGTCAGGTCCAAAGTGGTGTCGCCGATGTTTACCAATTCGACATATTCAAACTCCAGGCCGCCCTCGGGATTGTACATGATTTCACTGAGGCGCAAATTCTCCCGCAGGTCGGAAGTGGCTGAAGAGTCCACCAGCAGCGCGTAATCAAACGCGGCCCGGATGATTTGCGGTGTGTCCGTGGCCACGAACAGCCCCCCTTTGGTCGCCGGTTCGCCGGAGGCCAGTCCAGTGGAATGTACCAGCGACCAGACGCCGTTTTCCTGCTTTTCGAAATACAGCACGTTGCCCGCCCGGCGAATGCGAATCGCGATTTCCGTCGTGGTCAGTGACGCGCTCTTCAACGCTCCGGCAACGCCTGACGAGGTCGCCCGTTTGACGCTCAGGATGCTGCCATTCTCGATACCGAACGCGTACCGCACCGGGCTGCCTTCCTCGATCATTTCAACCATGAGGCCGGTCGAATAATCGCCGAACAACTGCCCGATCACACCCACCTTGGTCATCAACGCCCAATCCGTTTGCGGCGGCATGGTCCGCCAAATCAGCGGATATGCCGGTGTGGCGGCGCCCAACGGTCGCGCGCGGTCGTCCAACACCTGCACCACCAAGTGGCCGTCCATTTCGCTGAGTGAATAATAGGTGCCGGTGTTGTAATTCATGCGCGGCTCGACGCTGCTGCGATTCCAATACGGCTCGAGCACCGCGTCGTTGAACGGGCTGAAACCGTCCGGTGCATACACGGCCGCCTCACGTTGGATCGTGGTCACCGCGTTGCCGGGATCACGGCCGTTCACGGTGAACGTATAAAGGCCGGGCCGGGGGAAGATTGCTGTCGCGCGGTCCTGCGAACTCGTTTCGAGTTGGGCATCTGCCGGTGAAACGGTCCACGAATACGTCAGCGGTCCGCCGTCGGGATCGAAGCTGTTGTGCGCATCGAGTTCCAACGGTGCTACCACCGAGACGTGCCAGGAATCGGGATTGGCTGCGAGCGCCATTACCGGTGGGGCGTTGCCACTTTTGTTGACGGTGACCGTGTCGGTGTGCAGCACCTGACCGAAATCATCGACGGCATTGACGGTGAGCACATTCGCTCCGCTGGACAGCCCGATGCCATTCAGCGTCCAACTGGTTTCGTTGATCCAGGAGAACGTCGCTTCCGGATGGCCGGCGACCGTGACCTGGTAAACCCGCAAGGGCGCCGTGCCCGACAGGTTCACCGTGGCGCCGCTGGTGGAAATCACCCCGCCGCCCCCGGTGGTCACGTTGAACGCTGCGTTCCGGTTGGCACCCAGGAAATTGAGGGCGGGCGTTTCGCGGTTGTTGAACCAGGTTTGGTACGTGGCGCTGACGGTGTATTGCGAACTGGCGTTTTCCTCGGCCTGGAGCCAGGCATTCATGCGGGGTGAATTGCGCGCGTAATCCTCGACCACCAGCGCCAGGTAATGTTTGAAACGACGCAGGTTGTAGGATTGTTGGACGTAGCCGGGAAAGCCGGGCTTGCCCGCCAGGAAGGTCGCGTTCGCATCCTGAAACGCCAGGTCGCTATCCCAATGCCAGAACATGAACCGCCCATCGGTCGGCTTGCGATAGAAGTAACCGTTCTTGCCGCGGTTCACTGAGAACGAGTCCCAGTCGTAAATGTAGCCGCGGACGGCGGCCATTTTCATGACCATCTCGGAATCGATCAGTCGCTCGATTTCGGACTGGGTGTAACCTTGCGACAGCTTTTTGAAAAAGCCGATCAGCGCGGTGAAATCGTCGTCGTCTTCGCGCGAACGTTTCATCCATTCGGTGCGATAACGGCCGGCATTGTCGGTGCCTTTATACACCCAGTCCGCATCGCGCTGACTGCGGCCCCAGTTGTCTTGAAACCACCACTCGTCGTCGATGCGGTATAATTCGCCCTGGGTGCCGTTTTCAAAATTGCGGTCCAACAAATCGTTGCCCACCGGTTCGACTTCCTCGCGCAAACTGACGCCGCCGTTGTTGACCTCCATCTGGATGAATTCGTTCTCATTGACCGGGTGGCCCAGCAGATAAAGCCAGTAACGGGCAATCCGGTTATGATGCCGGCTGCCACCACCGGCGTCGTTGTCGTACATGAGCTTTTCCTTGCCGCGAAAGAGCTGGTCCTTGGGGAGTTTGAATTTGCCGCGATCCAGTCCGCCGCCGCGGGTCCACGGACTGCCACTGGTGCGAATCTCGCAATTATAGACCACGTTTCGCTCGTTGATGATGAGCGTCATGTTGAAGTAATGATTGGACAGGCGCGGGAACTTGTAGCCGTACGTCCCCGTGGGATTGTCCTGATCGCTGATGGTGCGCACGTCGAGCGCCGAAACCACGAAGCGCATCTTCCGCAAATCGCCAATGGTGCTCGGGCGTGTCCACCACATACATCGCCGGCCGGTCCGCGCCCCATTTGGGCATCTGACTGGACTGCCCGCCGGCGGTAGCCTGCACGTAGAATTGCACCACCTGGCCGTTGCCGCCGTATTCGGTGAGTTGCGCGGTGTAGATGCCATCGCCGGTGGTGGCATCACCGCCGGAAAGGCCATCATCGAACATCGTCTTGCTGCTCCAGGCGCCGTCGCCGCTGCTGTTGTCGAGCCGATGGAATAATCGCACTTGCGGACCCGGCGAGGCGGAGGTGATGCGCGCGGTGACCGTGACCGTTTCCCCGGCGGCAGGCACGGCGGGATTGTGCAACAGGCCATCCACTTGCGGCGCGGGTGTGGGGATGAACTGCGAATTCATCGTGCCGGGCGTACCGAGGTTCGGGGGAATCTCCAGCGAGAAGCTCGTTGCGATGCTGTGGTCCCAGGTCTGGGCGACGAGCCGCGAAGAACCGGCCACCCAGCGGCCATCGAAACTGATTTCGTACGTCGAACTGGGTTGCATGGCGGTCACGTCGATCTCGACGCGATTGGGCCGGTTGTCGCCGTGGCCATCCGCCAGGATGTGCAATTGGCCGTTCTGCATGGTGCTGGCGTAGTGCGTGCCCTGGGCCAGCCAACCGCTGGCGCTGCAACAGTCGGTGGACATGCGGTCGCCATTCTGGATCAGGTTCGCGCCGATGCCGTTTTGGCGGACCTGGATGTTTTGCAGCACCACATGGCTGTCGCCCACCAGATGGAAATGCAGTTCCCGGTAATCGGTTACGCCGCCGTCGGCCTTGAGCTGGCGAAACACATCGGAGTAACTGTAGTGCTGGAAACCGGCTTTGTTGGTTTCGTTGCTGTCGGCCCAGGCGGACGCGAAATGGTTGTCCATCCACGGATTGCGCAATTCCATGCTGGTGCCGCCGCCGTTGGCTAAATTGGGCCAGGTGCCGCCCGGCTGATAATCCACTTCGTCCACCAGGTTGCCCCATTGATCAACCAAGCGGATCAAGTCGCCGGTGTTGCGCAACCGGCCGCTGAAATTTCCCACCACCGCAATGGTGCCGTAGGTCGAGCGCATCCAATCCTGATCGGCGGCGACCACCAAAAAGCCATTCGGCGGAATGGTCGTGCCGGAGGGAATCGTGAAGTCGATGCCGTCGGTGAACCGCCAGTTCGACACGTCCACCGTTGTGGCGCCGCGATTGAACAGCTCGATGAACTCGCCCGCCACTTCGTCGGACGGCGGATCGTACATGATCTCGTTAATCACAATCGAATCCTGCCGCGGCGGATTATTGGCGGCATCGCGGGAACTGGCCGGCGCGCCGTACCATTCATTCGCCCCGGCCGGAAACGCTTGCAACGAGTTGCCCAACGCAGTCCGCTCGAACACCCGCGCGGCCAGCACGGTGTTGGCGGACGTGACCAGAAACAACGTCACTTCGCCATCAGACGTCGCGAAATTGCAATTCACGCTGGCGTAACCACCGGCGGACACCGTCCCGCTCAATGCCAGCTTATTGGTCAGCTCACGGTCGGCGGCGAGGAACAAACCGTTCAACGGAAGGCTGCTGCCGCTCGCATTGTAAAATTCCACCCAATCAACAGTATTTGACGTGCTGAAATGCACTTCGCTCAAGTGCAGCGCCGCTGCCAGACCGCTTTGGGTTTCATTCGGGGCGTCGCGCGTGGGATCGGCAAACAAAAACCAGGAAGCGCCCCCGGCGGGTTTGCGGCCAATGGACCGGCCATTCAACGCAGCGCTGGTGCTGATACCGCTCAAGGCCGTGACTCCGTCGGCGTCGGTCAGATACACGGTGAGCGTGCTACCACTCGACAACCCGGATTCGGCGAAACCCACCGAAGCAAATCCTCCCGCAGAAACGATGACATCAGTGGTGATGCGATGCTTGGCCAAGTTCGCGGGATCGTCGCTAACGTAATAATCGCGCAGATTGATGGGAGCTAGCGTGGGATTGTAAAACTCGACAAATCCGAGGCCTGCCGCGCCGGGCAGAACTTCATTGATGACCACGTTGTTCTGGCTGGGCGCGGAGATTTTCAATCGGCAGCCAAACACTGCGTCCGAGCTGGTGGCATTGATCTGGTGAACTTCGACGGCCAGCACATTGTTGCCGCGGACCAACGCAGTGCCGGGCACGCTGATGACGTTGAGCCTTTCGGTGGCGTCCCCCACTGCGCCTGACGCGGTGGTCTTCCAATCGACGGTTCCGCTGGGCATGTTGTCACGCCCGAGTTCCTGGCCGTTCAAATAGTAAATGGCGCCGTCGTCCAGGATTTGGTCGATACTGAGGGCGACGTTTTGCAGGCTGCCGTTATAGGCAAAGCTCTTGCGCAGATAATACGTGATGAGGTTGTTGGCGTCGGTGTCGTTGAACAGCGGCGTTTGGATACCGGGCGCGGGCAAGCCGGCGTTTTCGAAACCGAACAGACCCGGTCCCTGGCTCCAACTACTATCATCGTAACCAGTCGCCCTCCAAGCGGTCCCGAGGTTCTGGTTTTGGTCGTGGAATTTCCAAACGTCGCCGTATTCCACAAAGGGAATGCCCTGGCTGAGATTCACCTCGGGATTGGCCACCGGCGTTTCGGGTTCGGCGATGGCTTCGGTGCCCGGTGTACCGCCGCGTCGCTGGCTTGCGGTCCAATTGCGCCAGTCGTCGAGCCGCCTGTCTGGATTCACCAGCACCAGGCTGTGCCCGGCCCCATCGGCGGCGGGGGACCATTTACCGCGATCGTTGAACGTCACGGTGCAAACGGTCACGCCGTTTTTGTCTTTGAGCGTCAGGCGTTCCCCGGCGTTGTTGAGGTTGCCAGTCCACGGCCCGAAGATGCGGACGGTGGCAGGAATGCCGTAAGCCGTGCGCAACGTGGCCGCGTCCACACCGCAAACCAGGATTCGCTCATACGGCTTGAGAAACGTCAGCATCGAATCGCTCGCGGAATAATCGGGAAACTCATAATCCACTCCACCCCGCAATTGCCACTGGGCAATGTCCAGGGGGGTAGCGGTGTGGTTGTAGATTTCCAGGTATTCCGGCAGCAATCCGGCGGGGTGATACATGATTTCACTAAACACCACCTGTTCGGCGCGTACTTCCAAGGCCGAAAACGCCAGAGCGAAAATACAAATTGAAGACCACCAACCAAATTTCATCGTCACAACGCAAGTTTTGAAGCCACATTTATCGGAAACCTGACGGTTCTTCTGCCAAGCGTAAGCTCCTGCTGAGCAGACGAAACCGGGCCAAGTCATTCCGTTGGGTACGCGGACACCATGGCCCAAATAAGCGTGTTTTGCGAGGAAAAGATGCGGTTTTTTTGGCGTAGGCAGAGAAGCGAGACGGCGCTTGGATCGAAACTGCCGCCAGCAGAAGAAGTGTGGTCGTGGCTTCACCGCCGCGGCCACGGTTCAAACTTCAGTAATCTTAGAAATGGGTGTTATTCGCCGTGCGGCTTCGCCGGGGTGAGTGTCTTGGCCCCGTTAGGATGTCCAGCCACTCCCGATTCCTTGCCAGTCGCATAGTTGCCGACAAGGTGGACCGGGGCGCCCGCCCGCTCGCGCTCCACTTCCTCCCCGCGCGGAACGTAGCGCAAATCAGAGGTTTCACCGGCTAGCCGCGCCAGATGCGCTTCCGCGGGTTGGGCCAGCAATTGCTCGATGATCTCGATCAATTTGCTCATTTCAAAAGGTTTCTCGATCAACGCCCCCACCCCGGCGGCCAGCGAGGTAAAGCGTTGATTGGAACGGCCCGTCATGATGATCACCGGTAACGTGGGGTGTTCGCGGGTCAACGGCTCGAAGGTATCCCACCCACTTTTCTTGGGCATGCGCAAGTCCAGCAGCGCCAGGTTCACCGAGTAGTTCCTGGCCAGTTCCAGCGCGGTATCTCCATCTTCAGCCAACAACACTTCATACCCCTCGGCGACCAATACCTGTGACACCGACTCCCGAACCGACACATCGTCGTCCACTAACAAAATGGTTTTCATCATGCGCTGGGTAACTCTATCTCATCAAGACATCGATGGTCAAGGGAGGGCCTCCTTTTCGTTTACAGAGGGCAGCAATTCGGTGCGGAAATCGCCGCGGGTCAGGCGCCGAATGCGGTCAGTTTCGGATTCCTTGATCAAGCGGCGAATGGTATCGAGCAGCACTGGCAGATCCAGCGGTTTTTCCATCAAGGCGTCCACTCCCTGGCCGGCAGCGCGCTGATACTGGTGCGGTCGGGCCGTGATCACAATCACCGGCAACAACGGACACAGCCGTTCCAGTAATTCAAAAGCCTGCCAACCGTCTCGATTGGGCATGTTGAGGTCCAACAAGACCAAGTGCGGCAACCGCGTCACCGCTTCGTGGACAGCTTCCGTGCCGTCCGCCGCGCACACTACTTCATAGCCTTCCACTTCCAGCACCCGTGCCAGCGAGGTCTGCACGGACTGATCGTCGTCGGCGATTAAAATCATCTTGTTCATTATTTTTTGGGGATGGCAGGCGTGGTTCTATGCCGCGGGCGGGCACCTGCGGTTGAGCCAGGGGATGGCTCAACCGCAAGTGAAGTCAACCGGGACCGGTCCACTTGCAATCTGCATCGCGAGCCGCTTCGCGACATTGTGTGGAGAATCGTGAAACCCGGTCCAGTCAACGAATTAACTCCTTTATTTGTGAAATCGGTTTCCGTCGGCTCACTCGTATGCGCCATCCCGTTCCGACTGCGCATCCCTTCGGTCCACGTTGACGGGGTCGGTTTTCGAATTCGTTGATTCATGTTGTCGTTATTTTCCGTCCCGCCGTACCCCATTTCGGCAGTGACCCCTCTCTTTAAGCTATCGGTGTGCCAATGAAGTGAGGGTTGGCGTCTCTTTGGGAATCAACCTGTTCGGTAGAAACTTACTACGCGGGCGGCTGTTTGTATGGTAAAGAAGCAACCAGGAACTGATCAGTTCCTTACCAGAAGTGATAAAATGAAACTGAGCCTGAGTTTAAAAGTGCGTGTCCTCTTCTTTGTGCTGGCGATCGCGTTGGGTTTGGGCGCCGTGATTTGGAAAGCCCATTCCTCCTGGCAACGCATCAATTGGGTGCGCAATCAACTGGCCGCGGCCCCCAGCGATAGCTTTCATGTGATGCGCCGTTTCCAACTGGCCACGTTCCGGCTCAACAATATCTTGCTTCATTACGGGATCGACAAGCTTCCCGCGGAGTGGGCGCAGTTCACCAAAGAGAGCGGAGCCCTGGACGCTTACATCGACGAGCGCAAGTTGCTGTACACCTCGGAAAAGGAACGACGCGTTCTCAATGCGATTGATACGGCCCACACGAACTACATGATGGCGGCCGAGGACTTTTATCACGCGGTCCGCGACCTGAAACAGGGCACCAACCAGATGCCCTTGATTGATTTCAATCCGGTTCAACAGGCTTCCGAAGAGTTGAATGATCATGGCTACCAATTGGCCGACGCCCGTATTCTGTACATGCAGAACCTCTTCAATAGTTCGGATCGCCTGCTCCGGGATCTCGGCATCCTGCTGCTAAGCACGACGGTGGTCGTGATCGGCCTGGGCGCCTGGCTCGCCGTGATTGCCTACCACCGAAAAATAGCGCCGCTCCAACTCAAGCTGGTCGAAAGCCGCTCCCTCCTCGAGCGGCAGGAAAAACTCGCTTCGCTGGGCATGCTGGCCGCCGGCGTCGCCCATGAAATCCGCAACCCCCTCACTGCCATCAAGGCCCGGCTGTTTACCTTGAAGCGACTGTTGCCGGCGAATTCCCCCGAGCAAACCGACGCGGAAACCATCAACCAGCAAATCGATCGCCTGGAACGTATCGTCAAGGACTTCCTCCTCTTTGCCCGGCCCTCTGATCCGGAGCGCACCATCACGGGAGCCGAGGTTCCCTTGCGCGAAGTCCACAAACTGCTTTCCCCGCAACTGAAAAAGTCTGACATTCAACTGCAGCTCGAGCTCGCCGGCCCGGCATGGGTTGAAATTGACGTGCAACAAATCCAACAAGTGCTCATCAACCTCGTGCAAAACGCCGCGGACGCCATCGGCCAAAATGGGGCCATTACGTTGCGCCTGCACACCGGGGCCAAACGCCTGGACAACCGGTTGACCGAAGTGGTCATCCTGGAAGTGCGGGACACGGGCGGCGGCATTCCCCCGGACATTGAGCAACGGTTGTTCGACCCGTTCTTCACCACCAAGCAGGGAGGCAGCGGACTGGGATTATCCATTGCCGCCCGCATCGTCGAGAAACACGGCGGCGCCTTGCTGTATCAAACCGAGCAGGGCATCGGCACCACCTTTGGCATCGTATTGCCACGCATCCATGAACCTGAAACCCAAGCCTAGCCTGCTCCTGATTGAAGACGATGCGGACCTGGCGGCCGGGCTCCGGCAAGTGCTGGCCGACGAAGGTTACACCCTTGCTTGGGAAACCCGTGGCGACAACGGGCTCCAGCGCGCCGAGCAGCAAAACTTCGATGCCGTCCTCAGCGACTTGAAGCTGCCCGGCGGCGATGGCTTGGAACTCGTCCGTCAATTACATACCGTCAAGCCTCGCCTGCCGGTGATCCTGATGACCGCGCACGGCACCACCGACATCGCCATCGAAGCCACCAAATTCGGCGCCTACGACTACCTGCTCAAACCGTTTGAAATGGATGAATTGTTGGCGCTGGTGGCGAAAGCCGTGGCCGCCGGGCGCCTGACGTCCCAACCCATCACCCTGGGTGAGGCCGATATCGGACGGGACGCCATCATTGGCAACAGCCGGGCGATGCAAGCCATTTACAAAGAGATTGGCCGTGTCGCCGCCAAGCCGGTCAATATCCTACTCCGCGGAGAAACCGGGACGGGCAAGGAACTCGTGGCCCGGGCCATCTACCAGCACAGCGACCGCAAATCCGCGCCCATGGTGGCCATCAACTGCGCGGCGATCCCGGAAACCTTGCTCGAAAGTGAACTCTTCGGACACGAACGCGGCGCGTTCACCGGCGCCGAGGCGCGCCGCATTGGACGCTTCGAACAGGCGCACGGCGGCACCATCTTTCTCGACGAAATCGGCGACATGCCCCCCGGCACGCAGGTCAAACTGTTGCGCGTGCTCCAGGAAAAGAACTTTCGGCGCTTGGGCGGCAAGGAACTGATCGCGGCCGACGTCCGCGTCATCGCGGCGACCAATCGCAACCTGGAAACCGCCCTGGCCGAACAGCAGTTTCGCCAAGACCTGTATTACCGTTTAAGCACCGTGGTCGTCCGCTTGCCGGCGTTGCGAGAACGGCGGGAAGACATTCCGGACCTGATCCAATACTTTCTTCAAAAACACGGCGAGGAACTCGGCGAAGGTCCGCCCTCCATTCGCCCGGAGGCCATGGCACTGTTGCAATCGCAGCCGTGGCCCGGCAACGTGCGCGAACTGGAGAACACTGTGCGGAAAATCCTCCTGTTGGCGCGCGGTTATACGATCAACCGTGATCACGTGACCGCCGTGCTGAGCCAGGAGGCAGCCCCGCCTCCGACGGGCCAGCAATCCCTTGAGCAACATGCCACTGCACTGCTTGCTGCCGCGCAACGCGGAGAAATCACCAACGCACACGCGCGCCTCCTCGAACTGGCCGAACGCGAAGTCCTCTCTCAAGCCATCCAATTGGCTCAGGGCAACCAAAGCAAAGCCGCCCGCTGGCTGGGATTGTCCCGCCTGACCTTGCGGGAAAAACTAAATCGCTTCGGCCTCCACCCGAAACAGGACGAAGCGGAAGAACCTTCCGACAACCCGTAACTATTCAACGGGCAGAAGCCTGGGAAGACTTCCTAAAACTACAGCGACACTTCCGAAGAACGGAGCGCAGCCTTTAGGCCGCTTCAAGCACCAAGGACCTGCCAGCGGCTTATTGAATAGGACGGTGAAGCGGCGTAAACGCCGCGCTCCATCCGCGATTTGTGGAAAGTGTCGCTGTAGTGCTAAAACCAGTTCTTGTAGAAATAATCCAGTTTTCAGACCGCGAACGTCCTTAGCTAGAATCCACGCAAATCGGTACTGGTGCGCGGGGGCAGGCCGGGAGCGGGAATGCGCTTGAGCACCAGGTAGTGGAGGCCGTGCTGGGCGCAATACTCGCGTTTTTCGGGACGGTCGCCGTCTTCGTTTACGGCATAGATGTCCGGCTGGAGGCGTTGGATTTCCGGTTCTGCATCCAGCCAGCCATCCCCGGTTGACACAAGCGCCTGGGTGACAAAACGGATGGATTGAACCACATAGCGGCGTTCGTCCTGGGAAAACTGCGGGTGGCCCTCGCCCTTGAGCAAACGGATGTTGGCATCGTGTCCGACGACCACATACAAATCACCATAAGCGCTGACTTCTTCAAAGAAACGCACATGGCCGGAGTGAAACCAATCGTAGCAACCCGTCACCATGACTTTGCGCCGGCCGGTCTCGGAGTTGCCGGCAGGTGCCGGGCGTTCGGGAAATCCCGTCAAGTCAACTCGCCTCAGCGCCTGGTATTGCACGCCGTGCTCCTCGGCAAATGCTTTTTGGGCGGAACCGGCTTGCGCTTCGTCCATCACCCAAAGATCGGGCTTGAAGCCGAGCGTCTCCCAGTCCGGCAGCGCATCCTTGTCCAACCGGTTGGCGACCCGTTTGACCCGGCTGACATAGCGGACGGACTCCAACAAATAGCGCCGTTCAGCTTCCGGGAACTTGGGCGGTTTACCCGCGATGCGACCGACGAGTTCGTCAGCCCACAGCAGGACAGTCAACTCGCCCAATTGGGCCGCTTCTTCCAGGAACCGGAGGTGCGACGCCTTCAAGTCATCAAAGGCGCCGGAAACCACCACCTGCTTCTGCGTGTCGTTCACGGTGTGGCCAAACGAAGGTTCACGTTGAAGGCACCCGGCACCGGCTCCGCCGAAGCGACAAACAAGTACCCGCCACCGCAGCCGGAATACATGGCGCCGGGATACCTCGACTGATACGAGCGCAACAGCCCCGGGAGATTTTCTCGGATCGTGGCGTGTCGCATAGTATGCGGCAGGATCGCCGCCCAGCACGCCATGCACTCGTTCATCGCAGCGCCCAACGCCGACAGATCCATGCGGCGGATGGCGTCGAAACAAGTTTTTCCCGACTGGCCCAACCGCGCGATCCATTGTGGATCGAGATGTTTTTCGCCCAACGGATTGTAGCCGCTCGGACGTTGCGCGACCGGCAACACGTGCAGCACCGATTCAAGCCACCGCGCCGCACGCGGTTCGTTGAGCGACTCGATATGCGCCGGAAAAATGCCGCCATGCGCGCTGAAGTCGTAGTCCAGTCGATTGATGCCCGGATAGACCAGGCCAATCATGTCTTGCGAACCGGAAGGCTCGGCTTTGCCGCGGTTCTCTGCTTCGTAGAGTTCGCGGACAAGTTCGTCCGGAGGTCGCGCGGGCAGTTCGTCGTGCCACAATCGCCGGGCAATGTCGCGGGTGCCGGTCGCAAACCCGGCGCGATCCATGACCGGGAAATACGGTTCCAAGGCAACCACCACCATGGAGCCCGGCGGTTGCGGATTGTGGCGCGAGACAAACGGCTGATCGATCCACCCGCCGGCCAGTGCGAGGCGGTGGGGGATCTTGCCGATGATTTCCGTAATCGGAATGGGCGCTTGGTTGGACAAAGAGTTCGGTACGTGGTTGTTCATTCAACCACGCGTTTGCCCTTTTTGCGGGCTTCGTACTGTTCCTTGATCCACTTGTAGGTGGCGCGCAATCCTTCGTCGAGGGTGGTGTTGGGTTCCCACTTGAGCACCTGCTTGATGAACGTGTTGTCGCTGTTGCGGCCAGCCACGCCCTTCGGGGCATCGAGTTGGTAGTTCCGTTTCAACTTGACCCCGGCGATCTTCTCCACTTTGGACACCAGTTCGTTAATGGACACCATTTCGCTGGAGCCAAGGTTGATCGGCGTGGCAATCAACTCGTCGCAGTGCATGATCATGTCGATGCCCTTCACGCAGTCCTCGATATACATGAAGCTGCGGGTTTGGGAGCCGTCGCCCCAGATATCAATCGTGTCGCGTCCCTTGTCGATCGCATCGATGATTTTGCGGCAGATCGCGGCTGGGGCCTTTTCGCGGCCGCCGTCCCACGTGCCGTACGGACCATACACATTGTGGAACCGCGCAATGGCGGTCTTCATGCCGCGTTCGGCCCAGTATTCCTGGCAGAACATTTCGGACATGAGTTTTTCCCAACCGTAACCGCGTTCGGCCATGGCGGGATAGGCGTCGGATTCCTTCAAGGCCCGCACGTTGGGATCTTTTTGGAGCAGGGTATTGTAAGCGCAGGCCGACGAGGAAAAGAAATAGCGCCGCGCTCCAGCCCGGTAAGCCGCTTCAATCATGTGGGTGTTTACCAGAATGCTCCGCAGGCACTCGACCCGGAAGCGCTCGATGAAGCCCATGCCGCCCATGTCGGCGGCCAGGTTATACACTTCGACGGCGCCTTCGCACACGCGCCGACAATTGACTTCCTGACTGACATCCAGACAGAGCGATTCGACGCCGGGCACCCGCAAATACCATTCATAAAGCGGCTTCTTGTCCACCGCCCGGATGCGGGTGAATCCTTTGTCCGAAAAATATTTCGCCAGATTACCGGCAATAAAGCCGCCGCCGCCCGTGATGACGATGAGGTCATCCTTCTGCAAGGGTGGGTCCTGTTCTACGAGTCGTTTCGTTTCCATGTAGTTATGTTTGTTATGGTTTTAACTGTCTCAAATCCATTTACCACAGTTGGTTTTGACCAAGAATTCCACTAAAGCACAGCAAGTAATCTGCCGATTAGGCCCGGTACAGCGGTCACTGTCCCCAGAATGCCAAGTCGTGCCCCCGGAACAAGCCAAACGTATTGAGGAGCATCGGCGATGCGGCTCGCTGGCTGGCTGGTTGGGCGCTCCGCGCCGAACGCGAATGGAACGGCGCGCAATTTGAAAACGGCGGCGGTTTGCGAGTCAACGGGGTGACACCGTTGACAGCGCTTGAAGCGAGTGCGATCCCAATGTGCTTTTTGTGCGTGCGTTGCCGCCGGGGCAGCCTTTATGTTTCCCGCCCTCAGTTTATGGCGACGATCAAACCCTTTGCCGCGTTGCGACCGCGGCCCGAACTGGCAGTCCGTATTTGCGAACTGCCTTACGACGTGTTGTCGGCGGATGAAGCGCGCGAACAAGCGGCCGGCAATCCCTTCAGTTTTTTCCGGGTCAGCAAGCCGGAGATTGATCTGCCGGCGACGCTCGATTCACACGATCCGCAGGTGTATGAAAAGGGCAAGCGCAACTTCGCCCGGTTTCTTTCCGAAGGCTGGCTGCGTCAGGATGTGCAGCCCGGTTTTTACCTTTACCGCCAAACCCAGGGCAACCACACGCAAACCGGTCTGGTGGCGGTCGCCAGTTGCGAGGAATATCTGCGCAACATTATCCGCAAGCACGAATCGACCCGGCCGGACAAGGAGGATGATCGCGTTCGGCACATCGAAGCATTGAATGCCCAAACCGGTCCGGCCTTTCTGATTTATCGCGCGGCGCCGGCGCTCGATGAACTGGTGGCCAAACGCACGGCCACGGAGCCGACGGTGGATTTCGTCGCGGCCGACGGTGTGCGACATAGCGCCTGGTCGCTGGTCTGTGACGAGGACGTGGAGCTAATTCAAAAGACCTTCGAGCGGATTCGGTATTTGTACATCGCGGACGGGCACCATCGCACGGCGGCGGCGGCGCGGGTGTTTCAAGCCCGTAAAGGTGGCGGTAACAGCCGATATTTCCTGACGGTGATTTTTCCCCACAACCAGTTGCGCGTTTTGCCGTACAACCGGGTGCTCAAAGATCTGAACGGCCACACGCCCGAAACGTTGCTGGCCAAATTGGATGCCGTCTGCGACGTCCGGGAAACCGGCGCCACCCAACCGGCGCGCAAACATGACTTGTGCCTGTACCTGGCCGACAAGTGGTACGAACTGCAATTTCATCCGCACCTGACCTCCTCAGCCGAGGTGCTGGAACAACTTGACGTGGCGTTGCTCCAGAGACACGTGCTCAAGCCGATCTTCGGCATCGACGATCCCCGCAGAAGTGAACGGATCATTTTTGTCGGCGGGATTCGCGGCCCGGCGGAATTGGAGAAGATCGTGCGCCAGCATGAGTGTGCCTGCGCCTTTTCCATGTATCCCACGAGCGTCGAAGATCTCATGACGATCGCCGACGCCGGCGAAATGATGCCGCCCAAAAGCACGTGGTTCGAGCCGAAGCTGCGCGACGCGATGTTTTGTTATTTGTTGTAGCCGGCCCGCCGGAGAACACGCCCGCCCCGGGCGTTGTCAACGGCACCGCGCCGTTGACTCGTTATTCACCGCCCGTCTCAGATTGGACGCGGCATTCCATTCGATGTTCGGCGCGAGGCGCGCCGAACGACCGGCGAGGCGCTTGTGCTCCCCTGGGCTAAATCGAAATCGCCATTTCCACGTCGCGCAAATGGAGATGATCCAATATCCGGGCGACGCAGGTTTCGATGGTCGCTTCGGCGGTGAGGAGTTCAAGTTCCGGTTTCAACGGCGGTTCGTATGGTGCGGAGATACCGGTGAATTCCTGGAGTTCATTGGCGCGAGCCTTGGCGTAAAGTCCCTTGGGATCACGCTGTTCGCAAACCTCGACCGGCGCATTGACAAACACCTCAACGAACTGGTCCACCTGCAACATCTGCCGCACCAAGTCGCGATCCTCGCGATACGGTGAGATGAACGCCGTGACGCAGATGACGCCCGCGTCCGCAAACAGCTTGGCCACTTCGCCCACGCGGCGGATGTTCTCGGTGCGTTCGTGGGGACTGAACCCCAGATCGCTGCACAAGCCGTGGCGGACATTGTCGCCGTCGAGGACGTAGGCATTCTTGCCGAGATTGAAGAGTTCCCGCTCCAGTTCGTTGGCGATGGTGCTCTTGCCGGAGCCGGACAGCCCCGTCAGCCAGATCACGCAACCGGGATAGCCGTTGCGGCGGGAGCGATGCTCGGCCGTGATCTTGCCTTGGCTCCAGAAGATGTTGTCGCTCTTGTGTTCGCCCCCCGCGGACCGGCGCGGGTAATCGTCTGCCAACACGATGCCGCCGCCGCAGACTTCCACGCCATCCACGATGACAAAACGCCCCGTGGGAATGATTTCGGTCACCGCATCGAAGGCGAGCGGTTTCTTGGTTTTGAGGGTAACTTCGCCGACTTCGTGCCGTCCCACAAAGACTTCGTTGTGCTGGCGGGATACCGTGCTCAACGTCGAGGCGTCGATGACTTTTTCGATGCTGGCGATTTCGCACTCAGCCTCCTGCGTGGCCAGTTTGATTTTGTAGCGCGTGCCTTTCTTGAAAGGTTGCTTGCCCAGCCAGAACACGCGCGTTTTGAATTTGGCCAGTTCGTACGGGGGCGCCGTTTCGAGGGCCGCCACCGCGCCGCGCTCGACAAAGATTTGCTCGGTCAGTGTGATGCCGATGCTTTCGCCGGCGGACGCTTCATCGTGGGACGGAGCGTTCCAACGTTCGATGGTCTTGACGACGCTGGTTTTGTTGCTGGGCGAAAAGAGCAGCCGATCACCGACCTTGACCGTTCCGCTCTCCACGCGGCCCGCCAGAATTCGACGTTCGTCGAAACGATAAATGTCCTGGATGGGAAACCGCAACGGCTGGTCCTTCGGCAATTCAGAGACGATCAGTTCATCCAGCGCTTCCACGACGGTCGGCCCGGTCCACCAGGGCATGTTTTTGCTGAGCAGCGCAATGTTGTCACCCGTTTTGGCCGCGATGGGGATGAACAGCTTGGGCTCCAGATCGATGCTCTTGAGCCAATGACGATATTCGACTTCGATTTCGTCGAAGCGGCTTTGGCGGTAATCGGCCAAATCCATTTTGTTCACCAGCACGACAACCTGGCGGATGCCCAACAGATGCAGCAGGTAACCGTGCCGCCGGGAATTTTCCTGGACGCCTTCGTGGGCGTCGATGAGCAGCAAGGCGGCTTCGGCATTGGCCGCGCCGGTCACCATGTTTTTGATGAACTCCTTGTGGCCCGGCGCATCAATGATCACGTATTGCCGCTTCTGCGGTGTGGAACCAGATCTGCGCGGTGTCGATGGTGATGTTCTGGTCGCGTTCGGACTGCAGAGCGTCCATCAGGTTGGCCCATTCGAAGGGCACGCCGCGGCGTTCGGCAATCTTTTGGAGTTGCTCGAGTTTGCCTTCGGGCAGCGAGCCGGTGTCGTGAAACAGCCGACCCACAAAGGTGGACTTGCCATGATCGACGTGGCCGACGATGACGATTTTCAGTTGCTCGGTAGCGGGGGCGGAGGGAGCCATGAAAGGGGAATGATGATTTTGCGTTTACATGTATCCGTCGCGCCGCAGTTTCTCGAAGGCGTCTTCGCTCTCCTTGTCCTGGGCGCGGCCGGCGCGTTCGGGTTCCTTGGTGATTCGCAGTTCCTCGATGATTTCCTGCACGGTCCCGGCGCGGGACTTGATGGGAGTCGTGCAGGGAAAGCATCCGATGCTGCGATAGCGCTCGCCTTTGTCGTTGGCAAAGTAGAGCGGAATGATCGGAATGTTTTCGCGCTCGATGTATTCCCAAATGTTCAGTTCCGTCCAGTGCAACAACGGATGAATGCGAATGTGAGCGCCGGGTTCGAAATCGGTTTTGAATTGGTCCCACAACTCGGGCGGTTGGTCTTCGGCGTTCCATTCCATGTTTTTGTCGCGCGGACTGAAGTAACGCTCTTTGGCCCGGGTCGGCTCCTCATCGCGGCGCACGCCCACGATCACGCCGTTGAATTGGTGCTGGTCGAGCACCGCTTTGAGCGCGTCCTTCTTCAACGGCCGCAGCATTCGACCCGGGTGGCTTTGCCGTTGGGAAAGGTCAGCCCGGCACGCAACGCCTCCTCGTTTTTGCCGACAACCAATTGCAGGTTCCATTCGCGGCAGAGTCGGTCGCGGTACTCGATCATGCTCGGAATCTTGTAGCTGGTGTCCACGTGGACCAGCGGAAAAGGTACGTGTCCGAAAAAAGCCTTGCGCGCCAGCCACAGCAGCACGGTCGAGTCCTTGCCAATGCTCCAGAGCATCGCCAGCCGTTCGAACTTGTTGAAGGCCTCGCGGAAAATGTAGATGGATTGGTTCTCGAGTTTGGAGAGGTAGTCCATAGACCTAAATTTGGAAATCAACTTTCTTCGACATGAAGGTGTGAATGCCGCATTCGACTTTGTTGAAGCCGGTCCACCGCCCGGCGCGTTCGTTCTCCCCCGCCGCCGTCTGCCGAGTGCAGGGCCGGCAACCAATCGAGCGATAGCCTCGGTCCTGCAACGGATTGTACGGAATACGGTGTTCGCGGATGTACTGCCAGACCGCCTCGCGCTTCCAGTTCGCCATCGGATTGAGTTTCACAATGTCATGCCCGGTGGTTTCGTCAAAGGCGTAGAGTTCGACAATGCCGACGTTCGCCCGGGTATCGCTTTGCTGCCGGCGCAGGCCGGTGATCCAGCAATCGAGCGTGCTCAGCCGGTCGCGCAGCGGCAGCACCTTGCGCACCGTGCAGCACAGATCGGGTTCGGTGCGCCACAGTTCTGGTCCATGAATGTCGGCTTGCTCTTCCACCGTCAGGTCGGGATTTAAAGATTCGATGGGAAAACCAAAGAACTCTTCAAGCCGCTGTTTCAACGCCACCGTTTCCGGGAATAGCAAGCCCGTATCAATCGTGAACACCGGGAATTGAAGGCCCGCCTGGCTGGCCAGATGAATCATCACCAGGCCGGCGCCTTGAAAACTGGTGCCAATGGCCGCCCGGGTTCCAAACCGTTTCCAGGCCCATTGCAGGATAGCTTCGGTGGGTTCCTGGTTGAAACGCAGATTCAGCTCCTGGATTTCTTCGCGCGACAACATGCTCAGTTTTTAATAAAGCGCATTGGCATCCTGAACCGTAGCGGCGTCTCGGCAGAGCATCGCAAATTCTCGAACATGATGGCGGCGATCTGCCGAGACGCCGCTATGCCAGGATTGATGGGGTAGCACGACTTTCAAATCAGGTGGTCGAGAGTTTCGTGGTAACGCAACAATAGACCGTCCGGCTCACGCTGCCACGGCCGCCTCCGGCCACAGCACGCGTTCGCACCAGTCCCCGAACCGCTCGGCACCGAGGCGCTCTTTTTGGTAACGCTCGAGCAACCCACGCAGTTCGCCGATCAATTCGGCTTCCTTGACGTTGTCCCGGTGCAACCGATTCAGCCGCGTGCTGGCCACGTTGCCGCCCAGCCAGATCTGGTAACGACCAGGCGCTTTGCCCACCAAACCGATCTCCGCCATATATGGCCGGGCGCAGCCATTTGGGCAACCGGTCATGCGAATGATGATTTCCTGGTCCGCCAGTCCCAAGTCGCCCAGTACTGCTTCGACCTGATCCAGGAAGTTCGGCAGATAACGTTCGCTTTCCGCCAGCGCCAGTCCGCACGTCGGCAATGCCGGGCACGCCATCGCGGCGCGGCGCAGGATGGTGCCTTGGTTGTCCACGGGCACGCCGTGTTCGGCGAGGAGGCGGGTTATCGCCTCCCGATTCTCGATGGCGATGTCGGCCAGGATGATGTTTTGCGATGGCGTCAGGCGCACTTCCGGTTTGAATTGTTCGACGATCTCGCGCAAAGCAGATTTGAGCCGGTAACCCTCAGCATCCTTGATGCGTCCGCTCAATACAAACAGTCCCAAAAACAATTGCCCATCATGCTGCCGATGCCAGCCCAACAAATCGCCCTGCCGCTCGAACTCAAAAGCCCGCATCGGTTCGAATTGGATTCCCGCCCGCGCTTCCACTTCGGCGCGGAACCAATCCACGCCGCGTTCTTCCAACACGTATTTCAGCCGGGCGTGTTTGCGGTTGGTGCGGTCGCCAAAGTCCCGATGGATAGTGACGGCAGCCTTCGCCACTTCAACGACTTGTTCGGGCCGAATGAAACCCAGCCGATCCGCCACCCGTGGGAACGTCGCCTGGTTGCCATGACTCCGTCCCATGCCGCCACCGGCCGTCACATTATATCCAATGAGTTGACCGTTCTCCTCGACGGCGATGAAACCCAGATCATTGGTGAACAAGTCCACATCGTTCAACTGCGGAATGGCGAACGCCACTTTGAATTTCCGAGGCAAATACTTCTTCCCGTATAGCGGATCGACAAAATCCTGATCCGCGGCATCTTTCAAATCCAATTCCACGCCCTCCACCCAAATGGCGTGATAGGCGCGGGTCTGCGGGGTGAGCGCATCCGCCACTCGCTGAGCATCTTCATGAACGCGCTTGCCCAAACCGTTGATCACCGGCGTGGCCGGCGCCATGACGTTGCGGTTAACATCGCCGCACGCCGCCAATGTCGAAAGCAGTGCTTCGTTCAGCGATTTCATCAACGGCCCCAGTCCGGTCTTGACGACACCGTGGAATTGAAAACTTTGTCGGGTCGTCAAACGCAGGGTGTCGTTGCCGTATCGGGTCGCCAACTCGTCGTAACGCAAATATCCCTCCGGGGCCAGAATCCCGCCCGGAATGCGCCCGCGGATCATGAACATGTATTTCTTGCCCGTCTTGCGGAGATCCCGGTCGTCCTGTTGGTAAATGCCGTGAAACTTAAGAAATTGCACGTCATCCTCGGAAAATCGATCCGCACCGGGATCCTTTAACGTTCCCGCAATAGCGCCAGCCAAAGTCGGGTTCGCTTCCTTGATGATTTCGTTGTGCGTCAGTTTGACAGGCTCATTTGCTGTATTCATGATTAACTTAATAATGTTTGTTATGATACATTACTCACTCAATCCTGTCAACAGGTATTTTTGAGGATTACAATTAGTTTTCGGGAATTTGATCTCGTGTGCGGATCCAATCTCGCTCTAAGTTGGATGGGCCGGCGTCGCCGAATTCCAAGAGCGACTGGACGGCCAGCACGCTTCACCTCGTTGGAGCGCGGATGCTTTCATCCACAGCGGTGAGCGATGTTGACCTCGCACGATTGCCGGCCCAGAATTCCGAACTATGAGCCCGTCCAAGCTGCACTATTTTGACAACAACGCCACCACCCGCGTGGCGCCGGAAGTCTTGGCAGCCATGTTGCCATTCCTGACTGAGAGACTGGGGCAACGCTTCCAGCGCTTACCAGTTCGGAAGAAAGGTGGCCGGGCATTTGGAGGACGCGCGAGCCAAAGTAGCGGCGCTGATCAATGCCGATCCGCAGGAAGTGGTCTTCACCAGTGGCGGCACCGAGAGCATCAACACCGTGCTGCACAGTGCGCTGCTGGTTGCTCCCGGCAAGCGGCACTTGGTCACGACCGCCGTTGAGCATTCAGCGACGATCCAGTGTAGCGAATGTCTCCGGCAGCAAGGGTACGAAGTGACCTTCCTCCCGGTCGAACCGGATGGTTCATTGAACCTGGACCTGCTGGCCAGAAGCATTCGTTCGGATACGGCACTTGTGTCCGTGATGTGGGCGAACAACGAAACCGGCGTGGTCTTTCCCATCGCCCAAATCGCCGAGCTTTGTCATCGGCGGGGAACGTTACTGCACACCGATGCGGTTCAGGCGCTCGGTAAAACCAGAATCGATGTGCAAGCTGCCGGCGTGGACTTCTTATCGCTGTCCGCCCACAAATTTCACGCACCGAAGGGTATTGGCCTGCTCTACATTAAACGGCGCACGCCGTATAAACCGTATCTCTTGGGGGGGCATCAGGAGCAAGGTCGTCGGGCAGGCACGGAAAACGTTCCCTACATCGTGGGATTCGGGCGCGCCGCGGAAATGGCGATGAGCAAGCTCTCCGAAATGAGCACCCGTGTTCGCTCACTTCGAGACCGGATGGAACTCAGCATTGTGGAGGCAATCCCGTACACGCACCTCAACGGCAATCGGGAACAACGGTTGCCGAACACATCGAACCTGGGGTTCGAAGGGGTCGAAGCCGAATCCATCTTAATGCTGCTAGACCAATTGGGAATATGTGCTTCGACCGGTTCGGCTTGCACGACCGGATCGCTCGAACCTTCACACGTGCTTACGGCTATGGGGGTCAGCTCGGAATTAGCGCGGGGCAGTCTGCGTTTCAGTCTGGGAATTTACAATACGGACGAAAACGTGGATTACCTGCTGCAACACCTGCCCCTGATCATCACCAACCTGCGAACCATGTCACCGTCCCACACTGCCACATAGGCGCGTCTGGGCGGTCGATGAATGTTCCTAGCGCGAAAAATGCACAGGCGCTGTAGCCGCCGACGTGAGGAGGCGGATCTGATGCTACTTCCCGTTCTCCGCCTCCTCATGTCGGCGGCTACATGTAGCGGCTTTTTAAGCTGTGCAAAACCAAGTTGACGCTAAACTACCGCGCTAATGTTCACCTGAACCAAAGGCCAATGGCATGATAAGAACTTTCAGTTTGATTCTCTTGGGCAGCTTTGCCACGACGGTTTTTTCGGCACAACCTGGCCCAGTCGGCCCGGTGCCGGATACCTTGCGACACGAGTTGCAACTCGATCCATTTTATCAAAAACAGACCTCAGTAGCCGGTTTCGCCATTGTTGGTTCGACGAACGTATCGGACTACGCCCTGCGGGAGGCAGCCTGGATCTTGCAACGGATGCTGGCCGGGCGCGAAAACTTCCTGCGCGTCATGGCCAGCAATCACGTGCGCCTGACGGTGATGGCCTGGAACGAATACACCACCGATGTGCCCGAGCATTCCCATCTCAAACCGCGCGTGTTCTGGGACCGCCGCGCCCGCGGACTGGGCGGGTCACCGGTCAGTTGCGCCGAGGAAAACCTGTTGTGCTTCCCCGGTGATCCCTATTCGACCGAGAACATCCTCATCCACGAATTTGCGCATGCGATCCATGGCTTGGGACTCAAGGTCATCGATCCCGCGTTTGACCGGCGGCTGAAGGTCGCTTATGAAAGCGCCACGGAGCGCGGCCTCTGGAAAGGCACTTACGCCGGCACCAACCGGGAGGAGTATTGGGCGGAAGGCGTCCAGGATTGGTTTGACAACAATCGCCAGAACGATGCCCTCCACAATCACGTCAACACCCGGGGCGAGTTGCAGGAATATGATCCGGCGTTGGCCCGGTTGTGCGCCGAGGTGTTTGGTGACAATCCCTGGCGCTATCGCAAACCGATGGAGCGCGAACCGGTGGAACGGGCGCATTTGGCAGGTTTTGATCCTGCCCAGGCGCCACGTTTTCGTTGGCGTACCGAAGCCATTCCGGATGCGCGCACGTGCTGATCCAAACCGCACTGGGTGACATTGAAGTGGAACTCGAAGCGCAACGCGCGCCCGTCACGGTGAAGAACTTCCTCCACTATGTGCATGAAGGCTTCTACGCCGACGGGGCATTTTTCCGCACCGTAACGCTGGCCAATCAGCCGACGAACAACGTGAAGATCGAAGTGGTACAGGTGCAGGGCGATCCGGCCCGGGAAAAAGAATGGTTGGCGCCCATCCCGCTCGAACGGACACGCGACACCGGCCTTCATCATCGGCAGGGAACACTTTCGATGGCTCGCGACGCACCGGACACCGCCCAGGCGAGTTTCTTCATCTGCCTGAGCGACCAACCGGAACTGGATTTTGGCGGACAACGCAATCCTGACGGCCAGGGCTTTGCCGCCTTCGGCAAGGTGGTCAAGGGCCTGGAGGTGTTACGGCAGATCCACACCGCTCCCGCCGATGGCCAGAAGCTCACGCCGCCCATCCGTATCCAACGCGCCATCCGGCTCAATTAGGCCATCAACGTGCTGCCAGCATCTTGCCGGCAGTTTGGAACGGGAGGTGCGAATCAGCGTCCCGTGATCATTCGCACGGCAGGCTTACGTCCGTTTCTGTCGGCGGGACGCCAACAGCACGCTACCCAACGTGCTGCCGGCATCTTGCCGGCAGTTTGGAACGGGAGGTGCGAATTAGCGCCTCGTGATCCTTCGCATGGCAGGCGTGCATCCGTTTCTGTCGGCGGGACGCCAACAGCACGCTACCCAACGTGCTGCCGGCATCTTGCCGGCAGTTTGGAACGGGAGGTGTGAATCAACGTCTCGTGACCATTCGCACGGCAGGCGTGCATCCGTTTCTGTCGGCGGGACGCCAACAGCACGCTGCCCAACGTGCTGCCGGCATCTTGCCGGCAGTTTGGAACGGGAGGTGCGAATCAACGTCTCGTGACCATTCGCACGCCGTGCGTGCATCCGTTTCTGTCGGCGGGACGCCGACAGCACGCTACCCAACGTGCTGCCGGCATCTTGCCGGCAGTTTGGAACGGGAGGTGCGAATTAGCGCCTCGTGATCCTTCGCATGGCAGGCGTGCATCCGTTTCTGTCGGCGGGACGCCAACAGCACGCTACCCAACGTGCTGCCGGCATCTTGCCGGCAGTTTGGAACGGGAGGTGCGAATCAACGTCTCGTGACCATTCGCACGGCAGGCGTGCATCCGTTTCTGTCGGCGGGACGCCGACAGCACGCTACCCAACTGCTAATAACAATCTCAAGCTGCGCGAGGCATCGCAGCCTTTGCGTCTTTGGGCGGCGACACGTAGTCTTGCAAGCTGGCGTGGCCTAGTTTGGACAGGGCTTCCGGTTGCAGCACCTGTTCGAGCAGTGGAAACAGGTGACGTTCTTCGTAACGAAAATGATCGCGCGAGGATTGCAATGCCGTATGGAGCAGGCGGCGGGCGGTTTCGAGGTCGGAGGCTGACCGCACCTGTTCGAAATGCCGGTCGATTTCCTGGTGTTCCTCGTGCAAGCGATCCAGTTTGCCTTTCTCCTTCAACGCATGATCCAGGGCAACGTAGGCGAGGTGAGCTTCCGTCTCCCCATGATGACGCAACAAGCCTTCGACCAAACCAGCCAGCATTTGGACCTCCTTCACCGCACCACATTGGGAAAGGGCGCGTTCCACTTGCGCAAACACGCGGTTAAACAACGCGTGTTCGGTGATCAATACATCCGTTATCTTCATTATTCGGCCTCCTTGTAGCATGCCGCAGTCAAAACTCAACCGGAAACTCAGCACTTTTGTTCGACTTTCAACAATCCCCATCCGAGACTCGCGGCATGTTAGATTTGTCCGATGCGTTGCGGCAGGTTCTTGCCTCCGTAAAAAGTCTGCCCAGCGAGTCCATTCCCCTCGCCGCCAGTGCCGGTCGCATCCTCGCCAAGCCGATTACGGCGCCATTTGATCTTCCACGTTTCGACAATTCGGCGATGGACGGCTACGCAGTCCGCGCCGAAGAAGTCGTCAAGGCCCGCGCGGAAGCTCCGGTTTGCTTGCGCGTCATTGGTCAAGTTGCGGCCGGTGAAATTCCGCAAACCGCCCTCGAACCCGGCGCCTGTGTTCGGGTGTTCACGGGGTCCGCGCTGCCGCCCGGAGCCGACGCCGTGGTGATGCAGGAAGATACGGTGGCCGCGCCGAACCAGCCGGAGCATATTCTGGTTGTGGATGGCGTTCAAACCTGGGAACACGTGCGCCTGCACGGCGAGGATCTCAAAGCGGACAGCTTGGTGGCCGCGCGGGGCGAACGGTTGGGAGCCGGCAGCCTAAGCTTGCTGGCCTCGCTCGGATTGCGCCGTGTTCAAGTCAGCCGTCAGCCGGTGGTGGCCTTGCTCGCTACGGGCAGCGAATTGATCGACCGCAGTCGGGCACTGAAACCCGGCAAAATATATGAGAGTAATCGCGTCAGCCTTGGGGCCTTGCTGCAATCCATCGCCGCCAAGCCCCGAGTTTTTCCGCTGGTGCCCGATGACCTTTCTGCCACCCACGCCGCCTTGGAAAAGGCGTTTGCCGAATCCGACGCGGTCATCACCACCGGCGGCGCTTCCGTGGGCGAATTGGATCTGGTCAAACAGGCCTTTGAAGCCATGGGCGGCAATCTGGATTTTTGGAAGATCGCCATCCGCCCCGGCAAGCCGTTCGTCTATGGCCATTGGGGTGACAAGTGTTTCTTCGGCCTGCCAGGCAATCCCGTGTCCGCCCTGGTAACGTTTCTTCTGCTGGTGCGCCCTGCTCTACTGCAGATGCAAGGCGCGACGCATTGGGAATTGCCCGCTTTTCCCGGCGTCCTGGCAGAACCGTTGCGCAATCCCGGCGACCGGTGTCATTTCATGCGGGTGATTGTGGATCAAACCGGACAAGTCTGCTCCGCCGGCCGGCAAGGATCGCACGTGCTCTCGTCGTTGGCTAAAGCCAACGGTTTGGTGGAAGTCGCGCCGTTTGCAACCCTGCTGGCCGGAACAACGGTCCGAGTACCTGCGCTGGGAGTAGCCGCAATCCTGACCTCAATCGCAAACCAAGTCAGACAACGGGATCAAATGGCCGTTACGCGCTCTGAAATCTGGCACGCTTCCCCTTCGATTCGTAAAGGAGCAAAGCGTTCGGTGAAAGCCTAAGCGGCCAGGCGCAGGGGTTCGTCGCGCGGGGTGGCTGGGCGGATGTGGGCCAGGATCAAGTCCTCCAGCCATTGCAGGTTTTTTTCTTCCAAGGCCGCGCCCACTTCCCAGATATCGGCGTTGCTTTCAATGGAGAGCAACCGCGCACCGTTCACCTGCGAGCGGATCAGGACGCGTTCGATTTGCGCCGCGGGCAGGCTGCGGCGAAACAGTTCTGCTCCGAGCACCGACGCCACGTTATCGAGGCGGTCCGGTCGAATTTCCAGGTGGCGTTCTCGCAGGAACTCCCATACGCAGCCCACCAAGATCGCGGCTCCAAACAGCCCCACCACCAGGGGGAATGTTCCCGGCAGCTTGCGGGTCAACAAGTACGCAAAAACCAAAAACGGCGCGGCTTCAAACACCGGCAGGGCAATCCAGGAATAATCGTGTAACAGGAAGGTCACCCGCAGACCACCGTTGATTGCCCGCACTTCCAAATTGGCGGGGACGCAGTTTCCCGGGACATCCACGAATTGCGATTCTTGGTAAGGCGCCAACGGCACAATGACGTTGTCGGGAACAGGAGTCGGTTCTGGCGCACCGGCCGCGACCTTTTCCGGGGTAGCTTTCGCCGGAAGCCCCCCAGTCTGCCCAGTCTGCCCAGTCTGCCCCGAATGCTCGCGGGTCTGCTCCGGACCGGCATTGGCACGGACCTGGCCCTGGTGCGGCAGTTCGGAAGGTTGCGTCTGGAGTTGGGGTCGGCTCATTTGGGCATGCTTGGAGTTTTTCCCGGTATATCGGCAGCGTCGGCGATAATCTTCAGCGCATCGTGTGATTCAGCCAATTCACCGGGGGGCAGCGGTCAAGCCATTGACGCCGCCAGGCTGCCGCGATACCGTGTCGCGCACCGGGGCCGGAAATTGCCGGTCGGTTGACGGTGACGGACAAACAATCAACGAAACGAGTAAGGCATTGTGAAGTACACGAAGATCATCCTGGGTGGAATATTGCCGGTTCTTCTAACGCTGTCCCTGAGCCCGAACAGTCGGGCGGCGAGCCAGAGCAAGATGAAGAAGGAAGTCCAAGAGACCATTGCGCTGTTCCAAAAGACCGATCCCGGGCTCAAGAAGTTTTTTAATAAATCAAAGGGCTACGCCGTGTTTCCCGGCATTGGCAAGGGCGCCTTTGGCGTGGGCGCCGCGCACGGCAATGGATTGGTATATGAAAAGGGCAAGCTCATTGGCGAAACGTCGATGACGCAAGTCACCATCGGCTTTCAATTGGGCGGTCAGTCCTACGCGGAAGTGATCTTCTTCGACAGCGAACCGGCGCTGAGCGATTTCAAGGAAAGCAAATTGGCTTTCAGCGCCCAGGTTAGTGCGGTGGCCGCCGCCGAAGGAGCTTCGGCCAACGCCAAGTATCAGCAGGGCGTGGCCGTCTTCACCCTCGCCAAAGGCGGATTGATGTACGAAGCCAGCATCGGCGGCCAGAAATTCAAGTTCAAACCCATTAAGTAACGGGCCCCCTGTTGCGGGAGCACCGTTACGGCTCCGGCCCGTATTTGGCGATACGTCTTGCTCCGCAAACGGTGCCGACTGAGGTCGATTTGAAAAAGCCGCCGACAATCCGGAACCCGCGACAGCCAATCCGGCGTTGGATAATCTGACCGGCCTCGCCACGGACCCGGCCGGTGGCGCTTCGATCCACCTGGATGCTTCCGCTTCATTTCGTGTCCTTCAAGTCGGGTTGGAAGCCGGTATCGATCAAATCATAATCCCGACGAATCCGGGACAATGGGTCCGCTAACTCGTCTGGAACCACCGGCCTGAAATTGGGCGACATCTTCGCCGGAATACCATTTGGCAGTGTGAAATGGAGTTCCTGAGTTTGAACCTGCATGAAGGCGACAGTTGATCCAACAGTGGCGCTCCTAGTCGCGGTGGTCTGCGAAGGGGCAAGCATGCAAAAACAAAGTAGGAATCCCCCGCAGAAGCCGGCCAGCGCCCAGAGAAAATGTCTTGATTGAGTGTTCATTGTAGTTGCTCGTTGATTGTTGCCGAACGCAATGACCGATAAAGGGCATCCCGATACCGCTCGAATTGTAAACTGATGTGTTGGCCGTTCATTCTGATTCGATTGGTTTGCCCGTGTTCTCCGCCAAATTTGTTCGCTGTGAATCTGGAAATAAAGATGACGAATAGGCGAATTGCGATGCCAGTGCCCAGCCGAAGCATACGGCGAGAAAACTGTACTGGATCACTGAATTGTGCGCACCATGGGAGTGCCTCAGATCAAATATTTGGTCCATCGCCATGCCTCCGGCCCACGCGAGTAATGAGGCCAAGATCGTGAGCACCACCGACAACGATGTCCACCGGACGCTGCTGGCAATTCGGAACGAGATGTCGCGGAGGCACACCCACATGACGGCAATCGAAAGCCAGCGGATCAGCGTGTGCCAGTTGAACGAATAGGGCCGCCAGTTCATGCCGTCCGGAAGTGGATGGGCCTTCAGAATTGCGGCCCCATGAACGAAATACAAAATGCTCCAAACCAAGAGGAGGCCAAGGGCGGCGGCGGCTGTATCGGCAAGCATCTTTTGCTTGAAGGAAGCTCTCATAATCTCGGGTTAACGCCAAGGATCACCGACCGCCGCCGATAACGGGCGCTGGCAGCGAATCCAGTGTCCAAAGAGTGCGACACGTCCGAACAGAAGCGCGGGGCGGCGGTTCGTGTGTTCCTCGTGCTTCCGTTTCTGCCGGCGGGACGCCACCAGCACGCTGTCAACGTGCTGCCGGCATCTTGCCGGCAGAGCGGACGGAAGAAGGCGCCACGAATTGCCAAGCAACGTCGAGCGCACCAAACGCCTCGGATGTCGGCATCGGTTCGAGTGTTCCTTGTGCATCCGTTTCTGTCGGCGGGACGCCACCAGCACGCTACCAACGTGCTGCCGGCATCTTGCCGGCAGAGCGAACGGAAAAAGACGCCACGAATTGCCAAGCATCCTCGAACGCACCAAACGCCTCGGATGTCGGCATCGCTTCGAGTGTTCCTCGTGCTTCCGTTTCTGCCGGCGGGACGCCAGCAGCACGCTACCAACGTGCTGCCGGCATCTTGCCGGCAGAGCGAACGGAAAAAGACGCCACGAATTGCCAAGCAACGTCGAGCGCACCAAACGCCTCGGATGTCGGCATCGGTTCGAGTGTTCCTCGTGCTTCCGTTTCTGCCGGGGACGCCAGCAGCACGCTGTCAACGTGCTGCCGGCTGTTCAAACTTTGGGATTGGACTCGCATGAACGGCATCGTTCGAGCGCCTCTCACCCAAACCGCAGGTTAGAATTTGTTCTTCTTGTAGGCGCCAACGTCCGGGGCATCCGGGATTCACGCCCGGGCCGAAGTAGCGCAGCATCACCAGCGGTTCGACGTCGGTGGTGTTTTCGAAGGCCACCCCTTCCCGTGCCGCCCGTTCGGTGCAGAACTCTTCGTCTTCGGTCAATTCGTGAAACCGGATCAGCTTCGGGCAATCAAGGCTTAAGCCATTCATCTTGCCCTTGCCCTGAACCGTGATAAGGCCGTAGGCGCCGTTGTCGTTGATGGTGCATTTGGCGCCCGGCTCCACCGTCAGTTCCTTGGCGGTGAAGAGTTGCTCGCCGTCCACCTTGCCATAGACGATCCAGCGGTCCACGAACCCTTCCTTGCGCGTGTCGGCCACGGGCACCGGTTCCAGGTAATGATGTCCTTGAACTTGGGATCGACGTTGGCCGCCCAATCGAGCTGATCGACGATGAAATCGAGATCCTTGTGGTACTTTGCGCGGCATGTCCTTGACGAGCAGCGACCACGGAACTTCGCGGCCCTCGACCAGCGATTGGTACATGCCGAACACGTCGCTAGCCCCATTGCGGTTCGTAGGTGCAGAGCGAACCGGGCGCGTGCAGGATGCACGGTCCGACCAGCCAGCCGGTGCCGGGCTTTAACCGGTAGGCCTTCGAGAGATCGAGGATGCCGTTGTCGCCCTTGTTCCAGTCCGCCAGGCACTGCCGCACCTGTGCCTTGGTGGTGCCGGGTTCGAGACCCAAGAAGGTGTAGGGGAAATTGTTGCCCACGTTGTTGTGCTGCGGCGGGAAGTAATACGATCTCCGGTTTGCCTTCCTGCCCGACGAGTTTCGCCTGCTTGGCGCTCTGGTGCATGTGGTGCGGAATCGGCCCCATGTTGTCGAAGAACTTCGAATACACCGGCCAGCGCCTGTACTTCTTCCAAATCCGGTCGCCGACGATCATGCGCGCCGCATTCGGCCACTGCCTGCCGCAGCGTGAACCGCTGTCGGCCGACCACGCAATAGCTCAAGCCTTCGTCCGGCGTGCGGCCTTCATTGGCGGCGGCGCGTGGTGGAGGCAAACCAGCGTTCGTCGATGCCCGCCGCGATTCAGGCCGTAGGCGTAGAGGTCGTCCGGGTGCAGCTTGAGCCGCTTGCCGGGTTGGAGAAACGAGCGCGGCACCCAGCACGGTGCCAGTCGCAACAGGCCGCCGCTGTCGGCCAGCGCGCCTTCGACGAGGGATTTGACATTCTTGGTTACGGTTTTAAGTGATTTAACGGTCTTCATGATGGATCAGGTTGTTTCCGGCGGTGCTAATTTTCAACAGGATAAAAAGATAAACAGCGGCACTAAAGCCAAATCCAAAATCTTCATGCACAGCCGATGAGGCCGCACAGTGCCAGAATCGCGTCCGCGTGACAAGCTGGGTTTGGGGGGAAATTATTGCGAAAGGCAGAAGCCATGGGCGCCGGAGCGTCAAGCGCCCCATCCCGTGGAAAACTGGTGAGCCCTTTTAAATCCCCCTCACCCGCCCTTCGGGCACCCTCTCCCCCAAGGCGGGGGTGAGGGATGGGGTGAGGGGGTTCACGTCCGTTGCGTACCAGACAAATGCCAAAGCGCCGGTTCAGGAGTCCTGAGCCAAGATGTCTTCATCCGTCAGAGCACGGAATTTCAATTGTGCGGATGAAGATACCCGCGCTCCGCTTCAGTCTTCAGACCTCGGGCTATTCCTTGTCGGAAAACAATGCCTCGGCAAACTGACGCGGCTCGAACGGCTGCAGGTCATCCGGCTGTTCGCCGAGGCCGATGAATTTGACCGGCAGACCCAGTTCCTTCTGAATCGCCACGACCATGCCGCCCTTGCTGGTGCCGTCGAGCTTGGTGATCACCAGGCCGGTCAGCGGGACGATCTTGTTGAATTCGCGCGCCTGGTTGAGCGCGTTCATTCCGGTCGTACCGTCGAGCACCAGCAGCACTTCGTGCGGCGCGCCGGGCAGTTTCTTGCCCATCACGCGATGCACTTTCTGCAATTCCTGCATCAGGTTGTGCTTGGTGTGCAGGCGCCCGGCGGTGTCCACGAACAGGTAATCCATGTTGCGCGCTTGCGCGGCGGCCACGGCATCGTGCGCCACGGCGGCGGGATCGGCTCCATAGGCGCCGGCCACGACCGGCACATTCAAGCGTTGGCCCCAGAGCTTGAGTTGCTCGATGGCGGCGGCGCGGAAGGTGTCGCACGCGGCCAGCAGCGCGGTTTGTTGTTGGGACTGGACCAAGTGCGCCAGTTTGGCGGCGGTGGTGGTTTTGCCGGTGCCGTTGACGCCGACGATCGAAACCACCGTCGGTCCGCTGGGTTGAGCCTTTAACGCGGATTCGCCATTGCTGAAGCTCTTTTCGACTTCCTGGCAGCCGATCGCGAACACCGCCGAGCCGGAGCGTCCCTGGGTTTCGTAGGCCTTCTTCACTGCGGCCATGATTTGGGCCGTCATGGCCATGCCCAGGTCTGCGCCCATCAGCGCGGCTTCCAATTCCTCGAGCGACCCGCCGGCCAGTTTGGGCGACCGCGTGACGATGCGTTTGATTTCGTGCGTCAGTTTGGCGTGGGTCTTTTGCAGGCCCGATTTGAAGCGATCGAACAAATTCATGGGAAGCGGTGAGGCAATGGTGAGTTGGATCAGACTTGGCGGTCTTGGTCGGCGAGCAGAAATCCGTTTTCCGCCGCGCGCTGGAAGAAACGCTCGCGGAGCCGTTCCACATAGTGATACGGCAACTTGATCGTGCCGATCAGCGGCTTGCCCTTGTTCAAGCCGTGGCAATCGGAGCCGCCGGTGACCAGCAGATGGTGATGTTCGGCCACCTCCAGATAATATTCCGTGGTCGCGGTGGAATGTTTGGTGTGAAAACACTCGATGCCATCCAGCCCGGCGGCCACGAGGTCCGGGATATATTCATCCGGCCGGTTCAACCCCGGATGCGCCATGACGGCCAGCCCGCCCGCCTGTTGCACCAGGTCAATTGCGTCCGGCGCGGAAATCTTGAACTTGGGCACCCAGGCTCGTTTGCCTTTTTTGAGGAACCGGTCAAAGGCTTCGTCCAGGCTGCGGCAAAAGCCCGCCCGCACCAGCGCCCGCGCCACGTGCGGCCGGCCCGGGGCGCGGCAATTCGCCAAGGCAAACACTTGTTCGGCTGGCAACGGAATGGACAGCGCGTTGAGCTTCGCCACCATTTCGCGAATCCGTTGCTGGCGCACCTCCTGGAACTTGGCAAACCCAGCCTGCAACGGTTCATTTTCGGTGTCCAGGAAATAGCCCAGCAGGTGCAACTCGTGACCCTCAATCTCCGCGGTCAGTTCCGAAGCAGGGATGAACTCGATACCGCGCGCCTGGCAGGCGGCCGCCGCTCGGGCGCAACCTTCCGTGGTGTCGTGGTCGGTCACCGCGATGGCCCGCAAGCCGGCACGCTGTGCTTCGCCCGCCAGTTCCTCGGGCGTGTAGGTGCCATCGGAAAAGCAGGTGTGCAGATGGAGGTCGGCAAAAGTCTCGTTCATCATTTCACAATTCGGGCGGGACGCAGGACTTCTTTGCGAATGCGGTCCAGGATGCCATTGACAAATTTTCCGCTCTCTTCGGTGGAATATTTTTTAGCGATGTCCACCGCTTCGTTGATGCTCACCACCGGAGGGATGTCCTCGCGATACCGCATCTCGTAGATCGCCATCCGTAGCACGTTACGATCCACCGCGGCGATCCGGTGCAATTCCCAATTCTGACAGTACTTCTGAATCTCGGTATCCATCTCGTCACGATGTTCGAGCACGCCGCGGATGATCCGGTCGGCGAACACTCGCGTTGCCAGTTCCTCGGTGGAAGGGGGTGGCAATTCCGTGGGCTGACCCCAGGTGGCCCGGCCTTTGTCCAAAGCAATCACCGCCGCCCGTTGCGATTCCCAGAATTGGCCCAAGGCCTCGTCCAGGTTTTCCGGAACGTTCAAATCAAACTGAAACAAAAATTGCACGGCGCGTTCCCGTGCTTCGCGGCGTTTGCCCATGCCACCAGCATGGCCAAGAAAGCGGACGGGGGCAAAGGAAAACTTCGCCGTCCCTCACAAGACGACTTCCGTGCCCACACCTTCGTCGGTGAAGATTTCCAGCAACACCGCGTGCGGGATGCGCCCATCCACCAACGATACTTTGTCCACGCCGGTCTTGATGGCGGCCACCGCGCTGTCCACTTTCGGAATCATGCCCTTGTCCACCACCCCGGCCTTCTTTAGCGCGCCGACTTCGTGGGTGCGGAGATGCGGGATGATGGTCGCCGGATCGCGCGGATCGCGCATCAAACCGGGCACGTCGCTCATGAACACCAACCGCTTGGCCTTGAGCGCAATAGCCGCCATGCCCGCCGCCACGTCGGCGTTGCAGTTGTAAATCTGGCCATCTTCACCGCGGGCGGTGGGGCTGATGACCGGGGTGATGCCCTTGTCAATGCACTTGAGCAACGGACCGGTGTTGACGCCGGTGACTTCGCCCACAAACCCGAGGTCCACCGGGGTGCCGTCGGCACCGAGGACTTCCTTTTTGCGGCAGGTGAAAATTTCCGTGCCGGCAAAGCCTTTGGCCATGCCGCCCAAGGTTTGGATGGTGCGCACAATCTCGGGATTGATTTCCCGCGACAATACCTGGTCCACCACGCTGACCGCCGCGGCATCGGTCACGCGTTGTCCCTGGACGAACGTGGCCGCCAACCCGGCCTTTTCCATCGCTCGCGTAATGGCCTTGCCGCCGCCGTGAACGACGACCGGATTGATTTCCACCGCTTCCAGAAATACGATGTCACGGGCCACGCCCTGACGGACTTCCGGATCGGGTGAGTCCATGAAACTGCCCCCGTACTTGACGACGAACGTGGCGCCGCTGAAGCGCTGAATGTACGGCAGCGCTTCGAGCAAGGTGGACGTTTTGGCAATCAGATCTTGCATCGGCGAATGAAAGACCAGGCCGCACTTGAATGCAACTGTGTCCCAACGCTGTGTTCCCAACCGATAGGGCGGTCGCCGCCAACTTGAACAAGAAGAGTCTCCACCGCTCCGCCGAGGCGCCGCTACGACCGGGAGTCAGACGGCGCAGAACGTTTGCGCCGGCTGGCCGGGAGGGCCGCTCCCAGGGTGCCGGTGTATTGCGGCAGTTGCGGAATGCGGACCGGGCAGGACAATACTTCTTCGAGCGCGCGAATCATTCCGGATTGCAACGCGACGCCGCCCGTGAAATAGACCGGCTGCTCAAGCGTTCGTCCGGCCATGGCGCTGATGCGGGTGGCGATGGCGTTTTGCACGCCCCCCGCCACGTCGGCTGGTGCCGCGCCTTCGGCCAGCAAGCCGATGATTTCCGTTTCGGCGAACACGACGCAGGTATTGCTGATAAGAGCGGGTTTCAAGCTTTGTCGGCTAAGTTCGCCCAACGTGGGCAGGTCCACCCCGAGCCGCGCCGCCACCACCTCCAGGAAACGACCCGTCCCCGCAGCGCACCGGTCATTCATGGCAAAGTCTCGCACCCGGCCGCCGTCTTCGAGGTGAATCATTTTGCTGTCCTGGCCGCCGATTTCGATGATGGTTTTCGTCTCCGGCGCCAGAGGGTGTACTCCCCGCGCGTGACAGGTGATTTCGGTGATCGTGGTGTCGGCAAAACGCACGACATTCCGACCATAACCCGTAGCCACAATGGTCGCCATGTGATCCCGTTCCAAGTGGGCTTCGTCCAAGGTTCGCGCAAATAAGTCGGTGGCCAATCGTTGTTGTTCGACACCTTGATCCGCGATGCCGGAAGACAGCACCTGCGACCGTTCGGAGTCGAACAGTACCACTTTGATCGAGCGCGATCCTGCATCAATGCCGGCGGTAATCATGAGCTTCTTCGGGCTTGGACCGTTTCCACGAGCGCCTGCAACCGCGCGCTCAGCGTCGGCAGCATGGCATCACAGACCGGCGGAATTTCAAGCTCAATAGTGGGCAGATTCAATTCTTGGCTCACGTGCTCGCGGATGATCGCCCCTTCGCGCGGGCGTTCAGCCCATTCCTCGACCGAGTTCATCGCCCGCAAATCGGCCACCGGATTGACCCAAAAGATCCGCGCCGCGTCCGCGCCAACCACAAATTGGCGATGGCGGACGCGGGATTCAACGGTGGCCAGCAGTTCGCTCAGCACAGCAATCGTTTCCTCACGATCCGAACAAAAATGAATGGCCAACATCTCGACAAAGGGCGTCCCCGATACGCCGTAATTCCTCCCGCACGCAATCCACCTGAATCTTTGGCGCGAGCAAGCTACCAGGGATCTGGTCAGTAGTGTTCGGAATTCTTCGTGCTTGAGAAGGTGCCAGCGACGAAATTGGGCGTGCGCACGTGATGGAAGCCTCCCGTTCGGCCCAAAGGCCAGCCCGCTCCCGGGCCGTAGACAAAGCTCCGCCCTGAGGAGATGGCGGCGCCAAATTCCCCCGGGCGTTTTAGTGGGCTTTTTCCTTGGGGCGCAGGACGGCGAGCAGTTCTTCCAGGCTCACCCACCCCAGCCAGTAAAGTTGCAACCTTCCCATTGCCGCTTCGACGGTTTGCGGCCCGTCCACAGCACCATCAATACGGCGGCAATGAGCGCGCAATACACTTGCAGGGTGACCCCTTGGGGCGACTCCGCCAACCAGTGGCGGCAGCCCAAAATGCACTTCACCCATTTGAAAAACAGTTCGATCTGCCACCGATACCGGTAAATCAGCGCCACCAGTTCCGCCGCCAAATCTTCCCGGTCAGTAAACAGTAAGAAGGTGTGCCCGGCGCTTTCCACTCGCACCAAGCGGCCGACCGGTCCGTCGGAGCCCGCGCCCAAACGTACCGGCATATCGGCCACGACGCCGGCTTGCCGATCCGCCTCGGTCAACGGCCGGGTGGGCCCCAGCGGCGTGAGCACCGCGTTGTTATGCAGCCGCAGCACAAAGCTGGCGCCGGTCTGCCGCACGTTATCAATCAGTTCATAGTCGTGGCTGTAATAGCGGTCATTGACGTAGAACGCCCCTTGTTTAAGCTTGGCTTTCCACACCGCCCGTTCGCAGGTGTTGGCGGGCGTGATCGTGAATTCAGTGGGCACCTGACGCCAGACCGAAAATTCCAAATGCAGTTTGCCCGCCCGGTTCTGGGGGTTTTGCCACAACGCCCAGGCCATGCGGGGCAGGGCCGGCAACAGCGTGCCATCATTGGCGGTCAGCTCTTGGAGGTGGGCGTGCAAGCGGCGCTCGCCAAAGACCGGCGTGGCTTGGCCCGCCAAGTCCCGCAGCAACCCGGCCAATAATTCCGGGGCGCACACGTGCTGCATTTCCGAAAAGCTGGTCAGGGAAACCGGTCGCCCGCAGACCTCCTGCTGCACACGCTTAAAGTGGCTGGCGCCACAGAGGGCCCGGGCGGTTTTGATCGCCGGGTTGACCAAGGCAAACAGCATCAACGACAGATAGGCACTGGGCGTGAGTTGGTGGTCATTGAGGGGGGCGGTGGGCGAGTCGGGGGCTGTGAGCCGGGGTTCCAGATAGGCGCGAAACTGGTCGAGCAGCTTCCAGTTCCGAAGCTCGTTTTCGGTGAAATCCAGTTGCGGTTGTCCGATCGCATCGACCACGTGCTCAGTAAGCCAAAAGCAGCGGTCCTGTACAAGTTACAATCCGGTGACGATGGCGTCACAATCGGATGACAGCGCACCAAGGACGCCCTTGGGATCTCCTCGGTCAGCCTTTGACTCGTCACTCTCCCAAAAGCAGCTTCATGTCCGAACACAACTGGGTGGACCTGACCAAGATCGACGGCATTGGGCCGGTGGCCGCCCAAGTGATCATCTCGGAGGTGGGCAAGGACATGAGCCGCTGGCCCAGCGAGAAACATTTTGCGTCGTGGCTGGGCGTCTGTCCGGATCACCGGATTAGTGGGGGGGCGGGTATTGGCGCGCGCGACGCGACCGGTGGTGAGCCGGGTGCGCAACGTACATGCGGCTGTGTGCCTCCACGCTGGTCAACAGTCAGAGTTTGGCTGGGGGCCAAGTATCGGCGGCTCAAGAGCCGCCTGGGGGCGCCCAAGGCGATTGTGGCGATGGCCCATCACTAGGCGCGGCTGGTCTATCGGATGATCAAGAGCGGTGAGAATTACGTGGACAAAGGAATGGAAGCCTACTAGGCGAAATATCGGGCCCAACGCGTGGCGTGGCTCAAAAAACAGGCCAAGGATCTTAATATGGAACTAATTGCACTCCAGGGAATTCAGCCTTGAGTTTCTAGAGAGTGCGCCCGGCTTGCCGGCGCTTTCGAATCGGCCATAAGGCCCGGGACTTGGAGTGGGCGACCTTGGTTGTTGTACGGCCTACCGCAAATGAAAGCGGGAGCAAACTCCGCGCGCTCCAAACGCTTCGCGATCTTGGGAAGTCATTGGCAATTCGCTGGCGATAAGGACATCGCTCACGGCAATGCCGTGGTGAGTGCGCGCCGACTTTGCTCTCAGATCGAACGCGGTGTTTACGTTCGATCTGCCGGCAGGATGCCGGCAGCACGCTAGGATGGCAGTAGGTTTGCCCAGCTCCCCTGCCCTTCCCGTTTTGCGCCGAAATAAAAAAGCGCGGGCTCTGCAGCCCGCGCTCATGCAATTCAAGCAAAGTGCCCTGTGTCCGTTAGACCGTCGGAACCATGGCCGGATCCTTCAGCGTGTTGAACAGGCTGGGCATCGGGGGTTTCAACGTGCGGAACGGACCGTACTCCATCTTGTCGGCCTCGGCGTAAGCCAGGTCGGGAGCGTATTTCCACTTGGCGTTCAGCACTTCATCCCATTCGACGCCCGCGCCGCTGTACGAAGCTTCGCGGCCCATGATGGCGGTCATCGTGCTGTCGGTGACGTTCTTGGCTTCGTTGAGTTCGGTGTCCTTCACAATGGCATTGATCAGGTCGATGTGCTCCTGGGTATAGGGATCGCCGCTTTGGAGCTTGAGGCTCGAGCGCCAGCGTTCGCCACCCTTCACATTGATCCAGCCGCCCGGATTGGACATGCCTTTGGTGCCATGCACGGCCTCACTGACCGACGACCATGACCGTTTGATCTGGCCGCAGTAACTGTACATCCGGACGCCGTTGGCATACTCGTATTCGATGTCGAAGTTGTCCCAAATCTCACCGGACTTGCCGTCCAACTGCTGGCGGGAGCCCTGGCCCCAGCAACGCACCGGGTGATCGTTCATGACCCAGTTGCACACGTCGAGGTTATGCACGTGCTGTTCGCAAATATGATCTCCGGACAGCCAGATGTAATGGTACCAATTGCGAATCTGCCGTTCCAGATCGGTGTCGCCATGGTCGCCACGGTGCCAGATCGGGCCGCCGTTGACCCAGTAGGCGCGCATGAAAACGACGTCGCCAATCGCGCCGTCCTGGATGCGCTTGATGGTGTCAATGTAACCGGCCTGATGACGGCGCTGCGTGCCGGCGGCAATCTTAAGGCCCTTCTGCTTGGCCACTTCGTAGGTCTCGTAATTCTGGCGGGCACCGGTGCCGTCCGTGGCCACGGGCTTTTCCATGAAGATGTTTTTGCCCGCATCGACGGCGGCCTTGAAGATGGTCGGACGGAAGCCCGGCGGCGTGGCGATGATGACGTAATTGACGCCCGGGATTTCGAGCACTTTCTTGTAAGCGTCGAAACCGCTGAAGCACTTTTCCTTCGGCACGCCAAAGTGCTGATTGCCCCGGTTGGCCTGCTCTTGAAAGATGTCCGCCACGCCCACGATTTTGCCGTTCACGCCGGTGGCCTTGACCGCCGCCATGAAGTTGCCGCCCGCGCCGCCGCCGCGGCCGCCGATGCCGATGATCACGGCATTGATGTCCGGGCTCGATCTGCGCGCGCAACACTGACGGAAAACTCATCGCTGCCACCGTGCTGGCCGCCGCGAGGGAGGAGTTCTTTAAGAAGGAGCGTCGGCTGAGGTTCTCTTGATTTGGAATCGCTTTAGATTTGTCTGTCTTCATATATGTATTTGGCAAGTTCACCACGCGATTTTAGTCCAGATGAAATCGCGCCCGAACAAGATTTTGTTGATGTGTAATGATACTCAAACGTTAATCCGGCAAAAGCCAGAAGAAATTTTGACGCCGAAGTTTTCGACCGGACGCCAACTCGAAAGAATGACCAAGGCCCAATGTCCAAGCACCAAGGAAGGCCCGAGTCCCCAAGCCCGAACTTAATTCGGGACGCCGTTCCCTGGAGCAATGGTGATTGGTCATTGGTAATTCTCTGGTCAATGGGTTTTGGTCATTGGTCATTCGCAAACGCTCTGTCCACCTGAAATCGGAAATCCTTAAACAACCTTGTGTTTGCCCGGGATGGGAACGTGCGGTTCCGGCGCCGGTCCCCAGGCCAGCTTCTCGGGCATCAACGACGTTTTAGCGTTCAGCATCTCGTCCCATTCCACCGCCCGACCGCTGTAGGCAGATTCACGCCCCATGATGGCCGTAAGCGTGCTTTCCGCGACGGTCTTGGCTTCGTTGAGGGTCTTGCCCGTCCGGATGGCTTCAACGAGATCCGCGTGCTCCTGCACGTACGGATTGGAGCCTTGTCCGCGCCAGCGCCAGGAATCGCCGTCCTCGACCATGATACGGTTCGAGCAATTGCTGAAGCCTTTGGTGCCATGCGCCGCCTCGCTGACATTGCCGTCGCAACCGCTAATTTGCCGGCAATAGCTGTACATCCGCACGCCGTTGGCATATTCGAACTCGATGGAAAAATGGTCCCATTTCTCGCCGGTCACGTCCGGCCCCAAGGCCTGGCGACCGCCCATGCCGACAGCCTTCACCGGATGATCGTTCATGATCCAGTTGCAGACGTTGAGGTTGTGGACGTGCTGTTCGCAAATATGGTCACCGCAAATCCACGTGTAATGATACCAATTGCGCAGTTGTTTCTCCATGGCCGTCTCGCCCGTTTCGGGCCGGTGCCAGATTGCCCCGCCGTTCCAATAGGCCCGCAGGAACATCAACTCCCCGATGGCCCCATCCTGAATGCGCTTGATGGTTTCGTTGTAATTGACGGCGTGCCGGCGCTGGGTGCCCGCCACGATGTTCAACCCCTTTTGCTTGGCAATTTCATACGATTCGAGGACCGAGCGAATTCCGGGTCCGTCCACGCCCACCGGTTTTTCCATGAAGACGTTCTTCCCGGCCTCAACCGCCGCACGCAGTTGCATCGGGCGAAATCCCGGCGGCGTGGCCAGGATCACATAATTGACGCCGGGAACCGCGATGGCTTTTTTGTAGGCATCCCAGTCGCTGAAGCAGTTTTCTGGCGGGACCTCCGGGAAATTCTGTTTCGCCTTTTCGAGTTTGTCCGGAAAAATGTCAGCCAGCGCAATGATCTTCACATTTGGCGCGGCGGAGATGGCTTGTTTGCCCGCGCCGCTGCCCCGGCCCCCGCACCCGATCAAGGCCACGCGAATGGGATCGTCCGGCGCGGCGTAACTGGTCAGGACCGAAGGAAAACTCGCGACCGCCACGGTGCCGGCGGCAGCCAGGGATGAGTGTTTCAAAAAATTACGGCGGGAGACTGCCGGAACCTGCTTGGTTTGGTCGCTTGCGTTGTCGTTCATGAGAATTGGATGCGATTGGAACGTGGAAAATTCATCGAGTTCGCGCCTGTATTGCACAACAAATGAACAATCGCCAGGATTCGGGAACGGTTTGCACTTGGGCGCGCCAGCGTTTGGAGTGCGACCGGCTTGCCGGCGCTTTCCAATTGGGCAATGTCGATCAAACTCTAGGGCGCGTTGCCGGGAACGGCTACCCCTGCGCCGATCGAAAGCAGGAGCCAGCTCCACGCACTCCCAACGCTTCGCGATGATTGGAAACCACTGGCGCGTTTCGGCACCGGAACCGATGGGGCCGGCGCCTCGCCTGTCGGCCGGTGCGCTTCGTACCGGCCGTTCGATGAAGGATGGCTTTCAATTATTCCCACGTCTCGCTGCATTCGAGTCAACGGCGAGGCGCCGTTGACGGCGCCCGAGGCGGGCGCGCTCCCCTTTGGGCATTAATCCCAAGCTACTTTTTCTTTGACAGGGTGATGCTTTCAGAGTGCCATAACGTCATAGCATTGACACTGCAACCTGTCGGTTCAGGTTGGAAAATTGAAAATCACTAACGCAATATGACTAAGTTTTGTCTTCCCTTAATGGTTTCCGCCGCCGTCGCGGCAACCGCTTTTAACCTCCAAGCCCAGACCGCCATCCCCGATCAGTGTAAGACCGGCGGATTCGCGATTGGCTGCCAGGCCTACACGTTCAATCACTTCACCGCCTTCGAGGCGATCGAGAAAACCGCCAAGGCCGGCGGCAAAGTGATTGAGTTTTACCCCGGCCAAAAACTGAGCAAGGAAGAGCCCAACGTGACCGTCGATCACAATGCCTCCGACGAAGTGATTGCCAAAGTCAAGGCCAAGCTCGCCGAGAACCACCTGCGCGCCGTGAACTACGGCGTGGTCGGCATCTCTGCCAACGAAGCCGAGGCCCGCAAGGTCTTTGATTTCGCCAAGAAGATGGGCATGTATTCGATTACCACCGAATCGGTGGACGCCATTAATACCATCGAGAAACTGGTCAAGGAATACAACATCTGCGTGGGCTACCACAATCATCCCGGCAGCATGAGCAATCCGAACTACAAGGTGTGGAATCCATACTACATTGCCGGTCTGGTCGCGGGCCGTGACCACCGCATCGGCTCGGCCTCGGACACCGGCCATTGGGTGCGCTCGAATCTTAATCCCGTGGAATGCCTCCGCATTCTCAAAGGCCGCATCATCAGCGTGCATTTGAAAGATCTCAACCAGATGGGCGGCGGCGCGCACGACGTGCCCTACGGCACGGGCGTATCGAATGTTAAAGCCATTCTTGACGAACTGAAGGCTCAAGGTTTCGCCGGCAACATCTCCATCGAATACGAATACCACTGGGAGAACAGTCTCCCCGAAGTGACCCAGTGCATTGATTACGTCCGCGATTACGGCGCGAAGTAATTAATCCGAAGCGACTTGATCTTGATGCAAACCAGGACTGCCGGTGAGGCGGTCCTGGTTTTCTTCTGTCTCCGCCACTTTGCCGGCCGTTTGAAACTCGTCCGATCGGGGAGGCGCCAAGTTTGGAGTCACGCCTTCAAGCGGTTTGGATGGCTTGCCGCCTGAAAGGCGGAACTCCAAACACAAAGGTTCAAACCGGCGCTTTGCGAAAGGCTCTGAGGTACGGCGGCGGATAAAATGAATGTCCAAGGGCCAATGACCAAATCCCAGAGAAGGCCCAAGTCCCAAATCCCACCCGCCTGGGAGCAACTTTCCCCAACGCATTGGCCATTGGTCATTCTCTGGTCATTGGTCATTGGTTCTTGGCTATTCAATTCTGTTCCTAACCGAGATCAAAAAGTAGTGCCTCCGTCGGCTCCGGGGCAGTGATCGTCAACTTCCCCTGCTGCTCGGTACTGGCTCCGTCACCGGTGGCCAAGTCCACGCCGTTCAGGTTCACTACGCCTTCAGCGATTTGCAGCCAGGCGCCCCGTCCGGCTCGGAGCTCATGCGTCACGGTTTCCCCGGCTTTGAGCCGGAGCCGATAAATCTCAGCCTCCTGGTGAATGATTGCCGATCCGTCCCGTCCGTCTGGAGCGATGACCAAGACCTTGGGGGCGTTGGCGTGTTCGGGCGTGGGATGCCATTCAGTGTAACCCGGCACAAGTCCACTCTCGCGTGGCAAAATCCAGATTTGCAGGAAGTGTGCTGGTTCCGCTGACGACGGATTGAATTCGCTGTGCGATACGCCCGTCCCCGCGCTCATGAGTTGAATCTGCCCCGGTTGGAGTTGCCGCCCGTTGCCCAGACTGTCCTGGTGCGCCAATGTGCCTTCCAGCACGTAACTGAAAATTTCCATGTCGCAATGCGGATGCGTGCCAAAGCCCATTCCCGGAGCGACGCGATCATCATTGATTACGCGCAGCGTGCGAAACCCCATGAACGCCCGATCGGTAATAATCCGCAAAGGAAAATGTATGGCGTGATTTGAGCCAGCCGTGATCAGCCAGGCCGCGTTCGTTCGCCCGTCGAATGCTCAGTTCCATCGTTGTCATTTTCATGGGATATTATCGCCGCGTTGCGCATCTTCAGCCAATGGGAGTTCTTTGCAGATGCGCGCAGCATTTTGACTACGTGCCAGGAGCCAGTATTTAGTTCAGCAGCCGGGCAGGCACCCTTGAGAGCCAACGACTCAGGGCCTTGACGTTAAGCAATCCCAAGCATGACAGTTACGTGTGCGCAGCCTTGATGCGAACAGTCAATCCATTACGGTGGCGAGTGCGTGAGTAGGCCGGAAAACGAGCTTGTCATCGACTACGTCCGGTTTAGTGTTTTGTGGTGATACGCGGTTCGCCATTCTGTTCCAGGTTTCCTTCGATTAGCTGCGTGCTGGCCGTCGGCGCAGGCCGGCAGGCGTGTGCCGATATTCCAGTTTCCACCTCGACGATCCCCCGGCATGAAATTAAGGATTTGGCACCACCCGACCGCTGGACGTTGCCCGAGGCCAACTGGTTATCCGTGTTCGGCCCGCGAGGCTCCATCACTGACAAACTGCCTGCCCTTCAACGAAGTGCCAGTCATGGGGATTCCCGGGCACAGAATCTCATGTGCTTGCTTTATTTCTTTGGCCGCGATGTTCGCCAGGACTACAAGCAGGCCGCCAAGTGGTTTCGCAAAGCCGCCAAGCAGGGACTCGTCGAAGCTGAGCGCAACTGGGCGGCGCTGCTGGCCACCGGCCAAGGCGTCAAAGCCGATTCTAAAGACGCCGTCAAATGGTTGAAGCTGGCCGCTGAAGGTGGCGACGTTGTCGCTCCTTTTTGGCTGGGCTTGTGGAACGAGTGGCGCTACCTTAAACGGGATCTGGCCGCGGCCAACCAGTATTACCGGCAGGCTGCGAACCGCGGTGACCCGGAAGCTCAATACAAACTGGCGTGGAACCTCGCCCACGGTATCGGCGTCACGAAAAATCTCAGCGAAGCGGCACAATGGTATCGCCAAGCCGCGACCCAGCGGTTCTGGCCGGCGGCACACAACCTGGTTTATGCGTATCTGCACGGATATGGAGTCGAACGTAATCCGCGGGAGGCTATTGCCTGGCTACGCAAAGCTTCGGAGTGGGATGTTGTTCCGGCCCAATTTCTTTTGGGAGTGGTCTATTCGATGAAAGCCTACGGGGTACAGGACTGGGGCGAAGCTGTGTGCTGGCTGCAGCTTGCCGCGCAACGCGGCCATGCCATGGCCCAACATTGGCTCAGTTACCACTACGCGTTTGGTTTGGGAGTGGCCAAGGATAACGAGAGTTCCCTGCTCTGGTTGCGCCGTGCCGCCGAACGGAATTTGCCGGATGCGCAGCGCGATTTGGGCAGGCGCTACCTGGATGGAGACGGCGTTCCCCGTGACGAGCGGCAAGGGGTTGCCTGGGTGTACCAAGCCGCCAAGGCGGGCAATTCGCATGCACAGAATGATCTTGCTTGCTGTTATATGAACGGGCAAGGCGTACGAACAAACTATGCTCAAGCACGCGTCTGGCTGGAACAGTCCGGACGTTCGGGAAATACCGCCGCCTACGTGAATCTCGGGCTCCTTTACGAACACGGTTGGGGCGTGAACCAGGATTTCGTTGAAGCCGCCAAATGGTATCGCATTGCGGCCGAGCCGGCGTGACGACCGGCCAACGTCACCTATCCCATCTCTACTATCGCGGTCAAGGTGTGGAAACGAACCTATTTGAAGCGCATCGCTGGATTCAGAAGGCAGCGGAAGCAGGCGATGCCTCCGCTCAATATGTTTTGGGCCAATGGGTACGCTTGAGGAGTGCTGGGCCAGCCAGATTCCACGGAGGCACTGAAATGGTTTCGTCAGGCCGCCGACCACAACCTGCCCGAAGCCCAATCCACGCTGGGGATGGCTTATCTTCAAGGGAAGGTGATCGTCAAAGATCTCAATCTGGCGACCAACTTCCTTCATCGGGCCGCCGCCCAAGGACATGCACGCGCCTAGGTATGCTGGACACGCTAACTCCCGACCCTGACTATGAACGCGAATTCGCGGATTCCGTGGCCCGTTGTCGGGCGGCTGCTGAAGCGGGCGATGCCGAGGCACAATACCAGATGGGGCTCAATTACGGCCTTGGCGATGGCGTGCCAGAAGATCCGGTCGAAGCGTCACGCTGGTATCGCAAAGCAGCCGAACAAGGAATGGTGAGAGCCGAAGTCACCATGGCCAAACGGTATCGCCGTGGCTTGGGCGTAACCAAAGACGAAACTCAGGCCATTGATTGGTTTCGCCGCGCGGCGGGACGGTGACGCGCAATCCCAATTCGAGTTGGCCATGGCCCGTAGGGCAAGGCACGGAAAAGAATTCCCCGGAAGCCATCAAATGGATTCGGTTGTCCGCCAGACAGGATATGCGCCGCTCAGGATGCGCTGGGACGTGCGTTGGCCACCGGCCAAGACGTGTCGAAAGACCTCATTGAAGCTTACCAATGGCTCCTTCTGGCACGTGACCACGGAGTAGCCAGCGCTACCAAGACCATCGCTGACTTGTTGCCGCAGTTGAGGCCAGAACAGATTGAAGCTGGCCGAAAACGCGCGGACGAATTTATCCCCCAACCTTCGCTGTTCAACGTTACACCGGTCAAATAGGTGCGATGTGGAGAGGGGCGCCTGGTGATCTACCCTCCGGGAACAGGCAGGTTTCCCGATGCTTGAAAGCAAGAAATCGGAACCAATTTACGTCGAGCCGGAGCGTCGCGGTTTTATGCCCTCAGAATTCCTTCGGTTCTCGTAGCTCAATTTTCGGCGTTAAGCGTGG
>CAWBHS010000003.1:0-79949 GCA_963788655.1 uncultured Verrucomicrobiae bacterium | reverse complement strand
GTGTCATGACTGCAGGGTGTTGGTAACGCATCCGTCCTCAATAGGGTGCGGGGTGACTCCGGACCCTGCCGGAGCTTGGAGTGCCTGAACGCCACCGAAAGCGGGAGCAAGCTCCACGCACTCCAAACGCTGCGCGAGGTTGGGCAAAGCCAGCCCAACGTCGCGCCAGCGTTTGGAGTGCGCCCGGCTTGCCGGCGCTTTCACCGCCACGGTGACGTGACAAGCTGGGCGGACGCAGCGATCGGCTTCGGCTCGCGCGTCCCCTTCGAAAGCGGCAGAGGACTGCCGCACTCTAAGACGCTGTCGCGTTGGCGCCAGCCCGTTTGGCGCAGCCAGTCTGCTTTTGGATGCCTGATCGCTATGCCGCCAAGGCAGGGGGAATATCCAAACTGGCGACATGGACGCCTGCTGCCGACCGATTCAAGGGTGTGCGACAAAATTCTTCACAATTTGCAGACTGCCTCGGTTTTTCGCACCTTCATCCCTAGAAGCCTAGCTACGAACCAGGATTGATTAAGCTGCCAGGGGGAGGCAATCGTTGGCGGCCGCCTTGGGGTTGAGCCGGTGCTTCCAGAATTCGTCCAAGCGCCGGCTGCTGTGGATGCAGCGTAGCGCCAGGATGTTTTCGGCACCCGGCTCGGACCAGAACATTCCGGATTGTTTGCAGCGCCCGCCAATGACGGTTTTGCAGCCTGCTTCCACGACGCCTGAACCGATGAAGTACCCGGCCTTTCGGAACGTGCCATACTGCATCCGGCTGATGTTGGTGACGAAATAGTGCAGGGCTGGCTCGACCGCCGCCACTCGGGGCGTGCCGGCGCACTGCTGGCGGGTCTCTTTGATCAACGCTTGAACCTTGTCCTTCAATAACCGTTTGGCCCAGCGGCGGAGTTGGCGTTTGTAGTCGGGGTGGTCCTTGCCGAGCAACGCCTCCAGCACCAGGCCGGCATGTTCCATGGCGTGGAAGAAGTCGACGATCTGCACGCAACCCTTAAAATTCTGCTTGCCCATGTTTTCCAGGCCGTTGGCTCCGTCGATGAGCAGCACGATCTTTTTGGCGGTGGCCATCCCGCGCCGCAGCCCCTCCTGCCGCAACCCGGGGCCGAAATGGGCGATGGACTTGAAGCTGGAGACGTAGGTGGTCGACTCCCAATCGCGCACCGGGCGGCCTTTCTCGTCGACCTCATGCTGCGTGAACACGCACCCCAGGTAAACTTGGCGGGTTTTGGCTTTGCCCTCGGCGTGTTTGCCTTTACGCCCGACCAACTCCTTCGGAACCATCGGCACGCCCGTGCCATCGGCGCTGAGATAGATCACCGAAGCCTCGGAGCGCTGGCATTCGCTGGGTTGTGCGGGCCGTTCCTGCCATTGTTGCGCGGCGGTGCCGACGCGCTGAACCACGCGCTGAATCTGACGGGCCGACACACCGATGCCGCCGGTTCGTTCGAGGTGCCGCTCGGCTTTCAGGTAGGTGGTCTCATCGGCCCCTTCCAAGCAGAGAAGTTGGGCCAGCGCGGGGGTGTAGCTCACTTCCAATCCGAGCGCAGCGTCGGCGGGATGATGGCCCTGCTTTTTGCCCGCCTGGTAGTAGTAGTCGCGGCTCAGTTCGAAATGCCCAAAAATTCCCTGGGCGTTGATGGTCGCTCGGCCCTTGCGCTCTTCTCCAAGCTTGGGTTGATAAGCGGCGTCAATCCGATCGGCGGCTTGCTGGAGCATCCAGCCCACCACCGCATTGGCCGACTTGAACACGGCCGTGCGCACCAGGATCTCCAGTTGGGCCACCGCCACCCCGGTCGGCGGGCCGGCCTGGAAGCGGGCCATCACTTGTCGGATTTCTTGGTCTTGGGCCAGGAGGATTTCCGGCGCAGGTGGTAGCTCTTTTTTTTTGAATGGGCGGCGAGTTCGGCCCGCGTTTGATCGATGACGGTCTGCGCATACTGCGCGGTGAGGGCTTGGAATTGGTGGTAGCCCTCCAGCGCTTCTTGCACCGCGTCGGCCTGATCGCGGGAGACGTGACGGGAGACATTCTTACCGTTCTCCCAAGCTTGAAGCTTGTAGTGGGGCCCCTCCGAACTCTGGCACATGACCGTCAGTTTGCCCCGTTCCATGCGTTTGATTTGAGCGATTAGTTGGCAGAATTGGGTCGAGTTCATGGCGTATTATCTATATGACTAGATAATATGTCACGAAAAATCTTAGCAATGAATCCACTTATCAGTTTTTTGTCTCACGCCCCCGATTCAAATGCGACGCAATTCAGCGTTGACGCTCTGGTGAATTGGACTTTATTGGGGGTGAAACTTGAACAAAAGGTTGCCCTATGAAACGAACCATGTTGACACACTTCGGCAAAGGAATCTTGATCGCGGGTCTCGCAACCGCTGGCTACTTGGTTGTACCCGGCAGTTGGGCGGCGGAACATTCCAATCCGGAACAATTGAAGGCGGAAGCCCGGGAACAGGAGAACCGGGCGCGCGAGTTGAAGACGCAGGGACGCCACGACGAAGCCCGGGAGGCCATGCGCAAGTCTGAGGAATTGCGGTCGCACGCCGAGCAAGGCGGTTTTGAACCCAGGCGCACGGAAGAGCAATTGGCGCAACGGCGCCATGAACTTGCCCGCCTGCTCCAGAGCCAGACCATCCAACTCGATAACCTGACGCAAGCCGGCCGCATGGACCAGGCGGCGGAAGTCAAAGAGCAGCTCCAGCAAACCGAACGCGCCCTGAGAGAATGCGACGAGAAACTGATGGCCGCGCGCGAATCGAGGAAGCTTTCTCCGGACGAGCGCTGGTTGATGGAACGTTCGCAGAACCAGGAGGAATTGGAGCGCCGGTCGCACCATCTGGATATGGCGATCGACAATCTACAAGCAGCGGGCATGCACCAACTCGCCCAAGAGTTGGCGGCGGAAAATGAAGAGGTGCGTCGCCAGATCGCCGGCATGCAGTCCCCGCCGCCGCCCCGAAAGCCCGCGCCGCAGGTCGAACAGCTTCGCAATGAAGTCCGGGAACTCCAGAAAACCGTGCGCGCCCTGAACGAGCAAATTCAGGAACTCCGCAACCAAATCAAGCGCTGAAGCTTTCGCCGCAGGAACAGGTGCTGGCGGCGTTGGGATTGGTGATTTTAAAGCCGCCTTCCTGGAGCGACTCGACGTAATCGACTTCGCACCCGGTGACGTAGATCGCGCTCTTGGGATCGACCACCACGCGGATGCCCTGCGTTTCCACCACGAAATCGCGCGCCGCCGGGCCATCCTGCAAATCCATTTTGTAACTCAGTCCAGAACAGCCGCCGCCCACGACCGCCACGCGCAGCACGCCATTGGCCCGACCTTCTTTTTCCATCAGGCCGCGGACTTTCTTCGCCGCGTTCGCGGTGACTTTGATCAGGCGCTCGTCGCCGGTTTGGCCGGCGGGTTCAGGATTGGCTGCTTGTTTTGGTGACGCAATCATAGCTAAATTGGTGCAACAGTATCGCTTCTCGCTGCAACGGTCAAACTGAAGCTGTCAAGAACCGCGTGGCAGCGGACGTGAGTTCGCTCACGCATTCGAACCGGAGGACTCCTGAGCGCATTGGTTTCCCCCTCACCCAGCCCGTCCGCCTTCACGCGGCTTCGGCGCGACCAGGCGGGCACCCTCCCCACGAACCGTCGAGGTAGGGCGTGCAGTCCTCTGCGCGCCGCGAACAGAGCCAGCCGTCCCCTGGGGACAAGCGGCGCGCACGAACTGTTGCGCACACTTCACCCCGTCAACCACAACCCCGCCGCCTCACCGGAGCTCGTCAGTTTCAATTGGAATGCCCTCGCCATGCCCTGGGAATCGTGCAACTGGGCCAACCGGTCGAGGAATTCCTCCGCGCCGTCGAAGCCGCCAGTAACCGCGCCAACCCCAACTTCGAGCCGCTCATCGCCTTCATCACCGAAACCCTCGGCGAACCCTGGGAAGACTTTCAGATGCCGAATGGTTCCTGCGCAAACCCAAAACCTCCCGCAAAGCCTGCCGCCGCCTCTGGCGCAAGACAGATCAAGAAGGGCTCAAAAGGTCAAATTTCTTCCACCGATGAACGACGGGTGCCGCGTTGATCTCTGCTATACCCTGGAGAATCCGTTGCCGAAATTCCTCCCACGATTGCACCCGAATGGCTTTCAAAAACGTGCATGACATTTTTCCAAACAGCGTTTCCACCAAGTTCAGCCACGAACCATGCTTGGGCGTGTGAACGTAAACAAAACGATTGGGCCCGGTGGCCAGACAGGCCCGAGTTTCTTTTGAAATATGGGCGGAATGATTGTCCAACAGCAGCCGAAGGGTTGCTTGCGGCGGATAGTAGGCGTCGATTTCCATGGCCAGTGCCTTATCAATACAGTCATAAACGGTGTCACGGCAAACGGCCACCGCCTCGGCGATTTGGCTAATCGCTTGACCCGCTTGATAGCGAAAGAGGATTTGGGCCCGCCTCACTTTACGGAGCCGTTGGGTGCGTGAGTTAGCGATCCTTTGAATCGATTGCAGTTCAGGGACAGTTAACAATAGCGCCGCGCGTTTGGACTTGCCAGCCATGCAGCCATAAAAGCAGGTTGCTCACTTTCTCTCGATATTATAATGAAACGATGTAATAGTTGGTAATTTATTTCAGCCAGAAGCTGAAATAGAGGTACATGCCGAGAACCGCGAGGACGATGGCGGCCGCCATGACTTTGTTTCCCAGATCCCAACTATGGCGGATTTCGTCAGCCGCTTCCTGGTGGATGGAGCCGTAGGTCAGGCCTTTGATCTTCTCGTCGGGCGGCGGGGGCGTCAGCAAGGAAGCCACAATCATAAACACAATGCTGGCGACCAGGAGAACCCCGGTGGCGTACAGAAAGTTGAAGTCGCCGATCCGCGCGAGCCAGACCGGGCTCTCGAGTTTGCCTTGGCCGTAGAAGGCTTGGATGGTCAGCTTCGACATGCCAAGCACAAAACCGCTGCACAAACCCCAGACGGCGCCCGCCGCATTGATGCGTTTCCAAAACAAGCCCAGGAAGAACACGCCGGTGATCGATGGTGCCAGATAGCTTTGCACACTTTGCAGGTAGAGATACAGGCCGCCACTGGAGATCTTGGCCATCACCGGAATCCAGACGATTCCCAGGCCCACTACGCCCGCCGTGGCCATTCGGCCCACAAACAGTAAGTGTTTCTCCGACTTGCCCGGCCGCAGTTTCTCGTAAATGTCCACAGTGAAGAGCGAGGCACTGGAGTTGAAGAGCGACGCCAGCGAACTCATGAGGGCCGCCAGCAGACAGGCCACAATGAGGCCGCGGATGCCGATGGGCAACAGTTCGCGGACCAGGGTGGGAAACACCAGGTCGCCGTTGATCACGGTCGTGCCGACTTTGTAAGGCAAATGGATAATGCCCTTCTGGTTTAACGCCCAACCGATCATGCCTGGGATAACAAAGATGAGCACGGGCCAGACTTTGAGCAAGCCACCGAACAACGCCCCACGGCGGGCGACCGGCAGGCTTTTGGCGGACAGCGTGCGTTGGACGATGTATTGGTCCGTACACCAATACCACAGGCCGATGATGGGCGACGCGATCAGAATACCCAGCCAGGGAAAGGCTGACGGGTCGAACGGGCTGGACAAGGGACGCCACAGGGCAAAGTTCTGAGCGTTCGCCTTGGCCATGGTCACCAATTCGCCCCAGCCGCCCAGCTTCGACAGACCGATGCCGGTGATCACGAAGGAGCCCAGGAGAATGATCACCGCTTGGGGAGTGGCGGTGTACATGATGGCGCGCATTCCTCCGAAAACCGTGTAAGCACCGGTGACGATCACCGTGAAGAAGGCCCCGACCCAGAAGGCATTCTGCGGACTGCCGAAGGTGTCCGGCAACAAGGCCTGAAACACAATCGCCCCGGCATAAACGGTGACGCTCACTTTGGTGAACACATAGGCCACCAGCGAAACCACCGAGAGCACCAAGCGGGCGCCGGGGCCGAAGCGTTTTTCCAGGAACTCGGGAATCGTTTCCACGCCCGATTTGTAGTAGAAGGGGACAAACAACCCCGCCAGCACGATCAGGCACCAGGCGTGGAGTTCCCAATGGGCCATGGCCATGCCGGTCGAGGCCCCCTGGCCGGCGAGCCCGACAATGTGTTCCGATCCAATATTGGAGGTGAAGATCGAAGCGCCGATCACCACCCAGCCGGCGTTGCGACCCGCCAGGAAGTAATCCACGCTGTCCTTCTGGTGCCGCCCATACCACCAGGCGACCCAGCCGATGAGACCGAAATACAACGCGACAACGACATAATCCAGCCATTCCATAGGGTTCCTTTTCCGTGAGATGATTTACTGCGTGCTGAACCGATAAATGATCGTGTTCCGATAGACCTGCCCCGGATTCAATACCACCGACGGGAAATTGGGCTGATTGGGCGAATCGGGATAGTGCTGCGGCTCCATGCAAAACGCGTTGCGGAACTGATAGACCCGCCCGCCTTTGCCCGTGAGCGTGCCGTCCAGAAAATTGCCCGTGTAGAATTGCAGGCCGGGTTCGGTGGACACCACTTCCAACACCCGCCCGGTCGTCGGTTCGTAAACTCGCGCCATGAGGCCCAGTTCGCCGGCGGGTTTGTTGATCACCCAATTATGGTCGTAGCCACCGCCGAACTTGAGTTGCTGATTGTCCGCATTGATGCGGGCGCCGATCGGCGTTGGGGTGCGAAAGTCAAACGGGGTGCCCTGCACCGGCGCCAGTTCGCCCGTCGGGATCAGCGTGCTGTCCACCGGCGTGTATTTGTCCGCGTTGATCATCACCACGTGCTTCAGAATGTCGCCCTGGCCAGCCAGGTTGAAATACGAGTGCTGCGTCAGGTTGACCACCGTGTCCTGATCCGTGGTGGCGGTGTAATCCAGGCGCAAGGCATTGTTCGTCGTCAGGGTGTAAACGGCTTTGACCGTGAGCGTGCCCGGATAACCTTCTTCACCGTCCTTGCTCACGTAGTGCAATTCCAGCGTGGGTCCCAATTGGGTCGGGTACGCTTTGGCCTGCCACACCACCTTGTCAAAGCCCTTCAGGCCGCCGTGCAGCGCATTCGGGTAATTGTTGGTGGCCAAGGTGTAGGTCTTGCCGTCGAGGGTGAATTTGCCTTTGGCAATGCGATTGCCGTAACGGCCCACCAGACAGCCAAAGTAAGGACTGTCCTTGACGTAATCCGCCAGCGAATCGTACCCGAGCACCACGTCGCCCAGCTTGCCCTGGCGATCCGGCACTTTCAGCGACACCACAATGCCGCCATAATTGCAGATTTTGGCTTCAACCCCGTTGGCATTCTTCAACGTGTAAAGCCGCACGGCTTGGCCGTCGGGAGCTTGGCCGAACGGGGCGGACGAAATCTCGCCGTCACCCGGCTTCACGGAGGCGCAACCGACCAGCCAGACGGCACCTAACGCGGTGCTCAGGCCCATGATCCATTTAATTGATGTATGCATGTATTTGTTTTGTTTGTAACTGCGTGCTGACCGCAAGGGCCTCGTTGGGTCCTGTGTTTTCAGCGTTTGACCGCGAGGTTACCGGGCCAAGGTAATGCTTTTCAAGTCAGGAGTGTTTCCGCCGGCGCCACAGGGGGCGGGGCACAGGTCCGAAGACCGAGGGCCGGAACTATGCAATTGAGCATCGGGAGCGCGCCCGCCTCGGGCGATGCCAACCGGCGCCCTCGCCGGTTGGAAGAAAACTCTCCTTTGGGCTTGACGCGGCAAGCCGGGGGCGGGAACGTTAACGCACCAAATCAGATAAACCCAAAAATTTTCGTTTATTAATACTGTTCGGCGGATACACATTCAACAATGAAACCAAGCCTGAATAATGAAACGATCCTATGTAATTATTGTCGCGGTGCTCGTCGCACTTTGCACAACAGCCGTTGTCTCACCCATTGCCTTTAAGCGAGGCGAACACTACGCGCTCGGGCACGAAAAGACCACGCTTGTCCTGACCCTTGACGCACTGGAAGGGATGCGCGACGGAAAGGACGTTAGGGGAATTGTCGAGAACGCCTGCTTTCTGACGGCAAATAAGTTCCTGGAGGATGACTATTACAAATCCGACATCGATATAGCCGCGGCCACGCCAAGACTCATCAAGTATTGGGACAGTTACTGGGCAAATCGGCCAGAGCGGCCATATACCTGGCAGCAGCTCGAGAGTCTATTGAAACAACGCCGATGACAGAACCGCTTCCGCAAAGCAAAACGCCGAACAAAATCGCTGGACACAAACCGCCTACCCGCCACGTCAGTCGGACGTTGGTGGGTTTTGGCGTTCGCTCCCGGTTATCCCACGTTTTTTGGATTTACACCGGCGGTCGGTCAGCTCGCCGTTAGGCGGCAGCACCATATACGCACCGGGCACAAAACAAAACGCATGAACGGCTTCGCCACTACCCAAGCAACATCAATAGGTGTCCCTCCACCCATTCGCGGGAAAAACAGGGTGCCAGTCCGTCCGACAATTCTCCCGATTCTCGTGCTATTGGCGCTGCGTTCCGGCATGGCACGGGCCGAGCCGCAGATTCTCGCCGATTTCTTCCATGGAAAGGCACACCTCATCGACAATGACATTATGGATGATGCCCATACCGTTGAAATCGCCTTGGCCGCGGGCAGCTCTGGGCTAATGAACCTGCGGGCGATCCTGATCAGCAGGTGGGTGCCGTACGAGAACAGGTGGAACGCCGTTGTGCAGCAGGCCTGGGCAGCCATGATACGGACCGCCGCGATCAAAGACGGATTCGCCAACGTGCCGCCGATCTATCCGGGCGTTCCTCTGGGCATGACCTCCGACCAGCGCATCCCTGCCAGCCAGCGCATCGAAGACACGGTTCCGTTCAAAACACCCGCGGCGTACAAGATCGTTGAAGAAGCCCGGGACTGCACGGCGCGCAATCCCCTCATCGTCATCGTGGGCGGCAGGGCAACGTGCGTCGCGGACGCGTACCTGATCGATCCCACAATCGCCGACAAGGTGATCGTGGCGCAATACCTGGACTACGTCGGCGACGATGGGCATCTCCCCGGCTACAACATCCAGCAGGATATGTGGGCGGCCAACATCGTCTTGAAGAACTTCCGAGTTGTCGCCGCTTACCCCGAGAATCTCTATGAGTACGCACCTGAAGTGTATCTGAACCCTGGGAGCGACGCGGACAGGGACAAGATGCCCGGCACGTATCTCGAAGACCTCATGTGCCTGAAGCCGCACCCGCTGTTGCGCAGGGAACATGGTGACGGGGACGGGCATGGAATCGCGCTGCTCCAGGTGGGCGTGGCTGTTGCCCACGGGCTTCTCCTGATATACATCCTTGTCGGCCCGGCAGGCGGCGATGGGGATGGGAACATGCCAATGCGGTTGGGTAGCCACGACCACGGCATCCAGGGGTTGATGCTCCAACAGTTTCCGAAAGTCGTGATAAGCCGCCACCGCTTCGCCCCCCCATTTCGACGCGGGCTGAAGCGAGGCGTCTTGAGTTGACATCACACACCGCGACGACGCGCACGCCAGGCAATTTCATGAACGCGCGTCACGTGCCGGCCTTGCGCGCCGCAGCCGATGAGGGACAGGTTGAGGTTGCTATTGGCGCGCGGTTGGCGGAGGGCCTCCGCGGCGATTACCTGGGCGCCCATCCAACTGGTGGCCGCCGCGGTGGCGGTAGTCGTGAGAAACTGTTGGCGCGTTTGCGTGGGGAATTTACTGGTTGTCGTGAAGTCTTTGTAGGCGGTAATGGCATTAATCGCCAGTGCAAATTTGCTTATGGTTGTGTGTCAATATCGATGCGAAAATGTGGCCGGGGGATGGAGTTTTTGGAATCCGTCAACGCGTGCCGCGCGCACGTCCGTGAGCATGGCGGTTCCAAGCGCATGTGCAAGGAAGTGTCGGCCTGTTCCGTGTCCGGCAGTTCCTCGAGTAGCAGCTTTGGCAGAGGATGCGGGGTTGGCAGCCCGTTCAGGTGAGCAGCCGACAATCGCTGGCCAGTTTGGTTAGAGCCGGTTTTAAAATTCGGCGTGGTCCTGTTTTCGCGGAAAAGGCTGGCTGGCGAGGCGCGACGAACGCGCATACCCGCCGCGGTCTGTAAGCGAGGAGCAACGAAGCCAGCCGGCCTTTTCCGCGAAAACCCGCAGGGCGGCGGGTCTTTTGAACGCGGGCTTCGTTGGCTCGATCCTTACAGCCCACTGTGGGGATGCGCGGACCGCGCCGCCTCGCCCGCGTCCAAAATCCCTCGCCGCAGAACCTCGCCCAATTTTAAAACAGGCTGTTAGACTCAATCAAGAAACGACCATCCAACCGATCACTGGCACTCTGCGTCTGGTCCATCCGTCGGCGCCGGTTTGAACCGGGTTTCCAGCCACCAGTAGATGATTCCAGCGATGGCGCCAAGCAGGAGAAACCACGCCCACTCGGGCAAACCGGTCAGATCCGGCAAACGCACCTTGCCCAGATCCATTACGTTGAGAATTTCCACCTTCACCCACGGATACGTCAGCGCGTACAACACGCCACCCGCCATCATGCCCAAGAAACCCACCAACGCATGCACGCTGCCGGTGGCCATCGCCGCCACGCCGGTGCCGGGGCAGTAGCCGTAAAGCACCATGCCTACCCCAAACAAAATCGCGCCGAGGATCACCGCCATCAGCAGCGCCGGCTTGATGTGATAGGCCGCATGGCCGGTTGTGTGCAGCACCAGCACGCCCACGCCGCCCACGATGACCGCCGTGAGCATAATCTTCAGCACGGAAAAGTCCCGCAGCCGAAATTGGTTTACGATCACATTATAACTGGTCACACCGCCGCGATGCAGCAGGAAGCCGAAGATAATGCCGAAAGGAATGGCCAGCCAACGGGCTGTTTCACCTGTCAGAGGAAGAGTCATAATTCAATGGTTGGGTTAAGGTGTTGCCGAACGTTTATCGCTTGGGAGAGGCCTGGCCGAACAGCACCCAGGCCGTGACGATGCCGGCGCCGAACAGCACGAGGAAGAAGATCCAACTGCTCAGCGCCAGTTGCAGCGAGCCGCTGATGCCGTGACCGCTGGTGCATCCGCCGGCCAGGCGTGCGCCATACATGATGCTGATCCCGCCCAGAAAGGAGACCAGTAGTCGCTTCCCAGCGGATCCGCCGAACCGGTTTCGCCAAACGCTGGGCACCGTCTCCACGCGGAACGTGCGGCTGACGAGCGCACTGATCAGACTGCCAAAGAACGTGCCCACCACGAACAGCATGCCGTAGTTCCATTGGAATGGCTTCGTTGCCCAATATTCGTTTCTGGCCACTGCCTCCTGGCCCAGCACCGGGGTGGCGCATAGACTCGAGGCGGAGGACAACGCAGTGGAGATGCCCAATGGGTGATTCACCACGGCGAAGACCACCCAGCTAAGCACGCCCAGGGCGGCGCCGACAACATAAGGATTCCATCGGCCTCGGATTGACCGTGGTTCGTTGGTTTGAGAACAGGTCTCTTGGTTTTCAGTATTCATGCCAGGTCACAAGTAAGCTTCAATTGCATTGTCTGCGAAAGTCAAAATTCTCATTGGAAACACTCCGGAAGCCAAGGATAAAAGCTGTTGCCTCGGATCCCGCCGCGCCCCTTACCATCCCGGGCCGAACGCCGCCCTCACCAAGCCGTGGACTTGCACGGGAAGCTCTTCGCTGTTGCAGCCATGACGCACGGAGAATACCGTGGCCAGGTCATTAAGCACCTGGTGGAGTTGCTGGAAACGGCGAAATGAGCATCAAACAGATGCTCAATGCTCAGTGAATGGTCGAACAAACCGACGGCAGGTAACGCCGGCTTCCGCAAGCTTCGCAAAGTTTGTGCTTCTCGGCAGGTGACGTATTTCTACTTACAATCTCTTTGGCATGTTATAGTAGTCACTTGGGAACGGAAGGCGGATGCTCCCTCCGGTTGCTTGAATTGAATAAACCACCAAATTAAGAAAGACTGCGTATGAACGAAACACCTGATGCCCATTTGCCGGCCGGCGAAAGTCATCATCGTCCGGCGCCCGAGCCCACGCCCGCAGGCGCACCGCCCAAGGGCTGCTGCCAGTGCGTCTTCGAACCTTTGGCCACCGCTTTGCGGAAAGGCGCGTCCGATGCCCGAAAAGCAGCGAACGATGCCGTGCCCAAAGTGAAGGACGCCTTGTCTTCGGCCGCGTATCACTTGGCGTACGGCCTTTCCTTCGGCACCATGTTACACCTCGAAGTCGTCCGGAAGTTGTGCCCGCAAATCATCAAGGAAGGTATTCGCAACGGCGCCCGGGAAGGTGCCAGCGCCGTCGAGCGATTTGCTGAAATGTTCCGGAAACGCAACGTACCGTCGCCCGAACCTGCGGTGCCCCCGGTGGTGCAGCCGGGCTAGCCAAATCGGCAGAGTTTCCTGAAGCGTATTGGCAGGCAGAGCAGGGCACGACGGTTCATTGTCATTGACCGTCTGCGTTCACGCCCATTTGTTTTGCCCAATCAGCCAGGGATTGGCCTTCGCTGATGTTGGAAATCTTCGCGCGCTGGGCCACCGCCACGAAGCGCTTCAGCAATTGGTGGCGCGCCTCACCCGTGATCCGGTTCTGCGCAATCTTCACGTACCACACCGGCAGCCGGGCGACCTGGACGCGAAGCTTGACGGCGTCGTTGTCGGGCAGTTGTTCGGCTTCGTCGAGCAGCTTTTCGCCCTGGGTGATTACCTCTTCGCTCAAATAGGCGGCTCGGGGCGAATCGAAAATGTGCGCGTGCAACCCCTGCTCCCGCACCGGGCGATGCGTCACTTCGAGATAGGCCAAAATTTTTGGCGCCGCCTTGCCAAAATAGGCCCGCACAAACTCGTCGGTGTGCCGTTTGATGTCGGTCTGCGGATTCCAGAGCAGCTTGGCCAACAGGTAGGCGCGGAGCGGGCCCATTTCCCCATTGCCGCCGCTGGAATAGTTGCCTTGTTCAAACAGTCCTTTGACACCGTGGTCCACGAAGAATCGGACGTTCGGTTGGAGCGCGTCAAAGTTGGGAAACGGTTGCAGGTAATTCGCAAAGTTCGGCGTGTAATCCCACACATAAAGCAGCGGAGCCACCGGTTCCCAGGCAATGATGTCGTGGCGGAACCGCAGGTTTTCCGGCGACGGACCAGTCGCCAGCGGATGGGCAAAACAGCATTCGATGGAACAAAGCCGGATGATCACGTTCCGGCGCGGACGCAACGTTTTGGGCGGCTTCCGGGTGTATTGGTAAGCGAGCGTGTCAATCCGCACCTGCGGATAATCCTTCTCGATGTCCGCCGCGATGGCGTTTACGAACTGAAGCAATGATCCCATGGGCGTACCTTCCGCGTCGTCGATGGCCTTGCACTTTTCGCACTGGCAATTGTTGATGCAATCGTTTTGCGAGACGCTGATGATGTTGGCGTCGGGGTGTGCTTGAATCCATTCCCGCACCCGTTGAATGGCCAGTTGGAGCACGTCGGGATTCGTCAAACAGCGCTGCACATAACCGTTTTTGCGTTCCCCGTTGATCAGCGGAAAATACTCCGGATGCTGCGGAAACAAATCCCGCGGAATGAGCGTATCCAGACTGTGTACGAACGGATAATACACCGCCGCCCGGCCACCGTGTTTGGGTTGCAACGCGTAATGCTCTCCGTTCAGACGATGACGCGCCGCGAAATCGGCATCGCGCATCATTTCGGTCCAAAAGACTTCGCGATATTCCAGGGCGGGTATTTGCGTTTCGTTCAGTTTGTTCAGGATGATCCGATCTTGCTGAGGAACGGCTTCCACTTCCGGCGTGAACCAGCGCACGCCGAGTTTTTCCTCGAGCAAGGCATATACTCCGTAAAGGGTGCCGCGTGGTTTGCCGCCCGCGATGATCAGGCAATCGCCCATCGTCCGCAGCGTGAATCCATCGGTACCGAGCTTGGCAAAATCCACTTGCGTATCCAACGCGCGCAGGTGGCGGTTGTCGCCCAGCAGGATTTCCTTCGCGCCCGCCGGTTCCGTGTCCTCGATAATGGCGAGCTTGGCCCCGCCAATCTTCTCCAGATAACGCTGCAATTCCTCCGCTGCGTAACGTTCGGAGGGAGTGGGATTGGCGGCGGTGACGATTCGATACCCGCTGGCGCCATCGTTTGCCAGTTCCACCGCACCGAATACGGGTTGAAGCATGGCGGCACCAACGAGCAAAAAGACGATTGGCAACCAGCGAGTGACGTTGTGGGGAGGGTGAAGGGGGAAAAGCGATTTCATATCGTGCATTTTGATTTGCGATTCAGGTTCGCCCCAATCTTGCAAGCCTTGGAAAGAAAACGCCAGAGCGAAAAGGGTGTTGGTAATGTGTGCCCAGTGTGCCACCGGTATGCTGCCGGCAGTTCGAACGAAATCGAGCAATCGAACATCGGGGCAAGTTCAAGCGCACCAGCACCATTCAATCCTGCCGGCGGGACGCCAGCAGCACGTTGGGCAGCTTGAAACGGAGCGTGCGAAAAATGACCCGGGGCCAATGCCCAATGCCCAGAGAATCCAGGTCCAATTGTCAGGCGGTCCGAAGCAGGTGATCCGCGCTTACCTTGGCCATTGGTCAACGGCTAATGGTCATTGAAAACCTTCATTCCGGGCGATGCGCAACCGCATAAAACGGGGCTGACTCCCGCCCATTGGCAGCAGGTCTTGAAACGTGACGGCTTCAAATTCAGCAGAGAGATCCTGAACTGAGCCTTCCACTTCGCGGACATGGTTGGTTCCCGTCTGCCAATTCTTCAAGTCGCCGCTGACTTCCGGGATATATTCCACGGAGGGATGAATTTTTCTCCGCTTGAACGTTAAGGTGGCATATACGTGGCCCCCGGCCTTGACGAATGAGTATTTGAAGGCCTGCGAGAAGGTGTTGGGAGAATTAGGATCCAATCCCAAGGCATATTCACCCAAGTTATTGAAACCGTCCTGATCCGGATCCGCGTCGTCGCCCCAGACATGGCTTTCCTGATCGGGGGTGGCCAAATCGGCAATGCTGAAATGCGCAGCCAACCAACGGTCTTGCGGGGTGTTCACGATCATGAGCCAAAAGGATTGGTCACTTCGATCCTGCCCGCCGTTGCTGGTTCCGCCGTTGTCCTGTATCGCCAGCGTCACTTTGGCGAAGGACCGCTGCGTGGTGGTCGGTTGGAAGCTCAGCGCCGCCGTGTGGCCGTAAATGTTATAACGCAGCGTTGGCGTTGAGATCACCGAAAACGCGGTGTAATCCGTCAGCATCAACACGAAGTATTGGGTTTCATTGGTCGGCCCCACGTTGATTCCGGTGAAGTTGACGGTATGGGTAAGGGCGTCCGCTTCGATCACTTGGTCGGGAATCGGATCACAGGTGGGCGGATCGTTCACCGGATTGATGGTCACGGAAAATGTGCGGGCTACGCGGTGGCTTGCCCCCGTGCCATTACTTGCTTCGACGGTAATTACCGCAGTGCCGTTGGCATCGGGTTGCGGGGTCAAAAGGAGGTTTCCCGTCCCATTGGCGGGGAGGTAACTGGTGGTGAGCTCAGCAATCAACGCCGGATTGCTGGAGGTGGCGATGACAGTCAAGGGCGGGGATGCTTCGGAGTTTCCCCCGGAAAGACCGGTCAAGGCAATGGTTTGTGGTCCAGCGTCTTCATTAATCGTGAGATTGTTGATTGGATCCAAGGTCGGCGGTTTGTTGATCGCGTTGACCGTCACCGTAAAGTCCTGGCTGGTGGTATTGTTCTCGCTGCCGCCATCGTTAACCGACACCGTAATGGTGGCGGTACCGTTGGCGTTGGGCAGCGGCGTGAAACTCAAGGTGCCCGAACTGCCCGGATTGGTGTAATTGACCGTTGGATGGGGGATCAACGCGGAATTGCTGGACATGGCCGCGATGGTCAGCGTCTGATTCTCATTGGCGGCGCCGAAGGAAATGCCAGTCAATGTTATGCTCTGCGGTCCCGCGTCCGTTTCAAGGATCAGATTGCTTATGGAATTTAACGTCGGCGGATCGTTCACCGGATTGACCGTCACTACGAAGGTCTGCGTGACCGTGTCGTTGGCACCACCGGTGACCTTTACAATGATCGTTGCACTGCCGTTGGCATTGGGTAAGGGGGAGAATGTTAAGGTGCCGGCGTTGGCCGGAGTGACGTAATTGATCGTCGGGCTGGGAATGAGGGTTGGATCGCTGGATGTGGCGGTAACGGACAGCGCCGGTTGATCGCTGACGTTGCCCGCGCCAATACCGGTCAGCGGAACGGTTTGTTGGGGTGCGTCCTCATTGATCACCAGATCGTTGAGCGGATCCAGTGTGGGAGGTTCATCGGCTGCATTGACGGTTACTTGAAAGGTGCGCGTGACGATGTTGTTGAGGCCGCCATGGTCATTCACCACGACAGTGATGAACGCCTTTCCCGAGGCGTTCTGGTTGGGGGTAAAGCTCAAGATGCCGACCTTGTTGGGACTGGTATAGGTGACCGCTGGATTGACAATCAAGCCGGTGTTGTCGGAAGTCGCAGTGACGCTCAACGTTTGCGTCTCGCCCGGGGCTCCGCTGGTGATCCCCGTCAAGGAGATCGTCTGCATGGGCGCGTTCTCGTCGAGCGTCACGTTGCTCAATGCGTCGAGGGTGGGCGGATCGTTGACCGGGATGACCTTAACGGCAAAGAATTGGGTTGCCACTCTGGCCGGGACGTCTTTGTCGCTGACCGTGACGGTGATGATTGCCGAACCGCTGGCATTGGGCTGCGGCGTGAATTGCAGGGTCCGTGAGCCGTTCTGATTTGTGTCGCTGACCGTGGGATTGGGAATAAGGGCAGGGGCACTCGACTGAGCGGTCACGGTCACCGCCTTTTTGGCCGGGCTGCCGGAGATGCCGTGCAAAACAACCTCCTGCATGCCCGCGTCTTCGCTGAGCACCAAATCCCCAAGAGGGTCCAGCGTTGGCGGTCCGTCCACCGGGGTCACCTGCACCAGGAACGAGGTGCTGCTGGCCTTGCTGCCGTCACTCACCGTTAACGTGATCAACGTTGTTCCCAATTGATCGTTCGCCGGGCGCACGGTGACACGGCGGGTGGCCCCATTCCCGCCCAAGTCAATTTGAGAGACCGGGACCAATACCGTGTTCGTGGAGGAGGCGGATACCACCAGGTTGGCGGCAGGAGTTTCCGCATCGCTGACTTGGAAAGCGATGGCCGGCGTGGCGCCATTCTCCGCGATCACTTGATCCGTCAGCGGCGAAATCTGCGGGACGCTGTTGGTGAGGTCGCTGGGAATCGAGTTGGTGACTTCGTTCGAATAGTCGCTCTCCAAGCCCGCCGTATTGGTTGCGGTGATCGCAAAATAATAAGTGAGGCCCTCCTGTAATCCGTAAACCGTGGCCGTGGTAACGTTGCCCACGTTTGTGTGCCAGGGATAATCGCGGCTGGCGTTGCCAAAATAGACAAGGTAACCGGACACATCCGGCTCGGGATTGGGATCCCAGGCCAGCGTCACGCTCTGATCAGCGAAAGCGGTGGGAACAACGGCGAGGAGCAGCCACAACAACAAACTTCCAGCATGCCGGCCAAGCCGAAATCTGGCGTGTATCAGGGCAGTCCATTGGAGGGAATTGGGGTTGGTTTTTGAGTCCGGGTGGTGGTGGGTTGTTTGGCGATCCATGCCTAAGATTGGTCAGACGATTTATTTGGTGTTTGGGAGGAGGGGGAGCGACTCACGGCCTATCGGCAGGCCGCCAGAGTGACTAGAACCGCGGGTGGTAAGCAGTGAACGTCGGTCGTCCAACGGCCGTTCGCAAATCCGGGCGCTGGTTTCCAAGCAGCGGACTTTAGTGCTTTGAAAAAGTCGCAGGTATAATAATGATAAGAACACGTTATCTAAATGTTATGCGCAAAGGTGGCAATGTTGACTCAACTTATCGAAGCCCGAACTGGAGTGACAAATAATTTAAGCGCCGTAATAATACTGAGCCTTACCGATGGTTGGTCATGATGTCCGAACAGCAGTCGAGATACCGAGGGAGTGGAAGTCTCAGTGGCGAACCTCAAATCTTGAGATGTTTGACCCGTAACCTATTGATCAACCATCAGTTGCACGGCTTCCGGGTTGGTGTGTTGTATAAGCGTTCAAACCTATAACACGCATAATTTATGCGTAAATCTGATTTGATTGTGTGTGGGGTTGACGCTTTTCGCGTCAAACTCACTCACTTCCGGTCGGCTTAAAACCAGCGTGGCGGAAGAGGTTATAAAGAATGTCTAATGAACTGCTTTAGCCTCACCAAGGCTTCCGGGCATTCAAGGCATGGACGATGGCCCGCCGGAGCGCGAGCGAATCGATGCTGCCGGCTTCGCGATAAATGACCTTGCCGTCGGGGGAGAGCAATACGGTGTACGGCACTTCGCCCTGCCAGTTTGGTTCGAACGCATTGATCAAGGGAGTACGCTCAGCCGAGGCGAAAATGTAATTTTGGTTCGAGGCCTGTTGTTTCTTGAGAAACCCAAGAACTTGTTGCTCCTCATCCGGACGGTTTAGCGCCACGGTGACCAGTTCAAAATCACGGTGCCGGTACATGCGATTGATGGTGACGAATTCGTCGAACTCCGCCACGCACGGCGCGCACCAGGTGGCCCAAAAGGTCACCAGCCGAAATTTGTCGGGATTGCCTTGGCGCATCGCCCGGAGCACCTGAGCGTCAGCAGGCTGAACCGTAACCGGTTCGGCGGCCAACTTGGCCATGAATTGTCGGACATTCTCGGCTTTCCCGGCCCATTTGACCGAGCACCCGATGACTTTGGTTTGGGTTACGGGCGGTTTCTTGCCGGCGAGCACGGCATCAATGGCGTCCCGCACGTAACGCACCTTGACGTGTTGTGGCCGTTCCGAGTCGTCTATGGCTCCCACGTAACGCAAGCGGCGCTGCCCATCGAAGACGAATGCGTGCGGGGTGGCCACCGGTCCGTATTGCCGGGCCACTGCCTCCGTGTCACCGTCATACAAATAGGGAAAATTGAACTGCCGTTCCTTGGCCCGTAACTTCATTTCGGCAAAGGAATCGCTCAGGTCGGTCCAGCCGAGTTCATCAAGCCGGACGGACTTGGGGTCGTTGGGGGAAATGGCGACGAGCGAAACACCTTTGTCGCGGTAGTCCGTCACCAGTTGCTTGAGGCGCTCCTGGTAATACTGCGCCGTGGGGCAATGGTTGCAGGTGAAAACGATCACCAGCACTTTGGCGTCGGCAAAGTCCTTCAGGGCGTAGTTACGGCCGTCAACTCCCGGCAGATTGAAATCCGGCGCCGGTGCAGCCAGCGGAAGGGTGGGTGGATTTGCAGCGGCCGACAGAAGTTGGGCGGAACTCATCAAGCCGACACATAGGGCAAACAGGCAACGGTTCATGACGGGCATTCTAAAACCTGCGGGGATGCAGGCAAGTAACTTCGAACCAGCATGACAGACTTCGGACTTCCCGGAACCCGAACAATCCGTTATTCAACTGCGAACCATAATGGCGTCATGGACTGGTTTGATCGAGTCGAGAGCGAATGGCATCTGCTGGTAGCCACCGGCAGCATACTGCTGTCCGTGGCCGCCTCGCTGCACGCGGTGATGCACAAGCGGGACAGCCGCGCCACGGTGCTTTGGGTCGGTTGCATCTGGCTCTCGCCGCTGTTCGGGCCGGCGCTCTATCTGTTGCTGGGCGTCAATCGTATCAAACGGCGCGCTCGATCCTTGCGCAGCGATCTCCAGCGGTACGACAGCCGTCCCTGGGTGGCTCCGTTCCACGCCGACGACCTGCGGGAACATCTTCCCAACCACGCGATTCATCTCGAACGATTGGCCCGCGCCGTTGGCCGTGTGGCCAAACGTCGTTTGCTCCCCGGCAACCGGGTGGAACCCCTCCTCAACGGTGATGAAACCTATCCGGCCATGCTGGCAGCCATTGACGGGGCCACGCATTCCATTTCCTTGGCGACCTATATTTTCGACAATGATCCGGCGGGACGGAAATTCGCGGATGCGCTCGAACGGGCGGTCCGTCGCGGGGTGGAGGTGCGGGTTTTGATCGACGACGCGGGCGCGCGCTATTCCTGGCCGTCGATTCTTCGCGTTCTCCGTCGGCGGGGCGTGCGGGTCGTCCGGTTCATGCCGCGCTTCATTCTGCTGCGACTGGCCGCCTTGAACATGCGCAGCCATCGCAAAATACTCGTGGTGGACGGGCGGATCGGTTTTACCGGTGGCATCAACATTCGTCACGGCAATTGCCTGCAAGCCCAACCCAGGAAGCCGGTTCAGGATCTCCACTTTCGCCTGCAAGGCCCGGTCGTGGCACAGTTGCAGGAAGCCTTCGTCGATGACTGGCTCTATTGCACCGGCGAGGCGCTGCGAGACGCGCGTTGGTTTCCGCCGCTGGAACCGGCTGGTTCGGTCATTGCGCGAGGCATTACGGACGGGCCCGACGAAGATTTTGAAAAGCTACCCTGGACGATTCTCAGCGCGTTGAGTTGCGCCCATTTCCAAGTCCAAATCCTCACGCCATACTTTCTGCCGAATCAGGCGATGATCTCGGCTCTCAATGCCGCTGCGCTGCGCGGGGTGCGGGTCGATATTTATCTGCCCAGCCAGAATAATCTGCCATTCATGCACTGGGCCTCGGCGGCGCACTGGTGGCAGTTACTGGAATGGGGTTGCCGCATTTGGCTCACGCCGCCGCCGTTCGATCATTCCAAGGTCATCCTGGTTGATGACTGTTGGTCATTCATTGGGTCCGCCAACCAGGATCCGCGGAGCCTGCGATTGAACTTCGAGTTCAATGTCGAATGCTACGATGAAGATTTGGCGCACACCCTGGCGCAAATCGTGAAACATAAACGGCAACATGCTCGCCTCGTGACCTTGAAAGAAGTGGACGCGCGCCCATTCGCCATCCGGCTTCGGGACGGTATCGCACGCCTGTTTACCCCCTTCCTGTAACGGCGCAGCGTGCTGCCGGCATCTTGCCGGCAGACGGATACAGGAATGCGCTCCGAATTGAACCGGACCTTCGGACCCGCGGTTCACGTTCGTTTCTGCCGGCGGGACGCCAACAGCACGTTGCCAGCGTGCTGCCGGCATCTTGCCGGCAGACGGATACAAGAATGCGCTCCGAATTGAACCGGACCTTCGGACCCGCGGTTCACGTTCGTTTCTGCCGGCGAGATGCCAACAGCACGTTGCCAGCGTGCTGCCGGCATCTTGCCGGCAGACGGATACAAGAATGCGCTCTGAATTGAACCGGACCTTCGGACCCGCGGTTGACGTTCGTTTCTGCCAGCGGGACGCCAACAGCACGTTGCCGGCAGATCGAACGGAAGCGGGCGCTACGAACGTTGGCGATCATTCGAGCGCGCTTATTGCATTCGTTCCTGCCGACAGGGAGTAATGACCAAGCATCTATGACCCAATGACCGGAGAATGACCAAAGCCCAATGTCCAATGGGACAGATGACACACGCGAAAGCAGCTTGGGCCTTGAGCGTTGGTCATTTTCTCTGGCCGGCGGCATCATTCGGTCGCCCGTCTGCATTCGTTTCTGCCGGCGAGACGCTGGCAGCACGTTGCCCGGATCACTTTGCCGGCTCCTTCAAGAAATGTTCGAAAAACTGGTAAATCTGCTCGTTGGACTCGGGTGTGGGGGAATGGGCGGGCCGGGAGGTCAGGCCTACCCGGTTGGTGAAACCCAACAGGGCATTAACGGCCACACAATGGTTCAGCGCCGGCCAGCGCGACGGCGGGTCTTCGGCTCCGCCAGAAACCAAGAAAGGCCGAGGTGCCATTAGCGCCTGGAGTTCATGCAAATCGTGGCCACCCTCAACCAGTTGGTTGTAGGCGCCGGTGCGGGGATTGTCCTTTGTCGGTGCTCCCGGCTGCCGCGAGTCCGCCGCATCCTTACCTAAATACCAAACATCCCAATAGTTCACGTTCGACCGGCTCTCGTCGAATACAATGCCCGGGTCCGACCAAACGCCGCACGCAAACCGGTCATACAAACACGCCGCGAACATGGCCCACTTGCCGCCATAGGAATGGCCCACCACCCCGATGCGTTGGGGATTGACATCCCGCCGGGTCGCCAGGGCGTTGCAACAATTGGCGGCTACGTAAGCCAGGAACGAGAGCGGTTGGCACTGCGCCGTGCCCGTATCCGGATGCCACGCATCACCACCGGGAGAACCTATGGCCAGCGTCACAAAGCCGCGTTTGGCCAACTGATACGCAAAATCGCGCAGCGGCGTTTTTCCCAAACCAATGCTGGTTTCCGGATCATAGTATGGAACCAGCACCGCCGGGAATGGTCCCGATCCTTTCGGAACCAGCAGATAACCGTCGGTGGTCTGCGCCGGAGCAATTTCAACCCGCACGCGATGTTGTGTGAAATTGTCGCGGCGCTTGGAACCAAGTTCCTCGATCCGCGGTTTTGCAATCAGCTCCGGCCAGGGGCCCATCAGGTGATTCCACGTTTCCCGGATCTCCCGTCGGCGCTGTGCCCAATCCGCCGGGGTTTTCACAGGGCGCCCGTCGTCGAACCGCAAGGGCGATTTGAAGTTCCCCAAATCGTGGGCATAGCGAGGTGGAGGCGTAAAGAAAGTCGCGAGTTGGGACCAGGAATCCATTGGGGCTGCCGCTTCGCCGGTGTTGGCTGACGCGAGCGCAAACAGCAGCCAAATTATTGCTGCCAGTCCGGTTCGAGGAAGGTTGTTGATTGGCATCGTGTTCATCAACGTGTTCACCGCACAGTGTTAGCGTCGGCAACGCCGAAGGGCAACCGAGCAATTGAGTTGGCTTCGCCCGATGGAATTCCCCCTTGCACGCACCGGCCCGCCCCTTCATCATTCGTCATGGCTGCAATCAAAGCGCAAAACTCCTTGGACGCCCGATTCTACCAATCGGCGGATGACTTTTTTCCGGCCCATCCCAACTTGGCTTTGACCTACGACGACGTCACGTTGGCGACGCAATATTCCGAGATTTTGCCCCGCGACACCCAACTCGACACCACCCTGGCAGACGGATTGCAATTGAGCATTCCGATCGTCTCGGCGGACATGGACACCGTCACCGAAGCCCGCATGGCCATCGCCATGGCGCTCAACGGCGGACTCGGCCTGCTTCACTACAACATGGGCGAAAAGGACCAACTCTCGATGGTCAGCCGGGTAAAGAACCACGTGCATGGGCTGATTCAGGATCCGATCAAGGTGGCGCCCGAACAGTTGATTGGCAGCGTGCTCGAGATGATTCAAAAACGGCGCTTCAGCTTCAGCACCTTCCCCGTCGTGGATGCCGGCGGCAAGCTGGTCGGGCTGCTCTCGGGACATGTGGTCAAACAACGGTACGCCAAACGCAACGTGGCCGAAGCCTTGACCCCGCGCGATCAGGTCCAGGTGATCAATCGCAAGGAACTCGGCCGAAATCCCATTGCCCGCGCCGACAAATTCTTCACCGATCATCCGGGCATTCACAAATTGCTGGTCGTGGATGACAACGACAAGTTGCACGGGCTGTTCACCATGAGCGACGTGGAACGGATCACCCAGGAGCGCAACGCGCAATTCAAGCCGGCGCGCGACGCGCAATTCCGGTTGCTGTGCGGCGCGGCCATTTCGGCAACGCGCAATGCTTTCGGTGAACTGGACCGCGACCGGATCCTGGAGCACGTGGGAAATCTCGTGGAACGGGGGGCAGACGTGGTGGCGGTTTCGACCGCGCATGGTTTCAGCCAGGGCGTCGGCGACGCGGTCCGAATGATTCGCGAGGCCTTCCCGAAACTGCCAATCATAGCCGGCAACGTCACCAGTGCGGCAGGCGTCGAGTTCCTGGCGGATTGCGGCGCCAACGTGATCAAGGTCGGCCAAGGGCCGGGATCGATCTGCACAACACGCGTGGTGGCCGGCGTGGGCATTCCTCAGTTGACGGCGCTGTTTATCGGTTCGCGAGTGGCGCGCAAGAAGGGCGTGACCATCATTGCCGACGGCGGAATCACCAAGTCCGGCGATATTGTCAAAGCCCTGACGCTGGCGCAGGGCGTGATGTGCGGCGGGATTCTTGCCGGCTGCCTGGAAGCGCCGGGCGAAGTCATTGAAATTGGCGGCAAACTCTACAAACAATACCGGGGCATGGGCAGTCTGGCGGCCATGAAATCGGGATCGGCGGCCCGGTACGGACATACGCCCGAAGCCCCCCCAAACCAAAAAGTCGCTCCCGAAGGTGTAGAAGCGTTGAAGGAAGTCTGTGGCTCGGTGGATCGCGTGCTGGCGCAACTCATCGGCGGCATTCAATCCGGCATGGGCTATTTGGGCGCCGCCAATCTGGCCCAACTCCGCGAGAAAGCGCGGTACATCCGTGTCAGCCACGCCGGGATGCGCGAAGCCACGCCGCACGACGTCGTGGAAGTCAAGACCGGAACGGGAAGTTGAGCGATCGGAAGGCGGGTTGAATCTCAATGATTTCAGAACTCGATCGCTTCGTTGAGCGTGCCGCACTGGGAGCAGCGAGAGCGATCGACGTCCGCGTCGTCGGTATAGACGAATCCGCATTTCTCGCACCGGAAAATCCGGTCTTCGCTGGGGATGGGGCCGAAGCGTTTCTGGCGTTGGGCGTAATACCAGGCAATGGCCGAAAGCAGGGCCAGCAAGATGATCACGTATGCGGTCAGCAGTTCGTCAATGGTCATGTCAAGGCAGGACAGCGGAGGCGTTGGTGGCCGCGGGCGGGATCGTTTGCCACTGAAACACCAAAGTGCCCCAGGTCAAGCGCCCATCCGGGCTCGGCATCCCTTCCGGCCGGCGCAATGGTTCGAAGCGGGCGTTCGCCGCTTGTTGGAGGGCATAAACGTCGGCGGCGCGAAGTCCACTCTCCGCCAGCAGGGTGGTTTCCCGGGGGTAGCCCTCGGCATCCACCACCAGTTGGATCACGGTATTGGACAGGATTTCTGATTGCGTCCAAGCGCACAAGGGTATGGGCGTTCGCAGCGGACGGGCCGCCAGGGCCCCATCCACATTCACTTGCGAGCGGCCGGCGATCGGTTGATTGGGCACGGGCAAATCGGCGGCGGTGAGTGGAGGCAACGGCAGGTCCGCGATCAGCCGCGGCGGATTGGTCACCGTTCGGGCATACCAGGCAAAGCTTTCGCCGAGATGCTGTTCATTGAACTCCAGCCAGCGTGGCGGTTCGGTCCAATCACTGAACTGGTGTTGCACGGGAGTGTAGGCCAACCAGGCCCGTTCGGAAAAAGTGTGCGGCTGGGGCAACACAAACAGCGTTGGATCCTGCCACAACCGCATCCCGGCGACTTGTTGCACTGCCAGCGGAGTGTTGGCGGGGTAAATGCCGGTATGGAATCCGTCCGGAACCTTGACCGGTCGCGGCCGTTCCACCAGCAGGAAGATCAAGCCGGTTTGCAGCAGCAAGATGGCCAGGAACGTGAACACCCAACGCCGTCGCGACCACCGGACCGGTTCCCGCACCGAGCCGGCCAGATCGGGCTTACCGAGGTTGTTGGACTTGGCCGCCAGCATGACTTTAGGGCGGTGACACCACCGCTCCCGGCACCAGCGGCGGGCGCGTAGCCTGGAGCAAATCCTTGATGCCGGCGTTGCGCGCGATCAGCCACAAGTGCGTCAGGACCCGGTATTCCACGTCCTCATCGGCCTGGACCACCAGCGTCAAGGGCTCTTGGACCTGGGACACGGCACTGCGCAAACGTGCTTCCAACTGCGCGTCGTCAGCCAGTTGATTGTCGAAATAAAAGCGGCCTTTGGCGTCCACGACCACCGCCACCGTGGGCCGTTCGGTGCCGGGCAACGCAGCCGCTTCCGGCAAGTGGATGGGCACCCCGGGCACAAAGATGAATTTGGAATTCAGAATCAAAAAAATCACCAGCAGAAACAGCACGCCGGCATAAGGCGCCGCATCCAATTGGCCGCGGAATATTTTCGTGTTACGCGGAAATCTCATGACGGTCGCGGCGCGGGCGGTTCATTCACGATGTTGACGATTTCCGTCGCCGCTTTCTCCATGTCGAGCACGATCGAGTTCACCCGGCTGACCAGATAATTGTAGGCGGCGTAACAAGGGATCGCCACCGCCAGCCCGGCAGCGGTGCATATCAATGCCTGCCAGACTCCGCCGGAAAGATCCAACATGGTCGCCATCGTCGAGCGGCTTTGCAGTTGGGCAAAAATCTTGATGAACCCCAGCACCGTGCCCAGCAATCCCAACAGCGGGGCGATCTGCGCGATGGTGGCCAGCAGATTCAGTTTCTCCTCGAGGGGCGGCACTTCGACCAATCCCGCTTCTTCCAGAGCCTCGCGCACACCTTCCCGGCCGCGTTCCCGGTTCAGGATGGCGATCTTGACCAGGCGAGCGACTGGACCGGGGGTGGCATCGCAAATTGAAATGGCTTCGACCACGTTGTCCCGTTTCAACACGTTGCGCACGCCGTTAAGGAATTCCATCGAGTTGATTTGTGCCCGATGATAGTGCAGCAGGCGCTCGATGAAGACCACGAGCGCCACCGCGCTGGCGACCAGGATCACCCAGATCATCGGTCCGCCATGAAACAGAAAGGTTGGCAACATGCTTTCTTTATAGGTGGCCGGAGGCAATCTTCAAGGAACAAAGTAGGCGTGCTGGTAGCCAGAAGGGCGCTAGAAATCGAAGATCGACTGGATGCCGGATACCAGATGCCTGATGCTGACTGATGGAGGGCGGGGAAGCCCCAACACACCGTAGCGCCGATGTGACTCGGTTCTGACTTTCTCGAAGGGGAAAAAAGTGAGCGGACTCACGTCCGCTGCAACAAGCCAGGAGATGGCACAAACATCGTCGCCCGGTTCACTCGTAACGCAGCGCCTGGATGGGATCGAGTTGGGCGGCTTTGAAGGCGGGGAACAGTCCGGCCAGGACGCCAACCAGTGCGCTGAACGCGACGGCGAGCAGCATGGCTCCCAGGGTGATGACTGGCGCGTTTTGCACGGCTTCGCGCGTGTAGGAGGTAGCATTGGGTTGGGCGGTCAGCACCGTCAAAATCTCCACCAGGCCGAAGGAGGCAGCCAGCCCGGCTACGGCGCCCAAGCCGGCGAGCACCAAGCTTTCGATCATGATTTGTCCGAAGATGGCCATGCCGGTGGCGCCGATCGCCTTGCAGATGCCGATCTCGCGGATGCGTTCGTTGATGCTGGCCAGCATGATGTTCATGATGCCGATGCCCCCCACCAGCAGCGCCAATCCCGCAATGATCCCGCCGCTCAACCGGGCGTTGCGGATGCGTCGGTTGATGTCGTCGATGCGGTCTTCCTGGGTGCGAAACGTGAAGTCCTCGATGCCGCGGTGAGTGATCATCATCACGTTGCGGGCCTGCTGCAACGCCGGTTCCAACTGATCGAGGCTGGTGACTTTCAGGTCGATGTCCGTGAGCTTGGGATCGGGCAGGCCATTATTCGATGCGGCGCGAAACTTGACCCACATGGTGTTGAGCGGGATGTAAACCGTGTTGTTCTTCCGCCAAAAGGCATCCCAATGTTTGCTTCGCCATCCGCGGCGGTGCGCCGGACCGGTTTGCTCTTCCTTGGTCGGCGGATGGGTCTTGGCGTACTCGCGCGCGCGGCGGGTCTGTTCGCTTTCATATTCTTTGAACAACCCAACAATCGTAAACGGCTGATGGTTGATTTGAATGATCTCGCCCAGGGGAATAATTTCCCGGCCGATTTCGTCCGGCGATCCAAACAGCTCATCCCGAATGCCGGTGCCGATGACGCACACGCTGTTGGCGTTTTCCTCGTCCAGGTCGGTGAAGAACCGGCCATGTTCGACTTCGAACAAGTTCATGTCGAGCACGGCGGGCCAGACGCCGACGCATTCGGAGGGGCGAATGTCTTTGCCCCCGCGGCTGATGACGGCACCGTAGAGCGCCATCTCGGGCGACACCACCCGCAACAGCGGCGCACTGGCTTTGAGGGCATACACATCCCGGATCGTCCGGCCGGGCGCCTGGTCCTTGAGGTGTTCCTGTTCGGGCGGCACGTCTTCCTCGCGGGTCAATACCTTGTCCAGTCCGCCCATGGCAATGAGGGCTTCTTTCATCCCGTTTTCCATGCCTTTGACGATGGCCGCCATCGCCACCAGGCTCGACACACCGAGCACGATGCCCAGCATGGTCAACAGCGACCGGATTTTGTGCGCCCAGATGTGTTTTAAGCCGATGAGGAGGGCGTTGGTCAGATTCATGGCCGGCTCATTCGTATTTCAGGGCCTGAATGGGATCCAGGCGTGCGGCTTTGAAGGCGGGCACCAGATCCCGCCAGGATGCCAGTGCCGGCGCTGAAAGCGAACGCCACGATCATGGACGCCACGGTGATGATCGGGACGTTGTCCGTGGGCGTGATGGACGCGATGGTTTGCACCAATCCGTAGGAAACCGCCAGGCCCGTCAAGCCGCCGATAAGCGCAATCACGAGGCTTTCAATCAGGATTTGCACGAACATGTCGCCGGTGCTGGCGCCCACGGCCTTGCGAATGCCAATCTCGCGGACGCGTTCGGAAATGCTGGCGAGCATGATGTTCATGATGCCGATGCCGCCGACCACCAGGCAGATGGCGGCAATGATCCCACGGTTGACTCGGGCATTGTGGATGTGGGCCGTAATTTCGTCCGCCCAATCCTCCTGAGTCATGAAGCTGAAATCCTCGATGCCGTTGTGGGTGATCATCAGGACATTGCGCACCTGTTGTAGTGCCGGCCCCAGTTCGGCGATGTCAGGAATGTCCATGTTGATCGTGGAGAGGCGCGGATCCGGCACGCCGTTGGTGCCGCTGGCAGAGCGGAACTTCAGCAGCATGGTATTCAACGGGATATAGACCGTGTTGTTCTTCAGCCGGAAGACGAAGTGCCCGCCTTTCCGTGACGATGCCGGCCCCGGCTGCGGCTGGGACCGTCTGGTTGGTCTGAACTGCGATCGTCGTTCTTGGCCAATTCGCGTTCGCGCCGGGCCTGCTCGCTTTCGTAGAGCTTGAACATCCCGATGATGGTGAACGGCTGGCCGTTGATGTTGATTACTTCACCGAGAGGAATGATTTCCTTGCCGATGATGTCGGGGTCGCCAAAGAGTTCGTCCCGGATGCCGGTGCCGATGACGCAGACGTTGCGCGCTTCCTCGTCGTCCAGTTCGTTGAACATGCGGCCATATTCGACGACGTGATCGTCGATCTTGAGCGCACTGGGCCAGGTGCCGGCAAAGATGAACGGCCGGGTGGATTTGCCCCGGTAGGTAATCATGGTGCGCGAGTGCCAGCCCCACATTTCGATGTTCGGGGTGATGTTGTGGACCAGCGGCGCGTTGTTTTCGAGGGCGATCACATCCTTCAGCGTCAAGCCGGGCGCCTGGTCGGCCAGATGGCGCTGGTACACGGGCAGCTCGTCCGTGGGCTGCACCCGGATTTTTTCCAAGCCGCCAATCGCGGCCAGGGCTTCCTTCATGCCGTTTTCCATGCCTTTGACCAGAGCGGACATGGCGACCAGACTCGATACGCCGAGAATGATGCCGAGCATTGTCAGCACTGAGCGGAACTTGTGCGCCCAGATTTCCTTGAAGCCAATGCTGATAATGTTCCCGAGGTCCATACGAAGAAAGAGACGTGTTCTGGAATGCTCCGCCACAACCCTTACGGCGGCGTGGCCGCCGGTTGCGGACGAATCCCGGGGATGACCCGGTCCATGCCGGCCAGGGTCACATCGACTTCCGGCGCAATCTTGCCGTCGCGAATCTCAATGCGCCGCGGGGTGACGGCGGCAATTTCCGGATCGTGGGTGACCAGCACGATGGTGCGGCCTTCGGCATTGAGCTTGCGGAACAGCTCGAGGATCACTTCGCCGGTGTGCGAGTCGAGGTTGCCCGTGGGTTCATCGGCGAAAATGATTCGCGGATTGTTGACCAGCGCGCGGGCGATGGCGGCGCGTTGCTGCTGGCCGCCGGAAATTGCGACGGGCCGATGTTTGGAGCGGTTTTCCATGCCGACCAGCTTCAGCGCTTCCAGCGCCCGTTCGCGGCGTTTGCGGGCGGATTGGCCGCTGTAAACCATCGGCAGCTCGACGTTCTGCAGCACATTGAGCTTGGGCAACAGATTGAAGAACTGGAACACGAACCCGATCTTCTGGTTGCGGATGGCGGCCAATTGCCGGGGCGAGGCATTGTGGATCATCGTGCCATCGAGCAACAGTGAACCGCTGGTCGGCGAATCCAGGCAGCCGAGGATGTGCATCAACGTGGACTTGCCGCTGCCCGAGGGGCCGATGATGGAAATGAATTCTCCGCTTTCGATGTCCAGGGTCACATCGTCCAGGGCGCGGATTTCCTCGCCGCCGAGGCGATAGATTTTAGTAATGTCCCGGAGTTCGACTAAAGCCATAAAGCGGGCCGTCAGGTGTCACTGCGGGCGGTTTTGGTGGCGGTGCCACTGGTGATGCGATTGGTGGTGGCGGGCTTGTGCTCGGCGTTGCCGGCGGTTTGTTCGGCTGGACTGCCCGTGGCCATGCTGCTGCGGTTGGTGGCTCCCGCCGGTTGCAAGGGCAGTTCGCTGGGTTTGATGGTCTTTTCGGGAGGCTGCTCCAACGCGACCACGTCACCGCTGTGCAGACCGTTGACCACTTCCGCATAAAAATAATCGGCGACGCCGATTTGCACCGGGCGGCGGGCATATTGTTCGCCCTCTTTCACATAAACGTAGCGCTCGCCCTGTTCGGTGAACACGGCCGCCAGGGGCACCGCCAGCACATTCTGCGCGGAAGCAACCGGAATGGTGATGTTGGCGGTCATGCCGGGTTGAATGCGGGGATCGATGTTCTTGATGGCAATGCGGGTGGCAAAGCCTTTGATGTTGTTCTTGATGGTGGCCTGGGGCGCGATCCGTTCAATCACCCCGTTGACGTGCAAGCCGGAAACCGCCTCGACGTTCACCTCGACCGATTGGTTGTGCTTCAACCGGGTGACATCCGCCTGGTTGACGTGGGCGTTGATGACCATCTGGTTCAGGTCGGCAATCACCAGCACTTCCGTGCCGCCGCCCACGCCGGCCGAGCCGGACACCGCCTGGCCGACGGAAACCGGCCGCACCAGTACCGTGCAGTCAAAGGGCGCGGCAATGACGGTTTTGGTCAGGCGCTCTTCGACCACGGACATGTCCCGGTGCGCCCGTTCGAGGGCGTTTTTGGCGAGGGCGACGACGGTTTTGCTGTTGTCGAATACTTCGCGCGAAACCAGCTTATCATCGAAGAGTTGCTGGTTGCGCTTGAAGTCACGCTCGGCCTGTTCGAGTTGCAATTTCGCCCGGTCAACGTCCGCCTGGCTGGCCAGTTTTTGATTCTGGAGTTCCTGGTCGTCGAGGGTGAACAATACGTCTCCCTTCTTCACCTTGTCGCCCACGTCCACGTTGAGCATGGCGATCTTGCCGTTAATTTCCGGGCGGACGGATACCTGCTCGGCGGGAGCAATCTCGCCGGCCAGCGTCACGGCAAAACTGATGTTGGTGGATTCCACCAGCGCGGTGGTTGGGCGGCTGTCGTCCTGTGCCGCGAGGCCGTTGGCTTGTTGTTGCTTCCAAAAGAACCAACCGCCCACCGCCAGTCCGGCGATCACGATCAATGTCAAAGCTGTTTTCATGCGCGTCTTGTCTGCTCAAAGGCAGGAACTAAACAGTAACCAAAAATCCAATCCATCACACGGTGTTCTACCGCCATGTACCGCGCCAGTTTCGCTGAATTCCGGCATGCTGGCAAACCTTTTGCCCGCGTAAAGGCAATACCTTGAGATGCGTTTCGCGGCGGTTCTATTCAACGGAGATGTTCTCCTTGGCGGAACCTGGTTTTTACTCTACATCCTTCGAGGTTGTCGCGATGAAGCCGTTGTACCTCATCTTGTTGATCGGAATGAACCTGCTTTGGGCGGGGACGTATTCCATTTTCAAGGTGCTGGGCCAGCATTTGAGTTCCGGGTCCATTGCCACGCTGCGCTACACCATGGCGTCGCTGTGCCTAGTGGCCGTTTGGCCCTGGCTGCCGGGACGCGGACCGCGGGGACGGGAACTGCTGCGCGTGGGGATCATGGGCATCATGGTGTTTTGCGTGGCGCCGCGCCTGCAAATCGAAGGCGTCCATCGCGGTCAGGCGGGAGATACGTCGCTGTTGATGGCGTTGGATCCGTTGATCACTGCGCTGGCGGGCGCGCTGTTTCTGCGCGAGCATATCGCCGCCCGACGTTGGTGGGGGTTTGCCCTGGGAATGACCGGCGTGGCGTTGTTGTCCGGCGTCTGGCACGGAAACGAACCACTGAAGGGATTGCTGCCGAACTTGCTGTTTATTTCGTCGTTCGTTTGCGAAACCACTTATTCCGTCATCGGGAAACCGCTACTGGCGCGCGTGGGTACGCTCAAACTGGTTGGCAGCGCCTTAGTCTCCGGCACGCTGATGAATGTGTTCCTGGATTCTTTGCCCGGCGGCGCGCACACGATTCGGGCGGCGCGGGAACTTCCGCTGTCGGCCTGGCTGTGGCTGCTTTATTTGGCGGTGGTGTGTACGGTGATCGGCTTCAGTCTTTGGTACGTGGTGATTCGTGAGACGGAGGTGAACGTCACCGGCTTGACCATTTTCGTGCAACCGGTCGCCGGACTGGCCATTTCGGCTCTGTGGCTCAAGGAACCGCTGCACTGGGGGCAATTGTGGGGCAGCGCCGTGATTCTGATGGGCTTGGCCGTGGGACTGCGGCGCAAACCGATTGCGCGGGTTTTCCCAACAGCGGTGGCAGTGGATGCGGGGTCGCAGTGAATAAGAAGAACGGCGCGGTTGAGGGCGCGGAGGAATGGCCAAGGACCAATGACCAATATTACCAATGACCAGCCAGCCAGCGGACGGCGGTTCGACCGGAGCATGGAGCTTGGAAATTGGACCTTCTCTGGTCATTGGGAATTGGGCACTGGTCACATTACCTGCGTCCTATCTGGTGCGGTCGCGCTATCACGTAGGACAGCCGTCTCGGCTGTCCCGAACGGAAAGAAGGCGCTTGTTAATCTTGGGTAGTTCCCTGCGTGGACGGACACCATTTCGACATTCGGGACAGGCGGGACGCACTGTCCTACTGAAGTATGTCGTCAGGGTCCAGCACCCACGCCTGTGGATGATGCGTAAAACCAAGGCGCGGGTAGTAAGCTTCCGCTTTCGGGGCGGCGAGGAGGATGATGCGGGCTTGGCCGCCGGCTTGTTGGGTTTGACGCACGAGTTCGCGGCCAATGCCTTGGTGTTGGTGCGCGAGACGCACGGCAAGGTCGGACAGATACGTGCAATACGTGAAATCACTCACGCTGCGCGCAATGCCCACCAGCAGCGGTCCATCCCATGCGGTTACCACGAGGTTCGCCTGGCGAAGCATGCGCGCCATCCGGTCGCGGTCGTCAATGGGGCGACGCTCGCCGAGGGTTGAGTCGCGATACAGGTCAATGACCGCGTCCAGGTCCAGTTCGTTGCCGAGTTGGTAGGTGATTGCGGCCATGGTCGCGATGGCCAATTCAGGCCAACAGGCTCTTTGCCTTGGCCAGGGCCTCGTCGAGCTTGCCGGTTTCCTTGCCGCCACCGCGGGCATTATCCGGCTTGCCGCCGCCCTTGCCGCCGACCAGCGGGGCGATCTCGCGGATGATTTTGCCCGCCTGCACCTTGGCGGTGTATTCGGGCGTGACCGATGCGACGAGGGCCACGGCATTGTTGGCGGCGCCGCCCAGGATAATCACGCCTTGGAACTGGCCCTTCAGTTCGTTGGCCAGGGATTGGAGCGCGTCACCGTCGGCGGCCCCGCAATTTTCGATGATGGCGGGAATGCCGTTGATGGTTTGGGCTTTGGCGAGGAGATCCCGCGCGGCGCCGGCGGCTTGCTGTTGGGCCAGCGCGCGAAGTTGTTTCTCCAATTCCTTTTGATGGGCCAGCAGGTTTTCGATTTTCTTCTCGAGTTCGCCGATCGGGGAATTGACCTTGCCGGCCAGCGATTTGACGAGCGCCAGTTCTTCCTGGGCCCTTTGATACGCCTCCAACCCGGCAACGGCTTCGATGCGCCGGACGCCCGCGGCGATGGCGCTCTCGGCCGCAATGCGGAACAGCCCGATCTCGCCGGTCGCGCGGGTGTGCGTGCCGCCGCAGAGTTCCATCGAATAGCCGTCGAGCGCGGTGGGTTGCCCGCCGACCTGGACGACGCGCACCCATTCGCCGTATTTCTCACCGAAAAACTGCATGATGTCCGGGCGGTCCTTGACGTGATCGTATTTGACCTCGGTCCAGGTGACCGGCGCGTTTTCGAGGATGCGCTCGTTGACGAGTTTCTCGATGTCCGCCACTTGCTGCGGCGTGAGCGGGGCGCTGTTGAAGTCAAAGGTCAGTTTCTCCGGACCGACGTAGGAGCCTTTCTGCGAGGCCTCGCGGCTGACGACTTCGTGCAGCGCCCAGTGGAAGAGATGCGTGACGGTGTGGTGCCGCTGAATGGCCGCGCGGCGGGCACGATTGACGGCGAGTTGGACTTCCATTCCCGGCTCCAGTTCGCCGGGTTCATCCGCCAGGAGGTGCAGCCAGGCGTTGCCGGATTTCTGCGTGTTGGCGATGCGCCAAAGCTGGCCGCCACGGGACAGTTCACCCGTGTCGCCGACCTGGCCGCCCATTTCGGCGTAGCAAGGCTGGTGTCGAGGATAACGGCGGTTTTGTCCTTGAGCGCACGACTTCGAGGACTTTGGCGGGGGACGCGAGTTTGTCGAATCCGACGAAGGTCGTGGGCGCGGTGGTTTCGATTTGGGAGAGCTCGATGACTTCTTTCTTCTGGGCAGCGCGGGCGCGCTTGCGTTGTTCGTCCATCAGTTTCTCAAACACCAATCGTATCCACAGTCAAACCGCGTTCGCGAGCCATCAGTTCCGTGAGATCGAGTGGGAAAGCCAGTAGTGTCGTACAAAGCTCTGAAAAGCGCACTCTTTCACCCGGAAAGATTTGAACGCGTTCTTTACTAACTCGAACTGTCTCCGCACTGACGAAGACTTGCGGCGTTGCATGCTGGATGGTCAATCCAGAGGCTTGGCGACCTGTCTCAAACAGTTCAATTCCACCGATCCAGCGTCTTGTTGAACGCCTCTTCCTCCACCCGAATTACTTCCTCGATGTGGTTCTGTTTCGCCCGGACCTCGGGAAACACGTCGCCCATCGTGTTCGCCAGCACATGCACCAGTTTGTAGAAGAACGGTTCGTGAAAGCCCAGCGTGCGGCCGTAACGCACGGCCCGGCGCAGGATGCGGCGCAGGACGTAATTGCGGTCCGTGTTGCCGGGTTGGATGCCGTCGGCAATCGCGAAGCTCAGGGTGCGGATGTGGTCCGCGATGACGCGGAACGCCACGTCGATCGCCATCTGTGATTTGAGATCTGCAATTTGAGATTCCCCCGTCGGCAGGGTGGAACCGTATTGCTTGCCGCTCAGTTTTTCGATTTGTCGAACAGCGGCCGGAAGATGTCGGTTTCGTAGTTCGAGATGGTGGCGCGCGAAGTCGGTGAAGTTCTTCGTGCCCTGCATGATGCTGGTCACGCGCTCGAAGCCCATGCCGGTGTCCACGTGCTTGGCCGGCAGCGGCGAATAGGTGCCGTCCGGGTTGGCGTTGAACTGGATGAAGACGAGGTTCCAGATCTCGATGCACTCGGAGCTGCCCATGTTGACCAGCGCGCCCTTGGTGTCGCCGTTCGGGGTGAGATCGACGTGCAATTCGGAGCACGGACCGCACGGGCCGGTGTCGCCCATCATCCAGAAATTGTCCTTCTTGTCGCCGGTGACGATGTGGATCTTCGGATCGAGTCCGGCCGCGGTGAAGAGCCGGCCCAATGATCGTAGGCTTCCTGGTCGAACTCCGCCGGTTCGCCTTCGCCGGGCTGATAGACCGTCGCGTAAAGCCGTTTCTTCGGAAACTTCCAGACTTCGGTCACCAGTTCCCAGGCCCATTCGATGGCTTCCTGTTTGAAATAATCGCCGAAGGACCAGTTGCCAAGCATCTCGAAGAAGGTGTGGTGGTAGGTGTCCAAGCCCGACGTCCTCGAGGTCGTTGTGTTTGCCGCCGGCGCGGATGCACTTCTGCGTGTCGGCGGCGCGTCCCGGCGTGGTACGGGCAGTGGAATCTGGCCCAGGAAGATGGGCACGAACTGGTTCATGCCGGCGTTGGTGAACAGCAGGTTCGGCGAGTCCGGCATGAGGCTCGACGAAGGCACAATGGTGTGCTGCTTCGACTTGAAGAAGTCGAGGAACGACTGGCGAATTTGCGCTGAGGTCATCGTGACAATACTAATCAGGGCGGGGAGCATAGGCAAAGCGGAACGCGCAATGCCAGCGGAACTTTTTGGTACGCCCAATGGATTGATGCAGATTCCGATTACCCTCGGCGCGCGCCCGCGCCAACAATTCAGGGCGGCGCGGCCGTTGGACCGACCAGCACTTTCAGGCTTTCTCCCGGCGGATGATTCTTCTACCTTTCCCGTCAGTTGGCAGTGAAGCTCAAAACCACCATAAGCGAGAATTGGCGCAGCGGCGTGACGGGTGCGTTGCTGAGCGCGGGATTGGCCTTTTTGCTGTGGTTTTACCCGCGGCTGGGCGCGGGCTTGGCGAATTGGAGCTATGATTTGGGCTTTATTTTTCAGCCACAAACAACCTTGGCAGATGTTTTTATTGTTTACATGGATGAAACGGCAATTGCCCGTTTCGGTAGAAAACCCAGCAATTGGGATCGCGCTTGGCACGCCCAATTGTTGAAGCGCATGAAGGCCGACGGGGCCAAGCTGGTCGTCTTCGATATCTATTTTGATAATCAGCCCCAGCCCGGCGATCAGGAATTTGCTCAAGCGATGCGCGAATATGGCAAAGCGGTTCTGGGTGCCATGAGACAGAAGAATCACTCGCCTGGAATTCTCGTCGAATCGACCTTACCGCCTAAGAATTTCCTGAATGCGGCTCGGGCGTGGGGCCCGGCATTGGTCCAAGGCGACCAACAAAGTATCATTCGCCAGTATTACCCCGGCAACGAGCAGACGCCCGGGTTGCCGCTGGTGGCCGCCCGGATTGCCGGCCTGGTACCTCCCAACGTCAGGCCGCAAGATTTGGACAGTCATTGGCTCAATTACTATGGCCCGGCAAACACGATTCCCAATTTAAGCTACGCGGCTTACACCAATCAACCGCACGCGTTCTTCCGGGATAAATATGTGTTCGTCGGCGGGCGGTTGGCCACGCCTGATCTGGCTTTGCCGATTGACATGTATTCAACGCCCTATTCCCGCTGGAGAGGCAACTTGTTTCCCGGCGTGGAAATCATGGCCACCGCGTTTCTGAACCTGATCCATCATGAATGGCTGACACAATTGTCCTACGAATGGGTTGGACTGCTTGCCATCGGGTGCGGGGCGCTGTTCGGTTTTTTGCTGGCCATCGTTCGGCCTTTGCCCGCTGTGGGCCTGGCTGTTTTGGGGATGGTGAGTATAAGCATTGTGAGCATTCTGTTGCTCTGGCAAACGCGGGTCTGGTGGCCGTGGCTGTACGTGGTCGGCGCAGAAATCCCGTTGGCTTTGGGCTGGTCCGTGCTGGCCCAAACCAAACGCTTGTACCGGCAAAAAGAAGTTTTGGAAAAAGTCATCGAATCCAGCCTCACCGCGGCCCGCGCCGGCCGCAACGCCGCGAGTCCGGGGACTGCCCTCGATACGCCCTCGGTGACTCCCCGCCCCGCGCCGGATTCCTCGGCGATCCCGATTCCCGACCATGCTTTGCTGCGCCGGGTTGGCCGTGGCGCTTACGGCGAAGTGTGGCTGGCCCAAAACGCGGTGGGACTGTATCGCGCGGTTAAAATCGTCCGGCGCGACGAGTTCGCCCGCGACACTCCCTACGAACGAGAGTTCAATGGTATCCGCAAGTTCATGCCGATCACCTTGCAGCATCCCGGCCTGTTGCACTTGTTGCACGTCGGCCGCAACGAGGCCGCCGGCTGCTTCTATTGCATCATGGAACCCGCGGATGACGAAGAACACGGGACGCAGATTCGCCCCGACTGCTATTCGCCGCGAACGCTGGCGACCGTGCTCAGGAAGCGGCGGACCCTTTCGCCCGCGGAATGTGTGTCCGCGCTGCTGGCCTTGACCTCGGCCTTGGAGTATCTGCACCAACAACGGTTGATCCATCGCGACATCAAACCTTCCAATATCATTTTTGCCAGTGGAGTTGCCAAGTTGGCGGACATTGGCCTGGTGACCGATATGGCGGTGACGGGCCAGTCGGTGACCTTTCTGGGCACCGAAGGCTACATTGCGCCGGAAGGACCGGGCACGCCGGCAGCCGATCTGTACAGTCTCGGCAAAGTCATGTACGAAGCCGTCTTCGGTTGGGAGCCGGATTTGTTTCCGGAACTGCCGACCGGTCTGGATCAACACGCCGATTACGCCCTGCTCATGGAGTTCAACCGCATCATCGGTAAGACCTGTCAGACCGATCCGCAACGCCGCTACCGCTCCGCCGCGGAAATTCACACCGAGATGCAGCGGTTGCAGGCGCTGTTGGCGGCACGGTGAAAGGAATCAAGACTGGCAGAATTGACCAATCGGTGCGTTAATAACGGTAATTGAACAACGTTATGCTTGAACCTCGAAAACACCGTGAAGGATCGTCGGTGCCGGCGCATTGGTTCGGCACCACGCGCTGGACCGACCTGATGAAGGCGCGCCAAGGTGGTTCCCCGGAAGCCAGCGCCGCGCTGGAACGGCTCTGTCAGACTTACTGGTACCCGCTGTACGCCTACGTGCGCCGTTCCGGCTATTCCGCCCAGGATGCCGAGGATTTGGTGCAGGCTTATTTCCTGCAAATCCTGGAAAAGAATTATCTGGGCGCGGTGGACCGTCGCAAAGGCAAATTCCGTTCCTTCCTCCTGGCGGCGCTGAATCATTTTCTGGCCAACGAACGCGACTGGAATAACGCGGCCAAACGCGGCGGTGGCCGTCCGCTGCTCTCCCTCGACGACGATGAATCGAAAGAGGAACGGTACCTCCAGGAACCGGTGTCCGATCTGACCCCGGAGAAAGTGTACGAGGCCCGCTGGGCGGCGACGGTGATTGAGCAAGGCCGGGCGCAATTGCGCGAGGAATACGTCGCCGAAGGCAAAGGACCGCTCTTTGACCGGCTGGCCGGTTATCTGTCCGAACAAGCCGATTCCGGCGATTACGCGGCCGCCGCCACCGAACTCGGCATGAAAACGGGCGCCGTCGCCGTGGCGGTACACCGGTTGCGTCAGCGCTATGGTGAGCAAATCCGCGCTGAGATTGCCCGGACCGTTGCACGACCCGAGGAGGTTGAAGACGAAATGCGGCACCTCCGCGAAGTGCTGGGCAGTTGGGCGAGTTGAGCAAAACTTGCCCGAAAAGGTCTCGGGCATTATCCCTTAAACTGTAGCGGCGCTTCAACAGAGCGCCGCAAACTTTTGTTATTCAAATTGGCGCCGTTTCCCAGGCGCCGCCACGCGTGAGTTTGTGAGGAGGGGTTTGAATTCGCCCAAAAGTTCTCGACAGTGAAGGGGTAAGTATTCTAACGGGTGGGTGGTAGTGAAACTATTGAGTTCGACTAACAGACGGAGTCCACGGTGGTGGGCGGCGACGGTTTTGGCCGTGGGTTTGGTTTGGGCGGTCACCGGAATGGCCGCGGCTGGCACCTATGTGATCAAGAAGCACGACAACCTGTCGCTGATCGCTCGGGAACACGGCGTCAGTGTCGGAGAATTGGCGCGGCGCAATGATCTTTCGCTGAAAGAGCCGATTTATCCCGGCCAACGCCTGGTCATTCCCGCGAAAAAATCCTCTGGCCGTCCGCCTACGTTGAGCGCCCCCGTCCGCGCCGCCATCAAGAAAGCGCGGGTGCGCCGCGGGCGCTGGAAATACATCGTCGTCCATCACAGCGCGACTTCGTGTGGCACGGTTTCAGGCATGGACGAGTACCATCGCAACACCCGGCACATGAAGAACGGCCTCGCCTACCATTTCGTGATTGGCAATGGCGATGGCATGGGCGACGGGGAGGTCGCCGTGGGCGCCCGCTGGACCAAACAGTTGGACGGCGGTCATTTGGCGAGCGTTTCGCTCAACCGCGTCAGCATTGGCATTTGTCTGGTCGGCCATTTCGACAAAACGCGTCCGACGCGCAAGCAACTGGCCAGTTTGGAAGCCCTGATCCAGGCCCTGCGTCAACGCTGCAATTTGAGACTCAGCGCCATCAAGACGCATCAACAAATCAATCCGATTGGAACGCGCTGTCCCGGCCGCTACTTCGATTTGAAACAATTGCTCCGGGACTTGAGCTGACTTGAAACTGCTTCTTTCGTCGTTGGGCAGCGTTGCTGCGCTGCCCTATCGTTTGCGCGGATTTTGCATCCTTGGCTTCGTGTTGCGGTAAAGGACACTCCCCCTCTTAACCGTGACTATATTCAGTAGGACCGGCGTCCCGCCTGTCCCGAACGAGTGCAAACCAAAAACTTGTATCACGGCGCCGCGAGTATTTCTATGTCACCAAACGGTGAGGATGCCTTGGGCTATTCGAGTCAGACGTGACGCCTGTCCTACCACGCCGAGCAGCCTCATCGCAGCACCAGCCACTGAATTGATACGGCTTAGCAGTTCCGGCTTATTCCCGGACGAGGAAGTATGGCGATGCGCCCCATTCACCTTGGCCCAACACCGCGCCCAATCTATGCGTTGCAGAATTGATTCAGATAGTGTGCTCCCTGCCGGAAGCCTTCTTCCGGGCTAAACGTGCTATCTTCGTGCTCGATGCTGAGCACTCCCTTGTAGCCGGCCTCACGCAGGTGGCCGATGTACGTACCCCAGTTAATGTCGCCAAAACCGGGAATGACATATCGCCACCAACCACCTCCCTCAGCCCCCACATACCACTTGCCTCCCAGCACGCCATAGTAGGCCCGCTGGTGCTCGTCCACCAGACAGTCCTTTGCGTGAGTGTGGAATATCCGTTTGCCGAACTTCGTGATGGGCACCGTGTAGTCGCACTGCTGAAAGACCAAGTGAGAGGGATCGTAATTCAGGCCGAAATTCGCGTCGGGGATCGTTTCCATCAGGCAGTCAAACGTGTCCAGCCCCTGAAGGCAGGTTTCAAACCAGTTCTCGATGGCGACCTTGATCCCTTGGTCCTTGGCATGGTCGATGATGGGGCGAAAGAGCCCGGGAATCACATTCTTGATCGTGTCAACCTTGCTCATCCCCTGAACCGGAGTCCCGAGGTTCATGCAAACTGTCGGCACCCCCAATCGGGCCGCTGCATCAACGGTCTTAATTATCACCTGTTGCACTGCTCCGGACTTTCCGGGAGCGGTGATGTTCGCGAAGCTGGACAAGCTGCTGATTTCCAGGCCATGTTCGCCGAGCATCTGCTTGATGGATTCGACTTGTTTCGGGCCCAGCGTCATTGGGTCAAGGTGTGGGTGCCCCGGCTCGGTCACGATCTCCAGCGCGGCAACATGGCAGTGCTTGGCCATATCGAGGACTGCTTCCAATTGCAGGTTGCGGAGCGGCGCCGTCAACATACCGACCCGGATGTCCTTGGGTTTCTTCGGCTCCGGCGAAGTCTCAGCCGCAGTGGCAGTTGAGGTCAGTTCCGCCGCGCTGAGCGAGGCGAGCGAACCAATGCTCATGGCTCCGGCCGTGGTTCCAATGAAGCTCCTGCGTAATATCGTGTTCATGGACCCGCATCCTCGGTAACCGTCCTTTATGACGCAAGTCCGTAAATGCGCCGACGAAACGGCAAGGCGGATTTACTCCCCAGACCGTGGGATAGAACATAGTTTGTTGCGGCGATTTTGGCTTGGGGCTAGGCGCGAGAAGGGGAGTATAGCCGCAGCGCTCTATGACCCGACGAGCAACAAGGCCCCAAGCCAAAATCGCCGCAACCCTCCGGGCCGAGGCTGTTTTGCGCTGGGGCTTCGTTGCACGCTCGGTCGAGTATCGCTGCGGATACACTCCCTCGCACGCGCCTAGCCCCAGGGCAAAACGGCTCTCCGCGAACTGTATTCGATCCCACGGTCTGGGGAGTACTCGACTCATTTCGCGGATGAACTGAATCGCAACTGGAGGGTTGGCTTTGCGACCCACAGCGTGGGGAAGGCTTTTCCATCGCCAGAAGAGCCGACCCCCGGCAATCCGCAGTGCGCAGGCCAGACGGAAGCAACCGCCACGTGGGTTCCGAATTCTGCCTCCGGATGGTCGAAATGATTATGGGGTCGCTCGGTGCGTTTGGCGGCACGGGATTTCTATCGAATTTCAGCCTTATCCCGGGTGTCCCGCCGCCACCAGGCAGCCCACCGGCACTGCGTCCTCGCCCAAGCCGGCCAGCCGGACTTCCGGCCCCGGTTGAAACACCTCCATGACCAGGCTGGGCAGCGCCGCGGCCACCGCGGCACGAAGCGGTTCGCCGACCAGCGACAAACCGCCGCCTAACACGATGACCTGCGGATGAAAGAGATGCACGACGTGCGATAGGCCAAAAGCCAGGTCGGCCGCAGTTTCCTCGAGCACACGTTGTGCAGCGGGATCATTAGCCGCCAGCGCCTGTCCGAGGAATCGGGCTTCGCCGCCGTTGGCTGACGCGGCCAGTTCGCACAGTTTGCCCGTGCCGCCGGACGCGATGAGTTGGCGAATCTTTTTGTCCACGGCCCAACCGGAACATCGTGATTCGACCGTGGTTCCCTGCCGGTCCAAACGCACATGCCCGATCTCGACTTCGCCCGGCGCCGCGCCGTGGTAAATCCGGCCATCAACGACCACGCCGCCCCCGACACCACTGCCGAGCGTCGTGTAAAAAACGGGATTCGATCCCTGGCCCGCCCCGCACGTGGCTTCGCCCAGCGCGGCCATGTTGGCATCGTTCTCGACGAGCACGGGAAGACTCGTCAGCCGGCTCAACCAGTCGCGCAAGGGATAGTCCGACCAGCCTTCGATCTGGTGGGACCGTGCGATACGCCCGCCGCACCGATCAACTGGCCCGCCAAAGCCCACGGAAATGGCAGCCAGCTTGAAGTTCTCCAGCAGATTCTCGATAGCCAATTCAATGCAGGCACGGATCCCCGCCCCGCCTTGTTTCGGTTCCACGGCGTAACGGCGTCGCTCGACGATGGTGCCGTTGGCCTCGCCGCCGACCATTTGCAGCTTGGTGCCGCCAATCTCGATTCCCAGGAATAGCTGTGCCATTTCGTTCAGTGGATTGCGCGGACAGTTAAACAACTTCGGTGGCGTCCAGCGACAGGAAATGCAGCCAGCGTCGGGTTACCGGGCGATGATAAATTCGTGCCAAGGCCAGCGCGTAGAGCCGCAGTTGCGGACTATAGAAGCGGACCTTGTCCGCCAATCTTTCCGCGGCCAGGGTGTCCGTTTTGAAATCCAGCAGCCACAACTCCTCCGGCTGAAAGACCACCAGGTCGGCGACGCCTTGCACCACCACAAAATCGTCCGGGGGCAACTCGGCCGCCAAACGCACTCCGGCTGTCGCCAAATCGGCAGCCGTCATGCGCGCGGTGAACGGTATCTCCCGCCGCACGTGCGCCGCCGCAGTGACAATCTGCTGCCCGACTTCCGACTGCCAGAACTGTGACAGGGCCTCGAAATCCAAGGCCGCTACTTGTTCAATGGACAACACACCGGTGGCTCGCATGGACTCCGCTTCGGCGCGCAGGCTGGACGCGTTTCCGACATGGCCCAAACCAACGCCTTGAAGAAAAGTGTGGTGAGCAATGCCAATCTCCGCTGCCGACAATTGGCTGGCCGGTTTCCTGGCCTTCGCCGGCGGGTGGCTTGGTTTCGATGGTCGAGTCCAGCCCGCCCAGGGGAACGCTTCTTCGTCGGCTTCCACGCGACTGCGCACGAGCGCGGTGACACTGCGCTTGGCGGGTTCGGCGGTGGCTGCGGAATGGGGATATTGCCACTGGATTCGGCGTTCCAGAGACTCAAGACTCCGTGTCTGCTGGCTTGGCGATTCGCATGACGTGGAATTGACGTAGTCCCCCTCACCGCATCCCTCTCCCCCACCTTGGGGAAGAGCATTCTCCGAAGAACTCCGTGCTTTGAACCCCTGAACCTTTGTAGCAGCGGACGTGAGTCCGCTCTGACTCTTTTCGTATTCAGATAAAGCGGACTCACGTCCGCTGCTGCGCGATTCGTGGGGAGGGTGCCCGGAGGGCGGGTGAGGGGGATGCAAAAGACTGATCTCTTGCCCGTCAGTGGCCAACACCTTGCCCCGACTGTCAGGCTTGGTTGCCAGTGCAGAACTCACGACAACATCCTCCGCTCCACCAACTTCTTCCCCGTGGATTCTCCAGCGGAACAAATCCGTTTGTCCTTCGGCGTGGGCCGTCCATTCGGAATCACCAATCTGGCGCGTCCACCACGGGCCGAGCCAGTGCAGATAACTGCCGGCAGCCACCAGTTCGCGCTCACAAGGCCGGCTGCTTTGCGCGGACCATTTGGCGGCTGCGGATTGGGAAACCGTGCCCGTCAGTAACAATAGGTCACGCGCGCGAGTGACTGCGACGTAGAGCAATCGGAGTTCCTCGCCCAACGCTTCGTTGCGCTGCCGGCGTTTGGCCAGCCAATACGGCAAGCTGGGATAGTAACGGCCGGTTTGCGGCGGTTGCACCTGGGGGCACAGACCGTATTCTTCGTCCAACAGAATGCGCCCGGACAGGTCGCGCAGGTTGAACCGTTTGCCCAAGTCGGCCAGCACCACGACCGGGTATTCCAAGCCCTTGCTTTTATGGATGGTGGTTAACCGCACGGCATCAGTTCCCGCGGTGACCACCGGTTCGCTGGTCACGATGGCTTCCTGCTGGGCCTCGACAAATCGCAGGAACCGTGCGAGCCCCTGCCGCTGCAACGGATCGAACTGCTGCGCCAGCGTCAGCAACCGCTTCACGTTGGCAACGCGTTGCAGGCCGCGTGGCTGGGTAAGCAGCCAATCGCTGTATAATGTTTCGGCCAGCACCGTTTCCAATCGTTGCGAGAGCGAAGTGTCGCGACCCAATCGGCGCCAGCGGGCAAACCGTTCAAGGAAGGTGTCCACTTTCTGCCAGGCGGTGAACGTGTCGGTACGGATTGCCGGTTCAGCGCCGACAACGGAGTCGTGCGCCTCGGTTCCGGCGACTCCATTGTTTGTCTGGTGCCACCGGTTCAACGCCGTCCAAAGCGGGGCCTTGCGCACCACCAAGCGGATGCTGGCCAGATCGTCGAGCGACAATCCCACCAATGGCGAGCGCAGCACGGTCAACAGGGGAAAGTCTTGCAGTGGATTATCGAGCAGTTGCAGCAGGCTGAGCAGATCCGTGATTTCGGTGCTTTCGTAAAAGTCACCGCGCGCTACTTGCAGCGGCACGCCTTGCCGGTGGAATTCGCGGGCATACACTTCGGCTTTGGCCGATAGCGCCCGCAACAGCACCGCCATATCGCCGTAACGGACCGCCCGCCAGGCGCCTTCGTCTTTGTCCCAGACCCGGTGGCCCGTGGTCACAAGTTCGCGCAGGCGTTGGGCGATGATGCGGGCTTCCTGTTCGGCCTGGGTCAGTTCGGCCACGTCGGGGGCTTGGCTGTTCGCGGGCGGTTCGTCGCCGTTGCTTTCTGCTTCCGATTCGTTGCCGGTTAGCCGCAGGTGAACTTCCACGCACGGTGTCGCATCAGCCCCGGCGGCCAGTTCGCCCCGTTGATCCGGCGCGCCGAATTGGAGATGCTCGGCGTCAGTGTAGTCCACGCCGCCCAGACCCGCGCGCATCAGTTCGGCAAAGAGCGGATTGATGAACCGCAGCAGCAGTTCGCGGCTGCGAAAATTGTCCGCCAATCCCAGCACCTTCCCGGCGGCTTCCTCGGCGGACCACCCGCGCCGGTAGTTTTGAAAAATGCGCGGATCAGACAAGCGGAACCGGTAAATGCATTGTTTGACATCGCCGACCAGAAACCGGTTCGCTGCCGCGCCTTCGCCGCCCAAGGCAGTGATGATTTGGTCCTGGGCCGCGTTGATGTCCTGGTATTCATCCACGAAGACGAGCTTGAACCGGCCGCGGAGTTCCTCGGCCAGGAGTGTCGGTCGCCCGGCGGCAGGATCCCAGAGCAGTTGGAGCGCGAATTGTTCCAGGTCCTGGAAATCCACCGCCGCCTGCTCGCGTTTGGCGGCGGCAAAGACGGTGGTGAACTCGCGCGTCAACGTGAGCAACGTTTCGATGTGGCCGCGCGTCCAGTCCCAGTCTTCCGCCAGCGGATCGTGGCCGTCGTTCACCGTCGTCAGGGAGTGCAGGAACGCCGCTTCGTCGTAAAAGTTTTCAATGGGACCGCGGAACTTGCCCTTGGTGCCGCGCGGCCAGTCGCCGTCGGCCGCAACGATCTTGGCCAACACTGCGGCAACCGCCGGACGGTCCGCGGCCGGATCGAGGTCACGCAGTTGCCGGGCGAGGGTGTGGGCTTTTTGATTTTCGACGGGCTGGGTTTCGAGTTCCGGCAGCCACAGTTCGCGCCAATGATGGAATCCATCCAGCAGCCAGGCACGCCATGCCGCAGGGTTGGCCTGACGATACTGCGCCAATTGCTCGGCCATCCAGCCGCGCGGATCGGCCAGGGTCTGGGTATAGGTGTGCAACTTGAGCACCAGCGCGCGGATGACTTCCTCCCGCCCGCGGCCTTGCACCTCGATCAATTGCTGCACGGCGGCGCCGTGGGGAGTGGCGCCGGCGAAGTGCGCCTGCAGGATGGCGTCCAATGTTTCCTCGCGCAGTAAGTGAACCTGTTCCTCGGGCAAGACCAGCAGTTGGGGATCGAGGGCCAGCTCATGAAAATGCTCCCGCACCAACCGCAAACAAAAGCCGTGGAGCGTGCCGATGGCGGCGGTGTCCAGCAAGGCCAGTTGTTCCTCGAGGCGTTCGCGGGCCTTGGCGGAGTCTGCGTGTAGGCCGGCCTGAGCGTGCAGCAATCGCTCGCGGATGCGGTGTTTCATCTCCGCGGCCGCGGCTTCGGTGAACGTGACCATCAGAATTTCATCGAGGCTGACGGGATGGGCCGGATCGAGAAGGGCCGCCAAACAGCGTTCCACCAGCGTGCTGGTTTTGCCGGCCCCGGCCCCGGCGATTACAAGCACATTGCCGCGAGCGGTAATCGCCTGCTGTTGGCTGGGGGTGAAGGTGTTCATGGATGGGTGGGCGAAACTTTTGTGATAAGGAGTCCTTGAAACCGGCAATGCATGGAGTCTCGGTGCGGTTCCTTTCCCCTCACCCTGACCCTCTCCCTCAGGGAGAGGGAACAGCCCGAGATGCCGCCGATTAATACGAACCTTCCCCGAGCATTCACCGTCAAATCGACCCTCGTCCGGATTGCTTTCGAAGGTCGAAGTGGCCTCTTGTTCTGTGCCTCGGAGCCGAAAGTGCTCCCTCTCCCCAAGGGAGAGGGCAGGGGTGAGGGGGAAGGAACCGTCCGGTTACCCGCGCCGTCCCAAAACGCTTCTTCGCTGCCGGCCACAATTCCGCAGCGGTTCCTCCGGTTCGAATATCGCGTTTCCCCTCACCCTGACCCTCTCCCTTGGGGAGAGGGAACAGCGGGAGGTGCCGCCGATTAATACGAACCTTCCCCGAGCATTCACCGTCAAATCGACCCTCGTCCGGATTGCTTTCGAAGGTCGAAGTGGCCTCTTGTTCTGTACCTCGGAGCCGAAAGTGCTCCCTCTCCCCAAGGGAGAGGGCAGGGGTGAGGGGGAAGGAACCGTCCGGTTACCCGCGCCGTCCCAAAATGCTTCTTCGCTGCCGGCCACAATTCCGCAGCGGGTGCGCGGTTCGAATGTCGCGTTTCCCCTCACCCTGACCCTCTCCCTCGGGGAGAGGGAACAGATGGAGGTGCCACCGCTTAGCACGAACATTCCCTGGGCAGTCACCACCAAATCAACGTCAGCCCGGACCAGACTCGAAAGTCCGAGTGTTCTCAAGAAGCCACTCATTGTTTCACGTTTCTCCCGTTGCCGGACATTTCCGGCTCTTCCTCAGCGAACGGTTGCGGCTCATTCAGCGCCCGGTAGGATTGCGTCCACGGATCAAACCGGCAGATCGCCCGGTAGTCGCAACGCTGGCAGGGCGTGCTGGCGCTTTGACGATACGGCGACACCCCGGCTTCACCTTGGAAAATGCGCTCGCCCATGTCGCGCAGCAGCGTTTCCACTTGATCCAGCATGCCGCCGAACTGGTTTGGGTTCATCGCGTCTTTGTAGGCACCGTGGACTTTGCCCTTCTTGGTAATTCTGAAATGGAACTGGTCGCCGAACTTTTCCTGATCCGGCGGGCGCGGCCGGGTGTCGAGGTATTCCAACGCGTCCTGGTTGAAGCGGCCGCTGTGCTGAAACGCGAGGGGCCGCGCCTGAACGTCCGCCAGCACTTCGTTGCGATGCTTGCCGCTGTCGTATTGACCGCGCAGGTTCACATAAAACACCCCGGCGGGAATCAGGCGCTGCACGCCAAATGCGGATTGCGGATCCTTCAGGTGACGCAACACGCTCAGGTAGGCGGGCAGTTGGAGTTGCACGCCGTTGGCCAGCAGGCGAGGGTCAACTCGGCGGGCGCTCGATTTGTAATCCATCACCACGCAAAGCGCTGCGTCGTCTTCGGGCGAAGTCCAAAGATCCACGCGGTCAATCACGCCAATGAACTTTAGTTGGCGGTCATTGGCCAAAGGTAATTCCCACGGCGGCAGCGGTCCTTTTGGGCCAAATTCCAGTTCGGCCGCGGTGGGATTGAACGCGTATTGCGCGCGCAGCCAGGTGGTGGTGGTTTCGATAAAGTCCTCGAGGTTGGCCGTGAGGGTTTGCGTCAGGAAGCGGCTCTGCTCGGTGGCCAACATGACTCCGTCGGCGAAAGTCTTCGCCAGTTCCTGGGCCATTTTCCGCAGGCGAGTGCGCGCTTCGGCCGATGTGAAATCGCGCCACTGGCGACCTTCCTGAACGGCGCGGTCGTGGTATTCTTTGAGCACCGCGTGCTGATAACTGCCCATTTGCCGCACGTCCGCTTCGAACCGTTCCCGTTCTTGCGCGCGCAGCCCAGTATGAACGAAGAACCGGAACGGACATTCCGCAAACCGTTCCAAATGCGTGACGCTCGTTTGCAGTGCCTGGCCATAAAGACGGTCCACCATCGGCGCGGAAAGCCGTTCCTCCGGCGAAGGTTCGTGCAGAAGGCGCAACCGTTCGAGCATCGGGGCGACACACGGCCAGGCGCCGACTTCGGCGGGAATGGCAGGGGACGATGCATCCGCTTGCGGGGCGACGAGCCAGGGCAACAGTTCTGTGACGTGCTCGCATTCGCGCCAGTCGATCGCCGGCGAAAATGTCTCCAGGGCCAAGCCCGGAAAGAGTTGCTGGAGATGTTGAACGAAGCGCGACGGATTCAACGCGCGATCCTGCGCATCGCGCGTGGCGCAGGTGAGCACCAGACGTTGCCGGGCGCGGGTACAGGCGATGTAACCGAAATAACGTTCGTGCCCGAGGCGTTGTTTGGTGGTGGGGCCAAGCCAGACATCTTCCCGCTCCAGCGCCAAACGTTCAACCTCCGTAAGCAAGCCGTCAGTGGTTGGTGGTGCGGGGAACAGTGATTCATTGACGCCGAGGATCACGGCCAATTGCAGTTCCGGATTGCGCGATCGGTCAATCGCGCCAATGAGCACTTGATCGAGCGCGGGCGGGATTACCCCGACGGTCAATCCGGCCAGTCCGGCTTCGACGATGGGCAACCAATCGCGGAGGGGCAGTCGTTCGGAGGGGAAGGCGCGCGCGAGATTGGTCGCCCACTCGTTCATCTGTTCCCACACCGTGGCGTGCATGGCCGGATGGTGAGGACCGGCGGCAGGCGCGGTTTCCGTCCAAGTGGCGAGCTGCGTTTCGACGTTCAAGTCACCCCACAAACGGCGCAGCGCATCCGCCAATTGTACGCCGGTTGGGCCATTGTCCAACTGGGCCAAGCGGGCGCAGAGTTGCTGAAACGACGGAACGATCTGTTGCCGGACCACTTCAAGCGGATGGGGCGGATTGGCCGCAGCGGGAACCGGTAGTGGATTTGACCAGGTTGCACCAAACCAACCTCGGGCCAGGGCCTCGTTTTCCAACAGGTCCAGGTCACGTTCCGCAATCGGCACCAGCCCGGTTTTCAAAGCGCCGAACCAATCCTCCTGTTGCCAGCCATACGCGGCGGTGCGCAGGGCGTATCGGGTCAGCTCGGCCAGCGGGTGATGCGTGATCGGTTCGCGGCGATCCAGGAAGAACGGAATGCCATATTGCGTAAACACGCGCCGCAACACGTCGTGGTGCTTCTCGAGTTGGCGCAGCAAGACGGCGCAACCGCGAAAGCGCGCCCCGCGTTCGCGGACGTGACGCAACACTTCCCGGGCCGCCACGATGGCTTCGTCCTCGGGCGTCGGGCATTGCACCAGTCGGAGCGTTTCAACAACGGATTGGACGCCCGCGTCGCTCGCTCCCGGACCGGCGACCAAAGGTGTGGGAGAGTTCCAATGGTGCTCCAAATGCCGCAAGACCGGTTGCCCGGCAAAACGGGAGCAGTCCGCACTACGTTCCAGCATGGCGACAGACACCTTGCACTCCGACAAAGCAGCCAGCGCAGCGTGACAACGGCGATAGGTCTGCCCCACCAGCGTCCACGGGCTGAGCCAAGAGGTGTCAGCGGCGGGCTGATGATCCAGGCAAAAGGCCAAGGTGGCCCGCTGGCAACGCAGCACGAGCGCCGCGAGCAAGGCGATTTCCTGTGGCGTCATTTCGGCAAATCCATCGAGCCACAATCCTTCCACGGAAAACACCGCCGCCGCCGAATCGCTGGATGCGCCCAAGCCCTGAAGCGCCTCGGTGGCCAGGTCCAGCAAACTGTCGGCGTCCTGCAACTGATGCTCCTGGAGCCAGCGCGAATAGGCGTTCAGCAGCAAGGCGAAGTCGCGCAGCTTGCGTCCCAAGGGGGTCTTCTCGCCGGTGCGATGGGCCAGGTTGGTCAACCGGGTGGGGGAGAGGTGGTGGTGCTGCAATTCGCGCAACAACTGGCTGAGATGCTGCGCAAATCCCGGCCACCGCGCGCTGGCGTGAAACACTTCCAGTTCCTTCCGGTGGCGAGCCAGCAATGCCCGCAAGACCATGATCCGGCCTTCCTCGTTCAGCAAGGGCGGCGGGGTTTGGTGGAGCCGTTGGAAAATAAACTGGGCGAGCCGTTCGAAGGAAAGAATGTGCAACCGCGTGTATCCGCTCAACGCCGCGTCGGCCAGCAACTGGCGTTCGAGTTGGAAGGTGGCCTGTTTGGGGGCGAGCAGCACCAGCGGCGGGCCGTCCGGCGATTGGACCAGCGCCTCGCGGATTTCCGTCAGGCAGCGCCAGGTTTTGCCGCTGCCAGCCGGGCCAAGGAGAAACATTGCTTGCACGCCCCTGTTTTAGCGGGCCAAACGGAAACGAGCAAAGCAACAAAATGAGCGGAGGGAAAATAACAGCTTCTTTGCTCGCTATGCGGTGGGTGAATGATGCGCTCGGATACCTTCTCGATTCGATCGGGTTTGCTACGTTCGCTCTGCCGGCAGGAGGCCGGCAGCACGTTGGGGCCGGCAACATGTTGGACGTTCGCTTATGGTTGCGACTTGAGCCGGTAGAAGCGGATTGGGTCGGGACCACCGGTTTGGGAGCCGTCGTCGGTGAACCGGAACAGGCCGTTAGTCGAGGTCACGCTGTCGTTGAAGGATTGCCACGGTCCCGTCACTGTTGGCGCCCATTCCACCTGGAAAGTCAACACCGGCGAGGAAATCCATTCCAACGCCATGCCGTTCGTGTTCATCCCGTAGTCGCTGATCCGGACCGCCAGCTCGGCATTCGCTACGGCCGGTCCTTCCGCCACCCGGAAAAACCGGAACGGTGTCGGCTGCGGCAGGCACCACGTGATGCTGGTATCGTCGGCGGTGAGCGTCGGGGAGGCGGCAAACCAGTTGGACGTGCCCAAGGCCATGGCCCCTTGAAGATAATACGGCACTCCCGGCACGGTGTTGGTCCACGTGAGACACAATTCGTCCGCCGCCGGCTGGATGCCGGTGATCAGCAGGTTGGCGCTGTATTGACTGAACTCGTTGAAGCGAACGATGTAATTCACCTGGTTGGTTTCAAGTTTAACGACGCCCAAGTACCAGTCGCCGGCACCAAGCGGCACTGGAGACGAAAAGTCATAGATCACGATTTCTTCGTTGTTCGTGGAGGGATTGGCGCTCTGGTAGTCATACTGTGTCAGAGTGGGCAATGGCAGTTCGTGGCGAAGGACCATGGTGACATCGGAATCCAGATCCAACACTTCGAATTGGGCGCGGACCGCGTTGGTGGAGACGGTGAATACATAATAGTCCACGCTGCTGTCCAGGCGATTGGTGACGCTGGCCACGTCATTGGTGAACGGCACGCCGTTGGTAAGCTGCACGACATCGGTGCCGGCCACGAACTCAGTGACGCGGACCGTATAATCCACCGGCAATGCGTCCTTGTTGACCACCGCCAGGAACCAACCGCCCGGCATGATCGGCACCGGGACGGAATTCGTGGTAACGATCACCCATTCATCGCCGGCGCCAGAGTTGGTGCTGGCATAGACGTAGTTGTCCGGGCCCGGCATCGATGAGCCGGGACGCACATAGAGATCGACGTTGCCAGTGAGACCGGTGAGTTCGAAGTTCGCCTGGACCGCGTTGCTGGAAACGTTGAACTGATAGTACTGTGTCCCGTCGCCGGGCACGTGGGCCGTCACGGCCACGGCATTGCTCAATGTTGTGATGGCCGGCGGTGCGGTGTTGAACGCCAGGGCCTGGACCACGTAATGAACGTCCTGCGTGGCGGCGTCGAGACGCACGACGCCGACCGACCAGGCGCCGGCTTCGAGCGGCACGGGGGTCGAGTTGGTGATCACGAGCACCTGCTCGTAATTGGTGCCGGGATTGACGCTTAGATAGTCGTAAGTGTCAGCCGTCGCCAGCGGCGTTTCGCGGCGTACGAACAGGTCCAGTGGCACATCGGCATCCCAGACTTCGAACGCCGCCCACGTGTCGTTGGACTGCACGTTAAATAGATAGTGATCGGCGCGCTGATTGTATTCGCCGGTACCGGCCAGCACCGTGTTCGTGAACGGCACACCATTGGTCAGTTCCACCAGCAGCGGTGTAGCCGGAATGAATTCGGTCGCCTGGATGGAATAAGATAGCGGCGTAGAGTCGCGGTTGACAACGCCGATGAACCAATCGCCGGCCGTCAGAGCCACGGGCAATGAGTTGGTGGCCACAGCGATGAACTCCGCATTCGTGCCGGCGTTGGTGCTGGCGTAGGCGAAATTGTTGGTGCCCGGCAGGGACGATCCGGGGCGAATGAACAAGTCGGCATCGCCAGTCAGGCCCAGCAATTCGAAGTTGGCCTGGACCGCGTTCGTGGAAACGCGGAACTGGTAATACTGTGTGGCCGCCACGGTGAGGTCGTTGGTGAACGGTAGCGCATTGGTTAGCTCCATGATTGACGGCGGTACGCTGGTAAACGAGGTGGCGCGAATGGCGTACGTGAGGTCATTGGTGGCCACGTCGAGCCGGGCCACGCCGAGATACCATGGGCCGGGCGTCAACGGAACCGGTGTCGAAGTCGGCAGCAGCAGCACCTGCTCGTCATTTGTGCTCGGATTGATACTGCGATAATCGTAGTCGGCCGCCATTGGCAACGGCAACTCGCGGCGCACCACGAGGTCCACCGGCGCGCTGGGAGCGATGACATCAAACACGGTCCAGGTGGCGTTGGACTCGACGTTGAACCAGTAATAGTCCAGGCGGTGATTGAATTCGCCGGTGCCGACCGGCACGGTTTTCACGAACGGGCACAGCGTTAGTCAACTCCAACAACTCCGGCGTGCCGGGGACGAATTCGGTCATCTGTAGATGGTAATCGACCGCCACGTTGGTTTGCTGGTTGATCACTGCCACGAACCATTCGCCCGAACTGAGCGGCACGGGCAGCGAGTTGATGGCCACGGCAACGAACTCCTCGTTGGTGCCGAGATTCGTGCTGGCGTAAGCAAAGTTGTTCGGGCTGGGCAGCGAGGAGCCGGGACGGATAAACAGATCGACATCGCCGGTCAGGCCCAGTAGTTCGAAATTGGCCTGCACCGCGTCGGCGGACACCTCGAATTTGTAGTAATTGGTTTCCAGCGCCGCGATGGTGATATTCGTCACCGGGAAGTCGTTAGTGACGGTGACGATCACCGGTGGCGCGGACGTGAACTCGGTGGCGCGCACGGTGTAACTGAGATTGGTTTCCGTCAGGCCAAAGTGAGTGACGCCGAGATACCAGTTGCCCGGCGCGAGCGGAACCGGAACGGAATTGGTGATCACCAACACCTGTTCGTCATTGGTGCCCGGATTGATGCTTCGGTAATCAAAGTGATCCCGTTCCGGGAACGGCAGGCCACGCGTCACCAGCAGATCGACATTGGCCGAAGGTTGCAGCACCTCGAACGTGGCCCAGGTCGAATTACTGCTCACCTGAAACACGTAATAATCGAAACCGTCCGGTACCGCATTGGTTCCCTCGGCAATCGTATTCGTTACGGGCACTCCGTTGGTCAGCGGTATCAACGGCGGGTAGGCGGAAACTTTCACTGAGTAGATGACCGAGGCTGCGTTGGTGTTCAGCACCGCCAGATACCAGTCACCTGGCGCCAGCGGGACGGGGGTCGAGTTGGTGGTGACATGAATTGCCTCATCGGCCTGGCCGGCGTTGGTGCTGGCGTACGCGTGGTTGGTCAGGCTGGGCAAGGGCAGCCATGGACGTATGAACAGGTCCAGGTTGCTCGACATGCCAGTCACTTCGAAGTCCGCCTGGATGGCGTTGGACGGCATCACAAACTTGTAATAATTCGTGCCTGCCACCTCGAACGTGCCGGAGAAAGGCCGTCCATTGGTCAGGGTGACGATGGTCGGCGGCTCGTTGGTAAACACCGTGGCCAGCACCGTGTAGGTCTCCGTGTTCGTGGGCGCAGTGTCGTGAATAACGCCGAGGAACCACAGACCTGGGGTCAACGGTACTGGTGTGGAATTGGTGGCCACCAGCACCTGTTCGTCGTTGGTGCCGGGATTGGCGTTGCGATAATCGAATTCGTACGGCCGCGGCAACGGCACACTATGGCTCACCATCAGGTCCACGTTGTCCGTAGGTTGCAACAGATCGAAGCTCACGTAGCTGGCATTGGTTGGCACGTCGAAGGCGAAATACTCGATCCGGTCGTCAAACACCCCGGGGCCAGGCGCAACGGTTTTGGTGAACGGCATTGCGTTGGTAAGTACGAACAGGTTGGTGGCGCCGGGCACAAATTCGGTCACCCGCACACTGCTGATTGCCGGCAACGCTGGGTCCGCGTCAACCACCGCCAAAGTCCAGGGGCCTGGCGTCAAGGCGATGGGCATCGAGTTGGTAGCCACGGCAATGAATTCGGAATTGGTTCCCGCATTTGTGCTGGCATAAGCGTAGGTCAGTTGATCGGGCAAGGGCAGACCCGGTTTGATGAACAAATCCGCGTTTCCAAAGTAATTCCGCACTTCGAAATTCGCCTGCACCGCGTTGGAGGAAACGATAAACAGATAATATTTGGGGTCGCCAACATCTACCTGACTAGTCAATTGGACGGCATTAGTAAGCGTGGTGATGACCGGCGGCGCGTTGGTGAATTCCGTGGCTTGCACGGTGTATTGGAGCAAACCGCCAGTCAGCTCGGCATGAGTCACGCCCAGGTACCAATCGCCGGGCTCCAGCGCAAACCGCACGTCATTGGTGATCAGCAGCACCTGCTCGTCATTCGTGCCCGGATTGACACTGTGCTGATCGTATTCGGTCGGTGTGGGCAGCGGCAGTTCGCGGCGCAGCACCAAGTCCACGTTGGCGGAGGGATTGCGCACGTCAAACGTGACCCAGGTTGCGTTGCTGGAGACTTCAAAGACGTAATACTCAACGCCTCCGCCGGTCGGCAATCCGGTGTTGACGCGGCGGAAGTGATACGGCTCGCCGTCGGCAAGTCGTCGGAGCGTGGGCGTTCCCGGTACGAACTCAGTGGCGCGCACCCAGTAATCCACCGGCGCGGTTTCCCGGTTCACCACCGCCAGGAACCAGTTGCCCGGTTTCAGGGTGGTCGAGTCGAAATTGTTCGTCACGCGAATGAACTCGCTCGCCGGGCCGGCGTTGGTTCCAGCGTAATCGTACACACTGGTGCCCGGCAGCGGGAAACCGCGCTTGAGGAACAGGTCCACGTCACCCGACGGATCGAGGATTTCGAAGTTGGCCTGCACCGCGCCGCGGGAAACGGCGAACTGATAGTACTGCGTGGCGCCGACGGAAATGTTCGCAGCCAGCGCGACGGCATTGCTCAACACGGTGAGCGCGGGCGGGGCGCTGGTGAACGCGGTGACGCTCAAGAGATAAAACAGGTCGTTCGTCGCGTATTCGAGCCGCGTCACGCCCACGTACCAGGGACCGGGCGCCAGCGGCACCGGTCGAGAGTTGGTGATGACGAGTAACTGCTCGGCGGCCAGACCCGGATTGTCGCTGAGATAATCGGAATCGGTCAGCGTGGGCAGCGGCACGTTCCGGCTGAGCGACATGTCCACGGGCTGCGAGGCAAAGAGCATGTCAAAGGAAACCCAAGTCGCGTTGGACTCCACGTTGAACAGATAGTAATCGGTCCGATGATTGAACTCGCCGGTGCCTGCGAGAATGTTGGTTGTGTACAGAACCCCATTGGTCAGTTCGACCAAAGTCGGCGTACCGGGCACAAATTCCGTCGCCTGAATGGCGTAATCCACGGCGCCCGTATCCTGGTTCACCACCGCGAGGAACCATTCGCCGGCGGTCAGCGGCACTGGCAATGAGTTGGTGGCCACGGCGATGAATTCGCCGTTGGTGCCGGTGTTGGTACTGGCGTACGTGTAGTTTTTTGGTCCGGGCAAGGAGGAGATGGAGCGGAGATACAAATCGACGTTGCCAGTCAGCGCCAGCAGTTCGAAGTTTGCCTGCACCGTGTTCGAGGAGACGGAAAATTGGTAGTAATTCGTGCCCGGACTGCTGACGTTGTTGGTCAGCGGCACAGCGTTAGTCAGCACCGTAATTGCCGGCGCCCCGGCAGCGGACGCCGACGCTCGCACGACGTACGTGATGTCGTTGGTGGCCGGAGTGAGCCGGACCACGCCCAGATACCAGGGTCCGGACGCCAGCGGCACGGGAAGCGTGTTGGTGAGCAACAGCACTTGTTCGTCGTTGGTGCCTTCGTTGGCGCTGAGGTAATCGTATTCAGCCAGCGTGGGCAACGGCACTTCCCGGCGAAGGACCAGGTCCACGGGCGCATCGGCGCCGAAGACTTCGAAGGTGGCCCACACGTCGTTGGACGCGACGTTGAACAAGTAGTAATCCGTCCGCTGGTTGAACTCGCCGGTGCCGGCGGTCACCGTGTTGGTGAACGGCACGGTATTCGTCAGAGTCAGCAGCGTAGGCGTGTCAGGGACAAATTCGGTAACCTGGATCGTGTAATCCACGGCATCGGCCTCACGGTTGACCACCGCGAGAAACCAACCGCCCGGCGTCAACGGCACGGGCAATGAGTTGGTGGCCACTGCAATGAACTCAGGGCTGAAACCAAGGTTGGTGCTGGCGTAAACGAAGTTGTTGGTGCCTGGCAGCGACGAGCCGGGGCGCACGTACAGGTCCACGTCACCGGTCAGGCCCTGGATTTCAAAATTGGCCTGGACCGCGTCGGCGGACACGTTGAACTGGTAAAACTGCACGCCCTCCGCCGGCGCGTTGGTGCTCAGGGCGACGGCGTTGGTCAGTTCGGTAATGATCGGTGTCTCGTTGGTAAACGCCGTCGCCTGCACCACGTAGGAGACGTTGTTCGACACGGCAGCCGTCAACCGGACCACCCCGACATACCATGGGCCCGGACTCAACGGCACCGGAGTCGAGTTGGTGAGCACCAGCACCTGTTCTTCGTTCGTGCTGAGATTGATGCTGCGATAATCGTAATCCGCCAGCGTGGGCAGCGGCACTTCGCGGCGGACAACAAGGTCCACCGGCGCATCGGGATTCAACACTTCGAACAGCACCCAGTTGGCGTTGGACTCCACGTTGAAGACGTAGTAGTCCGTGCGCTGGTTGAATTCACCGTCGCCAGCCTGGACAACATTCGGGCGCGGCTCGGCGTTGGTCAGCGTCGGCAAAGTCGGGGTATCCGGCACAAACGCCGTGGCTTGGACGATATAATCCACGTGATTGGATTCCTGGTTCCACACGGTGAGGAACCAATCTCCGGCGCTCAGCGGCACCGGCAGCGAATTGGTGGCCGTGGCGATGAACTCGGCATTGGTACCGGCGTTGGTGCTGGCATACGCGTAGTTCGCCGGACTGGGCAACGACGAGCCGGGGCGGACGAACAAATCGACATTGCCGGTCAAGCCCAGCAGTTCAAAGTGCGCTTCGACGGCATTGGTGGGGACGTTGAAGCGATAATACTGCGGACCGAAGTCCGGCGCGTTAGTGGCTATGGCCACGGCGTTGCTGAGGACGGTGACCGCGGGCGGTTCGTTGGTGAAGGCGGTGGCGCGGACCGTGTATGTCTGATTGGTGGTCGCCGGCGTCAAGCGGACGACGCCCAGATACCAGGCGCCCGCCTCGAGCGGCACCGGGGTCGAGTTGGTGACCACCAGCACCTGCTCATCCAGCAGGCCGGGATTGATGCTGCGATAGTCGTAGTCGGCGAGCGACGGCAGCGGCAGTTCGCGGCGCACCACCAGGTCCACCGGCGCCTCGGGCGCCAGCACCTCGAACGTCGCCCATGAATGGTTCGACTCGACGTTGAACAGATAGAAATCCGTGCGGTGGTTGAACTCGCCCGTGCCGGACAGCACGGTGTTCGTGTAATCCACGCCATTGGTCAGCGCCAATAGCGTCGGCGTTTCGGGCACGTATTCGGTCACCTGAATGGTGTAATTCACGAGGTTCGTTTCCAGGTTCACCACGGCGATGGACCAATCGCCCGGCGTCAATGGGAACGGCGTCGAATTGGTGGCCACGGCGATGAACTCGGCGTTCGTGCCGAGGTTCATGCTCGCGTAGGCGAAGTTGACTTCACTGGGCAGGGACGAGCCGGGCCGGATGAAGAGGTCGGCGTTGCCGGATAATTCGGCCAGTTCGAAGTGCGCTTCGACGGCGTTGCTCGACACCGTGAATTGATAGTATTGCGCTTCGTTGGCCGGGACATTCGTGACCACCACGACCGTGTTGCTGAGTGCGGTGATGACGGGCGGTTCCGCGGCGGCGGAGGCCAGCACCGTGTAAGTGATGTCGTTCGTGATCGGCTCCAACCGGACCACGCCGAGATACCAGGCGCCAGGAGCCAGCGGTACTGGCGACGAATTGGTGATCACGACAATCTGTTCGTTGTTCGTGCCCAGGTTGGCGCTGAGGTAATCGTAGGTCGCCAAGGTGGGCAACGGCACTTGGGACCGCAGCACCAGATCGACCGGCGTGTCGGCGCCCAACACCTCGAACCGCGCCCAGTTGTGATTGGACTCGACGTTGAACCGGAAGTAATCCGTGCGCCGATTGAATTCCGCCGCGTCCGGTGTCATCACTTGGGTGAACGGCAGGTTGTTGGTTAGTTGCACCAGCGTTGGCGTCTCGGGGACATATTCGGTCGCCTGGATCGTGAAATCGACGTTTGTGCTTTCCTGGTTCACCACCGCCATAAACCAACCGCCCGGCGTCAGCGGCACCGGCGCCGAGTTGGTGGCCACGGCGATGAATTCGGCGTTGGTGTCCAGGTTGGTGCTGGCATAGACGAAGTTGTTCGTCCCCGGCGTCGAAGAACCGGGCCGGAGATAAAGGTCCACGTTGCCCGTCAAATCGCGCAGTTCGAAATGGGCTTCGACGGCGTTCGTCGAAACGGTGAACTGGAAATAGCGCGTGCCGTTGCCCGGCACGTTGGTGGCCAAAGCGACGGTGTTGGTCAATGGCGTGATGAGCGGTGGTGGGGTCGTGAAGGCCCGGGCGAACAACACGTAACTGGCGTCATTCGTCACCACGTCGCGATGGGGCACCCCGATGAACCACGCGCCGGGCGCCAGCGGCACCGGCGTCGAGTTGGTGATCACCAGCACCTGTTGATTGGTCCCGTCGGGGTTGATGCTCTGGTAATCGAAGTTGGCCAGCGTGGGCAACAGCAGTTCCCGCCGGACCACGAGGTCCACCGGCAACTGCGCGATCAGGAATTCAAACTGTGCCCAGGTGGCGTTCGACGGCACAATGAACAGGTAATAGTCGGTGCGATGGTTGAACTCGCCGGTCCCGGCCGCGACCGTGTGGAAAACCGGCACGCCGTTGGTCAGGTTCACCAGCAGCGGGGTGTCCGGCACGAACCCGGTGGCCTGGAGCCGGTAATCGACGCTGTTGGTGTCCTGGTTCACCACGGCAATGAACCAATCGCCGGGCGTCAGTGGCACCGGCAGTGAGTTGGTGGCCACCGCAATGAACTCGGCGTTGGTGCCGAGATTCGTGCTGGCGTAGGTGAAGTTGTTTGTGCCGGGCAACGACGAACCGGGCCGGACAAACAGGTCGGCATCGCCGGTGAGCCCGAGCAATTCAAAATTGGCCTGCACGGCGTTGGTGGAGACGGTGAATTGATAGTAGTGCGTGCTCCCCACGGGAATCGTGGCGGCGTATTCGATGGCATTGGTCAATCCGATGACGACCGGTGGCGCGTTGGAATACACCGTGGCGCGGACGGTGTACGTCAGATTGGATTCAGCCAAATCGCCATGCCTCACGCCCAAATGCCAGGCGCCGGGCGCCAGCGGCACGGGCACCGAATTGGTAATCACCAGGACTTGCTCGTCGGCCGGCGACGGGTTGGCACTGCGATAATCGTAATTGGCTGGCGTGGGCAACGGCAGTTCTTTGCGCACCAGCAGACTGACATCAGCGCTGGCGTCGAAGAGATCAAACACCGCCCAAATCGCACCGGTGGGCACGTTGAACAAATAGTAGTCCGTGCCCGCCGAGATCGGCCCGGCGTCGTTGGTGTGCGAACGGGTGTACGGCACGGCGTTGGTCAGCACCACGAGGCCGGGAGTGTCCGGTACAAATTCCGTCACGCGCACGGTGTAGGTCACGGCGTTGGTTTCGCGGTTTTGCACCAGCAGATACCACTCGCCGAAACCCAGCGGAACTGGCACGGAGTTGGTGGCCACGGCAATAAACTCGTTCGCCACCCCGGCATTGGTGCTGGCATAGACGTAACTGTGCGGATTGGTGAACGGCAGGATGGGCCGGATGAACAGGTCCACGTTGCCGGCCGGGTTCAACAATTCGAAGTTGGCCTGCACCGCATTACTGGAAACGGTGAACCGGTAGAACTGGTTGGATAATCCCGCCACTGTGGTTTCGTACGGTTGCGCGTTGGTCAGGGTGGTGAACCCCGGCGGTTCGTTGGTGAACTCCGTCGCCACCACCGTGTAGGTGAGGTTGGTTTGATTGGTCAACCCGGACCGAATCACGCTCAAGAACCAGTCGCCGGCAGCGAGCGGCGCCGGAATAGAATTGGTGAAGACCAGCACTTGTTCTTCGTTGGTGCCGGGATTGGCGCTCAGGTAATCGTAGTAATCCAACCGGGGCAACAACGTGGCCCGATGGACGGCCAGTTCCACGTTGTCGCTGGGTTCGAGCAGGTCGAAGGAAACCCAGGTGGCGTTCGTCGTGACGGTGAAGATGTAATAATCGCTGCCATCGGGAATGGGGCCGTTGGTCGAAGCGATGAGGTTCGTGTAGGGCACGCTATTGGACAGGCGCGTCACGTTGGTGCCCTCGATGAACTGGGTGACCTTCACATTGAAATGCACCACGTTGGTGTTCGGATTGATGACCGTCAGGTACCACGGTCCCGGGCGCAATGCAGTGGGCGTCGAGTTGGTGGCCACGGCGATGAACTCATCGGCCGAGCCGGTATTGGTGCTGGCGTAGGCAAACAAATTGGTGGCCGGCAGCGGCAGGCCGGGTTTGATGTACAAATCGACGTCGCCGTCAGCGTCGAGGATTTCGAAGTTCGCCTGGAGGGCGTTGGTGGCCACGTTGAAACTGTAATAGGCCGGACTGTTGCTGACCGTCTGGCTGGGCGGCGCGGCCGACAGCAGGGACATGGTCAAGTTGGCGCTGAAGCCGCTTGCCACGACCGATGGACCGGCGAGCACACCGGCTTGCGGCACGCCGCTGGGGAGCGGGGTAATGATCACGTCATTCGTGTATTCCGTGGCGATGACGGTATAGGTCAGCGGACAATTGGTCAGCCCATAGTGCGTAACACCGATGTAATATGTCCCCGCGGTGGGCGGGAGGAAGCCGGCATTGGTGGTGAGCATCACTTCCTCGGGCTCCAAGTTTAAATTGAAGCTGCCGTCGTCATAAGCGGTCAAGGTGGGCAGGGGGAGATTTGTGGTGACGACCAGGTCCACGTCATCACTCAGGTCAAACACGTCGAATGTCACGCGCGCGGCGTTGGGGCTGACTTCATAGGTAAAATAGTCAATGCCGTCGGGCACCGCATTGGAAACGCAGACGACGGTATTGGAATACGCCACACCGTTGGTGAGCGGAATCGGCACGGGCCCCACCCGTTCGGAGGCAACGATTTCGTAACACACGTCGTTGGCATCGGCATTATAGACACCCAAATACCAAAGGCCGGCGACGGTGGCGTTGGTGGAATTGGTGATCGAGATCGAGTCATCAGCCGTGCCGAGGTTGACGCTGTTGGTCAGAAAATCAACAGTTCGTCGGCAGCGGCGGGCCGTGTTGGACGTACAGGTCGGCGTTGCCGGTAAGGTTCGTGAGTTCGAAAGTCACCGCCTCGGCGTTGCTGGAAGCGTTGAACACGTAGTAGTCCATGGCGCCGGCGGGCAGGCAGTTCGTATAACCCAGTCCGTTCGTTAGGCCCACCAAAGCCGGGAGCGCTGAGCCGATGCGGTCAAATTGCAGGCAGATTTGGAAGTCGGTTGCATTGGTGGGATCGGGATTCTGGACTGCCAGATAGTAGGTCCGGCTGCGCAGCAGGACCGGCGCGGTGTCCTGGTTGGTCACCCCGGTGCTGTAATTCGTCGTAAAGAGGCCGGTGGTCGAAATGACCGCTTCCCCCCCTGTGATGTTGTCCAGGAGCAGAACGTCCCCGCCGCCGACCGGGACGTTCGGGCCGGTGTTGGTGTCGCCGCTGATGTTGCCAACGGGCAGAGCGTTTTGGTTGAAATATAAATCCAAGTCGCCACCGGAAAGAGAGAGCAATCTGTTGGTGGCGAAACTGGCGGCCGGCGGCACGTTGACAATGTAATAGACGGTGCCACCGCCCGCCACGGTGTTCGTCAAGCACTCGCCATGGGGCAGCGTGATGGCCGGCGGGTTGGTGTTGATATACCTGATGTCCAACTTCCAGCTCAGGAGAACATTGGTGGCGACGGCGCCCACCCGGTTGTCCCAGATTTCCAGGGTCCAATCTCCGGCCGCCAACTGGCCGCGCAACGGGGTCAGCGGTTCCTCTGGCAGGTAGTAGGCCGGCGCACGTACCGGCGTCAGCGCAAAACTGTCCAACAACAGTGACAACGGATTACCGTCAATCTCCATGTAAGTGTTCGTGCTGTTGGCGGTGAAGACGACCGAATTGGTTTGCCAGGTGGGTCCGCCAATGACGGTTCGCGACAGGCCTTGCACGGTGACCAGGCCGTTGGGTTTGCAGGAGGGGATGCTGCACTTGCCCACCCGAACCAGACCGGCGTCGTAGATGGCGCTGATTTCGGTCGGTGAGAGCGCCCGACTGTAGAGCGACGGTTCATCGACCAGCCCGGGGAAGTAATAACTGCGCCCCGACACCGGGGGGCCGCCACCGATCCGAAGGGGTTCAGTCGTAATCGCCATCGGCCGGTTGGTCAGCACGCTAACTTCCAAAACACCATCCACATAAAGCACCAGTCGATTTAAATCATAGGTCATGGCGATGTGGTACCACTGGTCCGCTTGGGCGGCGGTGGTGCCGTCCAGGTATAGGTAATCCGCCGGCGCGCCGGGGGGAGCCCCGATATGGGCGCGAAACTTGCGACGTGCCGAGAGCCCCAAGTCGTATTGACGGTTGGCAATTTCCCCATCCTTGCCAAAAATGTCCATGAACGTCCGTGGTGGATTGGGGTCCATTTTGACCCAGCATTCCAGGGTCACTCCATTCGTTGGATTCAGATCGGGCGCATCCGGGATTTCGACGTTATCGCTCCCGTTGAACTGGAATGCATACTGGAACGTATTGGTTATGTATCCCACGTCGTAGGTAACTGGCCCCACAAGGACCCCATCATTGCCGTTGACAATGTCGTTGGCATTGGTTTCCCCGGGCCACCAGCCGACAATCCCCGGATCACGCACCGCATACGTTAGCCGGTAGTCCGTGCCGGGGATGGTCGAAAGTGTGCGGACGATTCGCCCGTTGGCCAGCGCAAGGAAGTTGCTGCCGGTGTGAGCCAGGGTTGGGTCGTTGATCACCTCGACCTCGCCGGAGTCCACCTGCCAGCCTTCGAAGGTGTCGCCCATGAGGTAGTTGGTGGCGGCGACGGTATCGAAATCACTGACCGGAACGGGAATGCCCAGGTTGGTCAGTCCCAGGTTGTTCGTGTATGGCGGAATGCCGAATTTGATGGGCGTGGTGGTCAGGTTGGTGTTCTCGGTAAACGTGGTGTAAATGTATTGGCCGCTGACAATCGTGGCGGTGTAATCCCAAGCCGTCCCAGGTGGTCCGCCCGTTTCGTTCATGACGATCACCACATCGGTCGAGACGCCCGGTCCGTACGGGATGTCAATCGTTCCTGAACCGGAAATGGTTCCCGTATCAAAAATCAAGTTACCGTCGTAATAGACGGTCATCCGATCTGGAACATTGTAAAACTTGTAATCAATCGTGATCACGCCTTCGTTGAACGTTGTGCCAATCGTGTTGGTATCCGGATTTGGCCCCCCATTGGCAGTCGCCTGGAAAAAGTTGGTGGTCTGCGTGCTCGCCCCGTACCCATCCGGATTGTAACCCCCGCGATTCTCGGTTAACAGCAGACGCGTGCCCTGGGGGCTGATTAAGTGCAACGAGAGATCAGATGCCCGCGGATGTACGATGCGCACCCCCACGTCCACGCTGGCGACATATTGGTTGTCCGGCACATGGATGACCGAGTTAGTGACCGCATCGTCGGGGAGCTGCGTGATCCCGCTGGCCCGGTAACTCAGCGGAAAACCGGGCCGCAAATCCCAGCCGACCGACACCACGATGGTGTATTGCACGTCAATACTGTTGGGATTGTAAACGCCGATGTAATACCGCCCATCCCGCAGCGGCGGCGAGTCGAACTTGGTGATGGTGATGCAATCGCCCGGCGGCTGGATCAGGACGTGATGGTCGTAGTTGGTCTGGTCCGGATCCTGGCCATAGCGGATGTACACGTCCAACGGCCCGTTCTGCGGATAGACGCAGACAGTGAGGTTGGTGGCTTCGAAGGGCACGTCCGCCGTGAAGCGGTCCCAAAAGCCCCCGAGCACGGTGCCGGTGTAGGTGTAGCTGTAACCAAAGTCATTTTGCTGCCGTGGCGGTTCCGGCTCCAATTCGATGCTGAGCTGCTCGACGCGCCCGGTGTGGAACAGCGCGTTGTCCACCATGGTTAATGTCCATGGCCCATAGCCGTCCGTCCCGGCAAAATTTCGCAAATTGGGCGGGCCGTCGGAGGGTTGGCTGTCTGGAATTTTCCCGGAACCACTGTCATCGTAAATGTACGTGACTTCTCCGCTGAAGGCCCGGTGGTTGTTCAACACCGCTACCTGGCTCTCATGTTCCAGTTGGCCAAACAGATCACCGCCAAACTCGTGGAACAGCGTGTTGGTGACCACCACGTTGCGGACGGTGATGTGATACGGGCAGAATGCAATGATGGGCACCGCGCCAACCGGCACCGAGGGCGTGCCGTCTGGGATGTCCGCGGGAAAGCCTTGGATCACGACCGGTCCATTGGTGCGCTGGTCATACGGCGGCTCGCTGAAGGATCCGGCAAAGATGCCGTATTCGGCGGCCATTTGGTCTTCCGACTTAACCCCCACATAAAAGGTCTGGTTGGGTTGGGCGTTGGTGATGGCCACAAATTCGTAAGCCTTTCGTTGCACGGATCGCAAGAGGTTGGAGCTGGCGAACAGCGTGTCATCCAAGGTCAACAGGTTGCTGTCCGTGGTCACGTACAGGTCAATGTCCGCCTCGGAATAACGCGGGCGTGAGAGGTTCAGCGCAAAGGGCGTGTAGAACAGCACGAAGAGCGCGTTGGACGCATTGGTGGGAGTGGTGAACTGGTAGAAGTTCCACTGGTTGGTGGCGCCGTTGGTCGAGACGAGCAACGGTGAGTTGGCCCCGACGCGCTGCTTCTGGTTGAAGAAAGGTGTGCCGTTGGTGAGCGTGGTCAACGCGACCACGTGCGGGCCGTTGGTGCTGGCAAAGCTCACGTCGGTCAGCGTCAGCGAGTTGGCGTTGGTGCGGTCGTCGCTCGAAACCACCAGCGCGTAATCCTGCACGATGCCGTTGGTGTGGGCGGTGACGGCGTTCACGTTCACCCGGCGGCCGACCACCGCGATGTCGTAGGCGCTGGCGAGCGGTGGTTCGAGAACGATTTGTTCCACGTTGTTGAGCCGATCCCGGGCGAGGTCGAGATTGACTGTGGCATTGGTGCCATTGAGATCGACCGGTGCGGAGAAGGTCGAACCGAGCGGGAAATGGTTGCCGAGAAAACTGTTCGAACTGGTCACCCCACTGCTGTTGGTGCCGGCTTCTGTCACCACCAAATCGAGGTCGTTGACCAGCTTGACCAGGCTGGCGTTGGGATGGCCCGGCGGATCGGTCCACACCAGCGTGATGCGCAACGGCGCATTGCGGGCGTTGGTGTTGTTCAACGTCACCCGGCGCGTGTGAACCTGGTCGGTGGCCAGTGCGTTGGTGGTGATTTGATCGATCATGAACAGCGAACCCGATGTGGCCGCGTTGGTTCCCAAGGGGAGGCTGTTGGTGAGATTAGGCAGGCCCCAACCCTGGTAGTTCAGGAAGCTTTCCGCGCGGTAATCGTACGAGGAACTGAGCGAGCGCGCGCCGTTGATGAGCAGCGCCTTCATCAACGCCGGACTGTTCGTCAGCCCCATCCGTTGCTCGAAATATTCCTGCATCAGGGCCAGTAAACCGGACACGGAGGCGGCCGCCATGCTGGTGCCGGATTCGTAGCCGTAGGGACTGCTGGCGGCGGTCCCGAGCTGGGCATCCAGCGCGGCGATGTTGGTGTCCGGGTTGGTCCAGTTCTGGGGCCGGGTGGAAACCACCATCACGCCCGGCGCCACCACGTCCGGTTTGAACCGGCCATAGAGGCGTTCGCCCTCGTAAAAGCCCACGTTGCCCCGGCTCGAAAAGTCCGCCACTTCGTTGTCGCTGTCGGTGATCTCCTCGTAATAGGCCAGGTCATCGTTGGTATCGCTTCCGGAGAAAGTCATCTCGCGCAGGTTCTCGACGGCACCGACGGTGATGACATTTTTGGCCGTGCCCGGCGACAGGATGCTGCCCGGCGAACCGCCCCGGCCATCGGTGGTCCCGAAGCCTTCGTTGCCGGCTGGAAACACATAACACAAGGGCTGGGAACCGGTCTCGCTGGGCAGCGCGTCGCGCACCGCCATGTCGTAACTGGCGGCCGAAATATCGTAGAAAATGTCATTATCGTACAGCGGATTGTATTCGTAGTTCCAACTGTTCAGGGAAATGAAGGCGTTGCTCAGGGCGGCGCGTTCCTGGAGATACCAATCCGGCACCTTGACGTGGTTGGTGCCGATTTGGAGTTGGATGGGCAGCAAATAGGCCGAGGCGGAACTGGCCATGCCGCGGAAGTTGGCGCCGTTGGTTGAGCCAAAGACATTCGTGCCATTCGCCGTAGGGCCATGGGCGCCGCTGCTCAGGAGTGTGCCCAAAACGTGCGTGCCGTGCGCCGGTTCGTTCGTGAGAAACGGGCTGGTCACCGGATCCGTGTAAATGCGCGGGTACAGGTCCGGATGATTCGTGTCCGCACCGGTGTCGTTGACGTTCACCAGCACGCCGTTACCGGTCAGGCCGAGGTAGTTGACGGTGGCGGTGGTGTTGCTGGAAATGTTCAGGCGCTTGCGGGTCAGGTCATTGGCCGGCACGCGGTGACGATACCGCGCGATGTCCTGCACTTCGGGCCGTTGCGCGAGGGTTACGAGGCTGTCCGGTTGGGCGCGCACCACAAACAACGGTCCAAAGGGCGTGCGATCCTGGCTGATGACTTCCAATCCCAGGTCGGGCATCTGCTCGGTCGGGAACAACAACACGTTCAACCACGTGTCGGCGGGCAACGGCTTTTGCTCGACGGCCAACGTCAGCAACGGCGCCTCGAGCTTGTAATACGGTTCCCAGGGTAGCACTGCCTGGGTCAGACCCAGCGAAGCCATCTTGCTGGCGCCGTCGGCGGAGACGCGCACCAGGTAGGCGTTGTTGGGAATGTAAGCAATGATCTGCGCGCCGGCGGCCTGGAGATACATGCGGAACGCGTCGGTCATCGGGCCACGGGATTGGATCACGTAACTGCCCGGATCTTCTGTCGCCCGGAGCGAGGCCGGGAGGTTCAACGCCACGGGGTGGGCGGTGTCCAGCAGGGCGTTCTGCAACAGGAGCGAGGTTTCACGATGGATCAATTCCGGGATCGACTCGGTGGTGTTGCGCCGGCGGTACGGATACTTGCCGGGACGCGGCGTCAGCGGCGCACTGGCCTGGACCGTGGGCGCGTTTGAAGCCGCCAGGACAGAGAGGAGCGGCGGCGGACGGGTGGGAGTGGTCGATGGGAGCAAATTGCCAGTGCCGCCGGGAGAATGATTGGTGGGGGCCGGTGGATTCGTCGAAACGGCTGCCGGGCCGGGCGCGGGTTTCGGTTGGGGTGGATGCTGATTACCCAGCCACCAAAAATAGATGGCTCCAAGCAGGCACAGCACACTGATGCTGTACCACGTTCTAGTACTCAAATGCATGACTTACCTGATAATCACAAGGTTCGGGTATCCGCGACGGGTAACCGCAATCGGGCGGCACCGCCCGCGGCGCTTCTGAATTGGAAATAGAAAATTGGAGAGCGCGACCGCCTCGGGCGCGGTGGTTGGCGCCACGCCAACCATATCTCGATTGTGGGAAGTGCGTCCGAACAGCCGCCAGGTTTTGGAGTGCGGCAGTCCTCTGCCGCTTTCGATGGGCTGCGGTGCGTTCGACAGCGGCAGAGGACTGCCGCACTCCAAAACGCTGGCGCGACAGCGCGGCCATCGTAGGACTGCCGTCCCGGCTGTCTCGAAGGTCGGCGGGCGTTCTTGGGGGAGAGAGCGTTCTGCGACCGGCGGGGCACCTTTGGCAGCCCGGGACAGGCGGGACGCCTGTCCTACCGGGGCAGGGGGGGCTGGGTTCGCATTGGGGAAGCGGTGAAACATCATTCAGTGCGGCGACAGGACGTTAAAGCTTTCCACGATGGGGCGGATGACGACGGCGTTGGTGTCCGATCGGTCGCTATCAAACTCGAAACGCACCACGCTGCGGGTGGCGTATTCGGCGGTCACCCGGTAGTTGTCCGGCACACCAAAATTATTGACCGAGCCCGCGCCGGCGGGTTCGAGGGATTGGCCGTAGGCGTAAATCACCACTCGCGGTTCCCCCACGCGCAGCAGGGACAGAACTTGCGCCGGCAAGGCTTCGTAGGCGGCATCGGTCAGGCCGGCCCGCTGTTGGTCGTCTGCCATCGGATTCGGTGTCTGCATGAACAAGAACGGCGAACGCCGCGGCGTACCATTGGGAAGAGTCTCCAGACGGTTGACACTCAATTCCGGCACGGCCAACACGTCGCTCAGGCGATTGAATTGTTTGCCCGGCAGGTTGTCGCGCACCCGGTTGATGCCGTCCACGATCTGCTCCAGTTCCGGTGAGCCGGGCAGGAATTGTTTCGTGACCATAAAATTGGCATCGGCGTTCAAGACGGTAGCCGGTGTGGCGGGAGAGGGCTCGATCTTTGGCGTGCCCACATTGGTCATCACGGGGATACCCCCAAACACTGCCGACCAGGCCGCCAGATTGGGCTGGTTGACGGACAGCGTGCCGCGCGTGGCGTTGGCATTGGGGGCCACGGTGAAAAGGTCCGCCAACCGCCAGTCACTGGTGGGATGAGTTGGCAACCAACCAAGGTCTTCGGCATCCACCCGGTTGGTTTCTACCAAGGACGGAGCCGGATTGGTCAAAAGATTATTCACATATTTGTCCGCCCAACGATCCATGTAGGCGGCCGCGCCCGTGGTTTGCTTCGCCCAGTCCTCGCGGGCGGCGGGTTCGGCCTTCAAGTAAACCGATTGCCAGGGCGTGCCGCGGTGAATGCGGCCGAGCCAACCGAGGTTGGGCAATTTACCTTCCGGGAAATCCCAATCATCCGGGCCACGCACCATCGGATCCTGCACCGCGAGATCGAAGGGAATGGGATGCTTACGATCATCGCCTTTGCTGTAAGGCCACGGCCAATAGCGGCGGTTGGTGATGCTGAGGTTGTAATCGCCGCCAGGGAAATCCTGCGGGTATGAATAGCCCTGGTAGGTGGTTTCAGTGGGCGGACGAGCATCTTCCAGGTCCCAAATCATGGAGTGCAGCAGCGGATCGTTGGCCTGCCAGGTGGTGGTAAGATAGAGCCGGGTGATGGGATTGAAACCGGTCTCGATGACCAATCCCAGGCCGGCGTTGGTGGCATACACAAAGCCATTCAGATTCGCGACGAGATCGTCTCTAAACGTCGTAACCCCTTCGTAGTACTTGGCCCATAGGTTGTCCTCTTTGTGGGTATACAAGCCAAGACTGATCCTCATCTGGTTTCTAATCCCTTCCGTGGGGATGAACACGGAAGCACCGGCGCGGTTGGTATTCCACACGTCCCCAGCGGAGGTCTTATCCGCCTGCAACGCGCTCATGATGTTGGTGCTGTGCCCCAAGTTCGACAGATCAACGCAGTCCACCAATCGGTACGTCACCGGATCATACATCAGAAACAACAATCGGTTGGTGACGCCCAGTTGCCAATCCGGGATCGGGAAGCCATTCTTCTCGGTTTCGCCGTCGGATTTGAAACCGTTCAAGGTAAAACTGTATTCCTGGCGCGGGAAGCTGGGCAGGATCGTCAGGTTGGTGTAGGCAATGGTGGCGAATGCTCCTGGCAGCCAGTTGGTGTCCACGGTGGTGTTCGTGCTGACAAACGAATTGGTCAGCGCAATCGGATTGCCGGCGGAATCCGAAAGGGTCGTCCGAGTGTCGTTCTCCACCCGGATGCGCAAGGGATAAGGAAACGCCTGTCCGTAGGGATTCCAGACTTCCAGGCCGATGCGGTTGGTAATGGCCAACACATACATCTGATTGGTCTGGTTGGGTTCGAACGTCGGTGTCCGGCCTTACCAATTCCAGCTTGCGGGTCACCGTCACGGCGGTGTCCATCGTGTATTCGTTGAAATTGGGATAACCCTTCTTGGCGCCGATGATCAGCGGGATGCCAAACACAAAGTCGTCGGGACGAATGGGTGTGGCATTGTAGGTCGGATCATCCAAGTCGTGCCACTTGTTCTTGGCCAGGAGTTCGTTGATCAAAATGCGTCCCGCGACGGCGCCGGACTTGGCCTCTTCACCGTTGGATTCAAAATAATTGGTGATGGTCACGGTCACTGCCCGTGTCTTCGAATAACGGACGAAACACGGTGGGGAAGTAGAGCGACTCGCTCAATCCGGACACCGGGCCGTCCTGAGTGGCATCGTAAAGGTTGGCGGTGAGTTGCAGCACCCGCTGCACGGCTGGCGTGTAATAGTTGGTCGGCGCGATGGGGATGGCGAAATTGGTCGGCGTGACGATGACGCCGGGCAGGTTGTAGGCCGCAAACAACCGGCGCGCCACGGCCCGGAAGAAGAGGCTCGGATCGTTCGTCCACGAATCGTAGTAGCCATTTTCCACCAAGTTGGTGGGCGTCAACGTGTCCGGGTCCACATTGATGAAATCCAGGTTGATCTTCGGAGTTTCGGGCACTGAATCCATGCTCATTTGCGATAACAGGCGGTAGAAGGTTTGGCGGTTGTAGTCATTGGTGCCGGCACCATCGGGAGCAGGCGTTTGCACCCATTTCAGCGCCTTCACAAAGTTGGAGTAAGGACGCTGGGCATCGAACAACGCGTCGAAATCGAAATAGTGACGGGGTGAGTCGGAGCCAGCCCAATTGTTGGTGCCTTGTTCCCCGACCTCGGCCAGGACCGGCGACGCATTGCTCAATGTGGTGAAGTTTGAAGCGTACCGATAGCGCAGTAAATCGAACGCATCGGCAAAGGCGGCGCCCATGTTGGGAGTCGTGGGATCGTCGTAATAGACGTAATCCGAGCCATACACCTGATCGAAGGGCGAATGCCAGGCGTTGGTGTTCAGATCCACCAGGAACGACGCCAGATTCAACTCCCAAGAACCCAGCCCGAATTCACGAATGTAGCCTTCCGAGTTCGGATTAGGCGTCAAGCTTTGCGTTTGTGCCTCGATAATTGCGGGTTTGGCCTGGTTGTGAATGACGCCCAAGTCAAGCGATTTGCCGGACGGCAAGACAAAATAACAGATCCGGCCGATGTAATGGTTTTTATCGGAAAGCGGCCCCGCTTGGTCCCTTACCGCGAGCCATTGCGGATCGCCCGGCAAGCCGTTGGTGGGTGGATCGTAAACGCCGTTGCGATTCAAATCCAGGAACGTGCGGTTGGTATCGGCTTCGACCAGCGGCCGGTTTACGGCGAGCGTCGCTGGATCAACGAATACCGGTGCTCCGAAATCGCCGGTGTCGTTCGTGTGGGAAACGAGCAAGTCAAAGCCCATCAAACTGGTGCCGCCGTTCGTGCGGCCTTCCAAGATCTGGGCGCCGATTTCGGCAATGGGGCGCGCCTGGGCGGCTCCGGCCATGACTTGGGCGCGGGTGAGCTTGTCGGCGGTGGAGGCCGCCGAACGGTCGCGCATGGCCAGCGCCAGGAACGCCACGGCTACCACGGTGATGACCGCCAGCATGATGAGGGTGATGACCAGGGCAACGGCTTGTTGGGAGCGACGACGGTTCATGGCATCAGGGGACAATTCGGTTTTGCGCGCGCAGGGCGATGCGCTGGCGGAAAATGTGGACCGTCTCCGGCCGGGTGGCCAGGTAGTTGGTCAGCGCGGTGTGGTTGGCCAGGTCGGGGCCCGCCACGGCGCGCAGTTGGTCCAGCGTCTCTTGCTCGAGTATGCCGAGTTCCAACTCGACGGCGGCGGGGAGATTCGAGTTCAAAAAGGTATACGAGAGTTGATCCTGGCTGAACAAGTAATCTTCAGTCACGGCATTGGTCCCGGGCAACAACTCTCCGTCCCGATCGTATGCCAACACGCTCAAACTCACCACCCCATCGACGAGCCGGTGGTAGGGCGAAGGCCCGTTGGTCCAGGCGGAACGCTCGGCCAAATTGGTGGTCGCAATGAGATACGGTTCCTTGTACGGGGCGTTGGTGGTGGAGTAATAGAGGGTGGCCACACCCCGAGCCGCTTCATTGGGCAGGAAGGCGAACTGGCTGGCGCACCAGATAATCATTCGAACGCGAAAGCACAAAGAAATCCTGGAGCAGATTGTAGCGCGGATTGGGATCGCCGGGCAGTTCTTGCTCGGTGTAACCGCCGGTCCAGCCCACATGGAGATTCACGATGTCCGGTTGCTGGGAAGGGGCCGCTTCCTGGATGGTTTGCGAGAGGAAGCTCATGGTGGCCCGGGCGCTGTCCAGCACGCCCACCTGATTCAAGCCGGCGCGGACGGCGTTCTTGGTTTGCGCAAACATCACCGTCAGGGCAATCATGATGAAGGTGAGCAGCGACACCGCCACCATGATTTCCAACAGGGAAAAGCCGGCGCGATCTCGTTCCCCCCGACCTCCGGTAGGGCGAGACTCCGTCGAGCCCTGACCGGGGAGCGCGCCCGCCTCGGGCGCCGTGGTTGGCGCCTCGCCAACCACTTGCGAAAAACCGGTGGGTTCACGATCCAGAGACTTTGCAGTTGCCAAACTTGTAGCGCCGAGTCGCACTCTATCCTTATCGTTCTGAAGCCGCACCGGCCGCGACGATTCTGTCGGAGGCGTTGGAGCGCGGACATTCTTGTCCGCTTGCCGATTCGAGCCACTCCAAGCGGACAGGAATGTCCGCGCTCCGATTGGGTTGCGGCCGGGCCGCGCTGCGCTGGATCGCAGGTTTGCAAACTGCCGAGAGCTACTCCCAGCCGGGGCGGCCTCGAATTTTCGGACACCCTGCCGAATGCAATTCGGCGATACAACAGAGTATAACTCTGCGCTACGGGAACGCCCTACCGGGGAAGAGCAACGCGGCGGGAGCAATAGGGCATGGGATCGGAGCGGGCGCATAGCTTACGGGGACGGGGGCAGCGTCAGTTTGAGTTGCTGGTTGTCAAAAAAGAACAGGTTGTTGGTTTCCACCAATTGCCCCCGGACCAGGGAGCGGAAGACTTTCTTGGACCGGCCAAACGAGCCGTTCGGGTAGGCTGGCCAACGGAAGACCAGGCGCACGTCGTACAAATTGGAAGCCAGGTTCGGGCCACCACCCTCAAACGGCTGGATCATGGTGAACAGCACGTAGTCGAGACCAACCTCGGCGGCGGATGATAGTTCGGCGGCCGAACCGCTCAAGGCGCGCACCAAGGCTTTGTTCGTGGTGCCGGGTTGGCTGAGCAGGCCGATGATTTGCTCGCTATTCTGCCGGTCTGCGCTGCTCACCTCGTTGGTGTTAATCCAAATGCGCTGAACGCGCTGCTCAAGTTCAGGCACCACGCGGGCGCCTTCCCGAATGGCGTTGAGCCAGAATTGGCCGTCCTCATTGACGATCGAGTTCCAGCGGTTGTCCCGCTGCACCGTCATCCCCGAGGGCAGCACGCCCATGATGGCCACGATGGCAAAGCCGATGATCGCCAGGCACAGCGCGATCTCAACCATCGTGAAGGCCCGCTGGCGCTGAAGAGATGGAGGCAGTGGCAGCTTCATTGGATTTCAGGTCGTTCCAGCGTGGCTCGCCCGGTGAGCCAGTCGATGTGGATGAGATTGTAGTTGTTCGTCGAATTGCCCTGGGGATCTTCCCGCTCCGTGGCTGGTCCCCAAACCAGATTTTGATTGGCGTCGATATCGGGCTCCACCGTGCCCATGGCCAACGGGATGAACTGGTCTTCCGGACACTGCCGCCCTCCTGGCGCGGCATAACCGTCCCTGGTAATCGAAGGCGATATATGGCATCTCCCACTCCCGAACCGGGCTCTCAACGGTAGGAACCGGAAACGGACGATTGTTGCCTGGAGCATTGGCGACGGTGTAGCTGAAATGCTTCACTGTATTGGCGCCGACAGCGACATCGGTCGAACCGAACTTCCAAGCAGGAATGAACACCCCCTCGGGCAGCGTCTTCCAACCGCGCAAATACCGCGGATACTCGGTTCCTGGCTGGTCGCCGGCGCTGTGCCGGGTGAACATGGCATAAGCGGTCTGCTGGTTGGCCAGAACCATGGTCGTGCTGCTGGGGTCCAATTGCGAATAATTCTTGGGCAAGTCGGTTGCCGGAGGCATGAACACCACATAGACGGTCGCCCGGTTGGCGATGGCCTTTCGTCGCGCCTCGGCCAAGTCGTCCAACATCTGACGGTTGGCCGAACTCATGATATCCACGCGTTTCATGCGCTTGAGTGACGGCGCCACCAGCGCGCCAATCATGGCCATGATGCCGATCACGATGAGCAGCTCGAGCAAGGTGAATCCCGACCGCCGCTGGTGCGCACGTCCCGCCGTCGTCGCCCCCGTGGACGGCAAAGTCCTGGCCAGTCTTCCGGTGCCCGGCAGGGTGGGGTGGCGTGTGGATTTCATGGGGTTACTTCCAGCTTAGCACGTTGTCGCGGTCGGTGTCCGCGTTTCCGGCCGCACTGTCGGGCCCCATGGACCAGATGGCTACTTTTCCTCGGATGACTCCTGTTTTCTTGAAGTAGTAAGCATCTTCGCAGTTCTGATCGTAATTCAAATCCAAGGTGATCACATAGGGATTGCCCCACGGATCACGATAGACAGGATCTGGGGGATACACACCTGGAGCACTAGGGCTGGCGGCTTCTTTGACATTGAGCGCCACCACTTGCCGTGGATTTCGCTTCAAGTCTTCGGCATAGTTCGGGTTCCTTTTATCCAGCAACAGAATCCCCATGATTACAGAATTGGGCAACTTGGCGTTAGCGGGCGGCTGCGGCATCGCAGGAACCGTGGCCGGGTCCGGATAGCTAAAAGTATAATCCTGCATGGCTTCACTTTCTGCCTTGGGCGCTGGCAGGCGGCTGTAGGCACTTTCGTATTGCGCAATGCCATTTATGACGGCGTTGATCTCGACCACGGCCCGCTTGATCTTTGCCTTCTCGCGCACGCCCGCCAGCACGGGCAACAGCAGGCCGGCGAGGATGGCGATGATGGAAATGACCACCAGCAGTTCGATCAAGGTAAACGCTCCCAACGAAGAACGGGGCGGCGGAGTTTTGGGAGAATGGATATTGGATTTCATAGGTAAAGAGATACGCCGACGCGGCTCGGGCAGACAAGGAACCCGTGGACGGCGGACTTCGGGAATGACGGTGGTGTCGCCAGCCGGATCGCGGTGACGCCAACGCGGCTGCCAGGAGGTTTCCGTCCAGCTCACGATGAGCCGATGGCGACGTCCACCGGCATTTGGCAGCGCTGACGGCTCTGGACGGTCAGGCGAACACGTTGCGCCGAGAACCCAGGGGCCGCCCGGTTCCCCCTCACCCCGGCCCTCTCTCACGGGGAGAGGGAGAATCGACGACCGCGCGTCAAAGTTGGCTACCGGCTGGTACCTACCAACGCAGGTTCGCTGCTGTTCCCTCTCCCTGGGGAGAGGGTCAGGGTGAGGGGAAAGGAACTGTCCGAAAATTCCAGTGGTCTGCGGAGCTTGAAGACTCCTCAGCACCCCCTGCCCCCGTAGCCGCCGAGGTAACGAGGCGGACTTCCGCAATTCCAGAAATGACGCGGCGTTTTCCGGCAGCCGGATGATTCGGCGAACGCCCGCCGAAGACTGGTTTCGGTCGCTGGCGAAACCCGCTCGCCATTGCTGAGCGGCCCGGCCCATGGGAATTGAGCGTTTCATTTTCATTCCTTCCAGTTGGCAATGAGGTTCGTTTTCTTGCCGAGTTTGACTACGGTCCAGAGATCGAAGCGTTCCGGGTTGTGAATTCCCGGAGCGACATAATTCCACACATTGAAGTCCCCGTTCGTCCCCGGGGCCGGCACGGCCAGCAGGGTGATGCCGTCGGCGGTGGTTTTGGTTTGGTTGTCTTTGATTTCCGCGTGGAAACTGCGCGAGCCGGTGTTGGCATCCGGATCGTTGTAATTGGGGGGCGCATCCGGCGAAGCAGAGTTCAAGATACGACGGCGGTTGAGATCGCCATACAACTGGGCAATCTGGCCGTTGAAAATCGTGTTGGTCCGGCCCATCACAACGAACTTGCCAGATTGTTCTTCCTGCGCGCCAACCAGTTCATAGAACAGCACGTTCGTGGAAGAGGATCGCGGGTTGGAAGGCGGATAATACCCGCGCGTGTCTTTGTAATTCTGGATCGCCAATTCCAACTGCTGCATCTGTGCTTCCACCGCCCGGCGGACGCGCCAGGTTTTGGTGCCCGGCAGCACCGTGAGCGTCAAAGCCGCCAGCGCCGCGATGATCGAAATCACCACCAGCAACTCGATCAACGTGAAGGCGCGATGACGAATTGTTTTCCGAAAGCTCCCGGTAGGGCGAGACTCCGTCGAGCCCTGACTTCCCCGAAGCGCATTCGTGAATCTCGAAACGACCAAAGGGATATGCCTGACTGGCGAACACCAAAGCCTTCCCGACGATGCCGTTTTCTGTTCAACGCAGCCGAGCCGGTGCAGTTTGGGCTCGACGGAGTCTCGCCCTACCGGTTTCCGGTTCAAGAATCCAGCCGATGGAAAATGTGCGCTACGGCAAAGCGCAGTCCTGACCGCGGTTTCATGCTTGGCGGCGCGCTTCAAAATTGTGGGTAGCGATGATTTCATCCAGAGTTTTCCAGGCTCAAAGTTTCTGCCGGCCGGCCATTTCGCGGTCGCGGAGTTCCGTTTCCATCCGTTCGCTCAGCCATTGCTTGATCATGCTTTGATAATTCAGATACCGCGACCGGGCCAGGCGCTTGATCCGAGCCAGCATTCGCGGGTCCATGCGCAAGGTAATGGTCACCGACTCGGACAATTCCGAGCCGTCCGCGACGGACGAGTCCATCAGCCGCAGTTCCAGCCGGTTCTCCGCCCAAAAAGCGGCTTCGGCCTCTTCGATGTCGAAGAGCGGCACTTCTTCCCAATTGGCGATGGCGTTCACGTGGTTGAAAGTAGAGTTCTTCTAGTAGTTGTTGAGCAGGCGATTGACTTTCCGCTCGTAAAACAGCCGCTCCTCCGACTCGAAGGGGCGAGCAAAAATGATCCGAAACACTTTGCCGTTGGTTCGATAAACGCTGAAAACCCCGGTCCCCGCCGCCGACATTCCCAGATTGAAATAGCGGGCTTGAACGGAGAAACGCGGTGAATCCGGCAGGAGCCGAACAGCAAACGGATCTTCAAACGATTCTTCGATGTCTTTAATACTCAAAGAGCTGCTCAAGTTGAATGGAGGGTTGTTCCAATCAAAGTCCATAACCGCACCGCTCGTATATCCAAAGGCCATGCATTGTCGTTACAATGTATTTACGTCGCCTCCCATGCCAAAGTCAACGAATTTTTTCTTGTGACGCTGTTGGCCAGACATTAACTTAACCGGCATTGGTTTGGGGTCATAGCTCAGTTGGTAGAGCGTCTCGTTCGCAATGAGAAGGTCTGGGGTTCGACTCCCCATGGCTCCACCACGGTTTGATTTCGGTGCTTCGTTCGCAGCATTCCCGCCCAGATCCGAATTCCGAAGACCGAAGACCGAAAGAGGCCCGAAGACCGAAGACCGAAGGTTCAAGACTGTCGCGCTGGTCACTGCACATGGCAGGCTTCTTTTCACCGCCAAGGCACGAAGAGCGCAAAGGCGTGAACGCAAGACCTTTGCGCTCTTCGTGCCTTGGCGGTGAAAGGCAGCTCTCCAAATTCTGTGTGGAGCGATCTGTTTCAGAAATACGCTAACGGATTTCCTTCGGATTTCGGCCTTCGGTCCTCGGACTTTTTACGTTCCCCTTTCGCTTTGACACCGTGTCCGGCGGTTGGCATGGTATCGCCCCAATTTACCGGACCTTCGCCGGCCCCATCTGCCCGCGGTGGTTCGCCAAAAACACGATGCCACATTTGAACGCAGATCTCTTGGCCAAAGCCAAATCGCTGGGATTCTCAGATCGCCAAATCGCCCATTTGACCGGGCGAACCGAAGACCAGGTACGGGCCGAACGCAAGCAACTCGGCCTGATTCCCAGTTACCGGTTGGTGGATACCTGTGCCGCCGAATTTGAGGCCTACACGCCTTATTATTATTCGACGTACGACCGTGGCGACGACGAAGTGCAACCCTCCGACCGTCGCAAGGTCATGATTCTGGGCG
>CAWBHS010000002.1:0-72672 GCA_963788655.1 uncultured Verrucomicrobiae bacterium | reverse complement strand
CGCACGGTTACTATTTAATCCTTCAAAAATGAATCCCTTGACCAGCAAACCAATCCTCCACGGGCTGTTGATGTCCTTCCTTTGTTCCGTCTCCGGCCACGGCCAGGCGACGATTTCGGGCCGCGTGACCGGACCCCGTTTTCCCGGAGCCACGGAAACGCTTCCCTACTCGGCCGTGCTGTGCGTTGCCAGTTTGAACGGCTCCGGCAACGAAGCCCGCGCGTTTCGCACCTTCGAAACCGATCCCGCCGGCTGGTACCGGATGAGTGGCCCGGACGGGAATTACACGGTGGTGTTTACCGGCCCAGCCCGTTTCATCCGCCCCATCGTCTTGAACAACATTTACACCCGCCCGGGAGATTTCGTGGACCACCTGAGTCCATCGCCCCGGTTTGACTTTTTCTCGTTCCACGAAGGCGCCTGGGATTCCCAACGGGCCACCGATTATTATCAAACATTTGTGGCCCAAGGAACGAGCCTGACCCAGGTCGGATTTCGGCTGGCCCACGACGGCATGGATGGTTTTGGACCGCAAAGTCAGAACCTGCTCGTTTCCCTCCATCGTCGGGCCGACGGCACCCCGAATACCTGGCCTCAAATCGGGCCGACCGGGACGGTGCTCAAGGTGGACTCCGGGGGTGGCAAGAACTACGTCTGGTCCGTCGGCTGGGACTCGGGAACTGTGCCCCTGCAACCGGGAGAGACTTACGCCGTGCATTTGCGCGCCGAAATTCCGGGCAACACGTTCCAGGCGTTCTGGCGCAGTGACGAGGACACCACCGCGGACTGTTACCGTTTGGGGCCAGGCCCGACCGGCTGGCAGAAGCATGATCTCTGGATGGCGATTGGCACCGACAACGACGGGCTGTTGATTCCCTACAACAAGAAGGTCCACCAACAATTCGGCCCGTTTGCCGGTTTCAATTCGAAATGGTCCCAAACTTACATTGCGCAAGGGCACAGTCTCGCGGCGGTCGTGCTGTACGCCGCAGTGGGCGGCACCCAACCACCGCTGAGCCGGCAGCGGGTGGCGGTGCGGATACGGCGCGGCGGGCCGGCGGGACCGTTGGTCGGCCTGGAAAAAATCGCGATCGGTAACGGCAATTACACCGGCGACGCTTCGTGGGGAATGTTTTGTGCCGCCTTCGCCCCGGAGGAAGTCCCGTTGTCACCCGGCGAGACGTTCGCGGTTGAGTTCGAAAGTATCGAGAACTATGAAACGCTCCATGGTTTTGTGAACGGCAAAGGCCAGGTCAGCGATGAACGGCCCGGATTCAATCCCTATCGCAAGTTCGTCCCGGACGATTACGCGCGTGGCACCGCCTACAAATTCGGTCGCGAAGCGATGGAGTTCGATCTCGACATGCAAATCATCGAATACGAACACTCCGCGGCCACAGCCGGCTTGAGAACAGATTCCACCAACTTGCTGGCGAATGGCAACATGGAACCGGCTGAGGGAGCCGCCGGCAAAGAGGTTCCCGCAAACTGGCACAAGTTCACCGTGGATCCGGCCACAACGTTCGCCTGTCTCGCCGATGGCCAGGAACCAACCAACCACATTGCCCGCATCATCGGCGGTGGCTTCAATAACCAGACGGTGGACGGCGGCCTGGTCCAGCGTGTGGAACAACTCAGCCGGCAGCAGACGTATCAACTCACCGGGCAGGTCCGCTGCTCGTGGGCGGTCGATGACCGACACCAATGCCAGGTGGGGTATGATTCCACCGGCCAGGACACCGATCCGCAGGCCCCGACCATCACTTGGAAAGTATTGCCCGGTTTGCACGGTCAGTTTTTGGAGTACGCAAGCGACCCCATCCGGCCGGCCACCGATACCGTCAGTGTCTGGTTGCGCGCTCGCACGACGCTCAAGACGGACTATCCCTTCAAAGCGGACTTCGACAATTTCGCGCTCCGGCGAGTGCGCACGGAAGCACCGACCGGGAAGCAGCGGTAAAGGGGCAAACCGACAGCAGATTTGCGGGAGGTGGTCCGAATGGACACTGATGAGACGGTCGCAAGCTCTGCGCCCTCCCCACGTTGGCACAACTCCTCGGCCCAGCGTCTCGACATGCGCGCCAACCAAAGGATGCGGTGGAATTTTGATTTCGGAGAATACCACTTTCGCTGTAATCGCCGGCACCCAATGCTTCTGTAATTTGTACCGGCAACTACGCCGGTTGATGAAATTGCCGAAACAACAAGAACGGTTTAAGAATAGGTTGTAATTGGATTTATAGATGCTCATTATTAGCAATGAGACCGAACGGCAGACAAACTGCCACGGTTTCAGCAAGCCCCGTGGCTGAAGGATGAACACGAATTTCGCCGTGAAACCGACAATGCCAATACCCCAGCGACAAGCGGAGCGCGGACATTCTTGTCCGCCCGCCCGCCCGGCATCAACCAAAGGCGGACAAGAATGTCCGCGCGCCGATCAAAGTGGGCAGCGCCCGCGATTTCGCCGCTGCGTGTTTTTCGCGACTTGTTGGTGGGGGTTGATCATCGGCATCCCCAACTTGGCGGCCGCGCCCGCTCCCCTCTTCATCAACGAGATTCAGCCCAACAATTCCAGTTGGGTGCCGGACGATGCCGGTGACTTTGATCCCTGGATCGAAATCTACAATTACAGCTCCGCCACGACCGTCAGCCTCGACGACTTTTGCCTGACCACCAACTATGCGAACCTCGCCCGGTGGCGGTTTCCGCCCGGCCGGCAGCTTGGGCCGGGGCAGTTCCTGTTGGTGTGGGCCGATGGCGAACCGGACGAAACCACGGCGGCGGAACTGCACGCCGGATTTCGGCTGCCGCCGGATCGCGGGTCGGTGGCGCTGTCCCGGTTGGTGGCCGGACTGCCCGAAGTGGTGGATTTTGTGGACTACGACTTCGGCCTGCTCGGGCCGGATTTGTCGTATGGTTCGTTTCCCGACGGTCCCGCCGGCGTGCGCCAGTTAATGCTGATCCCAACTCCACTTGGCGATAACCGGGAGACGCCGTTAACGGTGCGGATCAACGAGTGGCAATCCGCGATCCCCGGCGCCGGGAACGGTTGGTTTGAACTGTTCAATCCGGGCAACGCGACCGTGACGCTCTCCGGCAATTACCTGACCGACACGCCGAACAATCCCCAGAAATTTTTGGTGCCTTCCGGACGGACCATTGCCCCCAAAGGCTTCCTGCGGGTCTGGGCGGACGCCAATCCCAATCTGAACGATTCGGATCCAGTGGACTTGCACGTTAATTTCCTGCTCGGTTCAGGTTTCATTGGATTATACATGCCCAATGGCACGCCGGCAGACATCCTCACCATTCCCCAGTTGCCACCCGGCACGGCGCAGGGACGGTTTCCCGATGGCGCTCAATTCATTTATACGGGCACCAGCACCACGCCGCGCGCCCCCAACCGGGCACCGCCGACCATCCTGGAACCGCCACGCAATCAGACCGTCGCCATGGGCGGCGAGGCAGTGTTCACCGTGCGGGCCTTCGGCAGCTTGCCGATGAACTACCGGTGGAGTCGCAATGGCAACGTGATCGTCCCCAATGGCGGGCCGGAATTGCGGCTGACCGACGTGCAGCCCTTCGATGCGGGCGAGTACTCGGTGGAAGTCATCAATAGCGCCGGCAGCACATCGAGCCCGGACGTATCGCTCTCGGTGCTCGAATTGCCCGAGGTTACCATCAAACCGACCAGCGTCGTGGTCGAGCCAGGCGCTCCCTTACGATTGGTGGCCAGTGGCGGCGGGTCGCCACCCTTCAATTTTCAGTGGCGGTTGAATGGCCAGGACATCCCCGGCGCCACGGACAATGCCTACGTAATCCAATCCGTGCAGACGGCCGATGCGGGGGTTTATGAAGTGGTCGTCGCCAATCCAGCCGGCGCCACCACCAGCGACCCGACCCAAGTGAGGTTGGCCATTCAAGGCCCATCCTCTGCCGACGCTTTTAAGGCGCGAGTAAGCCTCGAAGGATTCAGCGGCCTCATCAGTGGATCCAACCAAGGCGCCACCCGCGAAGCTGGCGAACCCAATCACGCCGGCAAATCCGGCGGCAAATCGATTTGGTACACCTGGCGCGCGCCGGGGACGGGTGTCGCCACGTTTAACACGCAAGGCAGCGGCTTGGATACGCTGCTGGCAGTTTATAACGGCGAAAAAATTGAGACGCTCACCGAAGTGGCCAGTGACGATGAAGACGGCGGTTTTCACACGAGTTTGGTCCGGTTCAATGCCACCCGATCCGTGGACTACCAGATTGCCGTGGACGGTTTCGCGGGCGCCGAGGGGGACATTCTATTGAATTGGAGCCTCGATGAAAAAGCCGCCGCCTTGCCGGTCATCATCGCACCGCCGGTCAGCCAGACGTTGCGCGAAGGCTCGCGCGTCATCCTGTCTGTCACCACGAGCCCCGCCCAAGTCCAATACCAATGGCTGCACAATGGGAGTGTCATTCGAGGCGCCGATGGCCGCACGTTGACCATCGACAAGCTGACCCCGTTCGAGGTGGGCTTTTACTCCGTTCTGGTGAGCACCGGCGAAGCAACGGTCGAGAGTCCGCCGGCCATTGTCGAGATCGGCCCGGTTCCCGACGTGCAATCCCAGGATAAATTTGCGGACTTGTTCCTGAACGATCCACCGCCGCCGCAAAAGAATGCTCCGCGACTTTCCGGCGCTGGCTTGTTTGACGCCGGCGGGGCCGGCTTCATTTCCGTCAGCATGGGCACGATTGTTTCGCACACGTTCGATAACTCCGCCGACTCCGTAACCGACGTGGGCGAACCCAATCCATGTGGCAACATCACCCATTCGACGCGCTGGCTGGACTTCCAAACCGATGAGAACGGGATCTGCCTGGTGCGCGCCACCGGGATGTTGACCAACGAAACGCCATTCCCGACGGTAGTGGCCGTGTTTGCCATTACGAACCTCATCGAATTGTTGCCGGTCGCTTGCGCCACCAATTCGCCCGAGGCGACGGCGCACTTCGCCCGCTTCCCGGCGTTGGCGGGCACCCGCTACCTGGCGCTGGCGGACGGCATCGGCGAGAGCAACGGCGTGATCACCATTGAATGGTTGCTCGGTTCCGCTCCGGACCTCAGCCATCCCACCAATGATTTCCTCGTCGATGAAGGCGATAATCTCCTGCTGGGTATCGAAGCTGCCGGCTGGATTCCGCTGCCGAGTTTTCATTGGCGTCTGGAAGGAGCGACGTTGCCGTTGGAGCACGCCGACACATTGAATTTATTGGATGTCCACGCGGCGGATGCCGGCACGTACTCGATTGTTGTCAGCAACGCGATTAACACGGTCACCGACACGGTGGCGCACGTCAGCGTCCGCATACCGTTGCTGGTGCAGCTTGAAACCACCAACAGCCCATCCGGCTTCGGCGAGCTGTTTGGCGCGGCGTCGCAAGCGTATCAGGTGCTATGCACGACCAATTTCCAATGTTGGACACCGCTCATGCTCATCAGCAACGTGCCGTTTACACTCAATGAATCGGTGCCGCTTGGCCCGGAGCCGTCCGCCCAGTACCTTTCGCGCCGCCCCGTGGCCGGTCGCCCCGTGGGATGAAGCTCCGCTCTGCGAAGAAAAGTCGCCATGAAGCCATTCGCACAGGAGCGGGTATCGGAGCGCGGACATTCCTGTCCGCCTGCATGCCCGGGATCGACCGAATGCGGACAGGAATGTCCGCGCTCCGATGAGCGTAGAAGGCGATCCGCCCCCACCCTTCCACTCTTCCACCCTTCCACCCTCCAACGCTTCAACGCCGTCCTCGCGCTGTTGCTACTTTGCCTTTTCTCCGGCAACGCATTCAGCCAAAGCGAATCCACCAATGCCAAATCACCCTCGCCGGTGCTGATTCTGGACTTGGAAGGCAAGGTCGAGATTTCCCGCGCTGGCGCCGTGGATTGGGATCCGGCTTACACGAACCAAGTGTTGCGTCCCGGTGACCGCGGTCGCACCGGCCCCAGCAGCCGCGTGACCCTGCGGTTAAGCGACCTGAGCGTGGTGCCCATTGGCGAACGGAGCGAATTTCTGATCGAACCGCCGCCGCCCACCACCAAACCCTCCGCGATTTTCACGCTGCTCAAGGGCATCTCCTATTTCTTCCATCGCGGCAAACCGGCGGACGTCGAGTTCAAATCCAAGACCGCCGTGGCGGCCATTCGCGGCACCGAGTTCAATTTCGCCGTGGACGACAATGGCCGGACAGTCGTGACGATGTTCGATGGCACGGTGGATTTGAGCAACCGCGCCGGAACAATTCGATTGGCCAGCGGCGAACAGGGCATTGCCGAGCCAGGCCAGCCGCCGACGAGGACCGCCGTCGTCAACGCCATCAATGTCATCCAATGGATGCTTTACTATCCTGGCGTGCTGGAGCCGGACGAACTCCAACTTGGCGCGGAGGAACGACAGGCCTTGAACGCCTCGCTGGCCGCCTACCGCAGCGGTGATCTACTGGCGGCGTTGGACCAGTATCCGGCGGGACGGCAACCGGCGTCACCGGCGGAGAAGGTCTATCGGGCGGGATTGTTGTTGGCGGTTGGGCAAGTTGCCGATGCGGAAACGCTGTTGGAGGAAGTCGGTGGACAAAGGACAGAGGACGGAAGCCAGAGGACAGAACTCAGACTGGCGGAAGCGTTGCGGAAGTTGATTGCGGCGGTGAAATTCCAAGTCTATTCCCCCGTTGGGGGCGAGGGAGGAGAATTGGCGACGGAGTGGTTGGCGGAATCATACTATCAGCAGTCGCGGGGAGAATTGGAAAACGCCTTGGAGGCAGCCCGTCGAGCAACTCGCCAAGCCCCGGCGTTCGGCTTTGCCTGGGCGCGCGTTGCGGAATTGGAGTTTGGTTTTGGTCGGATTGAGCCGGCGAAACGCGACTTGGAGCGTGGATTGGACTTGTCACCGCGCAACGCCCAGGCGGTGGCGCTGAAAGGTTTCTTGCTCAGTTCGGAAAACCGAATGCATCAGGCGGTCAATTGGTTTGAACGCGCGATTGCGCTGGACGGCGCATTGGGCAATGCCTGGCTGGGACGCGGCTTGTGTCGGATCCAACTCGGCCAGGCCAAAGCCGGGCGTGACGATCTGTTGGTGGCCGCGGCACGGGAACCGCAACGCGCCCTGTTTCGCAGTTACCTGGGCAAGGCCTTCAGTCACACGGGCGACGACCGGCGCGCCATGCACGAGCTGACTTTGGCCAAACGGTTAGATCCCAAAGATCCGACCGCCTGGCTTTATTCCGCGCTGATCAACGAGCAACGCAACCGCATCAACGAAGCCTTGCGCGACCTCGAACAATCGCAGGCGCTCAATGACAATCGCGGCGTCTATCGCTCGCGCTTGTTGCTGGACCAGGACCGGGCGGTGCGCGGCGCGAACAAGGCCCGCATTTACCAGGATGCCGGAATGCAGGATGTGAGTGTCCGGGAAGCCGCCCGCGCGGTGAACACCGATTACGCGAATTATTCGGCGCACCTCTTCCTGGCGGACAGCTACAACGGACTGCGCGATCCGCGGCAGATCAATCTCCGCTACGAAACGCCCTGGTTGAGTGAATACCTGGTGGCCAATTTATTGGCGCCCGTGGGCGCGGGGACGTTGTCGCCACAAGTGTCGCAACAGGAGTATGCGCGCCTGTTCGACGAGAATCGCCTGGGCTTGGTTTCCAGCACGGAATATCGCAGCAGCGGGGACTGGCTGCAAAACGCCGCCCAATACGGCCGTTACGGCGGCACCGCGTATGCCATTGATATGTTGTACCGCTACGAGAATGGGCATCGTCCGAACAATGACCTGGAGCAACTGAGTCTTTCCCTGCGGCTCAAACAGCAAATCACGCCGCAGGATGATTTATATTTTCAAGCCATCGATTACCACGCCAAAGCCGGCGACGTGGCGCCGGTACTACGATCAAGCCGATGCCAACCTGGGACTGCGCGTCAAGGAACGTCAGGAACCGTTGCTGCTGGCCGGTTGGCACCATGAATGGGCTCCGGGCAATCACACACTGTTCCTGGCGGGCCGTTTGGCGGACCACTTCGAGGTGATGAATCCTGAGCAGCAAATCAGCTTGCTGGTGAAGACCAACCTGAGCAATCCGGCCAGCCAAGTGTTGCCTTTATGGCTCGAACAGGCTTACGACAGCGACGCCACAATTTACACCGCCGAAGCGCAACAGATTTTCCAAAGGGACCGGCAAACCTGGATCGGCGGAGTGCGCTACCAAAAAGGTCGCTTCGAGGCAAAAAACCAGTATGGGCCGGTGACCTTCCCCACGAACATCAATCCCATGCTGGTGAACATCTACAATCTGTCCGGGCAGGTGGACCAATTATCCCGGCAAGCGGTGAGCTCCGATTTCGAACGCATCAGTGCTTATGCCTATGGCCAATGGCAGGTGGCGGATCCGTTGTTGCTGGTGGCGGGCTTGAGTTATGACCGGATTGAATTCCCCCAGGACTTTCGCTTCGCCCCACTCTGGACGAGCGACGAGGAAACCAAGGAGCAAGTTTCGCCCAAGGCCGGGCTAATTTGGACACCGTCGGGAAACACCACCGTCCGGGCGGCTTATGCGCAGTCGCTGGGTGGCGTCAGTTTCGATCAAAGCTTTCAGCTCGAACCCTCCCAAGTGGCCGGGTTCAACCAGGCGTGGCGCAGCATTATTCCGGAAGCGGTCGCCGGTGCCAACGCCGCGCCCAAGTTTGAAACCTGGGGGCTGTCGCTCGAACAGCGCGTCGGACGTGGCACGTTCCTGGGACTTTCCGGCGAATGGCTGCACTCGGAGGTCGGACGCAAGCTCGGAGCGTTTGATTTGTTGGCAACCTCGTTCACCATCAGCCCCAGCCAAATGCGCGAGCATCTCGACTTCGACGAACGCACTTTGGTATTCACGTTCAACCAACTGGTGGGCAATCACTGGTCCTTCGGCGCGCGCTACCGGTTGAGCCAGGCCGAACTGAATTACCAACTCACCGACGTCCCGGCCAGCGCCATGTTTCCGGCAGGTGGGCAGCGGGATTACGATTGGGAAGCGGTGCTCCACCAGGTCCATCTCGCCGCGCACTACTACCATCCGTGCGGTTTCTTTGGCTCGTTCGAAACGCTGTGGAACCACCAGAGCAACCACGGCTACTCCGGCACCCGTCCGGGTGACGACTTCTGGCAATTCAACCTCTTTGCCGGATACCGCTTCCCCCGCCGTCAGGCCGAACTCCAACTCGGTCTGCTCAACCTCACCGACCAGAACTACCGACTGAATCCCTTAAACCTGACCGCCTACCTGCCGCGCAGCCGGACCCTGGCAGTGAGCTTCAAATTCAGTTTTTGAAACCGGTCCACTTCGCCATTTGAACCACCGCAGCCAGTGAAGCGCTACACGTAGGACAGGCGTCTCGCCTGTCCCGAAGGTCCAAAGCACGTCCTTTGTTGCAATCAAGGTTGAATGGGCTGACGGAAATGGAGGACATGCTGTGCTACCGGCTTGGTGCCATTCAGCAGCCATGATGTAGATTTTTCCGTAATACAGACCGTGCCGGGAAATTCAGGACAGGCGAGACGCCTTTCCTGCGGTCTTCCGAACGCACTGCCAAAATCGTCAACATTGCACGATGGGCTGACGATTATGTATTCTCAACCATCATGGCAACACGAACAATTCAGTCTCCGGCCCAAAAGCTGCCGCGCCGCTCTGGAGAGACAGCAATGAAACGATCCCAATGGAATTCCCTCCCGCTGACTTTTGCACTGACCTATTGCCTTGGCTGGCTGGTCGTGTTGGCTGGTCCGCAGCCGACCTGCGCGGCGGCGGATGATCCTTGCACCGTCGATTTCCGCTACGCGCCGCCGCAGTGGCAGACATCCATCTGCCTGCCGGACGATTGGCAGAAGACGCTGGTCGCCAAAGACGGCGGACTGCTGTACGACTATCCCGGCAAGCACGCCGGGTTTGGAACAAAAATCACCTTTGATCTGGGCGAGAATACCACCTGGGTTAAACAGGAGTTGTTGGCGCCGCGTATTCCAATTGTGCGCACGTTCAAAACCGCAGGCCCCATCGAAATTCTCGAAGAAACTTTTGCCGTCGTTCCCTTGATTCCGCCGATCAAGAAGGCCAACGCCCCCGCCCTGCTCATCCAACGAACCGGCGCCAACACCGGGCAGCGCGACTGGGCGAATCCCCAGGGGCCGTGCGATCCGGACTTCGGGCACGTGGCCATCGGCTGGAACGGCCCCATTGAATATCGTTTTCCCGCCAAGCCGGGCGAACGGTTCACGGTGATGTTCGGCTTGTGCGAAGGTTACCATACCAATGGCGGCGCGCGGGTGTTGGACCTCCAGGTCGAAGGCAAGACCCGCCAAACGGTCGATCTGGTGAAGGAGAAAGGCCGCAATATCTCCGCGGTCTTCAGCTTCGATGCGCAGGACGAAAATGAGGATGGTTATGTCAATCTCGCTGTGGCCGCGGCCAAAGATTCTCCGGACAAGAACACCATTCTCAACCTGCTCTGGGTGTTTCGCGCCGGTGAAACGCCCGCGACGGAAACAGTCATGCGCGGCGGGCCGTTTGACCAGGCACCGCTGGTGCGGGTGGCGTGTGGGGTGGATCGACTGCCCACTGGCCAGAAGCCGCGGCATGATCTGATGATCGTGACGTTGCGCAATCCCTCGGGCCAGGCGGTCAAGGTCGCGCCCCGGCTGCGCCTCGAAACCGATGGTCCCGTCTGGCCCAATCCTTACGACAACCTTGTGCGCGTGAGATCGGATACGAAGCTCTTCATTCCCGGCGGTTGGCTGACCACCGACAAGCAAGGCGGTCCGGTGTTCGCGCCGTTCAGCCTGCCGCCGCGAGGCACGCGGACGTTGGTGTTCGGCATTGGGCGCGGTGATGATCCGGCGGTGTTTCCCACGAGCGTTGCCGACGCCCAATCCGCCCGGAAGAAAGCCGAGAAGTATTGGGCCAAATCCGACCTGCCTTACGATCGTCTGGTGGTGCCGGATGCCGGGGTGCAGGCGCTGCTGGATTCTTCGATTCGCAACATTTACCAGGCGCGTGAGATCAAACAGGGACTGCCCGCGTTCCAGGTGGGGCCGACGTGCTACCGCGGATTGTGGGTGGTCGATGGTTCGTTTCTGTTGGAGGCGATAACGTATCTCGGACGGGCGGACGAGACGCGCGCCGGCATCAAGTATTTGCTCAATTTCCAGCGCGACGATGGCAGCTTCATGTTGATCAACGGTCATTGGAAGGAAACCGGGATTGTTCTCTGGGCCGTGACGCGCCATGCGCGCTTGACCGGTGACCAGGCGTGGCTGCGCGAAGTCTGGCCCAAGGTCGAACGCGGCTTTGCCTTCATCGAGAAGATGCGTCAGATGCCCCCCGCCGACGCGCCGAACGCGGGGCTGATTCCTGATGGTTTCAGCGACGGCGGTCTGTCCGACCGCGTGCCCGAATACACGAACATCTATTGGACCATGGCCGGGATGCGCGCCGCCGTTGGCGCCGCGCGTTGGCTGGGCAAAACGGATGAATCGGCCGCCTGGCAAAAGGAATACGACGACTTCTACGCGACCTTCCGCCGGGCCGCCGAACGTGATATGAAGATCGACACGCACGGCAACCGTTACCTGCCCATTCGCATGGCGAAGGGCGAAGGCATTCCGCCGCAGAAAGCGCAATGGGCCTTCCTGCACGCCGTGTATCCCGGCCAGGTTTTTCCGCCGGACGATCCGCTGGTTCGCGGCAACATGGCGATGTTGCGCGCCGTGGAAAAGGAAGGATTGGTACTCGATACCGGTTGGCTGAAGAACGGGATTTGGAATTACTTCGGCTCGTTTTACGGACACGCCTGGTTGTGGTTGGGCGACGGCCAAAAGGCGGTGCGCACGTTGTACGCCTTCGGCAATCATGCGTCGCCACTGCTGTGCTGGCGCGAGGAGCATAAGCCGCAAGGGCAGGGCGACCAGATGGTGGGCGACATGCCGCACAATTGGGCCAGCGCCGAGTTCATCCGCTGACGCGCCACTGCCTGGCCTTGGAACGGGGTAACCAACTGCACTTGTTCGAAGGTTTCCCGGCCAAATGGGCGCCGCCCCGGCGCCGTGACCGAAATGAAAGAGATTGCGACTGAGTTTGGTCCGTTGAGCCTTAAGTTTGAAGTGACCAAGGACGGCACCGAAGGCCGCTTGCGCCTGACCCCACCCCGCCGTAATCCACCGGAGAAGATCGTGTGGCATCTCGACGGTTGGTCCGGGCAAACAGGCACGTTGGAACTACCGACCAAGGGAACCGTGAAAAAGGTAGTGCGATTGAAGCGCCCACTGGGCATTTGAGGGTAGGTCCCGCTACTGAGGTGAGTTGCAGGCAATTGGCTCTATTCACCGCCAAGGCACGAAGAGCGCAAACACTTGCTTCAACACCCAAGCTTTCCATCGGCACTCCGTCCGACGGCTCACCTTGAGCAGCCGGTTTGAAATCAAATGTTCCGGGTAAGGTGCGCCGTTACCGCTGGGCCCGCACGCTGTCTTTGATTCGCCGGATATGCCCGCGCCCCATGCCTTTGACTTCGCAGCCCAATTCGAAGTAGCGGCGAATTTGGTCGTCGTTCAGGATGCAAAAGCAATCGATTAGGGCAAACGGCCGGCCGACACACTTGAACACTTTGTCGGGATTGAGCGTCAGGTAATCCTTGTGGCGCACCCCTAACACGACGGCATCCACGCCTTTCAGCGCTTTCCCAAGGTCCGGTTCGATGCGCAGATCTTTTAGACCATCCTGGCGGGCGAAGAATCGCGACAAACTATAGCCGGTGGACGGGTAACCATCCTGCGCTTCGAATTCCCACCAATGCTCGACGTAGGGATCATGTACGGTGACGTTGGCGCCCATTTCCACGAGCTTGCGCACGATGATCTCCGAGCCACTGTAACGCGTGTCGCCAACGTCCTCCCGGTAGGAGGCGCCCAATAACAGGATGTCCGCGGCAGCCAGCGGCTTGCCCATGTTGCGGAGGGCATCGCGGACCAGTTGCGGCGGATGCAACGAGCGCGTGTCGTTGATGTCCACCGCGGCCGGGGTAATTTTGAAGATGTCATCTTCCCAGCCAAAGATGTGTTTGTAAGCCCACATGCCCAGTCCGCCGTCCTTAGGCAAGCAGTAGCCACCGATGCCAGGGCCGGGGAAAATCAAGTTCGAATGGGTCGGGCGCACCTTGATGGCTTCTATGACCTTTTTGAGGTCCACCCCGTTGCGCTCGGCGAACAAAGACCACTCATCCAGGAACGCCAGGATCGTGGCGCGATAACTGTTCTCCACGATCTTTGCGGTTTCCGATTCAATGGGGCGGTCCAGGACCGTCAACGGGAATTGCTCGGTATTGAGCACGTCTGTGAGAAATCGCACCACGCGCTTACGAGCCTTGTCGTTGATTCCGCTGCACACGCGCCAGAAATCGCGGATCGAGGCCACGTAATTCCGGCCTGGCATGACGCGCTCGTAACTGTGCGCCAGCAACGGTTCGGACTTGATCCCGCGGCGCTCGAAGATTTTCTTCATGATCGGATAGGCCACTTGCTCGGTCGTCCCGGGCGCCACGGTGGTTTCGATCAATACGAGTGCCTCCGGCGGGACGTGCTGGGCGATGGTGCCCAGGGACGCCTCGAGGGCTTCCATGTCCGCGGCGCCGGTGCGGACATTGCCGAGCGATTCCTTGAGGTAATCGCATTGCACGTCCACCACCACCACGTCGGCTAGTTTCAACGCTTCCTCGGTATAGGTGGCGACCAGCGTCTTTTGCTTCTTGACGCAGCGCGCAATCATCATCGCCACCTCGGGATCTTCGGCCTTGACCGGCGACACCCCGCGATTGAGCAACGGCGTCTTCCAGTAGCTTCGGCTGCTGGGCCGTTGCATGCCGATGACGAATTTCGTGCTGTGGCCTTCCTTGTTCTTGGCATCGGCGACGACGGCGGCCATCACCGCGCCCACAAAACCGAGGCCAACGACCACCACGATTTCCTTGCCTTGTTTGCGGTTTTGCGCCGCCAGTCGTTGCAGACGGGCGAACTCTTTCTTGTAGTCAGTGGGGGAAGGGAGGAAGAACTTTTCGCCTTCAGGACTTACCGAGAATGCTCGTTCTGATTTCATAATGGATTGAAGTTGCGGGCATCAAAGCCGGGGGCAGGGAGTTCGTCAACCGCAAACCTGGAACCGACTCAGCCGCGATGGAGCGCACTAAAGCCCGAAGACCGAATTACGAAATCCGATTTCCGATTTCCGAATGCGGATCCCATTTCGAACCATCGCCAGATTCCTGGTAGGGCGAGACTCCGTCGAGCCCTGACAATTCCTGAGCGCATTCGTCAATTGAATGGCTTGTAAGGGGAAATCCATAGCGTTCGAGCGGCAAAACGCCTCCGGCGATTTTAGGATTCAGGTATTCGGAAGCCATGCGGGGAAATCAGGACTCGACGGAGTCTCGCCCTACCATCATGGGGCTTCTTCCTTTTACCCCGATTAACGTTTCAACTCTGCAACGCCTTGCGTCACCCTGTCCCGGGGTAGTTCGGAGAGATTGTTCGCGGGCGCAGACGGCGCCGGACTTGTGCGCAGCGCGGAAACCCGGCCGCGCGAGGCCTCGATCTTAATGTAATGCAACATCACCGGGGCCAGGATCATGCCGGGAATGCCCATCAGTTTTTCGCCCAGGATCAAACCCAGCAACGTCAACCACATGGGATTCTTGATGCGGTCACCAATGATCTTGCTGTTCAGGAAATACTCGAGCTTGTGCAGCACCACCAGGAAGATCAAGGCCAGCAGTGCGAGCTTCGGGGAAATGGTCAGCGCGACGCCGAGGATGAGGGTGTTGCTGATGAGGTTGCCAACGATGGGCAGCAGGCCGCACAGAAACGTCAGCACGATGATGACGCCGGCGAAAGGAAACTGGTTCCACAGGAGAAAGACGGCGGTGAGGGAGGTATTGATGCCCGAGATCACAATCTGGGCGCCCATGACTTTGCTGAAGCTGCTGTAAAACGTCCGAAACCGTTTCGAGATTTCCTTCCAACTCGAGGTGTACAAATTGTCACGCGCGGCCCGAGGTGTGGGTTCCGTTTGCCAGCGGGCATTGATGAACAAGCTGACCGCGGCGGCCAAGCCGATGAGGAACGCCGCCACCTCCATCACCACGTGCTTGGCGTATTGCCCCAGGCCGGCCACTTTCGTCTTGATGCTTTCCACCGCCTGTACCTTGAGGCTTTGGTAGTCCGTGAAGGGCAGTTCGACGCCTTGTTTCTCCGCGTATTCGATGATCACCGGGATGGTGGTGGTGGCGATCTTGGGCAACGCCACGTAGGCCTTCTTCACAAAATAATAAGAGCCGTATCCCAAGGCCAGCACCAGCAACAGGAACAATACAACCGACAATCCTTTCCCGCGGCCGAACCGGAGTTTGTTCAGCGCGAAATAGGAGAACAGCACCGTGATGAACGGCGTCGAAAGGTGCAGCACGCAGACCAACAACAGCAGCAGCGCGATGAACGCATACGAGATTTTTGCCGGGTTGCTCATTTCATTCTCTGCGTCGGCTGCCACCTGCTTGCGGGGCCGGCGATGCTACCGAATCCGCGCCACCAGGAACGGCACCAGTTCGTCGATCTTCATCCGTTCCTGTTTCATGGTGTCGCGGTCGCGTAGCGTTACGGTGTCCTTCAGTTCCGGTCCTTTTTCGCCGAGCGTGTCGAAGTCCACCGTCACGCCAAAGGGCGTCCCCGCCTCGTCCTGACGGCGGTAACGGCGGCCAATCGCGCCGGCATCATCGTAGAATACCGACATGTGCGGGCGCAGCAGGTTGCGAACTTCGTGGGCCTTGGCGACGAGTTCGGGACGATTCTTGAGCAGGGGCAGTACCGCCACCTTGATGGGCGCTATGCGCGGATGGAACTTCATCACCACGCGCTTCTCCATCTGGCCTTTTTCGTTGGGCGCCTCGTCTTCGCAATAGGCCTGGCAGATCAGCGCCAGGGCCAGGCGGTCCACGCCCGCGCTGGGCTCGATGACGTGCGGGAGATACTTAACTTTGGCTTCATCGTCGAAATATTCCTGGGACTTGCCGCTGAACTTCTGGTGCTGGGTCAAATCGAAATCGCCGCGGGCGGCAATGCCCTCGAGTTCCTGGTCGCCGAAGGGGAACTTGTAGAGAATATCCACCGTGGCTTTGGCGTAATGGGCCAGTTCGTCTTTCTGCTGCCAGTATTCGATCAACGCGGCGCGCGGCAGGCCGATGCTTTCATACCAGCGAATCCGTTCCTCGACCCAATACTTGTGCCAGACTTCCCAGCCCCAGTTCGCTTGCGGCGCCGTCAGGTCCGGTTGATCGGCCAGCGCGGCTACGGAGCCGGACACTTGCTGCACCACCTCGTCCGGCCGAATGAAAAACTCGACTTCCATTTGCTCGAACTCGCGGGAACGGAAGGTGAAGTTGCGGGGATTGATTTCGTTGCGAAAGGCTTTGCCGACTTGGCAAATACCGAACGGGACCTTCTGGCGGGAAACTTCCAGCACCGTCTTGAATTGCGCGAAAATGGCCTGGGCCGTTTCGGGACGCAGATACGCCACGTTGTCTTCGCTTTCAACCGGACCGACATAGGTCTTGAACATCAGGTTGAATTTGCGCGCCTCCGTTTTCTCCCCATGGCATTGGGACACCATTCGGCTGGGCTTCTCCGGACAGGGTGTTTCGGCCAACTGATCGGCCCGGAACCGGCCTTTGCAGGTTTTGCAATCGACCATCGGATCGGTGAACGTATCGACGTGTCCGGAAGCCTTCCAAATGTTGGGGTGCATGATGATGGTGGCGTCCAGGCCGGCTATGTCGTCACGCTGCTGGGTCATGCTGCGCCACCAGCAATCCTTGATGTTCCGCTTGAGCTCGGCGCCGAGCGGACCGTAGTCCCAGAAGCCGTTGATGCCACCGTAGATTTCGGACGACTGGAAAATGAAGCCACGGCGCTTGCACAAGGAGACAATTTTCTCCATCAAATCATTGCTTTTGGTGTCAGCCATAAGCCGGAAACTGTCTGTGAACCGCCTCTCGATGTCAAGAAACGCTGCTAAGCCGCGAAGCCGCGAAGCGTATGGAGACGCACGGAGTTTGCTGCCGCTTTCGCGGTCGTCTCGCTTCACGCTTTTGCTTTGCATTCCCGCAAACTGGGAAACAAGCTTGCTCTTGATCAAAAGAATGAAACTACTGATCGCAGAGTCACGAATCGGGGCCGACTGATTCCCTTGCCATGAACTGGTATTACCTTGAAAACAGCGAACAACGCGGCCCGGTCACCGAACCCGAATTGACCGAACTCGCCCAGCGCGGGACGATCGGACCGGATACTTACGTTTGGGCCGACGGCATGACGGATTGGAAAAGGTACCGGGAGGTGTCCGCCAGCCAAGCGGGAGCAGTCCCGCCGACTTCGCCCCCAGCGCCCGAAGTGAAGATCGAGATCACCACCACCCCGGCTGCGGTTTCCAAACCCCTGGTCACTTGCTTGCGTTGCGGCGCCGAGGTGCCCGCCAGTCAAACGGTCACCATCGGCACCATGACCTTGTGCCCGAAATGCCAGGTGGGCTACGAGCGGCAGCTTCGCGGAGAAGGACCGCCAATGGTCTATGCCAGTCCCATCCTGCGTCTGGTGGCGTTTGTGCTCGATGGAATTGTTTGCAACGCGGTGGCCGGCGCCTTTCTGTTTGGTATGTATTGGTTGGCCACGAATTATTTCCCCGAGCGACAAACTCAATTGGGCATCATGCTGATCGGCGCGGTCTGTGCGTTGTTGTGGGTCTTGAACTATTTCGTCGGCCGCATTGGCCGGGAGGGGGCTACGCCGGTGATGAAACTCCTCCGGCTCCAGATCGTCACTCCGTCGGGCGCCATGGTCGGTACGTGGCGGGCGTTGGCGCGGATTCTGGTAATCGCGTTGGTCAATACGTTTACCGCTGGGCTGGGTCATTTGACGGTGTTTTTCGACCAGCGGAAGCGTTCGTTGACGGACATGATCTGCGGCACGGTGGTGATTAAACGATGATGGACGTTCACTCCCACGCTTCATTTGACACCTCCGCCGTCAACCCCTACGATTCCGTCATCGCATGAACTCATTGCACGATTCCTTGCTCGAATTGATTCGCCGCACGTCGGTTGAAATTCCCGACGACGTGCAGGCGGCCATTTTGGCTGCTTTGGAAAAAGAAAAGAAAGGCACCATCGCCGAGTCGGCCTTCAAGATCATTGACCGGAATATCGAGTTGGCCCGGCAGAAATCCCAACCCATCTGTCAGGACACCGGGAGCATCCTGTTTTACGTGGATTGCCCGGTGGGCTTTGACCAGATCGCATTCGCGGACGTGGCACGGGAAGCCGTGACGCTGGCAACGAAGAAAGGTTACTTGCGGCAAAACTCGGTGGACTCCCTGACCGGCAAAAATGACGGCACCAACGTGGGGCCGGGAGCGCCGAGCTTCCATTTCCACCAGCAGCGTTCGCCCGACGTGCGCGTGCGCCTGATCCTCAAAGGCGGTGGCTGCGAAAACGTCGGCGCCCAGTACTCGCTTGCCCAACGAAAAGCTCCAAGCCAATCGCGATCTCGACGGTTGCCGCAAGGCAATTTTGGATGCCGTGCTCCAGGCGCAGGGCAAAGGCTGCGGTCCGGGCATCCTGGGGGTGTGCATCGGTGGCGATCGGGCCACCAGCTACGAGTTCTCCAAAACGCAATTGCTCCGCAAACTCGGCGACCGCAATCCGGTGCCCGAGCTCGATCAATTGGAGCAGGACATCCTGACCACCGCCAACGAGTTGGGCATCGGCCCGATGGGCTTCGGCGGCAAGACGACCTTGCTGGGGGTGAAGATCGGCGCGGCCAACCGCTTGCCGGCCTCGTATTTCGTCAGCGTCAGTTACATGTGCTGGGCTTACCGGCGCCAGGGAGTGATGCTCAATGACGGCGGCAACATCCAAAAATGGCTGTATTGACGACTCCCGATGGAAACCCGCCGATGCAGGGATAATGGAATTTACAATCCGCGAAGGCATTTCGATTTGACGCTCAACCACTGAACAACGTTTTCCCCATGACCTCCCTGACCACGCCCATTCCTGAAGCCGCCATCCGCGAACTCAAAGTTGGCGATGAAATTATCATCTCCGGCACGCTCTTCACGGGCCGTGACGCGGTTCACAAATACCTGCACGAAGGCGGCGAGTTGCCCCCGGAAGTCAACCTCCGCGACGGCGTCCTGTACCATTGCGGCCCGGTGGTCATCAAAGACGAACGGGGCGAATGGAAGGTAGTGGCGGCTGGCCCCACGACCTCAATCCGCGAAGAACCGTACCAGGGCCAATTGATCAAGCAGTTTGGTCTGCGGGGCGTCATCGGCAAAGGCGGCATGGGCGATCGCACGCTGGCGGCGTGTCAGGAATTTGGTTGTGTCTATTTGCACGCCATTGGCGGCGCCGCGCAGGTGCTGGCCGAATGCGTGAAGAAGGTGCGTGGCGTTTATCTGATGGACCAGTTCGGCGCGCCGGAGGCTATCTGGGAATTCGCCGTCGAGAATTTCCCGGCGGTGGTCACCATGGATTCGCACGGTCGTTCGTTGCACCAGGAAGTCTTCGCCGCCAGCCAGGCTGAATTGGCCAAGCGCGTTTGAACGTGGCTCCGCCAGCGCGGCGAAGACTCAACAGTAAAGAGTTCTCCTGTTGCGCGGTTTCAAGATTGGTGACCAACGGTTGGGTTTATCGACGCGGCGAGTCCGTGGTTCGGGTTTTGTTCGAGGTGCTGTCTGAACTGGGGGGAATTTGGATTGAGAGTTCAGACAATTTGAAGTCTTTCTTCGCCGTGTTGATTGTAATTATGGTTTGCGACTGATGACTGTTTTGAAAGAGCCGGAAAGCGATACGGTCGTTTCGAAGGTCGGCAAACGTAATCTTCAACTCGAACCCGGAACGGTGCAGCAATTGAATCAAATCGGTCACGTTGCGCGGGGAGCCGGAAAAATCTTGCGTCGTGAATTCATTGATGAACGAGCCATCGACAAAAGTGACCTCTTTCTGGAGATAATGCAGCACTTGGTCAATGGTTGATGGTGGCGTGCCCTTGGGAAAACCGAGTTGTGGCGACGAGAACGATGCTCCAAAGCCGAACGCCGATGACGGAATGACCATTGCAAGGGCCAACATCAGTAGAATTGTCTTCATACTCATACGACACGGATCCAAGGGTTTTGTTAGCCAGTTAATGAAGGCAGTCGGATTGTGGCCGGACCAGATTCGGCACGCATTTTCAAGGGGGGCCATGTCTTCATCACCATCTCGTTCCGTCCACGAAAGGAACGTGACTTGCCGGGCACCAGCCGGTATTTATAGACCAAGCGTTATGAAAAACAAATCAGCTACCTTCTGGTTGTCCGCCGTCGCCGCCATGCTTGGGCTTGGGGCTTCGCCCCTTCGCGCTGCCCCGCTGCCGGATTGGGAAAATCCGCAGCTCACCGGCGTCAACAATGAACCGCCCCACGCCACGATGGTCGTCTGTCCGGACGCGAAGATCGCGCGCCAGATCGAGTTCGTCGGCAACCGTGAGCGGGTAAAGTCGCCATTTTATCGGTCGCTCAACGGCGATTGGAAATATCATTACTCGTCGAACCATCTGGCGCGGGTGTCGGATTTTTGGAAGCCCGATTTCAATGACGCCGATTGGTCCGTAATTCCGGTCCCCGCCAACGTCGAGATCCACGGTTACGGCGTGCCGATTTATGTGAACATCTCCTATCCCTGGCGCCGTCCTTGGAAGCCGCCCTTCGTGCCGGGTGACGATCCGAACAACACCGTCAATTCTTATCGCCGCACGTTCGACCTCCCGGCCGAATGGGAGGGACGCCACGTTTTCATCACCTTTGACGGCGTCAATTCCTTCTTCACGCTCTGGGTCAACGGCGAACAGGTCGGACTGGGCAAAGGCAGCCGCACGCCAGTCGAGTTCGACATCACGCGCTTCATCAAACCGGGAAAAAATTTATTGGCCGTGGAAAACTTCCGTTGGTGCGATGGCTCGTATCTCGAAGATCAGGATTTCTGGCGGCTGAGCGGAATTTTTCGCGATGTTTATCTGTGGTCGGCGCCGAAATTGCACGTGCGCGATTTCGAGGTAAAAACCGATCTCGATGCGCAATATCGCGACGCGGAACTCCGGATCATCGCGCAACTGCACAATTTCGGCCCGCAAGGCGCTGACGGAACTGTTGAAGCCACGTTGCTGGATAGCGCCGGCAAGACGGTCGTTTCGCCGCAGACGACAATCCAAGTTCCCCGCGGTAAGGACGCCAAAATGGAAATCACTGTGCCGGTGAAGAATCCCCTCAAATGGAGCGCCGAGAATCCTAATTTGTACCAACTGCTGCTTACGCTCAAAAACGCCGCCGGCCAGACGTTGGAAGTCATCCCGGCGTACGTTGGTTTTCGTGAAGTGCAAATCCGTGACGGCGAATTGCTGGTCAACGGGCGGGCCATTTTGATCAAGGGAACCGACCGCCACGAACACGATCCGGATCGTGGCCAGGCCATCACCGTCGAACTCATGGAGCGGGACATCAAGCTGATGAAACAAAACAATCTTAACGCCGTCCGCACATCTCATTATCCGAACCAGCCGGCATGGTATGATCTCTGCGATCGCTATGGCATTTACCTGATCGACGAAGCGAACATCGAGAGCCACGGGATGGGCTATGGCCGGGATTCGCTGGCCAAACAACCCGAGTGGCTCGATGCCCATTTGAACCGCACCATGCGCATGGTCGAGCGGGACAAAAACCATCCGTCCGTGATTATCTGGTCGTTGGGTAATGAAGCGGGCGACGGCCCCAATTTCGTGGCCACCTCGCAATGGATTCACGACCGCGACCAGGGCCGGCCCGTGCATTATGAGCGCGCCGGACGCCAGCCGCACACGGACATTGTGTGCCCGATGTATCCTTCGCCCAATACGTTGGCCAATTACGCTTCAAAGCCGGAAACCCGACCGTTCATCATGTGCGAATACGCGCATGCCATGGGCAACAGCAGCGGCGATATGTGGTCCTACTGGAATTTGATTTATGCGAAGCGTTATCTCCAAGGTGGCTTTATCTGGGATTGGGTGGACCAGGGCCTGCGGCATTCGCTGCCTTCTACTTGGACGCTCACCGACCACAGTGCGCACGCGCTGACCTTGAAGGTCGTACGCGGCGAACTCGAGGAAGGCGTCCTCAGCGGCGTCGTGCGCGTGCCGGAAGCACCCTACCTCAACCTTACCGGCCCGTTGACTTTGGAAGCCTGGGTCAAGCCGCGCGCCGCCGCGGGCCACAGTTGCTTCATCACCAAAGGTGACGGGCAATGGGCCCTTCAAGTCGCGCAAGGCAAGACGTTGGAATTCTTCGTCTTTGCCGCCGGCCAATCGCGCGCCTGGATCACGGTGCAGGCACCGTTGCCGGCGGATTGGGTTGGTCGCTGGCATCAGGTGGCGGGCGTGTTTGACGGCGCGGAATTGCGGCTGTACCTCGATGGCAAGCGCGTCGGCACGAGCGCTTATACCGGCCGGGTGGCGGCTTCGGCGTATCCGGTCGAGATCGGCGGCAATGCGCAGATGCCCGGCCGCGAGGTGAGCGGGATCATTCGTGAGGCGCGCATTTACAGTCGGGCGCTCAGTGATGCCGAGCTGGCGAACCCGCATCGCGGTGCGGATCCGGCGCTCGCGTTATGGCTCAAGCTCGATGAGGTCAAAGAAGTGCCCGGGCCGAAGGGCCAGTATTTCTGGGCTTACGGCGGCGACTACGGCCCGCCTGGAACGCCAAGCGACGACAACTTCTGCGCCAACGGTCTCGTCTCGCCGGACCGGCAGCCACATCCGGGCTTGCACCAGGTGAAACATATTTACCAGTACGTCCATTGCACGCCCGTCTCATTGGCTCAACGCCAGATCGAGATCAAAAACTGGTTCGACTTCACAAACCTCAAGGACATTGCCGCTGGCGCCTGGCGGCTGACAGGCGACGGCAAGGAACTGCAAAGCGGCGAATTGCCGGAATTGGATGTGGCCCCGCGGGCTGCCCAAACCTTGACCATTCCCGTGAAGACTTTTACCCCGCAGCCGGGCGTCGAGTATTTCCTCGAACTCAACTTCACCCTCAAGCACGACCAACCATGGGCTCGGGCGGGACACTTGCTCGCCTGGGATCAATTTAAATTGCCAGATGCCGCGCCGGCTTCCGCGGTGGCCACTGGCCAAATGCCGCAGGTCAAATGGGTGACGGGAACGAATCAAACCACCGTGGTGGGCAACGACTTTGAAATCCGGATTGATAACCAAACCGGTGGCCTGGCGTCCTGGCGCTACCGGGGAACGGAATTGATTGAGTCGCCGTTGCAGCCGGATTTCTGGCGCGCTCCGATTGACAATGACCGTGGCCGTAACATGACTGCATCGCAAGGCATCTGGCGCACGGCACACGAGGGGCCGCTCACACAAGGTTCATCCGGTCAAAGTCAGGGCAACCACGCGGCGCTTCGGTTTACCAGCCTTTTGCCGAAGGCCGGCAATGCGCAATGGACGACGGCCTACGAGATTTACGGCAGCGGCGATGTCATTGTGACTGCCACGTTCAAACCCAGCAAAACGGACCTGCCCAAGCTGCCGCGGCTTGGCATGCAAATGACCTTGCCCGCCGGCTTTGACCGCCTCACGTGGTTCGGGCCGGGACCGCAAGAAACCTACAGCGACCGCAAAGACGCGAAAGTCGGGCTCCATAGCGGTACCGTGGACGAGCAATTCTACTGGGATTATGTCGAACCCGGTGAGAGCGGGAACAAAGTCGATGTGCGTTGGGTGGCGCTGACGAACGAGAAGGGCGCGGGTCTGCTGGCGGTCGGCCTCCCGCTCTTGAGTGTCAATGCCCTGCCCTACACCACGGATGACCTCCAAAACGCCAAGCATCCGTTCGAGTTGACGCACCGGTCGTTCGTCACGCTGAACCTCGATCTCGAACAACAAGGCGTCGGCGGCGACAATAGTTGGGGCGCCTGGCCGCACGAGGAATACCTGATCCCGTGCCGGGAATATCGTTATCAGTTTCGCCTGCGTCCGTTGACCAAGGGCGACCAACCGGAAGTCTTGGCGCGCGAAGCCTTCCCAGTCACCAAGTCGGCTGCCCAAAAAGACCAAGCCAGACTTGGCACCCAACAGCCCTGATATTTTACACCTCGATTAGAACGCCGACAGGCAGTAGCCACCCCGACATGTGGAGGTGGACCGTTGCGCTAATGAAGTTGCCTTCTCACGTCGGCGGCGACCTGTCTCAAACAGCTCTCACCAGTACTTTCCCAAAATGGGGCGTAGTTCCTTGCGGGTCGTTGCCGGCCAGAGTTTTTTGTCGGTCAAAATGGCGTTTTGGAGGGCGCGATGCGCTGGCCAATCCGGCTCGGCAGGTATTTGGGGGATCGCTTCAAGAATGATTTTTTGGGCCATGGCGGCGTTGCGGTGCAGGTATTCCAGCACCATCTCAACGGTCACGTGGGCTTCGTCCACTTTCCAGCAATCGTAATCGGTGACCATGGCCATGGTGGCGTAGGCGATTTCCGCTTCGCGGGCGCATTTGGCTTCGCCGAGGTTGGTCATGCCGATGACATCGTACCCGAGCGCGATGGTTGGTCAGTGATTCGGCGCGAGTGCTGAAAGCGGGGCCTTCCATGTTGACGTAGGTGCCGCCGTTGTGAGCGCGGGCTTTGCAGGCCGCGGGCGCTGCGGAGCAGGATCTGCCGCAGTTCCTCGCAGACGGGATGCGCAAACGCAACGTGGGCGACGATGCCGCGGCCGAAGAACGTGTGGTCCGCCGCTTGCTTGGTGCGGTCGAGGAACTGGTCGATCAGCACGATGTCGCACGGCTTGTATTTCGTCTGCAGGGAGCCGACGGCGCTGGCGCTGATGATCCAGGCCACGCCGAGTTTTTTCATGCGCCCATATGTTGGCGCGATGGTTCAGTTCGCTGGGCAAATGCGATGGCCGCGCCCGTGTCGCGGGAGAAAGACGACGTCGCGCCCGGCAATCTGCCGGTCAGCAAGTCATCCGAGGTCGGGCCGAACGGTGTTTTGATCTTCACCCATTTTTGGTGGGTGAAGCCTTCGAGATGATACAGTCCGCTGCCGCCAATCATGCCAATGCGATGTTGCGTCATGAATCAATGGTTGCGTGTTTTAATTGATCGCCCTCGCACCGAAGTTGGTACGGGCTCGGACCTTCTTTTAATGGCTACATCGGGCGACGGCAACCGTTAACCTGAATATTTCGCACCCTCTTTAGTAGCCGCCGACGTGAGGAGGCGGAACACGGTCTGAAGCTTCAGGTCCGCCTCCCCACGTCGGCGGCTAAGGTGTGTCGGCGGTTCATGCGACGGGTGAAACGTGCGGGCTAATTCTTCAACGTGTCAAACCACTCCTTGGCGGCTACGAACGCGTTGGTGACACAGGTGCTGTGGGTGCCTTGCATGTATGGATCGATCAACATTACCTGCGGGGCGCCGTTCGTCTGGAAATGATCGTAGGCAATCTGCGAATTGACGAAGGGCACGGTGGTATCGCCGTGGCAATGATACAGGTGCATGGGCGCGTGCGGCGTCCAGTTGTAAAGATCGTTGCGGCGCAACACCACGCGGAACGGGTGGTTCGGGTCGTTGCGGAAGCCTTCGAGATATTCCGGCCGCAGAATCTGGCTGGGCACGGAGGGCATGACGGCGTTGATCTGGCTCTCCGAATGTTGACCGTCGAACAACGGCGGCAGCGTGGTGGCATACGGCACACGCAGAACATTGGTCAGCGAATCGTACAGGCGATAAACGCTGTTATATGCAAAGAGCGTGTAGGGCAGGTAAAAGGGGCTGCCGTAAGGCTGATCAGACGCCAGCATGTCCGCCATCGTGCCCGACATATCGTGCGGTCCGGCCATCGGGGCGGAGGCAGTAATGGTGAATTCGCCAGTGCAGCAGCTTTCGATTTCTTTGTGCGCCGCCATGGTGGCTTGACCGCCTTGGGAATAACCGATCAGGAATACCTGCCCGTTGAGCATCACGTTGGCTTGCGCGCAAATCGTGCGGCTGGCGCGCAGCAGATCCACCACCGCGGTCGCTTCGGAGCGCGCGTGAACGTAGGGATGCAAACCAGAGCCGCCCCCCATGCCCAGATAATCCGGCATGGCCGCCGCATAGCCGATGGACGCCCAAACCAATCCCAGAAGGTATTCACCCTGGCCTTGCGAGGCGACTTCGTTGGTGAGGATCACCGTGCCATGCTGGTGACTTAGCAACGGCACAGCCTGGGTCACCCCATTGGGCAACATCAAGGCGCCGGTGGCCATCGTCGGTGCGCCGTCGGGAGTAATCGTCTGGTAGGAAACCTGGTAAACATCCACGTCATGCACAGGAGTGATGGGAAGATCCAGCAAATCGACGATACTGCTCACGAACGAGGCCGGTGTGATGCCGGCGGACACCGCATCAACCACTGTTCCGCGAACCGCCTGCAATGCCATCACCCGATAGTAACGCGCGTCCGTGTCCAACGGCCGGGGATCGGTCCAGGACGTGGTGTCGATGGGCCACTGATCCTGCGGGGGACACGGTAACCAGGGGCCCGCGAGGGTGCCGTCGCGGTACTCGACGCGATACCCTTGGGCGGTAGCTAAGGGCGACCATTGGATAACGGCCCCAGCCGCGTCGAACGTTGGTGGGGCGGCTTGGAAGGATTGGGCGATCCCCGGTTGCGGGAATCCGGCGAAGGCCAGTACCGGCGGCCACGAAGGAACATTGATAACGGATCATGGTGGGCTCAAGGTATCATGACCGCGTTGGTTCGCCACTGTTCCGTGACGGCCCACATGTTGATCGGTGTGAGGGAAGCCCAATACTTCAGATATTGCGTGCTGCCGTCGCCGAGGGCAAACACTGAGCCCCCCGTCCGGTTGCCGCTGTGCCGGCCGGAACTGTGGCGGCTTTGCTCCAATTCGGTGAAATCGTTGCCGTCAGCGCTTTCGAGAAAATCCATCCAGAAATGTCCGGACGTGGATTCCTTTTCGCCGAAGGTGACCGTGGCGGACGGTTCCCGGATGGCGTTTTCCGTCATGTAAGGCTGGTTGGTCGTGGGATACATGCCGCCGAACCAATCGTTCCAACCATTGAAGATGTAACTGCGATCGGCACGATCCGGCGCCGCCGCGCCGGCTTCGTCGCGGGCGTTGGTGGGCGGATTGGGGACATCGGAGGGACACTTCAACAACTCGAGGTTCTGGTAATAACCAAAGAGCAGAGTGGGCCAGCGATCCCCTCGGTCGCTTTGGATCGGCCGGGTGGGAAAATGGCCTTCATGGTCATCGGCGTACATTCTCAACGCGAGGTTGAGTTGCCGGATGCCATTGATGCAACTGATGCGTTTGGCATACTCCTTGGCCGACGCCAGCGCGGGCAGCAGCATGGCCGCCAGAATGGCGATGATGGCAATGACCACCAGTAGTTCGATGAGCGTAAACGCGCGCCCAGACTTCCGACGCGGCTCTTCCGATGCCCTTGCGTGTAGTTTAGATGGATTCATAGACAGCAGCCTTAAGCCAAACACATCCCAGTTCCTGGCGACATCCGGTCAACACTTCCAAACGAACTGTCCGGTTTTCGAACCTCGAATGCGGACTTCCGCAACCCGTTAGGTTTGGACCGAATTCCAGGGAGGGTATTCAAAAGTAATTAGTCTGGTGTCCCTCCGGATTTTCCTTTATTTCGGAGCCCATGAAACAATTTGCTGCCTTTGTCTTCCTGGGCCTTTTCGCCATTTCAATTCCGGCCGCAGAACCGGGTTCGCCCCCCATCACCACCGGTTCCTTGCTCGCGGAAATGACCGACCTGGGACGCTTGGCCCGCTGGCCGGTACCGGCCTATCGAACCATCCAATTCTCCAGTTACGACCGGCGTTCGACCACCAGCGAAGCGCCCGGCTGGTTCTCCAATGCCGACGGCTTTGGCCGCGAGCCAATTCCCGGATTTCTGAAAGTCCTGCGGGAACCGCCGGCGGATCAGGCGGGCCGGTATCTGCTGGCCGAGGTGACCGGTCCTGGTGCCATCGTTCGCGGCTGGTCGGCCGGCATGGGCGGTGTGCTGCGAGTTTATCTTGATCCCGGCGCCAACGATGGTAAGGCGGACGCCGGGACACTCGTTTGGGAAGGTTCCGGCTACGATTTCCTCGCCCGGCGGTCGGGCCAATATCTCAAATCCGCTGGAATTGACCTGGAGGCCAAAGACGCCTTCAGCCAGAATGACGCCGACTACCTGCCCATTCCGTTTGCGCACGGCCTGAAAGTCACTTGGGAAGGCAAACTCAACGAACTGCATTTCTATCATCTCCAGGTTCGTTGTTATCCGGCGGGCACCGCCGTGCGGACCTTTGATCCCAAGAAGGACCTCCAGGAATTCGAGCCGCAACTCCGCGCCGCCGTTACTGGTCTTACGCAACCGACCGTCGAGTCGGCCAACGAACCCGTCGCGCTGGAAGGCACCATTCAACCGGGCCGCAACTGGACCTGGGCGCCTGAGACGAAAGGGCCCGGGGCCATCCGGGAACTGAAGCTTCGTCTGCACGCTGACACCCTGGAGGCGGCGTTGCGCGGCTGTCGGCTGCGCATTGCCTTCGACGGCGCGCAACGTCCGCAAGTTGACGTGCCCGTGGGCGACTTCTTCGCTTCAGGGCCCGGCGTGAATTCGTTTGCCAGTCTTCCTTTCTCCGTTGCGGCGGATGGCCTGATGACCTGCCGGTTTGTCATGCCCTACGAAAAATCGGTGCGGATCGAAATCGCCAACTTCACGCCAGCCCCGGTCCGCCTCGACGGCTCGGTGCGATTTTCTCCGTGGCAGTGGAACGACCGGTCACTCTATTTCCGGGCCAAGTGGCGCGTTGACCACGACCTGCTGGCGGGCGCGGGCGTCATTGACCTGCCGTACCTGGTCGCCATCGGGAAAGGCGTGTTCGCCGGGTGCGCCGCGATGATCATGAATCCATCCGGGGTGCCGACCGCCGGCGGCAATTGGTGGGGTGAAGGTGATGAAAAGATCCTGGTTGACGGCGAATCCAAACCCTCGACGTTCGGCACTGGGTCCGAGGACTACTTCAATTACTCGTGGAGCCGGTCGGATTTGTTTACCCATCCGTACTGCGGGCAACCGCTGGATTCCGGCCCGGACACTTCGGGTTATGTCTCGAACCATCGCTTCCAGGTAATGGACGCGATTCCGTTCGCGCAATCCCTGGCGGTCTTCCTCGAACTCTGGTCGCACAATCGCACGCCTGGTCTGAGCTACGCACGGATCGTTTATCATTACGCGCGTCCCAATGCCATCGATGACCACCGCGGTCTCATGCCGGCGGATTTGACGGTTGATCCGCTGCCCAAGCGTGTGCCCGTGGCGGCGGGTGGCGCGAGCGGGGCCCGGTTCTTCCTGCCTGCCCAACTGGATTTGCAGGCCACCGGCGGGCGCGTCGAAACCGTGCCATGTCCCCTGGCCACGCAACTCCAAATCGCTCGTTGGCAGGCGAACCAAGGTGACCAACTCAAGATCAAACTGCCGGTCGAACGTGCCGGTCGCGCGGCCATCCATTTGGTTGCGGTCCATCGTCCGGATGGCGCCACAGTGCAAGCGCTGCTGGATGGTAAACCACTCCCGGTCGCCGGCGGCACCGAACAAATCCGTCTGCACTCGGCCCATGCGCCACGCGTGCTCAACGTGAATTTCCAACCGGTGGAGCTTGAGGCCGGACCGCACGAACTCAGCCTGAAATGTGTGCAAGCAGGCTCGGTGGGACTGGACTATGTTTGGGTCAAAAAACAATAGTTGGCAACCACTCCTAGCTGGCATGGACACCTCGAAGCCAACCAATCTGACCCGTCGCCAATTCATCGAAGTTTTAGGAGCGGCAGCGCCGGTCGTCGGATTGGGCACCATGGCGGCGGAAAGCGCCCGTGAACGTGAGGCCACTGCGGGCCTCGAAATCGATTCCACCCCGCGGTTCGAGCTCTCGCCGTATCTTTACATGCAGTTCATGGAACCGCTGGGCACCACCGACGGTTCCGTGGCGGCGGCGTGGGATTTCCTCAACAATCGCTGGCGCGCCGACGTGATCGAAACCACCCGCAGTCTCAGCCCCACCCTTATACGTTGGGGCGGCTGCTTCTCCTCGTATTACCGCTGGCAGGAAGGCGTTGGTCCGCGTTCCGCCCGACGGCCTATGATTAACCTGCTCTGGGGCGGTATCGAACCAAATCAGGTGGGCACCATCGAGTTTGTGAAGTTTTGTCAGGCGACCGGCGCAGCGGCATTGATTTGCGTGAACTTCGAATCCGATGGCCGCAAGCACTGGGCCAAGCTGCCGAACGGCGACATCCGCTCGGCGGGACCGGAGGAAGCGGCGGCCTGGGTAAGCTATTGCAACGATGCCGCCAACGAGGAACGCCGGCGGCACGGTTACCCCGATCCACAACGCGTACCGCTATGGCAAATCGGCAACGAGACTTCCTACGATCGTAACGGGTTTGATCGGGAAACCGCCGTTCGCAAGACCAGTGCATTTATCACCGCCATGCGAAAGGCCGATCCCACGATCCAACTCATCGGCTGGGGTGACAGCGGTTGGGCGCCGCACATGCTCGAAGCCAATGACGAACAGCTCGACTTCATCGCGTTTCACCACATGTTCAATCCCGACCGCCGGCCCGATTCGCCGCTCCGGGGCAATGCCTACCGCCAGGATCCTGACCGCACCTGGGCCAGCCTGATGGCCGCCTGGAAACCGCACGACGCCCGCATCCGGCAAATGCGCGCGCAAGTGGGGAAATTCAAGACCCCGCTGGCGCTCACGGAATGCCATTTCGCGCTCCCCGGCCGCAACCGCTGCGAAGTGCTTTCCACCTGGGCCGCCGGCGTGGCCAACGCCCGGCTCCTCAACGTCCACGAGCGCCATGGTGATGTGCTCAAGATCGCCACGCTCGCCGACTTCTGCGGCACGCGCTGGCAGGTCAATGCCCTCATGATCCCCGTGCCGGGTGGGCACGCGTACCTGATGCCGGTGGGCTTGGTGATGGCGCTGTACCGTCACCACACCGGCCAGCAAGCCTGCTCGGTGACCCATGCGCCGGCAGACCTCGACGTGACCGCCAGCCGCACAGACCAACGCCTCTTTCTTCACGTCGTCAATCCCCACCGCACCCGTTCGGTGACGACCCGATTGGGCGCCGGCTGGCAGAAGCTGCGCCGCGGCAAATGCTTCACCCTGGCTGCCGATCCCGAAGTTGAAATCATCGAAACCAACCCGGATGTGGTGCAGCTTACAGAACGATCATTGCCTCCGAACGGCATTTGGACCTTCCCTGCTGCTTCGGTCACCGCCGTGGAATGCGAGCTGGCAGCCGGTTGAGTTGAGTCGCCGACCTGCCGGTGGCGCCCAAGGTGAACGAGCCCGCGGTTGTGTCACCGCCAGCTCGGCTTCCCGCGAACCGATCCGTATGTCCGCCAAGTTTTGGAGTGCGGCAGTCCTCGGCCGCTTTCGGAGGCACCGCTGCTATTCGAAAGCGGCAGAGGACTGCCGCACTCCAGGACGCTGGCGCGCTAATGCCTGGCACCCTCAACTTCCTCCCGGTAGGGCTCGACAGAGTCTTGCCCTACCATTCGGCCATTGGAGTTTGGGCCTTGGCCCTTCTCTGGGATTTGGCCATTGGACATTGAGTCATTGTTCGTCGGTCATTAATATTTTCCGACCCAGTTTGTCATTGGCTTTGTCCAATGGGTGGGAATAAAATTCGCGCACAAGATCGGCACAAGAAACGATAACATGAACGACATTTCACCCAGGGAGATCAACGCGCTGTATCAGCGGATCACGGACGAATTGAGCAAGGTCATTGTCGGCCAGGAGCAGATTGTGCGGTTGCTGCTGGCGAGCCTGTTTTCCCGCGGGCATTGCCTGCTGGTCGGGGTGCCTGGTCTGGCGAAGACGCTGCTGGTCAAGACGCTGGCCGAGATCCTGCAACTGAGCTTCAAGCGTATCCAATTCACCCCCGACCTGATGCCCAGCGACATCATCGGTTCGGAAGTGTTGCAGGAACGCGACAGCCGCCTCGAATACGAATATCAGCAGGGCCCGATCTTCGCCAATCTCATCCTGGCCGACGAAATCAATCGCACCCCACCCAAAACGCAGGCCGCCCTGCTCGAGGCGATGCAAGAGCGCAAGGTCACCATCGCCGGCAAATCGCGGGCGTTGCCGGACCCGTTTCTGGTCGTCGCCACGCAGAATCCCATCGAGCAGGAAGGCACCTATCCGCTTGCCCGAGGCGCAACTCGACCGGTTCATGTATTCCTTGCACCTGGACTATCCGAACAAGGAGGAGGAAATGGAAATCGTGAAGCGAACCACGTTGCGCGAACTGCCGACCCTCACGCCGACCATCGCCGGTGAAGAATTGCTGCGGGTGCAACGGCTGGTTCTGGCGGCGCCGGTGTCGGATCACGTGATTGACTACGCGGTGTCGTTGGCGGCGGCCACCCGCCCGAACAGTCCGCACGCCTTGCAAACCGCGCGCGATTATGTGGAATGGGGCGCCGGTCCGCGCGCCTCGCAATACATGATCCTCGGCGCCAAAGCGCTGGCGCTGTTGAAAGGCCGGATCAGCCCGGAAACCGAGGATGTCCGCGAAGTGGCGGTCCACGTGTTGCAGCACCGAGTGATTACCAATTACCGGGCCACGGGCGCGGGTAAGAAGTCCCGTGACGTGGTGCAAAGCATGATTTTGCAAGTGAAGGAACAGTCGTATTGACGTCTGCAATGCCCGATTCCCTTCCCAAACCACCCATCATCGGCAGCGTGCCGCCACGCGTTCCGCCGGTGTTGACGAACGCGACCAAGGCACCGCTCAAGGTACAGTTGCCGGCGCATCTCAAGCCGTCGTGGCCGATGTTCCAGCCGCCGCGCAAAGTCCAGATCCTGACCCCGGGGGAACTGGACCGATTCAAGGATCTCCTGGTTTTCGCACGTGCGACTGTTGAAGGCTATTTCACCGGCAAACACAAGTCACCGTACCACGGTTCGTCCGTCGAGTTCGCCGATTACAAGGAATACGTTCCGGGCGACGAACTCAAGCGGGTTGATTGGCGTGTGTTTGGTCGGACCCGCCGGTTGTTCGTGCGCCAGTATGAAGAGGAAACCGACATGGTGATCTACCTGTTGGTGGATGTGAGCGCGTCGATGAATTACGCCGGCACCGGACGGCAGTCGAAGTATCTGCTCGCCGCGAAGATTGCGGCAGCGCTGGCTTACCTGATGATCCATCAGGGCGACAAAGCGGCGCTGGCGCTGTTTGCCGAGACCGTCAACCAGTTCCTGGCACCCGGCGGCACCCGCCGGCATTTGCACAGCCTGGTCATGGAACTGGAGCGCGTGCAGCCTTCCGCGACGACCGGCATGGCCCAGGCGTTGCAGGAGTGCAATCCGCTGTTCAAGAAGCGCGGGCGCATTGTCATCCTCTCGGATTTCTTGACCGACCAGCCCGAATTCTTCGAGGCGCTGGGGCAGTTTATTTATCGCAAGTTCGAAATCCTGTTGCTGCACGTCGTTGATCCGGATGAACTGAATCTGCCTTCGGTGAACGCCGCGCGTTTCGAAGACATGGAAACGCGCGAATTGGTCGAGGTCGAACCGGAGGAAATTCGCCGAGCCTACCGCGAACGGGTGCGCCAAAGCATCGATGACCTGGCCCGCGGCGCCAACGAACGTCAGGTCAGCCATGCGCTGGTCAGTACGGAGAATCCGTATGTGGACGCCATCGAGGCGTATCTGGGATTCCGCGGAAGGAATTCGCTACGGGTAAAATGAGCTTTCTCAGCCCAGCCTTGTTGAGCGCGTTGCTGCCGTTGCTGGCGTTGCCGGTGGTGATTCATCTGTTGAACAAAGGGTTCCCGCGGCATTTCAAGTTTCCGTCGGTGGCACTAATCAAGGAAACCATGGCGCAGCGGTCAAAACTTCACAAATGGCGTCACCTGATTCTGCTGCTGTTGCGCACGGCGTTTATTTTGTTGCTCCTGCTCGCTTTCCTGCAACCGATCCTCCGCCGGTTCGGCGCCGATCCCAATGCCAAAGGCGAACGACACGTGCTGATCGTACTCGACCATTCGGTGAGCATGGAGCACAAGGGCGATGGGCCCTCGTCGCGGGAGCGCGCCGTACACGAAGCGGGCAAGCTGATCGAAACCCTCGGCGCCAACGACCTCGTGAACATTCTGCTGATGGAGCAGAGTCCCTCGACATGCTTCGTGAACTTCTCGAAGGACCACGCCGAAGCCAAACGTTTCCTGGCGCTGCTCAAACCGGGCCTCGGCCGTGGCGACGTCAACCAGGCCAATGCCACGGCGGCACGGTTGTTCTCCCGCAAAACGCCGCGGCCCGAAGTCTATTACATTTCCGATTTCCAGCGGAAGAACTGGGCCAATGCCGACTTCACGTCCGTGCCGCCGGAAGCCAAATTGTATTTCGTCGATGTCGGCCCCACCCGCCGCGCCAACCGCGCCATCCTCGATGCCCGGTTGAATCAATCGCAGATTCTCGCCGGCGACACGGTGATGCTGGAGGTCACCGTCGGCAACTTCAGTGCCGAACTGTTCAATGACCGGGTGACCGTCGTCCTCGAGGAACGGTTCAGCTTCGACCAGACCGTTTCGATTGCGCCCTGGTCCGAAGGCAAAGTCACCCTGCCGCTGCCCGCTGGCAGTCCGGGACTGCACACGTGCGAAGTCCGGCTGCCGCCCGATGCACTCGAGTTGGACAACCGTTTCTTTCTCACCATTGCCGTGCAGGAAAAAGAGGAAGTATTGATCGTTACCGATGGTCCGCAGGATACCCGCAGCGGCAGTTTCTTTCTCAAAACCGCGCTCAACCCGTTCGCCAATGAAGGTGGCTCGTTGCTCCCGCGCATCATTCCGTCCAAGGAACTGTCGTCCAGTCGGCTGGCCGGCGTGGGCAAAGTGTTCTTCACCCAAGTGAACTATTTGCCGCCGGAGGCGTGCAAGGCCTTGGCGCACTTCCTGTTTCAAGGCGGCGGCTTGATCTATTTCCTTGATGGCATTGCCGACAATGACAACTTGAAAGCGCTCGAACAAGCCACTGCACCGGACACCATGCCGGTCGTGCTGACGCAGAAACGTACCGCCACCAACGTGGTCACCGGCGCGCAACAGATTGTCCGCGGCGATTTCCGGTCGCGCTATTTGAAACTGTTCCGCGGCGCCACGCGGCAGGATCTGGGCTTGCTGGAGTTTTACGATTATTACCAGGGCAGCGCGACCGGCGCCGGCAATGTGTTGTTGTACTACGCGGACGAATCGCCCGCCATGGCCGTGATGCACCATGGATTGGGCACGCTGGTGCTGCTGAATTTTTCCGCGAGCGAATTTTCCAGCAACCTCGCCCGGCAACGCATTTTCCCCGCGTGGGTGCAGGACCTGGTCAAAGCGGTCTCAATGCACGAACCGCCGCCCGCGGCCTACACGATTGGCGACACGCTGCACACCGAAGTCTGGCGTCGCGAAATGAAAGACGCCGACTTGCTCAGCCCGGCCGGCACGAGCGTCACCGTCAAACGCGAAGTCGAGGGCGACCGCTACAGCCTGTCTTTCACGCCGGACCAACTCGGCTTTTACACCCTGGGCCGGCCGCGGCCGCATTATGCGTTTGCAGTGAACACCAGCCCGGACGAAGCGGATTTGCGGCCGATTGACAAGGAAGTGTTGCCCACTGAATTCGCCGCAAACCGGCCGGCGCATTTTGTGGCTGGGCAGGCTGATTTTGAAGAATTGGCCAAAGGCCGGCCCATGTTCCATTGGTTTCTGCTGGCCGGAATGCTGTTCCTGATGATCGAAACCGGATTCCAATACCTGGTGCGGAAGATCGGCGGATGAATGACCAATGACCAATGACCAAGTTCCAGAGAATGTCCAAGACCCCAATGTCCAATTCACGAGCGATCACCAAAGGTAGGGCGAGACTCCGTCGAGCCCTGACTTCCCCGCATCGTTTTAGTGTACCCGATAGCGATACCGTGGGACGTGTTTGGCGTTCGACCGTCAAGGATTGCCCTTCGAACGGTTGTTTGTTGACGAACGCGCTCAGGGAAATCAGGGCTCGACGGAGTCTCGCCCTACCTGATCGCTGGCTTGGACTGGAGAATCGCACCGCCTTCGCAGACTCTCTGCCTTTTCAATCCTCCAACTCTTTAACGTTTCAACCACATCGGTCACGGCGTTGCCGCATCGCCTCCATCTACGGTTAACCTGAATTGTCTCCCATGCCCTCCGCAACCAACATCGTCTTCGATCCGATCCTGCCGGTGCCGGTGATTGTCCTGCTGGCGCTGGTGATGGCGGTGTTGACGGTGCGGCTGTACTTGCGCGTGGGGACGGCGATTGGACGCTGGCAGAATGGGGCGCTGCTCGTGTTTCGGCTGGCCGGGATAATCGTCATTCTGTTGTTGTTGCTGCAACCTTCACGCGTCGAAAAGATTCCCCCGCCGACCCAAAACCGCGTGACCTTGCTCGCGCTGGACACGTCATTGAGCATGAAACAACGGGACGTCAACGGCGCCACCCGTTACGAAGCGGCGCGGAACATTCTGCTCGAATCCGAAGCGCTGCCCAAATCCGGACTGCCGGAAGACCCGCGAGTACGGCTGTTCGAGTTCGGTGAAGACACTCGCCCCGTCAACACCTCGGTGTTCGACCTGGCATCGCACGACAAGACCACGCACTTCCACAAATCGGTCGTAACCGCTCTCAGCACGCTGGCCCGGAACGAAGCCGCGAACGCCCTGATCCTGCTTACTGACGGTCACGATTTTGAATTGATGAATCCCGCCAAAACCGGCGCCGCTGCGCGCAGCCGCCAGACACCAATCTACGCCGTGCCGATTGGCAAACAGGGCAAGGTCCGCGATGTCTCGGCGCGCATCACGAGCTTTCAACCCTACTGTTACGTGAAGCAGCAAGCGCGCATCACGGCGGGCTTGCGTTTGATCGGTTGCGAATACGAGCAGCTCAACGTCCAATTGCTCCGGCAGGGTCAGGTGGTGCAGACCAAACGGTTGAACGCCGATGAGTTTCAGGAGCTGCCGGTCGAGTTTGAAGTCATCGAACCCGAAACCGGCCAATACGAATACGAGGTGCGCGTGCAACCGCTGGACCACGAGGTCGATAACGACAACAACAGCGCCATCACCTACCTCAACGTGATCGACCAGCAAATCCGCGTGCTGATTCTCGAAGGCGATCCGTACTGGGACACGACGTTTCTCCAGCGTTCGCTGATGCGCAACGACAAGTTCGAAGTGGATTCCCTTGTCAGTTATGGACGTTCCAAATTCCGAGCCATTCGCAAAGCGGAAAACGCCGGCGAACTGGTGGTGCCCACCACGGCGGAAGAATTTAATCACTACGACGTGATCATTCTGGGCCGCGCCGTGGACAGCCTGTTGAACAGCCGACAAATCGACGGGCTTACACAGTGCGTGAAAGACTTGGGCGGCACGGTCATCTTCAGTCGCGGACCGGCCTTCGCCAACGGCGGCACGGGCAGCGAATTAGAACCCGTCATCTGGGGCCAAAGCACCGGCCGCGACCTGCGCCTGGAAGCCACCGCCGAAGGCCGTAATGCGTCCGCATTGCAATCGTTGAATCAGAACGCCGGCGGCCTTGAAGAATTGCCCGAAGTGCTCTCCGTCCAGGAGGCCAAAGAAACCAAGCCATTGACCTCCACGCTCGCGCTGGCCGCCGATCGTTACGGCGGCAAGCCAGTGCCCGCCCTGGTGCATCGTCGCTATGGGCGGGGTCAAGTGGTCAGCATCGCCGTGGCCGGTTTGTGGCGTTGGGGTTTGAACGCCAAGGTCGAAGGCGCCAACACGCCCTTCGACCGGTTCTGGGACCAAACCATTCTCTGGCTGCTCGCGGGCCGCGACTTCATTCCTTCCGCACAGTTTTCGTTTCGCACCAGTTCCGCGAACATTCTGTTGGGAGAAAAAATCTACTTCCGCCTGGTCCTGCGCCGGCCGGATCCCAGTGTGAAATCCGTGCCGCTCACGATTTATTATCGCGACCAGGAAGCCGGCCGGGCCAACCTGATGGGCACGCCCGGCGACTCGACGCGGCTGGTGGCCGAGTTTCTGCCGACGCAATTGGGCCGCTATCGGGTCGAAGCCAAGTTCCCGGACGGCACCCGACAGGAATCGCGGTTCATCGTGTTTACGGAAAACTTCGAGGAAACCGAAGTGGCCACCGATGTTGCCTATTTGCGGCGGTTGTGCGAAACCAGCGGCGGGCGATTGTTGAACCAGGACGAACTCAAGCAGTTGATGGTGGAGTTGGGCAACCAGACGGCGGATTTGACGCCGAAAACGCGGTTGTGTCCGATCTGGAATGAGACTTGGGTTTTTTATCTGGCTGGGTTACTGTTCGGCGTTGATTGGTTCTTAAGAAGACGGTGGGGTCTATGTTAAGCGATGCGCAAAAGATTCTGAACCGGCTCGCCTGGGCGGACCGGGTCCACCAAAAGGAGGCGGGAGGCAGCCTGTTGCTCCGCAGTGTGAAGTTCGTGCTCGCCTTCATCCTGGCCTGTTTCATCCTCGACGTGGCGTTGCACTTGAACGCTGGCTGGCGGCTGTCGTTGCTGGCGGGGCTCGCGGCGGGTGTGGCACTGTTGTTCGCCGCGGGCGCCTACGTTGCTTACGTCCGTCGCAATCGTTTGGAGCGCGTCGCCCGGTTCCTCGAAAGTCGCGACGAAGCCATGGGCTCGAAGCTCATCAACCTGCTGCAATTGCAGACCCAAACCACCGACCAAAACCTCGTTCCTACCACCCGGCGATTGGCCCAACTGGCAGTCGATGACTACGCGGTCAATCTCATGGACATGGATTTCCGCCGCTTGGCGCGCACCGACGAAGTGCGCCGGCAACTGCGCCGCGCCGCGTGGGGCCTGTTGCTGTTCGTTGCCTTCCTGGCGGGCTTCTTTAAAGTCACGGCCGTCGAAGTGTTGCGGTTCGCTGATCCGTTCGGGGACCATCCCCCATACTCGTTTACGCAACTTGAAATCCTGGAACCGGGTTCGACCGGTACCAACGTGATTTACGGGAAAAACTTCGTGGTCAAAGTGCAGGCTTCCGGCCATCACCCGAAGGAGGCTTACCTCACCGCGCATCCACCCGAGCATCCGGAACAAGCCATCACGCTCCCCATGTTCGACAAAGGCAGTGGCGGCTTCCAACAACAATTGGAAAACATCCGCAGCGAGTTGGTGGTGTATGCGCACACCAAGGACGGGCTCAGCCGCTCACGCAAAACCCGCATCGGGCTGATCCTCACGCCGCAGTTGGAGCAATCGTTTGTGAAAGTCACGCCGCCGGCCTACACCGGTCTGGCGCCGGAGGAAAAGCCGTATCGCTTCGACGGGGTGCAGGCGCTCGCGGGCAGCGAAATCCAATTCCGCCTCCGTTCCAATCGTCCGTTGCACGACGGGATCTTGGAACTCACCGGCGGCCAGCAACCGCCTCAACGAATCACGATGTCGCCCACGAACGAAAACGAAGTGGTCGGCAGTTTCACCGCGGAACGCTCGGGCCGGTTGCGATTCGAACTGACAGACGTGGATCGCATCGCTTCGCAGGACCATTGGGAGGGCGCTCTGACGGTGACGCACGATCTGCCGCCTGAGGTGCGCATTGTGGAACCGGAGAAAGACTGCTTTGTGGCGATGGATTTCAAACTCGAAGCCACCATCGAAGCGAGCGACGACTACGGTTTGCATCACGTCCGGCTGCACCGCGCTTTGAACGGCGTTTACTCGGTGCCCAAGGTGATTGATTACGATACCGTGACGCGCAACGCCCGCGAGACGTTGAAGTTCGATTTTGCCACGCTCGGCGTTCAGCCCGGTGATGTGATTTCCTTGTTTGCGGAAGCCATCGATACCGCGCCGCAACCGCACCTGGTCCGCAGCCAGACGGTGCAGTTGATGGTGATCAGCATCGAGGATTACAACAATTTCCTCCGCGAACAAACCGACCTGACGGACATCGAGGCCAAGTACGCCTTGCTCAAGGACGATTTGCAGGACTTGATCGAACAGCAAAAAAAACTCGGCGAACAAGCCGACGGGTTGAAAAAAGAACTGACTGACCCGGACGCGCAGGATCGTGACGAACTCACGCGCAAGCTCGACCAGTTGCTGGCCCGGCAGAATGAGTTGAATCAAAAGCTCAACCAACACGCCGAGCGTATGGACAATTTTGTCCGGGAAAACCCCTTGTATGACGTGGAAAAGGAACTGCGCGACCTGCTCCAGCAGCAAGCACAAACCATCCGCCAAAGCACGCAGACCAATAACGCCACCGCCGGCCAGATTGCCCAGCGCAGTTCGCTGCCCAACGGTGCGCGGCAGATGACGCCGGGGATGCTGGATGAGTTCGCGCAGGCTTCGCAGGAACAAGTCGAGCGGCTGGGCGGGGCGCAACAAAAAACTCAGCAGCAGGTTCTCGATACGCTGGCGGAAATGAGCCAGATGCAGGAACTGATGAAGGACTTCAACCAGTTCGAAGCGCTTTATCGCGTCCAGCAGGAACTGGCCGAGCAGACCCGTGCTTACAATCGCGCCGGCCAACTGAATCGCGAAGAGCAACTGGCCCTGAAGTCTTTTGCCGGCACCGAACAGCAAGTGGCTGGTTTGCTCAAGCAACTGGAAGACAAATTGCGCAAGGATGCTGATGCCGCGGAAAAGAAATTCCCCAAGGCCGCCAAGAGCGGCCGCAACCTGGCCGGTCAGATGCAGGAACTTCGTTTGAACATTCAGGCCAACAACGCGACCCGCTCGATGCTGGCCGCTCAGGGCGAGCAATCTCACCAGCGTTCGGAGCGCCTGCGCAGCGACATGGAGAGCCTCTTCAGCGAGTGCCAGGGCTCCGGGAATTGTCCGTCGTGCAACGAATTGGACAGCTACCTGACCCTCCAGCGCGGCATGAAACCGGGGAACAATTTCGCGCAGATGGCCCGCAGCCGGAAGTTCGGCGGCGCTGGCATGAAGCCCGGTATGCAGCGTGGCATGGGCGAAGGCGAGGCTGGCACCTCCGGCTACGCCGTAACGGACGGCTCGACGTTGGACGTGCTCGGCAACGAGAAGGCCGCTGTGCGCGGTCGCGAGGAAATCAACCAGTCCAACAAACTCGGCAAAGGCGAACCGGGTTTACCTGGCGGCTCAGCCGTCGCCGACGCGGACAAGCCAGACGTGATGAAGAACCTCAATCCCGTCAACCGCCAATCCGGTGCGGTGTCCTCGGAGTCACTCATCGAGGAATACAATGACATCGTCGAGCGCTATTTCGAAACGCTCACCGCCCGCCCGAAACCATGAAGACCTTGCGAACAAAAGAGAACTGTGATGCGGTTGACAGGTGGTCCGTTCGCCTCCATCGAGATTCAACGGTATGTTCCCCCTCACCCCGGCCCTCTCCCATGGGGAGAGGGAGAACCATCGACCGTTGGATACAGCGATTGAAGTCCCTCCCATGGTCGGCGCCGTTTTTTTCAAGGCATGCGCAAGCGCCATCTGATTGCAGCACAATCGAACATCAATCGTCGCACGCCGGCTGTTCCCTCTCCCCGAGGGAGGGGGTCAGGGTGAGGGGGAACAAACCGCACGTTTGTCCCAATCGCATCCGGCCTTCAAATGGCACGGGCTATGTCGTCACCAATGTCTCCGCCCTCGTGCGGTTCTCAATCTGCCGACCGACTGTATGCCTTTTCTCCCTTTGCGTCTTCCTCCTGCTCTCACTCACCCTTCCCACCACCGCCGCCCCACCCCTCCTCGAATGCGGCAATCTCATTTATTCCGGCAACAAAAGTTCCGTTTGTTTCGCTGACCGTTTTCTGACCGATGTTGATCAGCAAACCAATTTGCGCGTCAACAAGAAGTTTTGCCCGGTGCGTCTGGATTCCGAGGCCTTGTTCGACTACCCCTTCGCCGTGATGTCCGGCAACGAGAATTTCTCGCTCACCGAACGGGAACGGATTCAGTTGCGCAAATACCTCCTGAACGGCGGCTTCCTGTTGGTCAGTCCTGGCTGTTCGGACACCAAATGGGATCGTGCCTTTCGCCGCGAGATCAAAATCTGTTTTCCGCAATACGACTTGGCCCGTATCCCGATGGATCATCCGATCTTCAATGTCGTAAACCGTATCCCGCGGTTGACCGACAAGCATGGCAAGACGGTGATGATCGAAGGGCTGCAAATCAACGGCCGGCTGGTCATGGTGTATTCGACCGAAGGTCTGAATGACGTTGCCCATGCCAAGGGGTGCTGCTGTTGTGGCGGCAACGAAATCGCCAAGCCGGCGCTCGTCAATGTCAACGTGTTCACTTATGCCGTGCTTTACTGATTGAGTATTTACCATCTGCCATTTTCCATTTCCATTCCTCCTTCCCATGGGCAGAACCAGCGACGCCACCAACCAGATTCAAGCAGGAAAACTCGCCTGTCCGCTTCTGTTCAGCGTCCTTCTCCTTATCGCAATGCCCGGCTGCAACAATCCCGCCAGCCGCGCGCCGCTCGATCTGTCGCTTTACTTTACCTGCGACAACCACGGGCGCCTTGTTCCTTGCGGCTGTTTTACCGGCCAATTCGGCGGCATGACGCGGTTGAAAACCGTGCTCGACGCCGAAGCACCACCCGACGCTATCCGCCTCGACGTGGGCGACGCCATTGCCGGCAAGGAGGATTACCATCTGATCGAATACCGCTACCTGTTGCAGGCCTTTGCCGCGATGAAGTTCGACGCGCTGAACATTGGCCACCGCGAAGCCCAATTGTCCGCTGCCCAACTCCGCAAACTGCGCGAGACTTCGCCCGTTCCCATCCTCAGCGCCAACCTGCTCGACCGCGCGACCGGCAAATGTATCTTCGAGCCTTATCGCATTCTCCCACGCGGCGCGTATCGGATCGCCGTCGTCGGCGTGCTCGATCCCCGCGGCCTGGGCGATGATCTCGGGGAAGGTTTGCGAGTGGCGGAAATGGACACCACGCTCACCAGCTTGCTGCCCGAGCTGCGGTCCAAGGCGGACGCGATCATTCTCCTGGCGTTCACGGACGAAGCGACTTTGACCAGCCTGGCGCAACAGTTTTACGAATTGAACGTCATCCTGGGCGGCAAGGTGCGGCAGCCAGCGCAGGAATTGCAGCAGGAGAATCGCAGCCTGATTTATTTCACCACGAACGAATCGCGGGCACTGGGAATTCTCAAACTTCGGCTGGCGCCCGAGCCTCGCGTGCAAGCGCTGGCACACCAAATCTTCCTGCTACACGACAAAATTCCCGAAGCGCCCGAATTCCAACAATTCGCCCAGACCTACCGGGACGAAGTGCGCCGCACGATGCTGGCGATGGACGATCCGGCGCATTTGCAGGCGGACATGGTTCCCGGCGTGCGGGTGGCCGCCACTTACATGGGGAGTCAGAGTTGCCTGGAATGCCATCATATCGCGGCGGCGGTTTGGCAGAAATCCGGTCACGCCCACGCCTTCACCACCTTGCTGGACAAGCGAGCCGATGCCGATCCGAAGTGCATTGGCTGTCACACGATCGGTTTTGGCACATTGTCCGGCTACCGCCGGGAGTATGCGGGAAACAAGCTTGTGCAAGTCGGCTGCGAAAGCTGTCACGGGCCGGGCAGCCTGCACGTGCGCCAGCGCAAGGGCGATCCCACGATCAGTTTCAAGTTCCGTCCCTTGGCGGCCGGCGATTGCCAGAAATGCCATTACGGCGAGTTCAGCCGACCCTTCGATTGGGCTCAGTTCTGGCCGCCAATTCAACACGGTTTGGACCCACAAACTGCCGCCCTTCGTCAGCCATGAAAACCATTCGCAACCTCGCGCTTCTCCTGTTGCTAACGCCGCTGTCAGGCCGCGCGGAAATCCCGGCTGGCTGGCTCACCAATCTCACCGCCGGCATCATCTCCGGGCAACTGCTTGAACAACCCGTGTTGGTGTATTACACCGCCAGTTGGTGCGCGCCGTGCCGGCGCATGGCGCAATCGACTTTCCCCGACCCGACCGTGCAGCACGCGTTGAAGGACTACAGCAAAGTGGCCCTGGACATCGACCTCTTCGCGCGGCAAACCGAGAAACTGGACGTTCGCGCGGTGCCCACGTTCAAGATTCTCACGCCGCAGGGCGACGAAGTAATCAGTGCCACCGGATACCAGGACGACGTCCAATTCACGGCCTGGTTGACCAACGGTCTGGTGGTTGCGCGCGAAGCCGTTGCCCGGCGGCTGCGCCTGACGCAAACGCTCATCAAAGTTGACCAACGTTTGCACGCCGATGACCCCGCTGAACTGAAGACGGCCACCACAGATTTGTTCGACCTTTGTGCCGCCCGCGAAACCGCTATTCAACAAGCGGCCCGGCAACGGCTAACGGACTTGGTCAATGACCATCCCGCCCTGTTGCTCGGCGGCCTGAATCATCCCCGCCTTGCTACGCGAATTACGGTGGCCAATCTCCTGCGCTCGCGTTTCGGAGATGAATTCAACGTGGATCCGTGGGAAAGCCCTTCCAATCGCCAAAAGGCCGTCGCCGTCTGGCAAACCAAACTCAGCGCGAAACCGTGACCCGGGAGTTGGGATTTGAATTGACCACGGTTTGCCCGGATGTCACGGAGGCCACGACTTGGCCAGCCAAGAGATCTTGAATTCCCTAACCCAGCATGTGAGTGCATAAACCGCTCTATCTACGTCATCCGGACAGTCCGTGGTTTCAACCGTTGCAGTTAGTTTGCCCGTGTCATGTCGATACCGCTGGATAGGACTGGATCCGGTGGTTCTGAAAATGGCGCGCATGCTGCTATTCGCGATCCGGTAAGCAACAGCATGAGAGAGACATTATTGGAATTACGCGGCCAATTGAATTTCACGAATAAGCCAGGCTGCACCGGGCCGGGAAGGCGACGCCGGCAGTTACTGATTTGCCTCGGTATTTCTGCGTATGCGATTGGATTCGCTCGCGGTCAGGAAGAACTTTCGGTGCTGCCTGGTAGCCAGCCACAGGCGCCGCCACCAGCGATTCAGGCGGAATTCCCTGTTAAAAGTCCAGCGTTGGTGTCCAATTCACAGCCGGCCGCATTTGCCGGGACCACGCTTTATTCGATTGGCGAGCCGACGGACGAAGAGCAATTGTATCTGGAGTATATCAATCGGGCGCGCGCCAATCCTGCTGCACAAGCGGTCTGGTTGCGTGATTTGACCGATCCGGAGGTGCTGAATGCGTATGACTATTTCCAGGTGGATTTGAACTTGATGGTCCAGCAGATTTCGGCCTTGGCGCCGGCCCCTCCGCTGGCCATGAATCCCCGGTTGCAGGCGGCGGCGCGTTTGCACAGCGGCGACCAATTGACCAACGAATTCCAGGGGCACTTCGGCTCCGACGGTAGCAGTCCGGGTGACCGCATTACGGCCCAGGGTTACAACTGGAATCGGTACGGAGAAAACGTATTTGCGTACGCCAAGTCCGTGAGGCACGGACACGCGGGCTTCGAAGTGGACTGGGGCGGTTCGGTGGGCGGCATGCAAAATCCTCCGGGGCACCGCGTCAATATCCATAATGCTGCGTATCGGGAAGTCGGAATCGGGATTGTCAATGGCTCCAGCGGCAGTGTCGGCCCGCAGATCGTCACCCAGGATTTCAGCGCACGTTCCGGCCAGTCACCACTGGTCACCGGCGTTGTGTATTACGATTTCAATCAGAACGGTGGCTACGACCTGGGGGAAGGTCTTGCGGGCGTGCAGGTGGACGTGGATGGTTCGGACTATTACGCGATTTCTACCGCGAGCGGCGGCTACGCGGTGCCCGTCCCGGGCAATGGCAGTTATCTCGTGCGCTTCACGTCTTCCGGGCTTGCGACCAGCGAACAATCCATTGCCGTCAACGGTGGGCAAAATGTGAAAGTGGATTGCGTGCTCGCGTACGAACCGCCGACCATCTCCGGTCCCAATCCTGCCATGGTCGGAGTGGAAAACGAGTATGCCTTTACCGAAGTGGGCGCCGCTTCGGGCTATCAATGGGAGTATGCGCAACTCGAGGCCTGTGACTGGGTCGAGGGCGCTGAAGCCGGATTGGGTAACGTGGCCGTGTCCGCCTCCAGCGGTTATTCGGTGATCGATACCGGCGTCCATGCCTCCGGCGGCGCATCCTTTCATCTGGCACATCCACAACCAGCAAATCAAGAGGTGCGCTTGAATCATCGCATCCGGCCGGGGCCGGGCAGCGAGCTGACCTTCTCCAGCCGCCTGGGCTGGGCCGGGGCGGGCCAGGTGGCGCGGGCGCAGGTGTCCACCAATGGGGGCGCGGATTGGACGGATGTGTTCACGCGCTCGGGCACGGGTTCCAGTGGCCAGGGGAGCTTCGTCCAGAGCAGCATATCGTTGACCGCCTATGCCGGACAGGAACTTGAGGTGCGCTTTCTCTACGAGTACACGGGCGGTTCATATTATTATCAGACCAGCTCCGGAGTCGGCTTTTATTTCGACGACGTTTCTGTCAGTGGCGCGGAAGAACTGCTCGATCCGGTCGTCAGTCCAGCGACCACGGATACCACCTTTAGTTTTCGTCCTCTGGCGGCCACCGAATATGGTCTGCGCGTGCGGGCGCAGGTGGGCGAGCGCCAACTGGATTGGGGGCCGCTGGTCGTCGTCCAGGCCTCGAGCGAAGTGCCATCGGTTATCCGCATGAACGCCGCGCCCGTCTTCTCGGGCGACCGGATCCTGTTGGACTTCACAATCGTCCAAGGCGCGCCGCAAAGTTTTTCGGTGGAATGGGCACCCGCTCCCCAAGGTCCCTGGCGGGTGGATGCGAGTGCGACGTTTCAACCGCTTTCCGCTTCTGCTTACCGGGCTTCGGCGGCGCGGCAAGGCGCGGTCGCTTTCTATCGGATTGGCGTCCAGTAATTCAGGCAGCTCAATCAAACACGCTGAGTTCGCGATTAGCTTTCCGGAGTTTGCGGCACAAGCCAAGACTGAGGTTTTCGAGCAATTTGATCCGAATTTCCGGATGCGATTTTCCCAGACCCTCGAACGCGTCGAGCGCGAGCAAGTCGCATTCGACTTCCGTGTCGGCGACGATGGTGGCGGAACGGGGCGCCCGGTCGATGATCGCCATTTCCCCGAAGGCCATGCCCGCGGAAAACGTCGCCAGCCGTTTGCGTGCACCGGAGGCCAGATTGACCAGCACGCTGACGCTTCCGCACACGACGAAGAACAGGTCGCGTGCTTCATCACCCACGTTCATGAGCACTCCGCTCCGTTGGTAACGGCGACGCTGCAAGTGGCTTGTGACCACCTCGAGTTCTTCCGGGCTCAGGCCCTGGAACAGTTCGTATTCGGTGGGCTTGGCCCGGCCATTGGAAATGTGCCCGGGCAGCGTGGCCTCCAGCAGTCGGTCTTCGCACCATTCGAGGGCTGGATCGTTGTCCTCGAGCTGGCGAAACAATTCCGCACAACGCGCTCCCAACTTGGCCTTCATGACGCGCCGCAACAACGGCAGATGGCCGGTGTGGATGAAGAGGAGGGTTTTGCCCAACTTGTTGAATTTGATGAGCAGCTCGTAAAACAAACGGCAGGCGCTGTCGTTCACGTCCAGCACTCGCTTGAAATCCAGCACCAGATGTTCGGTGGCCTCCAGGTGTTCGAGAATTTCGCGTACGATGGTTTCGGTGGTGGCAAACCCCAGGTTGCCTTGGAATTGATACACGTGGATGCTCCCGCCGCATTCCCGCAACGCGCGGCTTTCTTCCGGCGTGCGCACGCGATTGGAATTGCGCTCTGCCCCAGTGAACTTCAGACGAATGGCGGAACGGCCCGCGCTGGGATGGTTGAACAGGTGCAGGTCAAGATGCCGTGACAAATCATGGCAAACCCGGATGCCTCGCACGCTGTTACCGTGCTCATCCAACGGCGGCGAGAAGACGCCCAAGCCGAGTTGCCCCGGCAGCACCGCGATGATCCCGCCACCCACGCCGCTTTTGGCCGGCATGCCGATGCGGTAAATCCATTCGCCGGCAAAATCGTACATGCCGCAGGAGCCCATGATGCTGAGCACGCTCTCCACGTATTCGCCGCGAATCGACTGCTTCCCCGTTACTGGATTGATGCCGCGGTTGGCCAGCGTTGCCGCCATCAGGGCCAGATCGCGGCAGGTGACGGCAATCGAGCATTGCTGGAAATAGAGTTCCACTACCGGCGTGGGATCGTCGGTCAGGATGTTGAAATTCCGGAGCATGTGGCCGATGGCGCGGTTTCGGTGGCCGGTCTGGCTTTCCGAGCGATACACCGCTTCGTCGAGGCTCAAGGAGCGCCCGGCATAAAGCCCGAACTGGTCCAGCAATCGTTGCAGCTTGATCGCCGGCGTTTTGCCGGCAATCAAACCGGCGGTGGCAATGGCGCCGGCATTGATCATCGGATTCCGGGGGCGCCCCGTGCCGGGATCGAGACTGATCGAATTGAAGGCATCACCGGTGGGCTCCACGCCGACCTTTTCCAGGACGGGCGCGCGTCCCTGGTCTTCCAGGGCCAGCCCATAGACGAACGGTTTGGAAATGGATTGGATCGTGAACGGCTGCCGGGAATCGCCCACTTCGTAAACCGCACCCGTCGTCGTGGCCAGGCAAATCCCAAACCAATTGGGATCGGCCTTGGCCAATTCGGGAATGTAGTCCGCGACGCGGCCATCGGTGACGCCGCGATGTTCCTGGTGGAGTTGCGCCAAGTGATCGAGCACTGGCGAGGAACAGTTCGGCTCAGGTTGAGACTTCATGCTTTTGGGAACCAGCGTTGTTTTGCGGTTGAGACTACATGCCATTTCTATTGTCTACGCCGTACAAGACCGGCGCGCTCAGAATGCGTCTCAACTTCTTTCGTGATGTCAATGTTTGGGCAGTTTCCATGCCATGGTGTCCGGACGGGATACTTCCAAGCACCTGAACTCCATTGGTCGCACATTCTTGAGTTCTTCCAAGGGATTGGTCATCCATGGTTCGAAGAAACGTTCCGTCGTCCTCTGACCAAGGTGTATCAATTTGCTCGCACTGGGCAGTTATGGATTCGAAACCTCCGGTTACATTGCTTCCGGAACAATGTGAGTTTGCACTGGAGATCCTGGCCAAGTTCGAACCAAAACCCGCGAAACGAGCCGGCCAAAGCTCCGAAAGGCAACTAACCGTAAGCATGTTCGTTCCCAGAAGTAACCGTTCTTCCGCGAAGTTGAGACCACGGGTTGCCCGGATAACACAGATAGGAATGAATTCCTGCATCCGTGTTATCCCTGCAATCCGTGGTCAACCCACTTGCCAGAATCAATTTGTTGGCAGTAAATACTTCCTCACGCATTTAGCCGTCTCGATCCGATGCATGAGTCGGCAATTTGGAAATCCTTGATGTCAACCATGACGTGTCCGCCAAACTATGATTCTCCGCAGCTTAGTCCTGTCTCTGATTCCAACCATCACTATGCAAGCGGCCGCGGCGGATCAGGCGGCGGATGCCTCCGACCCTTCGCCCGCGCGCTGGACGTTAAAGACCGCCGACACCACGCTGGTCGTTGGCGCTGGGGCGGACCGTGGGCTTTGCCTTTACGAACTCAGCGGTCCGGCCGGTTGGAATTGGACAGTCTCCCCTTCGCCATTTTCGCTGATGTCCCATGCAAGCGTGCGGGGTGTCCAACACGCTCTGAACTGGCGGTATTTGACCGGCAAGGAAGAGCAGGGCGATGGCACCAAGATCATTCTCACTTTCACCAACGTCGATCCGGCCTTGGAATTGACTTCGATTTGGCAGGCGCGGCCCGGCCCCGGCCCCGTGCGACACACGATGTTCATCAGGAATTGCTCAGCTCAAACTGTCACCATTAGCGAACAGGAAAGCCTGGACATCCGTGTCGTTGGTCCCGGCACCGATACCAGCGTGTGGTACATCAATGACGACGGAAGCATCCCGGATGCGACGGGTGTTTATCACGACAAGCTCGCCGCTGGCTACCTGAAGTCACTCCACTTTTCCGAGGCGCAGAACTTCATCCCGTTCGCGGTGGTGGACGCCAATGGCATGCAGGGTGTCTATGTCGGTTGGGAATGGAGTCTCGGGCGCATGACCATTGCGGCCCATAACGCGCCGAGCGGTGCTTCCCTTAAGGTGGGCAATGGCGACACCTTCAAAACCGACCTGGAGCCTGGCGAAACCTTTGCCGTGCCGCCGGCGTTCATTGGCGCGTATCAAGGCGATTTGGATGATGCCGGCAACAGCCTGCGCAAATTCCTGTTCAACTATTCCATGCCGGCGATCCTGAAAAACGATCCGGCGTTATCCGAAGGTCGAGTGGAATGCGTTCGCCGCCACTGGCAAAGGGCAGGGGAGTTGGGATTCCACCGAGACCAAGTATTATCCGCTCATTGATGCCATCGCGCCGTTGGGATTCGAGGAAGTTGTGCTGGATGTCGGCTGGTGGCAGGGCGACACCACTCATCAACCGCACCCACCGGTGGGCGACTCTGTGGATTGGCCTTCCGGAATTCTTGCCGCGCGGGATTGCGCGCACAAGCGCGGCATGCGCTTCGGGCTCTACTGGAATTGCAACCCGTCAATGACGACGCTCGACGGAATCAAGCATCGGCAGGATGATGTCCAGGCGCTCTATGAGCAGTTCCATATCGACTTCTTTCGTTCCGACGGCACGGCCGGCAATGTTCTCCAGACCGGCGGCTACGGTCCCGGCACTCGCGCCCATTATCCGGAAGACGTTGGCTATTGGCAGACCAAGGGATATTACGAGGTCATTGATTCATTGTATGCTGCCATCCCGAATTTCTCCTTGGAGAACTGCTCCGGCGGCGGGCGCATCAAGGACTACGGCATCTTGAAGCGCTGCCTCAAGATCCAGAACCAGGATCGGTATTACCCGATTGATTGCCGGCAATCGTTTTACGATTCGACCTTTGCGCTCCATCCCATGCAACTGGCGGCGCTATGTGGTTCCTGGGCGGAATGGCAGGCCACCGGTTCGGTCTATGAATTTCGGTCGAGCTCGATGGGGGCCGCTTATTGGCATCCGGACGCACCGAACGGTGGCAACGGCGGCCCGGGATGGAGCGCGCGCCAAAAGGCGCTCATCAAAGACGCGGTGAACACCTACAAAACCCGGCTCCGGCCGCTGATTCGCACGGCCAATCTCTATCACATCTTTCCGCGTCCGGATGACAAGGTGTGGGACGGCATGGAATACTTCGATCCGATTTCGGGGAAAGGTGCGATTTATGTTTTCCGTCCCGACAGCCCAGACAACACTTGCACCGTTCGATTGAAGGGCTTGAAAGCGGAGGCAACGTATTGGCTCTGGGGTGAGGACTGCTCCATTTCACCGCACGAACAAGCCGGTACCGACCTGATGCAACCGGGACTGACCATTGGTCTGCCGCAACCGCACACGAGCGACATCATCTTCCTTCAGGACACTGCGCATGGCAGACCGGATGAATTCAAAGCCGCGGAGGATTTCAGTTTGAATCCAGTGAAGACTACCAGCTACTTGGCTCATGTTTCGGCGGAACTGAATTGGGAAACCAGCCAGAACGCCCAGCGTTACCGGGTGACGGTTGCGGAGACGCCCGAGTTTGCTTCGGTGATTGCATTCGAGATGGTCATCGCACCGCCGTTCCTGGTTCCCAAACTTCCACCCAACCGCACGTTTTATTGGAAAGTCGAAGCCATCGCACCGGGCGGAATAACAACAAACCACGGCTCGATGAAGAAATTCACCACTCCGGACATCCTCGCGCAAGGAGTGACGTTTGCATCGGACCTGCCGTGGACCAAAGCCACTCTTGGTGCCGGCGGAGCGGTTCGCCGAGACCAGAACCTCGACGGAAATCCAATAAAGACCAACGGGCAGCAACTGGAAAAGGGGCTCTGGACACACGCATTCAACGACGCCAACCCGGCGGATATTGTGTTCGAAATCGGTGGTCGAAATTTTTCGGTCTTCAAAGCTTCCGTCGGACTGGATGACCTGGGCAAAAAAGGCAGCGTCCAATTCCAGGTGCTCGTCGATGGACAGAAGAAAGCGGCAAGTCCGGTCATGCGTCCGAAACAGCTTCACGATTTGGCGGTGGAGGTTACCGGAGCGAAGGAAATCATCCTGCGCGTCCTCAACGGCGGGGATGGTTATGCGTATGACCATGCTGTGTGGGGCATGGCGCGCTTCCTTAAAGCCGGAACCAAAGATCCATTCGCGACAACCAAGTAACCGAGGCCCGTCCCTCTTGGCCGCATCAATTCAGTGGCTGATGCTACGATGAGGCAGTTCGGCGTGGTAGGACAGGCGTCTCGCCTGTCTCGAATTGCCCAAGACATCCTCACCGTTTGGTGACATAGAAAGACTCACGGCGCCGTGATACAAGTTGTTGGTTTGCACCCGTTCGGGACCGGCGGGACGCCTGTCCTACGGAATAGTCACGGCGAAGCGGCGCGGTCTCGGGTAAACGCAGACTCAGATTTCGCCGACGAATCCTTGCTGCCGCAGGGCTTCAAAAAGAACCAGGGCTGCGCAATTGGACAGATTGAGCGAACGCGAGTTCGGGTTGAACATCGGAATGCGCACCCAATGCTCGCGGTTGTCCGCCAGCAGCGTCTTCGGTAAGCCGGCCGTTTCCCGTCCGAACACCAAGTAATCCGTGGGCAGGTAGCGAACCTCGGCGTAGTGCCGGGGGCCGCCGGATTCCACGAACCACAGCGTGGTTCCGTTTGGCAGATGTTCGTGGAAAGCCTGCCAATTGGGCCAGCGACGCCACTCCACTTGCTGCCAATAGTCCATGCCGGCGCGCTTGAGGTCTTTGTCCTCGAGCCGAAATCCGAACGGTTCGATCAAGTGCAGCGTCGTCCGGGTGGCGGCACACAAGCGCGCCACATTGCCGGTGTTCGGTGGAATTTCAGGCTCGAGGAGAACAAGATGCATCGTGGCTTAAAATTGGCACCGTTTCGGGCGCCTTTGAACGATCATTCGGAAGGAAAACCTCCGCCTTTGCCGAAGGACTCCCAGGCTTGGACAGTAACCGGAAGCTTGATCGCCATTGAACGGTTGGCGCCGGCGGTTCCCCTCACCCTGGCCCGCTCCCCAAGGAGAGGGAAGAACTATCGAACCCGCCTTGTCCCTTGGATGCATGGTGGCTGTCACCGCCTGGTTGGGGATACGTCGATCGGCAATGAAGCGTGGAAGGGCGCTCGCAGTTGATAACGCCGCGATTCGCATGCGCGCCGGTTGAACAACTCTGGCTTGGTGCCGTTCATCGCTTTAAGCCTCCGGCATTGCTGGAAGTTGTGGGCTGACGCTTGGCGGTGGACGGTTGCCGGGGGATCGCTGACTTCTTCCGATAAAACACCTTCCACAAAACCAATCCGTGCGCCGGAGCGGACATTCCGGCTTGCCGACGGTCCTTGGCCGCGAGCATGCGTTGGAGGTCTTCCTCATTGAACCGGCCGCGGCCGAGTTGGACCAGGGTTCCCACAATGCCGCGGCACATTTTGTAGAGGAAGCCCTCGCCTTCGATGACGAAGGTCAACAAGGCACCGCTCTTCTTCAAATCGCAGCGGGTCAGGGTGCGCACCGTGTCGGCGACCGGATAATGGTGCAGGGCGGCAAACGAGCGAAAATCATGGCGCCCGACCAAAATCCTGGCGGCGCGGCGCATGGCCGGCACGTCCAGCTTCACCGGTACGTGCCAGGCTTGGTGGCGCTGCAAGGGGTTCATTACCGCGTGGTTCCAAGTATAATAGCGATACTGTTTGCCGGCGGCATCGAAGCGGGCGTGAAAATCGTGGGCAACCCGTTGGGCGGCCAGCACGCGGATGTCATCCGGCAGCCAGGCATTGATCGCCAGGGGAAGCTTCCCCAAGGACATCTTCAATTCCGGGCGGGGGATATTAAAGTCCACGACCATGCCCAAAGCATGCACGCCAGTGTCCGTGCGGCTGGAACTGTAGATGCGTTTGACCGAGGGGAACAGGTGGCCCAGCGCTTCCTCGACCTTCTGCTGCACGCCCAGACCGACCTTCTGCACCTGCCAGCCCTGATACTGCGTGCCCTCGTAAGCAATCGTGAGTTTGACTTTAACCGTCTCCACCTTCGCCTAAGAACTTTGCCGCATTCGTTTGCCGCCAATTTGCCGAAAGAAAGAAAAGAAGACATAAGAAAGGTATTCACGGGAGCTTCTCGTTTTCTTCTCCCGGTGAATATTCGAGTCGTTCACGTTCTTCTCACGAAGTGCAATCATGTGCTCTCATTACCCACCATTCACGCTTCGCGCTTCACGTTTCAACTCTTCATCCCCGCACCGTTCTTTTCATCCTTTCGCATCCAAATAGCTCTGCAAAAGAATCGCTGCCGCCATCTGGTCCACTTTCTGTTTGCGTTTGTCGCGCCGCACTTTGCCTTGAATCAGCAAGCGATTGGCTTGGGCGGAGGTCAATCGTTCGTCCCACAATTTGAGGGGCACGTTGATGCAGTCCTTGAGCTGGGAGACAAACGCCTGCACCTTTTGCGCTGCCGGTCCGTAGCTGCCGTCCATATTGCGGGGCATGCCGATCAGAATCAGCTCGACCTCTTTTTCCCGCAGGAGCTGCTGGAGCCGGGTGAGAAATCCATCAAAAGGTTCCGCCGGAATGAACTCCAACGGTTGGGCAATTATCTGCAACTCGTCGCTCAGCGCCACGCCGATGCGAACCGTTCCGTGATCCAAAGCCAGGATGCGCATGGGAATAGGGGGCTAGATTACAGCGACTTCAGGATCTTCGCCGCGGCTGCAACGGTCGTTTCAATGTCCGCCGCGGTGTGCGCCGTCGAAATGAACCCCGCTTCGAATTGCGATGGCGCCAGGTAAATTCCTTCCTCCAGCAGGCCATGGAAAAACCGGGCGAACCGTTCGCGGTCACTCTTCATCGCCTCGTCAAGATTGTGGACCGGCTGGTCGGTGAAATAGCCGCAGAACATTGAGCCGATCCGTTGGAATTGCACCGGCACGTTGGCCGCGGCTGCGGCCGCCCGCATCCCGGCTTCGAGTTGCGCGCCCAAGCTTTCGAGTTGTTGATAGGCCTGGCCATTCTGTAGTTCCTCGAGGGCAGTCAGGCCTGCGGCCATCGCCAGCGGATTACCACTCAACGTGCCCGCCTGATAGACGGGTCCCAGTGGCGCCAGGCAATCCATGATGTCACTCCGGCCGCCGAAAGCGCCCACCGGCAGTCCGCCGCCGATGATTTTGCCAAAGCACGTCAGGTCGGGCGTCAAGCCATAGACCGCCTGGGCTCCGCCGAAACTCACGCGAAAACCAGTCATGACTTCGTCGGCAATCAACACGGCTCCGTGATCCTGGGTCAGTTGCCGCAGCAATTCCAAATAACCCGGCCGCGGCAAATACAAACCGGCGTTGGCCGGGACCAGTTCCAGAATGACACAGGCGATTTCTTTACCGTGCGCCACAAAGGCGGCTTTGACCGCTTCGGCGTCGTTGAACGGCAGCACCAGAGTGTGCTTCGCGAAATCAGCCGGAACCCCCGCGCTGTCCGGATGGCCGAGCGTCAACGCGCCGGAGCCCGCCTTGACCAGCAGCGAATCGCCGTGGCCATGATAACAACCGGCAAACTTCACGATCAAATCGCGCTTGGTGAAGCCCCGGGCCAGTCGGATGGCCGACATACAGGCTTCAGTGCCGGAATTGCACATCCGCACTTTTTGGACACTGGGAACCGCCGCGCAGACGGCTTTGGCCATCGCCACTTCAAACGGATTGGGAATGCCGAAGCTGGTTACCGTGCTCTGCTGCCTGTTTTACTCTGTTGATGATGCGGGGGTGCGCATGCCCAAGAATGGCCGGCCCCCACGTGCCCACATAGTCCACGTAACGGTTGTCGTCCACGTCCCACACATGGGCGCCTTGGGCGCGATGGACAAAAAAAGGCTGTCCGCCCACGGCGCGAAACGCGCGCACCGGCGAGTTCACCCCGCCCGGGATGTAGCGCAACGCCTCCGCAAACAACGCTTCTGACTGAACATGTTTCTTCATAAAATCGAATTAACGAATCCGCCCCCGCAAATTCTTCAACGGTCCTTGCGACGTATTGATCGCCATGCCGGTGGTGATCCCGTGACGGGCGAACCAGCCCCGAGGCGCTTCGAGCACGTATTGGATATCGTCGCTGCGCGACTCCACTGGTTTTTCGACGCCGGGTTCGAGCTTGATGATTTCGTCAATCAATCCCTGGGAATCAATGTAGGCGGCGGATAACGGAACCACGCAGTTTTTCATGTAGAAGCTGCGCGTATCGGGCTGGGCGAAAACAAACAGCATGGCGGTGTTTTCAGCCATGTTGGTGCGAAACATCATGCCGGTGGCAATCTCCGTCAGCGAGGTCGCCACCTCCGTCTTCAGTTCCTGGTCGCCCACCCACAGCAGGATGGTGGGCAATTGGCCTTGGGCATGGTTGAGATGGTAATAATTGGTGACCAGCACCGGCGCGGCCGTTTGATTGGTGGACGCGATCGTCGAGTTGGACCTGGTGCATCCCACCAAGCCCAACGCGAAAACCATCGCCATCAGTGCCGTTTGAAACTGTCTGCTCACCCGACAAGCTTGGAGGAAACATTCCGGCTTTGCAATGCGCGGCTTACGGCAGCCAGCCAGCACTGGATGGATGCTGGATACCCGATGCCCGATGCCAAATAGAACGCAGGTTTCGCGAAGTCAATCGCGGTCCATCCTCTGACATCTGACATCCGGCATCGGGCATAGGGCATCCGGCATCCGGCATCCGGCATCCGGCCTTCCGCCCCCAGCCCCTCTTCCCTTCAGCCTACCGCCAGTGCCCGGTTCATGCGTTCGAGGGCTTCGTCGATTTCTGCGGTGCTTTTGATGCCAATGACGATGGCGTTGATCTCTGGGCGCGACATGGCAAAACGGATGGATTTTTCGCGGTCCTCGGCTTTGGTGAAATCGCCGTTGCCAATGATCTTCATCCCGATCACTCCCCGGCCCTTGGCGTGCATGGTTTTAATTTCCTTCATGACCGGATCGAGGTTGTGGCCGGGTTTGTTCCAATGTTGCTCCATGCCATCGATGTAATGCGCTTGCGGATTCACCCGCACCAGGTGGACTTGGGTCCAGTCCGAGGCGGTGGCCGTCCGCAACGCCGGGATGCTGTGGCAGGAAACGCCCTTGGCGCGGATCATTTTCTTGTCCTGCGCTTCGTTGAAGGCGTCCATGATCCGCTTATAGTCATCGGTCCAACCGTCCTGGGTCATGCAATGGATCAACAGGCTGTCGATGTAGTCCGTGTCGAACGTTTTGCGGTGCCGATCAATCACTTCGAGAATCTTGTCCGGTTGGCCGGGAACTTTGGATTGCAGGAAGAGTTTCTCGCGCGGCAAACCTTTGATGGCCGCGCCAATCCAATCAAACGTTCGATAGCTTTGGGCCGCATCGATGTACGTAATTCCTTGATCGTAGGCATAGCGGATCAACCGGTCGAAGCCCTGTTTGCCCAGGGCGTACTGGACGTTGCCACTGTTGCTGCCGGTGCCAATACCCAGGCGGCTGAGCGTGAGGCCGGTCCGGCCCAACGCGACCTGGTCCACCGCGGTGCGCTTGGTGCTTGGTGCCGGGGCAGCGGTCGAAGCCAACGGTGACAGGAGGGCAGCTCCGGTGAAAGCTGCGGTGCGTTCGATAAAGTGGCGGCGGGAAATTTGCGGGTGTTTCATAGTGGCTGGCGGATTGTTTGTATGTTGTCGCGTCGATTGGCACCGTAGCAAGGCAACCGGACGCAGGCAACGGGAAAGTCGGCAGTTTGCCAATGGCAAAAATGCCACGGGCCGCCGGTCCGCGTGTCGTGTTGTCTGGCGACATAAACCGCTCCTGGCTGGAAGGAGCGATCCTCAACACGCGGATCGGCAGCCCATGGACTTATTCCCACTTGCGGATTGCTCCGCCCCACGTATCCGCTCAATTCGAGCGGAAAAAGTCATCGCAGTCTTTGGCGCTGCTGTCGTCGAAGCGTTTATTGGGACCGGCTGACCGGATCAGCACACCGGTATCCGAGAAATACACCCGAAAGGCCGAGCCCCAAGGGTCCACAAATTCGCCCTTTTCATTCATGGGAATTTGGCGTCCCACCACAATGATTACGTTCTTGGGGTTCTTGCCCTTGAGGGCCCGGGCAATCTCCGCGTTGCTGCCAACGGGATAGGTGCCCACGTGATCCTTGTACCTCCTGAAAAGCCCCAAACAGGTAGTTCACGTCGGTGTCGTACTTGGAGGTGCGGGCCTTCACGGTGACCGCTGAAACCACCCACCAGAGGAGGCCGATTCCGGCCACCAACCCGATTCCAATAAAGATGCGGCGCATCATAATGCTTGGTTCATCGGCGGGGGCGGAATGAACTTAAGGGAAACTTTGCGGCGCTTTAGCTGCGTGTGCGAATGCGTTGGTCGGAGGCCTCAGGTGTCCCGCCCCGGCGCAGTGACCAAGGGCTCATCCGGTTATCCGCCAGGCGGTGAAATGCGGGCGGTGGTCCATCGTTTTCGAACCGCTCGTCTCAGATCAAAAAACTACACTTGCCAACCTTGCCCCACCGCCTGGCCTACGAAAGCGCCGGCAAGCCGGACGCACTCCGAGCGTTTCGCGATTTCCGAGGATCATTCGAACCTCGCGCCAGCGTTTAGAGTGCGTGGAGCTTGCTCCCGCTTTCGTTGGAAGCAAGGCGTTCAAAACCCCGATGGCCTCTGTATTTGGCCAGTGTCCAACGGACTGCGAGTCCGCAACACATCAGAATGAAAATCGGCGTGCAGCCTGGTGGTATTCTCACCCCGCCGACCCCTCGCCGCTCCGAGGGTTGCATTCGTTGTAAACCTCCCTAAAGTGACGACGAAAGAAGACGTATGCCATTTCGTTTATTAAGAGCCTGTTTTAAAATTGGGCGAGATCCTGCGGCAAGGGATTTTGGACGGGGGACCACGCCGAATTTTAAAACAGGCTCTAAGCAATGAGTCAGTGGAGGCGGATGTGCGGCGAATCGTCCGGGAACAAATCGCTCGCTCCTGCGCCGTCCGAACACCTTCAGAGTTCCCCAAGTCTAAAGCAAGTTATGAAATCAAAATCCTCCGGGCGCCTGGTAATCTTAAGCGGGCCATCGTGTGTGGGAAAGAGTCCGCTGGCCAAAGCGCTCAGCCGTTGCTATCCGGATCTGAGCGACCGTCTGCAACCGATCGTGCTGCACAATTCCCGGGCGCCGCGGCCGGGGGAGCGTGACGGCAAGGACTACCATTTCCGCACCCGCCAGCAGATCGAGGAATTGCGGGATCAGGATCGCTACGTAGTCATGGACGTGCGCGGTGATTTGCAGGCGCTGGATCTCGAGGATCTGTTGGCGTTGCTGGCGCAGGGCGATGCGTTCTTTGAGGGTAATCCATTTGTCGCGCGCACGCTGCAAACTCATTCCCGACTGGGCGAGGTGCCACGGCTCGGCATGTTTATGGCACCGCTGTCACAGGCGGAACTCCGTTTTCTCCGCGACGAAACGAGTGCTGCCTGTACCCGGATTGGTTACCGATGTGATGCGCCGCAAACTGCTGCGCCGAACCCGCCGGCAGAAAACTGAATTGTCCCTCAAGGACCTCGAGGAAATCGAGCGGCGCGCCGGTAGCGCCTACCGGGAATTACAGGAGGCCCGTCACTTCGACCACGTGATTCCCAATCACGACGGGGAGGACAGCGAGAATTGGGATGCCTTCTATTATCCGCTGGGGGACGCGCGCAAAGCCCTACTGGCGGTGGCGGCTCTTTTGCGAGGCGAAGCCGCGTCTGGAACGGAAAAGTGGGACATGTATTTGTTACCGTAAGTTGCTCATCAGACCATTCGTTTTAAATTGCGGTTGCTTCCCAGTCGGCTTGGCGAAATCTTCTTGCGCATGGCTTACGAATCGTTTCGGGACTGGATCAATGCGCTGGATCGCGCCGGTGAACTCGTGCGCATCGCGCAACCGGTCGCCACCGAACTGGAGATCACCGAACTGGCGGACCGCCAAATGAAATCGCCCGGCGGCGGCAAGGCACTTGCTGATCGAGAAGCCCACCGTCAACGGAGAAATCAGCCCCTTTCCGGTCGCCATCAACACGCTGGGTTCCTGGAAACGCATGGCCCTGAGCCTCGGCGCCGAATCCGTGGACGCCGCCGCCGCCGAACTGGGCGCGCTCATGAAAGCCAAACCGCCGACCCGTTTCAAGAAGCGATCAAGCTGCTCGGCACCGCCCTGGACCTGCGCCACGCGAAACCCAAATCGGTGAAGAACGGCCCGTGCAAGGAAGTCATCCATAAATTCGATGCCCCGTCCAGCCGCACCGAACCGTGGCCAAGGCCGTCACCTGATGACTGGTCAGGCAGGAGCCGCAGAGTCGATCAGTCATCAGTTATCGGCATTCGCAGTGCTCCGACCCTACTCAATCTTCCCATCCAAAAATGCTGGCCGCTCGACGGCGGGCGCTTCATCACGCTGCCCTGCGTCGTCACCAAAGACCCCGACACCGGCGAACGCAACGTCGGCATGTATCGCATCCAGATTTACGACGACAAAACCACCGGCATGCACTGGCAGCTCCAGAAAGTCGGCGCGCGCCACGGCCGCCGCTACTACGAAACCGGCACGCGCATGCCCGTCAGCATTTTCCTCGGCGGCGATCCCGTGTTCACCTTCGCCGCCACCGCGCCGTTGCCCGATGGACTCGGATGAATTCCTCCTCGCCGGTTATCTGCGCAAAAAATCCGTCGAACTCGTCAAGTGCGAGACCAACGACCTCGAAGTCCCCGCCAACGCCGACTTCGTCATCGAAGGCTACGTTGACCCGACCGAGCCGCTGCGCGACGAAGGCCCGTTCGGCGACCACACCGGCTATTACACGTTGCCCGAGCCGTATCCCGTCTTCCACGTCACCGCCATCACGCATCGCAAGGACGCCGTTTATCCCGCCACCATCGTCGGCATTCCGCCGATGGAAGACTTCTACATCGGCGGCGCGTCCGTGAAATTGTTCCTGCCCATCTTCAAGATGAACTTCCCCGAGATCGTGGACATCGCGCTGCCGGCGGAAGGCGTGTTCCACAACCTCGTCTTCGTGAGCATCAAGAAGACCTACCCGATGCAGGCCTACAAAATCATGCACGGCCTCTGGGGCATGGGGCAGATGATGTTCACCAAATACATCGTGGTGGTGGACGACGACGTGGACGTGCACAACACCAGCGAAGTCCTCTTCCGCCTCTGCGCCAACACCGACCCGCAGCGCGATCACATTTTCACAAAAGGACCGGCCGATGTTTTGGACCATGCAACCTCCGAAATCGCGATGGGAACAAAGCTGGGAATTGACGCCACGCGCAAGCTCGCCGGCGAAGGATTCAAAAGCCCGTGGCCGCCGCTGATCAAAATGAGCGAAGACGTCCGCCGAAAAATTGACACGCTGTTCAAAACCAACCCGTAGCAGCCGACGTGAGAAGGCTCCGAAGCCCGGACTGGGGTCAGTTCTTGATAATGACTACTGCCCATCGGCCTTGCGCCGCCGATACAGCAGGTGATTCAAATGCCCGCGCGTGCCCATCCCCAGGCGCTCGGCAATCCACCCCACGGTCAGCGTCGTCTCCGCCCGCAGACGCGCCGCCAACGCCACCTTCGCCGCATCCCCCTTGGGCCGAGTTTTAAGATCCGCTTCTTTCCATCGCCGCCGTTTCAGCTCACTCGCAATGATTTGTTCCGCCAGCATTTCCGCCGACTCCGCCCGCTCCTCCCCATAATGCTCCGCCCCCAGCCGCTCGCTCATCTGCGCCAGCAACTCCTTCCGAAACGTCTCCTCGCCCAGACACCAGCCGCGCCGGATCGGTTTGAACTCCTCGCCCTCCTCCGCCCCGCGCCGTTCTTCCAGCGCCTGCTCCAGCCGTTGCCGCCCCGCCGGGCTGTCCTTGGGGATGCCCCACTCTCCCAACAGCCGGTCCACCCGCAACCACGCCGGACGCTTCGACGGTGCCAGCAAATACGCCGGCCAACTGCTCCAGGCAAAACTCTTCAAGGGCGCGTCCACCGCCATCAGCTTGGCCCGCGCCGGATTCAGATGCACGTAATCGCACACGCTCTTGAGATAGCCGCTGCCCGAGCCATCCACGATCAGCGACTTGTAGCGACCGGAGAACAGATGCCCGAACAGCTTGTGCCGCCGGTTGAAGCGGCTGGTGTAAGTGCCCAGAAACCACTTCATCCCCGCGACCAGATTCGGCTGCGGCGTCTCGACCACCAGATGAAAATGATTCGGCATGAGAACGTAGGCGTGAACCTGCCAGCCCGTTTTGGCGCACACCTCGCCCAGCGTCTCGACGAAGCGCTGGCGATCCGCGTCATCCAGGAAGATCGGCTCGCGCCGGTCACCGCGATTCACCCGGTGAGATAGGTGGACACCCGAACGCTCAGGTGAAAATGGCGAATGGCGCGGTAGGCCCAACCAGAAGGCTTGTCCGTTATCTCACGGGGTAAATCGCGCCGGGATACTCGACTCTCAGCTTGCGGGCCATGCCGGGAGAGTGCCTGTCATCCGGTTATATGTCAATATCAAGAACCGACCCCTTTATGTCAATATCAAGAACCGACCCCTTCCCTTTACGACCCCTTCAGGAGAGTGCCAGCCACCGCGCACTGGTGTCAATAGTGAGGACCGACCCCTTCACGACCCCTTCACGACCCCTTCATTCACTTCACTGTCAGAAACTCGTTCATCTAATCCGAAGCATCCGCCTGGAGTTCGCCCGCCAGAGACGACCGCAGGTTTCGACGAGACGTTCATATCCATCCACCTTACCTTGTTGCGCGATGGATTGCCCGAGATTAAAGATCACGTTCGCGAACCGCTGATTAATCTCACTGTCGGTGGCGGGATTGGTTTCCATTTCGACGCCCGGTGAGGGGCTGCCGTCGATGGTTTCCCTGATCGACAGATCCTCATTGCAATTCGGGGTAAGCCGGTTGCGGGACAGGAAACGAATGAAGTTTCGATACCGCTCGGGATAGACTTTTACGGTTTCGTGGTAATCCGTGCGCTCGTAGATATCTTCGGCGTTGAAACCGGTGCCGGAAAAACTATGTTCCGAGGCGAAGGGCAATTTAAACAATTCAAACATTTCCCGGGTGCGACTGTCATGGGAAATGAAATAAGCAGGAACCCCGGATTGCAGGGCCGGGGTGTGTCCATGCATGCGCGCGCCAAACACAAAATCCATCTGACTGAGAAAGTCCTTCCAATTCTGGTAATTCGTAAAATACCGAATCTTGTTCTGATTGAACAAGGCGCGCAATTGATCCAGTCCGCCATACCATTGGTGGGCCTTCAGGAAATCGGCGGCTTCGATTTTATGCGGATAATAGAGCAGTTTGGGAACGAGATTCGAACTTTGCTCCACGTAATAATAATCGTGGGCCACCGCCAGCGATAGTATGTCCCGGATAAGCGAGCATTCGCCCATTTGATAGTTGGAATAGGTGACGGCAATGTTCTTCAGATCCCGGAACGGTTTCTTATCCAGGAGCGAAGCATTCAGCGCCGGGCCATTGATAAACAGGGAAGGACAACCAACCGGTTCAACATTGGTTATGCCCAATTTATTCAGCACCTCCGCCGAATACTCGCCGCGGGTGCCCACAATTTGAGATTTGTCCGCCATGACCTTGAGATACCGAACAACTTCCGGCGCCAGTCGTTTATGAAAATCCGATTGATATTCGAAGGAGCTCGATTGAATGGATTCGGTAACTGACGTGAACGGAATTTTCAGGTTCTCGATGAATTCGGTGACCATCGCATAGGGATAACCATCCAGATGGAACGGTGGCTCGGCGATCCGGCAGGGCAGGAAGAAAACGACGTGCGAGAAATGTTCGTTCACGATTTCCGCACTGGCGCTGAAGTTCCAGGCGGTATGATTCTTTCCCGCGGCCAGCAGCGTGCCCGCCAGGGTATACGCAATGTCTCCGGTGTTTATGAGAGCTTCGTGGTAATCAAAGAATTCTTCCGTTTTGGGTAAGCCCCCCACGGGTGGCAGGAAGCCGATTAAAATGCATTTCGCCATAATGATTCAGGGAGGGACGAACATCGGTGTTTATCTGGCAGTGGTCACTGATCACTGATCACTCGCTTGTTTTAGGGCTAGGGGGCGAGCCGCAATGGGTACAACTGATCCGCCACGTCACGACTGACCTGGATCATTTCGGGATAGGGCGTATCGGCGACATCCAGAAAGCCGATTTGGTAATTCTCTTCATCATACACGCGGCCCGTCGTGGGTTCGTCTTTCCATTGAAACCAGTGCGTGCCGACAAACTGCGGATGCTTGACCGCGCCGAGAACGTAGTCCTTGTAAGCTTGCGCCCGCGCCGCCTGGTTCTCCACCGGCACCAGTCCGGTGTGGAACAGCCCGCGATCCAATGCGCCAAAATGGAACTCACCAATTATGAGTGGCTTGTCACCGCCCGGGTATTGGAAGTCCGCCACTTCGCGCCGGTAGAGATTGTAGCTGACGACATCGCAATAATCCGCCGCCGCCTGGGCGGCCAGTTCGTTCACCCAGGCGAAGCGGCATCCGAGGTAAAGCTGATGGGGCGCCACGGATTTGATCGCCTCGCGCACGATTCGGAAGTAGGACTTGGCGGTTTTGGTGTAGAAGGCAGTGAGATCCGGATGGGCCTTCTTTTGGTCGGGGATATCCCGCGATTCCAGGAGCGCCTCCCAGGAGTCGTGCGCGGTTCTCCAGGCCGCATTCAATTTGCTGATGTCTTGATACTTGGCTTTGAGATCCGCCACGAATTCCTTTTTGGCCGCTTGGTCGGCCGGGGATCTCAGCGCGGCAAGTGACAACGACGTTTCATTGCCCCAGGACATTTCATTATCAGAGAAGTAACCCAGGCACCAGGGATCATTGGCCGTGCCGCCTTGCTTACGTTCCATGCGGCGGCGGATGCCTTCGGCGAAACTTCGATCATACACATCCGGGAACTTCCCCCAATACCCCTCGCTGCCGGCGATCATGGTTGCACCACGCGATCCCAGGTTGTCCGTGTAGGGGGTGCGTCGCATGAGAAACACCTCGGATGACGACCAATTCGCGATGGTGTTCAATCCCCAACTGCGGAGGCGCTGGTGCGCTGTTGAGGCATGCGCTTGTTGCCATTCCGGGCCGTATTTGCGTTTCATGTTCGCAGCGGCAAACGAAAAACATTCGGGACGGCGACCCTCGTAATGTCCTTTCAAGGTGTAGCCGCGGGTGAGGAACTCTTTGAACTCCGGTTGACCACCGGGAAAGTTTATAAACCAATTGAGCCGTTCTTCCACCGGTGTGGTGTCGATCATGCGCACGCAATCAATGCCATGTGACCAGAACAAATGGCCGTGCGGATCCACGAGCCACCATTTGCCGCGATGCTTTTCGGTCCGAAAGAATCCGGTGGCCTTGAGTTGAGGGCCGCCGGTCCACCCGCCGTATTCGCACCATTGGTCCGGACTGGAATGCGCGGCGATTTCTTCGGCCTCCCGCGTTCGACGTTGTTGCAATTCAGCCAATGAATGCACTTTGCCCGGCCAGTCTTTGTGCTGGTATTGACCGAACGTGTCAATGAACGGAATAAACGGATCGGCGTCCGTCACCCACGCGGTGGGAGGGGTGTAACTGCCTCCTGCCCGCAGATCATCGATTTCGAATACCTGGTCCACGGCGGGTTTGTTTACAAAGCAAAGCACTTGTGTGATGTGGGCGGCATCCACGGTGCCCGGTCCGCCGGCGGAAACGGGATAGCCTCGCATGCCAAACAGTTTGCCATCCAGTTTGTCCGATGCTGTGCGTTTTAGCACGACTTTTAGGGTGCCGGATTTGCCAGGATCCAGGCTCAAGGAACCAGTGACACAATGCCTCGTGCCATCCGCCCCGGGATTAAACTGATAGGAATTTGCTTTTTTGACGCTCCGCGGTTCAGGGAGAATTGCTTTTGCGTCGGGTTCATTTCCAGCCATTTTCTGCCGGCGGGCGCGGGTGTCAACCACGTTTTTAGGCTTTTTCGCTGGTTCGGCGAAGGGCGCGGTCGTGGCCGCGGCCGGGCGGGCGTCCGCCGGGGGGCTTCAGCGAAAAACGGGCCGGCAGCGGCTGGCGCTGGGCAGACCCCACCGGCGCACCGTCGTTGGGGTTCGGCGGAAAAAGCACTCTGGCGGGTGATTCGCCCTCAGTCGCTGAGGACGTTTTCGTAGTCGGGCATGGGGTCCACGTCGTCGCACGGCTCGCCCTGTGAGATAGCTTGCTTCATCTCATGGGGCAAGCGGGTCCATGGCCCGGCGTCGGCCTCTGGCGGGGCGCGCGCCGGGGCCAGCAAGGGCGTGCCATTCCAGAGGCCGAGGTGGCGGAGGATTTTCTCCACGACTTCGCGCTGGTCAATGACGGCGATCACGCGCATCGGATGCTGGCATTGCGGGCAGATGAGCGGGTCGGTGTGCCAGACTTGCAGGATGAGGTCGCGCCACTTTTTGGAGGGGAGTTTGGCGGGCGGCGGCGGGGTGCTGGGCGGACGCAAGGGGACGGAGGCCGCGCCGCCATTTTGGGCGCGGTGGCGCTGGCCACGCATTTTGTTGGAATACCAGCCGTAGTAGCGGACCATTTGCGCGCCTTTGTCCGGGATGTGCTGGGTGATGGCGGCCAGGAAATCGGTGGGGGTGAAGACCTCGAAGTTGCGGTTGATTTTGGGATTCAACCGGGAGCGGTAGATGACGGTGTCGGTGGGGGATTCCAGGGTCATCTTTTTCACGGAGAAGGGGTTTCTCAGGATGTATTGGGCGAGTTGTGCGAGTTCGGCCTTGTTTTCGGGCAGGACGGGTTCGCCGTGGTGGACGTTGAAGCCGGAGTGTTTCCAGGAGTGGAGAACTTGGACGCGCTCGGGCGGGAGGAGTTTCAGGGTGACGAGGAATTTGAGGACATGGGCGCGGAAGAGTTCTTCCAGCGCCTTGAGCGGCAACGGTGGCAGCGGGTGGAACGTGCCGTCGCGGGTGAAGAGGCCGTCGGCCACGAGGGCGTGGACATGCGGATGGAAGTCGAGGTATTCGCCAAAGGTGTGAAGGGTGAGAATGAGGGCGGGGTGGAAGGAATCGTTTTGCCCCCTCACCCCGGCCCTCTCCCCCGATGGGGGCGAGGGAGCAGCGGCGGCGCGGAGGTATGCGGTGAGGCTCTGGTGGGCGAGGGCGCAGAGGCATTTGAGGAGGCGGCGGTGCCGCTGGAAATAGGGGCGGAGCATTTTCGGAATCGCCAGGACGTAATGGCGGTGGGGCACGGGGGCCAGGACGCGGGCGGTGAGGAAGGCGGCGGTGGTCTAGACGTTCTTCTGGTGACAGGAGGGGCAGAACCAGCGGCTCTTACACGAGAAGGCCAGAAGATATTCATGGCGGCAGTGGTCGCAGCGGATGCGGGCGAAGCCGCGGTCGAGGTTGCCGCAGTCGAGGAATTTATGGACGACCTGGGGGATGACAGGGCGCAGGGGGCCGAGGCGGGGCTGGTAGTCTTGCGGGTAGGTTGCGACAAACTCGGCGAAGTGCCGGCGGGCGCATTGCCAGAGGGGCGAGCGGCGCGGGTTGCGGGCGCGGTAGGTATGCATGGCGGAGAACCTCCGCTGAAGCGGCGTTCCACGCACTGGGGAGGATGCGTTTTTGCGGGGCGCGGGTTCTGTCCCGCGAGGTTGGCCGGGACTTGAAAACATTTTGCCCGAATTGAAAACCGTTTTGCCCAACGTCTGCCTCGCACAAGGCTTCGGCGCGACAGGTTGACTTCGTCATCGAAGGCTACGTTGACCCGACTGAGCCGCTGCGCGACGAAGGCCCGTTCGGCGATCACACCGGCTACTACACGTTGCCCTCGCCCCGTGGAATAATGTGTGATTCCCGGCTGGAAGCTGCAGATGGAGGTATTCCACGGGGCGAGCCGTATCCGGTTTTCCACGTCACCGCCATCACGCATCGCAAAGACGCTTCTTTGTGGGCTTGTTGCGCGGAGCGCGCTGGAGTATTTTGCGCGCATGAAGCTTTTAGAACGCATCACAGTCGAACCAGGCAAGTGTGGCGGTCGGCCCTGCATTCGCGGGATGCGCATCCGCGTCACAGACATTCTCGGAATGCTGGCCGAAGGCGTGCCGCATGAGGAAATCCTGAAGGATTTTCCTTATCTTGAGCCGGATGACATCAAAGCTGCGCTAGCCTATGCCGCCCGGCAGTCTGATCACGCGGTTCTGCAACCAACGTGACAGACCCAGACGATATCGATCCGGAGGAATACTTACGGTCTTTGCCGGAAAGAAAGAACATCCACTTCCTCATTGATGCGCAACTCCCGCCCGCGCTGGCGCGATGGATTGCCAGCCAAGGTCATCAAGCCACGCATGTCTTCGACTTGGGATTCCACACCGCTGACGATCCGGTCATTTGGGAACGTGCCCGAAGCGACCAGGCCGTCATAATCAGCAAGGACGAAGATTTTGTGGACCATTGGCTCTTGAGCAACCAACCGGTCCCCTTGGTCTGGATTCGGAAAGGAAATTGTTCGAACCGGGCGTTGCTCGCATGGCTCGAACCGCTCTGGCCCGACGCTGTGAAACGATTGGAGCAGGGAGAGAAGCTTATTGAGTTGCGGGCATGAAAACATTTTGTCCGAATTGAATACCGTTTTGTCCAACGCCTGCCTTCGCACAAGGCTTCGGCAAGGCAGGCCGACTGCGTCATCGAGGGCTACTTTGATCCGACCGAACCGCTGCGCGACGAAGGTCCGTTCGGCGACCACACCGGCTATTACACGTTGCCCTCGCCCCGTGAAATAATGTGTGATTCCCGGCTGGAAGCTGCAGATGGAGGTATTCCACGGGGCGAGCCGTATCCGGTTTTCCACGTCACCGCCATCACGCATCGCAAAGACGCCATTTATCCCGCCACCATCGTCGGCATCCCGCCGATGGAAGACTTCTACATCGGCGGCGCGTCCGTGAAACTCTTCCTGCCCATCTTCAAGATGAACTTCCCCGAGATCGTGGACATCGCGCTGCCGGCGGAAGGCGTCTTCCACAACCTCGTCTTCGTGAGCATCCGGAAGACCTACCCGATGCAAGCCTACAAAATCATGCATGGCCTCTGGGGCTATGGGCCAGATGATGTTCACCAAATACATCATGGTGGTGGACGACGACGTGGACGTGCACAACACCAGCGAAGTCCTCTTCCGCCTCTGCGCCAACACCGATCCGCAACGCGACAGCATCTTCACCAAAGGCCCGTCCGACGTGCTCGACCACGCCACCAGCGAAATCGCCAGCGGCAGCAAACTCGGCATTGACGCGACGAAGAAAATGCCGGGCGAAGGTTTCAAACGCCCCTGGCCGCCGCTGATTCGCATGGATGAAAGCGTGAAAGCGCGCATGGCGAAAATTCTCAACCTGTAGCAGCGGACGTGAGTCCGCTCTGACTAAATGAAACCATCCGATCAACCTGAAGCCGCAAAACCTTCCAGCGGTTCAGGCACAAATCGGTGTTTCTACCTGCAACGTCTGCCGCGCGAATATTACCAGGCCGATGCGGTCGTTCATTGGACCATGCCCATCACCCTGCGTGGCACTGGGTGGCTGAACGACGCGTTTCACGCCCACTGTCGTGAAGTCATGCTCCACGCCGCAGCCCGCGAGGGACTCTTCTGCCCAACCTATTGCCTGATGCCGGATCATATTCACCTGGTCTGGATGGGAATGCGGCGCGAAACGGACCAAAAGAATGCGATGAAGTTCCTGCGTGAACACCTCGGACCAAGATTGCGCCCGCACCGTTTCCAACACCAGGCGCACGATCATGTTTTGAGAGCCGAACAACGCAAACGCAATGCTTTCGCCAAGGTTTGCTTCTACATCATCGACAACGCGCGGAAGGAAGGTCTGGTGGGGCATCTCAAGGAATGGAGTTTCTGCGGTGCGGTCATCCCCGGTTACCCTGCCATGCATCCAATGGAGGAAGATTTCTGGCCGACGTTCTGGAAAATCTATTCCGCAAATCTGGCAGCAAATGCCCGCAGCACCATTCGACCGTCATTTTGACCTGTAGCAGCGGACGTGAGTCCGCTCAAACATAACGACATGCCCATGCCAGCGAAACGGATCGGAAAACGGATCGGAAAAATAGTGAGCCGACTCACGTCGGCTGCTACAATTAACATCGACGTGCTCGACCACGCCACCAGCGAAATCGCCAGCGGCAGCAAACTGGGCATTGACGCGACGAAGAAACTGCCGGGCGAAGGCTTCAAACGCCCCTGGCCGCCGCTCATCAAGATGGATGCCGCGGTGAAGGCGAAGGTGGAAAAGCTTTTCAATCCGTAGCCGCCGACGTAAGTGGGCTGCAAAATGAAAGGGCTGAAAGCCCGAAAGATAATAGCCCAGGACAAGCGAAGTGATACAAGCGCCGCCCTGGGTAACGAAGTGAAGAATTAAGCAAGCCCTGTAAGGGCAGAAAGACGGCGTCTCAAGCGTGTTTCCGGCATCATCGTCCGGCAAGTTTGAAGGCCGGGCCTTCCGCCCTGCCATGCGTAACAGTCCGTCCAATGTGGTTTCTTTTGACAGGAGGAATTTGAGCGGATTCACGTTGTTGAACTCGCAGGTCGTGAAGACACTCGCCAAGACGCGATAGTCGCGGAGCGAACTTTCGGTGAAACGTCCGTCTGCGTGTTGTCGGAACTTGGCAAAGAATTTAATGGCGTGCTCGGCGCTGTTGTTGTTCCAAGGCACTCCGTCGTAATCCAGAAACGTGAACATTTTCGCACCACTTCTCTCGAAGCGCTTCTTGTATTTGGTCGCCAGTTCGGAATTAACATCGGTTGCCGCAACGGAATCGAGAAAACGGCGGACCTCGCGCTTGTGCTTTTGAAGGTGTCTGTTTTTCAGACCGTACTTGTCAATTGTCCCCACAACGGATTTCAGCAACGTTCCAAAATTCTGAGCAATTCCCTTCAATTCGGCGTCCAATGGATTCCGAAAGAGGTCTTCGTCGATGTCCCTGACTAAATGCGCCAGACACTTTTGCTGTCGGCACGGCATGGAATCATATGCCGTGAAGAAGTCGGAAATCAGGACGCCTTGAAAGGGGGCGAGCATCTGCTCGAGAAAGTCCCCTTCGCGCGAGGGTCTGAAGAAGAAGTACACCTTGTCCGTGGTCGCGAGAACCCACACATAACCCGCTGCGTTTCCACGTAAGTTCACAGTGGTTTCATCAATGTGGAGGATTGAGCCGCGAAGCAATGCTTCCTGGATTTCAGCGTAAAGTGGCTCGTACATCGCTTTCATATCGGCCTTGAATCGGTGGCTTTCGGCTTCAGGGTACGAACAACCCGAAAAAATCACCGAGCGACCTGTTCACTCGACGCATGTTCAAACCTCCAATCACATGCCAATAGATGCACCATGTCACCAAGGAATGTCCGTACTTCGAGGGGTGGCGCTCTCCAGGCCATGTACTGAGTTCTCGACCGCATTTTGAACAATAGTACCGAGAAAACTTGGTTTGGGTTATCCATCGCTTGACTCCGCTCTTTGAGAATTTCAGATCGAATAGCCAGCGTTCGCAAACTCGCCGCGACGTGACTTTTCTACTCCGGCAGACGACGCATTTCTTGACGTGCAGCTCGACTATTTTGTTTGGGCGAGATTTAGTGCGCTGAAGCTTCCGGTGCTTCTTGTTGATAGTCCTGAGTTGACGGTCTGTTCGGACGAGGACTTTTTCACGCTGATAATCGAAGTAGGAACACTTTGTGACGTGCTCCAAGTCTTTGAGCGTGTACCTCCCGTTGAGCGAACATCCGCCACCGTGGTCGGGCCATGCTCAAGTCACTCGTGCGGCTGACCTTGCTTTCATTCTTTTCACCCTCACTTGCTGGTGAAGTTTGCAGAGCAATGAAGTCGGTCAGTTTTCTCAGCATCAGGCAGTCGGTTCTGTTGTAATCGAGAAGTCCGTCCTTCAGACCGGCATCACCTCCCTTTTCCCAGGCGTGCCGCCAAATGATGCTTTCAAGACCGGTGACTTTGTCGCCAAAGGTTTCACCACTGAGATATTGGCCGATGTCCTTTAGGCTATTGGAGTACGTCGGGAAATACACATGCGGATGAACGAGAGAAAGAACGTTGACGCAATTCTTGAGAATGACGTTTAGCTGCTGGCGTGGACCGTCGGGCAAATCCGCTGCGACCTGCTTTATCGCAGCCGCGTCATAATCGCCAAAATGGAAGACGCGAAACTCAGGCAACTCAGAGATGGTTTTAGCAAAGCGAGTGAAAATGGAGGATTGCTCAGATTCGCAGTCTGCCCAGAAGGAGTGAT
>CAWBHS010000001.1:0-25002 GCA_963788655.1 uncultured Verrucomicrobiae bacterium | reverse complement strand
CCTCGAAGGTCTTCTCGTACACTTTGCCGCCCAGCAACGCGGCATCAAATTTTCCGGTTGCGCGCTCTTGGAAATGGCGCTGCAACTGCCGGCCCAATTCCACGGGGCCGGCGAAATGAATTCGGTAACCGCCGCGTGACCACAGCAGGAACTTGAGGATACGTTCGAGGTAGGTGAAATTGCCCGCTGCCGGCGCCGAGTTGGGAGCCGCCACTTGCGTATCAAAACGGGAAACTGATCCATCGCCGCGCTCCAGCGCCAAGTGAACCGGCGTGGCGGCTGAGCCCAGACTTTCGCGAAAGTTGCGGTTGGCCAGCACGGCGGGCCGGAACGAATCATCGAGCGCCGGCGTGAGGCGGGGCGCCGTTAAAAGTAATCCATTATTGGTGTCCATTGAATTCACGTGTTGTCTTCGGAATGTGAATGAGCCTACCAGCCCGGTGGGATTCGTCCCAAGCGAATTCTTGGTGTGCGGGCAAAGGGAGCGGGTTTCAATGGCGAAGGCCCTATGCTGACTGGCCCCAAGTGGTCGCCACCTGCCCACGTGGCGGCGCCCTGCGCTTTGACCCGGCAGGTGTGGTGAAGCCTTAAGGGTTGGTCCCCCTTTGGCGCAGGCGGTAGAACCGAAGTGGATCAGTGCCATCGTCAATGACGGTGGTCTGGCCTTTGATGATGCTCATGGAATTGGTCAACCTCCGCCAAACGTTGGATCCGAATGAGTCCGCGGCCTGCAGTTCATAATCTCCCGCCTCGGCTGGCCAGGAAACCTGGACCGCGCGTCCCAAGGGCGCCAACCGGAGGCGGGGAGCAAAGTGCCAGATGCTGAAGTTCGCGGCCGGGGCGTTGCCCGCGAACAGGAAATGCCCGCCCGCACCCAGGCCGCTGGAAGTCATTGCCAGCGCGGCAACAGAAAAGCCGGCGGTTCCTCGGTTCACACCTGCGCCGAATTCGCTCCAGTTCGTGCCGTCCCACTGGGCCAGGCCGTTAACCTCAAGCCCGCCGGTGCGGAGGAAGCTTCCGCCTGCATAGAGCCACCCCTCATGCATGAGCAAGGCGCTCACCGCAGGAGGCGGCGCGAGGGTGATCACACCGGGCAAACTGCCACCCACCGCGGACCAACTCGACCCGTTCCAGCGGGCAATGTTCGTGGCCGGAAGGCCGCCCGCCAACGCGAAATCACCGCCGACAAACAAATCGTTGCCGGACACGGCCAACACGGAAACCGGTGGCGGGCGGTACCGTGGCAAGGGACTGACCACGCCGCTGACGCCGCCGCCCAACGCCGCCCAGACAACGCCGTTCCACCGCGCTACGTTGTTCGCTCCGATCCCTCCGGCCGTGGTAAATTTGCCGCCGACAAATAAATCGTTGCTTCCTGCGGCCAGCGCGTAAACCGTGCCAGTTACTCCATCTCCCACCGGCCACCACGCTGCGCCGTCCCAACGGGCGATATGGTTGACGGTAAGGTCACTGGCGGAAGTAAACGAGCCCCCAACAATCAGCTCTCCACCGTACGCGGCCAGCGCATAGACGGGACCATCGACGCCATTGCTCAATCCCCACCAGGAGGCCCCGTCCCAACGCGCCACGTTGCCCGCCGGCACACCGCCCGCCGCGGCGAATTTGCCGCCCACAAACAGATCGTTGTTCAACCAACAAAGGGCATTGACTTCTCCGGCCACTCCATTGCCAAGCGGCGTCCAGTTTGCGCCATCCCAACGCGCGACGTTGTTCGCCGCCACAGCTCCGGCGGCACTGAATGAACCGGCGACATACACATCGTTACCGTTCGCGACCAAAGCGGCGACGCCGTCACCAGCGATGCCCTGGCCTTCCTTGGCGGTGAGGGCAGACCAAGCCGCGCCATTCCATTGCGCGAGGGCCAGCGGAACGGAATCATCGGGAGCGGAAAACGTTCCGCCAACCAGCAGGTCGTCGCCGATCACGGCCAACGAATCGAGCGCGCCCGACGCGCCCTCGCCCACGGCCGTCCAGTTGGTGCCGTCCCAACGCGCCAGATTGGTGGCGGCCACTCCGCCGGCCGATTCGAAGCGCCCGGCCACGAGTAGTTCATTGTCCCGCGTGGCCAACGCGGCAACCGGTACGTCACCAAAGAAGCGTTCCAAGCCCTCGCCCAATGGCCACCAATTGGTGCCGTCCCAGCGAGCCACGTGGTTGGCATCAATGGGACCGGCGTAATGAAAGGCGCCGCCAACGTATAAATCCGTCCCGCTGGCGGCCAGGGCCGAAACAATGGGCGGGTAATCCAAATCATCCATTTCGAAGTCCGCAGTGTACCAGGCCCAACCATCCCAGGCCGCCAAGGAACTGGCGGCTTCGCCGTCCGCCAGCGTGAAGTAGCCGCCCGCGTAGAGAAAGCCGTTGTGGAAGGCCAGCGCCAACACCGTGGCCGCGTCCAGGTCATTGAGGCCATCGCCCAACGGCGTCCACTCCGTCCCATGCCACTGCGCAATGTTCGTGGCGTTGATGCCGCCGATGGCATCGAATTCGCCGCCAACATAGAGCACATTCTCATCGCTGACCGCCAACGCATGAATGGTGCCTGCGCTGAGACCGCTGCCCAGAGCCGACCAGTTCGTGCCGTCCCATTTGGCCACGCGATTGGCGCTGAGGCCGCCCGCCTCGGTGAAATCACCGGCCACATACACATCGGTGCCGGCAATCGCGATGGCGTTGACCGCCCCGTTGACCCCGCCTCCCAGTGCCGACCAATTCGTGCCGTTCCAGCGGGCGAGGTTGTTGACCGCCACGTTATCGGCGACCGTGAAGCTGCCGACGACGTAGAGATCGGTCCCGCTGACGGCGATGGCACGCACTTCACCCTGGATGCCGGACCGGAAGAACCCGCTGTCCCAATAACCAGCCGCGGTCGCCGCCGCTGCCAGTTGAGCCAGGGCCACCGCCAGCACGATCAGGACTTTGAGATTGGAGATCATGGCTTGTCCCTTGCATTCCTTGAACCCGCTGCCGGATTCCGGCAGCGGGTTTTGTTCGATGGAGTCTAACCGAGATATTTCACACTGAGCGTAACCCACCGTCCGACCGTAACCGCCGACGTGAGGAGGCGGACCTGATGCTTCGAATTGCGCTTCGCCTCCTCACGTCGGCGGCTACAGCGCGCGTGAAACATACGGGCTAAGCAAAAACGCGCCACCCGGCGTTTACTCGACGGTCACGTGGTAGGTGATGTCCAGATGGAACACGTAATCAAAGCCGTGTTCCGCCTCGGTATAGATGCCGCTGCCCGAGAAGTGAATGGTATGGCGACCAGCGGACGAAGGTTCGAGCATGACATCGATACCGTCGCTCACCGATAACGACGTCGTGCCCGCCGGCACGTCCAAGCCCAGGGCCTGCAGGATGTTGTCCTCCGGCAGCGGTCCGTACATAAATGCCGGCGACTGCACATGATAGTGATCCAGATCCTTCACGGGCATGCCATCAATGGTGCATTGCAGATTGGAATCGGGATTCATGGCCGCGCTGCCATAAAAGGCCGCGCAGTCACGGAGTTCTGCTTCGGTATCGCCATTGCCTTCCACGGTGGAACATTCGGTATTCAGGATCGGGAAGAACAACGCCGTACCTTTCGGAACGGTGCAATCGCGCGTCACCACCCCGGACGCCGAACCGTCCTCATCTTCGATCAGCGTGAAGGTGCCGCCGAGGAACCAGACGTTCCCCGACTGGCCGGCGCTGGAATCGGCGGTGTCGAACAACGGGTGTCTGTCCGCGGGCAGGCTGAAGCACCATTTCCACCACTCGGCCGACCATTCGCCATAGCTCAGCCCGCGGTACTTGGCCTTCGGCGGGACCACGTGGGCCTTCTTGGGTTTGCCCACCGTAAGATGAGTGATGATGTCGAACTCGATCAGACCGAACGCGGTGTCCGGGGCGCTGACGTGGATCCGGATTTCGTGTTCCCCTTCGGGCAGCGGTTCGAGCATCAACCAGTAACCGTCGGTCACCTGCGGAGAATACTTGCCCTTCGGCACGCCGGTGACGGAGTTGTCCGGATATTTGAGAGCAAAGGGCTTCGGCGAACTGGCCCGGTAGTCCCGCACGTTCGGGACTGACATCCCGTCAATGGTCACGTCGAGCACCTCGGCCTTTTCGGTTTGTTCCGCCGCCAATTGTTGCAACCCGGCCACATCGCACGGCACGCCGGGAACCGTCGGATCACAGTCGAACACGCCGGCGCCAAAGATCCAGTTGAACACCGGCATGAAGATGCGTTTGCCCTTGGGCATCTGGCAGGTACGTTCCACCGAGTTCCCAAACGTGCCGGCCAGAAACCACACCGGACCGTGTTGGTCTTCCCCGCAAAACTCGCCCGTCTCATCGGTCAACGGGTTGCGGTCCGCCGGAATGCCCATCACCCATTGCCACCAGGCATTCGCCCAGTCGCCGTAGGTCTTGCCTTCCACTTTTTTGTCGGGCGGCACGACCAGGCCCTTTCCCTTTTTCCCAACGTGAACGACATACGTGGTGTCGATCGCGAAGTCGGACGCCGACCCCGAAGTGCTTCCGCCGAAATGGATCGTGTGCGTTCCGTCGTGCAACGGTTCCAGGAACAGATAGATGCCCGCCTCCACCGAGAGGGACGTGGTGCCCGCCGGCACCCCGAAGAGGTTGCCCTCCGGCAACGGCCCGAACTCGAACCAGGGCGATCCGCTGCGATAGGCTTCGAGGTGCTCGACGGGAACCCCATCAATTTCGGCGAAGAGGCTGACCGCATGATCGAGGTAGCTGTTCGCGCAGGCTCGTAGTGAGGCTTCGTCATCCCCATGGAACGGCGGGTCCTCCAGCACCGAGCACTCGGAGTTGAGCACCGGGAAGAAGATCGCCGTGTCTTTGGGCAGATTGATCTCGACGGTGGTGGGGCCGCCCACACCCGTCAGAAACACTACTTTATGGTCCCCGCCGAATGTGCCCCCGGAGAAAAACGGGTGATCGCCATTCACCACGGGAATCGCAAACAGATCCTGCCACCACTGGGCGGCCCACTGGTCGTAGGTCTTGCCATGCACCTTCTTGCCGGGGGGCACAATCTTCGGATGGTGAGGTTCCTTCGCCCACCCTGGAGACAACATGGCGAACCAGAGAAATCCAGTGGCCACAATCAGTTGAAGGCCACCAGCGCGATGTTTTTGCGCGGAAGCCAGCATTCGATTTTTCATAATTTATCCTTTTTTCTTCCCGGCGCCGTTGCGCCTGAGTTGGTTAGGTTGATGGTTGTTCGCTGTGAGCCGCCGGCACGACACCGTCGGCTAAGGAATACACGGAAGAAAAGCTTTACTTTTTAAAAATATATCGAAAACTTTTGAGCGAATGGACGGGAAACGTGGCTGAATCAACGAACGATGCGCGTATGAACAACTCAATCGAAGAGCAGGAGGATGCGCGGGCGTCCGCACCGCCGGTTCAGTCTTCACCGGCGTTTGAACGGTTGCCCACCCGGGCAAGCCTGTTGCAGCGGCTGAAGAATTGGGAGGACGGCGCCAGTTGGGCCGAATTCTCCCAATTGTACGGCCGGCTCATTGTCAATACCGCCCGGAAAGCCGGCCTGACCGACGCAGAGGCGGAAGACGTCCTGCAGGAAACTCTGGTGTCCGTGGCGCGCAACATTGGGAACTTCGAGGTGGGCGCCCAACACGGTTCGTTCAAGGGCTGGTTGCTTAAGCTGGCCCGCTGGCGCATCACCGATGAACTCCGCAAACGCCCGCCCGGCATGTCGCACCGACTGCGGGCGCCGGGGGAGACTGCCCACACCTCCACCACGGATCGGCTGCCGGATCCGGCCAGTCTCGATCTCGACGCCATCTGGGAAGCCGATTGGGAGCAGAACCTGATGACCATCGCGCTTGAGCGAGTGAAGCGTCACGCCGACCCGGCCCATTATCAAATGTTCCAACTGCACGTGTTGCAACAGTGGCCGGCCCAGCGGGTCGTTCAAAGTCTGCGCGTCAAACTCAGCCAGGTTTATTTCGCCAAATACAAAATCACCCATCTCCTGCGTCAGGAAGTTCGGAGTTTGAAAGCAGAATTGTTCTAGCGAGGCCGGGCGCTCTGGTAGGGCGAGACTCCGTCGAGCCCTGATTTCCCCGGAGTGCGTTCAAAAGCCCAAAAGCGATCGATGGGAAATGACTGGCGCTCGGCCATGAGACTGCCGGTGGCCGACCGCGGTTCCGGCCTCCAATGGTTCGAAAACGATGCGGAAGAATCAGGGCTCGACGGAGTCTCGCCCTACCATCCGGTATTGAGACTCCAAAGGATGTAAGGCGTGCGCAAGGTCCATTTCGGACCTCGGGTTTCGGATTTCCATCGCATTCATCACGATCCCGTTCCGGATCGTTCATTTGGGTTGAACGCTGGTTGCTTCCGGCAACGGACGCACGCGGAAGAACTGCAGACGTTCGTCCGCAATCGGGACCTCCTGGATGCCGGCAGCCTCCATCGGCGTGATTTCCTGCATTGTCTCCCACGCGTCCAAATCGGTTGAACCCTCCAGCACCGCCGGCCCAGTGATCCCGTCGGGCCAGCGCACCCGCACGACGCCCGCTTCCTGGTCCAATTCGCAACGCAAGGCCAGCAGCACCGCGACGGGCCCTCCAAACTTCCCGCGAAGTTGTCTGCGCGAAAACTGTAGGTGCCGGCCGTGCCGGTCAGCCCCGGCACGGCCCAGGTCTCGTTGGTCGCCCCCACAATCGCGGTTCCGTTTACCAGCCATTGGTAGGTCACCGCGGGCACCGCATTGGTGACCGGGCCACCAACAAGATGCCGGCCATCCGATTGCATTAGCGTGCGGCGGTCCCGGATCGGCTCGGGGCCTCGCCCACAGTGCCAGTTCACCTCAATCGGGCCGCGCGCGCCGTTCACGCCGTCCACGACCACCAGGTAATACTCCAGAGCTTGGCGTTGAACACCAACCGGCTGCGAAGGCCGTCGGCGCTGTTGTCATCGCAGTCGAGCAGGCCCGAGTACAAAGCGAACAGATTGGTCCAGTGATAGACGGCCAGCACCGTATCGATGGCGCTGCCCAAGGTGTCCACTTCCACCGCGCCGCTTTCCTGCGGTTGGATCACCAGGCACAACGAGGCGCCGCCCAGCACGCCGCAGCGAATGGGCTCGCCGGGTTGGGTGACCGCGTCGGTGTTGTCCAGCAGTTGCGAATCGGTGATGCCCATGGCCACCGAGATAAAGCCGCCGGCTGCACCGGCAGTGAACAGCGACGCGCCGGCCCGGCGCTGGCCGCCCGCGCCGCCTGGGGCAAGCCCGAACAGCAAGTCTTCGGGTTTGTCAAGGGACAAGGCTTTGGGCTCGGGACCAATTTCCAGGAACGCTACAAACTCTCGGCCACGTACGAAGAAGCGTTTTGCACCACGACGTGATAGCCGCCTACATTCTCTGGGTGAACGTTGGCGATGGTGTACTGAGCGTTGGTCGCCCCGGATATCGAATCACAACCGAAATACCATCGGTAAGTCACTGCCGGATTATCGACGACCACCGCGAACGTAACGGTGTCGCCGCGAAAGTGGGTTTGGCTGAGCGGCTCGCTGATGATGTGCGGGAAGGGCATGGCATTGGTGTCCAGGCTCCAACTGAGCACGATGTGGCCCGAAGCGCCGGCAAACCCGTCGATGGCGATGGCATAATGGGTGCCGGCCGCGGCGTTGAAGGAAGCCTCGCTGGTCAAGAAACCGCCGCGGTCTTCATCGCCGGTTTCGACGGTCAACGCGTCCAAATTGGTGCCGGTGTAAACGGCCAGCAACGTATCGAACGTGCTGCCCCTGGTGCTGAACGTGGCGATGCCGTTGGCGGGCGCGATCCAACCGAGCCACACGGATTTGCCGCCGAACTTGCCGACATGATTGGGTTCGCCGACTTCCTGGGAGGCCAAGCCGTTGGTGCTGCTCCCAATCCGGTCGCGTCAACAAAGGTCACGCGATTGGTGAAATCATCTTCGAGATCGAGGGTCGGGCTGGTGATGATCACGGTGGCGACCGCGCTGGCCACGGCGCCGCCGATATTGACGACCACGACATCATAGCTGCCACCATCGGCCGGCTGGGCATTGGTGATGGTGTAGGTGGGATAAACGGCTCCGGGAATGTTCACGCCATTGAGGCGCCATTGGTAGGTTGGCGCGGGATCGCCAGTGGCGGAGACGGCGAGATGAACCGTGGCGTTGGGCGAGACCACCTGACTGATCGGATCGGCGGTGATGGCGATCGGCGTGTAAACCACGACCGTCGCGACCCGCGTCCGCGTGAGGCCCAGTCCATTGGCAATGATCAGCGTGTATTCCCCCGAGTGTTCGACCTGGGCGTTCGGAATTTCCAGTCGGTCAGTGACCGCATGGGGAAGGTTGGTGCCATTGAACTGCCACTGAAAGACGAGCGGTTGCTGGCCACTCACCTCAGCTTGCAGTTGGATCGTATCTCCCACGGGCAGAATCTGGTCGCGGGGCTCGCGCCCGATTCGCGGCACTCCTTCCGGCGGAAAGATGGCGAAATTGGGAGAAAACCGTCCGCCGATGGTGGTGAAGGCGCCGCCCACCTCCACCCGCTCGACGCTCGCGTTCAGGGCGGAAACCACCGTGCCAGGCACCGGCGACTTGAGCTGCGGATTCCACGGGGTCGTCGCTCCGGAGAGATCTTCAATGGCGGCGAGGCCGTTGCGCGGTTGGCCGCCGACATGATCGAAGTTTCCGCCGACATAGAAGAAGGCTTTCGACTGGGCCAGAGTCGTCACGCCACGGCCCGCCGGTTCCACCACTGGATTCCACGGGAGGACAACTCCCGTGGCTTTGTCCACGGCAGCCACGTTCAGGCGCGGTTCACCTCGCACGGTGGTAAATGAGCCCGCCAGGTACGCCGGCGACGCAAACACCCGGACCGCTTCGCCCACCGCGGCGCCGCCCTGAATCTGCGGGTCCCATGACAACACTTGTTCATTGTGCAAATCCACCGCGGCAAATCCCGGACGACTGTAACCGTTGACTTGGGTGAATTGACCGGCGAGATACAAAGAACCGATTTCGAGGTGGAGGGAGTGGACTTCACCGTTGGGGGTCGGCGACCAACGCGCCGGCGCTCCGGTCGTTGCGTCCAGCGTCGCCACGTAGGCGCTGCCGGAGCCGCCAATAAAGGTGAACCGGCCCCCCACGGTCACGAAGACCGTTCCGGCGACAATGGCCAACGGGGTGGCGTTGGCGCCGGGATTCCAATCGGTCAATTCACCCGTCGCGGTGCGCACCGCGGCGAGCCGTTCGCGGGACTGGCCGCCGACCGTGGTGAAGTCGCCGCCGAAGTAGAGGTTGCCGCCGGCAAGGGACAACGCGGTCACCCGTCCGTCGGGGTCCGGGTTCCAATCCGCCACCGGTTGTCCGGTGCGAGCATCGATGGCGGCCAGATTATGCCGGACCACACCGCCACGGTCATGGACGCTTCCCACAAAAACGTTCCCGGCCGCGACGGCCAGGCTTTCGACGGCGACACCGGCTCCGGGATTCCACGGGGTGGGCAGGGCTGTGGCTGTGTCCACCGCCGCAACATTATCACGCGGCGCTCCAGCCACTTCAGAGAAGGCGCCGCCGGCATAAAGCAGGTCTTGATCAAGAACGATGCGCGAGACCTGTGCACCAGTGATATTCGGATTCCACGGCGTTACGCTGCCATCACTCAGCCACGCGGCGGCAAGCCGGTTGCGCGGTTGGCCATCCACGGAGGCAAATTCCCCACCGAATACAACGTATTGCACGAGGATTGCAGGGTGAGCACAGGAGCGTCCGCCGAAGCGGCCCATGGTGTGGCAAGGCCGGATTGGATATCCAGCGCCGCCAAGTTGTTCCGTGGCTGTCCTCCGATATAGGTGAATTTGCCGCCGACAAAGACGGTTTCGTCATGGACCACCAAAGCATGAATCACGACGCCTTCAGCCGCTGCCGGAGCCGGGTTCCATGCCGTAGCCTGGCCCGTCGAAGCATCCAAGGCGGCGAGACTGGATCGTGGTTGTCGGCCGACCTCCGTGAACGTTCCTCCAACAAAAACCGTGTTGCCGGCAACGGCGATGGCGCGGACCGCAGCTCCAACCTCCGGTTCCAGCGCGTGCCGGACAACGGGTTGCCAATCGGTGACCGTGCCCGTGCCCGGGTCCACAGCGGCCAGGTTCCACCGCGCCAGGCCGGAGAAATTGGTGAACGATCCGCCGACGTAGAGCCGGTCGCTCGCCAGGACCAGTTCGAAAACAAAACCGTCCGTCCACGGCGGCCAATTGGGATCCACAACGTTGCCGGGGAGGAGATGCGCCAGGTTGGTCCGACCGGTCTCCCCGAGTTGGGTAAATTCGCCACCCAGGAACCAGCCACCGTGTCCGTCCGGAACGGCCGTGTAGATCGGCCCGTTGGCTCGGGGAAAACCCGGCACCGGGAGGCCCGAAACCGTCTCCCACAACTCACCTTTCCCCACGTTCGGACTCAGATGGGTGAACTCGCCGCCCAGATAAATGACGTCGTCCAGCTCGGCCAGCGCCAGGACCGGTCCGTTCGGCACCCAAACTTCCGCGCCCGCTTCGCTGGACATGTAGAACTGACCGGGCCGCAACCCGAGTTGAAGGATGAAGTCCCCGGTTTGGCCATCCACACCATCCACGGCAAAGATGTATGTCATGTTGCTTACGGCATTGAAGTGGAACTGGTCGGTGAAGCCAGCGCTGGCGCGATTGTCCGCCACCAGGGCCAGATAGGACAAAGACTCACCGGTATAGACGGCCAGCAGGGGATTGAAGGTGCTGGCTCCAAAGAAGACATTCACCCCACCCGCCGCCGGCGCCCGCCAGGACCACCAAACGGACGCGCCCCCGGGATTCCCGGCGTGCTCCGGTTCGCCCGGTTCGCGGGAGGCGCCGGTATTGAAGCCGATCATCGTGAGCAAGATGCCGCTCACGACCGGGCGTTCGGCAAACGCATCGGCCAACGGCAGCGAATCGTCGTTGCGGATGGTCGCCATTCCGATGGCGTCGGCAAGGATGGCGTTCGTCGGTTGACTGAGCAGCAGGAAGAACGTCTCGTGCGGCTCGAAAAGAATGTCGCCGATCACGGGCACAAGGGCGGTTTGTTCGAGGCTTCCGGGCGGAAAAAGGATTGTTCCGGTTTGTGGAACATAATCCGTATTGGCGGTCGCCGTGCCATCGGCGGTTTCATAATCCACTGCCACCGGCAGGCTGCTGGTCGAGGAAAGGCTGACGATAAACACTGCATTGGTAATGCCGCTTTGCCCCTCCTCGAGCACCGGATCGCTAATGTTAATTGACGGAAGCGCCTGCTGATTGGTCACGGTGATCGTCAGGCTCCATCCGTCAGCAATGGCTCCGCCATCACCCGGTTCGGAATCCACCACGTAAAGCCGCCATAGGCCGTCGGGATCGTAAGCGTTGAATACGGACAGCGACGCGCCATAAGGACCGTCCGGAGCCGGAGCCGGAAAGAAATCATCGCCGGAATGATTGGTCGGCTTATAGCGCCCGGAAACAATGCGGCTGGATTTGGGTAGCGTCTTCGGAGCACCGTCGTCGAAAGTCAGCGTGACGTAGGTAATCGAATGATCCGAACCGGCGTCGGACAGGAGTATTACCCCTTGCCCGGCGGGCGAGGTCAACAACACGTCCACGTCGCTGGGCCAGGTGTGGCTCAGGTTGCTGATCGTCACCGAAACGTGGCTGATGAAACCCGTCAGGCCGGTAACGCTGATCGTGGACGGATACGGAGTGGCTGGGCCGGCGTTATTCGTCGGAATGCTGATCGCCGTGGGATTGACAACCGTGAGTTGCGTGGTCCCGCTTTCTGCTCCCCATGATACTCTGGTGAACAAAGTGACCGCTAAAAGAACTCCGCCAATCCCGGCGCATCTCAAGCAATCGCGGCCCCGGCGCACACCACGAACTTGCTGATGGGGGTGGGTTGTTGCCATGTTTCAGTTTATGGATTGCACAGCCGGAAGAACCTGTTACCGGCCTTGGATTCGATGGATACCGCGTTGGTGCCATTGAGCGATTGTACCGTGTTGGTCGCGACATGCCAAAGGATTGGCTGGCTCAGATTCGTCGCCCAATAAAGCTGATACCCGGTGGCTTCCGCCCACGAAATGATCAGCGCGGTTTCCGAGTTTGCAATAGCCAACCGCGGGGCGCCGTCCGCCGGCACAACTGGTGCGCACGCGGAGAATTCGGACGTGTTCAGGAACGGATCGGTTGCGGTCGCCGTCACGTACTGCCCGATCGCCACCCCAGTGGGAAACGTCAGAGTAAAATCCGCCGCGCCGCCACTATCGGTCATCACGTTGGTCAGTCCCAACGTAGCCGCGCCTTCGCCGAAGCCCGAAGGGTCGCACGTGTCATTCACGAAAAACTCCAGCGTAAACGAAGTAATCGGCAAGCTCGCCAAGGTGCCGGTGAGCAGCACGGTGCCGTTCGTGTCGGCCACGGCGCTGTGGAGCACCGGCACGTTCTGCAACTCGTTGGCGCCAGTGTCCGCGTCGCCAACGTCGTTGGGGGTAACCTCGTCATCCAACCCCAGGTTGATCCCCAATCCGCCATTGGCAAAGATGGCGTTGTTACGAATCAAGTTCTGCGTGCCATCGCGCAGATGCACCCCGTGCTCCTGATTGAAGGCGATGGTATTGCCGCCGCTGCTGCCGCCCATGGTGTTCTGGCTGGCGCCGCGGCTGGTGCGCACGCCGCTGCCGTGGTTGCCCAGGGCATTGGTGCCGGTGAGGTCGGTGCCAATGAAATTGCTTTCCACGAGATTGCTGACCGTGCCTTCGTGCTCGAGGTGGACGCCGTGCTGGAGGTTGGCCGAGATGACGTTGCGGCCGGGCGACATCGTAAACCCAATCGTGTTGTGCGACGCCCCGCTGCGCAAGTGAACGCCATCGCCGCCATTGCCCAATGGAGCCGTGCCGGCCACGTCGGTGCCAATGAAGTTGTTCCGAACGCGGATGGCCTGAGCGTTGGCGCCTTCGAGCAGCAGCCCCGCCTCGGCGTTGGCCGAAATCACATTGCGGCCCGCGCCCAGATTGACGACGAGGTATTCGGCGCGTCGTTGATGTGGATGCCATTGGCGCCATTCCCAAGGTGTTGGTGCCAGCGGCGTCGGTGCCGATCAGATTACACTGACAGTATTGCCGACGGCGTCGGCCGCCTCGATCAGAATGCCATCGAGCAGATTACCGGAAATGAGGTTGGCTTGCGCTGCGCTCGAACCACCCACCGTGTTGTTGGATGAGCTTTGAATGAAGACGCCGTATTCGCGGTTCGGGAGTGGCAGGGTGCCGGGAACGTCAGTGCCGATGAAATTGCCCTCGACCAGGTTGCCGGCAGGTCGCCGCTCCAGTTCAATACCGCTGCGCCCGTCGTTGGGCCGGCCCAAGCGGCCATTGCCGGAGATGATGTTGCGGGCGCCTGGTAAGGACCACCAATCACATTGCTCCTGGCTTGCCGGATGAAGACACCGTTCTCACCGTTCCCCAAAGCGTTGGTGCCGGTGATGTCAGTGCCGATGTAGTTGCCTTCGACGCGGTTGCCGGTGGCGTTGGTGGACTCGATGCTGACTCCGGAAATTCTATTGCCGGCAATGATGTTCCGGTCCGCCGATCCACACCGCCAATGAGATTCGCGGACGAACCGACATCCAGCACCACTCCCACCCCGTCGTTGCCGAGGAATTCAAAGCCGGTGGCGTCGGTGCCGATGAAGTTGCCTTTGATCCAGTTGTTATTGGCCTCAGAATGCAACTCAATGCCATCGGATTGATTGCCGGAGATGAGATTCAGGGGCCCGATGACGTTGCCGGAGGACTCAATCAGCACGCCCACATTTCCGTTGCCCAGCGCGGTGTGGCCGGTGACATCGGTGCCGATGAAATTACCTTGAACGAGATTGCCCGGTAGCCCCGCCGCGGAGGTTGACTCCCGGGGCTATGGTATTACCCGCAATCACATTGCGAGCAGCGGTGTTGGTGCCGCCGATACGATTGTCCGCGGCAAAATTATCGATCAGCACGCCCCCGTCATTGCCCAAAGCCTTCGTGCCGGTAAGGTCCGTCCCAAGGTGGTTGCCTTCGACCACATTGTTGCGGGTTTCGCTGTTGTCCATTTCCACCGCCCAGAGGGTGTTGCCGGAAATCACATTGCGGCTACCGGGTGCGGTGCCGCCGATGCTCGTGCCGGAGGCTCCTTCGTAGATCACAATGCCGCTGGAATGGTTGCCGAGAGCATGGGTGCCGGTGATATCCGTTCCGATAAAGTTGCCTTCGACCCTGGTGTTCATGGCGCCACCCCGGATGATGATGCCACTGACCGTGTTGCCCGAAATGATGTTCCGCGACTCCGTATTGGTTACCCCCGATCCGGGTGCTCATCGCGTTCAAATCGATCAACAAGCCGCCGGCGTTGCCCAATGCCTGGGTGCCGGTGAGGTCGGTGCCAATCCAATTGCCTTCGATGATATTCTCCACCAGGCTTTGATCGACTTCCACGCCCGCCAGGAAATTGCCCGAAATGAGATTACCGGCTCCCGTCGAGGTTCCACCAACGACATTGCCACCCGCATTGATAATCAACACCCCTGACTGATTGCTCATCGCCGACAGACCGGTGGCATCGGTGCCAATGTAGTTTCCTTCAACCTGCGTGCCCGTGGTATCCCGCCCATTTCGACCCCGGGCCCGGAATTTCCTGAAATCACATTGCGCGCTGCGGCGGTGGTGCCTCCAATCCGGTTATTGATCGAGTTCCAGATCCAGATGCCCCCCGTGGCGTTGCCGGATGCGGAAGTGCCGGCGGGAGCCAGACCGATGAAGTTGGCCGCAATGACGTTGCCGCTGCCGCCATCCAGCCAGATCCCCGTGCGGGAAAAACCGGTGATGGCCAATCCGCGAATGGTGGAATCTGTAGCTTCCCAGACGTAGTCCATGTACTTGGACCCCGGCAAAACTGCCCTTCAGTTCAACAACCGGTCGGCCGGCATATCCGGGTTGCGTGGTGGCGTCGAGGATTACCGAGCCGGTGATCGTCGGAAGTTGGGACGTGGGCCGGATTGTGAACGGTCCTGGACCCGGTATCGCAAAATGAATCTCGTCCAACCCGGAGGACGTGTTGGCGTCAATAATGGCTTGCCGCAATGAACCGGCTCCGCTGTCGTTGGTATTGGACACAGTCCATTGGGCGCCGCTCGCGGACCCGGCAATCGCGACGGTGATCAGAGCGACGGAACGATAGTGTTTCATGATGTCATTGCAATAGATTGCCAAAGAGGCCTGCCTTGCGGCAGGCGCTGGATATCCTCATTCCTGTCTGGGGGTCACCACGCGGTAGTAGCGCCGCGCGGCGTTCCTCGGGTCGTAAATCACCTCCACGCGGTTGGTCGTTCGGGCCACGACATCGGCCAATCTTGACCATGAGCCACGGCCCACCTCATCGAGGTACTGCACGGTGTAGGTTTTGTTCGAAATGGCCTGGAACTCGATGGCGGCACTGCCCAACGGATCGAGGGGTTCAATCCGCAAAGTGCTGTCCGGCTCGTTGGGATCGGTCCCGGCCTCGTATTCCTCGCGGTTGGTCATTCCATCCCTGTCGGGATCGCCGTTGGGATCATCCACCAGATGTTCCGCTTCCCATTCGTCGGGCAGGCCATCGCCATCGGTGTCGGGGAGAACGGTCAGCGTCCAAGTGGCATTGGGGGACGAGCCGGTTACCACGGGCACAACGGCGTTGATAATCACCAAGCGATAAAGTCCGCCTTGATTCGATTCCACATCATTCAAGGTGAAGAAAGCGTGGCGTTCGTCGGACTCGATGTTGGTCAGGATGGTGGAGCTGCGCCGCCATTGGTAGGTGAAAGGTGCAGGATGCCCCACTATTTCCACACTGAAAGTGATGTTCCCTCCCTCGACGATGGATTGGCTCAAGGGAGCTTGAATGATCTCAGGCTTGAGCCCCCAATCCAGCTTGGCCAGCCGGCTTGTCACCACGCCAAACCTATTGGTTACCACCACGCTGTAATTGCCGTAATGGTTCGATTGAACGCCGGTGATGGAATACGCGCTGCCCTCGGCGCCGGGGATATCAATATTGTCTTTGCGCCACTGGTAATTCAACGGTTGAGCTCCGGCCACCGCCACATTGAAATTCGCGGTGCCGCCCAAGACCACGACTTGATCTTCCGGTTGGGTTACGATTTCCGGGGCTAGTGGCACAAAATACTCGATTTGGTTCCGGGCGAACTGGACGGCCTCGGCGGCGGAGGTGATCTCTTCCATTGCGAATCCGTTGACGATGGTGCGCCCGCTGTTGCCTACAACAAGGGCCGCCTGATTTTGGGTTGGTGCGTCCACAAATCCTGCCGCTGCTGCCGCGTTCGGGGCCGGTTGAAGAAGTTGCCCATCCCCTCCGAAGCGGTCGGTCAAGTTGACAGGGCTCGGCAAGTCCCTGAAGAAAGGCGTGGCACCCCATTCATAAACCGGCTCGACGAATCGGATATCCTGCACGGCCGTGACGTCAAGGGCGCTGGCGAGCCCGCTGGAATCCGACAACAGCGCCCAGGATCCTGAACAATGGCCTGCCCCCCAGCACTAATGAAGTTTGCTGTGCTGGTAAAATCGTAGAAGCTGTCGATAGCCGCGATGATGAGCAGGGTGTTGTTGTGATTCGCCTGGCTCACCGCGGCCGCAAAAGCTGGCGCCGAAGTGAAGCGTTGAAAGTTCAGGCCCATCTCGGTAAGCGCAGTCTCATAGGGACTGGGAACTCCCAGGAACGTGTCCGTAAACAACAAGATGCTTGCGATCTGGCCGGTGGGCTTGATGAGGAGTGACAGGCTGGCCGGATCGCTAGTCACGGAGCCGTAGCTGTTGGCGACGACGACGGTGTAATTGCCTTCATTTTCGACCTGGATGTTGCTGATGTCGAGTGAGGCGCTGGTGGCGTTAGGGAGTTCAACGCTGTCCTTGTACCATTGGTAACTCAGCGGCAAGCCTCCAGATGCTCTCACGTCCAGATGCACGCTGCCTCCCGGCAGCAGTGTCTGGCTGCGCGGTTGAATTTGGATGATGGGGGTGGTGGCGGAGACGGGTCCGGTGAGAAACAGGATTTGGTTTTCAGCGAGCCGGACAGCGTCGTTTCCAGAGATGATTCCAGCTAACCACCACCCGTTGACGATGGTTCGCCCGTTGTTGCCAACGACGATGGCCGCCTCCCCAGGCGTGGTTGCCGCGGAGAATCCGGCGACAGCGTAACCTCCGGGGACGACCTGAAGCCTCTGGGTATCCTCATCGAGGCCGATTTCGGTCCGATTCAAAGGACCGGATAGTCCCTCGAAAAGCGGAGAGCCACCCCATTCGTAAACGGAAATTGGCGTATTGGAGCGCCAGTCCACGGCGACCTTAAGGGCGGTGGCGAGGGCGGGACTGCCGGCCAGAGTGTTGGCCTGGATCAGGGCACGACCTCTACCGTTGATGAAGCTGACGAGGCTGGTGGGCGTAAAGAAGTTACCAGGTTGATCGACGATTACGAGGTCGGTATCGCGATTGGCGTTGTTCAGTGCCGAAGTGAACTCGGATGCAGACGTGAAACGCTGGTAGTCGAAGCCCAGGTTGAGCAGAGCGATTTCAAAAGGGCTAGGGACCGGGCTATCTACATAGAGCAGAATCTGGTTCGCTGGGGCGTTATTCCCGAGAGTCAGAACTGCCGGGCTGCTGGTGACGGTGCCGGCATCATTGCTGACCTCGACGCGATAGCTACCTGCGTTGGCCGGGAGAATAGTGGCTAGGGCCAGGGTGAGGTTTGTGGCACTGGGGACGGGCGTTCCGTTAACGAACCATTGATAGCTCATGGGCGGACTGCCGAGGGCGGTGACAGTGAACGACACGTTGGCTCCCTCCCAAACTGTCTGACTGGCGGGTTGGGTTGCGATCATCGGGCCGCCGGTGGCGGCCACGAAGGAAACTTGGTCCAGCCATCCTCGGTTCTGGCCGGCGCTATCCGCTGGGTCCTTAACATATCGCCATTCCAGCGTGTGACTCCCTTCCGGAATGGCGAATTGCTGTTGTTGCCAATCCACTTCGCCGGAGATTTGCTCCTTCAACACGTCGTCGATGTGAAAGCGGAGCCAGTCGAAATCCTGCTCCGACGACACCTGCCACCAGAACTCCAAGGTCCCCGGTCCGACGACCGTGGTTTGCAGCCAGGATTCATGCGCATCAGCAATGATCCCACTTTGGGCGGCATCGGCTCCATCGTGACTGACAATCTGTTGGCCATACCATGGAACTTGGCCCCCGGTGGTCCAGGCGAGGTTGGCATCCTCCAATGCTTCTGCCAACGAAAGATCGGCTGCTTCGACGGTGGCAGGTGAACCAGCGAAGAGACAGAGCGTGAGTTGGCCGGCAGTTAGCAAGCTAAGCGGGGTGGTTAGGGGGCGTAGAACTTTTGTTAGACCGCGGGTGATCCATGAGTCCTTCCGTCCCGTGGGCAACAATGAATTGAGAATTGCAGATGCGATGCGGTTTGTTGGTTTCATAACTGATTGTCTCGTTTAGGATTAATGCAATATCAGCATCCCTGAACACGGAGCATCAGTCCGAATTTTTAATATTATTTTCAAAAATAATGGGTGTAAAGTAAAAAGTCGGCGATTTACAACGTGTTAGAGAGTGGATTGGTGACTATTGATTTTCATCGTTGGGGTGCCTCCGGGTGCCGGATGGGGCGCTGGCTGTTCAGAGCCGCGGCGGTACCAGGGCTTTGGCTGGCGGCCACCGCGGCGCTGGCTGCCGAACCGCCGGGGCCCGTCGTGGTGGAATTGGAAGGGACCGTGCAGGTGGCTCATGGCCCGGTGCTGAACTGGACCCCGGCGCACACCAACCAAACGCTCCTGCCCGGCGACCATCTCCGCACTCTGGCGCACAGTCGCGCCACCCTGCGGCTCTCGGACCGGAGCCTGATGCGGTTGGACGACTACACTCACCTCCAGATGCCGCCAGCCGCCCCGCGCCGCAGTGGGTTCCACCTGTTTCGCGGGCTGCTGGAGCTCTTTCACCGTGACCGGCGGGGCGAGTTTCCAGTTCACTCAGGAACCGCGTTTGCACTGACGCTGGGAACGGAATTCACGGTGAGCGTCGATGCCAATGATACGATGCGGCTCGACCTCATCGACGGTGAGGCCATGGTCACGAACAATTGGGGAGCAGTTTCCATCACGAGCGGCGAAGCGGCGGTGGCGGCACCGGGACGCATCCCGTTCAAGGTTCCCCGGCTCGAAGCGGTGAATGTCATCCAATGGGTCTTGTACCTATCCGGGCATCCTGGATCCGGATGAACTGGTTTGGCCGGGTGGCGAACCGGCGGCGCTGGCTGGCTCGCTGGCGGCTTATCGGGCGGGGGATTTATTGGCCGCCCTCGAGCAATATCCCGCTGGCCGCGCCCCCGCGTCGAATGCGGAACGGGTTTACCTGGCGGCGCTGTTACTGACCGTGGGGCAAGTCGAACCGGCGGAGAACCTGTTGGAGCCGGCCGCCAATGGCCAGAGTGGAGAGGTCGGAAGTCAGCGGACAGCGTGGTTGGCGGTGGCGTTGCGGAAGGTGATCGCCGCGGTCAAGCGGCGACCATTTCCCTCAAACCTGAGCGCTCAGCCTTCAACTCCTACCGCTACCGAGTTGCTCGCCGAGTCCTATTACCAGCAGGCGCAAGCGCGATTGGAGCCGGCGCTCGAAGCGGCTCGTCAAGCAGTCGCGCGTGCGCCGCGCTTCGGTTTTGCCCAGGCGCGTTTGGCGGAATTGGAGTTCAGCTTTGGTCATACGAAGGCGGCGCGGAAGGCCGTCGAGCGAAGCCTGGAATTGTCGCCGCGCAACGCCCAGGCCTTCGCGTTGAAAGGTTTCTTGCTGGCGGCGGAGAATCGTTATGGCGAAGCCATCGCCGCGTTCGATCGGGCCATCGCTTTGAACGGCGCCTTGGGCAATGCGTGGCTGGGACGCGGCCTGTGCCGCATTCACCGCGGCGATGGGGCAGGGGGATTGGCCGATTTGCAGACCGCCGTCACGCTGGAACCGCAACGGTCGGTCCTGCGCAGCTATCTGGGAAAGGCTTTTGATCAGCAAGGTCTGGATGCCCAGACCGCCAAAGAACTGCGACGCGGCCAGGAACTGGACCCGGCTGATCCGACCGCGTGGTTGTATTCCGCGCTGTTGAACCAGGAGCACAACCGGATCAATCAAGCCGTGCGCGACCTGGAGCATTCGCAGGAACTGGTTGGTAATCGTGGGGTCTATCGCTCGCAGCTTCTGCTCGATCAGGACCGGGCCGTACGCGGCGCCAATCTGGCCAGCGTTTATCGTGACGCCGGCATGACCGACGTGAGTCTGCGCGAAGCGGCCCGCGCGGTGAATTACGATTATGCCAATTACTCGGCGCACCTGTTTCTGGCCAACAGTTACAATGCGCTGCGGGATCCCCGGCAGATCAATCTTCGCTACGAGACGCCGTGGTTGAGCGAGTACCTGGTGGGCAATCTCCTGGCTCCGGTCGGCGCCGGCGCGCTGTCGCAGACCGTGTCACAAAACGAATATGGCCGGCTGTTCGAGCGCAATCGGCTGGGCGTGGTGTCGGCCACCGAATATCTCAGCCGCGGTGACTGGACGCAGTCCGGCGCGCAGTTCGGCACGTGGGGTAATTCGGAATATGCGCTTGAGGCGTTCTACCAGTCTCGCAATGGCCAGCGCGTGAACAACGACTTGGAGCAACTCACGCTGGGATTGCAATTCAAAGCAGCAACTGACCCCGCAGGATACGCTCTATTTCCAGGCGATTTATTACGATGCCGACGGCGGGCATTTGACCCCGGTTTATGATCCGGAGAACACGAACCAGGCGAATCCGGGATTTCGGTTCCAGGAAAACCAACAACCCCTTTTGCTGGCGGGCTATCATCACGAATGGGCTCCGGGCATCCACACGCTCGTTTTGGCGGGCCGGTTGAAGGACGAATTGCAGGTGACCAATTCGCGTCAAGGCACCTATCTGTTGGCCAAGGACGTCAATGGCAAGGTCACTGATGGACTCCCGATTACCCTCGAGCAGCGTTACCAAAGCAACACGGAAATCTACACCGCGGAACTCCAGCAAATCTGGCAGCAGGCCAATCACAGCGTCACGGTGGGCGCACGGTATCAGAGCGGCGCGTTCGCCACGCAGAATCAACACGCGCACCCGGTCGTACCGCTCTATCCGTTCCTGGCCGGATTGTTTCCCACCAACGCGCAAAACGTGACGCCGGATTTCCGGCGGGCAAATGTCTATGGTTACTATCGCTGGCAAATTGCCGATCCGCTGCTGCTGGTGGCCGGGCTGAATTATGACTGGCTGCGAATGCCCGAGAACTTCCGTTACGCCCCGATCAACGGAGGCGAGGAAACGAAGGACCAGGTGTCGCCCAAAGGCGGGTTCATCTGGACGCCGTTTCGGACGACGACCCTCCGCGCGGGTTATGCGCAGGCGCTGAACGGCGTGGCGTTCGACCAAAGCTTCCAGTTGGAGCCGACGCAGGTGGCGGGGTTCAACCAGGCGTTTCGGAGTATCCTGCCCGAAGCCGTGGCCGGTGCCAACGGGGGCGCCCGCTTCGAGACGTGGGGCTTCTCACTCGAGCAACGAATTGGGCGCGGAACCTATCTGGCGTTGAGCGGCGAATGGTTGGACTCCGATGTCAACCGGACGCGCGGCGTCTATGACCTTCTGCCGTCGTTTACGGTCAACGCCTCCGGCACCCGGGAACGATTGAACTACACCGAACGCACGTTGACGTTCACCGCGAACCAATTGATCGGCGCCGGCTGGTCCCTGGGACTTCGCTACCGGCTGAGTCAGGCGGAATTGCACGACCTCTTCGAGCAAATTCCCAGCGACGCGCGGTTTCCGTTTGGCTTTGAACCCGAACGCCAGGAGTCCGGGTTGCACCAACTCCAATTGTTCGCTTTGTATCAGGATCCACGTGGATTCTTTGGCCGGGCTGAAGGTTGGTGGTACCGGCAGCGCAATGACGGCTACGAGGGCGCGCGGCCCGGCGATGAATTCTGGCAATGCCATTTGTGGGCCGGCTACCGTTTTCCGCGGCGACGTGCCGAGGTGTTGGTGGGCCTGCTCAACGTGACCGACCAGGATTACCGGTTGAATCCGCTCAATCTCACGCCCGAGTTGCCGCGCGGCCGGACGGTGGCGGTGCGCCTGGAGTTTGCCTTTTGAAATCGGAAGTGCAGTTATGGAACGGTGGAGCGCAACATGAAACTGAAAGGGCCATCGACAAGCTGGTGGAATCCGGCGACGCAAGGCGCGCTCCTGGCGGCAGTGGCCGGCTTCATCGCGCTGGCCTGGCCGATGGATGGCTTGATCAACAAGAGCTACGATTGGGCGTTTCTCTTTCGCCGGGACATTCCTGTTCCCGATGCGATCGTCATCTACATGGACAACCATTCCCAGGATCTGTTGCACCAGGGCAGTTGGGAGAATTGGGGCCGTACAATTCATGCGCGCTTGCTCGACCTATTGGCCCAGGCCGGCGCCAAAGCCGTGGTGTTCGATATGCTATTCCGGCCCGCCAGCACCAATGCCCTGGAAGATGCGGAGTTAATCCGCGCCATCACCAATTACGGAAAGGTGGCGGTGGGGGCCATGATCGGTCCCCTCACGCACAACCACAAGCTGATCCAAAACACTGTGTGGCGCCCGTTTCCGGCGCTGGAAGAGGTGACCCCGTGGGGATTGGCCGAGGCCAGTGACGAAACCAAATTCATTCGGCAACACTATCGGGATGACCAGTTTAACGTGCCCAGCCTCGGCTGGCGGGCCGCGGAAATGGTTGGCGTGAAGCCGTTGCCCGATCCCATGGCGGAGCGCTGGATCAATTACTACGGACCGCCGGGGCGGGTGCTGGCCTACGTCAGTTACGCCGACGTGCTGTTCACCAACCTGGATCTGACGATGTTCGCCGGCAAGCTGGTGTTTGTAGGGGCGCACTTGAGCATCGGATTCAGCGGCGGCACGGGCACCGACGAATATCGCACCCCGTACACACACTCGACCGGACGATGGGCGCCCGGTGTGGAAATCATTGCCACCACCACGCTGAATCTGATCCGCGGCGATTGGCTCAGACGCTTGCCAGGGTGGATGGAGGGCTTGGTGACGTTGGCGCTCGGCGGCTTGCTGGGGTTTGGTTTGGCGCGGCGGCGACCGTTGGCGGCGGCGGGCGTGGCGGTGGCCGTGGTTTTGGCGGTTGCCGTTGTCGCCATCATCCTTACGTGGCAGACCCTGACCTGGTTTCCGTGGACGATTGTCGCCTTCGTCCAGGTTCCGTGCGCACTGGGTTGGACGGTCCTCACGCACTCGCACCGTTTGTGGCGCGAGCGCAACTGGCTGCGCCTGTTGTTGGCGGCGCGTGAAGAAGCGGCGTCCGGCGTGACCAACCAAACCATCGCCACGGCACCCACCGCGCCACCACGAGTGTTGGAACCGGACGGGCCAAGCAATTCTCCCCAGTCTGACGCGGTGGTCACCCAGGGACGCGCCGCACACCGACCGGCAGTGCCCGACGTACCGAACCACGAATTGCTCCGGCGGATCGGCGACGGTGCGTATGGGGAAGTGTGGTTGGCGCGCGACCTGGTGGGCACATATCTGGCCGTGAAAATTGTCTATCGGCATACGTTCCGCGAAGACGCCCCTTTCGAGCGCGAGTTTAATGGACTGCGACGTTTTACGCCGATTTCCCGAACGCATCCCGGTTTGATCCACATTCTGCACGTGGGCCGGCACGCCGCGCCCGAATGCCTGTATTACATTATGGAAGCGGCGGATGACGTGGTGGCCGGTCCGCAATATGAAGCCGCGACTTATGTGCCGAAAACCCTGGCTCAGGAACTGAGCCAGCATCAACGTCTGTCCTTGTCCGTTTGTGTGCAATTGGGCATCGACCTCGCCGGCACGGTTGCCTTCCTGCATGGCCGCCAGCTCATTCATCGCGACATCAAACCGTCCAACATCCTGTTCGTGAACGGCGTCCCCAAATTGGCGGACATCGGACTGGTCACGGACCTGGACCGGCGCTCGAGCGATCTTTCCTACGTCGGCACCAGCGGCTACCTGCCGCCCGAAGGACCCGGAAGCCGGACGGCCGACGTTTACGCGCTCGGCAAGGTCCTCTATGAAGCCGGAATGGGCTTGCCGCGGGATGCGTTTCCCGAATTGCCGCCCGAGCTGTTTGCGCAACCGGACCGCGCGCAATTGGTCGAGTTCAATCGCGTCATTCTGCGGGCCTGTGCGCCCGATCCGGACCGGCGCTTTCCCTCGGCCGCTGAATTGCAGACCGCCCTGCGGGAGTTGCAATCGCAACTCAGTCAACCATAACGGCGCTGAAACTGTGCCGTAGGGGTACTGGTGGCGGGACGGTTACTGGCCTGCATATTTCACCCTGAGCTTAAGACCTCAACCGCCTGTAGCCGCTGTCGTGAGGAGGCGGAGCGCCAGAAAAAGCACCAGGTCCGCCTCCTTACGTCGTCGGCTACCGCTCGTGTGGAATACTCAGTTGGCGGCGGCTGGTGAGCAGGCTCATTGCGATTCGATTGGGAAACGTCTGGCTTTGCTGGAGGACTCCCGGAGTTGGACTGTTTCGGAAACAGCGACCGCCGCGTGGTAGAGGCGTTCGCGTTGCGAGCGCCTGGCCTCGCAGCGCGAAACCATCCACCTCGGTCACACTTTGGTTTTGAGCCGTGCGTGCTGCGGTTTGTCATTCCTTGCAGTCGGACCGTTTCGAATGTAAAAAGAGCGAGCAACGTCTTCACCTGCGTAATTATGAAAATGAAGCACTCGCTTACGGTCCGGCTGTCGTTGAGTTTTACTGCCTTGTTGGCCCTGGTCGTCATGGTATCCGGCCAGACTCCTT